>JOEL01000014.1 GCA_000720995.1 Streptomyces celluloflavus
CAGGCATGCTCCTGACCTACCGCTGCGAACCATGTGCGCCCAGGCGCACGGCAGTGACGACGGAAGCACAGCCACACAGGCAGGGCATCCTGGAATGAAACAGGCGCAAGCTACACCCCGCCCCACCTGTCACCTCACCCGACCAACAGGCATCAACCGCACCCCCAGCCCCACCATCATCGCAACCCCGCACCTCAAGAATCGGCAGATACAAGGGCATCAAAGGTGAAAACGACCTCTCAGTCCTCGACGGGCCCCAGGTCGGCTATGCCGCGGAGCTCCACCGTCCGGGTGGTGGAGGCGTGCAGTTCGAGGACGGTGATTTCGTTCCGGCCCGCCCGTAGGACCGGGGCGGGGACGTAGAGCGTGGTCTGCGGGCCTCGGGACCAGTAGCGGCCGAGAGCGAAGCCGTTGATCCACACCAGGCCCTTGGCCCAGCCGTCCAGGGCGATGAAGCCGTCGGCCGGGCGGGCGATGTCCACGTGTCCGCGGTGGAAAGCCGGTCCGACCGGAGGCGCGGACGTGTCAAGAGCCGTGTAGGACGGCGCGCTCGGGTTGTCCATCGGCAGCGAACGGCTGTACCAGTCGTCGAGGATCAGGCCGTTGGCGGTGACGGCACCGAGCAGTCCCTTGTGGTCGTGCATCGCTCGCCCGTAGTTCACACGGCCCTGGTTCTCCACGAGCACGGCCAGGCGGGCGCCCCGCCGGGGGGCGAGGAAGGTGAGCGCGTGCTCGTGGTTCTCCCGGTCCAGGACACCGACCGGCTGCCCGTCGACGAAGACCTGGGCCCGGTCGTGCACCTCCTGGACGCGGAGCACTGTGCGGCCGGCGTCCGGGAGGGCCGTCTCGTACAGGATGAATCCGAAGGACTGACCGAGCTGTTCCATGGTGACCGGGTGGTCGGCGTGCACCGCGGGGCCGCCGAGCAGCTCGATCTGGTCCAGGAGGCCGGCGCAGGAGGCGAGGTCGGCGACGGCCTCGGTGAGCTTGGGCGCGGGCACGGGGACCGGTTCGTCGGGGACGGGGGCGTACCGGGCGATGACCTCGCGGAACGCCGTGTACTTGGGGCCGGGGTCGCCGGCCTCGTCCAGCGGGGCGTCGTAGTCGTAGGAGGTGACGGTGGGCCGGTAGGTCCCCTTGTCGTTGGCACCGTTGGTGAAGCCGAAGTTGGTGCCTCCGTGGAACATGTAGAGGTTGACCGAGGCTCCGGCGGAAAGCAGCCGGTCGAGGTCGGCCGCCGCGTCTTCCGCGCTGCGGGTGACATGGGTGCCGCCCCACCGGTCGAACCAGCCGATCCAGAATTCGGAGCACATCAGCGGGCCTTCGGGCTGCTGGGCGCGCAGCTCGGCGAGCCCGGCGGCCACGCGGCTGCCGAAGTTGACCGTGCGCAGGACTCCGTCGAGGCCGCCGCGTTTCAGATCGGAGGGCTGGTCGCAGGTGAAAAGCGGGACGTCCACGCCGTGCCGGTACAACAGTTCGGCCAGTTCGGCGAGGTAACCGGAGTCGTCTCCGTAGGCTCCGTACTCGTTCTCCAGTTGTACGGCGATGATGGGTCCGCCGCGGGTCGAGAGGTACGGGCCCACGGTCGTCAGGAGGGATTCGAGGTAGTCGTCCACCGCCTTCAGGTAGCGGGGATCGCGGCTGCGCAGTTCGATGTCCTCGTCCGCAAGCAGCCACGAGGGCAGTCCCCCGCCCTCCCATTCGGCGCAGATGTACGGGCCGGGCCGAAGCAGGACGTGCAGTCCCTCGGCGGCGGCCAGGTCGAGGAAGCGGGGCAGGTCGAGACCTGCATCCACGTGGAACTCGCCGCGCCGGGGCGAGTGCAGGTTCCACGGGACGTAGGTCTCGACCGTGTTGAGCCCCAGCAGCCGTGCCTTGTGGAGCCGGTCGGCCCACTGCTCCGGGTGGACTCGGAAGTAGTGCAGTCCGCCGGAGATGATGCGGAACGGTCGGTCGTCGAGACGGAAGCCGTCTGCGGCGATCTCCAGTCGAGGCATGACTGTGCTGCTCCTAGGTGTCGGTGCCGGGGTGCCGCGGTCCGAGGCGGTCGCTCAGTTCAGGGGGCGGCAGAGGAGGGTGTCCGGGACGCCCAGCTTGCCGTGGGCCGGGGCGCCGTGGGTCCGGTCGAAGGTGTAGGCGACGCCCGCGAGGTACTCGTCGGCGCGGCATTGCCCCTTGTAGTCGTAGGGGGCCCAGTCGTTCTTGATCTGCGTCTCGTTCAGCGCCGGGTTGTCACCTCGGTCGAACCAGGCGACGCGGTTGGTCTTCGGCAGTGTGCCGGCCGCGGGCGCGCAGAGCAGGCCGGAGATCGCGGTGTCCTGGAACGCGAATCCGGCCGCGTAGTGGTTCGTGGGGCACTCCAGCTTCTCCCAGGAGGGAGCCCAGTCCTGGGTGACGTTCGACTCGTCCTTGACGACCACCCAGTCGCCCGAGCCGGTGGCGAGCTGGTTGACGTCGGTGCACAGACCGCGGCGGTTCTCCCGGCTGATGCCGATCAGGCGCTGGCCGTCGGGGCAGGAACCCTGGAGGTTGCCCGGGGTCTGGACCGGGGCGTGGGCGCGCATCCAGGACGAGGCGTTCTGGTTACCGGAGGCGACGTTCAGCATGTTCCAGCGGTTGGCCTCGGCGACCTTGCCGGTCTTGGCGGCGGCGTTCACGAGCTTGTTCCAGGCGGTGGCGCGCCAGTCACCGGGGTCGAGGACACTCTGCCGCTTGCCGGCCTCGTCGTAGGAGATCAGCGCCCAGTTGTCGTTGACCTTGCCGTCAGTGGTCCAGCCGGTCAGCGGCCAGACCGCGAAGTCGGTGTCGTTCTCCGCCAGGATGTCGGTGAAGCGGTTGAACCAGTCCGTCTCCTTCTGGTCGTTCTGCCCACGTCCGCCCGTACCGAACTCGCTGACCCACACCGGGGCGGTGAAGTGCTGACCGGACTCGGTGACGAACAGGGCCTGGTCGTCGATGACCTTGATCAGGTCTTCGGGGCTGAGGTCGCGGTAGCGCGGGTCGTTGGTTTCGCCGTTCTGCCAACCCCCTGTCGCACCGGTGTGGTTGGGGCCGGTGAAGCCGTAGAAGTGGGCGGAGTAGACCAGCTTGTTGGAGTACATGAGAGTGTTGGACAGGTTGCGGACCGGGGTGAGCGTCGGCCGGCCGTGGGGGAACATGCCCTGGGGGATGCCCTGCCAGTTGATGCCCTCCATGATGACCAGTATGTCCGGGTTGGTGTCCTGGATCCTGAGGCCGGCCTCCTGGAACGCCTTGTAGAGGTCGTGTTCGTTCCCCCAGCCCCAGTTCGGGTCGTCCTTCCAGTCCCGGCGGACCTCGTTGCGCAGGTCGGCGCCGACCACGCGCTTGTTCGACTTGTAGCGGTTCACCATGAACCGCCAGTTGTCGACCCACTGCTGTGTGGTCTGGCTGCTGTTCCAGCGCTCGTTGCCGTCGAGGCCGCAGCACCAGCGGTAGGTGGTGGTGTGGTTGTTGAGGATGACGGCGAAGCCGTCGGCGGTCAGCGCGGCGACGACGGCGTCGATGACCTGGAGCGGGGTCTTACCCCTCAACTGCGGGTTGGCCGCGACCGCGCCATCAGGGACCACCGTGGTGTCCTTGATCATGGCCTCGGCGTAGGGCAGACGGATGGTGTTGAGGCCGAGCTCGTGGAAGTCGGCGAGGATCCGCGCCATCGGAGCACGGTCCAGGCCGAGCGGGATGTTGTTCGACTTCTGGTCCGCCTGGTGGTTGGTCACGTCGTTGACGTCGCCGCTGCCCTCCCAGGTGCCCTGGGCGCCGGACCAGTTGCCTGCCTTGAGCTTGAAGCGGTTGCCGTCGGCGTCGACGATGTACCGACCGCGCGTGCTCAGCGGTCCTCGCCAGGACGCGGCGAGCTGCTCCCCGGTGAGCGCGGTCGTCACGGTGGTGGTGGTGCCGGCGGAGGCGGCGGCCGACGTCGTGCCGGGCGTCAGGCCGACAAAGAGTGCCGCCGTGGCCAGGACGGCGGACAGTGCCCGCCCGATGCCTCTCCGGCCGGTGGAACTGCGGCTGATCGATTTCATGATGCTGCCCTCCAAGGCGTGGAGTTGAAGGAGGTGCTGCCCTACCGGACCGGCGGTCCGGAGTCGTGGAACCGAAGGTTCTTGTCAGCCTTTGAGGCCGGTGTGGGCGATGCCTTCGACGATGTGGCGCGGTGGTGAAGCCCATCAGCAGGGACTTGTCGTCGTGAAGGCGCTTGAGGGCCGTGACGGCCTCGACGGCCTGGGGCGAGGCAAAGGCGATCTTGCCGTCGGCGACCAGCTCGCCGCGGTTGGAGAACACCGAGAGGGCCGGGATCTCGCCGACTCCGTCGTTGCCGACGAACAGCCCCTTGCTCTTCTTGGTGGTCAGCGTCCTGGCGGCGGTGACGAGCGCGTCGAAGGTGGTGGGCGGGGTGATCCCGGCCTTGGCGAGGGCGCTCTTGCGGTAGTAGAGCATCTGGACGTCGTCGACCATCTTGACGCCGTAGAGCTTCCCGTCGACGGTCACCAGATCACGGTCGCCCTGGTTGAAGTCGTCCTTGGCGCTTCCGTACTGCGCGTCGAGTGCGGCGACCTGGCCGCGGCGGGCGAGTCCTTGCGTGAAGTCGCCGTGCTCGAAGACGTCGGGTGCTGCGGCGGTGAGCAGCGACGCGTTGAGCTTGGCCGGGTAGTCGCCGGGCACCCAGGTGACCTTGACGGCGATGTCCGGGTTCGCCTTGGTGAACTCGGTGGCGCAGCGGGTGAGGGCCTGCTGGGTGCCGGCCTCCCCGTAGGCGTGGGACCAGACGTTCAGGGTGATCTTCGCTCCGGACGAGGAGCCGCCGGTCGGGCTGGTGGTACAGCCGATCGCCGTTCCGGCCACAAAAGAGGAGGGATCCTCCGAGGAATCCTCTGCGGCTGAGCTGGGCTCTCTGTGCGCTCATGTCGTTTCCTGGCGTGGTGACGTGGGCGTGCGGGTTGCGTTGTCCGGCGGGGCCGGTGTCCGACGTTCACGGCTGGCAGGCAGTGACGGACACCGGTCACGTCGGTGACGTGGGCCGGTGATCGGGATCCCGGTCACACAGCGTTCATGAGGTGACCGTTCGTCGCGGGCCGCGGCGCCCTCACGGGAAGAGCGCCTGGATGCTGACGACAGCCGCCGCTCGGGCCCATTCCGCCCAGGGAAGGGGCCGCAGGGTCAGCGGGCACTTCGCGGCCGCCTTGAAGCAGTGCGCGGTGTACGCCTCCTTGATGTGCACCCCGAAGAGGTCGTAGGTCTCAAGTCCTTCTCCGGTGACGACCACACGTTCGGGCCCCAGAAGGCTCACGAGATTGGCGATGCCGACACCGATGGCCCTGCCGGCCCGGACGAACGCCTCCCGCGCGGCGGGGTCTCCTTCACGGGCGAGGCGGACCGTGCCGTCGAAGTCGAGGTTCTTTCGGCCGGTGGCCCGGCGTACCGTGCCGAGGATGGCTTCGCTGGAGGCGATCGCCTCGACACAGCCGATCGAGCCGCAATGACAGCGCGGTCCCGCCGGATCGACACTGATGTGGCCCATCTCGCCGGCCACCCCGTAGGCCCCCTCGACCAGTTGGCCGTTGACAACGATCCCGGAGCCGATGCCCGCGCCAATCGTGACGAGCGAGAAGTACTCGGTCCCGATGCCGTCGCCGAACCAGTGCTCCGCAACGGTCAGGGCTTTGACGTCATTGTCGATCGTGACGCTCAGTCCGGTGGCACGGGCCACCGTCTCGGCCAGCGGCACGTCGCGCCAGCCGGGGAGCACCGAGTAGCGTACGCGCCCACCGGGACGGTCGACGTCACCGGAGACGGCGATGCCCACCTGCCGCGTACGGGACCGGAACTCGGGCTGTGCGTCGAGGAGTTCGCCGACGAGGTCGGCGATCAGGGCACACACGGCCGTCGGGCCACGGTCGCCCAGAGGGCGGCTCGCATGGACTCGGGGCCGGGACCTCAGGTCGCACACCGTGCCGTACAGGGTGTCGGCACTGATCTTCACACCGACGAAGAACTCCCGGTCGGGGGTGACCGACAGCGGGTTCACCGGGCGTCCGGCTCCTGGAGCGGTGCGCTCCGGTGGGAGTTCGTGCAGGTAGCCCTCGTCGATCAGCGGTCTGGCGGCCTTGGTCACCGCAGTCGAGGACAAGCCGGTGCGGCGGGCCAGCTCGACCCGGCTGAGCGGACTCTCGGCCAACAGCAGGCTCAGGATGGCAGTTTCGGCCGGGGCGGTGACCAACGGCTTTGATTGCTTCGGAAACACGGCGGCAATGTACCGGCGAATAAATAAGTTCGTCCAGTATTGATTTTCGCGGACCGGCGCCCCTACTCTCGCGGCACTTCCGCGTCTCCCCGGAAGCCGTGACGACGGCCGCCCACCCGCTGCGCGCCGATCCTCACGTCCGCCCGACACCATGCTGGGATCACCCGTGCCTCGAACGTCATCGACCGTCTCGTTCGACCGCTCCCTCGGGCTCGCGGTGCTCCGGACCCCCCGCAGCGTGTACGCCGTACGCATCGGTGCCGACGGCAGCCCCCGGCATCTGCACTGGGGGCCCGCCCTCGACGCCGCGGAACTCAAGGCGCTGCCCGACGCGGTCTCACCGGCGGCAAGCAGCTTCGAGGCCGACGCCGCCCCGGACGAACTCGCGCCGCAGACCGGAGCCCGCTTCGGGCCGGCGGGCCTCCAGGTCCGCTTCGCCGACGGCACGCGGGGCGCCCAGTGGCACTTCGCCGGCCACCACGTCGAGGGCGGCGAGCTGCGCCTGCGCCTGACTGACCGTCACTACCCACTGACCGCCGAGCTCTGCTATCGGGTCCACCCCGACAGCGACGTCATCGAACGCTGGACGGAACTCACCCACACCGGGACCGAAGACTCCGGTCCGATCACGGTCGACCGGCTGGACTCCGCCTCCTGGACGGCGCCGCCCCTGCCCGACTACCGGCTCAGCCATCTCATCGGCGGCTGGAACAGCGAGTTCCAGCTGCACCGCGACCGGCTCCCGGTCGCCGAGACCGTCCTCACCAGCCGCCGCGGCGTCACCAGCCACCACACCAACCCCTGGCTCGCCCTCGACGACGGCACCGCAGGCGAGGGCGATGGCGAGGTCTGGAGCACCGCCCTGGCCTGGAGCGGAAGCTGGCGCATCACCGTGCACCGGGATCCGGTCAGCCGCACCACCTGGACCGGCGGCTTCGGCCACGAGGGGGTCTGCTGGAGGCTCGGTCCGGGCGAGACCTTGCGCACCCCGGTCTTCGCGGGCCTGTACACCGACGGCGGGTTCGGTGCCGCGAGCCGCGCCTGGCACACATACCTCCGTGCCCACGTGCTTCCCTCCCCCGACCGGGACCGGCCCGTCCTCTACAACTCGTGGGAAGCAACGGGCTTCGGTGTCGACCACCCCGGTCAGCTGCACCTGGCCCGCCTCGCCGCCCGCCTCGGAGCGGAGCTCTTCGTCGTGGACGACGGTTGGTTCGGCACACGCACCAGCGACCGGGCGAGCCTCGGCGACTGGACACCCCGGCCCTCGGCCTTCCCCGACGGCCTGTGGCCGCTCGCAGACGAGGTACACCGCCTGGGCATGGACTTCGGGCTGTGGGTGGAGCCGGAGATGGTCAACCGCGACAGCGACCTCTACCGCGCCCATCCGGACTGGGTCGTCCACACGCCGACCCGGGAGGCCACCGAGCTGCGCAATCAGCTGATGCTGAACTTCGCTCGCCCCGAGGTCGAGGCGTGGGCGCTGGAGACCTTGGACCGGCTGGTTCGTGACCATGCCGTCGACTGGCTCAAGTGGGACGCCAACCGGGTCGTCACCGAGGCGGGCCGGCCGGGACATCCCGATCCCGACCGGCTGTGGATCGACCACACCCGCGCCGTGTACCGCGTCATGGACCGCTTGCGCGCCGACCACCCCGGCCTGCGGATCGAGGCATGCGCGGGCGGTGGCGGCCGGGTGGACCTCGGCATCCTCGCCCGCACCGACCAAGCCTGGACCTCCGACAACACCGACCCCGTCGACCGGATCGGCATCCAGCGCGGTTTCAGCCAGCTCTGCCCCGCGCAGACCATGGCCGCCTGGGTGACCGACAGCCCCAACGTCACCACCGGCCGCGTCACTCCCCTGCGCTTCCGCTTCCACGTGGCGATGGCCGGGGCGCTCGGCCTCGGCGGAGACCTCACCCGCTGGTCCGAGGAGGATCTCGACGAGGCGACGGCGCTCGTCGCCCGCTACAAGGAGATCCGTCCCCTCGTCCAGCACGGGCGGCAGCACCGTCTGAGCGGTCGCGGCGGCGTGACGGGCGTGCACTACGCATCCGAGGACGGCGCCGAACACGCCATTCTCGTCTGGCGCCCCACGTCCCGCTTCGGCCACCCGCCCACAGCACTCGTCCTGCCGGACCTTGACCCCACGGCCCGGTACCTGGATCTGGACGCAGGCACGCCCCACAGTGGCGCCGTCCTGGTACGACGCGGCATCGAGCTGGCGCTGCCCGCCGGCGACTACGCCAGCTCGCTGATCCGGCTTCGCCGGACCGCCTGAGTACCAGGTTCTGCACCTCTGTGCCGGACCACCTGGCCTGAACCCTCTGTGCCGAGAGACTCGTCTCAGCTCTCTTCGGGAGCACAGGCCGCCGGTGTCGTCACAGGTGCACGGTGCCCTCAAGGGCACGGTGGGCAAGGGGGGAGTGCCCGTACAGGCGTCGGAACGCGGTGCTGAAGGCCCGGACGTTGGCATAACCGCAGGCTTGGGCCACTTCCGTCACCGAGGTGCCTGCGTCGAGGAGCAGGGCCGCGCCCAGATCGAGCCGCATCCGACGCAGGGTCGCCATCAACGAGCCACCGGTTTCGTGCCGGAACAGCCGCTCGGCATGGCGTGCCGACAAGTGAACGGCGGCCGCGACGTCCCGGACCGTCATGGGCCGGGACAGGTTGTCGGCCAGGTAGCGCTGCATCGCCACCACCGCGGGCGACAGCCGGGTCGCCGAAGGTGATCGTGTACACAGGTCGTCCTCGGCCGCGAAGGCTCGTGCGGTGTCCACCACAAGCGCGGCCCCGAGGCCGGAGAGTACCGACTCGTACCCCGACCGTACCGGAGCCGCATGCTCGCCGAGTACGGTGACCAGGGACGCCAGCGAACCGATACGCCGTGACACCGTCGGCCTTGTGGTGTCGGTGAGCCCCGACCACCAGCCCCGTTCCCCAGGACCTGGGCCGTCCTTCCCGGCCCGTAGAGCAAAACCCCAGAAGGCAATACCCAGGGGGTCCATGTGACTTGACTCGATCTCGTGCACGTCACCGGGCCGTGCGAGGAAGACGTCACCGGCACCGACGTCGTGGTGCTCCGCGCCGATGCTGAACCGTCCGGCGCCGCTGTAGGCGAGGCAGACCTCATAGAAGGAGTGCCGGTGCCAGTAGTTGCGCCATGGCGACGTCGCATAGAAGCCCCAACTGAAGAAGTCGACCTGGAAGGCCCCGGCCCGGCAGGTCTGCAGCACACCACTCAGCTCTGTGAGCGAGCCGGCATTCGCCACATTCTTCAGGTTCAACCGGTTCTCCTGCCCGTGGGGTCAACGCCGGCCAGCATCATGCCCTGTCCCCGTGAGTGGTCGTGCGCCCGGATCACCGGCGGATCCGCCGGATCCCGGAACTGCACCAGCCAGGTGGTGCGAGCCTTGCCGCTGAGGTTGACGCCGGAGGCATGGACGGTCAAGTAGGAGAAGAAGAGCACGTCCCCGGCCTCGGCGGGAAGCGGCACGGTCGCGTCGAACGACACGTCGGGAAGGTGATAGCCGCCATCCTCCACATGCTCCAGAGGCCCCTGACGGTGGCTGCCCGGCACGATCCGAACGCAGCCCTTCTCCTCCGGAGCGTCGTCCAGGTGAAAGATCGCGGCACCGACGCGGTGGTAGGTGTGCGGGAAGAACGGGTGGTCCTGGTGCGGAGGAAACGGCGACCCGTTCTCCGGCGGCTTCACGAACAGCTTGGTGTGATGCAGCTGCACGTTCGGCCCGCCCAGCACCGCTGCGGCGATGCGGGTGAAACGCTCGTCCGTCAGCAGCCGGGAGAACGCCGCGGCGTGGAACTGCACATCGTGCAGGTGCTGCAGCCGGGTCGGTGTTCCGGCCGTGATGCGGGCCGCCGAGTCCCACGTCGCGTTCTCGTCGTCGTCCAGCGTGGCCAGCGCATCGTGGGCGCACTGACGGTAGGCAGCCGCCTCCTCCCTGCTCAGCAACCCCTTGACGAGCACGTACCCGTTCTCGCTGTAATGGCCGGCCAGGGCCGTAAGGTCGGCCGTTCCCCACGTCATCGTCACTGTCTTCCTCCTACGCCCTGACCGGTCGGAGTGCGGCAGGGTTCGGGAACGACATTAGGTATCCGGCCAGTGCCCGTTGTAGACCCGCGACGGACGGCGGTGTTTGCGAGACGGACGTGATCCGTTGCGGCGTTCCTCCCGGTGATCAGTCGGTCGGTCACGTCCTCCGCCGGGCCCCGCGGCGAGCAGGTCGGCTTCGATCCGGTCCGCGTACGGGTGTCGGCCCCGCTCGTCAAAGAGGTTCCGCAGCTGCTGCTCGGTGACCGCCTCCCCCGCCGGCGGACCACTGCCGCTGAGCGTGTCGGGCCTGAGTGTGGGTGGCCGGGCTCCCACTGTCCGTCTCGGTCGGCGCGGACGGCACAGTGAGCGCGCACACCCCCGGTCCCGTAGAGATGATCACGCAGACCCCCCGCACCGGTAACGCCGCCCCCGGCGACGCCTGAGCAGCGACCCCCACCCGCACGACCGGACCGTCCGGGCCCGTACCCGCGCCAGCGTGTGCGCGCGGTGTACGGGCTGCGGCGTTGCGGGGGCCCGGCCACGGCCGCTCGGGGTGGAAAGCAGAACTCGATACCAGGGTGCGTATCGGACGGTGATCGGTCTGCGGGGTTCATCCCCGTGACGGGATCCGATCAGGTGGACCGCGTCGTGCGACCGGAGAGCAACCAACGGATGAGGCACGGGAGTTCATCGAGTCGTACCTGCCGGTCGGCGAGTACGGTCCGTACCCGGAGCGGCTGGTGGGGCCGGACGTGAGGCATCGCTCGGTCGGGCGGACGGACTGCCTCGACGTCTACCGGCGGAGGAGGCCGAGTTCGGTGGCGGTGGCGACGGCGGCCGTGCGGGAGTCGACGCCCAGCTTGGCGTAGACGCGGGCCAGGTGGGATTTCACGGTTCCCTCGGTGAGATGGAGCCGGTGGCCGATCGCCTGGTTGGACAGCCCCTCGGCGACGAGCGCGAGGACTTCGGTCTCGCGCCGGGTCAGGGCGGTGGCGGGAGTGCGAAGCCGGTTCATGAGGCGGTCGGCGACGGCGGGTGCCAGCGTGGTGCGTCCGGCGGCGGCGGTGCGGACGGCGGTGGCGAGGTCCTCGGGCGGGGCGTCCTTGAGGAGGTAGCCGGTGGCGCCGGCTTCGATGGCGGGGAGGGTGTCGGCGTCGGAGTCGTAGGTGGTGACGATCAGGACACGGGGGGCCTGGGGGCGGGCGGTGATCCGGGCGGTGGCCTCAGCACCGTTCATTCCCTTGCCGAACTGGAGGTCCATGAGGACGACGTCGATGCCGCCCTGAGCGGCGCGTTCGACGGCGGCCTCGGCGGTGGCGGCCTCGGCCACCACGACGATGCCGGGTTCGGTCTCCAGTACGGCGCGGAGCCCGGCGCGTACGACGGGATGGTCGTCGGCCAGGAGCAGGCGGACAGGGGTGTCGGTCACGGGCGGGCCTCGTCGGGTGTGGGGGCGGCTGCGGGATCGATGGGCAGTTGGGCGGCCAGGGCGGTGCCCTGGCCCGGGGCGGATTCGACGGTGAGGGTGCCGCCGAGGGCGCGGACACGGGCGCGCATGGCGGCCAGTCCGAACCCGCCGACCTCGGGGTCGGGGACGGGCAGGTGGTCGGGGTCGAAGCCGCGTCCGTCGTCGAGGACGTCCACGGCCACCTGGTCACCGAGGTAGCTGAGGGTGACCTCGGCGGTGGCGGCGTGGGCGTGGCGGACGGTGTTCGCCAGGGCGGACTGGGCGATGCGCAACAGCGCGACCTCGTGCGCGGTCGACAGCGGTACAGGGTCCCCGGTGTGATGGAAGCGTACGGTGATCCGGTGGCGGGTGCTGGTGGTGGCACACAGGCGTTCCAGTGCGGCGGCGAGGGTGGTGCCCTCCAGCGCGGGCGGGGTGAGAGCGGCGACGAAACGGCGGGCCTCGGCGAGGTTGTCCACGGCTGCCTGGCGGGCCTGCTCGACGTAGCGGGCGGCGTTCTGCGGAGTGTTCGGCAGCGCGCGTTCGACGGCGCGTAGCAGCAGTTGGATGCTGGACAGGCCCTGGGCCAGGGTGTCGTGGATCTCGCGGGCCAGACGTTCACGTTCGGCCAGCACGCCGGCAGTGTGCTGGGCGGCGGCCAGGTCGGTGCGGGTGGTGGTGAGCTCCTCGATCAGGCGCCTGCGGTGTTCGCTCTCCCGGTACAGGGTCTGGTACCCCCACACCACCGCCACCGCCACCGCGGCACCGAGGGCCGGTCCGATGGCCATGGCCAGGCTGAAGGAGCCCTGGTGGGCGGCGAAGCCGGCGACGGCCGCCGCTGCGGTGAGCGTCACGGCGACGAGACCGGAGCGGCGGGGCAGCAGGTGGAGTTGGAGGAAGTACAGCGGGAACGCCACCCATACGCCATCGGCGGACAGGGCCAGCAGCACCAGCCAGGCGGCGCCCACGGCGGTCAGCCACAGCGCGGCGGCCCGGCGGGAGCGGCGTACGCGGGGCAGCGTCGGCCCGGCCGCGTAGAGGAGGACGCAGACCGCTGCGGCGGCAACGACCGTCTCGGCGTGCGGGTGGTGGTCGGCGAGGGCCCGGCCGGCGGCCAGGGCGAGCAGGGCTACGACCAACAGGTGCAGGCACCAGGCCAGGGCCCGGGTGGTGGGGGTCAAGGCGGGAGCGGTGATGTTCACGGTGCCTCCAGCCTAAGAAACAGCCCCGCAACCGAGCATCCGTCGAAAGTTACAAACGGCGTGCCGCCTTTCGGCGCGGCAAGTGCTGTCCTGGGCCGGATGCCCGTGCGGGGGGCCGGCGGCGAGGGTGGGGACATACCGCTTCCACTCCGTGAAAGGGCAGGCCAGAGCTGTGTATGTCGCCTGGAGAGATCTGAAATTCGCCAAGGGGCGCTTCGCCCTGATGGGCACCGTCATTGTGCTGATCACGCTGCTGGTCGGACTGCTGTCGGGGCTGACGGCCGGGTTGGGCCAGCAGAACATCTCCGCGATCACTTCCCTGCCCGCCGACAAGATCGCCTTCGGCGCGCCGGGCCAGGGCGAAAAGCTGTCGTACTCCAACTCCACCGTCACCGAGAAGCAGTGGCAGCAGTGGGCCAAGACGCCCGGTGTAAGCACCGCCGAGCCGTTGGGCATCACCACCACCAAGGCGACGGCCGGAAGCAAGAGCACCGGCGTGTCCGCCTTCGGTGTCCGGCGCGGCTCCGCGCTCGCCCCCGAAAGCAGCAGGCTTGACGACCACGCGGCGGTCCTGTCCACCACCGCCGCCGCCGACCTCGGCGTGGCGGCGGGCGACACCTTCTCCCTGGCCGGGCAGAAAGTGACCGTCGCGGCGGTGCGCGGGGACGTCTTCTTCAGCCACACCCCTGTCATCTGGACCAGCCTCGGCCTCTGGCAGAAGGCCGCGCCCCCCTCGGGCCGGGCCGACGGGCCGACCGCGACCGTCATCGCCCTGCACACCACCTCAGGCGCCGGCATCAAGGCCGCCGACCGGGCCGCGGGCACCGAGACGGTCTCCACGGACGACTCGCTGTCCGCGATCGGCTCCTACACCTCCGAGAACGGTTCGCTGCAGCTGATGCGCGGCTTCCTGTTCGCGATCTCCGCCCTGGTGATCGGTGCCTTCTTCACCGTCTGGACCATCCAGCGCAGCGGCGACGTCGCGGTTCTCAAGGCACTGGGCGCTTCCACCGCCAACCTGCTGAGGGACGCGCTCGGGCAGGCCGTGGTCCTGCTGGCCGGCGGCACCCTGATCGGCACCGGCATCGCAGCCGGCCTGGGAGCCCTTGTCGCCGGTTCGGCGGTGCCCTTCCTCCTCACCCCCGCAACCGTGCTCGTCCCGGCCGCCGTCATGATCGCGCTCGGCGCGCTGGGAGCGGCCCTGTCCATCCGCCGTATCACCTCCGTCGACCCGCTGACCGCCCTGGGGAGCGCCCGATGAGCCTCAACCTGACCGACATCACCCTCACCTATCCCGACGGCGACACCCGCCTCACCGCCCTCGACCAGGTCACCCTTGAGGTGCCCAAGGGCAGCCTGACCGCCGTCGTCGGCCCCTCCGGCTCCGGCAAGTCCAGCCTCCTCGCCGTCGCCGCCACCCTCATCACACCCGACGCCGGCACCGTCACCATCGACGGCACGCCCACCACCGGCATGACCCGCGGCGAACTCACCGACCTGCGCCGCCACAAGATCGGCATCGTGTTCCAGCAGCCCAACCTGCTGCCCTCCCTCACCGCCGCCGAACAGCTCCAGGTCATGGCCCAGATCGACGGCCGCAAGCCACGCACCGCCCGAGGCCGGGCCATGGAGCTCCTCGACGCCGTCGGCCTGGCCGACCAGGCCGGCCGCCGCCCCCACCAGCTCTCCGGAGGCCAGCGCCAGCGCGTCAACATCGCCCGCGCCCTGATGAACGATCCCACCGTCCTCCTGGTCGACGAACCCACCAGCGCCCTCGACCACGAACGCGGCGCCGCCGTCATCGACCTGATCACCCGTCTCACCCACCAGCAGGCCACCGCGACCGTCCTGGTCACCCACGACCGTACCCACCTCACCGCGGTCGACCAGATCGCCGAGGTCCACGACGGGCGTCTGCGGCTGCCCGCGCACACCTGAACCGCCCGGGAAACCTGCAGAAAGAAACCGACAGCCGTGAAGAAGCTCTACTACTCAGCAGTCATCTATACCGTCCTTGGCCTCCTCGCCGGAATCTTCCACCGGGAACTGACCAAGGCACAGGACTTCACCGCAGGCACCCAGCTCTCCGTGGTCCACACGCACCTGCTCACCCTGGGCACGCTGTTCTTCCTGATCGCCATCGCCCTGGAGAAAGCCCTGGGCCTGAGCAGCGGCCGCTTCTTCAACGCGTTCTTCTGGACGTACCAGGCCGGCCTGGTCCTCACCACCGGCATCATGACCGTCCACGGCACCATGACCGTGCTGGGCAGGGCCGCCGGACCCGCGATCTCCGGACCGGCAGGGCTGGGCCACATACTCCTCACCCTCGCCCTGGTCTTCTTCTTCCTCTGTCTGCACAACCGTGTACGTCCTGGTTTCACGCATTCCGCCGGGGCCGAGCGTCATCCCCTCCCCTGAACACCACCGGCGCTGCTGACGGCCGCGCCCCGGGCCGAGGACGCACCACGACGCGTCACCCGGCACGGGGCTCGGCCTCGCGGAAGCGGGCGTGAGGACGGCGCCGGATGAGCGTGCACGCCCCGTACGACGAGCTCAAGCAGCACCTGGGCGGGCCGCGGGGAGCGTCCGCCACCGCGGGCGCGACGACGAGCGTCCTCCAGGACGACGGGCTCCAGCGGCACCTGCGCTTCCCCTCCCCCAGGCCGTCCCGGGAAGGGCACGGGGTCGCCACCTGGTCCCACACAATCCCGCCGCCGGCGGCCTCCTCCCACGCCTCGCGCCACTGCTGCCGGTCACGGTGGTCCGCGTCCCGGCAGGCGGAGCTCACCCGAGTACGGGTGAACCCGTTGACCGGCGGGCCGTACCGCCCCGGACGTGCGGGGCGGTACGAAGGCGGCCGTGCCGGCAGGCGTGGAGGGGTGGGCCGGCCTCGGGCGATGCCCGGCGGTCGCCCCGTACGTTCCGGATCAGCCGGCCATGTGGACCCGTGTTCCGCACACGTACGCAACGCCGCCGGGTCGACGAAGCTCAGGCCGGTGTTGGTGGTCACGCAACCGCAGGCGTCCAGGTAGGGGCTGGTCATGGCGGCGGTGAAGTTCTCCGCGATGCCGGCCGGGATCGCGGTCCGGACCTCGTACGCACGCATCGGTGCGCGGCGCGTCGCCCTCGCCACCAACGCCTTTCCCTCGCTGCTCCGGCGCCACCGCCCGTACACCGTGCCGGTCTACGACTACGCGCTGATGACGGAGCCCCTGACCGACGAGCAGCTCGCCTCGGTCGGCTGGCGCAACCGCCAGGGCTTCGCCGACAGCGCCAACCAGTTCCACTATGTGCGCCTGTCCGCCGACAACCGCATCCTGTGGGGCGGTTACGACGTCGTCCACCACTACCGCGGGCGGGTCCGTGCGGAGCACGACCAGCGGCCGGCGACCTTCGTCACCCTGGCACGGCACTTCTTCCGGACCTTCCCGCAGCTGGAGGGCGTGCGCTTCGGCCACGCCTGGGGCGGTGCGATCGACACCTGCACCCGCTTCAGCGCCTTCTTCGACCTCTCGCACGACGGCCGGGTCGCCTACGCCGCCGGCTACACCGGCCTCGGTGTGGGGGCGACCCGCTTCGGCGCCGAGGTGATGCTCGACCTCCTGGAGGGGGCGCGCACCGAGCGGACCGCCCTGGAGATGGTCCGGCGCAAGCCCACCCCCTTCCCGCCCGAGCCCCTCCGCTCCGTCGGGATCGGCATCACCCAGTGGTCGCTCGCCCGCGCCGACGGCCACGCCGGGCGCCGCAACCTCTGGCTCAGGACCCTCGACCGTCTCGGCCTCGGCTTCGACAGCTGACGCCCCACTGAGATGAGAACGCGCCACCGGCCACTCCCCTCCCGCCACGTCCTCATCTGAGGACACGCGGCATCCGGCGCGCTTCTTCGGGACCGGGGCGGACGGCTGCGCCGGCTCCTTCGGACCACGCGGGCGCACCGACGGAGCCGGGTCCCCGGAGCCGCTCCTGGTGGCCCGCTCCACGTCACACACCAGCGGACCGGCACCCGGAGAAAGTGACCGGCGCGCCCTCGTTGCTCCCCGGGCCCCTCGCGACCTGAGCGACCGGCTTCCCGTCCGCACGGACGTTCCGGACCACCCCGGCCCGGAACTCCGCGTCGTATCCCTTGTACGTCTCCGCCATCGGACTTCCCCACGGCGGAGGCGTACAGGAGATACGAGGGGAAGCCCGGACGACGACCACGCATGCACCGCACAGGGACCGCCCATGCGGCCGCAGGAACACCTCGCACCACCGGCCACCTGGTGCGGATGCCCTCTCATGGGTTTCCCTGGCTGCTTCGCCGGCTGCTGAGCAGCGCGGCGATCGGCAGGGCTGCCGCCAGGCCGCTGAGCAGGACTCCGGCCAGGGCGCCGAGGATGGCGGGCTGGTCGGCGAAGGCGATTCCGGTCGCGGCCAGGGCAGGTCCCGCGTTGCGCACCGCGGCGACGGCCGCGATGAAGATGACGGTGATGGCGTTGAACAGCAGGTGCAGGGCTTCCATGAGGCATGTCCCCTCGGACGGCCGGGCTTCTCGGCGGGCCGGTGCCACGGCGGGTATGACCGCACGGTCAGTCCTGGAGACCACCGAGCCACCGCAAGGCCCTCAGGCCCGGCAGGAAGCAGTACTCGCCGCCGCGGGTGACGACGAACCGCGGCAGCGGGGACAGGCGCCGTCGCAGCGGCCGCCGGGGAACGGTGAACCCGGTGACGCCGTCATGAGATCCGGTGACGGGATCCCTGGCACTGCCCCCGCCGAAGAAGACGCCGTCGTTCATCCACTGGGACTGAACGAATTCGAACTGCTTTCCGAGATGGGCTCCGATGAACGCGAACATCAGACCGCGGTCGGCCCCGTCGTCCTCCAGGGCCCCCTCCGGCAGCGGCGGACCGTAGACGGCGCCGCGTCTGATCATGCGGTGCAGCCGCACTTCGCCCGCCACCGCCGCGTCGCGGGGATTGGCCCGCCGGATGTGGCAGCCGCTGGGCGTGATGAAACCCGCCGGATCGTCCCGCCCGTACAGGAAGGTGTTGTGACGCTGCGGGTCGGCGCCCAGATCGGGGGCGTCGTGCTGCGGACTGAGCGCCAGCGGTGCGCCGCTGCGCCAGCGTCCCATGATCTTGGCGGCGAGCAGTTCCTCGTCCTCGGGGCCGGTGGCGTTCTCCCGCAGGTAGCGCCGGAACTCGGCGACCCGCTGATGGAGTTTGCGGAAGACCGCGTAGCTGCCGTTGCGTCCCAGCACCTCCGGCTGCGGGGTCTGGATGCCGCCGATCTCGTCCCGGTAGCCGAGCACGAATTCGCCGGCCTTCAACGGCACCTCCAGCCGGTTCGACGCGCCGATGCCACTGCCCTCGACAGCCGGTTGGCTGACGCCGTCGAGGTAGCCGAAGTGCTCGGTCCCGGTGGGCAGCGCGCAGCAGTCCTGACGCCAGATCGCGACCACTCCCGGGAGCTGGTCGTGGGCGAGGCGGGCCCGGTCGAGGGCCGCCTCCAACCGTGCGGTGTCAGGGGCGAGCGCCGCGAACACCACATGGACGTCCGACGTGCCCAGTGGCGCCTCCCACTGTGCGGGGTCGCTCTCGCCGACATCACCCAGCGTCTTGGCCCGGGCGGCCATACCCTGCCGGAACTCCCAGGCGAACGTGTCCAGCGATGCGCGCGGCACACCCAGCGCCGCCAGCCCGTGAAAGGTGACCGCGACGCTCACCCACGTCTCTCCCAGGGGGCTGACCGAGTCGGCGGCAGCGGTCACCGATGCCGCCGCGCGCCGCATCAGCTCCCGCCCCTGCGCCCGGTCATCGACACGGAACACCAAGTACGTCGCCGCGTAGGGGGTCGGGCGGGGGCTGAGAACCCCCCGCTGAATGTCGTCGAGCTCCAGCACGGCCGGTGTCTGCGCGCTCATGGCCCCGCCTCCTCGCATCACTACGTCGTGACGAGGTTCCGCCAGAAATTCCGCAGGCTTTCGTCGCCGCCGAACAGCGAGCTGAAGATCGTGGAGTCCGCCAGCAGCACATCGCCGGCCCGCTCACCGCTCGGGGGCATCCACAGGAACATGTTGAACTCGGTGTTGCCTGCCTCGATGAACGGATGCGGCTTCGAGGTGTCGATCGGCTGCCGGGCCAGCACACGTACGGCATCCGGCTCGTCGCTCGTCACGGCGTAATGCGGAAGATGCTGGTGGAAGTTGAAGTTCGTCACCCCCTCCAGCCACCCTTTCGTATCCGCGTCCCGGAACGCGGAGAACGGGGCGATCCGGTTCGGCGCTTGCACGGCGGGGCGCAGACCGTAACGGTTCTCAACGGGTACCCCCAGGCCCTGCATCAAGCCCCGGACGCAGCCGGCGAACTGCTGCTGGCGGGGCACCAGGAGATCTCCGTGGTGGTGGTACTCCACATCCCGGACCGAAAGGTCCTCCGATGCCCCGACATCATGATGAGGCCCCAGGACCAGGCGTGCGTCCTCCCGGCCGAGGAAGGCCCGTAGCGCCTCGGCCTCCCCGGGCCCGGCCTCCTGTCCCGTGACCGTGTGATCCAGCCCGAACACGAACAAGGTGTCGGTGTCGGCCAGTACCCGCTCGTCGAGTGGGGCGGGAGAACCGGCCTGGTCGATGCGCTGGTACACGGGTACAGGGTGTCCGGTGGTCTCCTCGACGAACTGCTGGAACGGCACCCAGGCCCGGAAGAACAACTCCAGCGAGCCGGTGATGCTCTGCTGGAACCGCGACGGGTCGGACCACTCCGGGTCCTCGTACGCGGGCCAGGCCACCCGCCGGACCTCGGTCATGGTGGAGAACCGGTTGTCCAGCTCGGCCGGGTTCCTGCCCGCCTCCGCCGGATAGCTCCACGTGACGTAGACGCTCACCCGCCGCCGACCAGTGGTGTACGGACGCGGGACGTGGTTCTGGTTGTACGTACGAGCGGTCCTGACCTCGCTCATCGGGTCTCCTGTCCGCGGTGGTACGCCCACCCGAAAGCCGGATTTCACTGCAGTTGGTCGAGCATCTCCGACAACGCGTTCTTGATTCGCAGAGCCTTCTTGATCTCGTCAGCCGTGACGAACGGATACTCTCCGTACTCGATAAAGCTCGGGCAATGGTGCGCGCGTACGAACCTGATGAACGCCTCGGGGTTGGTCTTCCAGTCCTCCGGGAATCCTTCAAGGTTCTCGAAGGCCGTACTCACCCCCGCCTTACTGAAAAGAGCGACGGCGTCCTCGGTGTATTTGTCGAAATCGGTGTCGAAGATCCCCTGATACATGAAACGGGTGTCGTCGTCGAAGAGCACCCAGCGCAGATAGTGCAACTTCAGCGGCGCCAGAAGGTACGGATCCCGCTCCAGCGCCTTGGCCAGGGTTTTGCCGTACTCCCGAATCACCTCGGCCCGGCCAGGTTTGACCTTCGCGACGATCGTGAACCCGTAGCACGCCGGTGTCTTCGGGAAAACAGGGCCGTACTTGCCCTGTTCGAGGTCCGTTTCCTTGGGGAGAACGGCTGCCTGTGGCTTGATCTCCATCTCGCCCCTCCCGCCTCCTGCTCGCCGGGGAACACCTCTTCATGGTCCCACTCAGCCACTCGACCCGCCTCGTGAGCAGTGCTGTGTGCCAGGCCCGGCACAGCCACGTCCCGGCCCGCCGGTGCCTGGTCCGTCACGAGGAGTTCCCCTGTCGCGTGATACGCATCGGCCGTAAGGCGCGCGTCGTCCCCGCCTCCCTGCTCCGCGTACTCGACAGCGGAGACCCGGAATGCAGCAGCGCCCCCACCGAACACTGCGCGCCGTCGTAGTCGCGGTGCGACGAACCCTGGAATCCGCCCATCGGTGTCTCACTCACCCGTCGCCCCTCTCACGTATCCGGCGGCTCTTGTCCCGCCACCGGATCATGGGCCGCCGGGCTGCGCCGGGCTGTTGGAGACGCGTTCAAACGAGCTTGAGCAGGCGGCGGGGCTGCGGTTGGATGGGCGATACGGCTGGCCCCTCACCACCAGGGTTGAGGGGCCACGACAGCGAGAGGAGGGATAAGCCCATGATCCCCATGATCACCGCGCTTGTGTCCTCCCGGGGCGCGGACCGCGTCTGAACCCCGGAGCGGACGGGCGCCTTCACCGGAGCGTGCCTTGACCGTGGAACAGAACGACCTGACCATGCGTCCGATCACCGGATGCGAAGAACTCGACCTCTTCTCCCAACTGCCCTACGTCTTCAACGGGGAACTGGCGGACGACCTCGCCGCCGGCCGCCGGCGTCCCGCGTGGATGTGGGTCGCCCTGCGTGGTGACCGGCTGCTGGCCAGGGCCGCCTGGTGGAGCCGACGGGACGGCGACGCACCATTCATCCTGGACATCCTCGACATCGACGACAGCGCCGCGGATCCCGATCGTGTGGACATCGGGGTCCGGCTTCTGCACACCGCGACGGCAGCCATCCTCCCGAACGGGGCGCGTCCCCCCGAGTACAGCCGTTTCGTCCCGCCGGACTGGCGCGAGAACGCGGCGACCAGACAAGCCGTCGAGGACCGCATGACGGTACTGGAACGGACCGGTGCCCAGCTCTTCGTCGAACGGCTGCGGTGGGACTGGCGTCCGCAGTCGCCGGTTCCCGAGCCCGGCGGACGCCTCGCATTCCGGCCGGTCCACGACGCCGAGGAGCTCGTGACGCTGATGGCCTTGGCACTGGACGGAACCCTGGACGCACATAGCCGCGACGACCTGACCCGGATGTCCGTCCACGAGGCGGCCGTCAAGCACTACGAGGAGGAGCTCGCGCGCTACACGAGCCCCCGGGACTGGTGGCGGATCGCCACACTGCCCGGTGGAGAGCCGGTGGGGTTCGTCATCCCGGCCCGCAACGACTACAACCCGATCATCGCCTACCTCGCGGTCCTGCCCGCACACCGCGGCAACGGCTACATCGACGACATCCTCGCCGAGGGCACCCGCATCCTCGCCGAGCAGAACGTCCCCCGCATCCGCGCGTCCACCGACCTCGGCAACACCCCGATGGCGAACGCCTTCCGGCGCGCTGGATACCTCAATTTCGAGCGTGAGATCAACATGACCTGGAGCTGATCGGGCAAGGGGCGGGGGCTCCGCGGACGGTGCCCCCGCCCAACTCCCGGCTCTCCGGGCGAGTGCCCGGCCATAGGGACCACCATCGGTACAGCAGCCGATAACGTCAAGCACTTGATCTTGAACGGTGAGAGGGCCTCACCAGTACTGCCGGCGTCCTCTCAGCGTGGCGGGGTCGCCGCAGGTCACCCGGCGGACACGGTGCTCTCGAACGACAACTGACGGCCGCTATCGCGCTGGCTCGCCAGCTCCCGCCGGGCGGTCGGCGTACGGGCGTACCCGATCCGGATCGGCCGCGCCGCGCGGGGTGCGGGCACGATCACGGGCGCCGGGCCCTGCTTCCACGCGCGGCCTGGCCCCCGGTCGGTGGGGACGGGGATCTCCAATTCCTCGCGGAGTGCGGGGTCATGACCGCCCGGGGGGCGTTGGGGCTCACAGGCGGCCCGGTGGCCGGCGGATTTCGCACAGTTCCATCGCTGCGGGAGGTGGGAGAGAGCCGGGGCGCTGTGTCTGGAAAGCCTGGAAGAAATAGGCGAGCAGGCGCCGGGAGGCGGCGAGGGCGGTTTCTCGCGGTTGTCCGGCGAGACCGCTGTTGGCAAGGAGCAGGAGGGTGATATCGGCGGGGTCGAAGTCGTCGCGCAGCTGTCCGGCCTCGCGGGCACGCTGGACCAGCCGCGCCAGCCCCTCTTCGGCGCAGTCGCGTTCGTGACCGTGGTCCAGGGCATCGGGGAACTGATCCAGGAATACGGGGGCGAAGCCGCGGTCGGTCACCTGCGTGGTGCACACCTTCTCCAGGAGTGCGTACAGGCCGTGCCCGGGATCGGGGTCGGCAAGGGCCTCGTCGAAGGCTGCCGCACACAGGGCGAGTTGCTCGGTGAAGGCGGCGGTGGCAAGCGCGGTGCGGGTGGGGAAGCGGCGGTAGAGGGTGGCCACGCCGACGCCGGCGCGGCGGGCGACGGCGCTCATGGGGGCGTCGATGCCCTGGGCCGCGAACACCTCACGCGCGGCTTCAAGGATGCGTTCCCGGTTGCGCCGGGCATCGGCGCGCAAACCCGCCGGGTCGGCGTCGCCGGGCACGTCGCCGACGTGCCCGGACGACTTGTGAGATGGCTGAGCAGGCAACGTTTCTCACTTCAAACTAAACGGACGATGTCATCCACTTACCGGTTTAGCGTGAGCGTACCAGCGGGCGCACACAGCGCCTTCGCAGCTCCGAAACGCGACACAGGACGAGATGATGAGCGATATGCGCGCAGCCCTCTTCGACCGGTACGGCCCCCCGGAGGTTCTCTACGTGGGCAAGCGGCCGACGCCGGCCCCCACGCCCGACGAGGTGCTGGTGCGGGTGCACGTCGCCGGCGTCAACGGTGCCGATCTGCTCGATCGGACCGGGAAGGTACGCCTGGTAACCGGCCGTACTTTCCCCAAGGCGAGCGGAATCGACTTCGCCGGGGAGGTCGCCGAAGTCGGTGCGTCGGTCACCGGAGTACGTGAAGGGGACCGGGTGTGGGGGCTGCTGGGGCGCAAGATGGGCAGCATGGCCGAGTACGTCGCCGTACGCCCCCGCCAGATCGCCCCCGCTCCGGAGAACCTCACCCCGGTGCAGGCCATCTCACTGCTCGCCGGCGGGGCCACGGCCGTGACCGCCCTGCGCGAGAAAGCCGTCATCAAACCCGGTGAGCGACTCCTGGTACGCGGGGGCAGCGGAGGCGTGGGCAGCGTCGCGGTGCAGATCGGCAAGCTCTTCGGTGCCCACGTCGTCGCTCTCGCGAGCGCGAAAAACCTCGACTTCGTCCGCGGCCTGGGCGCCGACGAAGCGCTCGATCACCGTACGACTCCCCTCTCCGAGCTGGGCCGTTTCGACGTCATCGTCGACACCGCCGGAACGCAGCACGCCCGCTTCCGCCGCCTGCTGGCACCCGGCGGGCGCATGGTCGCCGTCACCCTCGACTTCAACAGGCTGCTCCCCAGCCTCGCCACCATCCTCGTCTCAACCGTCCACGGGAGCAGGCGCATACGCGTCTTCAGCGGCAACCCCGACACCGAGTTGCTGACCGAGATCACCGGCTACGCGGAGCGCGGCGACATCGTCCCCGTCGTGGACACCGTCCACCCTTTCGACCGGATCGCCGACGCCCACCGCGCCCTGGAAGCCGGTGGCGTCCGCGGCAAGCACATCATCCGGATCACGTGAGGGGGCGGACACGGCCGCGGTCCCCAACTCGTCTACACCGGCGGCGGGGCCGGGGTCAGGGCCGACGGGCCGCATCGCGCAGCCGCACGGCCTGACTTCGGCTCAGCCCTCCATGGCGGCGTCCTCGTCATGAAGTCCGGTGGCGTCCGGGGCGCGCGCTTCAGCAGCGGATCCTTCCGCCCCGGGAATGCGTCGGGCGGCCCCGCTGTCCGTCCCGGAACAGGGGGCCGCCTTGCCGGTCACTCGGCGGCGCGGCTGGTCAGCCGGGTTGCCGTCGGGCGGGCGGCCTCAGTTGCCGGAGGTCTTGCCCCGCTTCCGCAGGAAGAACACTGTGGCGCCGCCGAGGAGTACCAGGACCGCCGCGATACCGCCGATCAGCGGGGCGTTGCCGGAGGCACCGGTGGCGGCCAGGTCCCCGTCGTGGTTCTCGCCCTCGGCCGGGATCGGGGCCGGGGTGTCACCGCTGCTGGGCGAAGGGGCGGGCTTGGGGCCGCAGTCCAGCACACCACTGGCCGACTTCTTGAAGCCGTGGTCGCCGGTGACGGTGATGTTGTACCGCTGGTCCTTGTCCGCCTTGATCAGGATCGTCTTGTCGCCGCCGGGCTCCACGGTGTGGGTCTTGCCGTTCAGGGTGAAGTCGAAGGGCAGATCACCCTTGTTCCCGGCGGTGACCTCGACCCCGCCCTTGGCGCACTTCTCCATGAAGCCGACGGTGGGGATGGCGCCGCTGTGGCCGCTGCTCTCCCACTTCGCGGACACCTTGGCGTTGAGCGCCAGGGACTTGGTGCCGGCGAGAATCATCGTCTGGCTCGGGCCTCCACCGGGGCGGACACCCTTGAAGGCGCGGCCGTGGGTACGCGCCGAGGAGGCCGTCACGGTGACGGTGGCCTCGATCGCGTCCTGGGACCTGGGCGCGGTCAGGTACAGCTCATCGCCGTTCTTCGCGGTGGCGACCGGCTGACCGGCCTTGTTCACCACCGCGACCTTCTTGGCCTTGGCTGCCTCGTCCAGCGCTACGTCGGCCGTCGGCGACGAGGTGTCGACCTTGATCGGTCCGAGGGTGTCACCCGACTTCCCCGCCAGCTGGGCCGCGTTGAGCCGCAGCGAGGCCGGCGGCTCCGGCAGCACCTTGGCGTTCTTGACCAGGTAATCGGAGACCGCCTGTGCCGCGGGGGCTTTCGCCTCACTCTTCAACTTGTCCGAGAAGTGCCAGATGGCCAGCTGGGTGCCGGCGGCGGCGTCGCTGTCGGTCAGTTCACCGTCGATACCGGCGGCCTTCTTCAGGTCGGCCGCGGACAGTGTCGGGAACGCGTGGTCGAGAATCCACTTGATCTTCCCGGCATCGGCGTTCTCGCCGAGGGAGGTCCTGCCCCAGTCGACCTCGCTGTACTTCGAGCCCGATATGGGGCTGGTCGGGAAGTCGACACAGTACGTCTTGAGCAGGTCGCCGTTCGCGGTCTCCAGGTTGAACAGGCCGGCGTCGCGCTTGCCCCAACGCTCGATATGGACCGGGCCGACTACATCCGAATGCCCTTTGAGTACGGCACCCACGCCGCCGTTGGCGGGGGAACCCTCATCGGCCAGCGCCGTACCGGTCAGGGCAGCTGCGCCGCCGACAGTGAGTGAGACAACCACCAGGGAGGTGAACAGGCGGGCAGCGCCGCGCCAGTGAAAACGGGTCATGAATTCCCTTTCGCAAGCAGGGTCATGAACGCCCTGCAATGATCTGCGCCCCCTGAATCGCACAGCAAACCCTAGGTGATCACTGAAGGTCGGGTTGACGGGAAGTAAAGGCTTATTGATCTTCGATTCGCAATCGTTATCGTGCGAAGAGGTAGGCGGAACGGCCGTCGGAGGCGCCCGGCGTCGGGGCGCGGGGCGTCGGGGCGCGGGGCGTCGGGGCGCGGGCGGTGTCCTGGCGCGCTCCGGGAAGCAGGACACCTCCGTGGCCTGGAAGAAGCCCTCCGGAGGCCACCCGCTGACGGGGTTCGTCGGCCTTGGTCGCAGCGGCAGCGGGGAACCGGTCGTGGGCCCGCTGCGGCTTCGGCGACGCGGGCGCCGGGACCGCCGCCGACCACGTCGAGGCCGCGATACCGGCCCAGGTCCGGTTGCCGAAGCGGTGGCGGCGCGACGGCGGATGCCGATCCGCACGCAGCGAGGCCGGGAATGACAACTCGCCGCCCAGCAAGGGGAGTTCGGCACACGGCAGCGGCGCCCGCCGGCCGGCCCTCGCCCACCCGCGGTGCAGTGACACCCGCGATCGGCAACACCAACCGCATCACCGATGTCGTGCGGGCCGTGGTCGGCCGACCGGGTC
This sequence comes from Streptomyces celluloflavus, assembly GCA_000720995.1. Classification (GTDB taxonomy): domain Bacteria; phylum Actinomycetota; class Actinomycetes; order Streptomycetales; family Streptomycetaceae; genus Streptomyces; species Streptomyces celluloflavus. Next base: position 26,542 of record JOEL01000014.1, read on the forward strand.
TCCTCGCTCAGCCGAGCAGGCGTTGTTCCTTTGCCACCGCCACCGCGCCCGCCCGGGTATCCACGCCCAGCTTGTCGTAGATGCGGCCCAGGTGGGTCTTCACCGTGGCCTCGCTGATGAACAGGGCGCGCGCGATGTCACGGTTGCCGAGGCCCTGGGCGAGCTGGGCGAGGATGTCGCGCTCGCGGTCGGTGAGGGAGGGGCGCGGGCTGCGCATACGGGCCATGACCCGGCTGGCGACGGGGGCCGACAGCGTCGTACGGCCCTGCGCCGCGGCCTGGATGGCGGAGAACAGCTCCTCCGGGCGCTCGGCCTTGAGCAGATAGCCCGTCGCGCCCGCCTCGATGGCCCGCGTGATGTCGGCGTCGGTGTCGTACGTGGTCAGGACCAGGACGTGCGGGGTGGCGCCGGGGCCCGCGGTCAGGCGGCGCGTCGTCGCCACACCGTCCATGCCCGTGCCCAGTTGCAGGTCCATCAGGACCACGTCGGGCGCCAGTTTCGCGGCGAGCGCCAGGGCTTCCTCGCCGGTGCCCGCCTCCCCCACCACCTCGATGTCCGGTGCGCTGTCGAGGAGGGCGAGCAGGCCGGCCCGTACGACGACGTGGTCGTCGCAGACCAGGATGCGGACGGGGCGGGGGGCTGCCGGGCCGGTCATGACGGCGTCTCCAGGGGGATCGCGGCGGACAGTACGGCGCCCTCGCCGGGCGCCGACTCGATGGTCAGTGTGCCGCCGAGCTGGCCCACCCGGGCGCGCATCGCGGGCAGTCCGTGACCGCGCACCCCGGCCGCGGTGCCGGGCGGCCCGGCCGCGTCGAAACCGCGGCCGTCGTCGGCGACGTCCAGGACGGCCTGGTCGTCGAGGAGCGTGAGGGTGAGCGCGGCGGTGGTGGCGCCGGAGTGCTCGCGGACGTTGGCGAGGGCACCCTGGGCGATCCGCAGCAACGCCGACTGGACGCGGTCGGGCAGGCGAGGGCTTCTGCTGCCGTCGTCGATGTGGACGCGCACCGTGAGACGGTCGCCGGATTCGCGTGCGGCCAGGGCCCGCAGCGCCTCGTCGAGTCCGCCGGCACCCGCGAGGTCGGCGGGGGCGAGATCGTGCACGAAGCGGCGGGCCTCGGTGAGGTTGTGCTCGGCGATGGACTCGGCGGTCCTGACGTGGGCGCGGGCCTTGACCGGGTCGGTGGCCCAGATCCGCGCCGCCGCCTGGAGCAGCATCTGCTGGCTCGACAGGCCCTGGGCGAGGGTGTCGTGGATCTCCATGGACAGGCGCTGCCGCTCGGCCAGCATCCCCTCACGGCGCTCGGACGCGGCGAGTTCGCGGCGGGTGCGGATCAGATCGTCGATGAGGCGGCGCTGGCGGGCGGACTGGCGTTCCATCCGGATGAAGACGCCCGTGGCGATCGCGGCGACGGCCGGCGGCGCGAACACCAGGTCCGGGTCGAACCGGCCCGACAGCTCCAGCTGCGCGACGACCACGAGGATGACGAGCAGGGTGAGCAGGCCGATCGCGGCGCGTGGCCGCAGCGTGCGCAGGCCCGTGTAGAAGAGCGGCACCGCGCACCAGGCGAAGCTCGGCGCGAGCACGACGAGCACCACCCAGACGGTGACGACGGCGCACAGCCAGGTGTGGCGCGGCAGCCGGGCGCGCGGAGCCGGGCGGAGATCCCGGCCGGGCCCGAGGACGTACAGCACCGCGAGCACCACGCTCAGGGCGGTGATCCAGGGGAGTTGGGCCGAGCCGCTGTGGCGTATCAGGAAGCGGGCCAGGGACGAGCCGAGGAGCAGGAAGAACGCCCCGTGCAGCACGGCGCTGAGCCAGCGCGCGTCCGGGTCGACGGCTTCTTCGAGCAGCGCGTCGTCAGGGGCGTCGGGGTCGGCTTGCGGGGCAGGGCCGGTCGGCGCGGTGGCCGGGGCCGGGCCGGTCGATGCGGTGGCCGGGGCCAGGTCTGAGGTTTGGTCCGGGCCTTGGCTTGGTGTCGCGGTGTCGGCCGGTGTCGTGGCTCCGAGCGATGTCGTGGCGTCGGCCCGTTTCGTGGCATCGGCCCGTTTCGTGGCCGACACCGTGGCTTCGGACGGTGCGGTGGTGGCCTGAGACCGCCGCGGTGCGCGACGGTCGGCGGCCCGGCGCCGGTATGCGGGCATCTCCGCTTCCCCGCCTCCTCGTCTCGCGCCGGGAACTCGCACCGGCTGATGAACTCACTCCGCTGTCGGGAACTCGCGCGAGAAACCCCTCCTGACCAGCCCGAACAACCCCGAATGACATGGGCAAACACCCCTATTCTCCGGCACCCGCAGAACGCCGGGGTCATCCGATCGGCTGACCCCCGCATCGACCGCTCGGCCCGCCGGAGCCAGCCGGTACGCCGACGGTCCGACCCCGGATCCGGACCCAGGATGGCTACCGGAGCGGGACGGCGACGCAGGACGAACGCCCTCCCGGTCAGCGGACCCGGACACCAGGGTCCGCACCGGACCCGGCGCCGAAGCCGGAGCACCGGACACCCGACGGACGTCGACGCACCGACGCCGCCCACGATTCCCAGGAGTTGCCGAGCCATGAAGAAGATCTCCCAGTACTCCCGGCGTGCCCGCATCGCCACCGGCGTCGCCCTCGCGGCCGTGGCCGCCGGCACCTTCGGCACCGTCTCGGCGAGCGCCGCCACGGCCGCGCGGCCCGCGGCGAACGTGCAGACCACCGCCACGACCACGTCCACCCATCTCACGATCGGTGCCGCCACCAAGGCCGCGCAGGCCGCCCTCGACGCCGCCACGAAGGAGAACCAGCACGTCACCGTCGCGGTCGTCGACCGCAACGGCAACACCGTCGTCACCCTGCGCGGCGACGGCGCGGGCCCGCAGTCCTACGTCTCGGCCGAGAAGAAGGCGTACACCGCCGTCTCCTGGAACGCCCCGACCTCCGAGCTGGCCAAGCGCCTTGAGCAGACCCCGAACCTCAAGGACATCCCGGGCACCCTGTTCCTCGCGGGCGGCGCCCCGGTCACGGCCAAGAACGCGCCGATCGCCGGCATCGGTGTCGCGGGCGCCCCGTCCGGCGACCTGGACGAGAAGTTCGCTCAGGCCGGCGTGGCCGCGCTCGGCTAGGACCTGCCCCGTCCGCCCCCTGGGCCCCGGCGGTATCCGGCTCCCCCATGCCGGGTACCGCCGGCCCCGTCGCTCCGTGGCTCCGTGGCTCCGTACGAGCCCCGGTCGCACCCCGCCTCCGCACGAGCCCGGTCCGCACCGTACGGGCCCCGTCCGCACCCGGCGCCCGTACGGGCTCGGACGGCCCCGGAAAACACCCCCATGGCACCGGAAAGAACCTGAAGGACCCCGCCCATGCTGCCGCTGCCGACCGCCGTCCGGATCTCCGTCACCAGGATTTCGGCCGCCAGGATCTCCGCCGGGAGAATCACGGCAGCCACGGTCTCCGCCCTGGGGAGAACCGCAGTCAAGAGGAGAGCCGCCATGACCCCGAACGACCGCACCCTGCTCGATGCCGCCGAGCGCGGCGACGCCGACGCCGTGCGGGCCGCCCTCGCCGCCGGTGCCCGCACCGAGGCCCGCGACCGGCACCGCCGCACCCCCCCTCCTGCTCGCCGCGCTCGGCGATCATGTGGCCGCCGCCGAGGCGCTCGTCGCCGCGGGCGCCGACCCGAACGCCCAGGACGACCGCGACGACAGCCCCTGGCTGGTCACCGGCGTCACCGGCAGCGTCCGTATGATGCGCGTCCTGCTCCCGGCGGGCCCCGATCTGAAGCTGCGCAACCGCTTCGGCGGCATCGCCCTCATCCCGGCCGCCGAACGCGGCCACGTCGACTACGTAAGCGCCCTGCTGCGCGAGACCGACATCGACGTCGACCACGTCAACCGCCTCGGCTGGACCGCCCTGCTGGAAGCCGTGATCCTCGGTGACGGCGGCCGCGCACACCAGAAGATCGTGGAGCTGCTCATCGCGGCGGGGGCCACCCCCGGCCTCCCGGACGGCGACGGCGTCACGGCCCTGGAGCACGCCGAGCGGCGCGGCTTCACGGAGATCGCCGGGCTCCTGAGGGACCTACGGTGAGGCGCGACGCCGCCCCCGCGCGGGCACGGCCGGGGCCCCGACTCGACACCGCAGGGCCGTGCGGTCGCTCACCGTCCTCGGGGCGGGGCGGGGCGGCGGAATGACGGCAGTCACCGAGCAGGCGCCACTTCGCCATCAGACAGCCGCACCTAAGGTGCTTGATCACTGACCGACGGCAGGAGGCTATTCCGACCGCCCACCGTTCCCCGCCCCTCTTCCGCCTGTGGCCCGCCCAGCCAGCAGACGTCCGCCAAGCAGTACCGTGCAGGCCCCAAGGGTCAGCAGCCCGCCCGCGAGGAAGGTGCCGCGTACGCCGGCGAGCGGGAGGACGAGGCCCCCGAGCGCGGCGCCCGTCGCGATACCGGCGTTGTAGGCACCGGAGTTGGCCGCGAGTGCGATATCGGTGCGGCCCGGTGCGCAGTGCAGCATGGCGTTCTGGGTGGTCATGAACACCGGCCCGAGTGCACCGCCCGTCAGCACCAGGAACACCACCGCCGCCACCGGGTCGGTGCCGGCCGCGTACAGGCCGAGCATGCCCACCGCCTGTGTGGCGACGGCGGTGGTCAGCGCAGCCTGTGGAAAGCGTTCCAGCAGTGCCCCGGTGATGCTCACCCCGGCCAGGCACGCCACACCGAAGGCCACGAACAGGGCGGTGACCGTGCTCGGGGAGAACCCGCTCACGTCGCCGAGGAACTTCGTGAGGTACGTGTATCCCGTGAACGCCCCGGTGGCGGACAGGGTTCCGGCCGCCAGCACGATCCCGAACCGGCGGGCGTCGGGACGGGTTCCGTAGGCGGCCGGCTCTTCTTCCGGACGCGAGGTCGGCAGCAGAACGGCGATCGTCACCAGAGAGCCGAGTCCCAGAGCCGCCAGCATGGCTACCGGCACCGGCCAGCCGTTCTGCCGGCCCAGCCAGGTCCCGGCGGGAACGCCGAGCACGAGGGCGAGCGAACCGGCGACGGAGAGCGCCCCGACCACCCGCCCGCGGACCTCGGGCGCGAACAACCCCACCGCGACCGGCGCCATCACCGCCCAGAACAGCGCCTGGGCGAGTGCGGTCAGCAGCCGCGCCACGAGGAGCAGCCAGTAGGAGGTGGCCAGCGCCGCAAGCAGACTGGACAGGACCAGCGCGGCCAGTAGTCCCGTGAGCACATGCCGTCGGGGCACCGCCCGCACGAGGTGGGCGAGCGGCAAGGACGCGACGGCCACCGTCACGCCATAGCCGGTGACCAGGAGACCGACCGCTGACACGGACACCCGCAGGCTTTCGGAGATGGGCTCCAGAAGGCCGACCGGCAGGTTCTCCGCGGTGTTGAAGGTGAAGGCCGCCAGCATCAGGGCTACGAGCACCGCCGACCCGCGCCATGGAGCCGGTTGCACCGTGACGACACGGTCTCTTCCCGACCTCGCCCGTCGCACCTGCTCCATGGCACCGTCCATGGGGGTACCCCACCGGGCTCACCGGTCCCGCCGCAACCGAATTCATCTGCCGTGACGGGGAGAGGTGAAGGTGGCTCTGACCGCTGCTGTTCCGTGGAACAGGCCGGTTGTGGAACGGCGACGGTCGGGGCACTACTCCATCCTTACCGGCTGCGCCCTGGGCCGGCCTGCTCCGCAGCCCCGTCGCCGCGCTCTCCCGGATCAAGGCCGGGCGCTCCCGGGTTCGGGTGTCCGCCGGATTCGGCCCAACAACGCGACGGGTTCACCCAGTTGCCGCTTCATGCTTGCTGGGTACGCGCATGCTGGGATGCACCTCGCGCTCGATGCGCGGCATGAGCTCCGGGATGTAGATCTTCTGGATGGCGTCACCGGCATCGTGAGCCTCCCAGTGGGCGCGGCTGGCCCAGCGCTCGACCAGGACGAAGCGGCCGGGTTCCTCGTGTGAGTGGTACGCCTCCCAGCTGACGCAGCCGTCTTCCGCCAGACACAAGGGGCGCATCCGGGACAGGGCGTCGGCAACGGGGGCGATGTCGGTGCTCTCGGGGACCCGGATGATGACGATGAGGTCGAACAACTTGCTCCTCAGGAATGGGCTGGGCCCCCGCCGGTGGCGCGCAGGCTCGGACAACCAGTCAGGGTAAACGATCCTTCATCGCTCGCTCCGGCCTTCGGTTTCACGACATCGCGGTCAGCGGAGCCAGAAGGATGCGCGGATCCCCATCAGTTCTGAGGGAACGCTCGTGTGATCAAGCAGGGCCTCACGATCGCCCATCCACCCTGGGTTTGTCCGGCGCGTCTTCCCCTGGTCGTAGGAAACAGCCGAGGGCTTGGGCGTCCTCGTTACAGGGCGATCAGCCCGGCCGTCGTCTCCTTGAAGCCGCAGGCATCGAAATAGAACGCGCGCAGGTGCTCCTCGAAGTCGACGTGCAACCACTCGCAGTTCGCGGCACGGGCTTCGTCGGCCGCCTTGGCGACGAGCGCGGCGCCGACTCCTCTCGACCGGCAGTGCCGGGCGACGACCGTGTCCAGGATGAAGGCATGGGCTCCGCCGTCCCAGACGACGTTGACAAATCCGATCAGACCGTCCTCCCACGCACAGACCCAGCCGAGGCTGTGGCGCTCAAGCCGCGTTCGCCAGTCGGTCTGCGCGATTGGGGGACCGAAACCGTCGGCGTGCAGTGCGTTGAGAGCGGCGTTGTCGAAGCCACCCCGCCATTCGTACGTGATCGTCACGCCGCCATCGTATGTCCCGGCCCAGCGCGGCACTGACCGGGTTTCCGAGTGAGTAGGCGCCGCCTGCGGGGAGTTGACCGTCCGCGCGGCCGAACGTCCGGCGCCTGAGAATCTCGATGCCGCGATGCGCGCCGTACCGGGCGTGGCCGGCCAGGTGTGTCGCCAAGGCGGTGTCGGGGTCGCTGCGGTAGAGGTCACTGCCCGGATCCGCGGTCCGGCTGCCGTACCGTCCGATGCCGTGGACGTCCACCACGGCGTCGATCCCGCACCGGCGCAAGGTGACGCGCAGGACCCGGCCGAGAAGGGCAGCGGTGAAACTGCCGATCAGCGCCACTCTGCTGCGGGGCGCGCCGGGAAGTGGTCCCCCGCTCTCCAGGATGCGGCTGAGGGAGAGGATCTCGCCGGTGTCGCCGCTGTCGACCAGTTCGCGGACGAGTTGTCGTGGGGTGGTGTGCGCGTCGTCCCGGACGGCTTCCGGGCACGGCGCAGCAGGTCTCGGGCCATCTCGTTGTCCGGCCCCGGGGTTCGGCCTTTCCGCCGCCGGCCGCGTCCACGGAACGTGCGGCCGGCAGCAGGTCGGGGGTGGTCAGGAGGGTCAGTAGAGGCTGACGTTGACGGCGTACAGCTCCATGGCCAGCCGCTTCGCCACGGACAGGGACGAGTGGTTGTCCCATTCGGTGCTGTAGAGCGGCCGGGCGCCACGTGCGCGCACCAGCCGGGCCCAGCGGGTCACCAGTGCCGAGGCGAGGCCGCGGCCGCGGTGGCTCGGCAGTGTCTCGGTGCCCGCCTCATATGCCTCGCCGCCGTCGCGGGCCGCGCAGCAGACGGCGACCGCTCGGTGGCCGTCGAACGCGGCGACGGTCGGCTGCCGTTCGGCGAGGGTGTCGGCCACTTCCGGGAAGGTCTCGCGGAAGCGGGACGACTCCGACGGACCGCAGTCCCGCAGGGTGATGCCTGGCGGCGCCGGTGTGTCTGCGGAGTCGGGCACGGCGTAGGCGGGGCCTACGAAGCTCTCCGTCACCGGGGCGTGCCGCGCCAGCAGCCGGAGCGCGCCGGCCGGGGGGCTGACGAGCTCGGTCAGCGGGGCCGGGGTCTGGTCCGCGGCCCATCGGTCCAGCTCGTCGGTGAGGTCCGCCGGCACGGCGGTGCTGGTCCACGCCGTCACGGCGGTGGCCGTGTACGAGAGGAAGCACCGGGGCGGGGCGGGGCGGCCGACGTCGTTGATCGCGGTGAGTCTGCCGTCCCGCATCACGAACAGCGTCCGTGCCTGTATCGGTGCCAGGTCCTCCGGTGAAGCGGCGGCGGCCGTCATCGCAGCAGGCCCCGGCGACCGTGGCCGATGAGGTGGGAGCGCACTCCGCGGCGTCCGCCCCCGCCCTGGAGGTTGGGGATCGCGGTGGTGAGGAAGCGGCGCTGCTCCGGCAGGAGGGGTGTGCGCTGCGCGGCCGGGATGTCTTCGGGCGAGGTCGCGTTCATGTCCGGCCCTTCGTATCGGCCGCGGTGGCGGGGAAGTCCAGAAGGCGGGCCACTGCCTCGGGGAGCGTGGCGGGCGATTCGACGTGCAGGGTGCGCAGGCCGTGGTGGCGGGCCTCGGCGAGTACGTCCGGGTTGTCGTCCAGCAGGACGGCGTCGTCGAGCGGGCGGCCGCACCGCCGGGCGACGGCCTCGAAGAACTCCCCGGTGGGTTTGACCTCGCCCACTTGCCACGACGAGGCGATGACGTCGAAGCGTCCGAGGTGCCCGTACCGGTCGTCCTTGACCCGGTCCCAGTGGGCGGCCTCGTTGTTCGTCAGTACCAGCAGGATGTCGGGGCGGTGCCGGCGGATACCGTCGATCGCCGTGAACGCCCCGGGGTGGACGGCCAGACAGTCCCGGTACAGGTCGTCCAGCCACCGGGCGTCCACCGCGACGCCGGCCGGGGCCCCCGCGGCGGCGAGGGCGTCGCGCAGGACGTCGTGGACATGGGCACGCCCGGTCTCGTACGCGGCGTCGCGGGCGTCGATCTCCCCGCGCAGCCGCTGGGTGTCGGCACCGTGCCGGGCGGCGAGGCGGTCCAGGAAGTCCGTCTCTTCGGTGACGTTGTTGAAGAGGACGCCGCCGGCGTCCATCAGGATCGTGTCGGCCATACCGTCTCCACGTGTTCCCGCATCCAGACCAGGTTGTCCGCCAGGCCCCTGGCCAGGTCGTACTCGGCACGCCACCCGGTGGCCTCGGTGAGTTTCGCCGGATCGGCCTGCAGCTTGAGCACTTCGCCGGAGCGCGGCGGGCCGTGCACGATCTCGCTCTGCGACCCGGTCAGGGCCACGATGGCGCGGGCCACGTCGATGATGCGGTGGTCCGTGCCGGTGCCGATGTTGTACGTCTCGCCGGTGGCCGGCAGCTCCGCCAGGGCGAGGAACCCCGCGACGGTGTCCGCGACGAAGGTGAGGTCGCGCGTCTGCTCACCGCTGCCGTTGATGGTGATCGGCTCTCCCCGCAGCGCTCTGGCCAGGAAGAGCGGCACCGCGTCATAGACGTGGCGGGGCCCGTAGCTGTTGAACGGCCGGACGATGGTGAGCGGCAGGCCGTAGGTGTGGTGCCAGGACCAGGCCAGGCGGTCGCAGGCCACCTTGGACGCCGCGTAGGGCGTGGCCGGTTCCAGCGGATGCCGTTCGGTGATCGCGTCCGGCTGGCTGCCGTAGACCTCGCTCGAACTCGTCACCAGGAGGTGCGCGGGCTGCCGCTGCTGGGCTGCCAGCAGGACGTGGAGAGTGGACATCACATTGGTGCGCACCACATCGGCGGGCTGGTCCAGCGATGCCGGTACGTAGGCGTCCGCGGCGAGGTGGAACCAGGTGTCGGCCTCCAGCCGGCCGAGGACGTCGACCGCCGAAGGTCCCGCGAGGTCCACGTGCACCACCCGTTCGAGGGCGTCGACGGTCGCGGCGGAGAGATTGCGGAGCCGGTGCGTCACCTGTGCGGCCGAGACGCGTCGGACGACCGCGGTGACTCGGGCGCCGCGGCTCACCAGGGTCTCGGTGAGATGCGAACCGATGAAACCGTCGGCTCCCGTGACGAGCACCTGGCGTCCTGCCCAGTGCGTGGTCGTGGGTGACATCAAGAGGTGCCTTTCAGCGGTGGGATCGGTCTTCGGACCGGGCGGCCGTGCGCTCCAGCGCACGGCGCAGCCCCTGTGCCAGGAATTCGACTTCGGACGGGGTGGAGTTCAGCGGAGGAGCGACGATCAGTCCTTCGCCCGTGCCGTCGGCGTGGAATCCGTTGAAGGGGTACAGCAGCAGCCGCTCGTCGCGGGCGGCGGCGAGGGCGGCGGCCTGGGTGCCGGGCGCCAGCTCCACGGCGTGGAAGTAGCCCACTCCCCGGGTCTCCTTCACCACGGGCAGTGCTGCCACCGCCCGTACGGCGGCGGCGACGTCCCCGCCCCGGACGCGAGTGGAGTCCAGCGCGCCGATCTCGCCGAGCACATCGAGCACCGCGAGCCCCGCCGCGGCCTGGAGCGGGGTCGCCGACATGGTGCCCATCAGGGGCAGTGGCCGGGGGCCGGAGCGGAGCCGGGCCACTCCCTCGGGGTTCACGAGCACCGCCGCCAGCGGAAGGTATCCGGCGGACAGTCCCTTGGAGAGCACCACGATGTCCGCCGCCGCGTCCGTGCAGTGGTCCGCGCCGAGTGGCAGGCCGGTCCGTCCCAGGCCGGTCAGGACCTCGTCGTGGATGACCAGCACACCGCGTTCGTGGCAGGCCCGGCGCAGCGCCGCCAGATAGCCGGGGGGTGGCGTATAGGCGCCGCCCGTCGTGCCGTTGACCGGTTCGATGAGTACGGCCGCGACGGACTCGGGCCCACGGCGGTCGATGGCCTCGGCCACGGCGTCGGCACAGCTCGCCCGGCACCGGTCGTGGGGGCAGTCGCGGTGGTGTCCCGGGTAGGGCGGGTCGAAGGCCGGTGCCAGGCCCAGGGCGTCGTCGGGGTGCGGGCGCCGTCGGCGGTGTCCGGACAGCCCCAGGGTCAGCGCGCTGTTGCCGTGGTAGCCGAGCCGGGCGGTGAGGATGTGATGCCTGCCGTCCTGGCCGCGCGAGCGCTGGATGAGCCGGGCGTAGGAGATGGCCAGTTCCACCGCGGAGGTTCCGGAGCAGGCGAGGCTCACTCCGTCCCCCGGCCGGTTGACGGCTTCGGTCAGCCGGCCGGCCAGCTCTTCCTGCACCGCCGGGAGCAGCACCCCGGGGGAGGCGAAGGTGGCGGTGCGGGCCTGGCGGGTGATCTGTTCGACCACGTGCGGGTGGGCGTGGCCGATGTTGACGCACACCAGACCGCTGGCCGCGTCCAGCAGACTGTCGCCTTCGGCGGTGTGGATCCATGCTCCCGCGGCATGGCTGTAGTCGATCGGCGGCAGTGGCTGACGCGCCGACAGCAGAACCGAGTCACTCATGTCGTGAGCCTTTCGCAGGGGCGCCTTAGACCAGTTCGTGCCAGGCCAGACCGGCCTCGCCGCCGCACAGGCGCAGGGCCTGGCCGGCGAACATGGAGCTCCAGCTGTTGCGGTGCGGCTCGGCGGCCTGGGGCCGGTAGAGGACCGCTGCCTTGTCGTCGTAGGTGTGGAGGCTGTTGGCCAGCGTCGAGACCGCACTGCCGAGGCCGTCGGGGCGCAGGTCCAGCAACTTGGCCAGGCGTATCGCCTGAGCCAGGACGTCGGACTGCATCCGGTCGGAGGCGGGGCCGCCCGTGCGGTGTGCGTACGTGGTGAAGCCGCCCCCGGTGAGCTGCTGTTGCCACACCCACTCGGTGATGCGGACCGCGCGTTCCCGCGCCTGCGGCCGGCGGCGGGCCGTGTCCCAGATCCACAGGCCCTCGGCGGCGTAGCAAGCGGCGTGCAGGCTGATCAGATCGCTGTCCGGGCAGGTCGTGACGGGCGCCGCGGAGGGCGGGCAGGGGTCGGCGAGCACGGTGTCCACCAGCCGTTCGGCGGCTTGTGCCGCTCCGGTGACGCCCGCGCCGTCCGCGCTGATCAGTGCCTGCACAAGCTTGAGCAGATGGGCGCTGCCGGAGTTCGACCAGGTCGGCTCGGTTCCTTCGGGCCGGTGTCCCGTGGCCAGGGGGTGGGGGTGGCCACGGGTCGGCAGGTGGTCGAGGAGGAAGCGGGCCGCGGCGCGTCCCGAGGAGAGCAGTCGCTGGTCACCGGTGCGCCGGCCGTAGGAGAGCAGACCGTGGGTGATCATGCCGATGTCGAAGAGGAAGACTCCGCCGTCGCCGTGGTCGGGACGGCACGAGTAGTCCCCGCTGTCGATGCGGTCGGCCAGCCACGAGGCCGCCGCGTCCGCCCGCTGCCGCTCGGACGCGTCCAGTGTCTCGTGGGCGAAGAACGTCAGGATGTATCCGGTGATCTCCGGATACGGGTAGGAGAGGCGGCCGTCGGGTGCCTGCCATCCGCAGTAGGCGCCGTCGGCCCGCTGGGTGCCGCCGCCGCGGAGCCAGGCGGCCAGTGCCCTGGCCAACCGGTCCTCGCGTTCGGGGGGTACCTGCGACGTCTGATCGGCCAGGGCTTGGTGTGAACTCATATCCCGCTCTTCGGTCTCAGGGGCTGACGGGTGCTTGACGTCGTGTCCGGTCACCGCTGGCCACACGCCACTTCGTAGGCCCGTTCGTGCCCGGCGGCGACCGCCGTCGACGAGAAGCGGCGCACCGCTTCGGCGTGCGCCGCCGCCACGAGGTTCTCCAGGTCCGAGGTGATGACGCGCGCCATGCACCCGGCCAGTGCCTCGACGTCGCGGGCCGGGTAGAGGAACCCGGTCCGTTCGTGATCGATGACCTCGTCGTGGCCCTCGACATTCGAGGTGATCACGGGGCGCCGGCCGGCCATTCCCTCGACGAGGGCGATGCCGAACCCCTCGTGAGAGGAGGGCAGTACCACCGCGTCGGCGCCCGCGTACAGCATGGGCATGTCGTGCCAGGAGAGTCCCTGCTCCCAGATCACCCGGTCCGCGACGCCGAGTTCGTCCGCCAGGGCCCGCAGCTTCTCGGCGTAGGAGTCGAGCGTGCGCGCGGTCGGGGTGGTCAGGACGAGGCGGGCCCGCGGGTGCCGCCCGGCCAGGTGGGCCAGCGCGGCCACGGCGTCCTCGATGCACTTGCGTGGTACGGGCCGCGCGGGGACCAGGAAGACCGTTTCGTCGTCGGCGACGCCGTGGCGGTTACGCCAGCGGGCGCGGGCGGCGCCGTCGTCACGGAAGCGGTCGAGGTCGGTGCCGAACTCCACGACGTGGATGTCGTCGTCCGTGAAGCCGGCGTCGAGTGCCCAGCGCCGGTAAGCCTGCGAGCCGCATACCATCACATCGGCCCGGAGGTTGTCGACGAGCCCGCGCTGCAGGGACCGCTCCAGCGGGTAGTCGCCCCAGAGGTCGAAGACCCGCTGCCCCGGCATATGGGTCTCGAACAGCGAGACGGCGAGCTTGGCGCCGATCGCCGGCCGGAGCCAGCTGGTGAGGAGCGCCGGCACGTAGTTGAAGACATGGACGAGGTCTGCGTCGCCGGTGGTGAGCACGGAGTGCAGGCTGGCCACCGCCGCCTTGGCGTCCAGGCGCTGGCAGGCGTCCATCAGCCCGGTGACTTCGTGGACGCGCACCGCTCCCTCGCGGTACAGCCGGCGCTCCGGACCGTCGGGGACGGCCTCGGTGGCCACCGTCACCTCGTGGCCACGCGTCACCAGCCCCTCGGCCAGCTGGTGCAGGTGTGTCTCGCCGCCGCCGACGATGGGGGGATACTTCTCCGCCACGAGCAGGATCTTCATGACAGCGACTCCAGGGCTCCGCGCAGCGCCTTGACGGCTGCCACATGGTCGGTCCGGGGCGGGCAGCCCAGCAGCAGCCCCCGCTCGGCCAGCGTTCGCGTATGGAGGTACGGCTCGTGGACGACCTTGGTCACGCCGTCGAAGCAGGGCTGATGCGGCTGGGACGCGCCGAGGAAGCCGCGCGGATCGATGCCGTGCTCGATGAGCACGCCGACGGCGCGCGTGAGCGGCAGCCCTTCCGGAAGCAGGGTCGCCACCGCGAAGGGCGAGGCGCCCGGCGAGACGGGGTCTCCCAGGACACCCCAGCCGAACTCCCTTAGAACGGGCACCAGTTCCTGGGCGAGCTGCCGCCGCTGCCGGGCGAGCTCCGCGTGGCGCGTGAGCTGCACGCGGCCGAACGCGGCCTGGAAGTCGGTGATTTTGGCGTTGTAGCCCAGCCTGAGGTGGATGTACCGCTCCTCCGGGGCCAGCGGACGGTCGTCCACCGGGTGCTCGAAGCGCCCGAGCCGGTAGTCCGGGTTCCGTCCGAAGGCGCGGAGGCTGCGCAGGACGGAGTCGATCTCCGCGGAGTGGCCGGCCGCCACACCGCCCTCGCCCATGGTGAGGTGATGGCCGGCGTAGAAGCTGAAGGTCGCCACGTCGGCGGCGGAGCCCACCGGGGTGGACCCGTCGGCGGCGCCCAGCGATTCACAGCAGTCCTCGATGACGAAGACACCGTGGCGGCGCTTGATCTCGGCGAGACGGTCCATCGGCAGCGCTTGGCCGAGAGTGTGCGGCAACAGCACACCGCGCGCGCCGTGTTCGACGACGGCCTGCTCGACCAGGTCGAGGTCGACGTTGACATGGCCGGCGGCCACATCGACGAAGACGGGGACCAGGCCGAGTTGGACGACGGGCGTGACCGCGCTGACGAAGGTCGCGCCGGACACGATGACCCGGTCGCCCGGCCGGGCCCGGCCGAGTTCGAGCATGGCCGCGCAGGCCAGGAGATTCGCGGTGCTGCCGGACGTCACCGCGAGGGCGTGGGCGAAGCCGAAGGATTCGGCGAATTCCGCCTCGAATTTCCTGGTGGTAACCCCCGTGGCCAATTCCCCGGAACGGAGGGCGGCTACGACGGCCTCGATCTCGCGTTCGTCATAGGTGGGGCGGCCGAACGAAAGAAGCGTACCGTCCCCACCAGCGTGAATGATTTCCATAGCATGGTTCACACGGGTCCCCGATCTCTCTTTTCCGAGATTGTTCATGGACGCGCACAGACGCAGCGTGCATGTCGGACAGTCATTACAGACCTGAGAAAGAACGTGCCGGTTGTCCATCACGTGCCGGCTGGCCTTACTCATGTACCGCAGCCGGAGTGCGCCGCACGCTAACACAGCGACCGGACCGTCGCGCAAGAGGCAACAAATCAAGCTCCCCGAAAGCTCGTTGACCGGACAACGGGTGTGTGTAAGGCTTCCCAGATCGAAACTGCCCGCCATTTGCGGGAAAAGGCTGGCGCACCTCGGCGAACATAAGGGCCGCATCGCGCCCAACACCCGTTTCGACTTCCCTTGCATGTCAAGCGCAATCAACCCTGCGACGGGGAAGTCCAGAGCGTTGTTTGCAAGTCGTTTCAGGTCGAAGTCAGTGAACTGAGAGTCGGCTTTCCGTTCAGTTCTTCGCTGTTCGGCGCCCGAAAGAAGGAACACATGGCCCTGCGCGTGGGGATCGTCTACGGAACTCGCCCCGAAGCCATCAAGCTCGCGCCGCTGGTGCTCGCGCTCGACGCCGACCCCGGCTTCGAGCCCGTCATCATCACCACCGGCCAGCACCGGGACATGCTCGACGAGATCAACGAGCTCTTCGGACTACGTCCCCGGCACAACCTCGACATCATGCGTCCCGGCCAGCGGCTCAGCGCCATGGCGAGCCGGATCGTCGGCGAACTGGGAGACCCCCTGCTCGACGAACTCGTGGACGTCGCCGTGGTACAGGGAGACACCAGCACCGCGTTCGCCGCCGCCTATGCCGCGGCATGCGAGCGGATACCCGTCGCCCATCTGGAGGCCGGCCTGCGCACCGGAGACAGGTTCGAGCCGTTCCCCGAGGAGATCAACCGGAGACTTATCACCCAGCTCGCCGATCTGCACTTCGCCCCGACCGCCGACGCCGCGGGCAACCTTCTCGCCGAAGGGGTCCGTTCCGATGACGTGTATGTCACGGGGAATACGGTGATCGACGCAATGCACCTCGTGCTGGACCGTCCCGGCGATTCCGCCAACCGTGAGCTGGACGCATTCACCGAGGGCCGGCAGACCGTCCTTTTGACCATGCACCGCAGAGAGTCCTGGGGAATCCCCATGGGCCGGGTCGCCGCCGCCGTGGCGGAACTGTGCCGCTCCCGGCCCACGCTGCGTTTCGTCATCCCGCTGCACCCCAATCCGGAAGTACGCCGTGTTTTCCGGAGCCACCTCTCCTCCCTCTCGCAGGTGCTGCTCTGCGAGCCGTTGCGTTATTCCGAGTTCATCCGGCTGATGCACCGGGCCGTGCTGGTCCTGACCGACAGCGGTGGCGTGCAGGAAGAGGCACCGACGCTGGGCAAGCCCGTACTCGTGCTGCGGGACCGCACGGAGCGCCCCGAGGGCATCGCCGCGGGCTGCGCCCGGCTGGTGGGCACCGACCCGGCACTCATCGTCAAAGAGGTCGGCCGACTGCTCGACGACCCCGAGGCGTACGAGGCGATGCGACGTCCGGGCATCGTCTGCTACGGCGAGGGGGACGCCGCGGCACGGTGCCTGGAGGCACTGCGCGAGCGCTGGCTGTCTTCTCCCGACGCGTCGGCCGAACTCCGGACGTACCGGTGACCGAGGACGGCCCGGACCGGCACCCGCCGGCCGGCGCCGTACGGATCGTCATCGCCCGGGTTGTCGCGGGACGCCGGGCGGCCGATGATCTCAGGCCACGAGCGCGCCACCGCCGTGACACCACGCCCGGTATCCACCGGGCGCCCCGCTCCCCGCATGTCCCGGATCAGCCACGAGGAAAGGTATGGACGCCATGACCCTCCGTCTGCTCGTCGAGCCCCAGCAGGGCACCACCTACGACGCCGTGTGCGCCTTCGCCCAACGGGCCGAGCAGCTCGGCTTCGAGGCCCTCATGACCAGCGACCACCTGGTCCGCATCGGCGACGGGTCCCCCGGTCCCGGGCCGCTGCACGCCTGGACCCTGCTGGCCGGCCTGGCCCGGGACACGCACCGCATCCGACTGGGCACGATGATGTCCGCCGTCACGTTCCACCACGCGTCCGTCCTCGCGTTGACCGCGGCGCAGGTCGATGTGATGAGCGGCGGCCGTCTGGAGCTGGGCCTGGGAGCGGCCTGGTACGAACGCGAGCACCAGGCATACGGCATCCCCCTTCCCTCCGTCACGGAGCGGTTCTCCCGCCTTGAGGAGACGCTGGAGGTGATCCGGCGGCTGTGGACGGCCCCGCCGGGAGCGGAAGTCACCTACCAGGGGCGGCACATACACCTCGAGCGCTGTCCGGCGCTGCCCCGGCCGCATCAGACGCCGCACCCGCCGCTCCTCGTCGGCGGGCTGGGCAAGCGGTGGACACCGCGTCTCGCGGCGCGCTACGCCGATGAGTTCAACGCTCCGTTCACCACCCCCGATCAGGTGCGGGCGGCGGCGCGGCGGGTGGCGGTGGCTTGTGAGGAGACCGGACGCGATCCCCGGGAGATCACCGTGTCCGCGTCGCTCGTCCTGTGCCCCGGGGGCGACCGGACCACGCTGGCGCGGCGGGTGGCCGACACCGGCGAACCCGCCGCGGAGATCGCCGGCTTCGGCGCCGTGGGGTCTGCGAAGCAGGTGGCTGAGGTCCTGGGCGCATACCGGGACGCCGGCGCCGTCCGCTTCTACGCGCAGATCAACAATCCCCTCGACCTGGAACTCCTCGACGACCTGGCCGAGGTGGCCGAACTGGCGGGGCTGCCCCTCCCCCGCTGACCGGCAACTTCGCACTGCCGCCGCATGCCCCGCCCCGGCTCGGGTCGGATCGGATCGCGGCGGAATGGGCCTCGACGGACAGCCAGTCGGACGGCCGGGCCGGTCTCCGTTCGCGGAACCCGGGCCGGGCGCCGACGCGGGGCGGTCCGGCGGGGCAGCAGTGTGACGTGTGGGCAACTCACCTTTGTGGAAGGTGAGTTCATCGATCCGTTCCTGCCGAGAGGCAGACGGGTCCGTGCCCCCGTGCGGTGGCGTGAGCGGTTCGGGGGATCCGGAGGTCGAAAGGCCGGCGGGGCGTCGTCACCCGCTACGACGCCCCGCCGACAACCACCCCGCCCGAATCCGCCTCCGCGCCACGGCCCTCCG
Organism: Streptomyces celluloflavus; assembly: GCA_000720995.1. Classification (GTDB taxonomy): domain Bacteria; phylum Actinomycetota; class Actinomycetes; order Streptomycetales; family Streptomycetaceae; genus Streptomyces; species Streptomyces celluloflavus. The sequence continues at coordinate 44,398 of JOEL01000014.1, forward strand.
CACCGGCGGCCTCCGGCAAGCCCGTTGACCACGACGGACAGCAGGCCCTGGTGACCCGGCGAGGAGGGCCTGACCTCAGTCGGACTCCCGGATGCCCAGGACGTGTGCCGCCGGACCGGACGGCAGGGACGGCGGTGTGAGGACCAGGCTCTGGAAGAACAGCCACGAGACCGTGGCCGACGGCGGCTCGGGGAAGAGCGCCGTCGGTGCGAAGAGGCGGCCGGACACCGCCTCGGCCAACCAGTCGGGCAAGAACAGCCGACGGCTCTGCGGGGCGTAGAACGCCGCGGGAACGCCCGGCACCGTCGTCACCGTCAGATCGTCGATACGTCCCTCCGCCAAGGACGCCGCATACAACAGCAGATCACGTTCGAGCGCGGCCAGCAGGGCGGCTTCGGGGACCTGTCCGGCCGGGACGGAGTCCGGCTCCCGGTCCCAGACGGGAGGAACCGGCTCCGGTGCCCGGCCGCCGTCCTCGGCGTACCGGCGCCGGATCCCGGCCAGGATCGGCCCCGGAACGGGCACCTGGCGGCGGATGGCCCAGCGCTCCAGCTCGTCGAGGTGGCCGACGCTCCAGTCGAGAAGGGCCGTCGTCTCGTCCGCGTGCGGCCGCGCCGCACGGATGGTGAAGGAATTCATGGCAGTCTCCGGGCCCGTCAGTACTTGGTGGCGAATCGGGTGTGCGGGCGCAGCGGACGCCCGTAGCGGAAGCGGTCCAGGCTCAGACCGGGGGCCTCGTCGTCGATCAGTGCCGCCACGAGCCGGCCCGTGACGGCGGTCAGCAGCACCCCGTTGCGGTGATGTCCCGTTGCCACCACGATCCTGGGGTCGTCCGCCCGCGCGAGGATGGGGAGCTCGTCCGAGGTCATGGGGCGGAAGCCGCTCCACATCTCCTCGATGCGCCACTCCGCCGCCTCGGGGACGACGGCGCAGAGCCGGCTGAGGATGGTGCCGACCACACCGGCCGTGTTGTCCGTCTCCGGCCGCAGGTACTCCTCGCTCGTGCCCACGATGTATTCGCCGGGTGACCGCGACACGATCGATCCGCAGCCGCCGCTGGGCATGAACGCCACGCTCCGCAGCAGTCCGGGAGGGCCGGCCAGCCGTACGATCTGCCCCTTCACCGGGCAGACAGGAATGTCCAGGCCGAAGGCGCGGCCCACCTGCCCGCTCCACGAGCCCGCCGCGATGACCACCTGGTCGGCGATGACCGTGTCGCCCTCGCCCGTGGTCAGGCGCAGCCGGCCGTGCTCGTCATCGACCCCGGTCAGGCCACCGACGAGCACCGGGCACTCCTCGGCGGACGCCCACTCCGTCATCGCTTGGAGCAGAGCCCTCGGGTTGACCACCGCTTCGTCCTTGATGCGGATGGCCCCGCGGAAGGTCCGAGGTGACAGATGCGGCTCCGCGTCGCAGACCTCCGCGGGGCTGAGCCACCTGTTCTCGATGCCGTACTTGTCCATCCACTCCGTACGGGACTGGAGGCTGTCCGGGCGTTCCACGAGGTCCAGCAGGGTGAAGTCGGTGGAGCGGAACCCGACCGACTCGGGAGTGAAGCCGAAGGCGGACAGAAAGGGGGGGTAGTAGTCGAGACCCTCACGCAGCAGTTCGTAAAACTCCTGCGGCATCCAGGGGTCGTACTCGCACGCCGGGGTGAGCATGCCCGCGGCCGCGGTGGACGCACGACCTTGCGTCGTCCCACCGATGACGGCGACGGACAGATACCGGCGACGCAGATGAAGGGCGGTCGACATGCCGATCAGGCCATCGCCCACCACTGCCACGTCCACACGGATATTGCGGCTCATCGGGCCGTCTTCCTTTCAGGGGTGGTGCGGGGCGGAGGGAGGTGTCACGGGACGGTCTTGGGTAAGCCGGCCGCCGCATGCGAAGAGCAACGGGTGCGGCCTCGAAGAGTTCAACTCGGCGGCGGGGCCCGGGAAATCCAGATCATTCCCTGGGAACAGACAATCACCGAAGAGGCGAGATGTTTCTCTGCCCGCGATTCCGAAAGGAAGGAGAGCGGGCGTAACCCTGGTAAGAATACATCGCATTTCCCTCATTCGGGATACGCGCTCCGGGAATTCACCGATTGACGCACGAGACGGCACCGCACGGCTATGGACGGTGTTGACGGACGAAAGGAATAGGGCGGCTTGCGCGGTGAACGGGGCTGCCCGTACAGCGAACTCCTGCCGGCGCATACCTGCCGGGCGGTGGTGCCGGGCCTGTTCGCCCTGCACCACCGCCCGGCAGCGTCATGACGTGAAGTTCAGCGACCCGTCCCGGCGGCCCTTGCTCGCGATGCGTTCGAAGAACAGCAGCGTCAGTGCCGCCCACAGGGCTGCGACACAGACCTCCAGCCCCAGTTGGCCGAGGACATCGGAGAGCGGACCGGCGGCCGCCAGGGTGCGCATGGCGGTGAGTCCGTGCGAGAGGGGCAGGACCTGGGTGGCCCACTCGATCGGCGCCGGCCAGAAAGACCGCGGAACGTTCGTACCGCAGAAGGTCATCAGGACCATGAAGCCGAAATTCAGGTACACCCAGCGGAACTTGTAGTGGCGCAGCGAACACGCGGCCAGGATTGCTCCGTACACATAGGCACCGAGCCCGATCACTATCAGGCACGGCAGGGCGAAGACAGCGACCCGCCAGTTCCAGTCGGGCCGGAAGAGCGCCCACACCAGCGCGAAGACAAGGGCGGAACTGCCCAGTCCGGCCAGCACCCAGTGCAGACCGCGGCCGAGGTAGACCAGCCCCATGTTCGTGGGCGAGACGACGAGCATGGGGTAGGTCCCCTGGTACCGCTCCAGCGACGCCGTGGTGATCACGAGCGTGGCCTCGATCGCGATCACCGTCACCGCGTTGCCCAGCAGGACGTACTCGGCCGTGATCCGGTCGCCCGCCATCTTGCCCACCAGGCCGAAGAAGACCACCTGGCTGACCAGGCGCAGCATCCATCCCGTGAGCCAAGTCTTGGGGGTGTAGACGTGCTTGAACTCGGCGAAGCCCACGAATGCGGCCTGGCCGATGACCTGCTTCACCATCATGCGAGGCTCACCATCCCGGTGCGCCGGGCGCGGTCCGCGGCCTTGCGGATGAGGACGATGCCGAGGAGGAGCGCGATGGCGCCCAGACCCGCGATCGCCCCCAGGCGCGGCACCACGTCATGGACTTCGTCACCGGACAGGCTGTCGCGCAGCAGATCGGCCGACCAGGACAGGAAGATCACGCGTCCCAGGGGCTGGATCCAGTCCGGCAGAACGGAGAGCGGGAACACCACGCCGCCAAGGATGTAGAAGGGATAGCTCAGCGCGTTCTGGTAGATCGTCGTATCGCGGCTGATCACGAAGAACGTCGCCAGCATCGTCGCCGTGCAGGCGGTGGCGAGCAACGTCACGATCAGCGCGATCAGCGCGATACCGGGGTGCGCCACGGGCAGTTGGACCCCGAAGCCCACCGTGGCCACCAGCCAGGACTCCGCCAGGGTGAAGGCGCCGATCAGCATCACGGGCAGGATGCGTCCGCAGACGACCAGGGCGAAGGCCCGTGGCGCCGCGAGGACGAGATCCAAGGTGGACATCCACCGCTCGTTCTGGATGACGCCGCCGGCGACGTCCACCGCCACGAACCAGATACCGAACAATCCGGTGCCGATGACCGCGTTGGCCACGAGGTCGTCGCGGTCGTTGTAGCGCACGATGGACAGGAAGATCACGGACATGACCGGTGCCGTGACGACGATCAGCATGTGCTCGGGCGCCCGCATGCTCGTGTTCCACTGCACCTTGGCCGCGGCCGCCATGACGCGCACGCTCATACGGTCAGCCCCCGGTTCCCCACGAGGTGGACGTAGACCTCTTCCAGAGTGGGCCGCCCCGTCCGCAGTGCGTCGATGCCCGCGTCCAGCAACCAGCGCAGTACGACGGGGTTGGCGTCGGCCGATACGGTGTGGATCCGTACGGATCCCGGTTCCGACAGCTTGTCGACGCGCTCCACCTGCGGCAGCCCGGCGAGTTCGGACAGCAGAGGCGACTGGTCCTCCCTCAGGGTGACGTCTATCCGGTCGTGTCCGGAGAGCATCCGTCCGATGGTGGCGGTCGGCTCGGTCACGAGGATCGATCCGTGGTCGACGAGGGACACCCGGTCGCAGAGCGCCTCCGCCTCGGACATGTCATGGGTGGTGATCAGGATGGTGCGCCCCTCGGCCTTCAACTCGTGGACCAGGTCGCGGAAGTCCCGGGTGGCGAGGGGGTCCATGCCCATGGTGGGCTCGTCGAGGAAGAGGACGGCCGGGTCACCGATCAGGCCCCGCGCCAGGTGTAGCCGCTGTCGCATACCGCGGGAGAAGCCCTCCACGGGCTCATCGGCCCGGTCCGCGAGCCCCACTCGCTCCAGCAGCTCCTGGCTGCGCCGCTTCACCACGCTCGCGTCGACGCGGTACATCGTCGCCCAGAACACCAGGTTCTGGCGGGCGGTGATCCGGGTGTACAGGCCGTTGTCGCCGCCGAACACGATCCCGATGCGCCGGCGGACCTGGTCGGCCTCCGTGGTCACATCGTGTCCCGCGACCAATGCCCGGCCGGAGGTCGGCAGGAGCATGGTGCTGAGAATTCTGACCAGGGTGGTCTTGCCCGCCCCGTTGGGGCCGAGGACGCCGTGGGTCTCGCCCTCGGGAACGGACAGGTTCACGCTGTCCAGTGCGACGACGCGGCTGTCCTGGGCCGTCGGTCCGCTCTGCTTGGCACGCTTCGCCTGCCGCCCCTTTTTGACGAAGACTCGGCCGAGGCCGGTGACCTCGATCATGCGCTTGGCTCCTTGTTCGGTGTCGGTGGTGGGCCATTCGCTCATCGGCGGTCCGATCCGGGTCCCGCGATGTCCTCGCCGGCACGGCCGGGGCGCCTGGAGGACGACGTCGAGCGACGCCGTCCGTCGCGGAGAGGCGTTGTACGAGCACGCCCACCGACGCCGTTCCTTCGGAAATCCCGGAGATTCCGGAAATCCATGGGGTCCGGAATACATTCGGCCGCATCAACGATTGCACTGGGTTCACGGATTCGGAACTCGCCGTCCCAGCAGATCTCGGGATCACTCGACGTGCCACTCTGCATAATCCCCCACACCTATATGGCGGAAGCAGCCGATACACGACTGCCGCACTACTTGCTCTTCTCCCAGCAGTGCCTCATAGCTAGCCGTAAGGACCCACATGTCCTTTCAATGGGACGGGCGTCCGTGATCGTCGCCGACCCTACCGCCCCAACTGACGTCGTGCCAGATCGAATTGGCGCGCGGGGCGGTGAAGCAAGGAGGCCCTGTCGGCACCCCCTGGGCACCATCCATGAGCCGTCGGCCGTGCGGAACTTCGAGAAATACCCCGCCAACCCGAAGAGCGCGCCTACGGTACGACATTCTCCTCAAGAGGCTCGGATGATCCTGCAATGCGTGAGCCGAAAAACTAAGGCTCTGAAGGAAAGCCATTGCTGCTGAGAGAAGCGACGTGCCGTACCCGGCGGGCTCATCCGGGACACGAGACCGCCGGCGACCGCTCTCCGAAGGGTTGTCCTGACCGTGGGCAGCGCCTCTGCCCACGGTCACGCAGCCGGCAGCCGGCAGTGGGCACGATCCCGCCCCCGGACACCCCGGCCCGGTGAGCGCGGCACCGGGGGGCGCTCAGCTCATGTGCTGGACGACGTACCGCGCCAGAGCCAGCGTGGTGAGGCTCGGGTTGGCCGCTCCCGCCCGGGGGATGAGGCACGGGCCGGCGACGGCCACACCAGGGGCCTCCCGAAGGTGTCCTGCGACGTCTACGTGCTCCCCGTCCAGCGGCAACCCCCCGCTCTCGTGGTCGAGTTCCCCGATCGTCGCGTCGTAGACCACGGCGGTGCCCGGTTGCGCCTCGGCCTGGGCCAGGGCTTCGTCGAACGAGACGTACTCCTCACGGAAGCGCGCCTTGAGTCCTGTGCGCCTGGCGAATTCCCTGAGCAGATTGCGCTGTTCCCGGCGCACCTCGTCGAGAGCGGCAAGGGCCGGGGGCTCCAGGACGATGCTCGTCCGGTCACCGACCAGGACGGTGGACGCCGCCTCCGGCGGCTGCTCCCCCATGGCCCAGGCGTCCATGAGGACACCGCTGCCGTGCCGTTGGCGCTCGACTATCAGATTGGAGCGGGACGGCGCGTCGAACCCCGCGTGCACCGAGGACTCCATCGCCCCGTGCCGACCGTCCTCCACGACGAGCATGCCGCAGGCCACGTGGTCGACGAGGGAGTACCGCCGCGGCTCCCGGTGCTGCCCGTGCACCAGTCCGTCGACGAGCTCGATATTGCCGACGGTGCCCGCGCACAGGACGATGTGCCGGGCATCGAGTGCGGGCCCGTCCCCGTCGTCGAGGATCAGCGAGTAGCCGCCTTCGGCCCGCTTCCGCACCGCGCTGACGCGGTGCCCCGTGCGGATGCGCTCGGACGGCAGGCCGGTGACCGGGGAGTACGCCTCCCAACGGCCCTGGCCCAGCGTCCGTATGGCCCGCGGGGTCGGAACGGCCGGGTATCCGAGCCCGGCCAGCTCCTTCGCCATCGCCTCCTCTGTTTCGGTGCGGGCCTGTGTGAGCCGGGTTCCGCCGGACCACGCCCTCAGGGCCGCCTCGGTTCGGGCGTAGAGCCCCGGTTCGCCGTCCGTTCCCAGCAGGGCGCGCCGTACCTCGGCCGGCCACTCGCGCAGCGCGTCGTCCTCGATGCGCAGGCAGATCCCGCGCCAGTACAGGCTCCGCCCGCCGACGCGTCGCCGGTACCCCGACAGCGGGCCGTACGGCGTCCCGGGCTGCGCGAGGAACGGGGTGAAGGCCGGATCCTGCGCCGGGTCGGCCAGGTGGGCGGAGCCCTCGTCCGCGGCGATGTGCGCACGCCCCTGGTGCGGGCCTGCCTCCAGCACGATGTACTCGCGGCCCAGTCGTTCCAGTTCGGTGGCCACCGCCGTCCCCGCCATACCCGACCCGATTACCGCCGTATCCAGCACAGTTCAGCCTCATTTCCTTGTCCCAAGGCACTTCCGGCGTGCCGCTGTGGCGCGGGTGCACTTGTGGAGGGCTTTCTCATTCCAGTGTCTTCACCGGTGGATCCCGGTGTGACGAGGGAGAGCGTCGAGAAGTGTCGAGCACACACCTGAGTCCGGGCAAGGTCGGGGGTCAGGAAGACACCGACGCCGGCTTCTCAGTACGACACCGTCAGGTCTTTCTCCGTCTCGGCGCGTCGTGTGTTTCCCGCTAAGCAGGCAGCATGGGGGTGTTACGTGGATTACCGACCCAGGTGCGTCCCTTTCGGCACCCCCGACATCGGTGTGCCGCCGACCCCGGAATTCCCGCGGAAACCTCCCCTTGTCACCCGGCAGCCAATCCCCGTTCGTTCCCCCGCACGTACAAGTCCCCGTACGTGCGCACCGCACCCGCCCGCTCCACCTGTGTTCAACCAAGGAATTTCCTGGGTTGAACACCGCCGCCCGTTGCAGCCACCTACTGTGCGACGCGGTCCGGAAGTCGCTGTTCCGGAGCCGGCCCATATGCCCTGGCCGCCTCGGGCAAGGAGTCCGTCTCGGCCGCCGGCGCCTCTCCGCCGGCCTCATGGGGACGTACGGGGCCGGCTTTCCGTAGGCGCGCCCCGGAAGCTTGGCCTGGGATCTCGTACTACGTCACCGCGGGGATCCGATCTTCGCGCGTGTCACGCACTTGCCCGTCCACGCCGTTCCAGTTGCGCGGCGAAATCCTGCCAGACCCCGGAACAGCCCCGCGCCAGTTCCACGATGGTTGCCGCACAGTGCATCGGCACGCTGTCCAGCAGCCGCTCCCAGTCCTCGCCCTCCACCGCCTGAACCTCCAGCCAGCGCAGCAGGGCGCGCCCGGCCTCATTGCAACGCAGTGAGGGGTCCTTGCGCAGTTTCTGCAGCAGGATGCGCCGGTTCTGCTCCGCGGTCCGCGGAGCGGTCGTACCGCTTCGGTCCTCCGACGCGGCGTACCGGGCCGGTGGCTGCGGGTCGGCCTTCTGCCGTCCGGCCGGGACCGGGTCCTGGCCGTTGCGGATCCGCCGGCGCACGTCGGAGGCGGTGCCCAGCGACACCCCTGCCGCATGTGCGATCTTGCGCAGCGGCGCGTCCGGCTGTTCGGCCATCAATTCGCCGGCCAGCCTGCGCCCTTGGGCCCCGTCGACGGGCCGTACCCGTCCGTCCCTGCCGATCCGGGCGTCCAGCTGCGGTACGTCCTTGGCGTCTCGTCGCAATGCCGCAATCGTCTTCGCGTCCAGCCCGGTGACCTCGCCGATCGCCTGGTTGGACCACTGGGCATGGGAACGGATGATGCGTTGGGCGGCCGCGGCGCGCTCCTCCTGGGACAGCGGCAGTCCGTGGGCGATATTGGACCTGACCGCGAGGAGGAAGGAGTCCTCCTCCGCTCCGTCGAAGAACCGCACCTCGATCTCGGTCTCGCCGCGGAGCGCGGCGGCCCGCAGCCGGTGCATCCCGTCGATGACGCGCATGGTCGAGCGCTGTACGACGATGGGTGGCAGCCGAGCTCCGGAATCGGCCAGCAAGCGGATGTGCTCGGCGTTCTCTCCGGCGCTGCGAGGCGAGTCGGCCGCCAGCAGCGAGCTGATCGCTATACGAGTGGTCCGTTGCCCGACCGATAGGCCGCTCCCCTGGACCTCAGCAGCAGGAACGTTTCTGTAACTGCTCTTCAGAGGTGAATCGGCCCGAACTGTTTCAGCCACCGGGGAGCCTCTCGGTCGATGATGTTGTCACTTGCCGGACCCGTCACGAAGCGGAACAGAAGCACTCTCGACCTGACCCGAGCCACTCTCGGCTCAAGCGGCTATCGGATTCACAGAGCTTACTTTGAGCAACAATCGTTTCGTCAACAACACCGAATAACAAGGCAAAAGTTCGGCCATAGCACGAGATCGGCCATTTTCCCCGAGGGGAACCCGGAACGGCCCGATGATGTCCCGCCACGGCTGCCGGTTGGGGTGCGCGTCGGGTGTGAGCTGGGGCGACGGTGATTTTTCGACAAGGGCGTGCACGAGCTTGACAACGCTGCCGTATCGGGTGGTCCGAGGCATTGTGGGGATAATTTGAGAATAGTCGTGCCGATCACAGGTTTCACCCATCTCCCACGGTTCGGTAGGCGTTTCGACTGGTCACGCGTTGTTCGGGCTGGTTTCTGGCGTGGGAATGCCGGGGCGGGATGGGTGTGGCGCGGTGGCGGAAAACTGCCCCATCCGCCTTCGGCGGCAAGGGCGTCGGTGGGCGCCCGATGATCTTTCCTGGGCGCGATGGCGAGGGCGGGCCGGGAGCTTCGCGCGCGGTTCCGACGACCGCATCGCCGGGAACGGGACGTTCATCGACCGTCAAGGCGGTGGCGGACGATCGGACATGTCCGGTCACGTGTACGCGTGAGCACCCCGGCCGAGGAGTTGTTCGGTGTCGTCAGCTCGGATGGTGCGGGGAAGATCGTCTATCGAAGGAGAAGCCGCCCCCGTGGCAGACGAAATGGTGCGCAGTATCCGCACCTGGCACGAGACCTCCGGACAAGGTGCTGGGGCGGTTGCCGGCCCTTCGCTGCCGTCCTGGCGCCGTAGGGCCGGGAACCCCGGCGCGATGAGACGAATAATCCTGCCGGTTCTCTTTCTCGCGGCCGCCGTTGTGCTGACGGGATGTGGCGCGGGCGGCGACCCCGAGTCGACTCCCACGGGCCCTCCGGTCATCACCGCGACTCCCCTGCCGGCCGCCAAGGAACTGGCCGACCGCTACCGCGAGGCCGGAGGAGCCGCCGACGTATACGGCATCCGCAGCGCGAAGGACCGCGAGGGCGTACTCGTGCTGACCGTGTGGACTCACCGGAAGACCTACTACAAGAATTTCGACGACGTCGCCACGGGTATGGCCTCCTTCCTGACGCGGGAAGGAGGCCGCCTCCATCAGGGCTACCTGCTCAACCTGTACGGCTCGGACGGAACTCGTCTGCACTCCTACGACACCACTCCGGTGCACACTCCTTGACATCCAGGCATGTGGCTGGAGCCCTGCAGGCCGGGCGGACCCGTACCCGCCTTCGGCTAGCGAGTGCCGGCCCGGCGGGGGCGGGCCATGGCAGGGCGGGTCCAGGGGATCAGCGCCGGGACGCGGGCGCGGTAGGTCTCGTAGGAGGCGCCGAACTGACTGGCCATCATGCCGTTTTCGACCTTCACCCGGCGCAGCAGCCAGGGGACGGCGACCGCCAGGTAGATGATCCACGGGCCGAATCCGCAGGCCAGCATGGCTCCGGTGATCAGGCCGAGGAGACCCGTGTAGATGGGGTGACGGACCAGCTGGTAGGGACCGTCGGTGCGCAGCTCGTGATGCTCCTGGAGCATGGGGATGCCGGCCCACATGGTGCCCAGGACCCAGCGGGCCCAGAGCAGCAGGGCGGTGGAGGCGAGCACGAGCAGGGCACCGAGGAGTGCGAGTTCGGGCTGCCAGTACTGAAGGTGGGGCCAGAAGGAATGCGGGACGCGCCCGATCAGCACGAAGAGCACAACGACGCCCGCGACCACAGTTGTCTGGCGGGGCATGGCCCGGCGCTGGCTGCGTAGCCAGCCCCGCAGACCGGCCTCGTTGCGCACGCCGAAGTAGACGGCGCCCGCAACCCAGGCCACGAGGAAGATCAGGACGCAGATATTGGTGAGTCCGACGAGTACGGAGTGCAGTAAGTCCATGCCCCCAGGCTGCTCCGCGCGCGGAGCGGACCGCCACCACCCACGGGTGGAATCGAAGGACCACCCACGAGTGGAGACCCTGCGGGCGGGGCGCCGTGTCACCGGGCCGGCGAGGGGTGCGTGATGCCGGGGGCCGAGGCCCCCGGCAGTGTGGGCCGTCGGTCAGCTCAGCCGTGCATCGGCGTAGACGCCCATCGCGTCGCGCTGGTAGACGGCCAGCCCGTCGGCGATCTTGTCGTAGTTCGCGCGGAACGCCGGGTCGTCGACGTAGGTCTGGCCCAGTCCCTTGTAGGCGATCGTGTTCGGGGTCCAGAACCGGCAGACGCCCTGGTAGTGGGCGTCCACTTCGGCCTGCACCGCGGGATCGGTGACCGGTGTGCCGGCCGTCATGAACTCCGCGAAGCGGATCATCTGTGCCGTCACCTCCCGCTGCCACTGTTCCTGGTCCTCGGTGGTCATCGTCTCGATGGCCTGCCGGGACTGCGCCCACGCCTTCGGCCACCGCTCGCGCACCTCGGCGTCGGCCGGGGAAGGATCGAAGCCCTCGAAGAGGTTCTCCGGCCTGTTGATTTTTGCCATGTCGTCGTCCTTGCCTTCCTCCAGTTCGGCGATGGTGCGCCCGACGGTGCGGACCAGCGTCGCCAGCCGGTCCCGCTCCCCCAGCAGCCGCTGGTGGTGCTCGCGCAGCACGGCCACCCGGTCGACCTGACGGTCCAGAACCGCCCGGATCTCGCGCAGCCCCAGGTCCAGCTCCCGCATCAGCAGGATCTGTTGCAGCCGCAGCAGGTCCGCCTCCTCGTAGTAGCGGTGCCCGTTGCTTCCGATCCGCGCCGGCGGCAGCAGACCGATCTCGTCGTAATGCCGCAGCGTCCGGGACGTCACCCCGGACATCCGGGCCACCTCCGCGATCGACCAGGCCATGGCCGGTGCCTCCCCTCGCCGGGCCGGTCTCTCCGGCCCCACACACGACCGTAGGAGTTGACGCAGCGGAAACCGCAAGCCGGAACCGGGGGCCGCGCCCGCCGCCCGCCGAGCCCGCGCGTCACCCGCCTGCTGCCGGGCACCCGCATCGGCGGCCGGCTCGGTGACCGCTGTGGGCGGCGTCGTATGTTCCTGTCCGGCCCGGCCGCCTTCACCACCGCCTGGCTGCTGTGCGCGCCGGCACCGGGCATCGAGTCGCTGATCGTCCTCCGGCTGGTTCGAGCTCGCCGGCCTCGCCGCCGACACGTTCTCGATCCGGGACGTCGCCCCGGGGTCGTCCAGGCGTGCCCGCCGACCGCGATTCTCGTCCTCACGTTCCTGCCGGCCGGGAAGGTGCCGCCCCGAGGGCGGCGCGGGCTTCGTCGTAGCGGTCCCGGAAAGCCGGAGCATCCGGTGTCCTGGGCCGTGCCCCGCGGATCGTGTGCCGGGCCGCCGCACCAGGTGCGACTTTCGTCGTCGGCCGTCGCGACGAATGGCCGGTGCGGTGGCCGGTTGAGCCGCTTAACGTGGCCGGGTGACTCGTGTGGAATCTACGGCCCCTGGAACATCGGCCCGCCTGGCACTGGCGGCGAGGCTGCGTTCGGTGCCCCGGCGGCTGGCCGCCCCGGCCAGGGCTCTCTTCGCCCCCGGCATGTGGCCTGCCCGGCGCATCGTGGGCGAATCGCTGCTGAGCGTGATGTTCGGGCTGCTGGGAGCAGGTGCCCAGGCCCTGGTCCACGGCGGCGCGGTACCGACCGTCGCCGTCGGGCTGGCGGCCGGAGTGCTGTCGCTGCTGCGCCGGGTGCTGCCCGCGACCGTGCTGCTGGTGACCGCCGTCTGTTCCGTTCCGTTCGACGGTATCGCTCCGCTGGTCTTCGTCGCCGCCTGGTCGGCGGGGCGGCGGATCGACGGGGTCGGCAAAGCGGCCGGCGTCTTCGGCCTGGTGTATGTCCTCACCTTCGGCCTGGGAGTCGTGCAGGACCTGCCGCACTTCTCACTGTCGTACCTGGTCTTCGGCGCCCTGGGACTGCTGGTCGTGATCATCGTGCCCGGCCTCGCCGGCCGCTATTGGTCGCAGCGCCGTACGCTGACCGACACGCTCCGGGAGTACAACGCCCAGCTGCTGCGCGAGCGCGCGATGATCGCCGGGCAGGCCCGGATGCGGGAGCGTCAGCGCATCGCGCAGGACATGCACGACAGCCTCGGCCATCAGCTGGCGCTCATCTCGGTGCACACGGGCGCGCTGGAGGTGGACCGCGAGCTGACCGGGCGGCAGCGGGAGGCGGTGGGGGTGCTGCGCGAGGCGTCGGTGGCCGCGATGCACGAGCTGCGCGAGGTGGTGGGGGTGCTGCGGGACGGCACACCGGCCCCGGGCCAAGAGGGCACCACCGCGGGTCTTGCGGCTGCCGGGGTGGAAGACGCCACGGTGCCGTCGCGCGGGGTGGCCGGTATCGAGGGCCTGGTGGAAGCGTCCCGGAGCGCGGGTACGGCCGTGGAGCTGCGGCGCTCCGGCGAACCGCGCCCGCTCGCCCCGACCGCCGATCACGCGGCGTACCGCATCGCCCAGGAGGGCCTGACCAACGCCCACAAGCACGCCCCGGGCGCCCCGATCGCCATCGAGCTGCGGTTCGAGCCGGACTCGCTGATCGTGGAGGTCGCCAACGGCCCCGCGACCGGGGCGGCGGACAACGGCCGGAGTGTGGTGAGCGGCGGTCAGGGTCTGACCGGGCTCGGTGAGCGGACCCGGCTCGTCGGGGGCATGGTGCACGCGAGCCCGACGGCGAACGGCGGCTTCCGGCTGGCGGGCGTGCTGCCGTACACCTCGCCGGAGGGCGGTGCCCCGAGCCCCGTGCCCGGTGACGCGGCGGCGACGTTCGTTGATCCCACGGGCGACTTTCGGCAGCAGATCCCGGCGGGCTCCCTGGGCGAGGGTGATCCCGTCATCGACCGGATCGGTCTGCCGAAGGAGCTGGCCAGGGCAGTGAGCAGGAACAAGAGAAGCAGCGGGATAGCCGTTGGCTGCGGGGTGGTGGCACTGATCGCCCTGCTGCTGGTGATCGCCGCGGTCGTCGGGGGGATCTTCCTCATGCGTGAGGCGGACAAGGCCATGATCAAGCCGAAGCAGTACGACGCGGTGCAGGTGGGCCAGTCCGAGGCGGAGGTCCGCAAGCAGTTGCCCCAGGGGGAATCCATCCTGACCGAGGGCCTGGACAAGGGCGCGCCGCCCGTGCCCGAGGGGGCGAAGTGCCTCAGCCTGAATTCCACGGAGGTCGGCGACAATTGGCGCAAGGAGCCGGTCTTCCGGTTCTGCTTCAAGGACGGCAAGTTGATCGAGAAGAAGTCCTTCGAGGTCACGACCTGAGGACCGGCGCTGTGCAGACCCGGTCGCTCGGTCGGGGATGATGGTCGGTGGCCGCAGGTATGACCGCTCAAGACCGCGCAGGAGAGTCGTGATCAGGGTTCTCGTCACAGATGACGAGCCGCTCATTCGGGCGGGCATCAGAATGATTCTCTCCTCCGCCGACGACATCGACGTCGTCGCGGAGGCAGCCAACGGCCGTGAGGCGGTCGAGCTGGCCCGGTCCCGGCACGTAGATGTCGTGCTGCTCGACATCCAGATGCCTGTCATGGACGGACTGACGGCCCTGACCGAGCTGCATCGGACCGTCCCTGACACGCGGGTGCTGATCCTGACGACGTTCGGGGAGCAGCAGAACGTGCTGCGCGCCCTGACCGGGGGCAGTGCGGGCTTTCTGCTCAAGGACTCGGCGCCCGCGGAGCTCATGCGCGCGGTACGGGCTGCCGCGGCCGGCGACGCGTACTTGTCGCCGGGCGCCACCCGCCATGTCGTGGACTCGTTGGCGTCCGGCCGGAGCGCGCACCGTGCCGAGCAGGCCCGCCGGCGGCTGGAGACGCTGACGGACCGCGAGCTGGAGGTCCTGGCGCTGCTGGGTGAGGGCCTGTCCAACGCGGACGCCGGTCAGCGGATCCATATGAGCGAGGCCACGGTCAAGACGTATGTGAGCCGGATCCTGGCCAAGCTGGAGTGCGAGAACCGGGTACAGGCCGCACTGCTGGCACGGGACGCCGGCCTGGGGACCTGACCACTGACCGCACCACTCGATGACGTGGCCGCGGAGCGCGCCGCGGGCGGCTCCCGGTCTGTGACCTTCATGCCTGCTGCTTTTGATTACGGCGCGGTCCGCCCCGGGGTGACGGCCGTTCAGCCGCCGGGCAGAAGCCGGTACTGCCCGGAGGCACCGCGCGTCCACCTTGCCGCGCGTCCACCGTGCCCCGGCCGCCAAAGGTTCACGTGAACACCAGACAACACCAGACAACACCAGAGACAGGCATGTCCAGATTTATCGCTCTTCGCACCGCCTCACTGCTCTCCGCCTCCCTGCTGCTCGCCGTCGGTACCACCGCCTGTAGCGGCGACAAGGACGGCACCGGCCTCCGAACGTCCCCCGCGTTGACGGCCACCGCGCTGCCCACCGCGCTCACCTCCCAGAAGCCCGACTGGCAGCCCTGCCCGGCGCCGTCCATCGCCCAGGGCGGCGACGGCAAGGCGCCCGGCAAGCTGCCGGACGGTACGGCATGGGAGTGCGCGACCATGAAGGCGCCCCTGGACTACGCCAGGCCCGACGGCGACACCATCGATCTGGCGATGATCCGCGCCAAGGCCGTGGGCGGCGGCAAGCGGATCGGCTCGCTGGTCTTCAACTTCGGCGGGCCGGGCGCATCGGGCGTGGCCACGCTACCGGACTACGACGCCGCCCAGTCCCTGCGCTCGCGCTACGACCTGGTCAGCTTCGACCCGCGGGGCGTCGGTAACAGCGCGGGCGTGACGTGCCTGAGCGACAAGGAGACCGACGAGCGGCGCGCCAGGACACACGACCTGACCGAGACGGCCGAGGAGAACAAGAGGACCGCGGCGGCCTGCGCGAAGAAGTCCGGGAAGGTGCTGCCGCACGTCGGTACCGAGAGCGCCGCCCGCGACCTGGACCTGATGCGCCAGGTCCTGGGCGATGCCAAGCTCCATTACTTCGGCATCTCCTACGGAACCGAACTGGGCGGCGTCTACGCCCACCTGTTCCCCAAGAAGGTGGGACGCACCGTCCTGGACGCCGTCGTCGACCCGGCCAAGGACTTGGTACAAGAGTCACTGGGCCAGGCGAAGGGCTTCCAGCTGGCACTGGACAACTATCTGGCGGACTGCGCGAAGACGCCCGGCACCTGCCCGTACCGGAGCCCCGAGGACGGGCACCGGCGGATCGCCGAGCTGCTGGTGAAGACCGGCGAGCAGCCGCTGCCGACCACGAGCGGGCGCAAGCTCACCCAGGAGGAGGCCGTCAACGGCATCGCCCAGATGCTGTACTCCGATGAGTTGTGGCCGAGCCTGTCGATATCGCTCTCCGACGCGGAGCAGGGCAGCGGCGACAACCTCCTGACGATGGCCGACGTCCTCAGCGGCCGTGACGACCGGGGGCACTACAGCACCATGCAGGCGGCCAACACCGCGATCAACTGTGCCGACACCAAGCGGCGCCCCACTCCCCAGGATGTGGCGGCCAGACTGCCGGAGTTCCGCAAGGCGTCACCGGTCTTCGGTGAGCCGGCCGCCAAGGGCCTGCTGAGCTGTACCGGCTGGCCGGTCACCGGCAAGAGCGACACCCCGCAGGTGTCGGCACCGGGCGCCGACCCCATCGTCGTCATCGGAAACGCGGGCGACCCGGCGACCCCCGTCGAGGGCGCGCGGAAGATGGCCGAGGAGCTCGGAAAGGGCGTGGGCGTGCTGCTCACCGTCAAGGGCGAGGGCCATGGCACGTACGGCGTCAACCCGTGCGCCACCAAGGCCGTGAACGAGCACCTGCTGCACGGCAAGGTCCCGTCGGACGGAACCGTCTGCTCATGACCACGGGGTAGCGCGACGGGCCCGCGCACACCGATCCGGTGACGCCGTTGCCGCCGCCCACGGGTTTCTTAACCCCGGGAGCCGATCCCCGCCGGACCCGGACCCGAACTCGGCCCCGACCCTGCCTGTTCACCCCCCGCCGAGCCCGCAAGGCGCTCGATGCCCGCCGGTCGGCGGAGGGTGGGCGCGGTCGGCCGGCTGCGCCGTCCGGGTCGGCCGTCCCGGCCTACGCGGACGGGGCGAGCCAGTCGTCGAGCGGGACTCGGCAGGAGTTGAGAATGCCGGCGATCAGTGCGTAGGTGCCGATGAGGGCGAGCAGTTCCAGCAGTTGCGGTGTGGAGTGGTGGGTGGCCAGTTCCTGCCAGGTGGCGGAGGAGAGTGCGTGCCCCTCGCACAGTTCGTCGACGGCCCGCAGCAGCGCCCGGTCGGCTCCGTCGAAGCCGGGGCTGTCCGGCCCGTCAGGGATGCGGGCGATCTCGGACTCGGTGAGGCCGGCGGCGGCGCCCAGGCGGACGTGGTGCTGCCACTCGTAGGGCGAGCCGGTGCGGTGGGCGGTCCGGAGGATCACCAGTTCCCGCTGGCGGGGCGGGATGAGTCCCTGGCCGAGCTGGGTGAGCAGGGGTACCAGGGCGACCAGCAGGTCGGGGTGGTTGCCGATGGTCGCCAGGACGTTGAGCACCGGGCGGCCCGCCAGCGGCCCGGCGCCGTCCGCGAGGAGCTGCGCTGCGGGGCCTGCCAGGCGTGGGGCCAGGTTGGCGATCTCGGACGCGGGCCGTGGCGCGATGCGCGGGGTGTCGGCGGGGCGCGGCACGACGCGCAGGGCCGGAGCGGCGGGGCTCGGCGCGGCGTACTGGTCGAGGAGGCCCATCAGCTCCTCCTCCCCCGGCGTACCGTCGCCGTTGAGTTCGCGGTAGATGGCGCCGATGTTGAGCACCAGGCGTTCGGGGTCGTCCCAGTCGGCGATGGTGTCCAGGTCCATTTCCCGGGCGGCCTGTATCACGGATACGCCCGCCCCGTGGGCACGGACAGCGTGGTCGCGGACGCGTTCGAGGTAGTCGCGGAAGGTGCGGACCTCGCGCTTGCCGACGACCGGGCCGTGTCCGGGCACGATCGTTTCGACGTCCAGGCAGAGGATCAGATCGCAGGCGGTGATCCAGTTCTCCACCGGGCCGCTGTGGATCACCGGGTGGCCGCCGACGAACAGGATGTCCCCGGTGAACAGCGTGGCGGCGTCCGGGACATGGACCAGCACGTCCCCGGCGGTGTGGGCCGGGCCGACCTCGATCAGCCGGACCGTACGCCGGCCCACCGCCACCTCCAGCTCGCCGCTGAAGGTCCGGGTCGGCAGCGTCGGGGTGATGCCGGTGAAGTCGAAGGTCTTGCGCATGTCCTCGGCGACCCGCGGGAGCCGGACCGCGCCGGGCGCGGCGAACAGTTCGTGGAGCCGGTCGCGGCGCATGGCGGCCGCGGCGGCCTCGGAGGCGAGGATCGTGGCGTCCGGGAGCAGTTGGTTGCCCCACCAGTGATCGCCGTCGCTGTGGCTGTTGACCAGCGTGCCGATCGTGAGCCGGGGCAGTGCCCGCGCCATCGCGTCCAGCATGTCGCGGGTCTGCGGGACGGAGAACAGGGTGTCGACGAGCAGCCCTTCGTCGCCGGAGACGATCAGCCCGGCGTTGCTGAACCCCCAGGAACCGTTGGGCTGCAGGTAGGCGTAGGTGTCTGCGGCGATCTCGTGCAGACCCGGGGTGAAGGGGACGGCCATCGCTTGACCTCCTCGATAGATGCACTCGGATGTACTTGAGTACCAATGTATACTCAAGTATCGATTGGACCCAAGTACACTCACGGTGTGAGGTCGACGACACCGCAGGACGCGGGAGAACCGCAGGACCGCCGCGAACGGCGCCGCAACGCGACACGGGAGCGGCTGCTGACCGCGGCCCTCGAACTGTTCGCCGCCCAGGGGTACGCGGCCACCACCTATGAGCACATCGCCGAGCGCGCCGATGTGGGCCGCCAGACCGCGTTCAACCACTTCCGCCGCAAGGAGGACTTCGTGACCGCCTGGGTCCAGGGGCGGCACGAGCGGCTGGACCGGCAGGCGGCGGCGGACGCGTCCGCCACGGGGAAGTCCGCCGTCGAGGCACTGGCGGACGAACTGCGCGCACTCGCGGAACTCAACGAGCGGGATTACGCGCTGGCCAAGGAGCTGCACGACGGTGGAGTACTGCACGCCGCCTTCGGCCTCGGGGCCGCCACACCCCATGCGATCCTCGCCGTTGTCACCCGCGGTCAGCAGCGCGGCGAGATCCGCGGCGACCTCGATCCCGGGACGCTCGCCGATATGGTCTTCGACGGTTATGTGACCGCCCTGAGCCGCTGGCTGAGCGGCGACGGCGCGTACTCGCTCACCGAGGCCCTGCTGACCAGGCTCGCCGTGCTCGCGGAGGGTTTCACGGCCCGTGGCGCCGCCAATTCCCGCCGTTCCGGCGCGAGTTGACGTGACGGCAGCAGGGCCGATGACCGATCCTCGCCTCCCCCGGCCGGCCGCAACAGGCAGCACACCACGGGGTATTGAGGACCTCGGACCCGGCGGACGCCGGACAGGGCACCGACGCCGGTCCGGTCAGTCCTGCGTGCGATTGGCGTGCAGCCGGAAGGCGGTCGGCGTCCGGCCCGTGCGTTCGCGGAAGAACCTGGTGAAGGCCGTCGCGTGGGGGAATCCGAGCCGTTCCGCGATGCGGCTCGCGGGCAGGGCGGTATGCAGCAGCATCCGCTTGGCCTCCAGCAGTACGCGGTCGTCGATGAGCCGCTTGGCGCCGTGTCCGACCGCGGCCCGGGTGGCCCGGCTCAGGGTCCGGACGCTGTAGCCGAGGCACCTCGCATAGTCCGCCACCCGGTGGCTGCGGGTGAAGCCGTTCTCCACCGCCTGGTGGAAGCAGTGGAACGCCTCACTTCCCGCCGCGCGGGCGCGGGGGTCGTCCGGTAGGTGGGTCAGGCGCATCAGCAGGACGGCGAGCAGGTGGCGCATGATCCCGGCGTGCACGTCGACGGGCAGTGAGCCCAGGCGGCGTTGCTCCGTCTCCAGCATCGCGAGGGTCTGCCGCACCGGCGCGTCGGCCGGCGGCGGGAGGGTGACGGGCAGGCGCCAGGCACGCTGGTCGAGACCGACGGCGGCGACGGCGTCCGGGCCGAGCACATTGGCCTGGAAGAGGACCGCCGCCCCCTCCGCGTCCAGGGCGCCGGACCGGAACCGGAGCACCTGCCCCGGCCGCACCCACAGCCAGCTTCCGCCGGGCGCGACGCATTCGGTGGAGTCCACCGAGCAGGGCAGGAGTCCCGCTCGTACGGAGATCACCAGATGGAAGGCGGGCCGGACGGGACCATATCCGCCGTCGGTGCGGCGGCCGATACGTGTGACCAGCCTCGACAGTCCGAGGACTTCCACGCCGGGCAGGCTGCCAGGCGTGTCCGGGAACGGGACCTCCGGGACGCTCCCCATACGACGCGTCTCCTTTTGCACAGAGTCCGGCGGTTTTTCACCCGAGCGGGACGCGGCGTCGAGCCTAGCGTGGAGTCACGGCGCAGGTCAGCGGCGCCGACAGGGGGCCCCGCTACGCGCGCCCGTTGACCCGCACCGGCCACAGCCACGCGAACCGCGCATCGGCACAACCCCCGCATCCACTGCACCGACCGCGCCCATCGCACGCCCGGACCGCCCCACCACGACGAGGAGACCTCATGGCCCCGCACCACCACCCGGCACTCAGTTTCCGGGACTTCCTTGACGGACTGCTCGCCGCCGGCGACGCCGTACCGATCGCCCGGCCCGTCGACCCTGAACTCGAAGTCGGGGCGGTCACCCGGCGGGCCTACGAGACCCGTTCGCCCGCGCCCCTGTTCACCACCCTCACCGGCGGCGCCACTGGATTCCGGATCCTCGGCGCCCCGGCCGGGCTGGGCGCCGCGGACCGGGGCACGTACGGCAGGCTCGCCGCGCACTTCGGGCTGGAGCGCCACAGTGGCCCGAGGGACATTCTGGAGAAGCTGGTCTCCGCCCTGCACGCGGTACCCGTGCCACCGGTCGTCGTCGCCGACGGTCCCTGCAAGGAGAACATCCGCCGCGGCGACGACGTCGATCTGGAGCGGTTCCCCGTCCCGTTGCTGCACCAGGGCGACGGCGGCCGGTACCTGGGCACGTACGGATTCCACATCGTGCGGAGCCCCGACGGCAGTTGGACCAACTGGTCCGTCGGACGCACCATGCTGCGCGACCGCACCACGCTGGTCGGCCCGGCGATGCCGCAGCAGCACCTCGGCATGATCCGCGAGATGTGGCGGGAACGGGGCGAGCCCACCCCGTGGGCCATGGCGCTGGGCGCACCCCCCGCCGCCCTGGCCGCCGCCGGTATGCCGTTGCCCGCCCACGTCAGCGAGGACGGCTACGTCGGGGCGCTCGCGGGCGGCCCCGTCGAGGTCGTCCGGACCGAGACCAACGGCCTCTATGTGCCCGCCCATTCGGAGATCGTGCTGGAGGGGTACATCAGCACGGACGAGACGGCGCCGGAGGGGCCGATGGGCGAGTACCACGGATACCTGTTCCCGCAGAGCAAACCGCAGCCCGTCTTCCATGTGCAGGCGGTGACCCACCGCGACGATGCCGTCCTGCCCGTCTGCGTGGCGGGCGTACCCCCGGAGGAGAACCACACCATCTGGGGCACGATGATCTCGGCGGAGGCCCTGGACCTGCTGCGCTCCGCGGGTCTGCCCGTCGATCTGGCCTGGTGTTCCTACGAGGCGGCCACCTGCTGGATGGTGATCTCCGTCGATGTCCGCGAGCTGGCGGCGAGGAGGACCACCGAGGCGGAACTGGTGGATGCCGTGGCGAGGGTGCTGTTCGGCTCGCACGCCGGCTGGCTGGTGCCCAAAGTCATCCTGGTCGCCGACGACATCGACATCACCGACATCGATCAGGTCGTCTGGGCGCTGGCCACTCGCTACCACCCCGGCACCGAGTACTGCTTCCCCGACACTCCCGGCATCCCCATGGTCCCCTACCTCACCCCCGAGGAGGCCCGCACCGGCCGCGGCGGCAAGTCGGTGATCAGCTGCCTGACACCCGAGCAGTTCATGGGCACCACCCGCGGTACCACCGCCTCGTTCCGCACCTCCTACCCGCGCGCCCTCCAGCAGCACGTCATCGACAACTGGGGTGCCTACGGCTACCGCTGACACCGTCAGCCGGGCCCGCGACCGGCCCGCGGACACCGCACCGGCCGGTCATCGCGGGAACCGCCACGGCTGCGGGAGCCGCCACCGGCCGGGATACCGGTTCCGGCCGCGGTGGCTCAGCGGAGCAGCATCTGGACGATGCCCACGGTCCCGACCACCACGATGAGGGTGCGCAGGAGTACGGGACTCAGGCGGCGGCCCACCGTGGCCCCGATCTGGCCGCCGATGGCGGAACCGACCGCGAGGAGTGCGACGGCCGTCCAGTCGAAGTCCGCGACGGCGAGGAAGAAGAGCGCGGCGACGCTGTTGACGACGGCGGCGAGAACGTTCTTGGCGGCGTTGAGACGTTGCATGCTGTCGTCGAGGAGCAGGCCCATCAGGGACACGTAGACGATCCCCTGGGCCGCGGCGAAGTAGCCGCCGTAGATGCTGGCCAGGGTCAGTCCGATGAGCAGCGGCAGTCCGCCGTCGGGGGGACCGGAGGTGCCGGTCAGTTCGCGGCGCTGCCGCAGGTTCTTGCTGATCCGGGGCTGGAGGACGACCAGGACGAGAGCGAGGCCCACCAGGACCGGCACGATCCTCTCGAATGCCGTGGCGGGCAGGGCCAGCAGCAGCGTGGCACCCGTGAGACCGCCGAGCAGCGCGCCGGCGCCCCACTTCAGGATGCGCCGGCGCTGGCCGCCGAGTTCCCGCCGGTAGCCGATGGCTCCGCTGATCGAGCCGGGGATCAGGCCGAGGGCGTTGGAGACCGTGGCGGTGACGGGCGGCAGGCCGACCGCGAGCAGAACGGGAAAGGTGATCAGTGTCCCGGAGCCGACGACGGCGTTGATGGCCCCGGCCCCGGCGCCCGCCCCGAAGACGGCGAGCATCTCCCCCAGCGTCACGCCGCGCCCGATTCCACGGAACCGGTGCCACCGCCCGCCGCGGCGGAGCGCGAGGGCCGTGATCCGTCCGGCTGCCGCATCGGGACGACCCGCACCGGAGTACCGGAGTACGCGGTGCCCGGCTCGACGGCTATGCGAGCGCCGGCCGCCGCCGCGGGCGGGACCCCGAGGTATGTGGTGTTCATGACGTACAGCATAGAAACGGAACGCTTCGGGAGTGGCCGAAGTGTCCTAGCGGTAATCAGGCGTCCGGGCCCGATGCACGCCCGCGAGGGGGCGGACGCCGTCATGGGTGCACGGCCGTGCCCGGCCCGGCGGCCGCCCCACCCCGCCCCGCCGGGTCAGTTGTCGACGTACTTGCGCAACACGGCCTGGTAGTCGGCGAATTCGGGCCCGGTGTGGAGCTTGTCGGTGCCCTTCTTGAGGTAGACCAGCCCCGGGCAGTTGGGCTTCCCGGAGCCGCGCAGCTGCTCGCTGCCGACCTTCTTGCCCGTCCTGGCCTCGTACACGGTGACGTCGTACACGCCGCGGTACAGCTTGATGGTGTCCGAGGTGAACTTGCAGTCGGTCAGGAACTCGCCCTCGTCGGGGGTGTCCAGACAGGCGATGAGCTGGACCCGGTGCGGGTCGAGTCTGTTTCCGCTCCAGTAGTCCGCCGTGTCCGAGGCCGGGTAGAGAGACTGGGGGGAGCCGGACTCGCTGATGGTGAACATCGCGATCGGGTGCGGGCCCGCGCCGGTGCGGTCGGCCGCCTGCGGGAAGTACTTGCGGGCCAGGCCCGCGCCGCAGCCGGTCTCGAAGTCGGAGACACGGCCGAGCGCCTTGTCGTTGGCCTTCGGCTCGAACAGCACCCAGTAGACGCCGTAGCCGACCACCGCCACCATGACCACCGCTATCACCCGGACGAACAGCGTCCGCCGCCGGCGCTGTCCGGGCCCCGGGTCCTGCGCGGACGCCCCGCCGGACCTGCGCCTGCTCGCCAGGAGGTATCCGAGGTAGAGGACCGGGGCGGCCGCCAGCACGGCGAACAGGGCGCCGACCAGCGGATTCCCGCCGTTGAAGGCGATCACGGAGAAGAGCACCGCGAAGCCGAGGAGCAGGACGATCAGCTTGGCCATGAACACACCGTTCCGTGGAGCCCGACAAGGAGCCCAAAGGCTACCGACGGCAGGTGAGTTCACCTCGACGGTTCTGTACCAAGGTCATGACAGGTGCTCAACAATCCCGCTCGCCCGGTGAGGCGGCCCGGTCACCTCACCAGCCGGGCCGCCGCACCGGTCCGCCGGCCCGTGCGGGCCTCGGTCCCGAACCGGGAGTTCGCGGTCAGTCTCCGGTCGGGACCACCGAGGAGTGGTGGTTGATGATCAGCCACCGCCCGCCCCGCAGCTCGTAGACGAAGGTGTAGCGGGCGTCGACCTTGGACTTGGTGCCGTCCTTGTTGGTCAGCGTGAACTGGTAGAGGCCGGTGTCGATGGCGGCGGTGGGGCCCAGGATGTGGATGAACCGCTCCTGGATCCGGCCGACGGGTTTGCTTTCGAGGAAGTGCTCGAAGTAGTCGACGATCCCGGCCCGGTCGGTGCGCACCCGGGCCGAAACGGTCGGCAACAGCACCGCACCGGGGGCGTAGAGGTCTGCGACACGGTTCGCGTCACCCGTGGCCAGGGCCGCGTTCCACCGGTCGAACAGGTCGGCGATCTGCCGCTGCGTGGGCAGCGGTGTCGTGGCCGCCGGGACCACCGTGGCCGCTGTGGCCGTGCGTACGGCAGGGTCTTGGACAGGGGTGCCGGCCGCGTAGGCGGACCCCGCACCCGTGAAGAGTACGGCGACGGTGGCGACGGCGACCCCGGCGGAATACATGCGTCTCACAATGCACCTCCCGCTCTGTGGCAGTTCTGCACACAGGGAAGACCAGCTTCACTCACCCCACGCGATTCGGCACCCGCAGCGCCGCCCCGGCCGCCGTGCGCTCAGAACGTGATGGTCGAGACGGTATAAACGACCGGATGGCCGGGTTCGTCGTGGCTGACCATGATCCGCTGTGAGGGCTGCGGGGCCTTCTTCTCATGGCTGGTGCCGGTCCACTGCCGGTCGGTGGTGAAGTCCCAGCCGACCTTCGCGGCCTGTTCGGGCGCGATGGTGGGCGTGCCCGAATTGAGGTCCTCGGCCGAGGTGCCGACCTTCGTCAGGAACTTGTCGAGCCCCCGGTCGTCCGTCCTGAACTGCACGAACAGCGAGCTGGTCTGCCAGGAGTTGGACTCGTAGTAGTAGACCGGGGTGGAGCCGACGGGGACCGGGACGTTGTAGATCCGCTGCTGGACCTTGGAGGGGAAGCCGTTGGTCAGGCCGGTGGCCGCGGCCTCCTGCTCCTTGCCCTCGCCGCTGTCGCGGCTCTGCTCGGCGGAGATGACGATATAGCCGGCCGGGATCGTGATCAGCAGGAAGACGATCAGCGCCATCAGCCACGGGCGGGGGCGTTTACCGCGCGGCGGCCCGGCGAGATGGTCGTCGTGCATATGCGGGTCCGGTTCGGTCATCGGCGGCCGGACCGTTCATAGCGCTCGTACCGCTCGACGCGGCGGCGGTTGGCGCGCCGGAAGCGGCGGGCGACCAGCCGGGCGAGGTCCGCGGCGCCGACCATACCGGCCTCGGGGCCCAGCTGGGCCTTGGCGATCCGGGCCTCGGGGCGGTAGCCGCGGCCGGTGAGCTGGCGCCGGAAGGCGTCCCGGGCCGGGCCGATCAGGAGATCGTCGGCGGCGCTGACGCCACCGCCGATGACGAAGCAGGAGGGGTCGAGGGCGGCCGCGAGGTTGGCGATACCGACGCCGAGCCACTGGCCGATGTCCTGGAGGAGCTCGACGCACATCGCGTCGCCCTCCCGGGCCAGCTCGGTGATCAGCGGTCCGGTGATGTCGCCGACGCGCCCGCCGACCCGTTCGATGATGTTGTACGCGACCGGGGAGTCGGCCGCGGCCAGTTCGCGGGCCTCGCGCACCAGGGCGTTGCCGGAGCTGTACTGCTCCCAGCAGCCGCGGTTGCCGCACGGGCAGCGGTGGCCGCCGGGGACGACCTGCATATGGCCGAACTCACCGGCCACGCCGTACTTGCCCCGCTTGACCTGGCCGTCCTCCAGGATCGCGCCGCCGATACCGGTGCCGAGGGTGATCATGACGAGGTGGTCCTCGCCGCGGCCGGCGCCGAACCGCCATTCCGCCCAGGCGGCGGTGTTGGCGTCGTTGTCGACCATCACCGGCACCGCGAGGCGCCCGGCGAGCCGGTCGCGCAGCGGTTCGTTGCGCCAGTTCAGGTGCGGGGCGAACAGCACCTTGCTGCGGTCGGCGTCGACCCAGCCGGCCGCGCCGATGCCCACCGCGTGCACATCGTGCCGGTCGGAGAGGTCCAGCACCAGCTCGGTGATGGTGTCCTCGACGACCTTGGGGCTCTTGGACTTGTCCGGTGTCTCGGTGCGGACCTTCTCCAGGATGGTGCCGTCGGCGTCGACGACACCGGCCATGACCTTGGTGCCGCCGATGTCGATACCGACGGTGGGCACCCGCGGCGCGGTCAGCAGCGAGCGGCGCTCACGGGTGCCGACCGTGCGCAGCACGGTGGCTCTCGCCGACCCGCGGTGCACCCGTTCCCGATACGTGCTCATCGGCCCACCTCTTCGCCGTTACGGCTGCCGTGACGGTCGCGGCGGCTGCGTGCTCGCAAGAGTCGTCTCGTCCCTGCGGATCTCGGGAGGCCGGGGCCTCGGCGTGCATGGTCCGCTGCGATTGTGCATCACGCGCGGCCTCCGGCGCACCGCGGCCAGGGGCGGGCGGCCCGCACGGGGCGGCGGACCGGCCACGGGGTGCGGGCCGGGTCAGTCGGACCGGTGGCCGCCGGGGAACTCCGGGGTCGCCGCGCGGGACAGTTCGTGGCTGAGCTGCTCCAGCTCGCTGCCGCCCGCCATTTGGCGCGTCAGCTCGTCCAGCGCGATCTCCGACTTGGCGTGGCTGCCGGCCATCGTGCCGCGCTTGAGCAGGACGAAGCGGTCGCCGACGAGATAGGCGTGGTGCGGATTGTGGGTGATCAACACCACGCCGAGGCCGGCGTCGCGCGCGGCCGCGACGTACTTGAGGACGACGCCGGACTGCTTGACGCCGAGCGCCGCGGTCGGCTCGTCCAGGACGAGGACCTTGGCGCCGAAGTACACGGCGCGGGCGATGGCGACGCACTGCCGCTCGCCGCCCGAGAGGGTGCCGATCGGCTGGTCGACATCGCGCAGGTCGATGCCCATCCGCAGCAGCTCGCTGCGGGTGGTCTCGCGCATGGTGCGGACGTCGAGGCGGGCGAAGGGGCCGCGGCCCTTGGTGGGCTCGGAACCCAGGAAGAAGTTCCGCCACACCGGCATCAGGGGGACCACCGCCAGGTCCTGGTAGACGGTGGCGATACCGCGGTCCAGCGCCTCGCGGGGGGAGCCGAGCCGCGCCTCCTCGCCCTCGATGGTGAAGGATCCGGCGTCGTGCTGGTGCAGCCCCGAGATGATCTTGATGAGGGTGGATTTGCCGGCGCCGTTGTCACCGAGCACACAGGAGATCTCCCCCGCGTGCACCTCCAGGGACACCCCCTCCAGCGCCCGGATGCTGCCGTAGTACTTGCTGACGTCGGTGAGCTCGACCAGGGCCGTCATGCCTTCGCCTCCGCGCGCTTGCGGATCCATGCGTTCAGGAGCGTGGCGAGCAGCAGCATCGCCCCGAGGAAGAACTTGTACCAGTCCGGGTTCCACTGCGCGTAGACGATGCCCTTGCTGGTCATGCCGAAGATGAAGGCGCCGACGGCGGCGCCGATCGCCGAGCCGTAGCCCCCGGTCATCAGACAGCCGCCGACCGCCGCCGCGATGATGTAGAGGAACTCGTTGCCCACACCGTCGCCGGACTGGATCGCGTCGTACGAGAACAGCAGGTGCTGGCCGGAGACCCAGGCGGCGAAGGCGACCCCCATATAGAGGCCGATCTTGGTCTTGACCACCGGGACACCGACCGCGCGGGACGCGTCCGCGCCGCCGCCCACCGCGAAGATCCAGTTGCCGACGCGGGTGCGCAGCAGGATCCAGGTGGCCACCGCGACCAGCACGATCCACCACAGGATGGTGATCTGGATGTCCACCCCGCCCAGGGTCAGCCGGGAGGCGAAGAGCGCACGGGCCGAGTCGAAGCCCTCCATATCGGCGATGGACTTCGTCGAGACGGTGCCGCTGATCAGCTTGGTGAAGCCGAGATTGAGGCCGGTCAGCATGAAGAAGGTGCCGAGTGTGATGAGGAAGCTGGGCAGTTTCGTCCGGGTCAGCAGGAAGCCGTTGAAGAAGCCGATGGCCAGGGTGACCAGCAGCGATACACCGACGCCGACCCAGGTGTTGGCCGTCAGCTGGTAGCTGACCATGGACGAGACCAGCGCCGAGCTGACGACCATCACACCGGCCGACAGATCGAATTCGCCGCCGATCATCAGCAGCGCCACCGGCACCGCCATGATGCCGATCGTCGAGGACGCGTAGAGCACGGTGGAGAGGCTGGATGCCCGCAGGAACGGTTCCGCGACGACCGAGAAGAAGACGAAGACGGCGATGGCCCCGACGACCGAGCCCAGCTCGGGGCGGCCCATCAGGCGGCGCACCGGCGAACGGCGCACCAGCCCGTCGTCGGCCGCGCCCCCCGCCGGCGGGCCCGAGGGGGCCGGCGACGGTACGGCGGTGCTGCTCATCGCGTTCCCCGCTTCGTGTACTCCTGGAGCGCCGCGGCGTCCTTCTTGGTGATCACCTGGGGCCCGGTGAGCACCGGCTTGCCGCCGCCGAGGACGTCGGAGTTGTACTTGTAGAGCCAGAGCAGGTCCACCGCCTGGTAGCCCTGGAGGTAGGGCTGCTGGTCGACGGCGAAGCCGAGCGAACCGTCCTGGAGGCCGGCCGCCACCTGCGCGTTGAGGTCGAAGGTGTCGATCTCGGCCTTGCTGCCGGCCTGCTCCTTGGCCTTGACGGCGGTGGGGGCGAACGGCGCGCCGAGGGTGACGACGGAGTCGATGGCGCCGTCCGCCTGGAGCTTGGACTCGATGGAGGACTGCACATCGGGCATGTTGGTGCCCTCGACGTACAGCTTCTGCAGCTCGCCCTTGAAGCTCTTCTTCGCCCCGTCGCAGCGCTGCTCGTGGCCGACGTTGCCCTGCTCGTGCAGGACGCAGAGCGCCTTCTTGCGGCCGCGCCGGTTCAGCTCCTCGCCGACCGCCTCACCGGCCACCGTCTCGTCCTGGCCGATGTGGCTGAGCGCGCCGAACGCCTTGGACTCCGCGGAGCCGGAGTTCACCGTGATCACCGGGATGCCGGCCTTCTCGGCCTTGGCGACGACGTCCTTCATGGCGTCCGGCTTGGCCAGCGTCACGATCAGCCCGTCGACCTTCGCGTCGATGTAGGACTGGACGAGCTGGCTCTGCCGCGCGGCTTCCTCGTCGTTCGCGTAGACGAACTTGATGTTGTCCTTGGCCGCGGCCTGCTTGGCGCCGTTCTGCACGATGTCCCAGAAGCTGTCGCCGGCTCCCGAATGGGTGACCATCGCGAAGGTCCACCGGGGGGTGTCCACCGCGGCCCTGCCACCGGCGGCCTTGGCGGCGCGCTCGTCCTCCGCGCGCTTGCCCCCGGTGCTGCTGCACCCCGCCAGGGAGGCGCCGAGCACCGCTGCCAGCACGGCGCTCACGACGCGCACCCCTCTGCGAACCCTTACCACGAGGTCTTGCCCTTCCCGCTGATGTCACGCTGTGTGGTGTGCGCGGTGACGCGCACGGGCACCGGTTTCCCGGCACCAACCGCCCAAGTATCCGTTACGGCCGACCGGTGCGGATTCATCGGGTCCCGCGACCCGTGCGCGGTCACCGGGTACCGCGTCCGGTGTACTCCGCGAGCTTCGGTACGTCCTTGGAGGTGACCAGGGTGGGACCGGTGAGCACCGGCCGGCCGCCGCCGAGCACATTGCCGTTGACCTTGTCGAGCCAGAGCAGGTCCACCGCCTCGTACCCCTGGAGGTAGGGCTGCTGGTCGACGGCGAAGGCCAGGTCCTTGGACTTGAGGAGCCGTACGACGGTGGAGTCCAGGTCGAAGGTCGCCAGCTGCGCGGTGCTGCCCGCCTGTTTCCTGGCCTCGGCGGTGAACGCCGCCATCGGCGCGCCGAGGGTGACGACCGCGTCGATGGACCGGTCGGCCCGGAGCGCGGCCGCGACGGCGGACCGGGCGGCGGACGCGTCGGCGCCGTCGACGGTGAGGTTCGTGACCGGCCCGTGGAAGCCCTTGCGGACACCGGCGCAGCGGTCCGCCAGCGAGGTGTCGCCCTGTTCGTGGATGACGCAGAGGGTCTTCTTGGCGTGCCGGGCGGTCAGCTCCGCGCCGACCTCCTGCCCGGCCGCCGCGTCGTCCTGGCCGATATGCGTCAGCGCCCCGTAGGCCCGGGAGAACCGGCCGCCGGCGTTGACGGTGATGACCGGTATGCCCCGCGCGACGGCCTTGCGGACGGCCGCCTCGACGGCCGCCGGCTCGGCGAGGGTGACGATCAGCCCGTCGACCTTCTGGTCGATATAGGACTCCACCGCCTCGGCCTGTTCCGCACCGTCCGTGTCGTTGGCATAGAGGAACTTCACGTTGTCCTTGGCCGCGGCCTGTTCGGCACCGTTGCGCACGATGTTCCAGAAGGTGTCGCCGGTATCCGCGTGGCTGACCATCGCGAAGGTCATCCGGGGCGTATCGGCGATCCTGCGGCCCGTGCCCGTCCCACCGTGTCCGCCGTGCTCGCCGCCGGAGCCGCTGCACCCGGCGACCAGCGCGAGGGCCGCCAGCAGGGCGGCCGCGCCGCGGAATCCGGGTCGAGCCGTACGCACGCAGATCATCGTGGAACCGCCTTTCCTCCCCGGCCGCCGGAATGACGGTTGGAGGAGTTCTAACGGTGCTGACAGAGCCACGTCAATGGTTTGTCTGAACATTCTGACGCGGAGTTCGATTATCCGGCGCGTATACCGGCGTCCCTCCGGCGGGCGGCCAGGGGCGGGGACGCGGTGTGGACGCGGTGGGCGGCACCGCCCCGCCCCGTCCGCCCGGCCGCGCTCAGGGGCGGACGAGCAGCTGGAACTCGAAGGCGTAACGGGACGCCCGGTAGACGTGAGAGCCGAATTCGACCGCGCGCCCGGTGTCGTCGAAGGTGGTCCGCTCCATCGTGAGCAGCGGGGCGCCCTCGGGCTCGTCGAGCCGCGCCGCCTCCTCGGCGGTCGCGGCCCGCGCGCCGACCGCCTGCCGGGCACTGTGCAGGGTGATCCCGGCCGACCGCATCATGCGGTACAGACCGGTCTCCTCCAGCCGGGCGGTCTCCAGCTCCAGCAGACCGGCCGGAATGTGGTTGCGCAGATGCGCGACGGGCTCGCCGTGGGCGAGCCGCAGCCGCTCGACGAGCACCACCTCCGCCCCCTCGGCGATGCCCAGCGCGGCGGCGATCTCGGCGTCCGCCTGGGTGAGGACGTTGCGCAGCACCCGGGTGGCGGGCTTCTGCCCGGCGGCCTCCAGATCGTCGTAGAGGCTGCTCAGCTCCAGCGGGCGCTTGACCTGGCTGTGGACGACCTGGGTGCCGATACCGCGCCGCCGGACCAGCAGCCCCTTGTCGACCAGCGACTGGATCGCCTGCCGCACCGTCGGCCGGGACAGGCCGAGCCGGCCGGCCAGCTCGATCTCGTTGCCGAGCAGGCTGCCGGGAGCCAGCTTCCCGTTCTCGATCGCCGCTTCCAGTTGCTGGGCCAGCTGGAAATACAGCGGGACCGGACTGCTCCGGTCCACGCTGAACTGAACGGGGCTCTCGGCGCCCGCGGTACCTGTCTCGCGTTTCCCCACGGTCGCGAGCGTATCCGCCCGCACAGATGACGGGAAGTCCAGAGGTCACATTGTCCGGACAAGGGCGGGTGGGGGTGACTTCTCCCCGCCCCCTCCGGCCGATCCGGGGCCCGGGTACTCCGGCAGTCCGGCACTCCCGCGCTCGGGCCGCCGTCCGGCCGAGCCCGAGCCGCTGTGCACCCGGTGCACGGCCCGGCCCGGGGAACGCCGCACCGTCCGTTACAGCGATGGTCCGACCGCGGAGGCGCAGTTCCCCCATTGCGAGCGGGCCCGGCCGGCGCAGAAGGCTGCAGGGCCGGGTGAGGTTCGCCAGGTTCCCCGTTTCCGTACCGGGCGGGGCCGTCTACGCGCTCGTGTCGTCCTCCTGGGGGAAGTCGGTCGAGCGGGCGAGGTCTTCCCAGGTGTTCAGATCACTGTCGACGGCGTCGCGTCCGGCGCGGATCACACGCAGCGCGTCGGAGCCGAGAACGAGGTGGGCCGGCGGGTTCGGTGTGCCGAGGATGTGCAGGACCGCGGCGGCTGCTCGGGCCGGGTCGCCGAGCTGCCGGCCGCTGGCCTGTTGGCGGGCGGCGCGGAGGGGTTCGAACAGGCCGTCGTAGTCGGGGACGGACCGCGGTGCGCGGATCATCGAGCGGCCGGCCCAGTCGGTGCGGAAGGAGCCGGGCTCGACGGCGGTGACGTGGATGCCGAAGGCGGCGACTTCCTTGCCGACGGCTTCGAGGATGCCTTCGAGCGCGTACTTGCTGCCGCAATAGGCGGACACTCCGGGGAAGCCGGTCAGGCCGCCCATGGAGGTGACGGCCAGAATGTGCCCGCGGCGGCGCCTGCGCATGAAGGGCAGGACAGCCTGGACGGTAGCTGCGGCGCCGAAGACGTTGACGTCGAACTGCGCGCGCAGGTCGGCCAGGGACGTCTCCTCGAAGGTCCCTTCCAGGCCGTAACCGGCGTTCGCGATCAGCACGTCAATGGGGCCGACGGCCTTCTCCACCTCACCCGCCACGGCGAACACGGCTTCGTCGTCGGTCACGTCGAGGACGCGGGCATGAGCGTGTTCCGGATGGAGGGCGGCGAAGGCTTCCGCGTCGGCCTGTTTGCGGACGGTTCCGACGACGGTGTGGCCGGCGTCGAGTGCGGCGGCGGCGAAGGCGCGGCCGAGGCCGCTGCTGACGCCGGTGATCAGAAACCTCTTGGCCGTGTGTGTCATGCCCGTTCTTCCTTGTGGAGGACGAGGTGCTCGTGGAAGAGCACGCCGTCCCGGATGTCGCCGGTGGCTGTGAAGCCGGTGTCGTCGACGTAGTCGAGGTGGCTGCCGGTCACCGTGTAGCAACCGGTGTAGGCGCTGCGGCAGTTGCCCCGCGCTTCGTCGTAGCGGCCGTCGGCGCGGAGTTCCTGCCGGATGTGCCCGTCCGCGGTCACCCACATCCCGACCACGTCCGCGTCGCCGGTCCTTCGCCCGGGGGCCTCCTCCGGCGGGTCCGACTCGTTCCTCACCATGCGCTCCTTCTTGTTCGCGGGTGCTGATCACCAGCGTGGGCGGGCGACGGGAGGGGAGCCAGGACGGGTGGTGCCTGGGTACGGCACACCCAGGCACGCGGGGCAGGGCGCGGCCTAGCCTGGAGGGATGCCCAGCAACGATCTCGGAGATTTCCTGCGCGCCCACCGCGCCCGCCTGCGGCCCGGCGACGTCGGGCTCGCCTCCTACGGCGCCCGCCGGGTGGCGGGGCTGCGGCGGGAGGAGGTAGCCGTCCTGGCCGGTATGAACAGCGACTACTACGCCCGTCTCGAACAGGGCCGCGAGCGCGGTCCTTCCCCGCAGATCCTCGAAGCGATCAGCGGTGCGCTGCGGCTGGACGACGAAGCGCGGGAGCACATGTTCCGGCTGGCGGGCACCGCGCCGGAGGGGGAGCGGCCGCAGCCGAGGGAAGCGGTCAGTCCTGCGCTGCGGCAACTGCTGGACGGTTATCCGAAGGCCGCGGCGTTCGTCCTGAACCCGGCCAACGACTTCCTGGCTTCGAACGCGCTGGCCGACGCACTGTTCTCACCGTTCGAGGACATGGGCAACATGGCCCGCATGACCTTCCTCGACCCGGTCGCCCGGAGCTTCTTCTCGCAGTGGGGGCGGGCGGCGGAGGCGGTCGTGGCCGGACTGCGCCACGCCACGGGCCTGGACCCGCACTATCGGCGCCTGCACGACCTCGTTCGCTCCCTGACCGAGGAGAGCGAGGAGTTCGCCGCCCTGTGGTCCTCGCACACCGTGCACCGGAAGTCCCGTGACGGCAAGAGGCTGCTCCACCCCGATGTCGGGCCCCTCGACCTCACCTACCAGACCTTCGATGTCCGCGAAGCGCCGGGCCAGCAACTGGTGATCTACCACGCCGAACCGGGAAGCCCCAGCGCCCAGGCGCTCTCACTGCTCGGCAGCCTCCACGCCACCCACCACCAGGAGGCCGCTCCGGAGCGGTAAGCCCCCCGGCACGGCCATCTGCATGTCGGCCCGGCGCACCACGGTGCGCCGGGCCGACATACGCAGGGCCCGGTTACCCGGGGTTCCGGTGACGCGGGGGCTGCGGTGCCGGGGCGGCGTCCAGGACAAGCCCGGCGGCCCGCACGCGCAGGATGGCGGCGAGGCCCTGCCCGGTCAGGGCGCCGGCCAGTCGCGGACCCAGGCCGGCGCCGATGGACATGCTGCACGTGCCGAGGGCGACGGCCGCGCCGCGCGTGCGGGGCCGCCCGGCTGTCGTACGGGCCACCGTCGTTGTACGGAACCGCTCGGCCGCCGCGCGAGGCCGCCCGACCGCCGTACAGGTCCGCTCAACCGCCGTACGGAACCGCCCCGCCGCTATACAGGTCCGCCCAGCGCGCCCTATGGATCCGCCCGGTAAATCCGCCCGACCGCCGTCCGGAACCCCTCAGACCCCGTACGGGTCCGTCGTGCCGTCCGGGGCCAGGTGGTCGGGTGCCGCGTCGGCGAGGCGGGCGAGGAGGTCGGCGGCGCGCTTGGCGACCGTGTCGCGGTCGCCCTCCGAGAGGGCCGAGCCCATCCCGACGGCGACGGCGCCCGCGGCGATCCACTCCGGCGCGCTCTCGATCGTCACCCCGCCCGTCGGCAGCAGCGGCGCCTGCGGCAGGGCGGCGCGGACATCCTTGATCCAGGACGGCTGGTGCGCGGAGGCGGGGAACAGCTTGAGCGCGTCGGCGCCCAGCTCCAGGGCGCGGACCATTTCCGTCGGCGTCGCCACTCCGGGAAAGACCGGGACGCCGTAGCGGTGGCCGGTGCGGATGACCTCGGCGTCCAGGCTCGGCGAGACCAGGAAGCGGGCGCCGGCGTCCACGGCCATCCGGGCCGACGCGGCGTCAAGGACCGTGCCCGCGCCGATGACCGCGTCATCGCCCAGCTCGCGGGTGAGGGTGGTGACCGCCTCCAGCGCGAACGGGGTGGTCAGGGATATCTCCAGGCTGGTGATACCGGCCGACAGCAGGGTGTCCGCCGTGGCGCTCGCCTCGTCGTAGGTCTCGCTGCGGACGATGGCGAAAACACGCTGCGCCAGTGCGGCCCGGGTGATCTCCCAGCGATACACGGCAGTTCGCCGCCCTTCCTTGTCTCCAACGCTCGATGCCGCCTCGCCGCGACCACGGCGGACCAGCGCTCCCAGAGGCGCGCCGACGGGGCTGACCACCGCATGGTGACTTTGCCGTCGATGCCCGCCCACTCCTCGTTTCCACCGAAACGCTACCGGGAGCCACTGATAATCCTCCCGCGGGGGTACGCCCGGCGCTCCCCCTCCGGCAAGAACTGCGCCCCCCGTCGACCGGAATCGCGCCCCCGCCCGGCAGAATCCGGCGGTCCCCGAAGCCGGGCGGCGCGAGCCGGGCGACGGGGGCCGGGGGAACAGGGACCGAGGGGAACAGGGACCGGGCGCCGGAGGCGGCGCGGCGGACGGGAGCACGGCGCGGCGGCGGCCGGGGTGCCCGAGCACCCCGGCCGCCGCTGTTCCCGACCGCCGCGTCAGCAGCCGCGGTCGACGAGGTCGAACGACTCGTAGTGGTCAGAGGTGTAGTAGTCCTCTTCCGTCTGCTTACCGGCCACGATGCGGCGGGCACCGCGGTTGGGCGAGCCCGGCGTGACGACGGTGTACTCGTGGTAGTAGCCGGACTTCTGGGACGGGAGGATGCCCTCCCGGTTGTCGAAGACCGTGCCGTCCTTCGGATACGGGAAGGGGCCACCCTTGTCGATCAACTTCAGGGTGTCGTGCGCCTGGGAGGGCAGGTCGGAGTAGCAGATGTCGCCGACGGACTTGAGGTGCGCGGCCGGGGCGTGCGCCGTGGTGGCGTACGCGGTGGCGGGGTGGGTCACCGCGGCGGCCGGCGCGGCGGTGACCGCGGTCCCGCCGAGGAGAAGGGCCGACGCGAGGGCGCCCGCGGCGCCGATCCTGGTGATGCGTGGGGGGATTCTCATGCCCCACAGGATGACGCGCGTAGACATGAGCCTGTCAATCCCAACGGGCGGATGTTTCCCGGGAGTTCACAAGGTCACCCCAGTTGGCCCACCGGCGCTCGCCCGTCGGTCACCCAACCCGCGCCCCCGACACCTTCCCGCGACGGACACCCATCGGGCATAGTGGACAATTTTGCGTGTCGCGAACCGGGCCGAGCGGTTTGCCTCTGAGGCAAGTTTTTTGCCTCAGAGGCGAAGTCTCGTTATACCGGGAGCATGACCGAGCTCCTTGACGAGCCCCCCGGCATCCCGCCCGAGGACCTGTCCACCGTCGCACCCCGCCTGCGTGACCTGCGGCGTCACAGTGGGCTGACCCTGGAGGCGGCGGCCCGACGGGTCGGGCTGTCGCCCGCCCATCTGTCCCGGCTGGAGACCAACCGCCGCCAGCCGTCGCTGCCGATGCTGCTGGCGCTGGCCCGTACGTACGGAACCACGGTATCCGACCTGCTGGGCGAGACCGCGCCCGAGCGCGACCCGATCCTGCGGGCGAACCGCACCGAGCCGTCGGGCGCCGGCGGCTGGACCTACTGGACGGTGGGTGCCGCCGGGCGGGCGATGCAGGCGCTGCGGCTGCACGTACCGCAGCGTGCGCAGGGCGACCTGGTGCGGGTGCACCCGGGCGAGGAGTGGCTCTACGTCCTCAACGGGCAGCTGCGGCTGACCCTCGGAGAGGCCGTTCATCTGCTGGATCCGGGGGACGCGGCGCACTTCGACTCGCTGACCCCGCACCGTATCGCCGCCGCCTCGCCGGGCGGGACAGACCTCTTGTTCGTGCACACCCTGATGCAGAGCGGCACCGCCGAGCTGTGCCTGGGTGACGCCGCGCCGCGCCGCGGCCTGTGATGCCGGGGGCGCGGACGATCTCCGTGCCCCCACCCGTGCCGCACCGTTCCGGAAGGGAAGGACCGTACACCGTGCCTGACCAGACCACTCCCTCGTCCCCCCAGACGTCCCCGGAGACCACGCCCCCGCCCGCGGAGCCGCTCGCCGACGCGGCGCCCGCCCGGGTGTACGTCGAGAACAAGCCACCCCGCGGACTGTATGTGCGGGTGTTCATCTACGTCATCGCCACCCATGTGCTGCTGGCCTTCATGAGCCTGCTGGTGGTCGTCGCCAAGTCCCGCTGACGGGCAGGGGCGGCGCCCCGCGGAACAAGACCCGCGCGCCGCCCCGTCGCCATCTCAGGGCCCCGGTACGGGCTTACCGCCACCGCAAGGACTCCCCTCCGGCGGGACCGTCGACAGCCCACCCGTAGCCCCCGTACACCCCACCACCGGGCGAACCGCAGCCCCCGCCACCCCCATTCCCGGATGAACCGGACACCCGCCGAACCGTCTCGGCAACGTCCATCCCCCCGATGGGAAAGTCCATTGCCCCGCCGCGGCCACGGGGTGCAGCCTTCTTCCGCACTTCCACTCGCTCCACACAGCTCTCCAGAGATCACTGCGCACCCAGCACAGCTGTCCCTGAACCTCGCTGTACCGAGGAGGACCGAAGGATGCACCGTACGCGTACCGCGGCGGCCACCGCGTTCGCCCTGGCCCTGGCCGCGATCCCCCTGGCGGGGCCGCCGGCCGCCGCCGCGACCGCGGGCCCCGCCCGCGCCCCGGACAGACCGGCGGCCGCCACCCCGCTCTCCCCCACCCCCCGGTCCGTCCAGGCCCGGTCCGACCGGGTCACCGTCACTCCGTCCGTCACCGTCGTCGCGGACCCCAAGGCCGACGCGCCCGCCCTGGCGCTCGTCGAGAAGTCCCTCAAGGCGGCGGGCGCCGAGCGGATCGTCCGGTCCGCGCGGGCCGCCGCCGGCCGGCAGCTGACCGTCTACGTGGACGGCTCGGGCGCGGCCCGGGAGCTGAAGCGGCTGGGCGCGCGCGGCACCGACGGACTGCCCGCGGAGGGCTACGCGCTGGCCGTCGGCGATGGCCGGATCGCGCTGGCCGGCAAGGACGCCACCGGCACGTACTACGCCGCCCAGTCGCTGCGGCAACTGCTGCCGCACCGCGACCGGCCCGGTGCCCGTATCCAGGGCACCGCCGTACGGGACTGGCCCGCCACCCCGCTGCGCGGCGTCATCGAGGGCTTCTACGGCACCCCCTGGTCGCACCAGGCCCGCCTGGACCAGCTCGACTTCTACGGCGAGCACAAGATGAACATCTACGTCTACTCGCCCAAGGACGATGCGTATCTGCGGGCGAAGTGGCGCGACGCCTACCCCGCGGACCGGCTCGCCCAGTTGAAGGAGCTGGTGGACCGGGCGCGGGCCCGCCATGTGGAGTTCACCTACGCCCTCTCCCCCGGCCTGTCCGTCTGCTACAGCTCCGATGCGGACGTCGCCGCGCTGACGGCGAAGTTCCAGACGCTGTGGGACATCGGCGTCCGGACCTTCGCGGTGCCGCTGGACGACATCAGCTACACGAACTGGAACTGCACCGCGGACAAGGACCGGTTCGGGACCGGCGGCGGGGCGGCCGGTACCGCACAGGCGCACCTGCTCAACCGCGTCAACCAGGAGTTCATCGCCAAGCACCCGGGCGCCGAGCCGCTCCAGACCGTGCCGACCGAGTACTACGACGTGCAGCCATCGCCGTACAAGCAGGCGCTGTCAACGCAGCTGGACAAGAACGTGCTGGTGGAGTGGACGGGTGTGGGTGTGGTCGCGCCGACGATGTCCGTCGCCGAGGCGCAGCGGGCCCGGGAGGTCTTCGGGCATCCGATCCTCACCTGGGACAACTACCCGGTCAACGACTACGCGACCGACCGGCTGCTGCTCGGCCCGTTCAACGGGCGGGAGAAGGGGCTGCCCGGACAACTGGCGGGGATCACCGCGAACCCGATGATCCAGCCCGCCGCGTCCAAGATCGCGCTGCACACGGTCGCCGACTACGCCTGGAACGACCAGGCTTACGACGCGCGCGCCTCCTGGGGCGCGGCGATCGACGAACTGGCCGGCGGCGACGCCCGCACCGCGCGGGCGCTCCGGGCCTTCGCGGACGCCAACTACTACTCGGTCCTCAACCCCCGGCAGTCGCCTGAACTGGCCGCCGCCGTCGACGCGTTCGGCAAGGACGGCGACGCGCGGCGGCTGGACGCGGCGCTGCGCACCGTCCAGGACGCGCCGGCGGTGCTGCGCGACCGGCTCACCGACCGGGGCTTCGTCCAGGACAGCGAGCCCTGGCTGGACGCGACGCACGCCTGGGGCACCGCGGCGCGTACGGCGCTGAAGCTGATCGAGGCGACCCGGGCGGGCGACGACGCGAAGGCGTGGCAGCTGCGCCAGCGCATACCCGAGTTGGTGCGGACCGCCAGGTCCTTCGTCTATGTCGATCTGAACGGCAAGAAGGTCCCGGTGCGGGTCGCCGACGGAGTGCTGGACACCTTCATCGAGGGCGCGCTCGCGGCGCATGACGCGGCGCTCGGGGTGACCGGCCGCCCCACGGCCTCGACCGATCTCGCCGCCTACCAGGACAACACCGTCTCCCGGATGACCGACGGCGACGACGCCAGCTACTTCTGGAGCGGCGCCGCCCCGAAGGCCGGTTCCTATGTCGCGCTGGATCTGCACACCGAGCGTCCGCTGGGCCGGATCACCCTCGCGATGGGCAAGAGCGGCAGCCCGGACGACTATCTCCACCACGGCGTTCTCGAATACTCCGCGGACGCCACGCACTGGCGGCAACTGGCCGCCTTCGACGACACGGCGGAGATCACGGTCGATCCGCCGGCCGACGCCGGAGCCCGGTATGTGCGGGCCCGCGCCACGCAGTCCCAGGACAACTGGCTGGCGGTACGGGAGTTCACGGTCGCCGGGTCGGACACGGTGACCGGCGGCCCGCCCGCGGCTGCGGGCAGCGCGCTCGGGGCGGCGGCGGACGGCGACCCGACGGCCGCCTACCGCGCGGCGCGGGCGGCGCAGTCCGGCGAGTCACTGGAGTTCACCCCGGCCACACCCCGCACCGCGCGGTCCGTGGTGGTACTCCGCCCGCAGGGCGCGCCGCCGAAAGCCGCCCGGGTCCAGGTCCGTACGGCCGGCACCTGGCGCACGCTCGGCACCCTGTCCGGCGCCTACACCCGGCTCGCGACGGGCGGCGGCACCATCGAGGGCGTACGGCTGGTCTGGCGCACGGGGACGGCGGCCCCCGAGGTCAACGAGGTGATCCTGCACTGACCCGGGGCCGCGCGCAGGTGCGCGGCCCGCGTGGGCGGACACCGGCGGGGCCCGGCACTCACCGGCACCGGACCTCGCCCCGCCCGCCCCCTGAAGCGGTCGGAGCGCGGACCGTCCCTCCCCCGGAGCAACACAGGCCACCATGGGCCGGCTGTCCCTCGCATCAACGGTGGACCGGTCCCCGACCACGCATACGCCCTCAACCGCCCGTACTCACGGCGCCCACTCCTCGGCGAGCAGGCCGAGAACGACCAGGTCGACGAAGGCCCCGTACACCCAGGCGGAACGCCGCAGAGTGCCCTCGACGGAAAATCCGGCCCTCGTCGCAGCCGTGATCATCGCGGTGTTGTCGGCGAGGGTCTCGATCTGCAGCCGGTGCAGGCCGCGTACGGAGGCCGTGCTCGACGCGATCGTCGACCACAAACGCATTGCCGCTCCTGCCGGGTTCGGCGTCGGCAAGACCCATCTCGCCGTGCGGGCCGCCGTCTGGTGCACCAACGTCCATCCGGTCGGCACCGCCTTGTGCATCACCACAGCGA
Source organism: Streptomyces celluloflavus (assembly GCA_000720995.1). GTDB lineage: Bacteria > Actinomycetota > Actinomycetes > Streptomycetales > Streptomycetaceae > Streptomyces > Streptomyces celluloflavus. The sequence goes on from JOEL01000014.1 coordinate 85,211, forward strand.
CGAGGTTTCGCCAGGTGCAGCGGCAGCTCTGGCCGCACATCCGCAAGGTGGTGCCGCGGGCCGGCCTGCCGGGCTGTTGCCGGCACGGTCCAGTACAAGATGCCCGACGCGTACGGCCAGGACGTTGTGGTCACGTACGGCTTCTCAGCGCCGGCCAACGACGAGGTGGCGATGCAGGGCATCCATATACCTCACCTGCCGCTCATCGTGGACGAGGCGGGCGGTATCAACCCGTGATCGGCGCGGCACCAACAACCTGCTCACGGGCGGGCACGCAGTGATGCTCGCGATCGGCAGCCCTGCGATGGACGATCCCGTGTCCTGGTTCGAGGAGTTGTGCATCGAGAGCGAAGACCCGAGCGAGACGACGACCGTCACCATCCCCTCCCCCGACTCCCCAGCAATCGCCAAGGAGCGGACGCCGTACTGCGCGGACTGCACGGACTGCCCCGACGGCATCGCCCGGCACTCCCTCGCCGACCACATGCCGGACCAGGACTGGGTCGACCGCACCATCCGGTCGTACGGCGAAGACCACCTGTACGTGATCGCCAAGGTGTTCGCTCGGTTTCCTCGGGGCGGCGGCGAGGCGCCGAGTACACCGGGCGCGTGCCGGACTACGCGGAGCCGGACGCAGAGCCGCTGCGCTGGGAGCGCCTCAGCACCGTGTGCGGTTGCTCGGAGGAGGACCGGGCACCGCACGACATCACCCCGGAGACGGGCGACCCGCGCCTGTTCCCGACGAAGCCGCCGTTCCTGCCCGGCTGGCGCCGTCCGGCGAGCGACATCGGCCTGCAGCCGCCCGCCTGGTGAGTGCGGCAAGGGAACCCAGGACCGTCACCGGGCCCGGCAGCGCTACCCTCCCGCCCGCGTTGGGAGCACTTCTCCTCTCCACCTGGTCCCACGGCTGCAGCCGGAGCGGTGCATCTCCGCCCGGGCGGAGGTGAACCGCCGAGGAGGGAGGGTACTGGCTGCGGACCCCGGTGCTCTCCACGCAGGCGGTAGTGCTCCACGACCGCCGCCCGCTCCGCCCGGTAGGCGTTGGGCGGCGGCAGCAGCACCGAGGTGGCGCCGGCCTTGGCTGCCTGCTTGGCCCAGCGGCGGGCCTCGAAGGCACCGTACGCGGCCACGCCCGGCATCACGCCGAAGCCGTCGGGGGCGGTGGACGGCGGTCTCGACGACGCGGGCGCGCTCCTCGGCGGTCAGCGTCTGGTACTCGCCCAGCGAGCCGTTGGGCGCCACGCCGTCACAGCCGCCGGCGGCCAGGAAGCGGACATGCTCGGCGAAGGCGTCGTAGTCGACCGACAGATCGTCGTGGAACGGCAGGGCCGTGGCGACGTGGACTCCGTGTCAGGGCCTCGCGGAGTTGGTCATGCTGCAGCTCCTTGACTGGTGTGGGAAAGAAGGTAGTAGTGCAATGTCACACGCCATAGACCTGGAACCGGGCTGATGGCCCGATGCCGCGGATCGGGTAACGGCCGTGCTGCCGGCCCGCGTCGAACAGTGCCTCGTCCACCGGGACCATCGGACGTAAAGTTGGCACACTCCTGAGAGACCTGGAACGGGTGCTGATGGAAATCGAACTGCGACACCTGCGGATTCTGTGCACGATCGCCGACACGCTGAGCCTCGGCCGGACGGCCGCCATCATGGGGTGCTCGCAGCCCGCCGTCAGCAGTCAACTGAAGCGCATCGAACGGCTTATGGGCGAGGACCTCTTCGTCCGGGGCAGTGCGGGGGTGACACCGACGCGCTTCGGGGTCGAGGTGGTGGTGCAGGCCCGCGAGGTGGTGGCGCTGGCGAACGCGATCGGGCACCGGTCCACCGCGAGCCGCCGCGGAGCTGATCGGGTGCTGCGGGTAGCCGCGACGAATACGCCCATCCTGCCGGGGCTCCTGCAGCGGGCGCGCACCGTCCTGCCGGCGCTGACCGCGCAGGTGAGCAGCGTGTACTCCTCGGCCGAGATCATCGGGCTGCTCGAGGACGACAAGCTGGACGTCGCCGTCGCAGTCGACTACCCCGGACGGGAGTTGGGGCATTCGGAAGCCGTGGCGCGCCGCGGCATCGTCACCGAGCCCAGCTTCGTGGCGCTGCCCGCCGACCACCCGGCGAGCGGGCAACTGGACGTGCCGCTGCTCGATCTGGCCGGGGACGCATGGTTCCTGACACCCGACGACGGTGCGGGCTGGCCCGGTGTCTGCTACGACGCCTTCCAGGCGGCCGGCTTCCGACCCGCCACCGTGCACGAGTACCTCGGTGACCGGGACCAGTTGCAGCGGATGATCGCCGACGGGCTGGGGATCGCCGTCGTCCAGGCGACGTGCAAGCCGAACCCGGGTGTGGTCGTCAAGCCGCTGGCCGGCACGCCGCTGTGGTGCCGCTATGTGCTGGTGTGGCACAGGGAGCGGGTGTCCGATGAGGTCACGGAGGCGCTCTTCGGCGCGGCCCTGGCCGCCTACGAGGAACTCATCGCCCGGGCACCGCACTTTCGGGCGTGGGCAGCCCGCCACTACCCGGCCCCGCGGAGGTAGGCGTACGGGGCTTGTACGACACCGGCACAGCCCGAGGCCGTGGCCCGGCCGACCGGAGTCGGCCGGGCCACGGTCCCGGGTCATGCAACCACTGCCGTTCAGGAGGGGATCAGAACGACGTGGTGACGGTGACCCCGCTGAAGTCGGTCACCGCGTACAGGCTGATGTACCGGTAGCCCGCCTCGGTGTTGTTGACGGTGATGCTCTCAGCGTTGCCGGAGTTGGTGGACTTCTGGGTGAAGGCGGACGGGCCGGCCCATGTCGTCGGGTCGTAGTAGAGGTCAGCATTGCCGCTGCCGCCGCTGGTAGTGACCTTCAGAGTGGTGTTGCCGGCCGGCAGCCACACCCACAGGTAGTCGGTGTCACCGGCGACCCGGGACTGGTCCGACCGGAAGCAGTTCTTCCCCATCGCCTGCGTGTTGGTGTCGGCGCAGGCCGTGCGGTTGCCGCTGCCACCGCCCAGGGTGTCGAGCCAGGCGTCGAAGTCGGCGTCGTAGCTGGTGCCGATGTTGTTGTAGACGGCGTAGGCACCCTGGTAGTCCCCGGTCCGCATCTTGGCCAGCATGGCCTGGATCTGGTCCGGGTGTTTCTCGGTCATGTACCGGACGGCCAGGTATCCCCACGGGTAGGTGCGGGTCTCGTCGTCGATGACGTAGGTGTTCTGGAAGAGCTGGCTGAGCTTGTAGGTGTGTTTGCCCGCCTCGGTCAGCGCGCCGTCGTCGGTGAGGTTGCGGTAGGAGTAGGAGACGTACTCCGCTTGGCCCTCTATCCACCAGACGTCCGGGACGGTGATCTGGGTGCCGAAGTCGCCCTTCATGTCGTAGATGGACTGCTGGACGTGCGCGAACTCATGGTTGAGGTTCCACGCGTTGGCCGGGAAGCCGTTGTCGGTCGGCCACTGGTAGAGGATGGAGTAGGCGATGTTGTCGGGGTCGGTCGGCGTGCCGGTCAGCGTCTCGCCGCCGTTGTTGGTGTCATTGCCGAAGATCGCCCACGAGTAGGTCGTGTAGTCGGTCCTGCTCCCGAAGATGACCATCTTCAGGTTGAAGTACTCACCGGGGATCGGCGTGCTGGTCTTGACCTGATTCTGGTAGAACGCGACCTCATTCGACAGGCTCGTGCAGACGTCGGACTGCTCCTTCGCTGTCAGCGCCTGCGCCATGACGGTGAAGTTGCTGCAGGCGTTGTTGATCGGCAGCGCGGCCGCGGTGAGTTGCTTCGTCAGGTCGCAGACGCCGTAGTAGGAGCACTGGTCCGGGTCCCCGACGCTAGCCCGGTAGGCGACGTGCACCCACAGGTTGTCCGTGGCACCGGTGATGGACGAGCCGTCCAGCAGACCCTTGATGAGCGGGCGGATCTTGCTCTGCAGGGCCGGTATCTGGATGAGGTTGGCCAGGTCGTTGCCTGCGTTCGAGTCGAGGACGTCGTTGACCCCGCCGAGCAGGTCGCGGTGGCCGAGGGTGAAGTTGTAGAGCGTGTCGGCGATACCGGGTTTCGCGGTGATCGCGGTGACGAAGTCCGACAGCCACGGGCCGCGCCACAGCGGGGTGTAGATCGCGTTCAGCGCCCGGTCCATCTCCGGGACGGCGTCCCACGAACTGCTGGTGTAGGCGTTGAGGTAGCGGCCGTAGACGTCCAGGTAGTCGGCCTGCACCTGCGCGCTGTCGGTGAGGACGAACGCCTGCTCCAGCACACCGCCGTTGCCCGCGCTGACGTCATTCGCGTGACTGCTGGCGAACAGCGTGTTGAACCCGTTCTCGATGGCGCTGCGGAGCGAGGGGTCGTACGTGCCGACGTCCTGGGGGTTGCCGTACTGCACGTAGTAACCGGCACGCATGAAGTACATCAGCTCGTACAGGCCGCCGGAGTCGTCACCGGTGTAGGAGCCTGCCGCTCCGGCGACGCCGTTCGCCACCGCGAGCATCTGGGACTGATTGAACACAGCGTGCGCGTCCGGACCCGTCAGGCTGAACAGCGGGTTGATGCAGGAGCTCCAGTCCACCGTCTTGATGTACGACACCAGGTCGCTGCCGGACCGGCCCGAGAAGTCCGACGTGGTGCACGACGTGACGGCGGCAGGCCGGGCGGCACCGGCCGCGTTGAGTGGCGCGTGTGCTGACAGGTGCGGCTTGGACGGCTTGGCCGAACCCAGGGCAGCCGGCGCCCCGCGAAGTTTCGCGGGCAACGGCTTGGCGCTGGTGGCGGCGGCTTGGGACTGAGCGGTCTCGGGTCCGGTGGGCGTGACCTTCCCGTGCTGTTTGGCAGCCTGCACGGCTGCGGAGGGTACCGACACGGCCGGTGGTGAGGCATGCCTCGTGTTGCTGGTTGCCGCGGCCGCCTGAGTGTTCGTCAGGCCGGCGACGACGAGCCCTCCGGCCGCCAGACCTGCGGCCAGAACTCTGGGCAGGATTGATCGACAGTGCATCGCATCTCCAGTGGGGGGGAGCGAAGGGGAAGCCGCCCGAGGAAGCGAGCAGCGGTGTGTAACATTGCACTGGGTGAAGTCGTGAGCAATACTCCGGGACCCAGCACTGTTTCCAGTTGCCCCATAACACCGGCGCACAGGGTGTCAACGCCCGCCTGGAAGTGAGATGCGGACGACCAGGGCACAGCCGATCGAGACGATCGACTGGCACACCGGCGGCGAACCGTTCCGGATCGTCGTGGACGGCCCGGCCAAGGTGACGGGTGACGGGTGACGGGTGACGGGTGACGTGCCCGCCTACATCCACGCGCACAGCGTCGAACACCGCGCACACGGTCGGCACATGCCGGTGCACCGTCGTTCCGCGCGACGCGTTCCTGCCCGGATTCGTGCTGAGATGACCGAACTCCTCCACGCGGAGCTGGTCTTCGCCTTGGGGCCGGTAGCCGCCGTCCGGGCCGTCCGCCGACCTGCTCACCGCGAAGGCCGCCCTGCGAGGCGACCGTCCGACGGTCGTCAGGACCACCGGGGTGGGATGTGGGAGGACCTGGTGGTCGCCGTCGCGGCGTACCAGGCAGGGAGAGGCGCACCAGCAGGGAGCACAGGCGGAGCGCCCCCTGTTTCCGTACCATGTGAAATAGTACTGTCGCCGCACAGGGTTCCCGACGGACGGAGCACACGGTGGTGCGAGACGACATGCAGCAGCGCGAGGGCGCGAGCCACGACCGCGCGGTGCCGCCAACGCTGGCGGAATGCTTCACGCAAGGGTGGGCCGAGGAGACTCCGGCGGTGCCGGTACTGCCCGGAGCGGCGTACGCGGCCAAACGTCGCGCGCTGCTGTCCGCGCGCTTCCCCGGGGAGCGAATCGTGATCTCGGCCGGCGGCCTGAAGGTCCGGAGCAACGACTTCGACTACCCCTTCCGGCCGCACTCCGCGTTCCTCCACCTCACCGCGGACGAGGGCGGCGCCGCCGCCCCGGACAGCGTCCTCGTCCTGGAGCCGACGGGCACCGGCCACGACGCCACGGTGTTCGTCCGGCCGCGCTCCCCGCGCGACGGCGGGCCGAACGGCACCGAGTTCTACCGCGACCGCCGCTACGGCGAGTTCTGGACCGGCCGGCGCCGCACCCTGGCGGAGACCTCCGACGCCCTGGGCCTTACAGCTCTCCCCCGCGATGGCCTCGCACGCGCCCTCGCCTCGGACGTCCCGACCCGGGTGGTGCGCGGCCAGGACCCGGTGGTCGACGCGGCGGCGCCGCCGGCCGCCGGGGCCGAGGCATCGCCGTACACCGAACCGTGGAGCCCTCCACCAGCGAGCTCGGCACCTTCACCCGCCAGAACGCCAACACCATCCATGGGCACGCTCTGGCCTGCCTGGTCGCGGCGGACCGGTACGCGCACATCGAACACGAGATCAAGCCGTCGCTCCACGCCGGCGACACGGTCATCTGTGATCGCTACCTCGCCTCGACGCTGGTCTTGCAGCGGCTCGACGGCGTGCCGCTGGAGTTCCTGCTCGACCTGAACGCGGACATCCTGATGCCCGACCTGGCGGTGATCCTCACCGCGTCGCCCGGCCTCATCGCCCACCGGATAGCCGAGCGCGGAATCCGCCACCGATTCCACCTCGACCCCACCATGCCCAGCCGCGAGGTCGACCTCTACGCCGAGACCGCCCTCACCCTCACCGCCAAGAACGTGAAGGTACTGGTGCTCGACAGCAGCAATGCCACGCCGTCGGAGCTCGCGGCCGAAATCGCCGACACGCTCCCCGACCCTCGATAGCGTCGGCAACCTCACCGAAGCCGACAACCCCCAGGGATCATGAACCCGGAACCCGCACAACCCGTCATCGACACACACGTCATCCTCCGCGACGGGGACAAGATTCTCTTCTCACAGCGTGGCGGCCCGTACGGCCACGGGCGGTGGCACATGCCCTCGGGCAAGCTCGACAAAGGCGAGCCCCTGACCGTCGGCGCCGCCCGCGAACTGTACGAGGAAACCGGCATCACGGCCGACCCGGCTCACCTGCGCCTCGTCCAGGTCGTACACCACCGGCAAGACGCGGAAATGGAACGAATCGGCTTCTTCTTCGAGGCCACCGAATGGCAAGGACACCCGGTCAACAAGGAACCCGAGAAGTGCCGCGCCCTCGGATGGTTCACCGTGCACGAACTGCCCGACGACATCATCGAATACCCCGCGGCCGGCTTGAACGGCTACCTCCGGACCACGGGTCCTCTCACTGAGCACGCCTGGTAGCCGCGGCACGAGGACCACGTCCGGGGCGTGGCTCAATCGCCCGCCCCGGACTTCTTCATCGGATGAGCCGAGCCCCCGGGTGGACCCCGGCGGAGAAGGCCAGATCTTCCTTGAGACAGAGCGCATCGCCGCCGAGCGCATGACGATCGACGTCACGCACCAGCTGGAGAACATCCGTCTCGCCGGCCGAATCCTCGCTATGCGTGACGCCCGCATTATCGAGCAGGTGGATACAACGAACTGGCCCATGCGGGCGGCTTGTTCGCTGAGATCGTGGCCCCCGTCAAGGACCGGTAGGCAGCCGGTGTCCTCACGCAGCCAAACGACCGGCCACTCCCCGATGACGCTCACGTTCCCCCTGAGCGCTTGAACCCCGTCCGTACGAAACAGAATCGAGACACACGTGACTGATACCTGGCAGACGATTGCCCGCCTTGCCGGCCGCCTGGAGGAACACTCCACGCTCCCTCGCGAACAGCGCATCCTTCTGCAACTGCTGAAGATCCAGGAGGAGGCCGGCGAGGTCGCCGAGGCGGTCATCGGAGCCATGGGGCAGAACCCTCGCAAAGGTCACTCGCACACCTGGAAGGACGTCGAGGCCGAGATCTGCGATGTCATCGTCACCGGCATGGTCGCCTTGACCCGCATGAACCCCGAGGCCGCGACCGTCTTCCAACGTCACATGGAGGGCCTCGTCGCGCGGGACCTGGACCAAGCCGAGGGCGCCGCTGCCCAGTGAACCGGCTCGCACAATCGGCCAAGAGTGATCACGGTTGGGGCGGATGTAACAGATCACCGCTCCACGACGTTCCGAACCGCGAAACGGGGTTGACCTTCGTGCCAACCCCACTCACAGCCGAGGAATGGGTGACAACTGCTACCGCTCCCCTCTCACCGGCAGCAGGACGGGCCTTCTGTCAGGAACCCCCGTTCCCGTCACGGCCCGCCTCGGCGCCACAGGCCCCGGTGGCCGACTACGCGCTCACCGGCTCGTACGGCCTGATCTTCTTCACCCGCACGATCACCTCGCCCGCAGCGGAGTCCTGAAATCCGGCGCGGATCGCGTCGACGCTCGGGCCCTGGTCTCCCACCGAACGGCGGCGGACCGGGACGCGGTTCCCGAGGTGTGCACGCGACACCAATCGGGCGCCGTACCCATCGTGCGCGTCGTGAGTACACCGCCTGAGCCCCCCTTGCCGCGAATCATCGCCCGCGAAGTTGCCGGCCAGCTCCTGCGACGCCAGCTCCACCACCGAGGAATACGCCCGCCGGTCCGACGGCACCGGCACCGCGGCGGGAGACTCCGCCGCGTCCGGCGGGAGGGGCCGCCAGGGCTCGGAGCCGGCGCGCGACCGCGTCGCCACGTCCTCGTACAACTCGGCCTGGAAAACGGGGACATCACTGTCCCACCGAGTCCGCAGTGCGACCTTCTCGCCTCGTATCATGCGCCCTTGCTATCCCACCCGGCACAGTCGATCAGGAGACCGGGTCGGCCGGACCGCCTGCCTGTGCCCGGCCTGATGGCGAACCCTCAATCCTGGCCCCGACCGGTGCGCGGGTCAGCTCGCCGTCCCGTCGAGGAGGGGCTTGAGTTTGGCCACGAGGGTGCCGGCCGAGACGATACGGGGGATCTGCTCACCTTCCGGCGGCGCGAGGTTCGGGCAGGATTCGCTGTCGGACGCATCGCCCTTGAGCTTGAAGCTCTGCAACTGGCGGCCGGTGTCCGCCGTCCGGACGGTGACCTGATAGGACACGTCGACGAGGAGCCGAAGGCTCATGTTGTATCCGCCAGGTTTCGCGTACATGCACCGGCCCGTGGTCGCCGTGGAGTGGCCGGGCAACGGCGCCAGGCAGATGACGAGTTGGGCGACGGACCCGCCTGCCTTCGCGGTCTGCGATGCCCACCGTGGCGGCAGGTGGATATAGGCCGGCGTCGCGAGGTCGGGGGTGTCCAACTGGATGACGTCCGCCGGGTGCGGCCCCGGTCCCTGGTAGTGGCCCTGAGGGTCGCTCGGCACCTTGCCCAGGCACACGTTCTGCGGAGTGGCAGCCGGTGAACTCGCCTCCGCGGACGGGGCAGGAGCCGAAACGGTACGGGCAGGAGTACTGGGCGGAGCCGTCGGCCCGGCTTGATCGCCCCCGGCGCGGCCGCATCCGGCGAGCGCCGTGAGCACAACGGCAACTCCGACTCCCGCACACATCCGCACGCCGCGCCGTCGCCTGTCCCGCTCCCGCACTCTCGCCCCCTGGCATGTCCCCGATGATTGTCGCGATCAAGTCTGCCCCACGAGGACGGCGGGTTCCAGGGCTACCGTTCGAATGCCATCCACACCTGGCAGCGGCGCATCATCGGCCACACCAGGGGCCTGCGGGCGACGGCGGACGGATCGGACCGCTTGACGAATCAGGGGCGCCAGCGGTGCGAGTGGCCTTCCCTCAGCGGCCCGCCGAGCAGGTCGAGCACGTGCTCGGCGGCGGCCGCCAACGGGGCGGGGTCGGCGTGTTCGGCCACCGCTTGATGGCCGTCCAGCAGGGCCCTGCCCCGTACCGGGTCCGCGCTCAGCAGTCTGCGGGGCAGCCACTTGCCGATGCCTGTCCAGGCGTTGTGGTGCGCGGTGAGCAGGTGTGTCGCCTCGCGCAGGGTGAAGTCGGCGAGGGAGAGCTGTTCGTACCGATCGGCCGGCGGGGTGTCGATCAGGTCGTCCATGAAGCAGGTGAGGCCGTAGCGTCCACGTTCCCATTCCGCCGGGGTGAGCGGGGGCGGGCCGGCCGCCAGCACCGCTCGGGCCCGATCGCACGTACGGGAGAGATGACCGTGGGGGTCCATCAAGGGCAGCCCCTGGTCATAGATGAACAGGACCGTGCCGCGACGGCGGGCTCTGTCCCACGCGAAGAATTCCGGTATGTCCGCGAGGGTGTTCAGGAACAGCTCGGCCAGAAGGCCCTCGTGGCGTATCACCTCGCGACGGCTGGTGTCCGAGTCCGGCAGGAGGACGGCCACGTCGAGATCGCTCTTCGCAGTGGCCCGCCCCTGGGCGGCCGAGCCTCCCAGCAGGGCTCCCAGGGCGTGCGGGAAGAGGGTCGTGACCAAGCGCAGAGCCTGGGCGGCAGGGTTTTCCTGATCATTCATGGCCGGTCATCGTGCCAGCCCGGGGATGCGTTCGTCCGAGTTCGGGGTCCCTACCTTGTTCCCTGGTTCAGGGAAGCCTGCCTGGCGTGGCCGATGCTCGTCACCGCCCGGGAGTTCCTGCCACCGCACCGCGTCTCCGCAGCAACGTCGCAGCAACGTCGCCGGTTCCCCGTAAAGTCAAGGCATTTCCGACCTTCGCCGTCACAGCGGATCAAAGCCGCGAACGCCCGTATCCGGCGGCCGGACGAGAAGTACGGCGGCGCCGCTCCGCGTTGCCCGGTGCCTCCGCGGGCTACGTCAACGGCAGAAGCGCCAGTGCCTCATTCATGTTGTGCTCGGCGATCCCTCGCATGCTCGCCCGGTCGGGGAAGTCACCGTCGAGGAGACGCAGTGGACCGGCTACCAGCGACAGACGCATCGCGAGCATGTAGAGGTCGAGCCGCCGCGGATCGAGACCGGGCCGGGCCAGTGCGGTGTACCGCTCGCCGAAGCGGAGTTGGAGGAAGACGTGCTCCCACTCGACGTCGAAGTACATCAGATCTTCGATGTCGATCAGGACGGGGTGGCCGTCCGCGTCGACCAGGACGTGGTCGGGTCCGAGTTCTCCGTGGATCAGTCCGTATTCCGTGCGCGGGCTCACGCGATCGGCCAGTTCCCGCAGACGGTCGCGGAACGCGGCGTCGGCTCTCGCGATCCTGTCCTCGCGCCCCGCCGCCTCATCGAGGTCCCGCAGGGCGCGGTCGAGGACCCGTCGCTCGCACGGGACCTCGGACGCGGAACCGCCCCGGTCCAGCAGGTCCACCTTGCCGTAGTGCCGGGCCCGGTGCCGGTGCATCACCTCAAGCATCCGGGCGAGGTCACCCAGAGCACCCGCGGCACGCGCAGGGTCGGTTGCGAGGAGGGCTTCGAGCGTGCCGCCGGAGACATCCTCGACCACGGCGACGTCCGCCGGATAGCGGCGCCTGCTGTCATCCGCCAGGAGTACCCGTGGAACCCGTGCCCCGACGTCGTCCAAGCACCGCTGCGCGGCCAGGAACGGGACCAGCCCGGAGGCGGGCGCGAACGGGTCAGCCGGATCGGCCTCTCGCGCGCCCGGCCAGAAGTTCTCAGCCGCCGCCCAGCTGTAGACGATCACGCTCGACGTGTGGGTCCCCTCAAGGCGGACCCGGTAGACCCCCTTCTTGCTTCCCCCGCGCAACCGGTCCACCGCGACAACGCGGCATCCGGCTCCCAGTGCGTCACGCACGAGCCCCGACAGGTCCTGGATGTCCGTGAATTGCCGCATCCGCAGAACCTACTGAAGACGGCGCGCGCACATGCCATGGGATACCTCCTCCGCTACGTATCATCGCCGCCCCTGCCCCCACTCTCGTCGAGCAGGCCCAGAGCCGAGCAGAGGGAGACGGAGAGGGTCATCCATACGACGAACGCCCCGCCGCCGTAGAGCACCGCGCGGGGCACGCTGCCGTCCGCTGCCCACGACAGCACACCGGCGATGACGGCGACCAGCAGGGAGAGGGTGATTGCCAGGGCGACGAGCAAGATCCGCGTCGAAAGTCCGGAGCGCACGGCCGGCATCCTTCTGTGAAGGGTGGCCGCTCCGAGACACGCGTCTCAGCCCGACCACCGCAAACGGTGGTTGGCTGAGACGGTGTGGTCCCGGGATGTCTCCGCACCGTGGCAGGTCCGGACACCCCCGGGGCAACGCCCTCAATCAGTCCTCGGATGGTAGGGGACTCCGGCGGATCACACCAGAAGACGGCTCGTTCGCCGTAGGCCGAGACGGTCTCAGCGGTGATCAACTGCCCTCCGCCGCCCGCCGTCTGGCCTCCGCCCTCCGATGCACCGCACCGCACACCACGGAACCGCCGCACGGCCGAACGACGCCACCCCGACGACACGCCCCCGCGCCCCTCCCGCGAGCTGACCGACGCCCCTCCCCGCGTCCTAACCTGAGGGCCGGGCCGTTCTGCTGAGGCCCTGGCCACCCTCGCGACCGCACACGGAGGAGACGACACCATGGCCCGACCCGCCGATGCTCCGAGCCCGACCGCGACCGCCGTCCTCGACGACGCCGTACGCGCCCTCGCCCCGGACGCCGACGCCAACCGGCTCGTCCCGCGGATCGCGGCGGGCGAGGCGCCGCGCGACGTGTTCACCACCTTCGCCCTGGAACAGCAACAGGTGATCGCGTCCGACCGCATCAGCTTTCAGCACCTGGCGCGCCGGGCCGATGGCGACCCGCCCGTGGCCGACTTCTTCGACCTGCTCGCCAGGGGCGAGGCGCTGGCCCTGGAGCAGCTGGCCGGCCTGGCGGACTCCTGCGGGCTGACCGAGCGGGACCGCGCCGCCTACCGGCCGCGGCCCGGCTGCCAGGCGTACCCCTCGTACGTGGCGCGCCTCGCGCTCGGCGCCGAACCAGCCGATGTGGTGATCGCCCTCACCGCCAACTTCGCCGCCTGGGGCGGCTACTGCGCCACCGTGGCCCGCGCGACGCACGACCACTACGCCTTCCCGGACACCGCCCGCGCCTTCTTCACGTTCTTCGCGGAACCGGCGCCGGACCTTGCGGACCAGGCCCGCGCCGCCGTCCAGCACGGCCTCGACACGGGCCAGTCGCGGCCTGCCGCGGCGCACCGCTACGGCCGCCTGCTGCAGGCGTACGAGGAGATGTTCTGGGACTCCCTCACGGACTGAGCGGGTGTACGGAGCGCTCGGCGCGGTCGACGGCGCGGGCCCGGGAACTCGCCTTCGCCGACAACCCCGAGACCGAACCCATGACCACATCCGATACCTCCGCCACCCCTCCCCCATCCCCCGCACCTCTCTCTTCCGGCCCCTCCCATTCCCCCAGCCCCGCCGGCTCCACCACCCCGCCCGCCGACCGGAAGGTGTTCGACTTCGCCGTGCGGCTGGCCGCCGCGGCCGGCCGCAGGGCCGCCGCGGGCTTCTTCGCCGAGGCCGGCCGGAACGCCGCCCGCAAGACGGACGGCACCGAGGTGACCGAGGTCGACACGGATGTCGAGGCATTCGTCCGCGGTGAGCTGGCCGCGGCGTTTCCGGCGGACGCCGTCCACGGCGAGGAGGGCGGGCCGCGCCCGGGAATGTCCGGCCGCCGCTGGATCATCGACCCCCTCAACGGCACGAAGCAGTTCACCGAGGGCGACCCGTCCTTCGCCGTCTACCTCGCGTACGAGGACGAGTTCGGTCCGGCGGTCGGCGTGATCCATGTACCGGTGAGCCGCCGGACGGTGGCGGCCGGGCGCGGGCTCGGCTGCTGGCTGCTGCCCGGCGACGTACCGGACCCGGCGCACGGCCGACGGTTGCGGGTCGGCGAACGGGATGTGCTCACCGGCGCCAGGACCCGGATGCACAACCCCGCGGGCTGGCCGGAATCGCTGCTGACGGCGCTGCACCGGCGGGTGTTCCTGACGCCGTCCGGGGGCGGGGTCGTCGATGTGATCACCGGGCGCGCCGATGCCTGGGTGATCGCGGGGCCCGCGATGGGTTACGAGGACTGTGCGCCGCTGCCGGTGATCGTGGCGGAGGCGGGCGGCCGGGTGACCGATCTCGCGGGGGCGCCGGTGCTGGCGGGCGACGGGTCCGTGCTGATCACCAACGGGCTGCTGCACGATGCCTTTCTGGAGTTGGTGGCCGAGTCGGGCGGCCATGCGATGCGGGCCGTGGTGGTCGACGCGCATCCGGGGTGGGCGGCCGAAGGACGCTGCCTGACGACGGAGTTGGGGGCGCTGCTCGGACCGTCGGCGCTGCGGCTGGAGCACATCGGGAGTACGGCGGTACCGGGCCTGGACGCGAAACCGGTCTTCGATCTCCAGGTCGGCGTGGCGGATCTGCCGGAGGCCGCGCGGGCCTTCGACGCACCGCTGTCGGGCGCCGGATTCACCCGCTCACCGTACGAGCACGATCACGTCCCGGCGGGCCGTACGGACGATCCGGAGCGCTGGACCAAGCGGCTGTGGCTGCGACGCGGCGGGCCCGGTCCGGACGTCAACCTGCATGTCCGCCGGGTGGGGTCGCCCAACGAGCGGCTGGCGCTGCTGTTCCGCGACTGGTTCCGGGCGCATCCGGAGGCGGTACCGGCGTACGCCCGGTTCAAGCGGGAACTGGCGCACCGGGTCCCCGATATCGACGCGTACAGCGATATCAAGAACCCGGTGGTGGACCTGGTCATCGAGGTCGCCGAGGCGTGGGCTTCGGCGACCGGCTGGCGGCTTTGACGGTCTTGGCGTCCCTGACGGCTGGTCAGTGGCCGGGGGGCCGCTCCAGGAGGCGGCCGGTGGGCTCGGTCAGGGTGGTGCCGTCGTTGATCCGGTGGCCGCGCAGCCAGGTGGACCGTACGACGCCGTGCAGGGTCTTCCCGGCGTAGGCGGTGATCTTGTTGCGGTGGCGGAGCGCGGCCGGGTCGACGGTGAACGTCTCCTCGGGCGCCAGGACCGCGAAGTCGGCGTCCCGGCCGGGCTCGATGGCGCCCTTCTGGCCGAGGCCGACCAGCGCGGCGGGGGCGGTGGCCATCCAGCGGGCGACGTCCTCCAGGGTGTGGCCGCGCCGGCGGGCCGCGGTCCAGACGGCGGGCAGGCCGAGCTGGAGGGAGGAGATACCGCCCCAGGCCGTGCCGAAGTCGGCGGTCTTGAGGTCGGCGGTGGCGGGCGAGTGGTCGGAGACGACGCAGTCGATGGTGCCGTCCGCCAGGCCCTGCCAGAGCGCCTCCTGGTTGGCCGCCTCGCGTATCGGCGGACAGCATTTGAACTCCGTGGCACCGTCCGGGACTTCCTCGGCGGTCAGCGTCAGGAAGTGCGGGCAGGTCTCGACGCTGATCCGGACCCCCGCCCGCTTGGCGGCGGCGATCAGCGGCAGCGCGTCACCGGAGGAGAGGTGCAGGACGTGCACGCGGGCCGCCAGCCGTTCGGCGAGCGCGATCAGCCCGGCGATGGCGTCGTTCTCACCGGCCCGCGGGCGGGAGGCGAGGAAGCCGGCGTAGTGCGGGCCGCTTGCCCGCGGGGCGCGCTCCAGGTGGCCGGGGTCCTCGGCGTGCACGATCAGCAGACCGTCGAAGCGGGCGATCTCGCCGAGGGCGGCGGCCAGCTGTTCCGGGGTGAGCTCGGGGAACTCGTCCACGCCGGAGGGCGAGAGGAAGCACTTGAAGCCGAAGACGCCCGCGTCGAAGAGCGGGCGCAGGTCCTCGACGTTGCCGGGGACGGCGCCGCCCCAGAAGCCGACGTCGATATGCGCCGCGCCGCGGGCGGCCGCGCGCTTGGTGTCGAGGTGGCCGACGGTGGTGGTGGGCGGGAGGCTGTTGAGCGGCATGTCCACGAGCGTGGTGATACCGCCGGCCGCGGCCGCGCCCGTCGCGCTCCGGAAGCCTTCCCACTCGGCGCGGCCCGGGTCGTTGACGTGTACGTGGGTGTCCACGAGGCCGGGCAGCAGGACGTCGTCACCGAAGTCCTCGACCCGCGCCCCGGCCGGGGGGCGGGCGTCGTACGGCAGCACCGCCGCGATCCTCCCGTCCCGGACGCTGACGGACGCGGCACGCATCCCCTGCGGTGTGACGACGCGCGTGGCACGCAGCACCAGTTCGGCCTCGGACACCCGGCCCCTCCTCGCTCGCTCCAGGTCGGTACGCGCTGCACACGGGACGCCCTGTGCCGCACGCGATACCTCACACGGGCGCGCCGCACAGGATTCAACAATCTGTTGAACGAGTGTTCCCGGCGGGCATCGACCCGTCAAGACCCGTCACCCGCCGTTGATTCGGCGGCCGGCCACCCACAGCCGACGGCCACCGAGCGCCGCGCACCGCACGCCAAAAGGCCGGGCACCCACCCCGGCCCGACTTGGAGGATTCCACGGAATGGACAGTAGTTTTCGTGCAGCAGAACGTAGCTACCACCAATGGCACCCTCGACGGATCACGGCCGGTGATCTCACCCCTCGGGACAAACAGGGCCTGACCGGCGGGAACGAGTGTGCGATCGGCCGCGTGTCGGCGGGAGGGGACCGGTAGGCTGCTCCGGTCGGGCCCGGCACCCGTACACCGGAGCCGAGACCGCCGAGACCCGACCTGACCCGCCCCGAAAGGAACGCGACGTGCCGCCGTCCAGCGCCAGCACCTCCGCCGCCGAAGCCAAGCCCGCAGGCGCGAGCGGCGGTGTCCAGTCCCTTGAGCGCGCCTTCGACCTGCTGGAGCGGATGGCGGACGCCGGAGGCGAGGTGGGCCTGAGCGAGCTCGCCGGCAGCAGCGGACTGCCGCTCCCCACCATCCACCGCCTGATGCGGACCCTCGTCGCCTGCGGCTACGTCCGCCAGCAGCCCAACCGCCGGTACGCGCTCGGCCCCCGCCTGATCCGGCTGGGCGAGAGCTCCTCGCGGCTGCTGGGCACCTGGGCCCGGCCGTTCCTGGCCCGGCTGGTCGAGGAGACCGGTGAGACCGCCAACATGGCGCTGCTCGACGGCGACGAGATCGTCTACGTCGCCCAGGTGCCGTCCCGGCATGCGGTGCGGATGTTCACCGAGGTCGGCCGGCGGGTGCTGCCGCACACCACCGGCGTCGGCAAGGCGCTGCTGGCCGGTCATCCGCCGGAGGAGGTCCGCGCGCTGCTCGCCCGTACGGGCATGCCGGCCGCGACCGACAAGACCATCACCGACCCGGACGTCTTCCTCGAAGAGCTCGCCGAGGTCCGCCGCCTCGGCTACGCGGTGGACGACAACGAGCAGGAGATCGGTGTCCGCTGCTTCGCGGTACCGGTGCCCGACTCCCCCACCTCGGCGGCGATCTCCATCTCGGGACCGACCGGGCGGGTGACGGAGGCATCGACGGGCAAGGTCGTACCGGTGCTCCAGGACGTCGCGGCGAAGCTGTCGGTGGCACTCGCCAACCAGACGCCCGCGTAGGCGTCCGACGCGGGAGGGCGGCGCGGGGCACGCACGGCCCCGGTCCGCTCTCCCGCAGTCCATCCTTCCGCGCGCACCGGCGCCTCCCACGCGTACGCGCCTCTCCCGCGCACCGGCGCCTTCACAGTCCACGCGCCGTCGCCTTCACTGGCGGCACATCGGCACCTTCACCGTCCACGCAACCGGCGCCTTCACCGTCCGCGTGGCGACCGGCCGAAGCGGTCGATGCTCGCGCGGACCTCGGTCAGCGCGGGCGACAGTGCGCTGACCGAGCCGACCGCACCGGCTATCAGCAGCAATGAGCGGCGCAGTCGGGGAACTTCGGGCACACCCGCGCACACCATCGCATCCAGCGCGGCCAGCTCGTCCTCGGCGACCGCCCGGTCCGGTAACTCGCCGGGCAGCACGGCCAGTTGGCGGCGCATCCGGGACACCGCCCCGCGTAGCTCCCTCACCCGCGGATCACGCTCACCCCCGGCCACTCGTCCCCGCCTCTCCCCATACACCACAACGGCGGCGCCCTCCCGGGCTGTTGACCCGTTTCACAATGTGGGACAGTTAACGCCACTCTCCGCTGATCGCGCCACACAGAGAGCGAAATCCGAGGCGCGGGCGGGCCACAGGTATCCGCTGACATCTGATCGGCGCGTCCGCTCTCCGCCCTCGCCCGTCACGATCGCGCCGGATCTCCGCATCGACGGCCGCGCAGGCGCTCGGAGCCGGATCGAGGCCACCGCCTCCCCGCACCCGCACACCCACGCATCCGCACGCCCGTACTCCCGCACCGGAGCCTGCCTGAGGACCGGTCACCTGGGCATCCCTCCACATCCGCCCCAACTCCTCTCCCTCTCCGGGCCTCGCGTTCAGTCCACTCCCAGTGCCGCGTTCAGTGCCGATTCCGGTTCCCACGAGGGGCGTTGGTCGCCTGTCCTGCGGCGCTTCCCCCGCACGGTCCGATCATGCGTCAGTACGTGCGTTCCCCCTGACACCCGTTGGCATGGGCAGGTGCGATCCGATGCGTACAGCGCGACAGAATGGAGCATTCTCCCTTCCAGGGAAATATCCGGCATATCACTGGATCGGAGATTGCCATGGAGCCCAGCACCGGGCCCGACACCGGCCCGAACCAACGGCGCATCAGCGTCGTGCAGCTCATCTGCCACGCGTACGGCCTCTCCGACGTCTCGGAGATCACCGTGGAGCACATACACCGTTACGTCACCGAACGCCGCCTCGCCGAGACCGGCACACACCATGTCCGTGACCGATTGCGGCCGAGAATTCCGCGCCCCCGGGCGCCCGGCGACATGACCTGACGCCGACGCGCGGGCGGAGCGGCACACTGTGGGGTAAGCAGTCCCCCATGGCACCCAAGGCATCCATCACACCCACACCACGGTCGGCGCGAGCGGCGGGGGCGGCAGGAACGCCGGGGGCGACGGAACCCACCGGGGCGCGGGGGACGGCGGGGGCCGCGTGGCCCGAGGGGCGGGGGAAGGTCGCCGGGCTGCTGCTCGCCGCGGGCGGTGGCCGGCGGCTGGGCGGCCGGCCGAAGGCGCTGCTCGAACACCGGGGGCGGCCCTTGGTGGAGCACGCCGCACGGGTGTTGCGGGAGGGCGGCTGCGCACAGGTGCACATCGTGCTGGGCGCGGCCGCCGCGGCTGTACGCGAACAGGCCGAGCTCTCCGCGTACACCGTCTCCGAGAACCCCGACTGGGCGCAGGGCATGGGGTCCTCGCTGCGGGTGGGGCTGGCGGCGCTGACCAGGTCGGGGGCGGACGCGGTGGTGGTGGCGCTGGTGGACCAGCCCGGCATCGGCGCCGCGGCGGTGGCCCGGGTGGTGGCCGCGTACGAGGGCGGCGCCTCGCTGGTGGCCGCGACATACGGGGGCCGCCGCGGCCACCCGGTGCTGTTCGGCGCCGACCGGTGGGGGCGGATCGCCGCGAGCGCGGAGGGCGACCGCGGTGCGCGGGCCTATCTGCGGGAGCACGCGGCGGCGATCACGCTCGTCGAGTGCGGGGATGTGGCCGAGGCGTACGACATCGACACACCGGAGGACCTGCGCCGGCTGGAGTGAGGGCGCAGTACGGCGAGTGACGCCGGCGGAGGCGGGGGCGGGGACCGTTGCCGGGCGCCACCGGAACCGGCACAGAACCACGACCGGGCCGGAACCTCGCAGGCCCCGGACGACCCGCGCAGGCCCCGGACAATCGGCGCAGGGCCGGGGCAGCCGAACAAGGCCAGAGCCGGCACACCCACGCCGGCACCCGGCGCCATCCATCCGCCAATTCCGCCGACTCCGGGAATCTCGACATCAACAAACCATTGAAGTTCCGCGATAAGGAAACTACTCTCCACAGGTCAGAAGCGTCTTGCACCCAGACGGCGCCCGCGACCGCACTCCGGAGCCGACGGCACCCCGTGCCGTGCGGGCGTCCCGGCGGCCGCCGGGCACCGCCGCCGAATGGAGTGACAGCTCATGTCCGCACCAGCGCCGTCCCCGCTGGCCACCGTCGAAGCCGGCCCCGGCAACACCCCCGCGCGGCAGGGCGAGATCCTCACCGACGCCGCGCTCGCCTTCGTCACCGAGCTCCACCGCCGGTTCACCCCGCGCCGCGACGCACTGCTCGCGCGCCGCGCCGAGCGCCGCGCCGAGATCGCCAGGACCGGCACCCTGGACTTTCTCCCCGAGACCGCGCACCTCCGCGCCGACGACAGCTGGCGGGTCGCCGCGTCGCCCGCCGCGCTCAACGACCGCCGGGTGGAGATCACCGGTCCCACCGACCGCAAGATGACCGTCAACGCCCTCAACTCGGGCGCCCGGGTCTGGCTCGCCGACTTCGAGGACGCCACGGCGCCCACGTGGGAGAACGTCGTCACCGGCCAGCTCAACCTGATCGACGCCTACGAGCGCCGGATCGACTTCACCTCACCGGAGGGCAAGACGTACGCGCTCAAGCCCGCCGCGGAGCTCGCCACCGTGGTCGTACGGCCGCGTGGCTGGCATCTGGACGAGCGTCACCTCCGGGTCGAGGGCCGGCCGGTGCCCGGTGCGCTGGTCGACTTCGGGCTGTACTTCTTCCACAACGCGCAACGCCTGCTGGACCTCGGCAAGGGCCCGTACTTCTATCTGCCGAAGACCGAATCGCATCTGGAGGCCCGCCTCTGGAACGACGTCTTCGTCTTCGCCCAGGACCATCTCGGCATCCCGCAGGGCACCGTGCGCGCCACCGTGCTGATCGAGACGATCACCGCCGCGTACGAGATGGAGGAGATCCTCTACGAACTGCGCGCGCACGCCTCGGGGCTGAACGCCGGCCGCTGGGACTACCTCTTCTCCCTCGTGAAGAACTTCCGTGACGGCGGTGCCAAGTTCGTCCTCCCGGACCGCAACGCGGTGACGATGACCGCGCCGTTCATGCGGGCGTACACCGAACTCCTCGTCCGCACCTGCCACAAGCGCGGTGCGCACGCGATCGGCGGGATGGCGGCGTTCATCCCCAACCGCCACGACCCCGAGGCCAACGAGCGGGCGCTGGCGAAGGTCAAGAGCGACAAGGACCGGGAGGCGGGCGACGGTTTCGACGGCTCCTGGGTCGCGCACCCGGATCTGGTCCCCGTCGCCCGCGCCTCCTTCGACGCGGTCCTCGGCGACCGGCCGCACCAGAAGGACCGGCTGCGCGAGGACGTGCACGTCACGGCAGCCGACCTGATCGCCGTGGACACCCTGGACGCCGAGCCCACCTACCAGGGCCTGGTCGACGCCGTGCAGGTCGGCACCCGTTACATCGAGGCGTGGCTGCGCGGTCTGGGCGCCGTCGCCATCTTCGGCCTGATGGAGGACGCCGCCACCGCCGAGATCTCGCGCTCGCAGATCTGGCAGTGGGTGGACGCGGGCGTCGTCTTCGACAGCGGGGCGCACGCCGGCGAAAGGGTGACCGCGGAACTGGTACGCGCCATCGCCGCCGAGACCCTGACCGGTATCCGCGCCGAGGCCGGCGACGAGGCGTTCGCCGCCGGCAAGTGGCAGCAGGCGCACGATCTGCTGCTGCGGGTCGCACTCGACGCCGACTACGCGGACTTCCTGACGCTGCCCGCGTACGAGTTGCTGGACTGACCCCGGCCCCGAGGGCCCGTACCGCCTGCGCGCCGCAACGGGTACGGGCCCTTCGCCGTGCTCGGCACGGTGGGGCTCCGGCCGTGGAGTGGCGGCCGGTGGAGTCCGGGTCGATCGGCGTCGGGGAAGCGGTTTCCCCGGCGGGGGGCGCGGCGACCCGTCAGCCGCGCACCCCGCCGCTGTGCCCGTGGCGCGGCGCGCCGACGGGTTACGGTCCGTGTCGGCCGGGGCCTTGAGGGTGTCCGGATCCATGAGAAGGTGAGCTTTCGGGCTCCATTCCTGCGCACCCTTGTTGAGGCATGATGCGTGTCACCATTGCCGGCGTTTTCTTCTACCTCCAGGCGAGCGAGGTGGAGCAGAAGATGAGCACCGTTACGCCGGAGCCGATCGACGGCGACTCCGTGGTCGTCGGCACCACCGCCTTTCCCGTCAAGCAGGTCGGCCGGATCGTCACCGGTCAGGACCCGCGGGATTTCAGCGCCGGCGAGATGGTCCGCGCGCTGCGCCAGCTCGGTTTCACCTGCAAGCCGCGGCCGGCGGCGAGCGAGCCGACGCCCTTCCTCTGAGGCCAGGCGCCACGCGGCGCGGCCGCCCCGTCCTGGTACGGCCACCCCGTCCACGTCGCCGTCCCGACGCGGCCGTCAGCCGAGTACCGCGCCGAGCGCCACGAAGCCGCAGACGAGGACGGCGAGCAGGGCCAGCAGTGGCCAGACGAAACGCAGATATCTGTCGTAGCCGACCTTCGCCAGGGAGATGCCTCCCATGATGACGGCGGTGGTGGGAACCCAGAGGTTCATCCAGCCGCTGGCGGCCTGCCAGGCCGTCACCACCACCGCCCGGGAGACGCCCGCGAAGTCGGCGAGCGGGGCCAGGATCGGCATGGCCAGGGTGGCGTGGCCCGAGGTCGACGGGATCAGGAATGCCAGCGGCAGGTTCACCAGGAACACCATGATCCCGAAGGCCGCCGACGGGGTGCCGGAGACCACGCCCTCGATCGAGTGCAGCACGGTGTCGGTGATCTTCGAGTTGTTCATGATGACGGTGACGCCGCGGGCCAGCACGATCACCAGCGCGGGCGCGATGAAGTCCGCCGCGCCCTGCACGATCGTCGCGCTGAGCCGCTGCTCGCCCATCCGCGCGATGATCCCGACCAGCACCGCGGCCACCAGGAACAACGCCGCCAACTGCGGGAAGGACCAGTCGAGTTCGAAGCCGTACGGGGGTGCCGCGGTGTTGCCGGTGAGGGCGCCGGCCCAGGGGATCACCGAGAAGATCATGAAGGCGAAGACCAGCGCCACGGTCACCAGCACCGTCTTGTGCAGCCCGGTCAGTCCGGGTGGCGCCGCGGCGGACGTCGTGGTCCGGGCGTGTTCCCGGTCGCCGGGCAGGAAGCCGCAGAGTGAGCGGTCGGGGTTCCGGCGTACCCGGCGCGCGTAGCGGACGACATAGGCGATGGTGACCGTGGTCAGCACGAGCCACATCGCGACCCGTAGCGCGATGCCGTCGCCCAGGGAGATCTCCGCGGCGGACGAGGCGACGCCGGTGGCGAACGGGTTGACGGTGGAGCAGAGCACGCCGATGCCGGCGCCGAGGATGATGGTGCCGGTGGCCACCAGCCGGTCGAAGCCGAGTGCGAGCATCAGCGGCACGATCAGCCCGTAGAAGCCCAGCGTCTCCTCGGCGAAGCCCTCGACGGTGCCGAGGAGGGAGAAGACCGCCATCACGCCGGTGATCAGGAGTGCGCCGCGGTCGCGCAGCCGGTGGGCGAGGCGGCCGATACCGCGGTCCAGGGCGCCGGTGGCGAAGACCACGGTGATGAACGCGCCGATGGCGAGCACGAAGAGGAACACCCCGGCGCTGCCGTACAGTTCGCCGCTCAGTCCGGGGCCGACCTGCCCCGTCCTGGCGTCCTTGATGCCGTAGAGGCCGTTGACGGGTGACAGGAAGAGGTCGTTGAGGCTCTCGGGGAAGGTCTGGGCGGACGGCGCACGGTGGTAGGTGCCCTGGACGGGGGCGCCGTGGCCGTTGCGGGTGTAGGTACCGGCGGGGATGACGAAGGCCAGCAGCCAGACCGCGAGGGTGACGACGGCCAGGACGGTGACGGCGCTGGGGAAGGTGAACCGCTTCGCGGGCGGCGGTTCGGCGGGGGCGGCGGCGGGCGGGGCGGGCGGTTCGGGCGCCCGCGGGACCGTCATGCGGTGCCTCCGGCCCGGTACGTCGCGGCCCGGTGCGTCGCGGCGTATTCGGCGAAGAAAGCCGCCTCGGCGAGCAGCGCGCCGCGCAGTTCGGACAGCAGCACGCGCTCGTCGGGGCCGTGCCGTTGGCAGAGCTGGTCGGCGGGGCCGAAGAGCAGGATCTCGGCGTCGGGCACCGCCGCGGCCAGGCCGTTGACCAGGGGGAACGAGCCGCCGGCCGCCGTGTGCACGGGGTCGGTGCCCCAGGCGCGGCGCAGTGCGGTGCGGGCGGCGCGGTAGGCGGGCCCGCCGGTGGCGGCCTCGTAGCCGGGGCGCACGCCGCCGGGGGTGACGGTGAGCGGGATGCCGAAGGGGCGCAGCCGTTCCAGGTGGCGGACGAGGGCGGTGAGCGCTTCGCGGGGGTCCTGGCGGGGGTGGACGCGGAGGTTGAGCGCGGCGCGGGCGTGGGGCACGACGGCGGGGGCGGCGGACGTGACGGGCGGGGCGTCGAGGCCGACGACGGTGATCGCCGGGCCGCTCCACAGCCGTTCGCCGAGGCCGCCGGAGCCCATCAGGGGGGTGCCGTCGGTGATGCCGGCCAGTTCCCGGAACTCGTCGTCGGTGAAGGTGGTGCCGTCCCAGGGTTCGCGGCGCAGGCCCGCGACGGCGACATCGCCGTGCGCGTCGTGGAGGGTGGCGAGCGCCGTGACGAGGGCGAGCAGTGCGTCGGGGGCGGCGCCGCCGTACGCGCCGCTGTGCACGGCGGCGTCGAGGGTGCGGACTTCGACGAGGAGGTCGGCGGCGCCACGCAGGGCCGTGGTGAGAGTGGGCGTGCCGGGGCGGATGTTGCCCGTGTCCGCGATGAGCATCGCGTCGCAGGCGAACATCCCGGGGTCGGTGGGCGGGTAGGCGTCGAAGGCGCTGCCGTGCTCTGCCTGCCCCTCGAAGATGATCCTGATGCCGACCGGGGGCCGGCCGCCATAGGCCCGCAGCGCGCCGATATGGGCCATCACATTGGCCTTGCCGTCGGCGATACCGCGGGCGCGGACGCCGCCCGGGATGCCGGCGGGCTCGAAGGGCGGTGAGGCCCAGCGGTGTTCGTCGCCGGACGGCTGGACGTCGTAGTGGGCGTAGAGCAGGACGGTGGGGGCGTCGGGGGTGGGCGGCGGGACGGTGGCGGTGACGACGGGGGCGGTCTCGGGGAGGTTCAGTTCCCCGATGTCGGTCACGCCGGTGTCCCGCAGCAGGGCGACGACGAGGTCACGTGCCTGGAGGACCGGTTCGGGCGAGAGGCCGGGGAAGGCGATGGAGGGGATGGCCGCGAGCCGTTCGAGGTCCGCGCGCACCCCTGGCAGCAGCGCGTCGGCGGTGGACTCCAGGGCGGCGGACCGGCCTGCTCCCGGGGGCCGACCGTCCGGGTCGTTGGCTTCCTGGTTCACCGCGGAACCCCTCTCCGTGGCGCGGCCGGTGCGCGCAGATGGCCTCAGAATCGCTCATTGACGTACCTTCAGAGCCAATGCAGCATATCCGGCATTTCACTACGCGAGGTGGCCGTTCGGCGACAAACGGTGACCGTGGCGCCCGCGCTCACCGTCCCGCGCGCCGCGCGCCGGCGGTCACCCCGGCGGGCCGCCGACCGCGAGCGGCGCGGGCGGCAGCGTGTTCCGCGCCTTTGTGCCGTACGGCTTCCGCGCCATCCGCACCACCTGCCGGGTGGGCGGCACATCCGGCGCGGCCCGCAGGGCGGCCGCCAACTCCAGGCCGTCCACCAGCGCTTCGCAGGCGCCGCGCCTCAGGTCCGGGGGCATCGCGTGCGCGGCGTCGCCAATCAGCGCCGTGCGGCCGGAGAGGTAAGACGGCAGCGGCGGGGCAAGGTGGTACAGGACGTACCGCAGCGCCCCGGCCTCCGTCGGGCGGTCGAGGACGGCCCGCACACCGGCGCCCCAGCGGCCGAATCAGGCGCGCGGCACGGCGACTTCCCCCTCCGGCGCCGAGGGTGTCAAGGGTGTCGAGGGCGTCGAGCGCCCGCAGGGCGAAGGGCCGCAGCGCGAGGGCGGTACCGGCGGTCGGTGGGGCGCCGACCCGCTCACGGGCATCGACGCGTCGGCCGCCGGCACACAGGACCATGGCAGCGCCGATTCCGCCGATTCCGCCCCCGACGACAGCCGTCGAGGACTCCATGACCGCGCGATACTATTTTTGTAGTAGTCAAGCAGGTAAACGTAGTACGAGGAGCGGGCGGCGTGGCACGACGGCGGGACGAGGTACTGGACGCGGCGATCGAGGTGCTGGGGGCCGAGGGCTCCCGGCGGCTGACCTACCAGGCCGTGGACACCGCCGCGGGCGTCCCCACGGGCACCACGTCGAACTACTTCCGCAACCGCACGGCGCTGATCGACGGCATCGTCGATCACCTCCAGACCCTGGAGCACCGCGACTGGGAGTCGTTCGCGGGCGGCGCCGATCCGGCCGATCCCGGTGAACTGGCCGAGGTGATGGCCGCCTTCGTCCGGCACGCCACCGGTCCCGGGCGGGCCCGCACCGCCGCCCGCTTCGCGCTCTTCCTGGAGTCCTCGGCCCGCCCCGAGCTGCGCGCCCCGCTCGCCCGGGGGCGCCAGACGGTGCTCGCCTGGAGCGCGGAGCGGGCACGCCGCTTCGGCTCCCCGGCGCCGGAGCGGCACGGCCGGATCCTGCTCGACCATCTCGACGGCGTCGTACTGCACGAACTCTCCTTCCCCGCGGCGGATTTCGATCCGGCACCGGACATCCGCGACCTGCTGCGCGCGCTGCTGGGCTGACCGCGGACGGAGCCCTGGGCGCGCCGCGCCGGACAGCCGGCGCACCACGCGCCGGACGCGCGTCGCAAACCAGTCGCTCCGCGGTGCCCGGTGTGGTGGAGTGCCCGGATGACCACAGATGAGACTTCCGAACGGGCGGCCGCCTACCTCGCCGCGTACGACGAGCAGCTGCGTGCCCGCACCTTCTCCCCCGAGCTGAGCGGGGCCGAGCGCGTCGGCCCGGTCGAGCGCATTCTCGTCCCCGGGGAGGGCGGGCTGATCCTCTACCGCGATCTGGGCGGTCTCGACGGGCCCGAGCTGGACGCCTTCATCGCCGCCCAGCGTGATCACTTCGCCGCGCTCGGCCGGCCGGTCGAGTGGAAGTACTACGGCTACGACCTGCCCGCCGATCTGCCCGACCGGCTGCGGGCGGCCGGCTTCACGCCCGGTGAGCAGGAGACGGTGATCATCGGCGAGGCCGCCGAGATCGCCGCGGAGCCACGGCTGCCGGAGGGCGTACGGCTGCACGAGGTCACCTCCCGGGCCGACTTCGACCGCATCGCAGCGCTCTCGCAGGAGGTCTGGGGCGGCGACCAGAGCTGGCTGGCGCCGGCCATGGAGGGATGGGTGTCCGGCGGCGGCGACCCGTGCACCGTGCTGGTCGCCGAGTCGCTCGCGGGCGAGGTGGTCTGCGCCGCCTGGGTCCGCTTCCACCCCGGCACGGAGTTCGCCTCCCTGTGGGGCGGCTCCACGCTGCCCAACTGGCGGGGCCGCGGCCTCTACCGGGCGCTGGTCGCCGCCCGCGCCACGCTCGCCGTGGAGCGCGGTTTCCGCTACGTCCAGATCGATGCGCTGGACACCAGCCGTCCGATCCTCGCCCGGCTCGGTCTGCTCCCGGTGGCCACGACGACCCCGTACACCTGGGAGCCGGACGCCGGGAACTGACGGCCGGTCGCGGGCCGGGGAGCGCCGGAAGCGGAACCCGTGACGCCGCGGTCGCGCCAACAGCGGCCGCGGCGGCTCGGGTTGGTGCCGCTGGACGGGTATACGGCACCCTTCAAGTCTGGTAGGAAAGCTTCCTAACGATTGGGGAACCCCCCTCGGACCACCTCGACTTGGAGGCCATCCATGCGCACCCGATCGATCAGCAGAGCTCTGCCCAAGACCGCGACCCGGGTCGCCCTCGGTCTCGCCCTGCTCGCGGTGCCGGCGACGGCGGTCGCCGGCACCGCGTCCCCGGCCGCGCCCTCCCAGGCCGTGGCCGACACCGCGCCACTCACCGCGCGGGCCGCCACCGGCCTCGACGATCCCGCGAAGAAGGAGATCGCCATGCAGCTGGTCTCCAGCGCGGAGAACTCCTCGCTGGAGTGGAAGAAGTGGTACAAGTGGATCGACGACATCGATGACGGCCGCGGCTACACCGCCGGCATCATCGGCTTCTGTTCCGGCACCGGCGACATGCTGGATCTCGTCGAGCTCTACACCAAGCGCAAGCCCGACAACATCCTCGCCAAGTACCTCCCCGCGCTGCGCAAGGTGAACGGCTCCGACTCCCACAAGGGCCTGGACCCGAACTTCAAGAAGGACTGGGAGAAGGCCGCCCAGGACACCGCCTTCCAGCAGGCCCAGAACGACGAGCGGGACCGGGTCTACTTCGACCCCGCGGTCAAGCAGGGCAAGGCCGACGGGATCGGCGTCCTGGGCCAGTTCGCGTACTACGACGCGATCGTGATGCACGGCGACGGCGACGAGAAGACCAGCTTCTCCAGCATCCGCAAGCGCGCGCTGAAGTCGGCCAAGACGCCGGCCCAGGGCGGCGACGAGGTCAAGTACCTCAACGCCTTCCTGGACGCCCGGGTCTGGGCCATGAAGCAGGAGAAGGCCCACGAGGACACCGGCCGGGTGGACACCGAGCAGCGCCTCTTCCTCAAGAAGGGCAACCTCGACCTGAAGCCGCCGCTGGACTGGAAGACCTACGGCGACTCCTACCACATCGGCTGACCCCGGCGGCCCGCATGACCCGACGGCCCGTAAGAGAGCGGATGGTGCCGCTCCCCTGCGGGCCGTTGCCGTGCCCGGCCGCTCAGTGCGCGGGGGCCGCCACGAACCCGGCGGCGTCCGGCTCACCGCCCGCGGGGCGCCGCGGGCGGTCCGCCTCCTCGTGGCCGCCCCCGGCCCCGGCGTCCAGCGGACCGGGCCCGCCGTCCGGCCGCCGGCCGCCGAGGTGGTGGAAGACGAGGTTGAGGACGAGGGCGACCAGGCAGCCGGTGCTGATACCGGAGTCCAGGACGACCAGCAGGTCCTTCGGGAAGGCGTGGTAGAAGTCCGGTGCCGCGATCGGGATCAGGCCGATGCCGAGGGCCGCCGCCACGATCAGCGCGTTCTCGCCCTTCTCCAGCGCGGCCGAGGCCAGCGTCTGGATCCCGCTGGCGGCCACCGAGCCGAAGAGCACGATGCCCGCGCCGCCCAGGACCGGCAGCGGGACCAGTGAGATCACCGACGCGGCCACCGGGCACAGGCCCAGCACGATCAGGATGCCGCCGCTGGTCGCCACGACGAACCGGCTGCGCACCCCGGTCATCGCGACCAGGCCGATGTTCTGGGCGAAGGCGCTGTTGGCGAAGCCGTTGAAGAACGGGCTGACCGCAGTGCCCAGGGTGTCGGCGCGCAGTCCGCCCGCGATGGTGCGCTCGTCCGCCGGGCGGCCGACGATCCTGCCGAGGGCCAGTATGTCGGCCGTCGACTCGGTCATGCAGACCAGCATGACCACGCACATCGAGACGATGGCGGCGAGTTCGAACCGCGGCGCCCCGAAGTGGAAGGGCACCGGGAAGCCGACGAGCTCCGCCCCGGCGAGGGCGGAGAACCGGGTGATCCCCACGGGTATCGCGATCAGCGTGCCGGCGACCAGGCCGAGCAGGATCGCGATCTGCCGGAGGAAGCCGCGCAGCACCCGGCGCAGCACCAGCACGATGACGAAGGTCAGCGCGGCCGTCCCGATGTTCGCCAACGAGCCGTGGTCGGAGGCGTGTTCATTGCCGCCCTGGGACCATCTGAAGGCCACCGGGAGCAGGGAGAGGCCGATCAGGGTGATGACGGTGCCGGTCACCACCGGCGGGAAGAACCGTACGAGCCGGGAGAAGTAGGGGGCTAACAGGAAGCCCAGCACACCGGCGACGAGCACCGCGCCGAAGATGACCGGCAGCGCGTGGCGGGGGCTCTGCGACTGGCCGATCGCGACCATCGGGGTGACGCCCGCGAACGAGACGCCGTTGACGAAGGGGAGCTTCGCCCCGATCTTCCAGAAGCCCAGCGTCTGCAGCAGAGTGGCGATACCCGCCGTGAAGAGGCTGGCGCCCATCAGGAACGCGGTCTCGGCGGGGCCCAGACCGCAGGCCGGGCCGACGATCATCGGCGGGGCCACCACCCCCGCGTACATCGCGGCCACGTGCTGGAGGCCGCTGGTGACCATCTTGACGGGTGGGAGGGTCCGGTCGACCGGGTGCCTGCGGTCGGCCTCCGGCTGCTGCCCGGGGCGTGGGGCCACTGCGGGCCTCCTGTCGTTTTCTGCGCCGCCTTGAACGGGCGGGGCGAGGCTGTCACGGAGGGCGTGCGGAGTGGTGCGTGGGGCGGGAGGTCGTGCGAGGGAGGAGGGAGAGCGAAGGGGGGACGAGGGGGGCGAGGGGGGGTGCGCAGCCGGGCGGGCCGGTGGCGCGCGGCGGAGCGGCGGTGCGGCGGTGCGGCGGTGGACCGGCCCGGGGGCGCAAGGGTGCTCTCCCCGCGCCCCCGGGTCCGGCGCCCGCGGATCCCGCTCGGATCCACGGGCCCGGCCGGGAGCCGTCCCTCCCGGCCCGTTCGGGGGCGGTACACGTCAACGGCGGACCGCCGGAAGGTAGTTCAGCCCGCGGCGGCGATCCGGGCCAGCCGCCGGGCCTCGGTGCGCGCGGTGCGGGCGAGGGTGTCCTCGTCGACGCGGGTCAGGCGGTTGCCCTCGACGACCGGGACGCCGCCCACCAGGGAGAGCGTGACCGGGGCGGCGGCGCCGAAGACCAGGGCGGTGACCGGGTCGGCGATGGAGGAGTGACCGAGGCCGTCCAGCTTCCACAGCACCAGATCGGCGAGCTTGCCCGCCTCCAGCGAGCCGATCTCGGCGGTCCGGCCGAGGACCTGCGCGCCCCCGTAGGTGCCCAGCCGCAGTGCCTGGCGGGCGTTGAGGGCGGCCTCGCGGTGCGGGCCTAGGCGGTTGACGAGCAGGGCGTTGCGCAGTTCGGTGTGGAGTTCGCCGGACTCGTTGGAGGCGGTACCGTCCACGCCGAGGCCGACCGGGACGCCGGCCGCGAGCAGGTCGGGGACGCGGGCGATACCGGCGGCGAGGCGAGCGTTGGAGGACGGGCAGTGCGCGACGCCGGTGCCGGTGCGGGCGAAGGCGTCGATATCGGAATCGTGCAGATGGACGCAGTGCGCCATCCAGACGTCGTCGCCCAGCCAGCCGGTGGACGCGAGGTAGTCGGTGGGGCCCATGCCGAAGAGCCGGCGGCAGAACGCCTCCTCCTCGACGGTCTCCGACCCGTGGGTGTGCAGCCGCACCCCCTTGCGGCGGGCCAACTCGGCGCTCTGTCGCAGGAGTTCGGTGGAGACGGTGAACGGCGAGCAGGGCGCCGCGGCGATGTGCACCATCGACCCGAAGGAGCGGTCGTGGTGGGCGTCGATGGCCGCTTCGGTCGCCAGCAGGGCGCCCTCGGTGGTCTCCACGGCGAAGTCCGGCGGCAGCCCGCCGTCCTTCGCCCCGCGGTCCATGGAGCCGCGGGCCAGGGTGATCCGGGCACCGATCTCGGCGACCGCCGCCAGTTCGGCGCCGACCAGGTCGCCGGCGCCCTCGGGGAAGATGTAGTGGTGGTCGCTGACGGTGGTGGCGCCGCCCTTGACCAGCATGCCGAGCGAGCCCTGGGTGGCGGCGGCGAGCATCGGGGCGTCGATACGGGCCCAGGTCGGGTAGAGCGCGACCAGCCAGTCGAACAGGTTGTGGTCGGTGGCGAGTCCGCGGGTGAGCCACTGGTAGAAGTGGTGGTGGGTGTTGACCAGGCCGGGGGTGGCCAGTTGCCCCGTACCGTCGATCCGGCGGACGACGTGCGCCAGGTCCGCGGGGGCCCGGCCCGCGCCCACCGACTCGATGACGTCCCCGGCGACGACGACATGGCCGGTGGCGTACTCGGTGTCGTGGGCGTCGACGGTGGCGATGGCGCAGTTCTCGATGACGATCCGCGCGACCGCGTGGTCCTCGACCGCGCGGTCCGTGGATCCCGGTGCAGCCATGGCGCTTCCTTCTTCTGTGACGGGTGAGGGGGATGCCCCGCGCCGGCCCTCGCGGGATCCGGAGGCGCGCCCTCCCCGGTGTGGGGAGGGGAGGGACGCGTGACACGGCGAGCCGGGTAAGGGCCGTCAGGGGCCGGTCAGATGGTGGTCAGGTCCAGTGGGATCCGGGCTTCGGCGCCGTCGCGCAGCACCGTGGCCTCTATCAGGCCGTACGGACGGTCCGCCGCGTGGTACACGGCGCCGTCGGCGGTGTCGTTCTCCAGACCGAACAGCTTGAGGTCCACGAGGAAGTGATGCTTGTTCGGCATCGAGAAGCGGATCTCCTCGACCTCGGGGCGGTGCTCGATGACGCGCGAACCCATCTGGTAGAGGGTCTGCTGGAGGGAGAGGCTGTAGGTCTCCGCGAAGGCTTGCAGCAGGTGCGTCCTGACCTGCTCGTAGGAATGCTCCCAGTCGGGCATCGGCTGCGCGTCGCCGGTCCAGTCGAACCGCCAGCGGCTGGAGACCTCGGTGGCGAGGATGCGGTCGTACGCCTCCTGGAGGGTGGTGTACCTGTCCTTGATATAGCCCCAGAACTCCGAGTTGGTGGAGTTCAGCACGACCAGGTCCTTCAGGCCGGAGACGACCTCCCAGGTCTCGCCGTCGTAGGTGATCTGGGTGAGGCGGGTCTCCTGGCCCTTGCGGGCGAAGGAGTGCCGGACCTCGTCGGCGCCGGGGGCGGCGGTGGCGATCCGCTCCCAGGCGTACTCCTCTATACGGATCCGCGCCCGGGTGATCGGTTCCTGGCTGGTCACGAAGTGCCGGGCCAGGTGGATGCCGAACTGTTCGGCCGATGCGATGCCGTGTTCCTTGGCGAAGGCGAACACGGTGTTCTTGGTGGTGTCGGTGGGCAGGCAGTTGGCGTTGGAGCCGGAGAGGTGGACCTCTTCGAGGTCGCCGGAGAGTGCGACCGAGACGTTGAGGTCCCTGATGTGGTGGGTGCCGCCGTCACGGGTGATCTTGACGACGCGGTTCTCCGCCTTGCCGTACTGGTTCTGGCCGAGAATCGCGGGGCGGGCCGGGCGGTGCTGAACGGTCATGTCGGTGCTAGCTCCCTCGGTATACGGAGTAGCCGAATGGGTTGAGCAGCAGCGGTACGTGATGATGCTCGCCCGGCCGGACGGCGAAGGTGACCGCCACTTCCGGGAAGAAGGCACCGCTGTCCGCGGCGTACTCCTCGACGGCGAAGACGAGGCGTGCGTGGGTGGTGCCCGCCGGCAGGGCCGGCAAGTCCGTGCAGCGTCCGTCCGCGTCGGTCGTGGCCGCGGCGTGCGCGATCCAGACGCTGTCGGGGCCGGAGCGCACCGCCAGGTTGACGGCGACGCCCGCCGCGGGGCGGCCCGCGCTGGTGTCCAGGATGTGCGTGGACACCGACGCCGGTGCGGCCGTCGTACCGCTCATACCGTGCCTCCTTCCGCGCGTTCGGTCAGGCGGGTCAGCCGAAGCCGGTTGATCTCGGCGAGCTCGCCGCGGACGATCTCCCGTTCCTCTTCCGGTGCGTTGCCGATCCGGTGCCGGATGGCGTCCCGCAGGTGTTCCGCGGTGCGGCCGGCGGCGCGGATCAGGAAGACCTGGCCGAACTTCTCCTGGTAGTCCAGGTTCAGTTGGCGCATCTCCGCCGTGAGTGCGGCGGAGGCGCCGGCCATACCGCGCTGTTCGCGGGCGGCGGCCGCATCGCCCGGCTCCGGCCGGCCGATGGGCGGATGCCCGGCCATCGCCTCGGCCAGGTCCGCCGCGGTCAGTTCGGCCACGGCGGCGTCGTTCGCGGCGTACAGGGCGTCGGTGGTGGCGTACGGGCGCCGGGCGAGCAGGCGCGCGGCCCATGCCCGGCTGGTACACACCTGGTGCAGTGCGGCCTGCGCCGCGTTGTCGTCGGCTGCGTTGAACCGGGTCAGGCCCGGTGGCGGGAGCGAGGACACAGACAGCCTCCGTGGCCTGATGCTGGACGGCTCTGCTGGCTGGAGACAGCTAAGACCCCCCGCAACACCGCGTCAACACTTTGTTGAAAACTCGGCAACGCCCGAGCCGCCGCCCGGGAAACCCGGACGGCGGCTCGCGGGATCGGGGCGCGCCCCGGGCCGGTGCGCCTCAGTCGGTCTCCTTGGCGGCGTTCTCCCTGTTCAGGTAGTTGTAGACGGTGAAGCGGCTGACACCGAGGGCGTTCGCGACGATCTCCACACCGTGCCGTACGGAGAAGGCCCCGCGGGTCTCCAGAACCCGCACCACCGACTGCTTGGTCTTGCGGTCAAGTTCGGCGAGCGGCATACCGTGCCGGCGCCGGAGTTCGGCCAGGAGGTGGTCGAGCGAGTCCGACAGATGCGGGAGCCGCACGGCCACCCGGTCCACGCCCTCCCAGACCAGGACGACATCGTCACCCTGCGCCAGGTCCGGCGCGACCAACTGCCCGCCCATCGCCTCCACCAGCGGCTTCACCGCCTCGACGAACGGGTGGTCGACGGGCCCGGTCATACGGCGCCCCCCGCGGCCCCGTCGGCTCCCGCTATCACATTGACCTGTACGGAGATCCGGGTGGCGCCCGCCGCCAGCGATTCGCGCAGCAGGGCGGCCACCACGTCGAGCACCCGGTCCGCGTCACCCTCGGCCGTGTTGCCGAACGGACCGACGTCCACGGCGTCCAACTCGGCGCCCGTCACCACCTCCCGCCCCACCACCGCATGGGCGGGCGCCTCGTCCAGATCGAACGGCTCCGTCGTGAATTCCAGTCTCAATCGCACGGCGCTCAACCTACGCGCGCTCCGCCCCGGCCACCAGAAATCGCCCCGCCCCCTCTTGACAGCCCTCGAACGGGCCGGGCAGGGTTCCAGTAACCAGAAACTAAATTCCATATTCCGGAAGGAGTGACGCGCCCCATGGGATTCCCGGACACGCGCTTCAGCGTCAATCTGTCGATCCTGTTCACCGAACTCCCGCTGCGGGAGCGGCCCGCGGCGGCCGCGGCGGCGGGTTTCACCGCGGTGGAGCTGTGGTGGCCGTGGCCGGACGCCCCGGTCCCGGAGCGCGCCGAACTCGACTCGCTGCGCACGGCGTTGGAGGACGCGGGGACGCGGCTGGTGGGGCTGAACTTCTACGCGGGGCAACTGCCGGGCCCGGACCGGGGAGCGCTGTCCGTCCCGGGTGCGCTGTCGCGGGGATTCCGGGCGAACGTCCCGGTGGCGGTGGACTTCGCCCGCTCCCTGGGGTGCACCTCCTTCAATGCCCTCTACGGCAACCGGGTCGCGGGGGTCCCGGCGGCGGAACAGGACGCGCTGGCGCTCTCGAATCTGACGCTGGCGGCCCGCGCGGTCGCGGCGGCCGGGGGCACGCTGCTGATCGAGGCGCTCAACGCGGCGGAGTCCCCGGCCTGTCCGATCGTCAGCACCCCGCGGGCGATGGAGGTCGTGGACGCGGTGAACGCCGCGACGGGCCTCGACAACGCCCGGTTCCTGATGGACCTTTACCACCTGTCGATGAACGGCGAGGACCTGGCCGAGGTCATCGACCGCCATACCGCGCGGACCGGGCACGTCCAGATCGCCGACACCCCCGGCCGCGGCGCACCGGGCACCGGAACGCTGGACTTCGCCGCGCTGCTGGACCGGCTGCGGAAGAACGGCTACGCCGGCTGGACCGGTCTGGAATACCGGCCGGACGGTGCCACCGGCGACGCGGCCTTCGCCTGGCTGCCGCGGCCGCTGCGCGCCGCCCGCTGACCACCGTGATCGTCGGCCCGGGTCGGGTGCGTCGCGCCCGCCCGCGGGAGTACGCGTCCCGATGGGGCGGAAAGTCGAATCGAGCGGGAAAGAGGTGTCCGTATGAGCAGCCTGCCCAGGATCGGGTGGATCGGACTGGGGATCATGGGTTCGCCCATGGCCGAGAATCTCCTCAAGGCCGGTTACGCCGTGACCGGTTACACGCTGGAGCGGCCCAAACTGGACCGGCTGGCCGCGGCCGGCGGCACCGCCGCCGCGTCCGTCGCCGAGACGGTGCGGGACGCGGACGTGGTCATCACGATGGTGCCCGCCTCCCCCCAGGTCGAGGCGGTCGCCTACGGCCCCGACGGCATCCTCGCCCACGCCAGGCCCGGGACACTGCTGATCGATATGTCCTCGATCACCCCGCAGACCTCCGTCGACCTCGCCGAGGCCGCCGGACGGCACGGGATCCGGGTGCTGGACGCGCCGGTCTCCGGCGGTGAGGCGGGTGCCGTCGAGGCGGTCCTGTCCATCATGGCCGGCGGCACCCAGGCCGACTTCGACGCGGCCCGGCCGATCCTGGAGACGCTGGGCAGGACCGTCATCCGGTGCGGACCGCACGGTGCGGGCCAGACGGTCAAGGCAGCCAACCAGCTGATCGTCGCCGTCAACATCCAAGCCTGCGCCGAGGCCGTGGTCTTCCTGGAGAAGTCCGGCGTCGACCTCGCCGCCGCCCTCGACGTCCTGAACGGCGGTCTGGCCGGCTCCACCGTCCTGACCCGCAAGAAGGACAACTTCCGCGACCGTGACTTCGCGCCCGGCTTCCGTATCGACCTGCACCACAAGGACATGGGCATCGTCACCGACGCCGCCCGCGCGGTCGGCGCCGCCCTTCCCGTCGGCACGGTCGTCGCGGGCCTCGTCGCCGCCCTGCGCGCCCAGGGCGACGGCGGTCTCGACCACTCCGCCCTCCTCCGCGGCGTCGAACGCCTCTCCGGGCACCCCGCCGGCGCCTGAGCCCGGGGACGCGCCCGGACGCACCACCGGGCCTCGGGCCCCGGGCCCCGCGCTTCCGGGCCCCGCGCTTCCGGGCCCCGCGCTTCCGGGCGGCGGCCGGGCCGACAATTTCCCTGTCGCGCCCAGGCCCGGCCGCCGCCCGGAACACCCCCCAACGCCCGCCCCCGCCGCCCCGGTTCACCACGGACCGGCGGGCGGCGGCCGGCTGTCGCGCGCATCCGTACCGTCCGGCCCGTTGCGGAGTGCCCAGCCCGTACGCGGCGGCAGCGCCTGCCGGGCCCCGTGGACGGCCCCGGTACGGGCACCACGTGCGCCGCCCACGCGCCCCGTGTGCGCCGTACTCCTCTCCCCGGATGCGCTGTGCTCCCCCGGATGTCTCCGCCCGTACTGCGCCGCTCGATGCATTCCGGCCTCGTCCGACCGCGTTTGGAGAGAGCATGGAAGGCGCCAGCAGAGCCGATCCGTCCGCCGATCTACCAGCCAGGAGCCGACCATGGCCGACAGCGTGCCGGTGCGGTGCCCGACGTGCCGCCGCGAGAACGCCTTCACCCCGCCCACCTTCCCGTGTGCGTGCGGCGCCCCGCTGACCCTGCCCGTGCTGCCCGGCGGACTGCCCGTCGAGATAGTGCACCGCACCTGGCAGGGCTCCTGGGTGGAGGTGCGCTGTGACAGCTGCGGGCGCCAGGACGACTGGCCGGCGCCCGAATCCGGCTGTGTGTGCGGGACGGTGGTCCGCATTCCCGTCCTGCCCGCACCCGTCCCGCCGCCGCCGAACTTCCCGTCCGCAGGCCCGCTGCGCACCGCGGCCGAGCCGCTGCCCGCGACCGCCCCGGGCACCGTGCCCGCCGTGGCGCGGCCCGCGTTCCGGCCGGTCACCATCCGTACCGCCCGGGACTGCGTCACCGCCGCCGCGCAGTACCTGAAGTGGCTGGGCTACACGGATGTCGCCCGGACCCAGGAGCGGACCGCCTCCGGCGTGGACCTGCGCGGCCGCGGTGTGGTGGCGCAGGTCGATCCGACGACCCGGT
The DNA here is from genome assembly GCA_000720995.1 of Streptomyces celluloflavus. GTDB lineage: Bacteria > Actinomycetota > Actinomycetes > Streptomycetales > Streptomycetaceae > Streptomyces > Streptomyces celluloflavus. Next base: position 122,627 of record JOEL01000014.1, read on the forward strand.
CCACGGCCCTGCGCGAGATCGAGTGCGTCTGGCTCAACGGCCTCAACGACTCGGCGACAGCGGTCTTCTTCTCCCTGGCGGGCTATGCCCGGGACGCCCGCTCGCGCGCCGACGAGCTGTACATCCCACTGTTCGTCATGGACCTCACGGGCACCCCACAGCCGGTCAACGACCCGGCCGACGAGCTGATCCGGTACGGCGCGACGGGCCGGTGACACCGCCCCGGCCGCAGCCCGGGACCGGGCCGCGGCCACCGCGCGGGAGCGGTCGGAGTGCCGGTCCGGGAGCGGAGGAGGTGTCACCGACCGGCGGCGGTAGGCGAGCCACGGCGGGCGGACTCCCGGCCCCGGCGTCCGGCGGGCGGGGACTCCCAGCCTCGGCGTGCGGGGTGCCAGGCACCGTCCGCACCTGATGGGGGGGCGTTCCCCCAGCCGGGTCCGGCTGAGGGAGCAGATTGCGACACGGCATGATCACCCCCATGAAGATCACTGTGATCGGCGCGACGGGCGCCGTCGCCCCGCAAGGGGAGCACCGCGGCGACGCCGCCCGCCACCGCCTCGACGCCCTCACCTCGCCCCACCGGACCGGTGGTCTGCGCCCGGCCTCCCCGTACGGAGACCGACTGCCGTGACCACCCTGATAGTTCTGGCCCACCCCGACCTCGCCGCCTCCCGTGCGAACGCGGCGCTCGCCGACGCCGCCCGCGCCGAGGCCAACGTCACCGTCCACGACCTCTACGCCGCCTACCCCGGCCTGCGGGTCGATGTCGCGCACGAGCAGCGGCTGCTCCTCGCCCACGACCGGATCGTGTTGCAGTTCCCGTTCTACTGGTACTCCGCTCCCCCGCTGCTCAAGGCGTGGCTGGACGAGGTCCTCGCGTACCGTTTCGCCCACGGTCCGGGCGGCACCGCGCTGCGCGGCAAGGTCCTCCAGGTGGCGACGACGGCCGGGGGCGCCGAGGAGTACTACCGCCCCGACGGGTTCAACCGCTTCCCGGTACGGGATCTCCTGCGGCCGTTCGACGCGACGGCGTATGTGACGGGCATGCGGTACGCGGAGCCGTTCGTCGTCCACCGTGCCCATCGCCTCACCGACACGGAGCTGGCCGCCGAGACCGGCCGCTACCGCTCGCTGCTGCGGCACGGCGACCCCGCGGCCGTCGAAACCCGGTCGCCGCACCCGGCGGAAACGGCGACACTGTCCGGATGATCATCCGTATCGCCACGCCCGAAGACCTGCCCGCGCTGCGTGACCTCGAACGGGCCGCCGGAGAGCCGTTCCGCGCCCTGGGAATGCCGCAGATCGCGGACGACGAGCCGCCGACGACGGCGCAACTCACGGAGTACCAGCGGGCGGGCCGGCTGCTGGTCGCCCATGACGAGCCGGGCGAGGGCGGCGCCGAGGGCCGGCCGGCCGCCTATGTGATGTGGGAGCCGGTCGACGGCTGTACCCATATCGAGCAGGTGTCGGTGCGCCCGGACCATGCGCGGCGCGGCCTCGGCCGGGCGCTGATCGACCGGGCGGAGCGGGCCGCCGGGCCGTACCCGCTGACCCTGACCACCTTCGCCGAGGTCCCGTGGAACGCCCCGTACTACGCCCGGATCGGGTTCCGCGTCCTGGCCGATACGGAGCTGACCCCGGGGCTGCGGGCCATCCGCGCCCATGAGGCGGCGCTCGGCCTGGACCGCTGGCCCCGGGTGTGCATGCGACGGGCCGCGGCGGGGGCGGCCCCGGAGCCGGGTCCGGCGGCGCCGGAGTCCGCGCGCTGAGGCCGGCGTTCCCCGGTGGAACGGCTCTTCGCGGGCGCGTGCCCGGCGAGGAGCCGTTCCGCTGCTGACGAGCCGTAAGGTCCGCGGGAGGGCGCGCCATACTGTGACCATGATCGACGCGAACGCCCTCCGGTCCGCCTGTCTGGACTTCAACGGCGCGACCGAGGAGTTCCCCTTCTCCCGGAACCCGGACGTGTCCACCTTCAAGGTCGGCGGCAAGATCTTCGCGCTGACCACGCTGACGGCCCGGCCGCTGACCGTGAGCCTCAAATGCGAACCGGAGCTGGCCGAGCGGCTGCGCGCGGCGCACCCGGAGGTCCGGCCCGGCTACCACCTCAACAAGCGGCACTGGAACACCGTCTCGCTCGACGGCGGGCTGCCCGACCGGCTGGTCCTCGACCTGATCGAGGACTCCTACGACCTCATCGTCGCCGCTCTCCCGCGTACCCAGCGCCTTCTCCTCGACTGGCCGGGACAGCGCTGACCGGCCCCGCCCTCAGTGGAGGGCGGGGCCGGTCGGGGCGGTGCGGTCCCGGCCGCGCGCTGCCGGGACCGTGGCGGCGGGCGCGGGCAGGGCGGCCGGGAGGGGTGGTACCCGGGTCAGGACACCGGTTCCCACACGGGCAGCCAGACGTCGTTGGCGGTGCCGTGGGCGGAGCAGGAGTACTGGATCAGCGCGTTCCCCTTGCCGACGCCCCCTTCGACGTTCAGACACTTGCCGCTGGACCTGACGACGACCTGGTATCCGATGCCCTTGGGTACGAACCGCCACTGTTCGTTGGCGCCGCTGTCGCAGGTGTACTGGATGACCGGTGCGCCGTTCTCGCGCCCGCCGCCCCGGACGTTCAGGCACTTGCCGCTCTCCCGGGAGGCGAGCCGGTAGTAGCCGTCGGCGACCGCGGTGGCCTCCCAGCGCTCGTTCTTGCCGCCGGTCCAGGGCCACTGGACGACCGGGGTGCCGTTCTCGCTCCCGCCGCCGCGGACGTTGGCGACCTGGCCCGGGTCCGATGCCAGCCGCAGGCTCAGCCGCCCCACCGAGGCCGCGTGGGCCGCCGCGGGCCGGTCCGGCACGGGCTCGGCCGAAGCGGCCGGACCCGACAGGGCGCAGACCAGCGCCGTCCCCACGAGGGCGGTGGTCGCGGCCACCAGGTTCCGCTTGAATGCCGACATGGCTTCTCCTGAAAGGACTTGGCGAACTCGGCCGGAGGGTCCGGCCGAAGAGGAGCATGGCGAAGGCGGCACGGCCAAGGGGGAAATGAACGCGGAAACAATCCTTTCGTGTGATATTCCCGGGAAATGTAGATCGGTCGGCGTGGAAGGCGCCCCGCCCCGTGGTCAGGCGCCGGCCGGCGCGGGCGGCACCGCGTCCCGGGCCCCGGCCCCGCCCCGCTCCTTCGCCAGCCGCTCGCGCAGTTCGACCTTGCGGACCTTGCCGCTGACCGTCATCGGGAAGGAGTCGAGGATCTCCAGATGGCGCGGCACCTTGAAGTGGGCGAGCCGGGAGCGGCAGTACTCGGCCAACTCCTCCTGGGTCAGCCGCACTTGGGGATCACGGAGGATGACGCAGGCGGCGATCTCCTCGCCGTACTTCGGGTCCGGGACGCCGACGACCTGGACGTCGGCGATCTTGGGGTGGGAGTAGAGGAACTCCTCGATCTCGCGCGGATAGACGTTCTCGCCGCCCCTGATGATCATGTCCTTGATGCGGCCGACGATCCGCACATAACCGTCGTCGTCCATCACCGCCAGATCGCCGGTGTGCATCCACCGGTCGGCGTCGATGGCCTCGGCGGTGCGGGCCGGTTCCTGCCAGTAGCCGAGCATCACGCTGTAGCCGCGGGTGCACAGCTCCCCCGGTTCGCCGCGCGGCACCGTCGCGCCGGTCACCGGATCGACGATCCGCACCTCGATGTGCGGCAGCACCCGGCCGACCGTCGCGGTGCGGTGCGCCAGGTCGTCGTCGCGGCGCGTCTGGGTGGAGACCGGGGAGGTCTCGGTCATGCCGTAGCAGATGGAGACCTCGGCCATGTGCATCTCGGCGACCACCCGTTTCATCACCTCCTCCGGGCAGGGCGAGCCCGCCATGATGCCGGTGCGCAGCGAGGTCAGGTCGTAGGTGGTGAAGTCGGGGTGGTCGAGTTCGGCGATGAACATGGTGGGGACGCCGTACAGGGAGGTGCACCGCTCGTCCTGGACCGCCCGGAGGGTGGCCACCGGGTCGAAGGAGGGTGCCGGGATAACGATGCAGGCACCGTGCGAGGTGGCGCCGAGATTGCCCATGACCATGCCGAAGCAGTGGTAGAAGGGGACGGGCAGGCACACCCGGTCGTGTTCGGTGTAGCCGATCGTCTCGCCCACCCAGTAGCCGTTGTTGAGGATGTTGCGGTGGGAGAGGGTGGCGCCCTTGGGGAAGCCGGTGGTGCCGGAGGTGTACTGGATGTTGACCGGGTCGTCGGCGGACAGCTCCGCCTCGCACGCGGCGAGCCGGGTGTGCGGGACGGCCCGGCCGGCGGCCACCAGCCCGTCCCAGCTGGGATCGCCGACGTAGACCACCTCGCGCAGCTCCGGGGTCTCGGCCCGGACCCGTTCGATCATGCCGCGGTAGTCGCTGGACCTGTGCCGGGTCACCGAGACCAGGAGCCGGACGCCGGCCTGCCGGAGGACGTACGCCAACTCGTGGACGCGGTAGGCGGGGTTGACGTTGACGAGGATGGCGCCGATGCGGGCGGTGGCGTACTGGACGAGCACCCACTCGGGGCAGTTGGGCGCCCAGATGCCGACCCGGTCGCCCTTGCCGATGCCCTTGGCGAGCAGGCCGAGCGCCACCTCGTCCACCGCCCGGCCCAGTTCGGCGTACGTCCAGCGGCGGCCGCCGACCGCCTCGACCAGCGCCTCTCGGTCGCCGAACCGGGCGATGGCACGAGCCAGGTCGGCACCGATGGTGTGGTCGAGCAGCGGCCGGCCGGTGGCCCCGGCGGCGTACGACAGCGCCGGCTGCGGGCCGGTGCGCGGCTCCGTGCCGGGCCCGGTGTCCGGCTCGGTGTCCGGCTCGGTGTGCGGGCGGCTCATCGGTGGTCCTCCTCCCGGTACTCCGCGCCGCCGTCGCCGTGCGCGGTGCGCTCGCGCAGTTCGACGCGGCGGATCTTGCCGGAGACGGTCTTCGGCAACTCGGCGAACTCCAGCCGCCGGATGCGCTTGTAGGGGGCCAGTACCTCCCGGGAGTGCGCGAAGAGCAGCTTCGCGGTCTCCGGGCCGGGCGCCCAGCCGGCCGCCAGCACGATGTACGCCTTGGGGACGGCCAGCCGCAGCGGGTCGGGGGCCGGGACGACGGCGGCCTCGGCAACCGCCTCGTGCTCCAGCAGGGCGCTCTCCAGCTCGAATGGCGAGATCTTGTAGTCGGACGCCTTGAACACGTCGTCGGCGCGGCCGACATAGGTGATCCAGCCATCGCTGTCGCGGGCGCCGATGTCGCCGGTGCGGTAGTAACCGCCGGCCATCGCCTCCGCGGTGCGCGCCGGATCGCCCGCGTAACCGGCCATCAGGCCGACGGGGTGCGCGGCGAGGTCGAGGGCGATCTCGCCCTCATCGGCCGGGGCGCCGCTGACCGGGTCCAGCAGTACGACCTCGAAGCCGGGGGTGGGCCGGCCCATGGAACCCGGTTTGACCTGCTGGCCGGGGGTGTTGGCGACCTGGACGGCGGTCTCGGTCTGGCCGAAGCCGTCCCGGATCGTCACGCCCCAGCTCTGCCGCACCTGCTCGATGATCTCCGGGTTGAGCGGTTCCCCGGCCGCGACGATCTCCCGCGGCGGATGCCGGAGCACCGACAGATCGGCCTGGATGAGCATCCGCCACACGGTGGGCGGGGCGCAGAAGCTGGTGACGCGCGCCCGGTCCATTTCGGCCATCAGCCGGGCCGCGTCGAAGCGGGTGTAGTTGTGGATGAAGACGGTGGCCTCGGCGTTCCAGGGCGCGAAGAGATTGGACCAGGCGTGCTTGGCCCAGCCGGGCGAGGAGATGTTCAGATGCACATCGCCGGGCCGCAGACCGGTCCAGTACATCGTCGCGAGGTGGCCGATGGGGTAGGAGGCGTGGGTGTGCTCGACGAGCTTGGGCCGGGCGGTGGTGCCGGAGGTGAAGTACAGCATCAGCGGGTCGTCGGCCCGGGTGGGCCCGTCGGGCCGGTAGTCGGCGGGGCCGTCGTACGCCTCCTCGTACGCGAGCCAGCCGGGGTCCGCGCCGCCCACCGCGATCCGGGTGTAGTCGCCGGGGACGGCGGCGAACTTGCCGGTGTCCGCGGCGCGCACCACGACGTGCCGGGCCCGGCCGCGGTGGACGCGGTCGGCGAGATCGGCCGGGCCCAGCAGCGGTGTCGCGGGGATGACGACGGCGCGCAGCTTCATCGCGGCGAGCGCGGTCTCCCACAGTTCGGCCTGGTTCCCGAGCATCACAATGAGCCGGTCGCCGGGGCGTACCCCGTTGCCGGAAAGCCAGTTGGCGACCTGGTCGGAGCGGCGGCGCAGGTCCGCGAAGGTGAGGCGGGTCTCGGTGCCGTCCTCCTCGACGATGTGCAGCGCGGTCCGGTCGTTGCCGCGGGCGATGACGTCGAACCAGTCGAGCGCCCAGTTGAAGCGCCCGGGGCGGGGCCAGCGGAAGGCCGCGCGGGCCGCGTCGTAGTCCTCCCGGTGCCGGAGCAGCAGATCCCGCGCCGCCCGGAACTCCTCGGTGGCGGCCGGTGCGCGCCCCGCCGCACCGGTTTCCGTGTCCCTCATGTGTCCTCCTCGTTGCCGCACCGCTGCCCGCCATCGTGTAATCAGTGACGCAGGTCTCACCACCCCCGAACGGGGGGAAGCGGAGGTTTCGGCGTGCAGGGCGAGTCGGGGTCGAACGATTCCGCGGACGTACGGGCGGCGCTGTCGCGGCTGCGGCGGGCCAGCGGTCTGCCGGTGGCGTTCGGCGGGCTGCTGGCCGGTACCGGCCGCTATCGCATCAACGAGCTGTCCGGTACGGCGTCCGCGGCGCTGCGCGGGCTGCACATCCACCACGGCAACGGCCTGGGCGGGAAGGCCGCGGCGCAGTCCCGGCCGTTCGCGGTGGCCGATTACCACTCCTCGCCGGCGATCAGCCACGAGTACGACGCGGCGGTGGGCGCGGAGGGGCTGCGGTCGGTGCTCGCGGTGCCGGTGATCGTCCGGCGCCGGGTGCGCGGGGTGCTGTACGGGGCGCTGCGCCGGCCGCTGCGGCTGGGCGACCGGCCGCTGACGGCGGCGATGGAGGCGGCGCGGGAGCTGGAGCAGGCGCTGCTGTTGCAGGACGAGGCGGCGCGGCTGCTGTCGGTGGCCCGGCAGCCGACCGCCGCCGATCCGGCGATGTGGGAGGAGGTGCGGGAGGCGCACGGCGCACTGCGGGCGCTGGCGCAGCGGATCGCCGATCCGGTGCTGCGGCGGGAGATGCTGGCGGCGTGCGGCCGGCTCGCGGCGGCCTCTTCGGGGCGGTCCGGCGGGGCCGGCGGGTCCGAGGGGGCTCCCGCGCTGGCGCCGCGCGAGGTGGACGTACTGGCGTGTGTGGCGTCCGGGGCGACGAATGCGGAGGCGGCGCAGCGGCTGGGGCTGCGGCCGGAGACGGTGAAGGGCTATCTGGCGTCGTCCATGCGGAAGCTGGGGGCGCATTCGCGGATGCAGGCGGTGATCGCTGCGCGGCGGGCGGGGCTGCTGCCCTGAGGGAGTGCCGACGGGCCGGAGGCGGGGCGCGGGCCGGGCGGGAGGCGGGCGGGGTGGCACCCGGCTGACGCGGGGCAGGGCCCGCGGGCCCCGGGAGGCTCGGGACCCCGGCCCACGCGGGACACGAACCGGGCGGACAGGAACGACGCGGACGGAGACGGCGCTGCCCGGACCGACCGGGTGGCGTACGACCACGGCCCCGTCCGGTGCAGCGGCGCGGCCCCAGCCCGCCGAGGTGGGCGAGTGCGGCCGGGGCCGTCCCCCGATACGGCCCCGGCCGCCCGGCCCCGGCCCGGCGGGCGGTCAGGCTCCGGGCGCGGCACCGCGCGCCGCGGCCCCGGCTACCCGCCGGGCGGCTACCGGAGGGCACCGCGCACCGGACGCCGTCCGCCCCCGGCCCGAACGCCGTCCGGGCCACCGGCGTTCACTCGTCCCGGCGCGCCAGCGCCCGCCCGCCTGCCCAGACCGTCACCGCGGCCCAGGCGGTCATCGTCGCCAGACCGGTCCAGCCGGTCAGCGCGCCCTGGGGGACGGTGTGGAGGATCTGCTGGCCGGCCCGGTCGGGCAGGAACTGCGCCAGGTCCTTCGTGGCGTCGATCGAGCCGAGCAGCGGGGAGACGGAGACGACCAGCGGTACGAGGAGGCTCAGCGCGCCGACCGGGCTGCGCAGCAGGGCGGCGACGCCCGCGGCCAGCAGGGTGAGCAGGGCCAGGTAGAGGCCGCAGCCGAGGACCGCCGGCAGGGCCCCGGGGGCGCCGAGTCCGACGCCGTGGCGTCCGAGGAACGCCTCCCCGCCGAAGAAGCAGACCAGGCCGGTGAGCAGTCCGGCGGCGAGCGCCAGGCCGCCGACCACGGTCAGCTTCGCCGCGTACAGCGTGGCGCGGCGCGGTACGGCCACGAGCGAGACCCGGATGGCGCCGCCGGACCATTCGCCCGCGACGGCGGCGACACCGAAGGCGACGGCGGCCACCTGCCCGAAGTTGACGCCGTAGAAGGCGTAGAAGAGCGGGTCGAAGCCCGGCTCGGTGTGTGTGACGTGGTCCGTGCCGGCGGCGACGAGGGTGATGCCCGCCGACATCAGGACGACGGCGGCCAGGCTGCCGTAGAGGGAGGGCAGGCTCCGGATCTTCGTCCACTCGGCGCGGAGCACCGCCCCGAACCGGGCGAACCGGCCCCCGTCCGCCGCGCCACCGGGGCCGCCGCCGGACACGGGGTGCGCGCGGGTGGTGCCCTCGGCGCTCATGCTCGCGTCTCCTCGCGGGTGAGGCGGAGGTAGGCGTCCTCCAACGAGGGCCCCTCCTCGGTCAGTTCCAGGATGGGGATGCCGTGCCGGGCGGCCAGCGCGCCGATGTCGGCGGGCGCCGCGCCGTCGACCGTCCAGCTGCCGTCGTCGCCGGGCACCGCCGTCAGCTCCGCCCGCGCCAGTTCGTCGCGCAGCCGGGTGCCTTCGGTGGTGCGCACCCGTACGGTGCGGTGGGTGTTCTCCCGGACGAAGGCGTCCATGGGCAGGTCGGCGAGCAGGCGGCCGCGGGCCATGACCACCAGATGGTCGGCGGCGAGGGCGACCTCGGCCATCAGATGGCTGGAGACCAGGACCGTGCGGCCCTGCTCGGCCAGCCGCCGCAGCAGGGTGCGGATCCAGATGATGCCCTGGGGGTCCAGGCCGTTGGTGGGTTCGTCCAGTACCAGGACGCCGGGGTCGCCCAGCAGCGCCGCGGCGATGCCCAGCCGCTGGCGCATACCGAGCGAGAAGGTGCGGACCCGTTTGCGTGCCGCGTCGGCGATTCCGGCATCCGCCAGCACCTCTCCGACGCGGCGGGCGGGGATCCGGTTGCTCCGGGCCATGGCCAGCAGATGGTCGTGGGCCCGGCGGGCGCCGTGGGCGGCGTCGGGGTCCAGCAGCATGCCGACCCGCCGCAGCGGCCGGGGCAGTTCGCGGTAGGCACGGCCGTCGAAGGTCGCGCTGCCGGACGTCGGGCGCTGGAGGCCGGCCAGCACCCGCAGGGTGGTCGACTTGCCCGCGCCGTTCGGGCCGAGGAACGCGGTGACCCGGCCCGGCGGCACCCGGAAGGTCAGCCGGTCCACGGCTCTGAGGGTGCCGTGGGTCTTGGTCAGGTCCCGCACTTCGATCGAGGTCATGGCAGCAGCTTCGGGCCGGGCGCCCGGCCGCGTCCTCCCCCGCCGGGGGGCCTCGGCTCCCCCGTGCGGGGGAGGGGTGCGGGGGCCTGCGGTGGGACGATGCGCGGGTGACTTTCGCGACCGTCGCCCGAGCCGGGGCCGTCCTGCGCCCCCTGGGCCGGACGCTCACCTACACCCGCTGGCTGCATCTGCTGCTCGCCTCCGTCGTGGGGGTGGTCACCGGTTTCGTGCAGCCGGGCATGTTCCGTCACCCGGGCACGCAGTGGCTGTGGATGGCGGTGCTGCCGGTACCGCTGCTGCTGGCGGCGGCGGCCGTACCGGGCATGCGCGCGGTGGAGGGCGTACAGGCGCGGCTGCTCGTCCTGCCCCATCCGCACGCCCGGTACGAGGCCGGTGCGCGCCCCTCCCCGGTCACCACGGCACCGTCGGCGAACTGGGCGGACCGGCTGCGGACGGCCGGATGGCTGCTGTTCCGTCTCGAAACCGGCGTCCTGGTCTCGGCACTGACGGTCCATCTGCCGCTGCTGGCCCTCGCGCTGGGCCGCAACGCCACCGCGCACACCGATCCGGTCCGTACCGCGTTCGGCCCGCTGGGCGCTCCGCACCGGTGGTACGCGCTGCTCGCCCCGTGGCCGCTGGTGGTGCTGATGGCCGTGGTGGTGGGCGCGGGGGCCGGTACGGCGGCTGTGGCGCGCCGGCTGCTCGGCCCGTCCGCCGCCGACCGGCTGGCCGCCCTGGAGGAGCGCACGGCGCGGCTGCTGGAGCACAACCGCCTCGCGCAGGAGCTGCACGACTCCATCGGCCATGCGCTGACCGTGATGGTGGTGCAGGCCGGTGCCGCGCAGGCGGGCGGCGGGGCCGGGTTCCGGGACCGGGCGCTGGCCACCATCGAGGACACCGGCCGGGAGGCGCTGACGGATCTGGAGCGGGCCCTGCGTCTGCTGCGCGAGGGGGTGCCGCCGGCGGGCGGTCCCGGGCTCGGTGACGTGGGCCGTCTGCTGGCGTCGGCGGAATCGGCCGGCGCGGCGGTGCGGGCCGAGGTCACCGGCCCGGTCGGGGAGCTGCCGGACGCGGTGTCGCGGGAGGGCTACCGCATGGTGCAGGAGTCCCTGACGAATGTGCTGCGGCACGCCGGTCCGGTGCCGGTGAGCGTGCGGGTCGCCGCGGACCGGACCGGGGTGGAGCTGGAGGTACGCAACGCCCTGCCGGACCGGCCGCCGGGGCGTGGTCCGGGCGGCGGCCGGGGGCTGCGCGGGATGCGTGAGCGGGCGGCCCTGCTGGACGGCACCTTCGAGGCGGGCCCGCGGGACGGCCACTGGCGGGTGGCGGCCCGGCTGCCGGCCCTAGGGTGACCGCGTGACCGTCTCCGTCCTCCTGGCCGACGACGAACCGCTGCTGCGGACCGGGCTGCGCGCGATCCTGGAGGCCCAGTCGGGGATCGAGGTCGTCGGTGAGGCCGCGGACGGGGCGGCGGTGCTGCCGCTGGTGCACCGGCTGCGGCCCGATGTGGTGGCCATGGATGTCCGGATGCCCCTCATGGACGGCATCGAGGCGACCCGCGCCATCGTGCGCACCGTCCCCGATCCGCCCAGGATCCTGATCATCACCACCTTCGAGAACGACGACTACGTCTACGAGGCGCTGCGCGCCGGGGCCGATGGTTTCCTCCTCAAACGCGCCCGCCCCGCCGAGATCGTCCACGCGGTCCGGATCGTCGCCGAGGGCGAGTCGCTGCTCTTCCCCGCGTCGGTGCGCGCCCTGGCGGGCGGGCGAGCCGACGCGCGGGCCCGCGCCGACTTCGCCCGTGCCGCGCTCACCGCTCGTGAACAGGACGTCCTGCGCCTGATGGCCCGCGGCCACGCCAACGCCGAGATCGCCCGGGAACTCTTCGTGGGCACCGAGACCGTCAAGACACACGTCGGCTCGCTGCTGGCGAAACTCGGTGCCCGCGACCGCACCCAGGCGGTGATCGCCGCCTACGAATCCGGCTTCGTCACCCCCGGCTGAGCGCGGTCGGGGCGGCGGGCCGGGCGCGGCCGCGCCGCCCGTGGGCGACCCGGTCCGGGGTCACCGACCCCCGACGGCCGCAGGGTGGAACGACCTGCTCAGCCCCCAGACGATGAGGAGGTCGAAGGCCATCACGATGACGGACCACACCGGGTAGTACGGAATGAACATGAACTGGGCGATCACGCTGATCGCCGCCGCCACGATGCCGGCGGCGCGCGCCCAGCTCTTGCCGAGCAGGACCCCCAGGCCGATGAGGAAGAGCGCCACACCGACCACGAGGTGAATCCAGCCCCAGGTGGTGAGATCGAACCGGTAGGCGTACCGGGGCGAGGAGAACACGGTGTCGCGGGTGATGCCGGTGATGCCGAGGAGGATGCTGAGCGGCCCGCTCACCGTCAGCGCCACACCGGCGAACAGGGTCCCGCCGGAGATCACTTCGCTGTTGTAGGGGCTCCCCCGCCGCCCCTGGTCGGGCATGGCTGCCATGGCCGCCGCCTTCCTGTCCGGCGCGGGTGCCCCGCACGCCGCACGTGCGGGGCGAGCCGCGCTCCCCTGACAGCGTCGCCTCGATCCTCCGGCGCCGCGACCGCAACCCGCCCCCGAGGAACACGGGCGCCACCGCGCCGTCCGCCGCCCGGCACCGGCCCGCACCGGGGCGTCGGCGGGCCGGCGGCTGCGGCGACAGGGAGGACCCGTAAACCGGCTAGTACTCGCCGGTGGCCGGCAGCCACTCCGTGGCCAGGGCCGCGTCCAGCGCACGGGCCGCGCCCGGGGTGTGCTCGGTGACCAGACCGGCGTACACCAGATGGGCCAGTCGGGTGCCGCCCGGGTAGCAGGCCGCCAGCTCCCGGACGTCCAGGGTCAGATCGGCCGCCTCGTCGGTCGGTGTCCAGCTGCTGCCGTCCGGTCCCGCGGTCAGCCGGAAGCGGCCCGCGTTGGCGGGTACGGCGGTGTCACGGAGGTCGAGGACGAGATCGACGGGGGCCGCCCAGGACCGGGCGGTCAGTGCCGCGCGGACATCGACGAGCCGGATCCACAGGCCCGGCTCCCGGCGGGTCACCCGGACCTGGTCGCGGTCGGCCGTCAGCAGCAGCAGCGGATCGTCGGCGGGGCGGAAGGGACCGCGTACGGTCGCGGTCAGGTCGATCGAGGCCAGGTAGGACCAGAGGGCGGCGGTGGCCGGTGCGCCGTCCGCCTCCAGTTCCCGGACCAGGACCGCACCGGGTGACTCCCCCGGCCCGCGGGTGCGGTAGACGGCGTAGCCGCCGACGGGCTCGCCGGGTGCGCCCAGGACCACCACCCGCGGCGGGCCGAAGCCCTCATCGTCGTCGTCCTCGCCGTCGAGGTGCAGCACGTGCTTGCGCCACCACGCCTCGTCGCGGACGACCCGGCCGGCGCGGTGTGCCAGATGGGCGTCGTAGAACGGGCCGGCCAGGGCGGGCGCGTCCGCCGGGTCGATCAGCCGCAGCGGCCGGGTATCGGGGGCGATGCGCAGCGCGAGCGGGCGGCTGGAGTCGATCTCGATCCGGCAGGTCTCGCCGGCCGAGGCGTAGCCGAAGCGCCCGTAGATGGCGCTCTCGGAGGCCCAGAGGCAGGAGAGCACCTGACCGGCGTCGGCGCAGCCGCGCCACACCTCGTCGAACATCGAGGTGAGCAGCCCGCGGCGCCGGTGGGTGGCCACCACGGAGACGAAGTCCAGTGCGGCGCACGGGAGCCGGCTCCCGGGGACGGAGAGTGTCAGCGGGTACGCGGCGATCTGTCCGGCCAGCCGATCGCCGTCGTAGGCGCCGATCCGCGCGGAACCCAGCAGGATGTCGCGGTCGTGCCGGCGGGCCTTCTCGGACGCCTTCACATGGAAGACGAGGTAGGAGAGGTCGAGGGCCTGGTCGATGTCGGCCTCGGGGATGGCCCGGATATTCACTGTCGTACAGGAGTCCGTTGTCACACGGGGACGCTAGCCCGGCGGTTGGACGTCGTCACTCCTATTTCCCGCTTCCGACTTCCGACTTCCCGCTTCCCGCTTCCCGCTTCCCGGCGTTGTCGCGGGCGGCGGTGTGCCCGGCCGCCGGTGTCCGGCCGGACCGCGGCGGGACACCGGTGGGCGGGGCCGGGTCAGGTGCGGGGCGGCCGGGGGCCGGTGAAGAAGTCCCGGACCCGGTGCTTGCGGCGGCCGCCGGCGCGCCCCTCGTACTCCTCTTCGAACTCCTCCGAGATGGTGTCCGGGTTGCTGACGACCGCCCAGCTCACGGCGGAGACGGCGGGCTCCAGCGAGAGGCGGCTGACGGCCTCTTCGAGGAGGCTGTCGTCGCGGCGTTCGGTGCTCAGCTCCGCGGCCACCGTCACCTTGCCCGCGGTCTCCGCGTCCTGGCTGTGCACCGCCCGCAGCCGGAAGCCGGGCCGGGCGACGGCCTGGACGACCAGCGCGCGGATGTGCGCCTCCTCGGGTTCGGTGCACACCGCCTCGAAGTAGTAGTCGGTGACGACCTCCGCGCCGCCGCTCGGCTCCCGGTCCATCCGGCGGCCCAGCGGCCGCAGCACCAGGTTCGCGCCGACCACTCCGGCGGTGCCCAGCGCCGCGACGATGTACAGGCCGGTGCCGGCCAGCGCGCCGACGGCGGCCGAACACCACAGCGTCGCCGCGGTGTTCAGGCCCCGGACGCTCAGCCCGTCGCGCATGATGACGCCCGCGCCGAGGAAACCGATACCGGAGACGATCTGCGCGGCGACCCGCGAACCGTCGTATCCGGTGCTGCTGGTCGCGGCCACGAACCCGTACTGCGAGAGCAGGACGAAGAGCGCGGACCCGGCCGCTACCAGGGCGTTGGTGCGCAGTCCCGCCATCCGGGCGCGCCATTGGCGCTCCAGCCCGATGATCGCGCCGAAGCCGAGGCCGGCGCCGATGTTGGCCGCCAGCTGCCATTCGTTGATCATGTTCCGCTCTCCTCGTCCGCTGCTGCCGTTCTTACGGCAATCCGTGCCGTCGGCCCGTGCGACACGTCGGTGCCCCGGGCCGGGAGCGGCCGGGTGGTGAGCCCGGCCGCGGCCGGTCACAGCCAGGTGTGGAACCGGCGGATGTACCAGGTCTTCACGCCCTGGGTGAGCAGGCAGTACGCCACCAGCGTGCCGATCAGCCACGGGAAGTAGCTCATCGGCAGCGCCTGCATACCGAGGACGCCGGCCAGCGGCGAGAACGGCAGGTAGACGCCGACCGCCATGACGGCCGCGGTCATCAGCAGCACCGGCAGGGTGGCGCGGGACTGCACGAACGGGATCCGGCGGGTACGCAGCATGTGCACGACCAGCGTCTGGGTCAGCAGGCCCTCGATGAACCAGCCGGACTGGAACAGTGCCTGGTGCGCCTCGCTGTTGGCGCCGAAGACGTGCCACATCAGCAGGAAGGTGGTGACGTCGAAGACCGAGCTGGTGGGGCCGAGGACGAGCATGAAGCGGCCGATGCCCTTGGCGTCCCAGGTGCGCGGCTTGCGCAGGTAGTCCTTGTCCATCCGGTCCCAGGGGGTGGCCAGCTGGGAGATGTCGTAGCAGAGGTTCTGGACGAGCAGCTGCATGGCGAGCATCGGCTGGAAGGGGATGAAGGCGGACGCGACCAGCACCGAGAAGACGTTCCCGAAGTTCGAGGAGGCCGTCATCTTGATGTACTTGATGGTGTTGCCGAAGGTCTGGCGGCCTTGCAGGACGCCCTGTTCCAGGACGGTGAGGTCCTTCTCCAGCAGGATGATGTCGGCGGACTCCTTGGCGATGTCCACGGCGGTGTCGACGGAGATGCCGACATCGGCGTCGCGCAGCGCCGCGGCGTCGTTGATGCCGTCGCCGAGGAACCCGACGGTGTGCCCGTCGGCCTTCAGGGCGCGCACGATCCGGGCCTTCTGTACGGGGTTGACCTTGGCGAACAGGGTGGTGGTCCGGGCGAGTTCGAGGAGTTCGACGTCGTCCAGGCCGTCGATCCGGGCGCCGGTGACGACGGTGCCGACGTCGATGCCGACGTCCGCGCAGACCCGGGCGGCGACCAGTTCGTTGTCGCCGGTGACGACCTTGACGGTGATGCCGTTGTCGGCGAGCGCCTTCAGCGCCTCGGCCGCGTCCCGCTTCGGCGGGTCGAGGAAGGCGAGGAAGCCGATCAGGGTCAGCTCGGCCTCGTCCCGTACGGAGTAGGTGTCCTGGTCGCCGGGCGTCGTGCGGGTCGCCACCGCCAGCACCCGCAGGCCCCGCCGGTTGTGGTCCTCGGCGGTGCGCATCACCCGGCGGCGCAGCGCGTCGGTGAGCGGGAGGCGCCGGCCGTGGTCGGTCAGGTGGCTGCAGAGCGCGAGGACTTCCTCCACCGCGCCCTTGGTGACCAGGACGTGCTCGGCCGCGGCGGTCTCGGGGGCGGCGGCCTCGGCGGCGGTGGGGTCGTTGCGCCGCAGCACCACCGACATGCGCCGGCGGGCGAAGTCGAAGGGGATCTCGTCGACCAGCGTGAAGCGCGCGTCGACGACAACCTCCTCGGCCTCGTGCATCCGGTCGATGACGGCCTGGTCCATGAGGTTGCGCAGCCCGGTCTGGAAGTGGCTGTTGAGGTAGGCGTACTGGAGGACCTCGTCGTCGGCCTCGCCGTGGACGTCGAGGTAGCGGTCCAGGACGATCCGGTCCTCGGTGAGGGTGCCGGTCTTGTCCGTGCACAGCACGTCCATCGCGCCCAGGTTCTGGATGGCGTTCAGACGCTTGACGACGACCTTGCGCCGGGACATCGCGACCGCGCCGCGCGCCAGGTTGGTGGTGACGACCATCGGCAGCATCTCGGGGGTGAGACCGACCGCGACGGCCACCGCGAAGGTGAACGCCTCGGCCCAGTCGCCCTTGGTGACGCCGTTGATCACGAAGACGACGGGGACCATCACCATCATGAAGCGGATCAGCAGGAAGCTGACCTTCTTCACACCGGTGTCGAAGCTGGTCTCCGGGCGCTCGCCGACCAGCGAACCGGCCATGGAGCCGAAGTAGGTGCCCGAGCCGGTGGCGACGACCACCCCGGTCGCGGTGCCGGAGGTCACGGACGTGCCGGTCAGCACGAGGTTGTCGGCCTCGACCGGGTCGCGGGTCTCGTGCTGCCCGTAGTCGTGCACCCGGGTGTCGGCCTTGGCGACCGGCAGCGACTCACCGGACAGCGCGGCCTGGCTGACCATGAGGTCCTTGGCGGTGAGCAGCCGCAGGTCGGCGGGGACGAGGTCGCCGGCCGCCAGTTTGACGAGGTCGCCCCTGACGACGCCGTCCATCGGGATCTCGACGGTGGTGGGCCGCTGCATCCGGCCGGCCCGGCGCTGGACGGCGGTGGTCGTGGTGACCAGGGCACGCAGCGCGGCGGCCGAGCTGCTGGAGCGGTACTCCTGCCAGAACCGCAGCCCGACGCTGATCAGCACCATCGCGCCGAGTATCGCGATCTTGGGGTCGAAGGGCTCCTCGTCGGCGACCTGGAGCCACTGCGCGTACATGACGGCGACGAGCACCGCGAGCACGAGGATGAAGGGGTTCCAGAACGCCTTGCCGAGCTGGACGTACCAGCGGGGGGCGCGCTCCTGGGCGATGACGTTGGCGCCGTCGCGCGCCAGGCGGTCCACGGCGCTCTCGTGGGTGAGCCCGGCGGCGCTCGCGTGCAGGTCCTGGAGGACCCGCTCCGCGGGGCGGCCGCTGATCTCGGCGAGCCGGTCGGCGACGACGCGGGTGCGGGCCTCCAGCTCGGCGGCCTTGCGCTCCTGGCGGGGGCGGCGGCCCGGCGGTGCGAGCTTCTCGGGAGCGAGCACATTGGTCATGGAAAAACCTCCCTCCGCGCATGAGGGCACACC
This sequence comes from Streptomyces celluloflavus, assembly GCA_000720995.1. Taxonomy (GTDB): domain Bacteria; phylum Actinomycetota; class Actinomycetes; order Streptomycetales; family Streptomycetaceae; genus Streptomyces; species Streptomyces celluloflavus. Next base: position 140,099 of record JOEL01000014.1, read on the forward strand.
TGCGGAAATCCTGGCGGACCTGGAGAAGAACACCTGCGGACGCCGCGGAAAACACCGCGCACCGAAATTCGGTATTCCGGTGGACTGTTTTTCCGCAGGCAGGAATGTCCCCTGCGCGAAGAATTCGAAAAACTGGAAACGGGCAGCACTGACCGCCGGCCGACGGATCGGCTCAATACGGTTCAGAGGGCCGGACAGGACCCGGAATTCACCTGGGGGCACACAGCGAGGCCAGCACGGCGGCCCTGGGGGCACACCGGCGTCGGCTCACAGAGAAAAGGCAGTCAGCACACTGCATCGCTGCGGCAAGGACTTCCTTCGGGACTCATCCCGATCACCTCCTTGCTCGCGCGGACAAAACCCGGCGCCACTCAGCTGGACACCGTCAACTCCGTATCCTGCCACACACCCCCGGGCACCCTGCCACCCTTCGGGTCAAGATTTCGCCATGCGGGTGTGACCTGCGCCGCATTTCCCGGGCCGGTCCCGATCTTTACCGCCGGGCTTTACCGACGAGTTTTCCCGCCGGGCTTTGCTCATGGCCTTTGCCGATGGCCCTGCGCACGGCCTTTGCCGCCGGTCGCCGGCTACGCCCCGTCCGGGCACCTGGCCCGTGCGTCGTAGGCGGCGCGGGCGGCGGCGATCTCGTCCTGGTGCTCCTCGGTCCAGCCGACCAGCGCATGGATGGTCTCGTGCAGCGTGGCGCCCAGCGGCGTCAGGGCGTAGTCGACCCGCGGCGGGACGACGGCGTGGACGGTGCGGCGCACCAGGCCGTCGCGTTCCAGCTGGCGCAGAGTGACGGTCAGCATGCGCTGGCTGATGCCGTCGATCTCGCGGCGGAGTTCGGTGAACCGCAGCTCCCGGCAGTCCAGCAGTGCGATGGCGAGCAGCGACCATTTGTCCGCGACCCGGTCGAGGATCTGACGGACCTCGCAGCCCTCCCGGACGTCCCACTGCCGGGCCCGGTACTCGTCGTCCGGGCCGCAGCCGGGCCGGTCGGTTCCCTCGGAGTGCGTCGGTGACTTCGAAGTGCCTTCTTCCATATCTCCCCACTCTGCCGCAGGCTGCGGATGGTTACAAGAAGGAACCGACCCGCACTGGGGTAACCAGCCAGCCCGGGAGTCCCTCCCCCTACCCGCTTCCGAGGAGCACCGCCATGTCCGGATCCGGCGCACCGCCCGAACCCTCCCCCGCCACCGCGAGCTCCGCCCGGATGGACCGGCGGTCCTGGGCGCTGCTGCTGGTGCTCTGCGGGGCGTTCTTCCTGGAGGGCATCGACATCGCGATGCTCAATGTCGCCCTGCCCTCGATCCGCGCCGAACTCGGCCTGCCCACAGGCGAGTTGCAGTGGGTGATCAGCGCCTATGTGCTGGGCTACGGCGGTTTCATGCTGCTGGGCGGCCGGGCCGCCGACCTGTTCGGCCGGCGCCGGATGTTCCTCGTACCGCTCGCCGTCTTCGTGGTCTTCTCCGGTCTCGGCGGGCTGGCGACCGAGGGCTGGATGCTGATCACCGCCCGGTTCGTGACCGGGATCTGCGCCGCGTTCATGGCGCCCGCCGGGCTGTCGATCATCACGACGGGGTTCACCGCGGGACCGCAGCGCGACCGGGCGCTGCTGATCTACTCCGGCACCGGGGGCGGCGGTTTCTCGATCGGCATGGTCGCGGGCGGGCTGCTGACCGCCGCCGACTGGCGCTGGGTGTTCTTCGCGCCGATCCTGCCCGCCCTGCTGGTGCTGCTCGCCGGTATCCCCCTCATCCCGAAGGACCGGGTGGCGCGGCAGACCGGTGACCGCGTCGACGTGGCGGGCGCGGTCACCGTGACCGGGACCGTGCTGCTGCTCGTCCTGACGGTCGAACAGGCCACCCACGCACCGGTCCTGCGGACCCTGGGCACCCTCGCCGCGGCGCTCGCGCTGCTCGCCGCGTTCCTCGTGATCGAACGGCGGTCGGCCGCACCGCTGGTCCGGCTGGGCATCTTCGGCTCCCGCCCGCTGGTCCGCGCCAACATCATGGGGCTGCTGTTCACCGCGGGGTTCTTCGGCTTCCAGTTCATCGCCGTGCTCTATTTCCAGGAGCTGCGCGGCTGGTCGCCCGAGCAGACCAGCTTCGCGATGCTCGCGATGGGCGCCGACGCGGTCCTGGCGCCGACGCTCACCCCGTGGCTGGTACGGCGCTTCGGCAACGCCCGGGTAATCGTCGGGGGCCTGGCGCTCGCCACCCTCGGCTATGCGGTGTTCCTGCCGGTCGGCGCGGACTGGACGTACGCGGCGATGTTCCCGAGCATGCTGCTCGTCGGCCTCGCCTTCGCCCTGGTCTACGGTCCGCTGACGATCGTCACCGCGGACGAGGTCCCGGACCGCGAACAGGGCCTGGCCGGTGGTCTGCTGTACACCTCGTTCCAGTTCGGCGCCGCCTTGGGCCTCGCGGCGGTGACCGCCGTGACGATCGCGGCGACCGGGGACGGCACGTCCGCGGCGGCGCAGCTCGACGGCTACCACGCGGGGCTCGTCGTACCGGCCGCGGCGGTCTTCCTCGCCCTGCTCATCGGGGTGTGGGGGCTCCGGCGCGGGCGTACGGGCGGCGGCACGGGCGGGGCGCCCGCCGCGGACGGTGCGGCCGCCGGGCCCGACGACCGTCCGGCCGCCCCGGCCACCACCGCCCCGTAACGTCCCCCGGGCCGCGGCCGTACCTCAGGCCACCGAGCCGATCCGGCCCGCCCGCCGGGCCGGATCGTGGTGGATGGGGGTGTGCGCGCCGGTCAGCGGGGTGCCGGTGCCGCCGCGCCGGTCGGCGACGATCTCGGCGGCGATGGAGAGTGCGGTCTCCTCCGGGGTGCGCGCCCCGAGGTCGAGTCCGATGGGCGAGCGCAGCCGGTGCAGCTCCCGCTCGCCGAGACCGGCCTCCCGCAGCCGGTCCAGCCGGTCCAGATGGGTGCGGCGCGAGCCCATCGCGCCGACGTAGGCGACCGGGAGCCGCAGCGCCCGCACCAGCAGCGGTACATCGAACTTGGCGTCGTGGGTCAGTACGCAGAGCACCGTACGGGCGTCCAGCTCCTGGGAGTCCAGATAGCGGTGCGGCCAGTCGACCACGATCTCGTCGGCGTCCGGGAAGCGGGAGCGGGTCGCGAAGACGGGGCGGGCGTCGCAGACCGTGACGTGGTAGCCGAGGAACTTGGCGACCTTGGCCAGCGCCGCGGCGAAGTCGATGGCACCGAAGACGATCATCCGGGGGGCGGGGACGGAGGTTTCGACGAGGAGGACGACGGGCTCCCCGCACTGCGCGCCGTCCGCGCCGATCTCCACGGTGGCGGTGCGGCCGGCGTCCAGCAGGGCGCGGGTCTCCTCGACGGCGGTGGCGTCGAGTGCGGGAGGGCCGCCCAGGGTGCCGCGGTGGCCGCCGTCGGCGCGGACCAGCAGGGCGCGGCCGAGGAACCCGGCGGGGCCCCGGACGATCCGGGCGACCGCCGCCGTCTCCCCCCGGGCGGCGGCGGCCAGCGCGGCGGTGAGCGTCCCGGCGGTGCGGTCCGCCGCCGGTACCGCGCCGCCGGCGGCAGGTCCGCCGCCGCACCGTACCGGGGTGACGAGTACATCGATGGTGCCGCCGCAGGTCAGGCCGACGGCGAAGGCGTCCTCGTCGCGGTAGCCGAAGCGTTCCAGGGCCGGTTCCCCGGTCCGCAGCGCCTCCTGGCACAGCTCGTACACGGCCCCTTCCACGCATCCGCCGGAGACCGACCCGACCGCTGTGCCGTCGGCGTCGACGGCGAGGGCGGCGCCGGGCTGGCGGGGCGCGCTGCCGTCGGCGGCCACGACGGTGGCCACCGCGAAATCGCGTCCCTGCCGGGCCCACCGGTGCAGCTCTTCGGCGATGTCCAGCATGTCGTTCTCCTTACGGATGTACGGATGGTGGTGCGGGCGGGCCCAGGGCCTGTCGCCACCTTCCCGTCCGCCCCGCGGCGACGGGAAGGTGACCGGCCTAGTACTGCAACGACACTCCGTGACTCGATGCGGTCGTCGTCGTTGCTTGCTTCGTGGTGGATGAGATAGCTGATGGTTGGTCAGATCTGTTCGGTG
>JOEL01000015.1 GCA_000720995.1 Streptomyces celluloflavus
AGCCGGGGGGCGGGAGCGCGGGGGTGGGGGCCGGCTTCTGGTGGTCCGGCTTCCGGTGGTGCGGCTCCCGGTGGTCCGTTTGCCGGTCCGGTTCGCCGGGGTCCGCCGGTCCGGTGGGCGGCCGTGCGCGATCAGGCTGTACGGGCCGGGCGTGATCCGGCTGCGTGCCGTCCGGCTCCGCACGGCACAGCGGCACGTCCACCACGTCCCCCGGCTGCCCGTCGGGCCTCACCCGCCGCTCCCGCACGGTGCGCACCACCATCAGCGCCGCCACCGTGAGCATCAGGAGGGCGAACCCCGACATCAGCAGGGACGGGTCCAGGGCCGCGCTCCAGCGGGAGCCGAGGTAGGTGCCGGCCGTGCCCAGCGCGCCGAAGACCGCGCCGGCCGCCCAGCGGATCCGGCCCGCCCGCGCGTGACAGGCCAGGCCGGTGACGCAGCCGACCGCGACCACGACCAGGGCGCCCGCGGTCGCCTCGTGCGGTGACTGGCCGAGCAGATAGACCAGGACCGGTACGGCCAGGACCGAACCGCCGCCGCCGAGCGCGCCCAGCAGCAGGCCGATGAGCAGCCCGCACGGGAGCGCCGTGACGGCTATGCCGATGGACACGAGGCCCGCGGCGCGAGATCGACCGACCGGCTGTCGTCGGACCACTGCGCGACGAACGTGAACCGGTCGCCGCGTACCACCGTCTCGCGCCACTCCACCGGCCGTTCCCCGGCCCGGCCCAGCCGCTCGATGGCGAACGCCGCCTCGCGGTCGGCCAGTCCCAGCAGCCACGCCTGCCGGACGTCCGGCAGGAACGGATGGATCCGTTCCCGGCCGCCGGTGACCTTCACCCCGCAGCGCCGCGTCAGCTCGCTGTAGAGCGCGGTGTGCCCGAAGTCGGCGTCCAGCAGCGGTTCGGCGATCTCGGCGGGCAGATACGCGGTGTCGTGCGCGAGCGGTTCGCCGTCCGCGAGCCGCAGCCGCTCCAGGACGACCAGCGGTGCGTCCGGGGCCAGTTCCAGCTGCCCGGCGACCGTGCCGTCCACCGTCCGCTCCAGCCGCAGCACCTCGCTGCGCTGCTCCACGCCCTGGCCCTCCAGTTCGCGGAAGAGGCTGTAGAGCGAACCGAGCGGCTGCTGTATGCGGCGGGTGTCCAGCCGGCTGGCGCGGCCCCGCTCGGCGATGACCAGGCCGTCGGCGCGCAGTTTGCGCAGCGCCTCGCGGACGGTGTGCCGGCTGACCTCGTACTCACCGGTGAGCCGGTGCTCGGCCGGGAACTCCTCGGTGAACGCGCCGGCCTCCATCCGGCGGCGCAGATCGGCGAAGAGCTGGGCCCACAGGGGCAGCGGCGAGCGCCGGTCCAGGGGGCGCGGCGCGTGCTCGCCGTCCGGCGGCTCGGTCGTCATGGCGGGGTTCCTCCACGGAGGTGCGGATGAGGCGACGGCGGTGGCCGAGACGGGAGGTTCCGGGGTGCACCGGGTTGTCGTCACGTTCTCGGATGCCTAATGTACGTACATCCGTGCATCCGCACAACGCATCATGCAGTACGCCCGAGCGGGCCCGAGGCAGCGCACACGGGTTCCGCGCACCCCTGGAGGCCGACCGTGCATTTCGCGCAGTACTACCTCGACTGCCTCTCCCAGGCGTCGTACCTGATCGGCGACGAGACCACCGGACGCGCCGTCCTCGTCGATCCGCGCCGCGACATCGACGAATACCTGCGCGACGCGGAACGGGCGGGCCTGCGCATCGAGCTCGTCATCGAGACGCATCTGCACGCCGATTTCCTCTCCGGCCACCTCGAACTCGCGCGGGCGACCGGCGCCGCCATCGCCTTCGGTGAGGCCGCCGGGACCGGCTTCCCCATCCGGCGGCTACGGGACGGCGAACGCATCACCCTCGGCGACGACGAGAGCGGCGGCGTCACGCTGACCGTGCTCGCCACCCCCGGCCACACCCTCGAATCCATCTGCCTGGTCGTCCACGAACACCCCGACGACGCCGTGCCCTACGGCGTACTGACCGGCGACACCCTCTTCGTCGGCGACGTCGGCCGCCCCGATCTGCTCTCCGCCGCCGGGCACACCCCGCACGACATGGCCGTGCGCCTGCACCGCTCGCTGCACGGCAAACTCCTGGCCCTCCCCGACGCCACCCGGGTCTTTCCCGGACACGGCGCGGGCTCGGCCTGCGGCCGTAACTTGTCCACCGAGACCACCTCCACCATCGGCGAGCAGCGCCGCGTCAACTACGCCCTGCAGCCCATGCCGGAGGCCGACTTCGTCCGCCTGGTCACCGCGGACCAGCCCGCCGCCCCCGGCTACTTCGCCCACGACGTGGCCCTCAACCGCGACGGCCACCCCCTCCTGGAGCCCGGCCCGCCGCCCGCCCTCACCCTGGCGCAGGCATGCGCGGCCCGTGCCGAACAGGGCGCCGCCCTCCTCGACTGCCGCCCCCTGGCCGCCTACGCCGAGGCCCATCTCACCGGTTCGCTGCACGCCGGCCTGGACACCCGGTTCGCCGAGTACGCCGGCAGCGTGGTCGCCCCGGGCACCCCGATCGTGCTGCTCGCCGACCCCGGCTCCGAGACGGAGGCCCGCCTGCGCCTCGCCCGCATCGGCTACGACCACGTCCTCGGCCACGTCCCCGACCCGGCCACCGCCCTGGCCCGCGAACCCGCGCTGACCTCCCGCAGCAACCGCATCACGATCGATCAACTCCCGTCGGAACCCGACCAATTGATAGACGTCCGCAACCCGTCCGAACACGCCGCGGGTGCCCTCCCCAACTCACTCAACATCCCCCTGGCCGGCCTCCTCGACCGCCTCACCCACCTGGACCGCGACCGCCCCGTCATCCTCTACTGCCGCAGCGGCAACCGCTCGGCCATCGCCGCGGCGCTGCTGGAGGCGCACGGGTTCGACGAGGTGTGCGATGTGCTCGGGGGCTATGCGGCGGTCGAGGCCGGAGAACGGGAGGGGGTTGGGGTGGGGTGAGGGGGAGGGCGGGGCGAGGGGGAGTGGGGTGAGCCGCGGGGGCGCCGGGGGCGCGCGGAGGTGGTGCCGGGAGGGCGCTGACGTGGTGCCGGGAGGGCGTTTGACGTGGCGCCGGGCTCTCCGAGGTCCCGCCGGGTGCGGCCGGAGGTGCCGTCGGGCATGGCGTCGGGTTGTCGAATCTGCTGACGCTGCGTCAGTCGGTGGCGGCAGGCTACTGTCCCCGGCCATGACCGAACCCGCCCACCTGCGCGCCATCCGGGCCGCCTACGACACCGTCGCCGCCGACTACGCCACCCTCCTCCGCACGGAACTCGACACCAAACCGCTGGACCGCGCCATGCTCGCCGCGTTCGCCGAGCTGGTACGGGCCGACGACGCGGGTCCGGTCGCCGATCTCGGCTGCGGCCCCGGCCGGGTGACCGCGCACCTGCACGGCCTCGGAGTGCCCGCGTTCGGCATCGACCTGTCCCCGGAGATGGTGGCGGTGGCCCGCCGCAGCCATCCGGAGCTCCGGTTCGAGGAGGGGTCGATGACCGCGCTGGACCTGGCGGACGGCGCGCTCGGCGGCATCGTCGCCTGGTACTCGATCATCCACACCCCACCGGAGCTGCTGCCGGACGTATTCGCGGAGTTCCACCGTGTGCTGGCCCCGGGCGGCCGGCTACTGCTCGCCTTCAAGGCCGGCGACGAGCACCGCCACCTGGCGCGTGCCTACGGCCACGACCTCTCCCTGGACGTCCACTGGCTGGCCCCCGACCACGTCGCCGGCTTGGCCGACGACGCCGGTCTCACCGCGGACGCCCGCCTGATCCGCGAGCCCGACGAGCGGGAGAGACCCACTCAGGGGCGGCAGGCGTATCTCCTGGCGCACAGGCGGGGAGAGGTGGGGGCGCCTTAGCGCCGGCGTCCGTCGATCTCCAACGCAGCCTTCGGGCTGCGAGCGGTGATTTGCACAGCGCGCAGAGACTCGTCACTTTCAGCCATTGGAACGATGCTGGGGAGACTCTTGGAGAGCTTTGCCGCGCACCGTTCCCGTGCCTATTCGTCTGGGTGGGGAACGGCGCGTCCCAGAAGATGTTCGGCGCGACGGCGAAGGGGGTCGGCCAGTTCGAGGTTGTCACCGCGGATGGTGCTGTGGAGGAGCTGAGTGATGACGGCGAGTTCGGCATACCGGCCTTCAGGGGCGTTGATCACGTCGCGCAGTTCGTGACGGACGGTGGCGGCGACGGAGGGCATGAGCAGGCTGTGACTGTGGAGCACGGCCGCGTCATAGCCGGTCGGGGCGAGGCCCCAACCTTCCCAGTCGAATATGCGGAGTTCGGGCGCGCAGAGATTCGCCCAGTGAAAGTCGCCATGCGCTGTGGACCACGACGGTGCTGTGGTGTCGATCGGTGTGCCGAGGAACTGTGGCATGGCGCGCTTGAGGAAGGGCTGATGTACAGAGAGACGTTCGGTGGGTACTTGAGCGATGTCGTCCAGTCCTGCGCGGACGGCTCTCCACCAATTGGAGGGCACATCCGGGATGGCGGTCAGCGTGGCGGTTGTCGAAGCGGGCCGGGCGGTGACCCGCTCGTACAGTTCAGCGCGGTACTCCCATTGCTCGTCGCTCCAGTCGTGAACGGCGTGCAGTCGAGGGCGCGGTACGGAGTCCGGGATGGCCTGCTCGGCCGTGACGGAGCCGTCCCAGAACGTGACGTTGACCTCGTCGGACGGGGCGCAGCCGAGGCGCAGCCAGGCCGGGCCGTCGGGGGCGACGACGGGGAGGCTCAGCGTTCGGCCGTGCCACCCCCACGCCTCGTCAGCCTCCCGTTCGGGCCGGATTTCCAGTTCCGTGCAAGCGAGGCCACGGGCGGTTCGCATTCGCGCGGTGACCTCGGGGTCCTCGGGTTCCGTGAGCATCAACTGCCCTCCGATGAGGGGGTATCGGGCAGCATTGTTGACGGGTTCATCACGGTGTCACGTGCCGCCCGCGCGAGGATGCCCTGTGTTCGGCTGTCCAGGCCCATGCGGTTCCAGGCGAAGATCACGTGATGGGCAAGGATGTCCCGCACGCCTCGCTGGAGAGTGCCGAGGTGTGCCGCACTGTGCAGACCCCGCCCGGCAGTCTCGAAGGCAGCGGCCCAGGGCGCTATGAAGGCGAGCGGGGCACCCTCGTCGAACAGGGGGCTGGTGGGGCTGGTGTCGAGTTTCATCAGGACTTGTAGCGCCGTAGTCATCTCGGTCAGCCGGTTGGCGGGCGTATCGGACGGCAGAGGTCTCAGCTGTTCGACGCGGTGCCAGATGTCGCCCTGCTCGTGCGGCTCCTGACCAGCGCCGAAGAACAGAGTGCTGGACAGCAGGACGGACAGCTCCCGACGGCCGAGGGCTGTTCCCGGGAGCGCAGTGGCGTCATGGCGACGTACGTAGTCGAGGACACCCCTGCTGTCGGCATGGAAGAGATCGTGGGCGACGTCCATGCCGTGCGGACCGCCGAACGCCAGAGACTCGGGCTCGTAGATGGTCTGCCACCATCGGTCAACCAGCCCTTCGTTCATGAGCCTGCCCAGGATGTTGCTCACGGCGTTCCCGGCGTCGGCGCGGGTGGCCGCGGGGCCGGGCCGGCAGCGGAGACGCCAGCAGGGGTACTTGCGAAGGAACCACCAACCGGCGAGCGCCCCTGTGGTCTCTGCCTGCTCCAGTTGTGGATCGAGGACGGTGATGGCGGTCTGCTCGGCGGCACTCCAGTCCGCAAACCGAATGGAGACCGAGTACCAGCCACGGGCGGCCTCAGCTTGTGCTGCGAGGGCGTACGCTCCCGCGGTCTGATAGACCTCGACGGCATCAGAGAGGTCGTCGGACTTCATCCCGGCACGGGCGGCAGCCTGGTGGAGTGGGGCGCCGGCCAGAACCTCAAGAACGCTCTTGGTCACCTGGTGCGGTGAGACGGAATCTTCCACCCTTCCTCATCCCTTCCTGGCTCGGGAGCGGCTCAGTTGATCAGCAGACACGAGTCCCACCCGGAGATCGGCGGTGTGGGGTGCGCGGCGGTATGCAGGGCGAGGGCAAGTCCCGTGTCCCCTTCGAGCAGTCCGGTGCCCTCGCCAAGACCGGCGCGGCACTGCTGAATGAGACGCTCGGCCAATCCGGGCACGTGCACGCTGACCTCAGGCGTGCACGCGTCACGGGCAGTTCGCCAGACCGTCTGGTACAGCCCGGCCCAGCCATGGCAGAGGCTGATGTCCGAGATCCGGCTGAGCTGGTCCGGGTCGGACAAGCAGCTGACGAGGGTGTGTTCAGCCATCTGCTGACGTGCGGTATCCGTTGTGGCGATGGCTGCGAGCTGCTGAGCGCGGGCAAGGCCGGGCGTGCCGTAGCACCAACTCGGTCGCCCTGGGCCGAGCTGTCCCGGTCGGCCGGTACGCAGCTGGTCGCGGGTGATCCACTGCGGCCACCAAGGACCGGAGCCGGCGTGCTGCCGCCAGACGTCCAGCCAGGTGCTGATCACGTGGAGGGCTTCGTCATGCCCGTCTACGGTGATCCCTCGGCGCCGAGCCTGGGCGAGGAGCGCGAGCGGCCCGGCGATGCCGTGTGCGACGCCGAAGTTGCCGTGCCCACCGGGGAAGGCATCGGACCGCTTGACCTGGGGGTCGTGGAAGACCCACCACCCCGGCAGGGTTTCGTCGCCGGCCCGCAGCGGTTGCGTCAGGCGTACCAGGTAGGCCAGTACGCGCTCCAAAGCATCGTTGCCAGCCGCGTGTTGAAGGAGATGGGCACCGATCCCGGTTAGGCCGTGAAAGAGGTCGTACTCGCCGAAGGCAGGAAGCGCGCCGCGGTCGATACGGGCATGTGCGAGGTCGACGCGGCGGTGGGTGAGTGCGGTGACATACGCGTCCACTCCGGTGCGGGCTGGGCCGTATCGCACGATGCCGTCAGCCCCGGCCGCGTGGAGGACGAAGGCGAGAGCGGGTGCACCGAAGAGCAGGTTGGCGTCGTCCGCAGCACTCACCCCATCCCCGGCCGCGGCCGTCACCCAGCTGTGCGCGGTCTGCCAGCTGCCCTCCCCTGTGTGGGCGCGCTCGATGTGCAGCAGCGCGACGCCGGCCGCTCCCTTGGACAGGGACTGCGTACGCCATCCCAGTTCAGCGGGGAGCGGTTCGGGCGTCGTCAGCTGTCCGGCGATCTCCTGCGCGGCGGCGGACGCGGTACGGGTCAGCGCGCTCACCGCGTTCCCTTCCGTTCGTGGGCGGTCTGTCGCAGGGCCGAGGCGCGGGCCAGTCGGTGGCTGACTCGTTCGCGAGCCGGGTCGACACCGATGGTGCGGACGTGATGCATGTGGAGCAGGGATCTCAGCACGCCGTAGGGCTCGCGCTGTCGGGCAAGCTGCGTGCGGTAGGTGACAAGGGCAGCCCGGCGTCGTTCCCAGGCGCGTGTCACGTTCTCGGTGCCAGGCGCGGCGCGCAGCGTCGCCCAGTCGTCGCCGGGGTCTGCCACTCGCATCGCGACATCCCGCAGGGTCCGGTCCAACTTGCCCTGATCGTGCGGGAGATTGTTGATCAGCCAGTGCAGGCCAACGTCGGGTGTTTCTGCGTAGGAGACGGCAAGGTCAACCAGGCCGGCCGCGGTGACAGCCTCGGGCGGCAGCCCGGTGCGGACGGCGAGCGTGATCTGGGCGAGGGCAGCGGCGGAGTCGGCGGCGAACAGCTCCTCTGCCGCGTCCATCGCCTCGCCGTGGCCGTAGCGTCCAGCCTCGGGGTGATAGGTGGCGAGCTGGAGGTGCGCAAGAAGGCCGCAGCGGCGCAGATCGGCGGCCCACTCGCCGATTCGGGTGGCGGCCTGTCCGTACTGGTCGGGAGTGGGCAGGCGCAGGTAGAGGCTCAGGTACTGCTCGGCGTCAGGGCGGGTGGTGTCGTGATGACGCCGGAACCACCATTGCCGAAGGTCGGTCCAGCCGTCGAGGAGGCGGGGCAGGTGCTCAGCCAAGACTTCGTCCTGGCGGTCCGGGTGCCCGTGAACCTGCGCGTACAGCCATGGAGAGCGGCCCGGCAGATGCCCGGCGTCGCGTTCGATGGCTCGGAGGGGCGACGGCGCCATCGGTTTTCGTTCTGCGGCGCGCGGGTGGGCGAGACGCAGCGGCAGGAGGAATTCGTGGGCGCGGCCCATCCAGGCGAGATCGGCGGAGGTCGGGGCCTCCTGCAGCTCGACCTCGCGGGCCACACCGAGGCGGTTCCTGAGCAGCGCCCGGTGGAGGGGGTGGCCGAGATCGAGTGGCAGGCGCAGGTCGGACTCGCACAGAACGACGGTTTCCGGGGCGCGCAGCCGACGACGCCATGCCTCAAGAGCACCGTCCCATTCGGCCGACGGGGCGGCAGGCCGGGGAAGGTCTGCTGCTGTCAGGAGCCAGCGTGCCGGCGAGAGCACGGTCCGGCCGTGGCGCAGCCGCGGCAGGTACGGCAGACGTATCGCGGCTCCCCAGTCGAACGCCTTGTAGACGGCGCAGCGAGCGGTGGTGATCTCGGCGAGGAAGCGGGCGAGTGGCGGAGTGAGGGTGCCCGCTTCCAGGGCGTGCACGACCCGCGGTTCGATGTGCCTGCCGGTCGATAGCTGTACCAGGTGGAGCTGGCGAGCGTCTGCAGTGACCGCGAGGTCGCGTACTTGGATGAGATCAGGGTGGGGATCGCGGTGCTCAGACAGGGAGATCGTGTGCGGGAGCAGCTGGGACGTCCGGACCACGTTCTCGCTGCGCCGCCGGCGTGGGAAGAACGACAGCTGGGCGGCGATGGCCTCAGGATCGTCCGTACTCAGGGCGGCGTACGTGTCGGACAGGCTCCTGCGGTCGGCCTCGGGCAGCAGGTCGGTGAACCGTCCGGCCATGCTGCTGCCGGGGCGTGGGGTTGCTGTGACGAGCAGGCGAAACGCCCCGTCCCCTATGGCCTGCGGTGAGGCGGCGTGGATCTGAAAGGCGAGTTCGGCGCGCGGTGGCGGGAGCATCTCTGAGAGGTTGCCGACGGCCAGCCTGCGGACCACGGGCTCGGTCAGCGCGATCTCTTCAGCACCATCGATGACGGCCTGCTGGACAAGGGCGAGCAGGGTTTCGTCGCGTTCGGTGAGCGTGCGCGCGGTGTTCGTCACTGGCGAGCCCAGGTATCCGGCGGGCAGCCCCAGCCCGGTGTCGCCGACCAGCTCGGGCACGGGGACGACGGCCCCCACTCCGTACCGCTGCCGAAACCGGACGTGGAAGTCCTTCCATCGGGGATAGCCGAACGGGTAGGGCGTCAGGCGCAGCAGAGCGGAGGCAGCGGTCTCGGCCTCGCGGATTACCGCCTCGGGAAGGGATACGTCGCAGTCCAGGGCTGTATCGACAACCAGCTGCTGTGGGGCGATATCGCATATCGCGTTCATCCGCTCAGCCACCGTTGCTCTCATGGCGTGGGCGGCGGTGGGGGATGCGGCGTCGTTGTGGCACGACAGGTCTTCGTGAATCACCCGCAGGTGCTGCACCAAGCCGGCGAGGTCGGGTAGCTCGTCGGCATCAGCCGCCTCAAGCTGCGCCCGGAGGTGTCCCAGGGCGTCCGGGACAGTCATCGGCGCTCGGAGGTTGGTGAGCAGGAGGTGCTGGGTGACGAGTTCGGCCAGGAGGGAACTGATCTGCTTCGGCGGTACGGTCGGGTAGTCAGCGACCAGCAGTGCGACAAGTTCCCCGAAGCGGATGGGCTGGCGAGCAGCCTCCGTCGCGGTACGCACCGGTCGCGTGTGACCGACGGATATCTCGATCGGCGCGAGTACGCCAGGACGGTCGTCGGGCGGCTCGCCCGGGGCGGCGAGTCGGTCCCCGCGCACGAACGCGACGGGGTTCGTGACCACCAACAGGCGTTCCAGCAGGCGGGGGTGCCGCTCCAGACGGGCGACGACGGCCCCCAACCACTGCGCGTCCGCCCTGGCGACTGTGCGGTGGCTCTCTCCCCAGCGCACGTGAGCGTCGGTGCCGACTTGAGCCGTGCTGACTCCGGCGAACAGACCGAACGGGGTGGCTCGTCCTTGCCAGCGCAACTGGTACGAGGCCAAGGACACCACGAGGCGGCGCACTTGGCGGGCATCGACTGCCCGTCCGTCAATCAGCCCGGAAATCTGCTGGGCCAGCACAGGACTGGCGGTCTCGACGGCACGCCGGGCCTCATCGTGCTGCCACACCTGCTTCAGCCAGGCCAGTCCCTCGGCCACAGCTACCTCGGGAGAACCGGTGAGAGGCGGTCCCTCGGTGAGTAGCGCCCTGTCTGGCTGCGTCGTGGCGCGTACCAGGGGTACGCCGGCCAGTCGGTACAGCAGCCGGTCCGCTCCTGCTGTCATCAGCTCCTCTTCCCTTTCGACAGCGTGCGGGGGTAGATGTCGCCGGTGGCGCCGGCAGGGCTGTCCGCCTGGCCGGCGCCACCAACAGGGATCAGCGTCAGGCCGGGTCGCCCACGAACGAGGTGCAGGCCGTGCCGGAGCAGCTGGAGCCGCAGTTGTCGCTGGTGTCGCGCAACAGGTCACGGACCGGCACGCCGGACTCGATGACGCGGACGTCGAGCGTGAATTCCACATCGACCTGGGTGGCCGTGGCTTCGATATTCATGCTGTTCGCTCCTTCTGGATGAGTTGGTGCGGGTTGCCCTGGCTCGCCGGAGACAGGCCCTCCGACGGCCAGGAGATGAGGACGCGGACATGCCGCTTGTTGATGACTCGCCCCTCAGGGAGCTGTTCATCGGGGGTATCGGCCGGGTAAGCCGTGATGCTCGGGCCAGGCCCGCCGCGGTGGTCACGGCTCCAGACACGGATCTGCTCGGCCATGGCGTCGGCGAGCGCGGCGGCATCCGGCCCGAAGGCGTGCGCTCCGAACTCGAACACCGGATCCGGTTCCTCGCCCAGTTTCCGCAAGGCGAGATAGGCGAAAGCTCCTCCCTCGACCACGGCCGGGCAAGCCATCTTGTTCTGGGGGGAGACCAGGCCCGTGTCCAGCTTCGGGTCGACTGCGAGGAGACAGAAGCCGTCCAGTGCCGTGGCCAGCCACATCTGGAGCGTGTCGAACTGCTCCCCACGGGGGATCCTCACCCCCGACCACACCTCGACTCGCTCGGTGTCGAGCGCACCGTTCAGCAAGTCCGGGTCGGCCGGCCACTCGTCATCGAACCGCAGACCGATCTCCTTGCCGCGCAGAAGCAGCAGTCGTTCCCGGTGCGCTCCCGCGCCCTGCATCGTGACGAAGCCGCAGATCTTCGCCGACTGGCTGACCAGGCGATCTCCGGCTCGGACGAAGGTGATCGATCGGGTCAGGCCCCGCATCCGAAGGGGAACTGTGATGGTTCCTCCTTCAGCGAGCTGGTCCACCCAGGCCGGCGGGATGTCCCAGCTGCCGACGGTGACGACCGTCCTGTCGTACGGGGCATGCTCGGCGCATCCCTCCTCGCCATCCGTCAGTACGACATTCACGCGGGCGTATCCGGCCCCCTTCAGACAGGCGCGGGCGCGGTCGGTGACATCTGCGTCGATGTCGATGGTCGTGATCTCACCGCCCGTGCCGACCAGCTCAGCCATCAGCGCGGCGTTGTAGCCACCGGAACCGATCTCCAGGCCCCGGTGACCGGGACGAAGCCCCGCTTGCTCCAGCATGGTGGCCTGGATTTCCGGCGCGGACACCGAGCTGATAGTGATCCCGTTCGCGTCGCGCTTCGTGGCCACAACGGCATGGGCGTACGCCTTCTCCAGGGGCGCTCCGGGGGCGAACAGATGCCGGGGCACCTTACGGAATGCCTCTTCGACCTCCTTCGACTCGATCGTGTGCTGGGCCACAAGCTCATTCACGAGCCTGTCTCGCAGCTCAGCTGCGGAGGCCGAGTCGGCGGTCACTTCGGTCACGCGCTGTTCCCTTCTTGCACTGCACTGGGTGGTGACTGACTTGCGGTTGCACGAGGTCACCTCTGGTGGGCCAGGTCATTGCTGTCGAACAACTCCACTGTGTTCTCAGGTGTGTTGACCCTTCCCAGTGCCTCCTTCGGGAGGTTAGTCACTGAGTTGCTCCATCTCGGCCTTGCTCGCCGACCCGACCGTGGGATCTGTTGATTCCGACAGAGTGACGGCTGGGAATGTCCGAAAGCCGGTCGCCACCCAGAGCGAGTCCCACGATGTGGTGGCCTGAGGGATCGAGGCGCACCTCCCTTGGTCAATCGAATCCGGAGTGGTGAAGCCGGCGGGTGAAGGCGCCGCTATCGCAGCCGGCGTCGGTGGCGATCCGCCCGCGGCGAGTGAGGCAGTAGCGCGTGAAGCGGTCGAGTTCGGTGTCGGTGATCATCCGTAAGGTCTGGTCGTTTTGCTCCCAGGCGTTCCAGCTCGTGACGGAAGCCGGACGCGGATTCCCGCTCGACCATCCTGCAATGGCTGAGGAGCCAGCCGTTCGGCGTCTTTGGCGGTCGGGAGTGCAGACTCCAGGCTGAGGATCAGGTCCAGGTCGTCGTCAAGGTCCTCGTCGTTGACGAAGGAGTCGTGCAGCCTGTCCAGCAGGCTCACCGTCGTTCCGTCGTCTACGGGCCGTGCGGGCTCGGCGACCACCTCGCGCCGGGTGTCGTCGTGGCGCATAGGGAATGGGGGGTAGATCAGTGTGGCATTCATGCCACGGTCTCCCTGGCAGTGCAGAACTCGACCCACACGTCCTTACCTCCGGGGTTCGGGCTGGCGCCCCAGGCGTCGACTGTCTTGCTGATCAGGAACAATCCGCGCCCGCTCTCGGCGGACCAGTCCGGTTCGCGGATCACGGGGAGGTCCCGGCATCTGTCGCTGACGACGATGCGCACGCCCGTGGGCGAGGACTGGAGGAGAAGGGTGCAGGCAGCGGATCCCGCGTGTTTGTGCACGTTGGAGAGCAGTTCTGTGACGCACATACTGGCGGGGCGGACCAATTCGCCATGGCCCCAATGCCGCAGGTGCGCGCCGACGATCCGGCGGATGCACCCCAGGTCCTTCGGGCGAACGGTCAGTTCCTGTCGGTACTGCCGCGTGTCTATTGCTGTCATGACGGCCATGGCTCGCAGGCCATCGTCGAGTCCGGCCGACGGGGAGAGATGAGCAGAACCTTGCCCTGCTCGTTCAGCTGGCTTCGTCATGATCCGACACCTGTCACAGTAGGTGGTACGGGAGTTGACCGGGCGCCGCTGCGTCGCAGGGGTCGAGACGGGTGAGGCCGTCCCCATCGCGCAGCGGGCGCGCCGGCTGAACCGCGCGACTGCCTGCCCCTCCTCGAAGCCGACCGCCGGTGGTTCAACTACGGTCATGCATGTGCGAGTTACTGTGCAAGCGCAACGGCTAGGGCTCTAAAATTGGCAAATGCCCGAGCAGTGACAGGGGCTTGCCGGACCAGTGACAGGGGGTGGCACACTCAGGGGCACGGCATGCGCCAACGCCCCGTAAAGGCCACAGCGGGCACCGGCAGGGGTCTCGTCAGCACCCACAGCCTGAATCGGTGAAAGGACAGCAAGGTGGCAGCGAAGCGCGGAGCGACGTTCCGACGCAGAGAGCTCGGCAAGGAGCTGAGGAAGCTCCGGGAGAAGAAGGACCTCACGCTTCAGGAAGTGGCCAAGGAGCTGGGGTTCTCGCACACCAAACTGGCGCGTGTCGAAATTGGAGAGAACGACCTACCTCGCGTGGGCGATCTCGAAGCCCTCCTGGACCTCTACGACGGCAATCTGGTGAGAGAGGATCGGGAGACGCTGCTCCAGCTCCATCGGGAGTCGTTGAGCAAGGAGCCGTGGACGCCCTACAAGGCGTTCATGCCGTCAAAGATGCCGACGTACCGGGGTTTGGAGCAGGACGCGACGGTGATGCGCGCCTTCCAGCCCAACTTCGTGTTCGGTCTTCTGCAGACGGAGGGATACGCGCATGCCTTGTTCATGGTCGCGAAGCCTGTGGACGAGACGACCACCGAGTACGTCGAACAGAACGTCCGACTTCGACTGGAGCGAAAGGACCTGATCACCAGGTCCGATAACCCGCTCGAACTTCGCGTCATCATGGACGAGACCGCCGTGCGACGGATGGTAGGCGGGCCTGACGTCATGCGGGAGCAGTACGACGAGATCGTGGAGCTCAGCCGCCTGGAGAACGTGACCATCCAGATCCTCACCCACGACATCGTCACCTACCGTTCCGAGAGCAACTTCGCGATTCTCGACTTCGCCGATGCTCTCGCCCCCGTCGTCCAGGTGGACATGCCGAACACCATCAGCGTCACGGACGAACGGCGCGAGGTCCAGAGGAATGTTCGCCGATTCGACGCCATGCGCGACGGCGCCCTGCCTCCGGCCCGCACGGCCGGGTTCCTGCAACAACTAGCACGAGAGCGGAAGTAGCCATCAACGCATACATCACGGCCCCTGACGTGGCCGACGAATCCGCCTGGTTCAAGTCCTCCTACAGCAACGACACCGGTGGTTCCTGCGTAGAGATCGCAGACCTGAACGGCAAGGTCGGTATCCGCGACTCCAAGGACCCGCATGGCCCAGCCTTTGTCCTTCCCGTCGGTTCCTGGTCCAACTTCATCAGGGCAGTGACGAACGGCAAGTTCGGCAACTGACGAGTCCGCGAAGACCGAGAGCGTCCCTCCTCAACCACAGTGAGGAGGGACGACGCTCTTCGCTTCAAGGCTCTACTTGTTCGAAACGGGAAGACGATCACTGTTACTGGCGAGACGACTATGCTCGCCCGGCTCGCGGGCACCAGCCGCGTCGCTGCCAAAGCCGTCTCCCCCTCGTCGTCCTCGTGGCTCGCCCAGGAATGAAATCAGCTGTTGTCCGTGAGGTTGAGGCCACGCTGCGCTGCGGCAGGGATCGCAGGCCAACCGGTATCTACCAGTGCCCCGTCAGGCCAACGTGCATCGCGACATCCAATCCAGACAGCAACGGCGTGCAACCCGGGGGAGCCGTGGCCACCCGGACGGCCGGCCCGCCCCCGCTGCCCGCTGGGCCAGCAGAGACGGCCACCGGCCCGCCCCGGAACCGCGGCCCCCGTACGGCCGCCCCCACAGCACCACCTCACCCGTCGGAGTCGGCCCCCGTCCCCCGCCGCCCCCGCGTGGCCCCCCGCACCGCCCGTACCCCGCCCGGCACCAGGGGCAGTGCCAGAGCCAGCGAGGCGAGCAGGCAGACCGCGGCCGGGCCGAGGAGTGAGGGGTGGGGGCCCGTGCCGGTGAGGGTGAGGCCGAGGCCCGCGGTGAGGGTCAGGGCGGACTTGGTCACTCCGGATGCCTCGCCCGCGCGGGCCGGGTGGACGACGGCCTGGGTGCCGGTGAGGGCCAGGCCGCCCGCCACGCCCAGTGCGGCCGCGGCTCCGGTCGTGGCGGCCAGCAGGGTGGGTGTGGTGGTACCGGGCCCGGTGGACCGGAGCGCGGCCGCGGCGGTGGCCAGGCAGAGCGCCATCACCGGTACGGCGGCGGCGGGCCGCACTCGGCCGGCGAGGGGGCCGCCGGCGGCCAGCGCGGCGGCCGGGACGAGGAAGGCGACCCCCGCCCCCAGCACCGACAGCCCCCGCTCCTCCTGGAGCGTCAGCGGGACGGCGAACAGCAGGGCCACGGTCGCGGAGTTGGCGACCGCACCGGCCGCCGTCAGCCGGACGTACGGCCGGTTGCGGAAGAGTGCGAGGTCCACCAGCGGGGCCCGGGAGCGCCGCTCGGCCCGTACGAACGCCGCGCCCAGCAGTGCCGCGCCGGCCGCCCAGCCCCAGGCCGCGCCGTGCTCCACCCACCGGGAGAGGCAGATCAGCGCGCCGGTCGCGGCGGCCGCGCCGGGGAGGTCGAGGCGGTGTCCCGGGCCCGGGTCGCGGGACTCGGCCGCCCGCCGGGCGCACAGCGCGGCCGCCGCGGTGAGCGGCACCGTCAGCCAGAAGACGGCCCGCCAGGAGACGGCCTCGGCGAGGGCGCCGCCGAGGAACGGCCCGCAGACGGTGGCCAGGCCGGCCAGTCCCAGTGCCCGGCCGGTCGCCCGGCGGCCGTGCCCCGGGGGGAAGGAGGTGGTGAGCAGGGCCAGCCCGGCGGGCATGATCAGCGCGCCGCCCGCGCCCTGGAGGATCCGGGCCGCCACCAGGAAGGGCAGCGACGGGGCGAGTGCGCAGAGGGCGGCGGCGGTGCCGAAGAACGCCAGGCCGAGGCGGAGCATCCGGCGCCTGCCGTACAGATCGCCCAGCCGTCCGGCGACCGGCATCAGCGATCCGGCGGCCAACAGGTAGCCGCTGATCACCCAGGGGGCGGCGGTAGCGGACCCAGGTAGGGCGGCGCGGACGACGGGCAGCGCCAGGTTCAGCGCGAAGGAGTCCAGCTGGACGCAGAAGGTGCCGGTGGCGACGGCGGCGAGTGCCCAGCGGGCGGGTGGGGGATATGGCGCTGCGGCTGTACGGCGGGGGGACGCGGGCACGGGGACACCTCTCACGGGTGGGTGGGATGCGGGGGTGTGAGAGGGGGAGGGGTGCACCGGAAGGGGGCCGGGAGGCCCGGGTGGCTCGCGAGGGCGGTGTGACCGGCCGGGGGCGCGAAAAGGCGCGAGGGGGCGCGAGCGGGTGCGGGAAAGGGTGCGGAAGGGGGCGTGAGCCCGTACAGCGGACGTTCAGCGTTCGTTGATCGGAGATCACCAAGCTGAACCGCATGTTGCACCGTGTGACTTCAGAGCATGCAGAAAACGCCCGTGAACTGCAAGAGCAGCAGGCGTCGCGGATCGCCCTCACCTGGACCGGAGAGCCCGGCCGGATGGAGGAGATGACGCACGGTGTACTCATCGAGCAGGCGGAGCGGGCCGCCGCCGCGCTCCGCCGGTACGGGGTGCGGGCCGGCGACCGGGTCGCGGTGCATCTGCCGCTGGTGCCCGAATCGGTGATCGCCACGATCGCCTGCGGGCGGCTGGACGCGATCCGCAGCTCGCTGCCGGTCTCCCTGACCGTGCCCGAACTGGCCGCCCGCTTACGGGAGTCGGGGGCCCGGGTGCTGATCACCGCGGACGCGGCGTTCTGGGACGGGGCGGTACGGCCGGTGAAGGCGCTGCTCGACCACGCCCTGGCGCGGGGCGCGGGCCCGGACCCCGTGGAGCGGCGGACGGTGCTGGTGGTGAACCGGTGCGCGCGGCCGGTCTCCTGGACGCCGGGCCGCGACCGCTGGTGGCACGAGGCCCTCGACGAGGTCTGAGCGGCGGGCGCGGGCGGCAGGCACGGGCGGCCGGCGCGGGGGCGGGCGCCAGGAGCGGGGAGCCGGTGCGGGCGGCGGGCACCAGGAGCCGGCACCGGCGGCGATGGCCGGCGGCGTCGGCCGGTTCTCATGTTTTCTCGCGTTAACAGGCTAATTAGGTGCCGAAGGTCCCGGGTATTTCGGTGACCTCGGTCGCCCCTGCGGGCGGCCAACGGCTCTAACGCGCTTCTTCTCGGCGGAGCACCGTGGAAAGGCACAGGTCTCTCAGCCGAATTAGGGGAAGCACCATGAGTCCCGCAGTGAAGGGGTCGCCGTCACAGGCGGCCGGTCCGGTTTCGCCGGAGGAGTTCGACCCAGGTCAGTACCGGCCGGGCCGTACGATCACCGACTGGCAGCCGGAGAACGAGCTGTTCTGGAAGTCGGTCGGCAAGAAGGTCGCCAACCGCAATCTGTGGATCGCCGTTCCCGCGCTGCTGGTGGCGTTCGTGGTCTGGCAGGTGTGGAGCGTCACCGCCACCAACCTCAAGGACGTCGGCTTCGGCTTCAGCACCTCGCAGCTGTTCTGGCTGACCGCCATCCCCGGACTCACCGGTGGCACCGCCCGGATCTTCTACACCTTCCTGGGCCCCATCGTCGGCCAGCGCCGCTTCACCGCGCTGTCCACGGTCGTCCTGATCGTGCCGCTGATCTGGCTCGGCTTCGCGGTGCAGAACCCCGACACCCCGTATGTCGTGATGGCGGCCATCGCCGCGCTGTGCGGTATCGGCGGCGCCAACTTCGCCTCCTCGCTGGCCAACATCGGCTTCTTCTTCCCGAAGCGGGAGAAGGGCAACGCCACCGGCATCAACGGCGGTCTGGGCAACCTCGGTGTCTCCGTCGTCCAACTGGTCACCCCGATCGTCATCACCAGCTCGGTGCTGGCGCTTGGCTCCGCCCAGCACAAGGCCGACGGCACGTCCGTCTGGCTCCAGAACGCGGCGTTCCTGTGGGTGCCGGTCCTGGTGGCGCTGGCGGTGGTCGCCTGGTTCGGGCAGAACGACCTGAAGGTCGCGTCCACCCCGTTCAGCAAGCAGAAGGTCATCTTCCGGCGTAAGCACAACTGGCTGATGACCTGGCTCTACGTCGGCACCTTCGGCTCGTTCATCGGTTTCGCGGCCGCGCTGCCGATGCTGATCAAGACGACGTTCACCCCGATCGACGCGGCGTACTCGGCGGCGACCTACGCCTGGATGGGTCCGGCGGTCGGCGCGCTGGCCCGCTGGGCCGGCGGCTGGCTCGCGGACAAGATCGGCGGGGCCCGGGTCACCATCCTGTCCTTCGTGGGCATGGCGGTCTCGATCGTCGGCGTCATCAACTTCCTGCCGTCCGGCGGCGACAACGGTTCGTTCTGGGGCTTCTTCGGCTGCTTCCTGAGCGCGTTCCTCTTCTCCGGTATCGGCAACGGGTCGACGTTCCGGCAGATCCCGGTGATCTTCCGGGACCAGCATCTGAAGGGCCAGGCGGAGGGCACCCCCGCCTACGCCGCGGCGCTCAAGCAGGCCGAGATGGAGGCGGGCGCGGTCACCGGCTTCACCTCCGCCATCGCGGCCTACGGCTTCTTCTTCATCCCGGCGCTGTTCGCCTCGATCTCGGTGACGAGCGCGATGTGGGGCTTCGTCGCCTTCTACGTCAGCTGCATCGGGGTGGCGTGGTGGTTCTACGCGCGCAAGGGCGCGGAGGCGCCCAGCTGACGGCGGCGGGCCCGCTCGGCCGACGCACACGTCCGCCTCCTGCCGGCGGCGGGGCGACCGGATTCGATCCGGTCGCCCCGCCGTCTTGCGCGCGGGGGTCCTCGTGAGGTTCACGTGGTTTCTTCGCGGTTTTGCGCGACCTTTTGGAAAATTCTTGTGAATGCGTTCACAAGTGAACCAGGGTCGAAAGTCCCTCACGAAAGTACAGGTCAGGGCGGGTGTCAAGGAGGGGCCGCGGACAAGGTCGGGACTTTCGGACTCTTTTCGGGGACCAATGCCGAGCCGTCCGATCGATCAAATGGAGTCCAATAGAAGAGACGAAGGCACAGCGATTCGGAAGGTGTGCATCATGACCGCAACACCCGCGGAGAAGACGACGAGCGGCGAAGCCTGGGACGGTTTCAAGGGCGGCCTCTGGCGGGATGCCGTCGACGTCCGTGACTTCGTCCAGCAGAACTACACCCCCTACGAGGGCGACAGCGCCTTCCTCGCGGGACCGACGGAGCGCACCACCGCGGTGTGGAACAAGCTCCTCGGCATGTTCCCGCAGGAGCTGGCCGAAGGCGTCCACGACGTCGATGTGCACACCCCCTCGCGCATCGACGCGTTCGAGCCGGGCTACATCGACAAGGACCTCGACCTCATCGTCGGCCTCCAGACCGACGCCCCCCTCAAGCGCGCCATCATGCCCAACGGCGGCTGGCGGATGGTCGAAGGCGCCCTCAACGCCTACGGCTACGAGGCCGACCCGCAGGTCCGGGAGATCTACACCCACCTGCGCAAGACCCACAACGAAGGCGTCTTCGACGCCTACACCCCCGAGATCCGCGCCTGCCGCTCCTCCGGCATCATCACCGGCCTCCCGGACGCCTACGGCCGCGGCCGGATCATCGGCGACTACCGCCGCATCGCCCTCTACGGCGTGGACCGCCTCATCGAGGAGAAGAAGGCCGACAAGGCCGACGCCGACGCGCAGTGGCCGACCGAAGAGGCCATCCGCGAACGCGAGGAGACCGCCGAGCAGATCAAGGCGCTCGGCGAGCTCAAGGCGATGGCCGCCCGCTACGGCTTCGACATCGCGCGCCCCGCCGCCACCGGCCGCGAGGCCGTCCAGTGGCTCTACTTCGGCTACCTCGCCGCCGTCAAGGAGCAGAACGGCGCGGCCATGTCCATCGGCCGCATCGACAACTTCCTCGACATCTACCTCCAGCGCGACATCGACGCCGGCCGCCTCACCGAGGCGCAGGCCCAGGAGTACATCGACGACTTCGTCATCAAGCTCCGCATCGTCCGCTTCCTGCGCACCCCCGAGTACAACGAGCTCTACTCCGGCGACCCCACCTGGGTCACCTGGTCGATGGCCGGTATCGGCGAGGACGGCCGCCCGCTGGTCTCCCGTACGACCTTCCGCGCCCTGCAGACCCTCTACAACCTCGGCCCGGCCCCCGAGCCCAACCTCACCGTCTTCTGGTCCCCGCAACTCCCGCAGGGCTTCAAGGACTTCGCCGCCAAGGTCGCCATCGACACCTCGGCCATCCAGTTCGAGTCCGACGAGCTGATGCGCCCCAAGTACGGCGACGACACCGCCATCGCCTGCTGCGTCTCCGCGATGGCCGTCGGAAAGCAGATGCAGTTCTTCGGCGCCCGGGTCAACGTCGCCAAGGCACTGCTCTACGCGATCAACGGCGGCCGGGACGAGAAGACCGGCAAGACCGTGGTGCAGGGCTTCACGCCCATCGAGGGCGAGTACCTCGACTACGACACCGTCGCGCCGCAGTACGACGCGATGCTGGAGTGGCTGGCCAAGACGTACGTCCACGCGCTCAACGTCATCCACTACATGCACGACAAGTACGCCTACGAGCGCATCGAGATGGCACTGCACGACCGCGCCATCCTGCGCACCATGGCCTGCGGTATCGCCGGGCTCTCGGTCGCGGCGGACTCCCTGTCGGCCATCAAGCACGCCCGGGTGAAGGTGATCCGCGACGAGACCGGCCTGGCCACCGACTACGAGATCGAGGGCGAGTACCCGGCGTACGGCAACAACGACGAACGGGCCGACGACATCGCCCGCTCGCTGGTGCACGAGTTCATGCAGAAGGTGCGCAAGCACCCGACGTACCGCGACGCACTGCACACCCAGTCCGTGCTGACCATCACCTCGAACGTCGTCTACGGCAAGAAGACCGGCAACACCCCCGACGGGCGGCGCGCCGGCACCCCCTTCGCGCCCGGCGCCAACCCGATGAACGGCCGCGACGAGCACGGCTACATCGCCTCGGCGATGTCGGTCGCCAAGCTGCCGTACGACGACGCCGAGGACGGCATCTCGCTGACCAACACCATCACCCCCGACGCGCTCGGCCGCACCCCCCAGGAGCGGGTCGACAACCTCGCCGGAGTGCTGGACGGCTTCATGGCCAGCGACGGCTTCCACATGAACGTCAACGTGCTCGACAAGGCGACCCTCCAGGACGCCATGGAGCACCCGGAGAACTACCCGCAGCTGACCATCCGGGTCTCCGGATACGCGGTCAACTTCGTGCGGCTGACCCGCGAGCAGCAGCTCGATGTCATCAACCGCACCTTCCACGGGTCGCTCTGACCCGTACCCCACGGGCCGGCCGCTCCGGCCGGCCCACCGAGCCCGCGGCGCCGGTGCCGGGCCCTCACCCCGGCACCGGCGCCGCGTATCCCACAGCTCCACATCCACCCAGCTCTCAGGAGGTCCTGCCATGGCCGTCTTGCTCGGCTCCGACATACCCGTAGGCGCACCCGTCGCCTGGGATCCGACGAATGAGCCGGTCACCCCCGCGGCGGCCGTCCAGCACCGCCCCATCTCCGGCTCCGTGCACTCCTGGGACCTGTCCACCGGCGTCGACGGCCCCGGTACGCGCTTTGTGACCTTCCTGGCCGGCTGCCCGCTCGCCTGCCTGTACTGCCACAACCCCGACACCTGGAAGATGCGCAACGGCAAGCGCACCTCCGCCGACGAAGTGGTGGCCGAGGCCGCCAAGTACCGCACCTTCATCCGGGCCGCGGGCGGCGGCGCCACCATCAGCGGCGGCGAGGCGCTGCTCCAGCCGGTCTTCGCGGGGGAACTCCTGCACCGCTTCCGGCACGAACTCGGCCTGCACACCGCCCTGGACACCTCCGGCTTCCTCGGCGCCCGCGCCACCGACGCGATGCTGCGCGATGTGGATCTGGTCCTGCTGGACATCAAGTCCTGGGACCGCGCCCTCTACCAGCGGCTCACCGGCCGGCAGCTGCGGCCCACCCTGGACTTCGCGCACCGCCTCGCCGATCTCGGCACCGAGGTCTGGATCCGCTTCGTCCTCGTCCCCGGCCTCACCGACGCCCCGGGCAACATCGAGGGCATCGCCGCCTTCGCCGCCTCCCTCGGCAATGTCTCCCGGGTGGACGTCCTGCCGTTCCACAAGCTGGGCGAGTCCAAATGGGACCGCCTCGGCATGGACTTCACCCTCCGCGACACCCCGTCGCCGAGCCCGCAGCAGCTGGCCGCGGCCCGTGAGGTGTTCGCGGGTCATGGGCTGATGGCGGTCTGACGGCGGTCTGATGGCGGTCTGAAGGGGGCGACGGGGGCTGGACGGGCCGATGGCGGGCCGAACGGGCTGACGGCTCTCCGGCCCCGGCTCTCCGGGGCCTGGCCTCCGGGCCCCGGACCCGGCTCCCCGGCCTCCGGTCGTGGCGGGGCGGCCGGGGCCCGACAGGGGGCCGCCGCCCGTCACCCGCACAGACGCGCCCCTGCCACGTACGCCCCACCGCCTATGCCCCCACCCCGTACGCCCCACCGGTACGTACGCGCCCCGGCCCTCACCCACTAGGCCGACAAAACGGGCGATAACTCGCACAAGCCCCTACCGTGGGCCCCGTGCCACAGCCATCAGCCGCCCCACCCGCCCCGGCGCCCGCTCCGGAAGCAGCGGCGCCACCCCGGCCGAGGCCACCAGCCGTCCGCGCGACGCTGGTGGCCTCGGCCGTCGCCCTCCTCCTGATCGCCGCCATCGTCCTCGGCAGCCGCCTGCTGCGGAACTTCGACTCCGCGCTGCTCCCCTACGCCGTGGCCACCGTCTTCCTCGCCTTCGGCGTCGCCTACCGCTACACCGTCTGGATCAGCGCACCGCCCGCCCGCCGGCTCTTCCGGCAGGGCTGGCGCAGCTTCTTCTCCCCGGAGAACTTCCGCACGGCGCCCACCGCCCTGCCCCGCATGATCGCCACCTACCTCGGCTTCCAGAAATTCCTCGGCGCCCGCTCCCACGCCCGCTGGGCCGCCCACCAACTCCTCTTCTGGGGCTGCCTCCTGGCCGCCGTGATCACCTTCCCGCTCACCTGGGGATGGTTCACCTTCACCTCTGGCACCGGCTCCGGGCCCGGCTACGAGATGCGGATCTGGGGCTTCAAGGTCATCGGCTTCGACTCCGCGAGCGTCCTCGGCTGGGCCATGTTCCACGGCCTCGATCTCGCCGCCGTCCTCGTCATCGCCGGCGCCGGCTACTTCCTCTGGCGCCGTATGCGCGACCGCGCCGCCACCACCGGACAGCGCTTCGGCTACGACCTCATCCCGCTGCTCGCCCTCATCGTCGTCTCCGTCACCGGACTCCTGCTGACCTTCTCCGAGGTCTTCCTGCACGGCGGCGGCTATGCGTTCCTCGCCATCCTGCACATGGCGTCGGTGGTCTTCACCCTCATCTACATCCCGTTCGGAAAGTTCTTCCACATCGTGCAGCGGCCCGCCGCCGTCGGAATGCAGCTGTTCAAATACACCGCCCGGCAGAACGACAAGATCTTCACCTGCCGCCGCTGCGGCGAACCCGTCGACACCGCCCCCTATATCGAGGGTCTGCGCGGCACCATGCGCGAACTCCACCTGGAATTCGACGAATTCACCACCTACTGCCCGCGCTGCAAACGGATACTGCGCGGCGGTGCCTACCTCACCCACGTCAAACGGGGCTTCTCATAGGCCAAGGGCGCGTGACGCGACGCGCGACCGCCCGCGCTTCGTACCGCCGACGGTGCCGCACACCGCCACGAAGGGCCCGCACACCACCAGGGGAAGCAGGGGAAAAAGTCCAGTGACCATCCCGATCGACCCGACCATCGCCCCGCCCGGCACCCGCACCTTCCGTGACGCCGGCGGTATCCCCGCCGACAGCTGGCGCGCCGACCAGAGCGGCGAAACCCTCGTCCCCACCCACTGCTGCTTCTGCGGTGTGCAATGCGGAATGTACCTCCGCGTCAACAAGACCGGCCGGGTATTCGGCGTCGAACCCCGCAACCACGACATCAACCGCATGCGGCTCTGCCCCAAAGGCATCAACGCCTACCAGCAGGTCAACCACCCCGACCGGCTCACCGCGCCACTGATCCGCCGCAGCCGCGACGAACCCCTCCGGGAATGCTCCTGGGACGAAGCCCTCGACTTCACCGTCGCCGAGATCCGCCGCATCCAGGAATCCCACGGCGCGGACGCCTTCGGCATGCTCGGCGGCGCCTCCCTCTACACCGAGAAGACCTACCTCGTCGGCAAATTCGCCCGGGTCGCGCTGAAGACCAGACATGTCGACTACAACGGCCGGCTGTGCATGGTCAGCGCCGCCGGCGCCAACAAACTCGCCTTCGGCATCGACCGGGCCGGCAACCCCTTCTCCGACATCCTGCTCAGCGACTGCGTCCTCCTCGCCGGCGCCAACGTCGGCGAATGCTTCCCGGTCATGACCCAGTACCTCTGGGGCGCCCGCGACCGCGGCGCCCGGCTCATCGTCGTCGACCCCCGCGAAACCGCCGTCGCCCGCACCGCCGACCTGCACGTTCCGATCAAACCCGGCACCGACTCGGCCTTCTTCAACGCCGTCCTGCACGTCATCATCCGCGAGGGCCTCACCGACGAGACCTACCTCGCCCGCCACGCCACCGGCTGGGACGACGTCAAAGCCACCGTGCAGGACTACCCGCCGGAGCGCGCCGCCGGCATCTGCGGCGTCCGCGTCGAGCAGATCGAACAGGTCGCCCGCTGGTTCGCCGGGGCCGAACGCGCCATGGCCTGGCACGCCCGCGGTGTCGAGCACCACAGCCAGGGCGTCGAGAACTGCCTCTCGATCATCAATATGTGCGTCGCCACCGGACACATCGGCCGCCCCGGCGCCGGCTACGGCACCATCACCGGCCAGGGCAACGGACAGGGCGGCCGCGAACACGGCCAGAAATCCGATCTGCTGCCCGGCGGCCGCTCCATCACCAACCCCGAACACCGCCGGCAGATCTGCGCCATCTGGGGCATCGAGGAATCCGAACTCCCGCCCGCCGGCACCTCGATGATGGAAATGGTTCACCAGATGCGGCGCCAGGAAATCCGCGGCCTCCTCGGCGTCTGCAACAACCCCTTCGTCTCCCTCCCCAACTACCACGTGGTCAAAGAGGGATACGACACCCTCGAATTCCACGTCCAGCTCGACTTCTTCCTCTCCGAAACCGCCGAACGGGCCGACGTCGTCCTCCCGGTCACCGTCTGGGCCGAGGACGAAGGCGTCATGGCCAACGCCGAAGCCCGCGTCGTCAAACACAACAGAGCCCAGGACCCGCCACCCGGCGTACGCACCGACACCTGGGTCCTGTGCGAACTCGCCCGCCGCCTGGGCGCCGGCGACAAATTCGCCTTCACCGGCTCCCGCGACGTATTCGAAGAACTCCGCACCGCCTCCGCGGGCACCGTCAACGACTACTACGGCATCACCTACGAACGCCTCGAAGAGACCGGCGGTATCTCCTGGCCCTGCCCCACCACCAAACACCCCGGCACACCACGGCTCTTCGAAGACGGCCGGACCTACCACCCGGACGGGAAAATTCACCTCCAGACCGTCGAATGGCACCCGCCCATCGACCCCTACAGCGACGAATTCCCGCTCTCCCTCACCACCGGCCGCACCGTCGCCCAGTACCTCTCCGGCAACCAGACCCGCCGCCTGGGCGCCCTCGTCGAACAGGCCCCGCGCCCCTGGGTCGAGGTGCACCCCTCACACGGCTTCCGCAACGGCGACCCGGTACGCGTCGTCACCCGCCGCGGCAGCGCCGTCTACCCCGCCCTCGTCCTGGAGGCCATCCGCCCCGACACCGTCTTCGTCCCCTACCACTGGCCCTATCCCACCGCCGCCAACGCCCTCACCATCGACGCCCTCGACCCCCGCTCCAAGATCCCCGAGTACAAGGTCTGCGCCGCCCGCATCGAGGCCGCCGCCGCCCTCGACGAGGTCCCCGCACCACCCACCGGGCCCGGCCACGAGGCGTACCCCGAAACCCAGGTTTCCCGCACCGACCCCCTGCCGCCGACCGCACCCCAGGGCCGCGGCACCGCAGAGAGGGGCTGACCGCCGCCATGATGGGCAAAACGATCTTCATCGACCCGGGGCGCTGCATCGGCTGCCAGGCATGCGTGTCGGCCTGCCGCGAATGCGATTCGCACCGCGGCAAATCCATGATCCACCTCGACTACCCCGACGAGGGCGGCTCCGTCGCCTCCCTCCCCACCGTCTGCATGCACTGCTCGGACCCGGTCGCCCCCTGCGCCGAGGTCTGCCCCGCCGAAGCGATCCTCGTCACCCCGGACGGCGTGGTGCAACAGGCCGACACCACCCGCTGCATCGGCTGCGCCAACTGCGTCAACGCCTGCCCCTTCGGTGTACCGAAGATCGACCTGGCGGCGAAACTCCAGCTCAAGTGCAACCTCTGCTACGACCGCACCGCCTACGGCCTGGCCCCGATGTGCGCCACCGTCTGCCCGACCGGCGCCCTCTTCTACGGCACCCTCGAAGAGCTCCAGGCCGAACGCCCCGGCGTCGAGGTCGCCGACTCGTTCGTCTTCGGCGAGTCCGTCGTCCACACCGGCGTCGCGATGGTCGTCCCCGCCGACAAGGTCCAGTGGCCGGTACCGGGCGGACTCCCGGTCGTCGAGGTCAACGGCCGCGACACACGGCCACCGCGGGGCGACGCCGGACAGCCGGCGGGCGGGACGGGCGCCCGATGAGTACGAAGCGGCCACCGGCCGCGTACGGAGCCGATGCGCGACGGCCGGTGAGCGCGACGCGGCCACCGCGCACGGAGGGCGCCGGGGGTGTGTACGTGCCGAAGCCGATGGCGGAAGTGAATGGGCTGTCGCAGTCGCAGTCGCAGCCGCAGCCGATGGCGAAAGCGAAAGCGCAGACACAGACGGAAGCGCGGTCGCAGCCGAAGGTGGAAGCACAGTCGCAGTCGCAGACGCGGGTGACGGGAGCTGATATCCGATGAGTACGACGCAGCAGCCACCGGCCGGGAACGGGAACCCGGAGCGGCCGGAACACGGCTCCGACCAGCCCTCGGAGCAGCCCCGCGGCGGCCTCTCCGCCCAGGACGAAGCCGCCCTCCGGGACCGCATCAGCGCCGACTCGCTCACCACCCGGCGCGACTACCTGCGCATCGTCGTCACCGTCTCGGGCGGCCTCGCCATCGGCGGGCTGGGCGTCGCCGGGGGAGTGCTGCACCGCCACGGCGACGGAGGCGGCGAGGCCAAACGCATCGCCGACCGCCTCCCCGCCGGTGAATCCCTCGCCTTCCGCTACCCCGGAGACGAGGACCGGGCGGTCGCGATCCGCCTCGCCGACGGCTCCCTCGTCGGCTACTCCGCCATCTGCACCCACCTCGCCTGCGCCGTCCTGTGGCGCAAGGACCGCGGCGAGGAAGGCGAGCTGTACTGCCCCTGCCACGAGGGCGTCTTCGACCCCCGCAGCGGCGATGTCACGGCCGGTCCGCCACCCCGTGCGCTGCCCAAGGTCGTGCTCTACGAGCGCGCGGACGGCAGCATCTGGGCCATCGGCACGGCCCGCTCCGGCGAATCCATCGACCAGGGGCTGTGCCGCGAACTCAAGCAGAACAACCCGGAGCTGGCCTCCCGGGTCGGCTGCCCCGGTACCGGGCACAGCCGCCCGAACGCGACCGGCGACCACTCGGGCAGCACCGAAAACCACGCCGAGGCCCGTACCCGGACCTCTGCCCGGACCGCTGCCGAGGCCCGTACCCGGACCCCAGCCCGGACCGCTGACGAGACCCGCGTCCGGAGCCGTACCCGGACCGGTGCTCAGACCCGTGTCCAGGCCGGTGCCCACTCCTCCACGGGGGCCGAGGCCGACGCCCGCCCCGCCGCTGACGCCCGAGGGAGCGAACGGCCATGACCGACTTTCCGCCACCCCCGCCTCCGAGCCTCGGATCGCGCCGGCTCCGGCCGCCGCGACCTCGCCCGCACCGGCGCCGGCCCCGCCCGCCGCACGTCCGGCGCCCCGGTCCGCCGCCGCCCTGGTCTTCGACGACCCGCTGAACCAGCAGTCCTCGGACGACACCGACCACGGCTGGGGTGAACACCCCAGGGGCGCCGCCGACAGCGCCGCCGATCTGGCCCGCTTCCTCGACGAAAAGCCGCCCCACCACCTCTGAGCGAGGCGATGGGGCGGCGGATGCCGGCCGGAAGCGCCTGCGTTACTGCTGCGTCTTCTGAGCGATGACCGTCGCGGAGGACGCGGACGGTGTGGCGGCGGAGCCGTTGCGCTGGGCGATCAGCGCATCGCGGATCTCGACGAGGAGTTCGACCTCGGTCGGGGCCGCCGGAGTCTCGTCCACCGGGTTTTTGGCCGCCTGACGGGCCTTCCACTTGTTCATCGGAAGGATCATGAGGAAGTAGACGACCGCGGCGGTGATCAGGAACGTCAGGGCGGCGCTGAGCACCGAGCCCCACAGGATGTAGATACCGTCGGTGAATTCGCCGGTCTTCTTGTCGACGTGGCAGGTGGTGAGACATGCCTTGTAATTGTCGAGGTTCTGCGAGCCGAACGCGCCGATGATCGGGTTGATGACGCCCTTGACCACGGCGTTCACGATATTCGTGAAGGCTGCACCAACGACGACCGCGACCGCGAGCTCGATCACGTTTCCGCGCATCAGGAACTCCTTGAATCCCTGAAGTACGCCCTTGTTCTCGCTCACCTGACAGCCTCTTTCCACACTTACTACGGACGGTGCGCCAACAATCGGCACCGCAATTTACGGCAGGGCGGGCCAGGAGTGTCCAATCGCGCGACACGAACCAGCGATCGACCAGAGCGTCAGTACGGATCGGCCCGATCTGCCGGATCCGGTTGATCATCCTGATCGGACGGATCGGCCTGATCGGACGAGTCAGCCCGGTCCGGCGGAACAGCCCGACCCGGCGGATCGGACGGACCGTTCGGAACCGGCAGACCGTTCGGACCCGGTGGAGCAGCCCGCTCGGGCCGACCGGTGAGCCGGCGCCGGAGCCACCGACGGTGTGGGGGATGACGCTGGAGGTGTAGGCGTTGGGTGCCTGTCCCATGGGGCGCACGGCGCATGCCTGGCCACCCGCAGCAGTTTCGCGTGCCATGGGGGCGGATGCCACTCGATCTTGGGTCATGGCTACCGCCCGCCGAGCGGCGTCGTGGCCGGGCAGCCGGACCCCGGTGACGTCCGTACGGCACCGTTCGACACCCCGGTGGCCAGTGCTGCGGCCGTCATCGCCAGACCGGCGGCCAGCATGCGCCGCCGTGGCGGGCGCCGCCAACGGTGCCGTCCGCCGCCCGCTCGCAGTGGTGCGAAGTGCGGTACTTCACATCGAGGGGGAGTGGGGAGAGGGGGCGGCGGAGTGGGTTCGGGGCCGGTGGAGGGAGGACGACGCGGCATGTGATCACCACCTGCGGTGAGGAGTTCGGACCCGGCGATCACCACCGTGCCGCAATCCGCCGCGGCCCGCTCCGGCCTGTGCACGACCCCGCACCTGTGGACAACCCGGTCACCCATACAACCCGACCACCGGCACAGGCCGCCCACCCGTACAACCCGCCCGCCCGCACAGGCCGGCCACCCACCCACGCAGGCCACCCACCCCGTACAGGCCGCCCACCCCACACCGAAGACACATGCCGTCAGAGCAGCGCAGTCAGGCCCGGTCAGGGCAGGCCGGGCAGGCGCCTCAGGGCAGTTGGATGCCCAGGTCCCAGCCCTCGTGCACGCTGCCGCACGGGCAGTCGCGCGCCTCGCTGCCGGGGAGCGCGGCCACCGCGTCGAACAGCACCTCGCGCAGCCGGCCGACGTTCTGGCCGAAGACCTCCAGCACCTCGTCGTGGGAGACGCCCTCGCCCGTCTCGGTGCCCGCGTCCAGGTCGGTGACCAGCGTCAACGACGTGTAACACAGGCCCAGTTCCCGTGCGAGTACGGCCTCGGGGTGGCCGGTCATGCCGACCACCGACCAGCCCTGCGCGGCGTGCCAGCGCGACTCGGCGCGGGTCGAGAAGCGGGGCCCCTCGATGACCACCAGAGTGCCGCCGTCGACCGGTTCCCAGTCGCGGCCGCGGGCCGCCGCCAGCGCGGCCGCGCGCCCCGCGGGGCAGTACGGGTCGGCGAAGGACAGGTGGACGACGTTCGGGATGCTGCCGTCGGCCAGTGGCAGACCGTCGAAATAGGTCTGCGCACGGGCCTTCGTACGGTCCACGAGCTGGTCCGGTACGAGCAGCGTCCCCGGGCCGTACTCGGGGCGCAGACCGCCCACCGCGCACGGACCCAGTACCTGGCGCACGCCGACCGAACGCAACGCCCACAGGTTGGCGCGGTAGTTGATGCGGTGCGGCGGGAGGTGGTGCTCGCGGCCGTGCCGCGGCAGGAAGGCGACCTGGCGGCCCGCCACCTCGCCCAGGAACAGGGAGTCACTGGGGCTCCCATAGGGGGTGTCCACCGTGATCTCGGTCACGCCGTCGAGGAAGGAATAGAACCCCGACCCGCCGATAACACCAATCTCCGCGTCAGCCATGCCGGTCACACTATCGGGACACGACGGCGCCGGGCGCCCCGTGCTCGCATCGGGTCCGGTCGCGAGGGGGGACGGCCACCGCAGGGCCGGCCGCCACGGGAACGGCCACGACGAGAACAGGGCCGTTCCCCGGGGGGAAACGCAGCGGACCCCGCCGTCGGTGACGGCGGGGTCCGAAGAGGTGCGGGTCAGGCGGCCGAGCTGCCGCTCTTGGCGCCCGAGGCGGCCGACGAGCTGGAAGCGGACGAGGCCGACGAGTCAGAGGACTTCGACGAGGACGACGGCTTCGTGTCGGAGCCGCCGTTCGACGAGGAGCTCGACGAGGAGTCGGAGGAACCCGTGGAGGCGGCGGCCTTGGCGGGGCTGCTGCTGGACGACGAGCCGCGGCTGTCGTTGCGGTAGAAACCCGAGCCCTTGAAGACGATGCCGACCGCGGAGAACACCTTCTTGAGGCGTCCGTCACAGCTGGGGCATACCGTGAGCGCGTCATCGGTGAACTTCTGCACGGCCTCAAGGCCCTCGCCGCATGCGGTGCACTGGTACTGGTAGGTCGGCACTTGACTTCCTCCTGGCACTCTCACTCGTTGAGTGCTAACGACGCTCCATAGTGCAGTATTCCGGCCCGTCAGTCCACCGAGACCGGCGCACGGTGACCGACCCCACGCTCCGCCGCGTCCTGGTGCGGCCCCGGTCCCCGGCCGTCGGAGTCGGCCTCCGGGGCCGCGGGGCGCGGCAGCAGGTGGGCGCGGAGCGCGAGCAGCAGGACGAGCGCCAGCGCCGTACCGGCCAGCGGCACCAGGAATCCGGAGCTCGCCCCGAGCCGGTCCGCCAGCTGGCCGGCCGCCGTCGCCGCGGCGGCCTGGCCCAGCGCGACCGCGCCGGTCAGCCAGGTGAAGGCTTCGGTGCGGGCGGAGGCCGGCACCAGCGTCTCGACCAGTGTGTAACCGGTGATCAGCGCGGGGGCGATGCACAGGCCGACGACCAGGCCGACGGCGCCGAGCAGCGGCACCGCGGTGATCAGCCACAGCGGGGCGGTGGCCAGCGTCAGCAGCCCGTAGGCGACCAGCAGCCGGCGCCGCGGGCCGACCTTCCAGGCGATGGCGCCGCAGGCGATGCCCGCCAGCATGTTGCCCGCCGCGAAGATCCCGTAGAGCACGCCGTTGATGCCGGGCCTGCCGATGTCCTGGGTGAAGGCCGTCAGCGAGACCTGCATCCCGCCGAAGACCAGGCCGATGCCCAGGAACGCCACGATCAGGACGCGTACGCCGGGTACCGACAGGGCCGAGACGCGCGGGCGGTCGCCGCTCCCGGTCCGGTGCGCCGGCGGCTGGCTGCGCCGCTGCGCGGCGAAGAGCAGGCCGCCGGCCAGTGTCAGGGCGGCCTCGGCGATCAGGCCGGCCGCCGGGTGGACGCCGGTGCACAGCGCGGTCGCCAGCACCGGGCCGACGACGAAGGTGAACTCATCGGTCACCGACTCGAAGGCGGCGGCCGTCGGCATCAGCGGCGTGCCGCCCAGCCGGGCGGCCCAGCGGGCCCGCACCATGGGGCCGACCTGCGGCGTCGAGGCGCCGGTGGGGACGGCCACCGCGAGCAGCGCCCACAGGGGCGCGTGCGAGAGGGCCAGTGTGATCAGCGCCGTGACGCCCGCGACGTGCAGCAGCACGCCGGGGAGCAGCACCGCGCGCTGGCCGAAGCGGTCCGCGAGTTTGCCGCCCTGCGGGGCGAACAGCGCCATCGAGACACCGGTCGCGGCCGACACCACACCCGCGGTGCCGAACGAGCCGGTGGTGCTCTTGACGAGCAGCACGATGCCGATCGTGAGCATCGCGAAAGGCTGCCGGGCCAGAAAGCCGGGCAGCAGAAATGTCCATGCACCGGGGGTGCGCAGCAGTTGTCCGTAACCAGGACGCGAGTCCTTGACCGCGGATACCACGGCCGGGCCTTTCTGCCACCTGGTAGCGCGCCGCCGCGAGGGTGTCACGGGTAACGCGCCGAGAGCTGTCCTCTCGCGCAGGACCGAGTGATACCGCGTGGTCCGCACCGGGGAAAGTGGCTGCACAAGGCAGGAGGACCGCGGCCGCCGAGCGGTCGCGCCAGCTCTGCATCAGGCAGAGTCGGTTAGTTGAATTACCGCTTCATACTACAGGCCGTGCGGTCGTGCGGCCCGGTCCCGGACCTGGCTGCACGACCGCACGGCCCGCGGGCTCAGCGGGACCCGGAGCCCTTGGGGCGCCGCTCCTCCCGGGTCCGGGAGCGGCCGGATGCGCCCGGTTTGCCGGGCCCGCCCGCCGCCGCTCCGGCCGTCCCCAGCCAGCCGGCCAGTTTGCCGCCCTGGGAGACCGCCTGCAGCCGGTTCTCGGCCGCGTCGCGCACCGGGTCCGTGGCCACCACCAGCAGTTCGTCGCCGCGCCGCAGCACGGTCGTGGGCGACGGGACGAAGCTCGTACCGTCCCGTACGACCAGGGTGACGGCCGCGCCCGCGGGCATCCGCAGTTCGCCGACCTCCACACCGTGCATCCGGGACGTCGGGCCTATCGAGGTGGACAGCAGATGGCCGCGCAGCCGCTCCAGCGGCGCCGACTCGATGCCCAGGTCCGCCGCCTCCTCGGTGTCGCCCAGCCGCAGCCGCCGGGCCAGCCAGGGCAGCGTCGGTCCCTGGATGAGGGTGTAGACGACGACCAGGACGAAGACGATGTTGAAGACCGTCTCGCTGCCGGGGACGTCGTTGACCATCGGGATGGTGGCCAGCACGATCGGCACCGCGCCGCGCAGCCCGGCCCAGGACAGCAGGGTCTTCTCCTGCCAGGGCACCCGGAACGGCAGCAGCCCCACGAACACCGACAGCGGCCGGGCCACGGCGGTCAGGATCAGGCCGATGAGCAGCGCCGGAATGACGTCGTCGAGCAGGTTGTGCGGGGTGACGAGCAGACCGAGCAGGACGAACATGCCTATCTGGCCGATCCAGCCGAGCCCCTCGGCGAAGCCGCGGGTGGCCGCGGAGTGCGGCAGTTTGGCGTTGCCGAGGATCACCGCGGCCAGATAGACGGCGAGGAAGCCGGAGCCGTGCGCCAGTGCACCGGCCGCGTAGGCGGAGACCGCGATGGCCATCACGGCGATCGGGTAGAGACCGGACGCGGGCAGCGCCACGTGCCGCATGGCATACGAGCCGAGCCAGCCGATCGCCAGCCCGATGGCGGCGCCGATGGCCAGCTCCAGGGCGATCTCGCCGATCAGGACGTACCAGTGCTCCGCGGGGCCCGCCGTGGAGAACGCCACGACGAGGATCACCACGGGGGCGTCGTTGAAGCCGGATTCGGCTTCCAGGATTCCCGTCAGGCGGGCGGGCAGCGGCACGCTGCGCAGGACGGAGAAGACCGCCGCGGCGTCCGTGGAGGAGACCACGGCGCCGATCAGCAGCGCCTGCCGCCACTCCAGCCCGGCCAGATAGTGCGCGCCGGCCGCGGTGACCCCCACGCTCACCGCGACGCCGAGCGTCGACAGCAGTGCCGCCCGGGGCAGTGCCGGTCTGATCTCTTTCCACTTGGTGCCGAGGCCGCCCTCGGCCAGGATCACGACCAGCGCCGTGTAGCCGAGGAGTTGGGTGAGTGCGGCGTTGTCGAAGAAGACACCGCCGAGGCCGTCCTGCCCTATGGCGACGCCTATCCCCAGATAGATGAGCAAGCTGGGGAGCCCGCTGCGCGAGGAGAGCCGTACCGCGGCGACCGCTATGAGCAGGACGAGCGAGCCGAGCAGCAGGAGTTCATTGAGGTGGTCGACAGACAGGAGCTGGATCCTTCCTCGCACGGTTCCGGGGCGGGTATTCCTTACCGTATCTAGTTACTGAGACTAACAATTTACCATTGCTTGAAAGTTGGATGTGCTCGCGGTGGCTCCGCGTGGGGGTCACCGAATCCGTGCGCCTATGGTTGCTCCAGCACTCCCACCCTGCCCCTCGAAGGACAGAGATGCCCGCCAACAAGTCCGGCCCAGCCCCCAAAAAGAAGAAGGGGCGGCGTGGCCGCCTCGTCCTGCTCACGGTCGTGGTTCTGCTCGTGGCGGGCATCGGCTCCGGCGCGTACTGGGGCGTCGGCACCGTCCGCGCCTCGCTGCCGCAGACCACCGGCTCCCTCAAGCTCCCCGGTCTGACCGGCCCCGTCGATGTCACGCGCGACGCCAGCGGCATCCCGCAGATCTACGCCGACACCGACGAGGACCTCTTCCGCGCGCAGGGGTTCGTCCAGGCCCAGGACCGCTTCTGGGAGATGGACGTGCGCCGCCACATGACGTCCGGCCGGCTCTCGGAGATGTTCGGCAAGAGCCAGGTCAAGACCGACGAGTTCCTGCGCACCCTCGGCTGGCACCAGGTGGCGCAGAAGGAGTACGACACCAAGCTGTCGCCGAACACCAAGAAGTACCTCCAGTCCTACGCCGACGGCGTCAACGCCTACCTCAAGGACCATCAGGGCGCGGCGCTCTCCCTGGAGTACGCGGCCCTCGGCTTCCAGAACGACTACGCGCCCGAGAAGTGGACGCCGGTCGACTCGGTCGCCTGGCTCAAGGCGATGGCCTGGGACCTGCGCGGCAACATGCAGGAGGAGATCGACCGCTCCCTGCTCACCAGCCGCTTCACGCCCGCCCAGATCGACCAGCTCTACCCGAAGTACCCGTACAAGCGGAACAAGACGATCGTCGCGGGCGGCACGGTCAGCTCCCTCACCAAGGAGTTCAAGCCGAAGGACTCGGACACCGACGGCCAGAGCAGCACCGGCACCCAGTCCGGCAACGGAACCCAGAACAGCACCGGAACCCAGAACAGCACCGGAACCCAGAACAGCACCGGAACCCAGACCGGCAACGGAACCCAGACCGGCACCGCCAACAACACCGGCCAGGGCTTCCAGACGCAGCTCTCCTCGCTGTCCAAGACCCTGGAAGAGATCCCGGCGCTGCTCGGCCCCAACGGCAACGGCATCGGCTCCAACTCCTGGGTCGTCTCCGGTGCGCACACCACCACCGGCAAGCCGCTGCTGGCCAACGACCCGCACCTCGCACCGCAGATGCCCTCGCTCTGGTACCAGATGGGCCTGCACTGCCGGACCGTCGGCGCCAAGTGCGGCTACGACGTCGCCGGCTACACCTTCTCCGGTATGCCCGGCGTCATCATCGGCCACAACCAGGACATCTCCTGGGGCATGACCAACCTCGGCGCGGACGTCTCCGACCTCTACCTGGAGAAGATCAACGCCGACGGGTACCTCTACGACGGCAAGCAGAAGCCCTTCACGACCCGCAAGGAGACCATCAAGGTCGCCGGCGGCGAGAGCCACGAGATCACCGTCCGCGCCACCGTGAACGGGCCGATCGTCTCCGACCGCGACGGCGAACTGTCCGCCGTCGGCAAGAACGCACCGGTCGGCAACGCCGCACCGGACCGCGGCGAGGGCTACGCCGTATCGCTGCGCTGGACCGCGCTGAACCCCGGCAAGTCCATGGACGCCGTCTTCGAGCTCAACCGCGCCAAGGACTGGACGGGCTTCCGCAAGGCCGCCGCGCACTTCGAGGTCCCGTCCCAGAACCTGATCTACGCCGACACCAAGGGCAACATCGGCTACCAGGCGCCCGGCCAGATCCCGATCCGCGGCAAGGGCGACGGCCACTTCGACGGCAGCTACCCGGCGCCCGGCTGGGACTCGAAGTACAAGTGGACCGGTTACATCCCGCAGGAGTCCCTGCCGTACGAGTACAACCCCGAGCGCGGCTTCATCGTCACCGCCAACCAGGCCGTCATCGACGAGGACAAGTACCCCTACGTCCTCACCACGGACTGGGGCTACGGCTCCCGCAGCCAGCGGATCAACGACCTCATCGAGTCGAAGATCAAGGACGGCGGCAAGGTCTCGACGGACGATATGCAGACCTTCCAGAAGGACAACAGCAGCGAGATCGCCCGGCTGCTCACGCCCTATCTGACGAAGATCGACATCAAGGACCCGTACGTCCGCCCCGCGCAGCAGCTGCTGGAGGGCTGGGACTTCACCCAGGAGCCCGACTCCGCCGCGGCCGCCTACTTCAACGCGGTCTGGCGCAACACCCTCAAGCTCGCCTTCGGCAACAAGATGCCCAAGGAACTGCGCGTCAAGGGCCAGTGCCTCAACGTCCGCCCGGCCAGCGAGACCGGCCCCGCCGACGACCGCGAGAAGCTGGTACGCGAATGCGGCGAGCGGGCCGCCGACCAGGCGCAGCCCGACGGCGGTGACCGCTGGTACGAGGTCGTCCGCAACATCCTGGACGACCCGGGCAACGACTGGTGGAAGACCGAGGACCGGCCCGGCCACCCCGGCGACAAGAACCGTGACCAGCTCCTCGCGCACGCCATGAAGGACGCCCGCTACGAGCTGACCTCCAAGCTCGGCAAGAACATCGACAACTGGAACTGGGGCCGGCTCCACCAGATGTTCCTGAAGAACCAGACCCTCGGCAAGGAAGGCCCCGCCATCCTCCAGGGCCTGTTCAACCGCGGCCCCTGGAACGTCGGCGGCGGCGAGGCCGCGGTCAACGCCACCGGCTGGAACGCCGCGGGCGGCTACCAGGTCACCTGGGTCCCGTCGATGCGGATGGTCGTCAACCTCGCCGACCTCGACAAGTCCCGCTGGATCAACCTCACCGGCGCCTCCGGGCACGCCTACAGCGCCCACTACTACGACCAGACCGACAAGTGGGCCAAGGGCGAACTGCTGCCCTGGGCGTTCGGCGAAAAGGCCGTCAAGGCCGCCGCGAAGGACACCCTGACACTGACCCCGTAGGGGCGCGGCCCCCGCGCCGCCACCTCGACCGCCCCGGGCGGGCCGGACTCCCTCCGGCCCGCCCGGCGGCGTTCAGCGGCCCCCGGGCCCGCCCGCCCGCGCGAACCGGTGCACCCCCGACGGCGTCACCGCCGCGTGCACCAGCCGGTCGTGCGGTTCGGCCGGTACGTGCGCCAGCACCTCCGTGTCGTACAGCAGCACCACCAGCGCCGGATCCGCCCCGGCCCGCGCCAGCCGCGCCAGCACCCGGTCGTACGAACCGCCGCCGCGCCCCAGCCGCCGCCCCCGGCCGTCCACCGCGAGACCGGGCAGCAGCACCACATCGGCCCCGGTCACGGCCTCCGGGCCCAGCCGCGGCCCGTCCGGCTCCAGCAGCCCGCGGCCCGCCGGCACCAGATGCCCGGCGCCCTCGTACCCCGCCCAGTCCAGATCGTTGTCCGGCAGCAGAACGGGCAGCAGCACCCGCACCCCGGCCGCCCGCAGCGCGTCCAGCAGATCCCGGGTGGGAGGCTCGTGCCCGACCGAGACATACGCGGCGACCGTCCGCGGGGCGGGCGGCACACCGGACGCCGCGCGCCCGGCATCCGTACCCGCCCCGCCCGGCGTCCGCAGCTCGTCCAACTCCCGCGCCCGCCGGGCCAGCGCGGCCCCCGACGCCGCGACGGCATCCGCCGGCAACGCCCTCCTCACCTCCAGGAGCCCGCGTCGCAACCTGCGCTTCTCCTCATGGTCCGTGCTCACGTGCGCCTCTCCTCCCGCTCTGCCGCTCCGTCGACCGGGCACCCGTCATCCTGGCGAACGGGCCGGTTATCGTGGCGCGCATGACTCCATCGCACCCACGGATCAGCAAGGCTGTCATCCCGGCAGCCGGCCTCGGCACCCGGTTTCTGCCCGCCACCAAGGCCACGCCCAAGGAGATGCTCCCGGTCGTCGACAAGCCGGCCATCCAGTACGTGGTGGAGGAGGCCGTCGCCGCCGGGCTCTCCGACGTCCTGATGGTGACCGGCCGTAACAAACGCCCCCTGGAGGACCACTTCGACCGCAACTACGAGCTCGAAGAGGCGCTGCACCGCAAGGGCGACGAGTCCCGGCTGGCCAAGGTCCAGGAGTCCAGCGACCTGGCGACCATGCACTACGTCCGCCAGGGCAACCCCAAGGGCCTGGGCCACGCCGTGCTGTGCGCCGCCCCGCACGTCGGCGACCAGCCCTTCGCCGTCCTCCTCGGCGACGACCTCATCGACCCCCGCGACCCCCTGCTGCGGCGCATGATAGAGGTCCAGGAGGAGCACGGCGGCTCGGTCATCGCGCTGATGGAGGTCGATCCGGCGCAGATCCATCTCTACGGCTGCGCGGCCGTCACCCCCACCGGCGAGGACGACGTGGTCCGGGTCGCCGGCCTGGTGGAGAAGCCCACCCCCGACGAGGCCCCCAGCAACCTCGCCATCATCGGCCGCTACGTCCTGAACTCGTCCGTCTTCGAGGTGCTGCGCAAGACCGCCCCGGGCCGCGGCGGCGAGATCCAGCTGACCGACGCCCTGCAGATACTGGCCGCGGAACCGGCGATCGGCGGGCCGGTGCACGGCGTCGTCTTCAAGGGCCGCCGCTATGACACCGGCGACCGCGGTGACTACCTCCGCGCCATTGTCAGACTGGCATGCGAACGTGAGGACCTGGGCCCGGACTTCCGGGCCTGGCTGCGCAGTTATGTCACCGAGGAGATGTAGACGTTGAACGGCACCACTGGCCAGAGCAGCCACCGGGACCGTGTCTGGTCGGTGGCCGAGCACCTCGACGACGTCCTGTCGAAGATCCACCCGCTGGAGCCCATCGAGCTGCAACTCCTCGACGCCCAGGGCTGTGTGCTCGTCGAGGACGTCACCGTCCCCCTCGCCCTGCCGCCCTTCGACAACAGCTCCATGGACGGCTACGCCGTGCGGGTCGCCGATGTCGCGGGCGCCACACCGGAGTTCCCCGCCGCCCTCACCGTCATCGGCGATGTCGCGGCGGGCAGCGGCGAGGCGCCGGCCGTCGGCCCCGGCGAGGCCGCCCGCATCATGACCGGCGCCCCGGTACCGCCCGGCGCCGACGCCGTCGTCCCCGTCGAGTGGACCGACGGCGGCAGCGGCCAGGGCCCGGCCGCCGCGATGCGCGCGCACAGCGCCGCGCCCCAGGACGCCGCGGGCGAGGTCCGCGTCCACCGCCCCGCCACCGCGGGCGCGCACATCCGCACCCGGGGCAGCGACGTCTCGGCGGGCGAGTCGGCCCTGCGGG
The DNA here is from genome assembly GCA_000720995.1 of Streptomyces celluloflavus. GTDB lineage: Bacteria > Actinomycetota > Actinomycetes > Streptomycetales > Streptomycetaceae > Streptomyces > Streptomyces celluloflavus. Next base: position 39,823 of record JOEL01000015.1, read on the forward strand.
CGGGCACGGTGCTCGGCCCGCCGCAGATCGGCCTGCTCGCCGCCATCGGCCGCGGCTCGGTCCGGGTCCACCCGCGCCCGCGGGTCGTCGTCGTGTCGACCGGCAGCGAACTGGTCCAGCCCGGCGAGGCGTTGGGCCCCGGACAGATCTACGACTCCAACAGCTTCCAGCTCACCGCCGCCGCCCGGGACGCCGGCGCCATCGCCTACCGCGTCGGCGCCGTCGCCGACGACGCCGAGACGCTGCGCGCCACCCTGGAGGACCAGCTCATCCGGGCCGACATCCTCGTCACCAGCGGCGGCGTCAGCGTCGGCGCGTACGACGTCGTCAAGGAAACCCTCACCGACCTCTCCGCCGAAGAGGGCAGCGTCGAGTTCCGCAAGCTCGCCATGCAGCCCGGCAAACCCCAGGGCTTCGGTCTCATCGGCCCCGACCGCACCCCGCTGCTCGCCCTGCCCGGCAACCCCGTCAGCTCCTACATCTCCTTCGAACTGTTCGTACGCCCCGCCATCCGCACCCTGATGGGGCTGCCCGACGTGCACCGCGAGACCCTCCGGGCCGAGTGCACCGAGGCCGTCACCGCCTCGCCCGCGGGCCGCCGGCAGTTCCTGCGCGGCTCCTACGACCCCGAGGCCGGCTCCGTCACCCCCGTCGGCGGCGCGAGCTCCCACCTCATCAAGGCCCTCGCCCGCGCCAACGCCCTGATCATCGTCCCCGAGGACACCACCGAGGTCGCCGCGGGCAGCACCGTGGACGTCGTCCCGCTCGGCTAGGGGCGCCGTCCACGGCCCGGCCCCCCGCCCTCCGGACGCCGCCGCCGGGGACGGCACCCCTGGTGCCCGGAGGCGGCGGGTACGGTGGCGTCCCACAGGAGGCACGGTCCGGACCGGGAGAACGATGAGCAGCGGCCAGCAACACCTCACCCATCTCGACGCGGCGGGCGCCGCCCGGATGGTCGACGTCTCCGCGAAGGACGTCACCGCCCGCACCGCCCGCGCCCGGGGCCGCGTCCAGGTCTCGCCGCGGGTCGTCGAACTCCTGCGGGGCGAGGGCGTTCCCAAGGGCGACGCCCTCGCCACCGCCCGGATCGCCGGCATCATGGGCGCCAAGCGCACCCCCGAACTGATCCCCCTGTGCCATCCGCTGGCCGTCTCCGGCGTGACCGTCGACCTCTCCGTCACCGACGACGCGGTCGAGATCGCGGCCACGGTCAAGACCACCGACCGCACCGGCGTCGAGATGGAGGCGCTGACCGCCGTCTCGGTCGCCGCCCTGACCCTCATCGACATGATCAAGGCCGTCGACAAGGCCGCGGTCATCACCGATGTCCGCGTCGAGGAGAAGACCGGCGGCGCGTCCGGCGACTGGACCCGGCCGTGACCGGCCCCCGCGCCCTGGTCGTCACCGCCTCCAACCGCGCCGCCGCCGGCGTCTACGCCGACCGGGGTGGCCCGCTGCTCGCCGAGGGCCTGACCGCCATGGGCTTCACGGTCGACGGACCGCAAGTCGTCCCGGACGGCGACCCCGTCGGGGCCGCCCTGCGCGCCGCCGTCGCCGCCGGCTACGACGTCGTCCTGACCACCGGCGGCACCGGCATCTCGCCCACCGACCGCACCCCCGACGTCACCCGCCGGCTCCTGGACTACGAGGTCCCCGGCATCCCCGAGGCGATCCGCGCGGCCGGCCGGGCGAAGCTCCCCGCCGCGGCGCTCTCCCGCGGCCTGGCCGGCGTCGCCGGCACGACCTTGATCATCAACCTCCCGGGCTCGGCCGGCGGCGTACGCGACGGCCTCGCCGTCCTCGCCGGTCTGCTGCCGCACGCCGTCGACCAGCTCCGCGGCGGCGACCACCCCGGACCGGCCGGGAGCCCGAGCTGAACGCGATCTGGCCGGTGGCCCTGACGGACCAGGACACCACCCTCCGGCCGATAAAGCTGCGTGACCAGCGGCTCTGGCGCGAGGTCAACCGCCGCAACCGCGACTGGCTGCGCCCCTGGGAGGCGACCATCCCGCCGCCCCCGCCGGGCGTCCCCGCACCGCACCGGCCCACGTACCGCCAGATGGTCCGCCATCTGCGGGCCGAGGCGCACGCCGGCCGGATGCTGCCGTTCGTCATCGACTACCGCGGCCGGCTCGCCGGACAGCTGACGGTCGCCGGCATCACCTGGGGATCGATGTGCTCGGGCCATATCGGCTACTGGGTCGACCAGGAAGTGGCCGGCCGTGGCGTGATGCCGACGGCCGTGGCGCTCGCCGTCGACCACTGCTTCCGCTCCATGGGACTGCACCGCATCGAGGTCTGCATTCGGCCGGAGAACGGCCCCAGCCGCCGCGTCGTGGAGAAACTCGGTTTTCGCGAGGAGGGCCTGCGGCCGCGCTATCTGCACATCGACGGCGCCTGGCGTGACCACGCGGTATTCGCGCTGACCGCGGAAGAGGTGCCCGAAGGGCTGCTCGCCCGCTGGCACCACAGCGCATCCCACAAATGAAATGCGTGTTCGAAATTGTCCACCGAATGACCACATTTGCGGGCTGCTGATCTCAACAATCACAAAAAAAGTTCGAGATATCAGCCAGATCGTGCGACACACCGGCCCAATTGGCGGATGGCCCCACGCAAACCCCTCTACCGTGTGAGTCGTGAGAAGCAGCGGCCTCATCTACGCAGTCATCGTCGGGGCCTGGGCCGCCTACCTGGTGCCGATGTGGCTCCGTAGGCAGGACGAGCTCAACGAGGCGCGTCCGACCGAGCGCTTCAGCACTGCCATCCGGCTCCTGTCCGGACGTGCGGCCATGCAACGCCGCTACGCCAAGGGGCAGGGGGAGTGCCCTGCCGACGATGCGGGCGACGAGCAGCACCCGGACGCCGCGGCCGGTCCGGCCGACGTCCGGTCCTTCGACGACCCCACACCGGCCCCCGCCGTCCGCACCCCCGCCCCGGAACCGCACACGCACCCCCGGGCCCGCGTCACGGCCGCCCCGCCGCGGCCCTCCGCCGCCGAGCGGACCAAGCGCGCCAAGGTCCTGGCCCGCCGCCGGCGCACCACCACGGTCCTCTTCCTCGCCTTCACCGCCGGCGCCGTCGTCGCCGCGGTCGGCGGCATCGCCTTCCTCTGGGCGCCCGCCCTGCCCGCCCTCCTCCTGAGCGCCTACATCGTCTACCTCCGCACCCAGGAGCGGCGCCGCTTCACCTTCACCATGGACCAGCGCAAGGCGGAGGCGGCAGCGCAACGACTGCGGGAGGGCCGGGCCCACCCTCCGCAGGCGGCCGACCAGCCGCCGTCCGACGACCACCGGGCCGGCGCCCGCGCTGACACCGCCGCCGAACCCGCCCCGGAACCCGCCCGCGCCGCGCCCCCCGCGCAGACCGCGGGCCGCCGCGCCCTCGTCGAGGAGACCGACCACGCCGAGTGGGTCGACCAGCAGCGCGAACGCGAGCGCCCGCGCCCCGCCGCCGGCAGCTGGGAGCCGGTCCCGGTCCCCCTCCCCACCTACGTCACCGCCCCGGTCGCCCCGCGCGCCACCAGCCACGTCGACCTGGCGGCCGACGACGCCTGGAGCTCCGCCCGCTCCAGCGCCGCCCCGGACCACCCCAAGCCGGACACCGCCCCCCAGGCCCGCCCCGCCACCCCCGACCGCCGCACCCGCGGCCGCACCCCCCTCTTCGACCAGTACGAGAACGAAGACCGCCCGCGTGCCGCAAACGAGTGAAGCCCCTCCGCTGACCAGCACCGGAAGCGATTACCGAGCACCGCGATCGAGATGCTAGAGTTTCACTCATCGCAAGGGCCTGTGGCGCAGCTGGTAGCGCACCTCGTTCGCAACGAGGGGGTCAGGGGTTCGAGTCCCCTCAGGTCCACTGCACGTCAGAACCCCTCCTGGAGAGATCCGGGAGGGGTTCTTTCGCGTTGTGTCGTGGTGACGTGCGGTAGCTGTGTCCGATGGGCCCGGCCCGCCGCCCCGGCCGGGCCCGTCGGCCGGGGTGGTCTCAGGGCAGGCGGGCGACGGCCGTGGAGACCTTGGCCGTGCCGTCCTCGGTGGCGAGGTGGCGGGCGGCCTCGGTGGCTCGTTCGCGGTGGGCGGGGTCGGTGGTGGCTCGGGTGATGGCCTCGGCGAGGCGGGCTACGGCGCGCTCGTCGGGTTCTTCGGAGTGGATATCGGAGTGGTTGTCGGAGCGGTCCGGGGTGTCGGTGGGGCCCTTGGTGAGGTCCTTGAAGGGGATCGGGGCGGTGGCGGCGCCCAGGGCCGCCAGCCGGGCCGCCCAGAAGGGCTGATCGGCGGTGACCGGTACGGGGACGGTCGGGACTCCGGCGCGCAGTCCGGCGGCCGCGGTGCCCGCGCCGCAGTGGTGCACGACCGCGGACATACGGGGGAAGAGGAGGGCGTGCGGCACCTCGCCGACGGTGAGGATGTCGGGGTGGGCCTCGGTGCCGGGGGTCAGCCCGGCCCAGCCCGACTGGAGGATGCCGCGGACCTTGGCGCGGCGTAGGGCCCGTACGGCGAGGGTGCTCAGGCGCGCGCCGTCGCCGGCCGCCATGCTGCCGAAGCCGAGGAAGACTGGGGGCGGTCCTGCGGCGATGAAGTCCTCTACGGAGTAGGGGAGTTGGGCGTCCGGGGCGTGCCAGGGCCACCAGTTTCCGACGATGTCCAGGCCGCTGCGCCAGTCCTTCGGGCGGGGTGCCAGGAGCTCGCTGAAGCCGTACAGGACCGGCCGGTTGGCGGCTTCGGCGCGGCGGCGGACCGTACGGGGTGTGGCGGGCGGCAGATCGAGGCGGGTGCGGAGGTCGCGGACCGCGCCGGCGTAGAGGCGGTCGATGACGCGCAGGGAGAGGCGGCCCATGGCGCGGTTGCCCCAGCGGCCCAGCGAGCGGCCGCCGCTGATGACCGGTGCGAAGTCGCCGGTGGGGGCGTTGGGCTGGAGCGCCAGGCTCAGGGACGGGATGTCCAGCGCCTCGGCGAGGTGCAGGCCGAGCGGGGCCGTGGTGGTGGAGAGCAGGAGGAGTTCGGTGTCCGCGGTGGCGGCTTCGGCGATCCCGCCGCCCAGTTCCTGGATGAAGGCGGCGGCCTTGCGCATGAGGTCCCGCTTGCCGTGGGGGGCGGGCGCCGATGCCCGGTCGGGGTCGGGGCGGGCGGTGCGCGGGTCGGCCGGCAGGTGGCGGAACGCCAGTCCCGCGGCCCGTACGAGAGGGGCGTAGGTGTCGTGGGTGGCGAGCGTGACCTCGTGACCGGCCTCCCGGAGTCCGGCGCCGACACCGGTGTAGGGGGCGACATCACCGTACGAGCCGGCGGCCGTGATCAGGATCTTCATCGGACTTCGACCATCAACCTTGATTGAGGGAATGGGAGGGAGTGGGGGTGAGGGGTTGGTTGCGGGTGTGTGGACGTCGGTCGGTGCCGGCCGTCGCCGGTGGGCGGCGGCGCAGGGCGGCCGTCAGGTGTTCCGGGTGGGTGACCGGTGTGCGGCGTTGGCGTGTACGGCCGTCCGCAGGTACGGGGCGAGGCCGGGCCGCTGTTCGGCCGGCGGAACGACCAGGGCGAAGGCGCGTGGGTCGGCGGCGAAATCGTCCGCGATGCGGCCGTGCATATCGGTGGGGCAGGGGGTGAACCAGCGGGTGATGTGCTGCCGGTGTTCCTCGGCGAGGTCCCTCGCGGTCTCGCCGGTCGCGGGTTCCCCGGCGTCGAACGCGGCGGTCAGCCGCTGCCGCCAGGCGGCAGCCTCGGCCATGAGCCGCGCCCAGTCCTCCTTGGAGTGCGCGGCGGCCTGTGCCATGGCGTGCCGGTACCCCTCGCTGTGCTGCCATCGCTGATCGGCCTCGGTGGCGTAACTGAGGTCGAAGGTGATCTCTCCGAAGACCTCGAACCGCTCCTCGGGCGTCAGCTCCACACCGGTCCGCCGGACCTCCATGGCCCGCTCCGCGACCTCGACCATCCGGTGCAGTTCGGCGATCTGCCGGTTGAGGAGACGGTGCCGGGCGCGCAGGTGCCCTAGGGCGTTGGCCTGCGGGTCTTCCAGGATGGTGGCGATCTCGTCGAGGCCGAAGCCGAGCTGACGGTAGAAGAGGATCTGCTGGAGCCGGGCGAGGTCGGCGTCGCTGTAGCGGCGGTAGCCGGCGGCGCTGCGTTCGGTGGGCGAGAGCAGCCCGGTCTTGTCGTAGTGGTGCAGGGTGCGCACCGTGATCCCCGCGAAGTCGGAGACCTGCCCGACCGAGTAGCCCATGGCAGCGCCTTTCCTGTCGTCGATGGGCCGCCGGGCCGCCGCCCGCCCGCCGTACGTCCGTGCTGTGTGTCCGCGCCGTGCGTCCGTGTCGTCGTTCAGGCTGCGCCCTGACGTGGGGTGAGGGTCAAGCCCGTTCCGTTACGACGCGAGGGCGGCGGGACGGAGTGAGCGGGAGCGGGGCAAGGCAGGGAGGTGGGAGATATGTCGACTTATTGGCTGAAATCAAGTGATGAGATGCGGTATGGGAGAGGTGACCGGGGCAACGCCGGACACCGCCCCCGCTTCGGGTGGACCGCGGATACATTTGTCTGGAAACGGCCCGTCGATCCTGTGTACCCATGCCCCGTCCGGCTGCCTGAGGATTCCGTGCGATCATCCACCGCGACCGTCTGCGTCATCACGGTTCTCGCCGCCTGGCTGCTCGCCGGCTGCGCCGAACCGCACGGGCTGCGCGTCATCGGCCCGGCCATCTCGCCCTCCATACCCGCCGGCCCCGTCTACATGGCGGACGACGAGGGGCGGCCGGTGAAGCGCCCCGACTCCTTCGCGCTGAACGAGTCCACCATGGTGTCCGGGCTGCACTGGACGGACTGGGGCGGGCCCACCGCGGAGGCCACCGGTGATCTCCGGGGGGCCTGGTGCATGCCGCAATGCACCGAGAAGCCGTACCGCGTGAAGGTCACCCTCAGCGGAGTGCAGCGGCAGGAGGCCCACGCGTACTACTCCCGGGCCGGTGTCGTCGCGCCGGAACTGCGCGGTGCGAAAGCCGCCGAGCTGGGCAGGGTCAGCCTGCACACCCCCGAGTTCTAGGACGGGGACGGGATGGGTCTGCGCGCCAAGATCGGCTTCGCCATCGCGGCCACCGCCGCGGTGGTCGCGGTCTTCGTCGGCCTGCTCGTCCACCACCACACGGTGAACGCGCAGCTCGACATCGCCGCGGGCTCCCTCGACGGGCGGTTGCAGACCGCGGTGCAGGACCGGGCGGCCGGGGTGGACAGCGGGCGGGCACTGATCAACCCGAACGATCTGCCGCCGCCGCTGCGGAAGGTGGTCGAGCAGGGCAAACGGGGCGTCTATCTGGATACGAGCGGCCGGACGCCGAATCTGTGGGCGGCCAGCCCGCTCGGCTCCGACGTCGTCGCGCTCAAGCGCACGTATCTGAAGGAAGAGGAGACGGTAGCGGGGCTGGACCGGATTCTGTGGGTGGCCGGGACAGCCGGTACGGGGCTGGGCTGTGTGGTGGGCCTGCTGGTCGCGCACCGGCTGGGCCGGCGGCTGACCGCCTCCGCCGCGACCGCCCAGCGGATCGCCCAGGGGGAGCTGAGCGCGCGGCTGCCGCTCACCGGCAAGGACGAGATCGGGCAGCTCACCAGGGCGGTGAACACCATGGCCGAGGCGCTCGCGGCCCGGCTCCAGGCCGAGCGCGAGGTCACGTCGAACATCGCGCACGAGCTGCGGACCCCGGTCGCCGGGCTGGTCGCGGCGGCCGGTCTGCTGCCGCCGTCCCGCCCCACCGAGATGGTCCAGGAACGGGCGCAGCACGTGCGGGGGCTGATGGAGGACGTCCTGGAGGTGGCCCGGCTGGACGCGCGCACCGAAGAGGCGGACCGGGAACTCCGGCCGCTGAGCGAACTGGCCCGGCGGGCGGTCGCGGCGACGGTGTACGGGGGCGGGGCGGGCCGCGGGAGCGGTACGGGTGGCGCGGCGGGTGCCCCGGACACGCCCGCACCGCCCGTGCGGATACGGGTGCTCCGGGAGGGGCTGGTGGAGACCGATCCGCGCCGGGTGGAGCGGATTCTCGCCAATCTGATCAGCAACGGGCTGCGGCACGGCGCCGCGCCGGTGGCCGTCGAGATCGAGGGCGGCGTGGCGCGGGTGCGGGACGCCGGGCCCGGGTTCCCCGAGGCGCTGCTGGCGCACGGGCCCCAGCGGTTCCGCACCTGTGGCGGTTCGGGCGGTCCGGGGCTGGGCCTGGGGCTGACGATCGCGGCCGGCCAGGCGCGCGTGCTGGGCGCCCGGCTGGCCTTCGCCAACCCGCCCGGCGGCGGCGCGGAGGCCACGCTCGACCTGACCGGATCGCTGCGTACGGAGACGGTGGAGGGCGAGGGCGAAGGCGGCGACGCGGGGGAGGGGAGCGCGGGCCGGTAGGCCGGCAGGAGGGCGCGGGCCGGTAAAGGGGTGCGGGCCGGAAAAAGGGGGCGGGGACACCGCGAGCTGATGCCCGCCGTGTCCCCACGATCGTCCTTGCGCCGCCTGCCTCTGTTCTTAACCCTGCCGCTGTGCCTGCCCCTGCGCCTGGCTGGGGTTGCCCCGGCCGTCACGGGCCGGATGGCGGTCGCGGGCCGGATGCCGGTCACCGGCCCGGATGCCCGTCACCGATCCGGATACCGGTCCTGCAACACGGAGTTCACCAGCGCCTGTACGTCCTCGCGGGCCAGGCCCTCGGTGCGGGCCCGGTCCATCCAGGAGCGCAGTTCCTCGCGGAGCAGCGCGTCCGCCGCGGACTGGGGGCGGGCGAGCGTACGGCTGACGAAGGTGCCCAGCCCCGGCCGCGGTTCGACCAGGCCCTCGCGTTCCAGCTCGCGGTACGCCTTGAGCGTCGTATTCGGATTGACCTTGGTCGTGGCGGCCACCTGTGCGGCCGTCGGCAGCCGGTCGCCCTCCACCAGGATGCCCAGCCGCAGCGCCTGCTGGACCTGCTGGACGATCTGGAGGTAGGTGGCGACGCCGCTGCGGCGGTCGATGCGGAATTCGACGGCGCTCACCACCTTCCTGCCTCTGCGGCCGGCACTGTCCGTGCTGTCCGTGCTGTCCGTCTTGCCGGGACCGTCCGGCCCGACCGCTTGATGATCGGGCCGCCCGTGCCGGGTGTCAAAGCGCCGTCCGGTCCCGGGCGCGGGGCAGCGGGTGTCCCGTACCCGTCTCTGTCCCCGGCGCCGTTCAGAGCGGCCGCCGGTGGGCCTGCCATAGGACGAAGCCGAGCACCAGCACGGTCAGCGCCAGCAGGATTCCCGCTCCGAGCCACTGCATCCCCGCCATCTGTGGGTAGTCGAGGTACTGGATGACCCGGTTGACGATGCCCAGCTTCGCCCGGCACGCGTCGGCGGTGGCCTCGGGCGAGGTGCAGGTGTTGATGCCGAAGAGCTTGCCGTCCGCGGTCGCCAGCCAGTCGTCGATCTGTATGGAGCCACGCGGCGTGACGGGGCCCTCGCCGTCGAACGGGTAGGTGTAGTTGCGCAGTGTGCCGAGGTGGACGCGTACCTTCTCGGTCCAGATGAGGGACGTTGCCGCGGAGAAGACGGCGGTGGCCACCATCGCCGCCACCACCCGCTTGATCAGCATGCCGAAGGCGATACCGCAGGAGGTGAGGAAGAGGGTCATCGCGACCAGGACGGGGCCGGTGCTCTCGAAAGCGCCGCCTCCCAGCCAGTCGCCGAACATGGCCAGTTCGCGGGCCGGTGACCACAGCCAGGTGAAGGCGGCGGACAGCAGCACGGTGCACAGCACCGCGATGGCCAGCGGCAGGCCGAGCGTGGCCGCGATCCACCGGCCGCGCCCGGTCGACTGCGTGGCGACCAGCTTGACGGTGCCGTGCTCCTGCTCGCTCGCGATCAGCGGCGCGCCGAAGAAGATGGCGACGAGGGCGGGCACGAACTGGAGGAAACTGGTGTCGCTGCTGAACATCGAGTTGAACTTGTCCTGGAACTCCATGAGCAGTTCGCCCTTGGCGTCGGGCGAACTTCCCTTGGCGTCGAGGAAATCCATGACCCCGATGCGCTCATACGCGAAGAGCGCGCAGGCACCGAGGGTGACCAGGAGACCGATACTCAGGGCGGTACGGTGCCGGCGCCACACCAGCCAGGGGAGACCGCGCAGCAGGCGGCGCTCCGGGGCGGCGGCGGGTGCCGCGCCTCCGGTCGCCGGTGTGCTCGCCCTGCCGCCCGTACCGTTGCCGAGGGTGCCGCCCGTACCGTCCATGGTGCTCGTTCCGCTCCTGCCGGCCGTGTTGCTCGTACCGCTCCCGCTGTTCCCGCCGCTCACGCCGCTGTCTCCCGGTTGCCGTCGAACCGTGCCTCGTCCGAGATCAGGGTGGGTGCGTCGGGTGAGCGCAGGTAGGCGAGCAGTACCTCCTCCATGCTGGGCGACATCGCCTCCCAGCTGTCGGAGAGCGGGCCCTGCGGCCGGACCAGGGCGCTGAACTGCCGCCCGGTGACGCGGGCTTCGACGAGGGTGTGCCGGCTGCGCAGTTCCTCGGGCACACCGCCGTCCACGGCCACACCGGTCACCAGCATGTGCGCGGGTACCAGGACATCGGTCTGGCCCGCCATCCGCAACTGGCCCTCGGCGAGGACGATGAGGTAGTCGCACATGTCCTCTATCTCGGAGAGCATGTGGGACGACATCAGCACGGTCGTGCCGTGCTCGGCGGCCTCGGCCATCAGCAGCCCGGACATCTCGTGCCGGGCGAGCGGGTCGAGGTCGGACATCGGCTCGTCGAGCAGCAGCAGATCGGGCCGCTTGCCGAAGGCGAGCGCGAAGGCGACGCGGGTGCGCTGGCCGCCGGAGAGGGTGCCGATCCGGGCGGTGAGGGGCACGTTTCCGGACCGCACGATCCGCTCGGCCAGCGCCTGGTCCCAGCGCGGGTTCAGCTCACGGCCCAGCCGCAGCGTCTCGGCCACGGTGAAGCGCGGGTAGAGCGGCTTGTCCTGGGCGAGGAAGGAGACCCGCTCCAGGACGGCCGGGTCGGAGACCGGCACCCCGAACAGCCGCAGCGTGCCGGTCGTCGGCTGCACCAGCCGGGTCGCGGCACCCAGGAACGTGCTCTTGCCCGCGCCGTTGGGGCCCACGAGGGCGCAGATGTGCCCGGCCGGGAGCCGGAACGAGCAGTCCCGCAACGCCCAGCCGCGGCGGTACTGCTTCCCCAGGCCGTCGGCCTCGATCGCCCATGGGCTCGGGTCGCTCACCCGGATCCCCCCTTTAGCTAGTTGATTAGTGGAATGAGTATGGAGAGCGGCCGGGATGCCTGTCAAACGACTCGGGGGACCGGGTGGATTTCGTCAGCCGAGGGGGTGGCGGCCCGGTGTCGGGGGGCCGGGCCAGGGGCTGGGGGAGGGGCGTGGGTCGGGGGATGGCGAGGCAGGGGGTTACGGGGCGGTGGGTGGCGGCGTCCGGTGTGGCCGTGGCCTCGCCCGGTCGCCGCCGGTCCCGCCTGCGTGCCCCGGCGGGGTCCACCAGCCGGGTCTGCCGATCGCCCGCCAGCCGCCCCGGCGGCCGGTCGCCCCGTCAGCCGGTCAGCGGCTTGGCCATGCAGATGCTCTCTTCGTACGTCCGGTAGTACCCGAACTTCTCCACCGTGCGGTAGCCGCTGGAACCGTAGAGCGCGATCGCCTCGGGCTGCTCGGTGCCGGTCTCCAGCACCATGCGGATACGGCCCGCGGCGTGCGCGTCCGCTTCGAGAGCGGCCAGTATCCGCCGCGCCAGCCCCCGGCCGCGGGCCTGCGGGAGCACGAACATCCGCTTGATCTCGGCGTCGCCCACGCGGTATCCCTCCACCGCGTCCTCCTGCACCCGCCAGCCGCCGGTGGCCAGCGGCTGCCCGTCCTCGTACGCCATCAGGTACGTGCCGTTGGGCGGTGCGAACATCTCCGCGTCCAGCTGCGTCAGGTCGCCGTCGCCGTAGCGCCGGACGTACTCCTGCTGGACCAGTTCATCGAGCTTGACCGCGTCGGGGTGGTCATAGCGGACGGCGAGTATCTCCATTCCGGAAAGCGTACGGGTGTACGGGCGGGGGAGGCGATGAGGCCGGCGGGAATCCCGGCCCACCGGGGCCGTCGCCATCGGCCGGTGGCGACGGCTGACCTGGCAGTCCGGCGGACCCGGTGCGGGGCGGACCAGTACGGACGGGGCGGACCAGTACGGACGGGGCGGACCGGTACGGACGGGGCGGCGGTCGTCTTCGCCGGGTCGGCGTCGGCGGCCGGACTACCGAGGCGGCTGCGGCGGCCCGGGACTGCTGTGCACGACCGGGGCCGCGGCGGCCGGGCCGGGGGCGGCGTGTGCGTACCGCCGACGGTCGTGGTGGGTGGGCTCGTACTGCCTCCGGCACCCCGAACACGTCCACTTCCAGAACTCCGGCCCGTGCTTGGTGTGCGTCGTGTCCTTCCACAGGAGACGGCGGCCGCACGCCGGATCCGGACACTCGGGTGGCGGTGACATGGGCGGCCCTTTCGCCGGCGGCATGGACAGCGGCCAGCCTGACGCCCCCGGCCGCGCCCGACGCCCCGGTACCCCGCCGGCCATCCGAACGAGTGAGCGCCCGCTCGCCTGTCCTGCACCTCCCGCGATGCGCTACCACTGCTCGCGCGACGCCTCGTCTTCGAGCGAACCGACCACGGCATTGCCGTGCGGGTCCACCCCTGTGGCAGCCTGGCTCCGGGGACGAGGAGCGATCCGTCCCCCCTCGGGTTGGGATAGGAGAGCGTTTTGCACACGGTGACCAGCGTGAATGTGAACGGGCTGCGCGCCGCGGCCACGAAGGGGTTCGTGCCCTGGCTGGCGGGGACCGACGCCGATGTCGTGTGCTTGCAGGAGGTACGGGCCGAGCCCGGCCAGCTGCCCGACGAGGTGCGCGAGCCCGACGGCTGGTACACCGTGCACGCCCCGGCCGCGGCCAAGGGGCGGGCCGGGGTCTCGCTCTACACGCGGCGAGAGCCGGACCGGGTCCAGGTGGGGTTCGGGTCGGCGGAATTCGACGGCAGCGGGCGGTACGTCGAGGCCGATCTGCCCGGTGTGACCGTGGCCAGCCTCTACCTGCCGTCCGGTGAGGTCGGTACGGAGCGGCAGGAGGAGAAGGAACGCTTCATGGCGGAGTTCCTGCCGTACCTCGTCGCGCTGCGGGAGCGGTCCGCGGCGGACGGGCGGGAGGTACTGGTCTGCGGCGACTGGAACATTGCGCACCAGGAAGCCGACCTGAAGAACTGGAAGGCCAACCGGAAGAAGTCCGGCTTCCTCCCGGAGGAGCGCGGCTGGTTGACCGATGTCCTCGACGGGGCCCACGGCGGCTACGTGGACGTCGTCCGCGCCCTGCACCCGGGGGTCGAGGGCCCGTACTCCTGGTGGTCCTACCGCGGCCGCGCCTTCGACAATGACGCGGGCTGGCGCATCGACTACCAGATGGCCACCCCCGGCCTCGCCGCGCGCGCGGTGAAGGCGTCCGTGGAACGGGCCGAGAGCTATGACCAGCGGTGGTCGGACCATGCTCCCGTCACGGTGACGTTCGATTCCTGATGACGTCCGGCGGCGTGCGATGTCTCCGGATGTCTCCTGGTGATGTCTGAATGGCTGGTGTCTGACCGGACGCGTCGTGCAGCCCGCTGGTGAGCAGCCCCGGATTGGTGTCCGGGGCTGTTTCTGTTTCCTGTTGCTGCTTCGTTCGTATCGTTTCGCGGCCTGTCCGGTCTGGTGTGGCGCCAGTTGGGCTCAGGGGGCGCGTACCCGTCGGGCAGGACCGTCGCGGTGCCGGTTGGCGAGCGGGCGGAAGCAGACCGGTCGGATCGACCGCCCCACCCATTCGCCGGCTCCTTGCGCACGCCGGCCCCGCTCAATCCGGTTCCGGTGTGCCGTCCGGTTGCCGGGTCGTGGTCTCGTGCCGTGGCTCCGTGGGTGTCAGGAGTGTGGCGAGCCGGTGGGTGTCCGCGAGGTAGCGGTCGTAGGGGAAGCCGGCCTTCACGAGGGCGGTGCGGAGTTCTTCCTCCAGGGGCTTGCCCTCGGCCAGGAAGGTGGCCTGGCCCGTCGGGGTGAGGGAGACCAGGCGGCGGCGCCGGTGGGCGGGGTCGACGCTGATCGTTACGTACCCCTCCGCCTCCAGGGGGCGCAGGGCGCGGCTGATGGCGGGGTCGGACAGGGACAGGGCCTCGGCGAGCTGGTGCTGGGTGGCGGGTTGGATCTCCTCAAGGGTGCCCAGCAGCCGCAGTTGGCTGGGGGAGAGGCGCTGATCCGGGCCGGAGCGGCGCCGGGCCGCCTCGCTCATCAGCATGTCCACGCGGTACAGGAGCTCTGCCAGTCCTTCGTCCATGCGTCCAGCCTACCGGATACTTGCATGGTTAATATTAACCATGCAACACTCAAGTTCATGGACAACCTCCCGTACGCCGCTCAGACCACGTTTCCGCTTCTCTTCATGCTGGTGCCCGCCCTCGGAGCGCTGCTGAGCTGCCGCCGCCGCAGCCCGGTCCGGCCGGCGGCGGAGATCTGGCAGCGCTGGTGGGCCTTCGGCGCCCTCGGCATCGGCAGCCTGTGGATCACGCTCTCGTTCCTGGCGGTCCCGAACGCCATGGCCGACGTCATCGGCTTCGCCCACTCGCCGTTCCAGTTCGAGATCGCCTTCGCCAACCTCGGCCTCGCCGTGCTGGGCTTCCGCGCCGCGTCCGCGTCGCCCCGCGAACGCCTCACGAGCGGGCTGGCGGCCGCCGCGTTCCTGTGGGGAGCCGCGATCGGCCACGTCTACCAGTGGTTCGCCAACGGCGACCACGCCGCCGGAAACACGGGCGGCATCCTGGCCAACGACATTCTCATTCCCGCCGTCATGATCGCCCTGGCCGCCCGGGACGTACGCCGCGACGGCCCCGCACGCAGCCACGCCGCCCGCCTGGCCGCCTGACCACGGCGGCCCGCCCGCCCGGCAGTGGAGTCCGTGATGACGCGAACGGCTTGTCCTGATTGACGGCCGTTCCTCGCGGGGCTCCACTGCCGCCGTCCGATAGTCCGGAGGCCGGCCGTCGGCGGTGAACATCGCTGGGTCGATACGCGGGATGCGCGGGGCCGCGTCGTGCCGTACGCCGTCGCGCTCGGGCATGCCTTCTCCTTCGTCGGGCCAAGTGCCGAGCGGGTCGACGATCTACGTACGTAAAGGGGTCCTCGGTGACGGACCTGGTCTACAAGCGGTGAAGGTGTACCTGCATCCGTCCGCATCGTCCGTTTCCAGGGTGTACGGGATGCCGGCCGTCAGGCCGTTCAACGCCCGCTGGTACTCGGCCGTGTCCGCCTGCCATTCGCGCAGGGCGGTGGCGTACGGCGCGCCCAACTGCACCGCTACGTGCCCGGTGCGCCACCGGAGTTGGTCCAGCGCCCGCTGTGCTGAGCGTGCCCAGTGGGTGCCGAGGTCGAAGTGGGTGCCTTCCGGTGTCCGTGCCAGGAGCTCCACCGCATACGCGGCATGTTCCGGAGGCGTGATCGCGGGCCGGGGATCGGCGCCCGTCACGTGTCGGGTGCGTCGGGGAGGGTGAGTTCGGCCCATACGGTCTTTTCGGTGGCGCCCCGGACGATGACGCCCCAGGAGCTTGCCAAGGCGTTCACCAGCAGCAATCCGCGTCCACATTCCTCGTCCTCCTCGGCCTGAGTGATCAGGGGCAGTTGGTCGCTCGCGTCATCGACCTCCAGGCGCAGTCGGCCGGCGGACAGGTCGGCCCGGAACCCGATGTCCGTGCGGTCGGTGCGGAGGGTCGCGGTGACCGCGTTGGCCACCAGTTCCGACGCCAACAGCTCGGCGACGTCTGCCAGTTCGCCGTCGATGCCCCAGATCCGGAGCTGCTCACGGAGTCCGTCGCGGGCCCGCCGGGCGCTCCGGGCGTCGGCGGGCAGGTGATAGGCCGCAGTCAACGGCGGGGCGGGGGTGAGGTGTGTGGTTGCGGATCGAGCGCGTGCGGACATGGCTATCCCCTTGGTGCGCATGACGGAGCGTCGAGATCACGCAGCGGCTCGAAGCGCTTGCACTGCGTTACGCAAGCAAGGTAGGGGCGTCGAGGGCACTTGCGCAAGCTGCATGGTCGCAAATTTGCGAAAGCGCTCCGTGAGCACCGAGACTGGCCCCCGCTCGCCCCAACACGGCAAACTGGCAGGGCCCTTGAGGGAAGAGGAGTGGAGCATGCCCGCAGGTGGGAAGCCGACGGTCCGAAGCCGCAGGCTCGGAACCGCGCTGAGACGCCACCGAGAGGCGGCCGGACTGGACCAGGCGGATGGTGCGGAAGCCATCATGAAGTCGGTCACCAAGATCAGCCGCCTGGAATCCGGGCAGACCTCGGCCTCCGCCCTGGAGGTCCGCACGCTGCTGGACCGCTACGGAGTGGCGGACCATGACGAGCGGACCAGGCTGGACGAATGGGCCCGGAGGAGCAACGAACGCGGCTGGTGGATCGACTTTCCGGAGACGGTTTCCCCGGACTACGCCGACCACATCACCCTGGAGAGCGACGCGACCTATATCCGGTCGTGGCAACCGGTCCGGATTCCCGGCCTGTTGCAGACCCCGGACTACGCGGAGGCCGTCATCGCGATAGGGCCCACGGTCATTCCGCCGGAACGGGTGGCGAAGCGCGTGGAGGTACGAATGGAGCGGCAGCGGCGGATCGTCGAGGGTGGCGCGCACTTCACGGCGATCATCTGGGAGCCGGCCCTCACCGCGCTGCCCCGGCAGGTGCGTACCGCCCAACTGGCGCACCTTCTCGAAGCGGGGCAGCGGCAGAACATCACGGTCCAGATCCTGCCGGGCGTCGAAAGCGTGACGGCCGGGATGTCGGGGCCCTTCTCCGCCTTCTCCTTCGGCGTGGAAGCGACCGTGGAGGCGGTGACGCTGGAGAATCTGGCGAACACCACCGTTGTGGAAGCGCCGACGGATCTGAGTCTCTACGTCAATGTCTTCGACCAGTTGCGTTCGGTGGCGTTGTCACCCGACAAGAGCGCGGAGCGCCTCCGTCAGACTCTGGAAGACGCACCGCAGTGCATGGGCGCATGAGGGCGTGAGGGCGTGAGGAACCCGCGGGATACGAGGGGTATGAGGGATATGAGGAAAGAGGAATCGTGAATCCGGAGATTGTCGGCGCGTTCAAGAAGTCGTCCTATTCGGGCCAGAACGGCGACTGTGTGGAGGTGGCTTCCACTGCTGACGGCGGTTGTGTCGTACGGGACAGCAAGGATCCGGCGGGACCCCGTCTCGTCCTCGGTGAGGGTGCCTGGGCCGCGTTCGTGGGGGTGCTGAAGGTGGGCGGTTCCGCGAGCTAGCGCCGCTGCTTCCGGGGCGTTCCTTCCGTGTTCATGCGGAGGGGGCGCCCCGGTTCTGTGTCGGGGTGCCCCGGTTGCGTGACCGCATCGGTCAGGCTGGGGAGTTCCTGCGCCGGCCTGTCGGTGTACTGGTCGACGGGCAGGCCGGCACCGGCGGCGGACCCCATTGTCAGTGCCGGGGTTTATAAGTGGTTCATGACCTCAACTCCGTTGCACTGGAAGCTCGTCGTCGACGCCCACGACCCACACGCTCAGGCCGACTTCTGGGCGGCCGCGCTCGGCTACGAGGTCGAGGACCACAGCGCCCTCATCGGCAAGCTCCTCGACGCCGGCGCCATCCCGCCGGAGATACTCGTCGGCCACCACGACCGGCGCGCCTGGCGGGACGCGGCGGCGGTACGTCACCCCGACGACCCGTACGACGCGGAGAGCGGTACGGGACTGGGGCGTCGGCTGCTCTTCAACCGCGTACCGGGGTCGGAGAAGAAGACGGGCAAGAATCGCCTGCATATCGACCTGCACGGCCCCGCGGGTGAGCTGGACGGGGAGGTTGAGCGTCTCCGTGCCCTCGGCGCCCGGGTCGAGAACCACGTCAAGGAGCCGTCCGGCGAGTGGATGGTCATGACGGACCCGGAGGGCGGTGAATTTTGCGTGCACTAGCTTTCGCACCGGCTTTCCGCGGCGCCGGGTATCCCCGCGAAGTGGCGACGACTGCGCTCTTCCGGGCGCAACTGACTGCATTCTGCATTCGGTCACCGAACACAGCGGAACTGCTCGTCCTGGCAGCCCATTTGCCGGCCGGTCGCGGACGTGGCGATGAGTGCGCCCGGCCCGGAAGTCTCACCACCGTTATCGACTGCACAGGAGAAACACGTGGCTCAGCTGCTGAGAGTCCAGAATTTCAATGTCTCAAGTGACGGCATCGGTGCCGGTGAGGACCAGAGCCTGGAGAGGCCGTTCGGTCATGTCGAGCCCGAGAGACTGTTCGCCTGGGCCGGCGCCACGGCGAGCTGGCCCATGCGCACCGACCCCGGGGGCAGCCGGGGCCTCGACGACTACCTCACGCGGGACTACGCACACAACATCGGCGCCGAGATCATGGGCCGCAACAAGTTCGGGCCCCAGCGCGGGCCGTGGCAGGACCACGAGTGGCAGGGCTGGTGGGGTGACGAGCCCCCGTTCCGTACCCCGGTGTTCGTCCTGACCCACCACAAGCGGCCTTCGCTCACGCTCTCCGACACCACGTTCCACTTCGTCGACGGCGACCCGGCCACGGTCCTCGAACAGGCCCGGGAGGCGGCGCAGGGCAAGGACGTCCGGCTCGGCGGCGGGGTGAGCACCGTCCGGCAGTTCCTCGACGCCGACCTCGTCGACACCATGCATATAGCGGTCTCACCGGTGAAGCTCGGTACCGGACTGCGCCTCTGGGAGTCCCCCGATGAGCTGCTCGACCGGTTCCATCTGGAGGTCGTGCCCAGCCCGAGCGGGGCGGTGACGCACCACCTGTTCTGGCGGAAGTGACCCTGTTCTCAGGGCCGGTGCTGGTCGGTTTCCGTGCCTCCCGGGGCGCCCTGAGGCGGGCCGCCGGATCATGCCTCGGGCGGTCGGCCGGCGTTGACGGTTTCCTCCGCCCGTGCCGGGGTGGAGGCGAGCCGGTGGGGGGAGTCGGTGCCGGTCTCGGTATCGGCGGCAGCCGGCGCGCCTCCTTCCGTGTGCACGCGGACGGGGCGCCCCGTTCCTGTGGTGGGGCGTGGCCGGGCGGGTGTCCGGATCCCCGGGATGTCCAGTTACGCGGGGGACTTCGGCACGTCCGGTGGGTCCGGACAGGGGGCGGGATAGCGGGCCGGGTTCGGGCGGATCGGTGGGTGGGCGACGTGCAGCAGGAACATGTAGGTGATGACTTCCGCCACCCAGCGGTGGAAGGTCATGAGCGCGTTGAACTGGCGCCGGGGATAGCGGCCGGTGAACGCCAGGATTCCGGCGGGGCAGGTGAAGAGCACGATCACTGCGACCACCAGCGTCAGGAACGCCGAGAGCCCGCCGAGCCACCACAGGAGCCGGAAGGCGAGGAAGAAGAGGACGATCAGGGTGTAGTGCGGGGCCGCGCGCAGCCATGACACCACCAGCGCCGGGCCGCGCGGCAGCCACTGCGGGTAGGGGATGTACAGGCGGGCCGGGTAGTCGGGTACGGCGCCGAGGCTGAAGGGCGGATAGCGGTCGGTGGCCAGTGCCGCGTACGAGTAGAAGGCCACCCGCCAGGTCCAGCGCAGTACGCCGGTGGTGAAGCGGAACAGTACGGGTGGATAGCGCCCGGTGCAGAAGACCGCGAAGGACGCGATCACGCTGGCGACAAGGAAGGAGATCCACAGGAGGACCAGTGCGATGTGGTGGGGGAAGAGCAGCAGCCATTTCACCAGCCAGAGCCAGCGGGACAGGGGCTCGTCCAGTTCTCCTTCGAGCCGGACCGGCCGGTACACCGCCGCGATCGTCGCCATGACGGTCAGCTCCTTCCCGCCAGGGTGGCCGATACCGTCGAACGGCTGCGCGTCCACGCCTGAGGGCGCTGGGAAGGGCTTCGATGACCTGGTCCGGTCGGGCCGCCGTGGCGCGGCGAGACGGGCCGGGAACCCGTCCCAGGGCCGCTCGTTCCCTTCCAGAGTAGGCACCTTCCGGTGCGGCGGCGATGGCACCCGTATCCGCCCCGTATCCGCCCCGCATACGCACCCGCCCTGCATACGCACCTGCCCCGCACCCGCCCCGCGTCCGCCCCGCATACGCACCCGCCCCATATCCCGGCGGTACGTCAGCCGGTGTACTCCGCCGTGCTCGGCGCGGTGTTGTTCCCCTGGTCCGGGCCGGTCTTCGGACAGGTCTTCCGGTCCGGACCGGTCGTCGGACAGGACTTCCCCTCCGGACCGGTCGTTGGATCGCGGGCGGTACGGAGACCGACCCCTGGTCACCCTCGGCCCGCTTGTCACCGAGGGCGGGCGGGGGCCTACGCGCGGCCGTCCGGGGCCGCGTCCCGGCCCAGGCCAGCGTCCGGGCCCAGGCCGGCGTCCGGTTCCAGTCCGGCGCCCGGGTCCGATCCCGCCGCCGGTCCCAGGTTCGGTCCCAGATCCGGGCCCAGATCCGGACCCGGTTCGGCCCCCGCGGCGGAGCGCGTCCCCAGCCAGTCGTCGAGTTCCGCGCGTACGCGGCGGTCCATGGCCATCGAGAGTTCCGCCTCGACGACTCCCTTGGCGAGGGGGCGGAGGTTCTCGATGGTTTCGGTGATGCGGTCGACCGCGTCGGCGCAGGGGGGCGCGTCGGCGGCGGTGCGCTGGAGGACGTCGGGCAGGACGTGGGTGCGGATGAGGGTGGTGAAGATGTCGGCGAGGGCGTCGGCGTGGGAGCGGACCGCGCGGCCCGCCTCCAGGACGGCGGTGAGCGGGACGCCCTGGGCGATGAGGTCGGTGGAGGCGTCCAGCAGGCGGCGGCTGATGTGGACGAACTCGTTGCCGTCGACGCCGAGATAGCCGATGTCCAGGGAGGTGGCGAGGTTCTCGGCGGTGATCTCGTCACGGAAGTGGTCGGCGAGTTCCTCGGGGGTCAGGCGGACCGGGGTCTCCTCCGACCAGGGCGGGACGATCGTGCTGTCCAGGCCGAGCAGTTCGCCGACGTCCCGGCCGCTCTCGAAGGCGGCGAGGAGTTCGGCGATGCCGCCGAGGTTGTGACCGCGCTCCAGGAGGCCGGCGATGGTGCGCAGCCGGGCGAGATGGTGCTCGTTGTACCAGGCGATCCGGCCCTCGCGGCGCGGTGCGGCGATGAGTTTGCGCTCGCGGTAGAAGCGCAGCGTACGGACCGTGATGCCGGCTTCCGCGGCCAGTTCGGCCATCCGGAACTCACGCTTTCCGGGTTCGTCGTTCGCGTGCTCGTTCGCTGCCACCCGCTCACCCTATGCCGGGGGCATGGGGCAGGACGGGGAGGCGGGACGGGCGGGTAACTTCCCGGCGCACGCCCCCTACCGCTGGGTACGGAGCTGCCCTACGCTCCCACCGTGCCAGTGATTGCTGGCGCGATTGGGGCGAGTCGTCCGGGAGGCAGCGGCATGACCGAGCGCGAGCATGTGCGGGTGGCGGTGATCGGATCGGGGTTCGGCGGCCTGGGGGCGGCCGTACGCCTGCGCCGCCAGGGCATCACCGACTTCGTGATCCTGGAGCGGGCCGGTTCGGTGGGCGGCACCTGGCGGGACAACGACTATCCGGGGTGCGCATGCGATGTGCCCTCGCACCTCTACTCGTTCTCCTTCGCGCCCAACCCGGACTGGCCGCGCAACTTCTCCGGGCAGCCGCACATCCGCGCGTACCTGGAGCGGGTCACCGACACCTTCGGGCTCCGCCCGCATCTGCGCTTCCACGCCGAGGTGCGCGGTCTGCGGTGGTGCAACGACGCGCTGCACTGGGAGATCGACACCGCGCGCGGTCCGCTGACCGCGGAGGTGGTGGTCTCCGCGACCGGACCGCTGTCCGACCCCAAGATCCCCGACGTGCCGGGTTTGGACACCTTCCCCGGCAAGGTCTTCCACTCCGCGCGCTGGGACCACGACTTCGACCTGCGCGGCAAGCGGGTCGCGATGATAGGCACCGGCGCCTCGGCGATACAGATCGTGCCGGCCATCCAGCCGGAGGTGGGCCGGCTCACCCTCTTCCAGCGCACCCCCGCCTGGGTGCTGCCGCGCGCCGACCGGGAGATCAGCGCGGCCGAGCGCTGGCTGCACACCCATGTCCCGGCCACCCGCGCCGCGCGCCGCGGTCTGCTGTGGGGCATCCGGGAACTCCAGGTCAGCGCCTTCACCAAGCGCCCCGACGAGCTGGGCCTGGTCGAGTTCGTGGCCAAGAGCCATCTGAAGAAGGCCGTCAAGGACCCGGGGCTGCGCGCCCGGCTCACCCCCGACTACCGCATCGGCTGCAAGCGCATCCTGCTCTCCAACACCTACTATCCGGCGCTCGTCCAGCCCAATGTGGACGTGGTCGCGGCGGGGCTGGCCGAGGTGCGGGGGAATGTGCTGATCGGCTCCGACGGGAGCGAGACCGAGGCCGACGCCATCGTCTTCGGCACCGGTTTCCGGGTCACGGACCTGCCGATCGCGCACCGCGTCACCGGCGCCCACGGTACGACGCTGGCCGAGGAGTGGCGGGACGGGATGGAATCGCTGCGCGGCGCCACCGCGGCCGGATTCCCCAACTTCCTCACCATCATCGGCCCCAACACCGGTCTCGGGAACAGCTCGATGATCCTGATGATCGAGTCCCAGCTGAACTACCTGGCCGACTTCATGCGTCAACTCGACGTCCTCGGCGGCCGGATGGCGCTCAGTGCCCGCCCGTCCGCCGTACAGGAGTGGACCCGCCGCATTCAGCGGCGGATGGCGCGCGCGGTGTGGACCACCGGCGGCTGCGACAGCTGGTACCTGGACGCCCACGGGCGCAACACCACCGCCTGGCCGGGGACGACCTCGGAGTTCCGGAAGGTGACCCGGCAGGTCGATCTCGCCGAGTACGAGGTGCTGCGGGTCCCGGCCGCCCGGACCGGCGGGGGGACGCCCGAGCGGACTACCGGCGGAACCGCGGACGGGAACCCCGGCGTGAAGGTGGACGGGCCCGGAGGCGGGCCCGCTGAGGGGTCCGCGGGGAAGGCCGCGGGCCAGAGCGAGGAGGTGGCCGTATGAGCCGGTTGACGCATAGGGCGGGCGGGGCGTACGTGCCGCCGGTGCCGCGCGAGAAGCTGATGGTGACCTCCGCCGACGGGGCCCGGCTGTATGCCGAGATCCACGGGCCCCAGGGCGCCCCCGCCGTCGTCCTGGCGCACGGCTGGACCTGCTCCACCGCCTTCTGGGCGCCGGTCGTCCGCGACCTCGCCGCCGACCACCGGGTGATCCTCTACGACCAGCGCGGCCACGGCCGCACCCCGGCCGTACGGCCCGGCGGCTACGGCACCGGCGCGCTCGCCGACGACCTGGTCGCCGTCCTGGAGGCGACGCTGGGGACCGGTGAGCGCGCCGTCCTGGGCGGCCACTCCCTGGGCGGGATGACGCTGATGGCCGCCGCCGGCCGGCCGCAGCTGCGCGCGCGGGCCGCCGCCGCGCTGCTGTGCAGCACCGGCAGCGCCGGACTTGCCACCGAATCGCGGGTGGTCCCGCTGAGCCATCCCGGCCTCCGCCGCCGGGTGCACCGGGCGATGCTCGGCTCGCGGGCCCCGCTCGGACCGGTCACACCGTTGGGCAAGCGGATCCTGCGGTACGTCACGATGGGCGCCGGTGCCACCGCCGAGCAGCTCGAAGCCTGCGCGCGGATCGTGCACGCCTGCCCGCCCGTCGTCCGGTCCCACTGGGGCAAGGTGCTGTACCGTCTCGAACTGACCGGCGGTGCCGCCCGGTTGGACGTGCCGACCGCCGTCCTCGCGGGCACCGCCGACCGGCTCACCCCCCTCGTGCACGCCCGCCGGCTGGTCTCCGTACTCCCCGACTGCCGCGGGCTGACCGTGCTGCCCGGCCTGGGGCATATGACACCGCTGGAGGATCCGGGCGCGGTCGCCGGCCTCCTGCGCGAACTCGTCCAGGAGCATCTGGCCCCCCGCGCCGAGGTCCCGGCCCCGCAGGGTGAGCGGACCCCCCAGCAGAAGCAGCACAAGCAGCAGAAGCAGTCACAGCAGTCGGAGCCGTCGGAGCGGCAGAAGAAGGAGAAGGCGGCATGAGCGGACACCGGAGCCTGGACGGACAGGTCGTGGTCGTCACCGGCGCGGCCCGCGGGGTCGGCGCACTGCTGGCCCGCAAGCTGTCGGCGCGCGGGGCCACACTGGCGCTGGTCGGCCTGGAGCCGGCCGAACTGGCCGCCGTCGCGGCCTCGTTGCACGGCCCGGCGCACCACTGGCACGCCGATGTCACCGACCACGAGGCGATGGCGCGGGTCGCGGACGAGGTCAAGGACCGCTTCGGGAAGGTCGATGTGGTGGTCGCCAACGCCGGAGTGGCGACCGGCGGCCCCTTCATGGGCTCCGACCCGGTCGCCTGGCGGCGGGTCATCGAGGTCAATCTCATCGGCGGCGCGGTCACCGGCCGCGCCTTCCTGCCCGCACTGATGGCGTCCCGCGGCTACTTCCTCCAGATCGCCTCGCTGGCCGCGATCACCCCGGCCCCGATGATGACCGCGTACTGCGCGTCCAAGTCCGGCGTCGAGGCGTTCGCGCACAGCCTGCGCGCCGAGGTCGGCCACAAGGGCGTACGGGTCGGCGTCGGCTATCTGAGCTGGACCGACACCGATATGGTGCGCGGCGCCGACCAGGAGGACATCATGCGCGAACTGCGCGCGCGGCTGCCCTGGCCGTCCAACAAGACCTATCCGCTGGGCCCGGCCGTCGACCGGATCGCGGCGGGCATCGAGCGCCGTTCCGCACATGTCTACGGGCAGTGGTGGCTGCGCGGGATGCAGTCGTTCCGCGGCGGTCTGCCGGCGGTCATCGGGACGGTGGGGCGGCGCGAGATGCGGCGGTTCGGTGACCGGGTCGACGGGCTGCGCGTCGGGCTGGTCGGCGCGGGCGGGGCGGCGGACGAGAAGGCGCGGGCGGCGCGGTAGCCGGACCCCGGCGGGCGGGGCGGCGGGCGGGTGGACGGGGCGGCGTGTCCCTCCGCCGCCCGCCCCCTGCACACCCCCGCCACACCCCCATCGCGCCCCTGTCCGCACCCCGCCACACGCCGTCCGGACCTCGGATCGTCACGGAGCGTGCCGGTCCGTGATCGAAGTGCGACGGATGTCTGTTCGTGTCAGGCTGGTCGAGGCTCGATCCCCCGCGTTCCGAAGCGGGATCTCCCCCCACCCACGAGGAGTGATCAGCATGGGCATCTCCGACCAGTTCAAGGACAAGGCCGACAAGCTCAAGAGCGAGGCGCAGAAGAAGAAGGACGACGCCGAGAAGGGCGGCCAGGACGCGTCCAAGGACCGTGGCGGGCAGGACCGCGACAAGGGTCAGGAGACGTTGGACGATGCCCAGGACCACCCCAAGGACTGACACATGGCGCGGCATGTCCTGAACCTCACGCGCTCACAGTGCGCGGCGCGTGAGCGAGGGGCGCATCCGGTGATCCGGGTGCGCCCCTCAGTATGTGCGGGCCCGGCCCGTGACTCCTGCGTACGGGCCGGGGGTGCCGCTGTGGCTCAGGCGCCGCGCGGCGGGAGCGGCGGCCGGTGGCGGTCGGGGACGTCCGAGAGGTCCGGCGGGGTCGCGGCCGGATGGCGTTCCAGCAGGTCCAGGGCGGTGCGGACGGCGACGCCGAGCTGGGGGTGGCGCCCCTCGGCCCAGTGCAGCGGGGAGCGCAGCGCCTCGATGTCGGCCTCGACGCCGTGGTTCTCCACGCCCCAGCCGTAGAGCCGGAACCAGGCGGCGTTCATCGGCACGGTGATCGTGGTGCCGTCCCCGAGCCGGTGCCGGCCGGTCATCCCGACCACCCCGCCCCAGGTGCGCATGCCGACCACCGGGCCGATGCCCTGGAGCTTGAAGGCCGCGGTGATCATGTCGCCGTCGGAGGACGTCATCTCGTCGGCGACCGCGACGACCGGGCCGCGCGGCGCGTTGCTCGCGTACGACACCGGCTGGGCGTCGCGGGTCAGGTCCCAGCCCAGGATCGTCCGGGTCAGCTTCTCGATCACCAGCTCGGAGATGTTGCCGCCCGCGTTGCCCCGTACGTCCACGATCAGTGCGGGCCGGGAGACCTCCATCCGCAGATCGCGGTTGAACTGGGCCCAACCGGAGCCGCCCATGTCCGGGATGTGCAGATAGCCGCAGCGGCCGCCGCTCAACTCCCGGACGACGGCCCGGCGTTTGGCCACCCAGTCCTGGTAGCGCAGCGGCCGTTCGTCGATCAGCGGGACCACCGCGACCCGGCGGGCCGGCGGGCCGCCGTCGGCCGGTGCGAAGGTCAGCTCCACGGTGGTGCCGCCCGCCGCCGCCAGCAGCGGGTACGGCCCGGCCACCGGATCGACCCGGCGGCCGTCCACATGGGTGAGCGCGGCGCCCTCGCGGATGCCCGTACCGGCCAGCGGGGAGCGCGCCCGGGAGTCCGAGGAGTCGCCGGGCAGGATCCGCCGCACCACCCAACGGCCGTCCCGGCAGACGAAGTTGGCGCCGAGCAGGCCCATCGCGCGCTGGTAGTGCGGCGGGCCCTCGTTGCGCCGGGCGCCGGTGACGTAGGCGTGCGAGGTGCCGAGTTCGCCCAGGACCTCGCGCAGCAGATCGGCGAACTCGTCGGGGGAGGCGATCCGGTCGAGCAGCGGGCGGTACTGCGCCAGCACCGCGTCCCAGTCGATACCGCACATCCCCGGCTCCCAGAAGTACGCCCGGACGATCCGGCCGGCCTCGTCGTACGCCTGGTGCCACTCGGCCTCGGGGTGCACATCGTGCAGGATGCGCCGCAGGTCCAGGTAGACCGTCGAATCGCTGTCCGGCGGTTCGGTCGCCGGTACCGCGCGCAGCTCGCCCTCGTCGTTGACGACCAGCCGGGTGCCGTCGCCGCTCGGCGAGAACCCGTCGAGGGAGCTGGTGAGTTCGGTGCGCCGGGCCTTGGTCAGATCGAAGTGTTCGAGGGTCGGCTTGCCCGAGGTGTTGTCGGGGTTGGCGAACGTCTCGCCCAGCGCACCGGAGATCGGCCAGCGCAGCCAGACCAGACCGCCGCCGCTGACCGGGCACAGGGAGGAGTACTTGGACGCCGCGACGGGGAACGGGGTGACCCGGTCGGGCAGCCCCTCCACCTCCACCAGCACCGGACCCTCACCGGCCGGCGGGTTCTCCGCCGGGTCCAGCCCGCCCGCCGCGGGCCGCCCCTCCGGCGACAGTGCGAAGGGGGACGGCGTCGCGGAGGACAGCGGTACGAGATACGGGCGGCAGCCCAGCGGGAAGGACAGGTCGCCGGTGTGCACGTCGTAGACCGGGTCGAAACCGCGCCAGGACAGGAACGCCAGATAGCGGCCGTCCCGGGTGAAGACCGGCTGCTCGTCCTCGAAGCGGCCGTTGGTGACATCGACGATGGCGCGGTCCGCCAGCCGGGCCATCTTGATCTCCCGCAGCGAGCGGCCGATGCCGGGGTGCGACCAGGTCAGCCAGTGCGAGTCGGGGGAGAAGGCGAGGTCGCGGACCGGGCCGTTGACGGACCGGATCAGCTCGGTGACCTGGCCTTCGTCCGGGTCGGCGGTGGTCGCCTCGGTCCCGGGGCCGTCCGCCGTGGTGGTGCGCGCCGTGGCCGCGCCGGCCATCTCCGCGTCCGCCATGGCCTCCTGGGCGGCCGGCTCCTCCGCCGCCGCCAACTCCGCCACGGTGGGCGCGTCCTCCGGGCGGGTCACGTCCACCAGCAGCAGCCGGCCGTCGTGCGAGGCCACCGCGAGCCGTTCGCCGTCCGGTGAGGAGACCATCTCGTGGACCCGGCCCAGCTTCCCGGCCGCCAGCCGGCGCGGTTCGCCCGCACTGCCGGCCCGGGGCAGATCGGCGATCTCGATCGTGTCGTCGCCCTCGGCGTCGGTGATGTACGCGATCCGGCCGGTGGAGCCGAGCATCTCGGGCAGCCGGACCCGGACGCCGGGGATGTCGTGGATCGTACGGGCCGGGCCGTCGCGGTGGGTGAGCCAGTACAGGCTGCCGCGGACGCCCACCGCGCTGGCCCGGCCGGTGGCGTCCACCGCGAGCGAGGTGACGTGCGAGGCCGCCGGGACCTGGTAGGTACGGCGGCCGGCCCGCGGACCGCCCAGCCGCACCGCCAGCTTGCGCGGCCGGGCCTGCGCGCCCAGGTCCTCGACCAGCCAGAGGTCACCGGCGCACTGGTAGACGATGCGGGAGCCGTCGGTCGAGGCGTGCCGGGCGTAGAAGTCGGCGTGGTCGGTGTGCCGCCGCAGATCCGTGCCGTCCGGCAGGCAGGAGTAGACGTTGCCGACGCCCTCGTGGTCGGAGAGGAACGCGATCCGGCCGCCGACGAACATCACCGCATCGAGATGCCCGTACAGATCCGGCAGCAGCCGGGTGCCGTGCAGCCACAGCCGGCCCATCGCGCCGCCCCGGTAGCGCTTCCAGGCGGCGGGTTCGTGCGGCGGTTTGCCGGCCAGCAGCAGGGTGCGGTGTTCGCCCGGGTGACCGGACGCGGGGCCGTGGCCCGCCGCGAGGGTGTCCGCGGTGCCCCCGGCGCCCTCGGCGCTTTCGGCGCTTTCGGCGAGGGTGCCCATGTCGAAGGTGCCGCCCTCGAAGTCCGCGACGGCGATATCGGCGACCGGGCCCCAGGGCAGCCGGCGGCCGGGGCTGCCGTCCGTCGGCAGGCTGTAGGCCCAGGAGTAATAGGAGAACGGCTGGCCGTGCGAGGAGACGGCGAGGATCTGCGCGGTGCCGTCCTCGCCGGGCGGCGTCCAGCCGCAGACCCGGGCGTCCGAGCTGCCCCAGTAGGTCAGCCGCCGGGCCGGTCCGCCGTCGACCGGCGTGAGATGGACCTCCGGGTCCAGGCTGCGCCAGGTCGTGAAGGCGATCTGCCGGCCGTCGGGGGAGAAGCGGGGGTGGCCGACGCGGGTACGGTCCACGGTCAGCCGCCAGGCGCGGCCGGGTTCCTCGCCGGCGGGGGCGATCGGGGCCACCCAGAGGTCGTCCTCGGCCGCGAAGCAGAGGCTGTCGCCGTGCAGATGCGGGAAACGCAGATAGGAGGCGGGCGGCGGGCCCGGCGGAGCGGGCATTCTGCGCAGCCGTCCACGGTGTGCGGTGGGGTGCGGCTCCGGGGGCTGCCCGGCGGTCTCGCGTGCGTCGCTCACACCCCCCATCGTTTCGGGACGGGCACCCCGCGGCAACTCGGCCTCGTGACGCAGGTCACGTACCGAGTGACGCACACCACGCACCGGAGCCCTATCGAAACGTTGTCGTTTCGCTGGGGGCGGGGGTACGTTCGTGGGGTTCGCGGGATTCATATGGTTCGCGGCGGTACGAAACCGTTTCGTCCGCTACCGCCCCGTCGCTCCCGTTAACGGTCCCCGTCGTTCGTCGCCGCGCCGGGCCGCCTCGCGCGGCGCCGCCCCCCGTTGTCCCTCCAGGAGGTATGCGTCATGGGTCGCAGCCGGCTGACGCCCGAGCGGGCCGCCGAGCTCTACGGCGCCGTACTCGATCTGCTGCGCGAGGTCGGCTACGACGCGCTGACCATGGACGCCGTCGCGGCCCGTACGCACGCCAGCAAGGCCACCCTCTACCGCCAGTGGCAGGGCAAACCGGAACTGGTCGCCACCGCGCTGCGGCAGACCAAGCCGGTCACCACCCAGGACATCGACACCGGCAGCGTGCGCGGCGACTTCGCCGAGTGGGTGCGGCGCGCCGACGACCGCCAGCTGGCCCGGGACTCCGCGCTGATGCGGGGACTCGGCCAGGCCGTGCACCGCAACCCCGATCTGCACCAGGCGCTCCGCGAGGTCCTCTTCGACCCCGAGGTGACCGGGCTGCGAGCGATGCTGCGCCGTGGCATCGACCGCGGCGAGATCGCCCCGGACCGCCCCGCGCTGGAGTTCGCCCCGCACCTGCTGACCGGCGCGTTCCTCGCCCGGCAGCTCATCGAGGGCCGCAGCGCCGACGCCGCGTTCCTCTCCGCCTATGTGGACGCCGTGGTCTTCCCCGCCCTCGGCGTCTGACCCCGGCGCCCCTTCCTTCCGCCATCGAGGCCGTCGGCCGACCGCTGACGACCTCCCAGACCTCCGGGCCCGCCGAGCGAGCGGAGCGGCGCCCCGGAGCCGGCGCCCGCCCGTGGGGACGGAGCGGCGCGCGAAACGGGCCCGGCGACGGCCTCCGTGGGAACGGGGGCCGACGCCGGGCCCCGTCGCGCATGCTCAGCCGCGTGGGCTGTGCCGTGTCCCGTCCGCCCGCGCCGGACGTCTGCTTATCCGTGCGGCCAGGTAGCCCTGCCGCAGGGTCAGCAGCGCCCACAGACCGCCGACCGCCGCGAGCCAGCGGGCGTGCAGCAGCGCGGCGCCGGTGAGCAGCGCGGCGGTGACCACGAGGTCCACGGCGGTCACCGAGGCATCCCGTACCCACTGCGCCTTCCGGTCCATCGCCGCGCCCTCACGTTCGGTGCCCCGCCGGTACAACGACGGCCGGGCCGATCCGGTGGGCGCGTGGTGCGAGGTGCAGGCGGATGGCGGTACGGGCTCCCCGGACAGCCTCTGGTGCCCGGATCGCGCGGTGGCGCGACACGCAAGCCGGGCGCCGCCGCGGGCGGCCGGGCCGGGAGACGATGCCCGGCGAGGACCCAGTGGCGGCCGACTTCCCGGGAGAGGCGAGCGATGGGCGGTGGACGGAGCGGTGACCGTGGCAGGGGCACGGCCGGGGCGGTGGGGCAGCCGAACCTGCTCGCACCGGCGGACGTCCCCGCGCTGTCCGCGCGGTTCTGGGCGCTGGTGGTGGCCACGGGGGTGCTGGCGGGGCTCGCGGGCGCCGCCCTGATGGCGCTGCTGTACGCGTCGGCCCACCTCACGTACGCCTACCGGTCGGGGAGTTTCCTGGCCGCGGTCGAACAGGCCGGTGCGGTGCGCCGGGTGGTGGCGCTGGCCGCCGCCGGGGCGGTGGCCGGGATCGGCTGGTGGCTGCTGCGGTGGTGGACGGGGCCCGGTGGTTCGGAGGTGAGCACGGCGCTGTGGCGGGACGAGGGACGCCTGCCGCTGCGGCGGAGTCTGGGCACCGCGGTGTTGTCCGTGGTGATCGTGGGCATGGGGGCGTCGCTGGGGCGGGAGGCGGCGCCGCGGCTGGCCGGTGCGGCGCTCGCCTCCCGGCTGTGCGACTGGGCCCGGATCGACACCGCGCACCGCAGACTGCTGGCCGCCTGCGGTGCCGGCGCCGGGATGGCCTGTGTGTACAACGTCCCGCTGGGCGGGGCGCTGCTGACCCTGGAGGTGATGCTCGGCGTCCTGTCGCTGCGGCTGGCCCTGCCCGCCCTGGCCACGTCCGGTATCGCCACCGCGGTCTCCTGGACCGTGCTGCCGACCGGGCCCACCTACCAGCTGCCCGAAGTGCCGCTCTCCGCCTCGCTGACCGTGTTCGCCGTACTGCTCGGCCCGCTCGCCGGGCTGGTCTCGGTCGGCTGGGTGCGGATGATCCGGATCGCGCACGAGCACCGGCCGACGGGGTGGCGGCTGGTGGTCGCGCCCGTGCTGGTGTTCACCGCGGTCGGCGCGCTGGCCGTCCCGTATCCGCAACTGCTCGGCAACGGCAAGGACATCGTCCAGCTCACCCTCGGCGCACAGCTCGCCGCCCCGGCACTGGTGGCGCTGCTCTTCCTCAAACCGATCGCCACCGCCGGGAGCCTGGGCAGCGGGGCCAGCGGCGGGCTCTTCACGCCCACCCTCGCCGTCGGCGCCCTGCTCGGCTCCCTCGCCGGGCAGGGCTGGACCCACGCCTGGCCGGGACCGGCCGCCGGCTTCGCGGTCATCGGCGCCGCCGCCGTCCTCGCCGCCGCCATGCAGGCGCCCGTCGCAGCCATCGTCCTGATGCTGGAACTCACCCGCACCGTCGACGCCCTGATGGTCCCGCTGCTCTTCGCGGTCACCGGCGCCATGCTCGTCTCCCGCAGACTCGACACCCCGTCCATCTACTCCGTACGGCTCCCCGCGCAGTGACCCCGGGCGCACGGCTCCCCGCAGGGTGCGGAGAACGGGGGGAGCCGTCCCGCCGGTTCACTCCCCGGCCCGGAACCTCGCGTACAGATCGCGGTCGCGCCAGGAGTCGGAGAACGCGTCCAGCATCGCTTCGTGGAGCCGGAGGTGGCTGACGTTTCCCCCGGGGGCGGAGATCCGGCTCGCGATCGCTTCCGCCACCGCGGGCCACCGCAGTTCGTGCATGGTGAAGGAGATCAATTCGACGACGCCTTCCCGCATCGAATCGAGCAGGGCGACGAGTTCCGTCTCGCATTGCGGCCGCAGGCCGGGATTCCGTTGCAGCAGCGCGAGCGCACGCTCCAGGTCCTGTTCAAGGGCCTCGACCCCGCAGGAATTCTCGGCGGTATCCAGGACATCGTGAACGATGCCCCGAAAGCGTGTGACCGGGTCAGCAGCCGGGCTTTCCCCAGGCGGCGTTGTACTTCCCATCGGCGTGGAGACCATTTCTGTTGAATGCGTCGACGGCGGCCTTCTGTGCGCGGGCTCCGTAGGGCCGGTAGTGCCCGGACTTGTTGTCGAGATACACCACCTGGCCGCCCTTGGTCTTGAACTCGCCCGCGGCCAGCACCGGCTTGCCTCCGGCGAGGTTCACATGCCCCGCCGTCCGCTTGCCGATGACGAGGTCGCCGTTCTCCAGCACCACGTACAGGTAGTTCCCGGACCGGGCCAGCGCGAAGTCGGGCGGAATCGGTTTGAACCAGTCGGGCTTGTCCTCCGGAATCCGGTTCGGGAAGGAGCCCGGGTCGTCATCGCCGTCGAGGACGAGGGCTGACGCACCGCGCGCCAGCGCATAGGACGCGTGGAATCCGCCGACCGGGAGGCGGGCGCCGGAGGGTGAGCCCTGAGACTTCGGACAGCCCGTGTTGTCGCGTTCCCGCTTCACCTTCTCCACGAGCTTCTCGACCTCGGTCGTCGCCAGTGCGCGCGCCGTTATCAGCCAGCGGGCGTCATACGGGATGCGGTACTGGACCGGGCGGCCGCCATTCGCCCGGGAGCGGGCCTGGGCATCGGCCTTCTTCTGGGCGTCGATCGAGGTGAAGACCGGGCCGGCGCCCGGATTGGAGCACGACAGGTTGCCGGAGACGCTGGTGCCGGTGACGGCGAAGGAGCCGGGCGGGCTGGTGCACTGACCTGCGGGTCTGCCGTCGATCCGGAAGGAGGCGGTCATCACGGCGGTGACGGTGCCGCCCGTCAGGCGGCTCTTCGCACCGGTGGTGAGCTGACCGGCGACGCCGCTGCTGGCGGTGCACCCGCCCGAGCCGCACTGCACGGTTCCGGAGCCGCTGAGGGCGAGGGATACGCCGCTGTCGGTGGCGTTGCCGAGTTCCGCCGTCTGCTTCTCCAGGGTGCTGAACATCGGCTCGACGGCGCCGCCGGTGACCGGGGTCAGGTCCATGCCCGGGGAATCGCCGCCCAGGAGAGGGCCTTCGGCCACCGCGGGGACCGCTGACGGAGCCGCACGGGAACTCCGCGCCGCCGCCGGCCTCATCCGCGCCGAGACCGGCCGTGCCGATCCGGCGGAGGGTCCGGCCGACCGGGACGGCCCGGAGGGCTCCAGGCGCAGCACGCGGTAGGGCTTCTGCCGGGTGATGAGCAGACGGCCCGCCGAGGTGTCCGCCGCGAGGGCCGGGGTGCCGTTCACCATGAGGGGGTGCTGGGCCGATGCGCCGGGCGCCGGTGCGTCGGACGCCTCGTCCAAGGCGTCCGAGAGCTGCATCGCCAGCACGGCCGGGGACGGTCTGCGCGCGGCCGCCTCCGCCGCCGGGCCGGCGGCGCCCTCGTCCCCGGCGGCCCAGGTGCGCGCACCGCTCTCCCCGGGCCCGGCCGGCCGGCGGGTGAAGGTCTTGCCGCCCACGTGCAGGATCTCGCGGTCGGGCGTCCCGCCGTCGCCCGTGGTGCCGTAGCGGCTGCCGGCGGCGGTGACGGTGATGTCCTGCTTCGTGCGGCCGGCGCCGGCGGAGTCCTGGTAGCGCAGACCGGGGGCCGTGGCGAGCTCGGCCAGGGCCTGCTGGAACGGCTCCAGGTTCTGCTTCGCCACCGGCTCGTCCGGGCCGGAGCCGCTGTTCCAGACCAGCAGCCCGGCCACCAGCGCCAGGAGCAGCGCTCCGACCCCGCCGAAGAGGAGGAACCGCCCGCGCCGCCCCGAGGGCAGCGGCCCCGCCCCGCCACCGGCCGGTGCCGGGGGAGGGGGCCCGTACGGGAGGCCGTCCGGGGGTGCGTACCGGGGCTGCGGTGGCGGCCCGAAGTCACTCGGGGGCGGCCCGAAGTCACTCGGGGGCGGCCCGAAGTCGCTCGGAGGCGGGCCGAACGCGCCCGGAGGCGGACCGAACGGGCCGGCCCCCGGCGGTCCTTGCGGGCCTCCTGGCGGCGGTCCTTGTGGTGGCCACTGGCCGTCCGGGCGCGCCGGCTCCGTCATGAAAACCCCCGTACCTCGTCGATATCGCCACAGCGACGCGATCACGCCACCCGCGCGGCTCGCCGCCCCAACTGCATGGCCGGGAACGGCCGTTCACGGCGGCCTGTTCCGAGGCTCAGGGAAACAGTCTGTATCCGCCACCCAATGACGCACAGCGGGTTTCCGGACATCCGGGGCGGTGCCGGGTATCGCGGATGCCCCGGGCCTCGTCGGCCGCCCGGCCCGTCAACCGGGCTCGCCATCAAGGGCGGAGGGACGCTTTCCGCCGTTCGGCTCTACGGTCCGGCGCGCCGCCGAGGGCGGAGGGACCTGGCGCCACCGCGCTCCCGGTGGCCACGCACGGTGAAGGAGCGCCGGACCCGCCCGGCGAATACCCGACGGCCGATAACGCGAGGTCGCCGGTCTCGCACCCCCACGGGAAGCGTCCGAACATGCCGCGGCCCCGGCCGATGAGATCCAGCCGGGGCCGCGAGGTGAGCGTGCGAACGCTGCGCCGCTCAAGTAAAGGTGTGGCGGCGCGCTCGGACGAGGTGCCGCGCAAAGGAAGTGAAGCGCCGTTCAGGTGAGGCGCGGTGCAGCGATCAGACGAAGTAGAGGCGTTCGAGCTCGTCGCTGTCCGCCGACCTCGTGTACAGGGTGCCGCCCTCCTGTATGACCTTCTCCAGGTAGGCGTAGATCTGAAGAGACCGATTGATGGTGTCGGTCTTGGTGTCGCCGGTGAGCTTGACGGCCTGGTCGAGGGCCGCGGCTGCCTTGGGCGCCAGGTTGACGGTGACGCGCACCGGTCCGGCGCTCTGCCCGACGCGGGCGGTCGCCCCCGAGTGAGAAGTGGACATCTGAGGTCCCCCCTTGAACTGGTCCATCCGGGCGATCTGGCACGACCAGAGCCCCAGGACTTCTAAGTCTGGCGGATCCGCCCTGCGATGTCAATCAGACGTATGTATCGATAGCAGCTAACGTATGCATGATGCCCATACGAAGCGCGGCTCGCACCCTCGTTCCGTACCTGCCGTGTCAGGGTTGGGTAACAGTCATGTGCGCTTTGAAACAACCTGGTTGGAGCGCCGAACGGTGACCGATAACGTCGTTTCATGGGGACGACCAGGCACCTCAACCTCAGCGATGAACGGCCCAGCAACCGCGCGGAGGCGCTCGTCCTGCGGGAAAGCACCGGGCTCACCTTCGAATGGTCGATCGGCCCTGTCAAAGGCAAGGGCAGCGCCACCACCGAGACCCACCCGACCTCACCGTCCGCCATCGGCATCGGAATGCTGCTGCTCGCCCTCGGCAGCAGCATCCCGGGCGTACTGCTCACCCTGGCCAACCAGGCGATCCACGCCCCTGCCGTACTGATCGCCGTGGCGGCGATCCTGCTGTTCCTGGTGGTCTTCGCCACCGGGGCCCTGCTGATCCTGCGCGGCGGACCGGCCCTGCGGCCCGCCGCCGAACCCGCGGCCCTCCCCGACGAGGACCCGTCGGCCGGCCGGACCACCGCCTGAGTCAGGACGGGCGGCACCGCGGGGGCGAACGGGGTCCGGATCGCCGATGGCACGGCCGGTCCGTTTGCTCCACGGCGGTGCGCACCTCGCGCCCGGCGGCGTGTGCCGCTTCTCGTGCGGCCGGTGGCCGGCCCCCTACGGCCGACCGCCGGCCCGCAGAGACGTCGCCGTAGCGGCGGTCAGCGCCCGGTGGCGGAGCGGCGGCGGGCCGCGACGACCAGGCCCGCACCGGCGCCGAGGGCCACGGCGGCGCCGCCGATCACCCACGGGGTGGCGGATCCGGCGCCGGTCGAGGCGAGTTCGGTGCTGCCGCCGGCGGGGGCGACGGCGTTCGGGGAGGCCACGGCGGCGGGCTCGGCGGCGTCCGCACCGCCGGACCCCCGCCGGTCACCGCCGGCGGCCGGCTTCTCGCCCGTGCGGCCGTCCTTGTCCCGCTCGTCCTTCCGGTCCGGCCGGTCCTGCTCGCTCTTCTGGCCCGTCTCGCCCTTCTGGCCCTGCTCGGTCTTCTTGTCCGTGCCGCCGTCGTGGCTCTTGACCGGGGCGGGCTTGTTCTTGGCGGCTTCCTCGGCGGCCTTGTCCTTGGCGCGGGCCTCGTACTGGCCGGCTTCGAGGAAGTTCCGGATGTCTTCGCGGGTGCCCCTCAGCGCCTTGATACCGGCCGCTCGCACCTCGGGGCCGCCGAAGTTGATGATCTGGGCCACGCGTACCCGGTTGTCGATCGCGCGTGCCTCGTACTGGCCGACTTCCAGGAAGTGGCGGACGTCCTCCGCGGTGCCGTCGAGTGCCTTCTCCGCCGCTTCCCGGACTCCCGGGCCGCTGTTCTTGTCGGAGAGTATCTGCGAGACGGCTACCCGGTCATCGACCACCGACGAGGCCGTTCCCTGCGCGGCCTTGTCCGGCTTCGCGTCCGGTGCCCGGTCGGGCGCGGAGTGGGCGGGGGACCGGTCGCCGTCGGCGGCGACCGCCGGGGAGGAGAACAGCACGGCCGGTGCGATCGCGGCGGCCGCGACGGCGGCGGAAATACGGGACAACTTCATGCGCAACACCTGCTTTTCATAAGGAAGGGCTAAAAAACCTCCGTTAGCGTATGCCGGTCCTGACGTTCCCTCGATTACTTATTCGCACTCCGGCCCCGGACCGTCGATGACCCGGGTGACGCGTAACGGGAACCGCCCGCCGTCGGCTGACGCCCCGCTGCGGGGCCGCCGGCCGGGACGCTGTGATGAACCCCACGGGCCGTGGACCTGGTCACCAGCACTGATCCGCGCGATGCACCATTGATGGGTCATCGAACGCGACGGATGAGTGGGAAGCAGGAATCAGTGGTGGACGTCCAGGGCACGGTGGAGGACGGCTTCGAGCCGGTCCGGGACGCCTTCGCGGCCAACTTCGCGCAGCGCGGTGAACGGGGCGCGGCCGTCGCCGTGTACCGGCACGGGCGGAAGGTCGTCGATCTGTGGGGCGGCACCAAGCACGGGGACGGCGGCGGTGACGCCTACCCCGGCGGTCCCGTGACGGGCGGCGCCCACGCGGTGCCCGCGCCCTGGGAGGCGGACACCGCGCAGGTGATCCGCTCCGCGACCAAGGGCGTCGCGGCGGTCGTCCCGCTCCTGCTGCACCAGCGCGGGCTGCTCGACCTGGACGCGCCGGTCGGCACGTACTGGCCCGAGTTCAAGGCCGCGGGCAAGGACCGCGTCCTGGTCCGCCACCTCCTCTCGCACCGCGCCGGACTGCCCGTCCTGGACACCCCGCTCACCCCCGCCCAGGCCATCGACGGGGTCAGCGGCCCGGCCGCGCTCGCCGCCCAGGCCCCCGCCTGGACCCCCGGCGCCGACCACGGCTACCACGCGCAGACCTACAGCTGGCTGCTCGGCGAACTGGTGCGGCGGGTCACCGGGCGCACCCTCGGCACCTGGTTCGCCGACGAGATCGCGGGCCCGCTCGGCCTCGACCTGTGGATCGGGCTCCCGGCGGCGCTCCGGTCCCGCGTCGGCCGGCTCGCCGAGATCGCGACACCGGTTCCGCCCGCCGCCTCCGGCCTGCGGGTACGGCCCAAGCGCGCGGTCGCCGACGCGTACCGCGACCCGGCCTCGCTCACCAACCGCGCCTTCGGCGCCATCGCCCCGCCCCCCGACGAGAACGACCCCGCCTACCGCGCCGCCGAACTCCCCGCCTCGGCCGGTATCGCCACGGCCCGTTCCCTGGCCCGCTGTTACGCCGCCCTGATCGGCCCCGTCGACGGCCGGCCGCGCCTCTTCGCGCCCGCGACGCTGACGCTCGCCCGCACCGAGGAGTCCGCCGGGCCCGACCGCACCCTCGTCGTCAACACCCGTTTCGGCCTGGGCTTCATGCTGCACGGACCGTCCTCGCCGCTGCTGGCCCCGGGCTCCTTCGGGCACCCGGGACGCGGTGGCGCCCTCGCCTTCGCCGACCCGGAGAGCGGGATCGCCTTCGGCTACCTCACCAACGGCATGCAGCGCAATGTGACGGCCGACCCGCGGCCGCAGGCGGTGGTACGGGCCCTGGCCGCCGCTTGCCACGCCGCCGGGTGACGCCGCGGGCCGTCTTCCGCTCGCCTCGTCCGCCCGGGTGGGCGGTCCTGGTCTCGGCCGGTGGGACTCGGCGGGAACGAGGGCAGGAGCCGGTCCCGGACCGGTCGTTCGGCAATCCGGGGAAGCGCCGGCGGGCGCTCATCGGCACCCGTGACCGGATCAACTCCTGGACGC
The DNA here is from genome assembly GCA_000720995.1 of Streptomyces celluloflavus. Classification (GTDB taxonomy): domain Bacteria; phylum Actinomycetota; class Actinomycetes; order Streptomycetales; family Streptomycetaceae; genus Streptomyces; species Streptomyces celluloflavus. Next base: position 78,419 of record JOEL01000015.1, read on the forward strand.
AGGGCCATCCGGAGGACCACCGCTGGTCCGCGGACCGAGCGGCCCGCGGACCGAGCGGCCCGCGGACCGGGTGGCCGTCCGGCCGCCGCGCGGCCCGCGCGCACGTTCCGTCATGTTCCGGCCCGTTCGGCAACGCACTGTGCCGCCCCGCGGGCGGCGCCCCGCGAACCGTTCCGTAAACACCCCGCACGCCCGTTGCGGCCGCCGTGGGCGGGGCAGACTGCAACGGATGAGGCAGGCGGGGTCACCCGGAAACCACGGCGAAGGGGCGGAGTCATGCGGCGGTTCGAGGGATACGGCGTACTGATCACCGGTGCGGGGCGGGGGATAGGGAAGGCCACCGCGCGGCGGCTGGCCGAGGAAGGGGCCCGGGTACTCGTCACCGATGTGGACGGGGCGCGGGCCGAGCACGCGGCCGCGGGGATCCGGGCGGCGGGCGGCGACGCCGAGGCGATGGCCTGCGATGTGGGGGACCGGGCCGCCGTGGAGGCGGCCGTCGGCCATGCGGTGCGGCGGTTCGGCGGACTGGACGTGCTGGTCAACAACGCCTTCAGCTGCCATCCCGACACCCCGCTGTTCGAGGACGAGTCGGACGAGGACTGGGCGGCGGATCTGGACATCACGCTGGGCGGCGCCTTCCGCTGCGCGCGGGCCGCGCTGCCGCATCTGGCCGCCGCGGGCGGCCGGGGCGCGATCGTCAACATCGGTTCGGTCAACGGCATCCAGGACTTCGGCAACCACGCCTACAGCGCGGCCAAGGCGGGCCTGGCCAGCCTGACCCGGACGCTCTCCGGCCGGGCCGCGCCGCGCGGCGTACGGGTCAACCTCGTCGCACCGGGCACGGTCGCCACCCCCAACTGGGACGGCCGGGAGGACGAGTTGCGGCGGGCGGCGGACGCCTATCCGCTGGGCCGGGTCGGGCGGCCGGCGGACATCGCCGCGGCGGTCGCCTATCTGGCCTCCACGGACGCGGCCTGGGTCACCGGGATCACCCTGCCGGTGGACGGCGGGGTGCTGGTCGCCAACACGGAGCTGCGCAAGTCGCTGCGGGGCGGGTGAGGGGAGCGGCGGCCGTACACGGGGCGCTCACGCACCGGGCGCCCCGCGTACTCCGCGCGTCCTCGGTCGCCCCGGGCTGTTCGCTTTCTCGGCCGCCCCGCCCGTCTCACCCCGTGTGCAGCATCAGCCCGATGCCCACCACCATCAGGCCCGCGGCGGCGATCCGTGGCGCGCCGAAGCGTTCCTTGAAGAAGAGGGCTCCGATGGCGGCGCCGACGATGATCGAGGACTCGCGGAGCGCCGCGATGGGGGCGAGCGGGGCGCGGGTCTGGGCCCACAGCACCAGACCGTAGGCGAAGACCGACAGGGCGCCACCGGCCAGGCCGCGCAGCGCGACCGGGCGGAGCTGGGCGGCCAGTTCGCGGCGCCGGGTGGCGAGGGCGTACACGGGGATCGCCACGCCTTCGAGGATCATCAGCCAGGCGATATAGCCGAGCGAGGTACCCGAGGCGCGTACCCCGAGGCCGTCCACGGTGGTGTACGAGGCGATCGACAGGCCGGTGGCGACGGCGGCGGCGATGGCCGGCCAGCGGGACGGGGCGTCGGGGCGGGCGGCGGAGCCGCGGATGCCCCACAGGGCGACGCCGAGCAGACCCGCCGAGGCCAGCGCGACGCCGGACAGCGCCCAGGCGTCCGGGATCTCGTGGACGAAGACGGCGGCGAGGACCGTGACGGCCAGTGGCGCGGTGCCGCGGGCGATCGGGTACATCTGGCCGAACTCGCCCAGCCGGAAGGACTGCATCAGCAGCACCTGGTAGACGACGTGCAGCACGGCGGAGCCCAGCAGATAGGGCCAGGCCGCGGCGGCCGGCAGCGGGACGAAACCGGCCAGCAGGGCGCCGCAGACCGCACCGCCGCCGCCGACGAGGGTGAAGGCGAGGAGCTGGTCGCGTATGCCGTGGGCGATCGCGTTCCAGCTGGCGTGGGTGAGCGCGGCGATCAGGACCGCCGCGACGACGAGGGGCGTCACGCGGTGCGCTCGCGCACGTCCACCACACGGCCCTCGGCGTACGTGATCAGGGACTTGGGGGCGAGCGGGAAGACGGTGTGCGGGGTGCCGGCGGCGGCCCAGACCGTGCCGTGCGCCAGGAGCCCCCGGTCGGCCAGGACGCGGGTGCGGGTGCGGTGGCCGAAGGGCGGTACGCCGCCGATGGCGTAACCGGTGGTCTCCCGTACGACCTCGGCGTTCGCCCGGCCGACCTTCGTGGCGCCCAGCTCGGCGCGGACCCGTGCCACATCGACCCGGGAGGCGCCGTCCATCAGGACCAGCACCGGTTCGCCGTCCGCCGCGAAGATCAGCGACTTGACGATCTGGGCGAGGTCGCAGCCGATCGCGGCGGCGGCCTCGGCGGCGGTGCGGGTGGCTTCGGGGAAACGCCGGACCTCGACGGTCAGCCCCAGGTCCGCGAGCGCCTCGGCGAAGCGGGGATGGGCCGCGGAGGCCGGGGGCTGCGGGGTGGCGGCGTCGGACGCGGAATCGCTCATGGCCCGCACGCTAGCGAAAGTTGTACGGGCCATGCGACCGGAATCCGTCCGGGGCGGGCCGAAGTCCGGGCCGGGTCGGGACCGGGGTGGGACCGGGGCGGGTGCCCGCGCACCCGCCCGCCCGCCGCGGTCGGTCCGCCGCCGGTCCGCCCTCGTCAGCTCGCGGTGAGGATGGCGCGGACCACCGGGCCCGCGTTGGAGCCGCCGTGGCCGCTCGCCGGGACGACGGCCGCCGCGGCGACATCGTCGCGGTAGGCGGTGAACCAGGCGTTGGGCTTGTCCTGGTTGTCGACCTCCGCGGAACCCGTCTTGGCGCCGATGTCACCACCGATCCCGGCCATCGCCTCGGCGCCCGTACCGGACGTCGCGGTCAGCCGCATCAGCGACTTCAGCCCGGCCGCCGTCTCCGGCTTCATGGCGCCCGGGGCCTTGGCGAGCGTCCGGTTGTCCAGCGACGGTGCGACGAGGTACGGCTGGTGGAAGGAGCCCGCGCGGACCGTCGCGGCGAGCGAGGCGACCGTCAGCGGGTTCATCCGCACCCCGCCCTGGCCGATCAGCGAGGCCGCCATCTGCGCGTCGTGCTGCACCGGCACCGCGCCGTCGAAGGTGGGGATGCCGGTCTGCCAGTTCAGGCCGATGCCGAAGACGTCCCGCGCCTCCTTCGTCAGATCGTCGTCGGCGAGCTTCTCGGCCTGCGAGATGAAGGCGTTGTTGCAGGACGCGGCGAAGCTCTGCGCGAAGGTGCCGCTCTTGATCTCGGACTTGTTGAGGTTCTGGAACTTCCAGCCGCCGACCGTGACGTACTGGGGGCACGGGTGCGGCTTGTCCGGCGCGGTCAGGCCCTTGTCCAGCAGCAGCGCCGCCGTCACGACCTTCATCGTCGAGCCGGGGGCCAGCGATCCCTGGGCGGCGACGTTGAAGCCCTTCTCGGGGGAGTTGGCGAGCGCCAGGATCTCCCCGGTGCTGGGTCTGACCGCCGCCGCGGACGCCGAACTCTTGCCCTTGACGGCCTTCTCGGCCGCCGCCTGGAGCCGGGCGTCCAGGGTCGTCTTGAGGACGCCGGGGGTGCCCTTGGCGAGCACCTTCAGCGTCTTGTCCGGCTGCTGCCCGTTCGCCTCGGCGCTCTTGGCCCGGTGGATGTACAGCTCCACGCCCGGTTTGCCGTCGGTCTTGTCGCCGTACTTGCTCCGCAGGCTCTCCAGCACCCCGGCCAGCGCCGGATGCGCCTCGGGGGTCAGCTCGGTGCCGTTGCGGTCCACGGCCTTGATCGGCGGCGCCTCGGCCTCGCCGGTACGGAGCGTGTCGCCCTTGCCCAGACCGGGGTACAGGGCCGCCGGCTGCCAGGCGACCCGCGGCTCACCGGTGGTCTTGTCGCGCTGTACGCGCACCGAAGTGCCGTACGAGAACGGTGCCTTGGCGCCCTTGAAGCCGATCTCGGCGGCGACGGTGTACGGCACCTTGTCGCCGGCCGGCGCGCCGGGGGTCAGCCGCACCTTCGAGAACCGCGCCTGCTTGGCGAAGTCCGCCAGCGCGCCCTTGGCGGTGTCGGGGCTGTCGGTCAGCCCGGCGGCCTTCGCGGTGTCGCCGGACTGCCAGGCGGTGAGGAACTGCTGCGCCGTCGTGTGGACTTCGTCGGCGGTCAGCGGGCCGGTCGGCACCTGGGGCACCTGGTCGCCCGCCTTGGTGTCCGCCGCCCGGACCGCCTGCGGCGATGTGTCGTCCGAGCCGCCGAACAGGGTGATTCCGCCGACAACTCCCGCGACCAGGGCCGCCGATCCGCCGATCAGCCCGTACTTCACCTCACGGCGCATGGCACCGATCCCCTCCCAGATCCTCGCCCTCGGATACGTACACAAGAGCGTGTGTCGCACTCTATGGGACAGGGGGGAAGCCGTGCGTCTCGATCCGGGCACGGTCCGGTGACGTACTGTCGCCCGGAGTGACGTGACACCGGCCGGGGTGCGGGCCGCCTCGCGCCCCGGCCGGAGCCGTCCCGGGCCCGCGTGCGCGCGCCCCCGACCGCCGTACGCGGGGCCCCCGTCAGGCGCCGACGTACGCCGCGAGGTGCTCACCGGTGAGGGTGGAGCGGGCGGCCACGAGGTCGGCGGGGGTGCCCTCGAAGACGATCCGGCCGCCGTCGTGGCCGGCGCCGGGACCGAGGTCGATGATCCAGTCGGCGTGTGCCATCACCGCCTGGTGGTGCTCGACGACGATGACCGACTTGCCGGCGTCGACGAGCCGGTCGAGCAGGCCGAGCAGCTGCTCGACATCGGCGAGATGCAGACCGGCGGTCGGCTCGTCGAGGACGTAGACCCCGCCCTTCTCGGCCAGGTGCGTGGCCAGTTTGAGCCGCTGCCGCTCGCCGCCGGACAGCGTGGTGAGCGGCTGGCCGAGGCCGAGGTAGCCGAGCCCGACATCGGTGAGCCGGGCCAGGATGCGGTGCGCGGCCGGTATCCGTGCCTCACCGGCGCCGAAGAACTCCGCGGCCTCGGTCACCGGCATCGCGAGCACCTCGCTGATGTCGCGGCCGCCGAGGCGGTACTCCAGCACCGCCTCCTGGAACCGCTTCCCCTCGCACTCCTCGCAGGTGGTGGCGGTACCCGCCATCATCGCCAGGTCGGTGTGGACGACGCCGACGCCGTTGCAACCGGGGCAGGCGCCCTCGGAGTTGGCGCTGAACAGCGCCGGTTTCACGCCGTTGGCCTTCGCGAACGCCTTGCGGACCGGGTCGAGCAGCCCGGTGTACGTCGCCGGGTTGCTCCGCCGCGAACCGCGGATCGGGCTCTGGTCGACCGACACCACGTCCGCACCGGCGGCCCCCGATCGCCGGCCCAGCGACCCGTGCACGAGCGAACTCTTGCCGGAGCCGGCGACGCCCGTGACGACGGTCAGCACCCCGAGCGGGATGTCGACGTCGACATCCCGCAGGTTGTGCGCCGTCGCGCCGCGGACCGGAAGGTGGCCGGTGGGTGTCCGCACCGTCTCCTTGAGGGCGGCCCGGTCGTCGAAATGACGGCCGGTGAGAGTGCCGCCGGCCCGCAGACCCGCGACGGTGCCCTCGAAGCAGACGGTGCCGCCCGCCGTCCCCGCGCCGGGGCCGAGGTCGACGACGTGGTCGGCGATCGCGATCGTCTCCGGCTTGTGCTCCACGACGAGCACCGTGTTGCCCTTGTCGCGCAGCCGCAGCAGCAGACTGTGCATCCGCTGGATGTCATGGGGGTGCAGACCGATGGTCGGCTCGTCGAAGACATAGGTGGTGTCGGTGAGCGAGGAGCCGAGGTGGCGGATCATCTTGACGCGCTGTGCCTCGCCACCCGAGAGCGTGCCCGCCGGCCGGTCGAGGGAGAGGTAGCCCAGCCCGATCTCCACGAACGAGTCGAGGGTCTGCCGCAGCGCGGTGAGCAGCGGCGCCACCGACGGCTCGGCGAGACCGCGGACCCATGCGGCCAGGTCGCTGATCTGCATCGCGCAGGCGTCCGCGATACCGATCTCCTGGATCTTCGACGAGCGGGCGGCCTCGCTGAGGCGGGTGCCGCCGCAGTCGGGGCAGGACGTGAAGGTGACCGCCCGGTCGACGAACTCCCGGATGTGCGGCTGCATGCCCTCCCGGTCCTTGGCGAGCAGCGACTTCTGTATCCGCGGGAGCAGACCCTCGTAGGTCATGTTGATGCCCGCGATCTTCATCCTGGTCGGCTCGCGGTGGAGGAAGTCGTGCAGCTCCTTCTTCGTGTACTTGCGGATCGGCTTGTCCGGGTCGTAGAAGCCCGATTCGCCGTAGAGCCGGTAGTTCCAGCCGCCCGCCTTGTAGCCGGGGACGGTGAGCGCGCCCTCGGCGAGCGATTTGGTGTCGTCGTAGAGCTGGGTGAGGTCGAGGTCGGAGACCGTGCCGCGGCCTTCGCAGCGCGGACACATGCCGCCGGTGCGGTGGAAGGTCGCCTTCACGGCCTTGGCGGTACCGCGCTCGACGGTGATCGCGCCGCTCGCCCGGACCGAGGGGACGTTGAAGGCGTACGCGCCGGGCGGGCCGATGTGCGGCCGCCCGAGCCGGCTGAAGAGGATGCGCAGCATCGCGTTGGCGTCGGTGGCGGTGCCGACGGTGGAGCGGGGGTCGGCACCCAGCCGCTGCTGGTCGACGATGATCGCGGTCGTCAGCCCGTCGAGCACATCGACCTCGGGCCGCGCCAGCGTCGGCATGAAGCCCTGGACGAAGGCGCTGTAGGTCTCGTTGATCAGACGCTGCGACTCCGCGGCGATGGTGTGGAACACCAGCGAGCTCTTGCCCGATCCGGAGACGCCGGTGAACACCGTCAGCCGGCGCTTGGGTATCTCGACGCTGACATCCTTGAGGTTGTTCACGCGCGCGCCGTGCACGCGGATCAGACCGTGGCTGTCGGCGACGTGCGGCGCGGGCGCCTGCGGGTCCGTCCTCGTGGCTGTGCTCATCGTCTCTCCCTCGTGTGGGGCGGGGCCGCCCGTGTGGACTCCGTCGGCGTCGCCCGGCTCCCGGTCCGACCGGCTTCGAAGGGTACGTCCGGTTCTTCCGCGCCCCTGTTTTCTTCGCTCCGGCCCTTGGCGCCTCTCGGCCGGCGGCCGTGCGCCGGACCGGCCGGGCGGCCCGTTCCCCTCGCGCCGGGCCCGGCGCGAGGGGAAGGGAAACCGGCCCGGCGCCCGGCGCGGGAGCCGGGCGCCGGTGCTCAGCTGTCCTGGAGCAGCCCGAGGACGTTGCCGTCGGGGTCGGTGACGGTGGCCACCAGGCGGCCGCCGCCGACATCGTGCGCGGGCTCCTTCACGGTGGCCCCCGCGGCGGTCACCTCGGCGAGCTTCGCCGCGATGTCCGGCACGTGCCAGTAGGCCACCGGCGCGGTCATGCCCTGGGGCCCGCCGCCCGGCACCAGCCCGATGTGCTGGCCCCCGGCCTCGAAGCCGACGTAGTAGGACTCGTCGGCCTGCGGCGGTACGCCGAGCAGCGCGGTGTACACCGCCTTGGCCGCCGCCAGGTCGGAAACGGGATGCAGCACGGTCTTGATGCCCTGGGTGGAAGAGCCGGTCATGATCACTCCTGTCGTGGTCCGGTCGGGATTGTCCAGCTTAAGGACGAATGCGAAGACCGGAAATCGACAGCCCGACAGCCCCGGACGGCGATTTCCGCACCTCGCGAACCGGCGCCCCAGAGCGCCCCTGGCGACGTGGCCCCCGGCGGGAGCACTCGGAGAGTCCGTACCGGACGTCGTACGCGGAGCACCTGGCCGTCGTCATGAGGGCGACGCCCGCCACCGGGCCGCTCGCGCCGTCACCGCGGCGGGCCGGCCGTCACTTCGCGCACAAGGTGGCGCCGAGGAGGGCGTCGGCGTGGTTGAGGCCCTTCGGTGTGGGCGCCGGGCTGGCGGTGACGGCGGTCGTGACGGCGCGGCCGTCCTCGGTGACACCGGTGCGCGTGTGGTAGCCGGGGGTGTCACCGCGGTGCCCCCACATCAGGCCGCCGCAGCTCAGCGGCGTGCTCGTCAGCCCCAGCCCGAACCGGATACCGGACCCCGCATCGAATTCTTCGGGGACCTTGACGGTGGTACGCATCTGGGCGAGCTCGGCGGGCCGCAGGAGTTCGCCGCCGAGCAGGGCGGAGAAGAAGCGGTTCAGATCGCCGGGGGTGGAGACCAACTGCCCCGCGGACCAGGTCCAGGACGGGTCCAGCTCCGTGATGTCCTCCAGCGGCGCCCCGGGCTTCGCCGCGAAGTAGCCCCGGGGGTGGGCTCCGCGGATGCCCTCGTCGCCCACACCGGGGAAGTAGGTGTGCCGCAGGCCGATGCGGTCGATGACCCGCCGGGTGATCTGCTCGGCGACCGGGCGGTGGGTGACCTTCTCGATGAGCAGTCCGGCCAGGACGTAGTTGGTGTTGCTGTACGACCAGCTGGTGCCGGGAGGGAAGTCAGCCTTGTGGGCCAGCGCGATGTCGAGCAGCTCACGGGGCTGGTGGTAGGTGTGCCGGCCCTTGCCGAGGATGGCCTCCTCACCCAGGAAGTTGGTGTACTCGGGCAGTCCGCTGGTGTGCTGGAGCAACTGGCGCACCGTGATCCTGCGGCCGTCGATGCCCTCGCCGCGCACCAGGTCCGGCAGGTACGTCTCGATGGGGGCATCAAGACGGACCTTGCCCTCGCCGACCAGTTGCAGCACGACCGTGGCGGTGAACGCCTTGGTGTTGCTGCCCGCCCGCACCTGCCCGTTCACCGGCACCTTCGCCCTGGTCTTCACGTCCGCCACACCGGCGGTGTAGTTGCGGGTGCGCCCGTCGCGGTCGACGGTGGCGGCCAGCGCGGCGGGGAACCGGTCGTCGGTCACCAGCCGCGCCAGGCCCTTGCGTACGACCTCACGGGAGCCGTGGGACTCCGCCGCCGCGGGCAACGTACCGGCCACGGCCAGGGCGGCGGCCAGCGCCGCCACCGCCGTGACGGTCCGCCGCGTCCTGCGCAGTGATGCCGTACGAGCGCGCCGGGGCTTCTGAGAACGGTCGGACATGGGCGAACTCCCTCTGTGCAACCGGCTGGCTGCATCGGAAAACCGGTCGCGTCCAGCCCGCGTGCCCAAGATCCACCGGACCAGCCGGTCAGCACGCCCATGCACTGTGGGGACAACCCCCGGCTCCTCGGCGGGGCCGTCCCCCGGGTGCGTGCCGTTCCGCACCGTTGAGCCTCGCCGCCGTCCCTCCCGCTAGATCCAGGTGTCGAACCACATCCGGTTGTTCCACGCGGATTTGGGCAGCGGCAGGCCCGTATAGAGCGGATAGAAGTAGATGAAGTTCCACACGATGAGCAGGACGAGGACGCCGGCGCCCACCGCGCCGACCGTGCGCCGCCGTTCCGACGAGCCCGGCGGGCCGATGATCGCGCCGATCAGCATGGCCACCGCCAGACACAGGAACGGGACGAACACCACCGCGTAGAAGAGGAAGATGGTGCGTTCCTGATACAGGAACCACGGCAGATAGCCGGCCGCGACGCCGCAGGCGATGGCGCCGGCCCGCCAGTCCCGCTTGAACAGCCAGCGGTAGAGGACGTACAGCAGCGCGAAGCAGGCCGCCCACCACAGCAGCGGGGTGCCCAGCGCCAGCACCTCGCGGGCACAGCCCTCCGCCGCCGTGCAGCCGTCCTGGCCGGCCTTGGGGGACTCGTAGAAGTACGAGACCGGGCGGCCCAGGACCAGCCAGCTCCACGGGTTGGACTGGTAGGTGTGCGGGGTGGTCAGTCCGGTGTGGAAGGCGTAGACCTCGGTCTGGTAGTGCCACAGGCTGCGCAGCCAGTCCGGCAGCCAGGTCCAGGCGCTGTCCCGGCCCTCCGGGGTGGTCGCCCAGTCGCGGTAGTAGCCGCCCTTGGTCGCCAGCCAGCCCGACCAAGAGGCGAGGTAGGCGGCGAGCGCGACGACGACGGTGGCGCCGAAGGCGGGCAGCACATCGCGGCGCAGCACCGCGCGCAGCGGCCGCGGGGCACCGGCCGTACGGCGCGCCGCGAGGTCCCACACCACGGCCATCAGGGCGAACGCGGCGAGGTAGTACAGGCCGTTCCACTTGGTGGCGGCGGACAGGCCCAGGCAGAGCCCGGCCGCGATCCGCCAGGGCCGCCACCCCAGCCGCAGCCGGCCGCCGATGTCCGCGTCCGGCCGTGCGAGGCCGTCGGGCCCGACCGGCAGGGCCGCCGCGAGCCGGGCCCGGGTGCGGTCCCGGTCCACCAGCAGGCAGCCGAACGCCGCCACCACCCAGAACATCACGATCAGGTCCAGCAGCGCGGTGCGGCTCATCACGAAGTGCAGCCCGTCGACGGCCAGCAGCGCGCCCGCCAGGCAGCCCAGCGCCGTGGAGCGCAGCAGCCGGCGGCCGATCCGGCAGACCAGCAGCACCGACAGGGTGCCGAGCAGCGCGACCGTGAACCGCCAGCCGAAGGGGTTCATGCCGAACGCCCACTCACCGGCCGCGATCAGCCACTTGCCCAGCGGCGGGTGGACGACATAGGAGTGCTCGGGCGACAGCAGGATCTGCGGCGGGTGCGCCAGCAGCGCGTCGTTGGCGTTCTTGGCCCAGGTGCCCTCGTAGCCGTACTGGAGGAGCGCCCAGGCGTCCTTGGGGTAGTACGTCTCGTCGAATATCACCTTCCGCGGGCTGCCGAGCTGCCAGAACCGCAGCACCCCGGCGAAGAGCGTCACCAGCAGCGGGCCGCCCCAGCCCGACCAGCGGGCGAGCCGCCCCGCGGCGGCCGGGCCCAGGCCGCACATCGCCCACAGCCGGGTGCCCGGATCCGGGAAGGGGGGCACCAGCCGGGCGCGGACATCGCCCCGTGGGCGGCCCACGTACCCGAAGCGGCGCAGCCGCTGCTGCCACACGGGGGGCTCGGTGGCCGGCTCGTGGGCGAGCGGGGCGGCTGCGTCGGTCGCGGTGTCACTCGTCACCCGGCCCATCGTAGGGAAGCCGCCGCCGGACCGGCGTGCCACGGCGCGGGGCGGTGGCCGGCGACGCGGCGGCCGGCGGGGTGGGGCGCGGCGCCGGGCTGGGAGGATGGAGGGGTGACTGGAACGCTGGTACTTGCAGGGACACCCATCGGCGAGGTGGCGGACGCCCCGCCGCGGCTCGCCACCGAGCTGGCCGCCGCCGATGTGATCGCCGCCGAGGACACCCGGCGGCTGCGCCGGCTGACCCAGGCGCTGGACGTGCACCCGACGGGCCGGGTCGTGTCGTACTTCGAGGGCAACGAGGCGGCCAGGACGCCCGAGCTGGCCGACGCGCTGGCGGGCGGCGCGCGGGTGCTGCTGGTCACCGACGCCGGTATGCCGTCCGTCTCCGACCCCGGCTACCGCCTGGTCGCCGCCGCCGTCGAACGCGGTATCAAGGTCACCGCCGTCCCGGGCCCCAGCGCGGTGCTCACCGCGCTGGCCGTCTCCGGGCTGCCGGTCGACCGGTTCTGTTTCGAGGGTTTCCTGCCGCGCAAGGCGGGCGAACGGCTCTCCCGGCTGCGCGAGGTCGCGGACGAGCGGCGCACGCTGGTCTACTTCGAGGCGCCGCACCGGCTGGACGACACCCTCGCCGCGATGGCCGAGGTCTTCGGCGCGGACCGGCGGGCCGCGGTCTGCCGCGAGCTGACCAAGACCTATGAAGAGGTCAAGCGCGGACCGCTCGGCGAGCTGGCCCCCTGGGCGGCCGAGGGCGTACGCGGCGAGATCACCGTCGTCGTCGAGGGCGCCCCGGACACCGGGCCGCAGGAGCTGGACGCCGCCGAGCTGGTGCGCCGGGTGCAGGTCCGCGAGGAGGCGGGGGAGCGGCGCAAGGAGGCCATCGCCGCCGTCGCCGCGGACGCCGGACTGCCCAAGCGCGAGGTCTTCGACGCGGTGGTCGCGGCGAAGAACGCGGCCCGCGCCGGATCCGCACCGGGCAAATGACTTCATGAGGTAAACGAATGGCCTGCAAAGGTAAAGCGCGGGGCCGGGTAGCGGGGCGCTTTTCCTACAACCTGCCAAATCTGGGCCAATAGGTAGAAGCTCAGCTGCGCCGCGGTCGGGAAAGGCGTCCACTGGGAGGCGGGACGCTCGTCCCCAAGACCTTGTCCAGCGGACAAGAGGAGCGGCAATGAGCGAGATCGCACAGACCCCTGCCACGGGTGCGGCCCGGCCCACCCCCCGGTCCGAGCCCGCCGCCCGCGAGGCGTACGCCTTCGCGTGCATGCGGTGCGGCCACGGCTGGGAGCAGGCGTACGAGATACAGCACCAGGTGGACGCCGGCGGTCAGACGCACGTCGTCTACTACGCGGACGGCGAGCGCGTGCCGTCCCCGCTCACCCGGCCCACCTGCCTGAACTGCGGCGGCAACGTCGTACGCATCATGCGCGCCGGTCAGGTCTCGATGGTCTCGAACGCGATCGCCAGCATGCACCAGCGCCAGCACGGCACCAAGAACGGCGGCCGGCGCGGCTCCGCCGCCGCGGGCGACACCGCCGCCGGCAGCACCGCCGCGGAGGGCGAACGCCACCACTGGCACCTCTCCGACCTGCTGCACCCCTTCCACCACCGCGGCTGAGGCGTCGGCCGCGGTCCTCGTAGGATCGCGGCCATGGCACAGCAAGCCCCCCAACCCGCAGCCGGCCCGGCGGCCAAGGCCGCCACCACTGCCAGCACCGCCAGCACCGCCAGCACCACCAAGGCCGCCAAGGACGCGCCGCCGCCGCTGCCCGAACCGCTTCGGGTCCCGGTCGCGGACTCGCACACCCACCTGGACATGCAGGACGGCACGGTGGCCGAAGCGCTCGCCAAGGCCGCCTCGGTCGGCGTCACCACGGTGGTGCAGGTCGGCTGTGACCTGGCCGGATCGCAGTGGGCCGCGGACACCGCCGCCGCGCACGACGCCGTGCACGCCACGGTCGCGCTGCACCCCAACGAAGCGCCCCGGATCGTCCTCGGCGACCCCGACGGCTGGTCCCGGCAGGGCGCCCGCCGGCCCGGTGGCGACGCCGCCCTGGACGCCGCGCTGGACGGTATCGACGCGCTGGCCGCCCTGGCGCACGTCCGCGGCGTCGGCGAGACGGGCCTGGACCACTTCCGTACCGGTCCCGAGGGCATGGCCGCCCAGCAGCGGTCCTTCCGCGCCCATATCGAGATCGCCAAGCGGCACGGCAAGACCCTGGTCATCCACGACCGGGAGGCACACGAGGACGTGCTGCGGATCCTGCGCGAGGAGGGGGCGCCCGAGCGGGTCGTCTTCCACTGCTTCTCCGGCGACGCCGAGATGGCGAAGACCTGCGCGGCCGCCGGCTACTACCTGTCCTTCGCGGGCAACGTCACCTTCAAGAACGCCCAGCCGCTGCGCGATGCGCTCGCGGTCACCCCGTCCGAACTGGTGCTCGTCGAGACCGACGCCCCGTTCCTCACCCCCGCGCCGTACCGCGGACGGCCGAACGCGCCGTACCTCATCCCCGTCACGCTGCGGGCGATGGCCCAGGTCAAGGAGGAGACGGAGGACGCGCTGGCGGCGGCCGTCGCGGTGAACACGGCGCGCGCCTTCGGCTACTGAGGCCGCCGCGCGCGCCCGGCGCACTCCGGGGCGACGACGTTCCGTAGCGGGCCAACTTTGGAGAGTCACCTCCGCTCCGCTACATTCCGGCAGTCAACCGCATCTGTGGCATGTGGAGCGTCGTGAGTCATTCGCAGAGCAGCCACCGCGCCGCGCGCGGCCGTCACAGCCGGAGTCCGGGCGCCGCCGGCCCGCCGCCCTACCGACCGCCGTACGACGCCCCGTCCGGTCCGTACGCCCCGTACGATCCCCAGGCCGCCGGCCGGCGCGGTCTGCTGCCCCGCCAGCCGGCGGCCACGGAGACCCCCGGGGCGCCGGGGGCACAGGGGATGACAGCGGCCCAAGGGGCGCAGGGGATGCCAGCCGCCCCAGGGGCACAGGGTGTGGCAGCCGCCCCGGGGGCGCCGCGTACGGCAGCCGCCCCGGGGGCCACGGGTACGGCAGCCGCCCCGGCCCCTCCCTACGCCCCGTACGCCCCCGCCGGTCCCTATGTCCCGCCCGGCCCGTACGTCCCGCCCGGCCCGTACGTCCCGCCCGGCCCGTACGTCCCGGGCACCCCGTACCCCCCGGCGAATCCCTACGCCCAGGCCGCACCCCAGGCCCCGGCCCCTCCTTACCGCCCGTACCCCCCGGCCGCCCCGCGTCGCCCGGCCGCCCCGTACCCGTCGGCCAACCCGTACCCCTCGGCCAACCCGTACGCCTCCGTCCTCCCCGAGGCCGCGAAGGCCCCGTCCGCCCCGAAGGCCCCGTCCGCTCCGAGCGCGGCGCCCGCTCCGGGCGCCCCGGGCGCTACGGGGGGCCGGGCCGCCGCCCGGCGCGCCGCGGGCCGCCGACGGCGCCTGGTGGAGCGCCCCGAATCGCTGCGCCGGCTGCTGCCCCAGGCGCTGGTCGTCGCCTTCCTCGCCGGGGGCACCACCGCCTTCGTCGCCCATGACAAGGCGATCCGGCTCAGCGTCGACGGCACCCCCCGCACCCTGCACACCTTCGCCGACGACGTCGATGACCTGCTGGCCGACGAGCATCTCGACATCGGCCGGCACGACCTTGTCGCGCCCGCCCCCGGGACCCCCCTGACCAGCGGTGACGAGGTGGCCGTCCGGCACGGCCGGCCGCTCGTCCTGACCCTCGACGGGCAGCGCCGCCAGGTGTGGACCACCGCCGACACCGTCGGCGGCGCGCTGCACCAGCTCGGTGTCCGCGCCGAGGGCGCCTATCTCTCCAGCTCCCGCTCGCAGCGCATCGGCCGGCACGGTCTGGAACTGGCCGTCCGCACCGAACGCACGGTGGTCTTCGTCGCCGACGGCCGTGAGCACCGCGTCCGCACCAACGCCGCCACCGTCCGCGAGGCCCTGGCGCAGGCCGGTCTCGCGCTGCGCGACGAGGACACCACCTCGGTGCCGGCGGACAGCTTCCCGCGCGAGGGCCAGACCGTCTCCGTGCTGCGGATCACCGGCATCAAGGAGGTCCGCGAGGAGCTCATCCCGTTCCGTACGGTCCGGCGCAACGACCCCGGGCTGGCCCGCGGCACCGAGGCGGTGGTCCAGCAGGGGCGGCCCGGCGTGCGGCGCGTCACCTTCCGGCTGCGCACCGTCAACGGCGTCCGGCAGAAGCCGCAGTCGCTCGGCGCCGAGACCGTCCGGGAGCCGCGCGAGCAGATCGTGCACATCGGCACCAAGACGCTGCCGGCCTCCGTCCGGGGCGCCGACCACCTGGCCTGGGGCGCGCTCGCGCGGTGCGAGGCGGGCGGCCGGGTGGACGCCGTGGATGTATCGGGCACCTTCGGCGGCCTCTACCAGTTCGACATCAGGACCTGGCACCGGCTCGGCGGCAGCGGGCGCCCGCAGGACGCCTCCGCCGCGGAGCAGACCTTCCGCGCCAAGAAGCTCTACATCATCCGGGGCGCGAGCCCGTGGCCGGTGTGCGGCCGTAAGCTTCACCGGTGAACGAGCGCAGCGAGCGAACAACGGAAAGGCGCGCACCGTGGGTGACCACGGCGGCGCGCGGCGAGGCTTCGGCATGACTGACAGCAGCAGCACCACCGACGAGACCGGCCCTCTGCTGGGGCCCGCCGAGGTCCGCGAGCTGGCCGCCGCGCTGGGCGTGCGCCCCACCAAGCAGCGCGGCCAGAACTTCGTCATCGACGCCAACACCGTCCGCCGGATCGTGCGGACCGCGGGCGTGCGCCCCGATGACGTCGTGGTGGAGATCGGCCCCGGCCTCGGCTCGCTGACCCTGGGGCTGCTGGAGTGCGCCGACCGGGTCACCGCCGTCGAGATCGACGAGGTGCTGGCGGCCGCGCTGCCGGCCACCATCGCGGCCCGGATGCCCGACCGCGCCGACCGCTTCGCGCTGGTCCACCGCGACGCGATGCAGGTCACCGAGCTGCCCGGCGCCGCCCCCACCGCGCTGGTCGCCAACCTCCCGTACAACGTCGCGGTGCCGGTGCTGCTGCACATGCTCGCGACGTTCCCCACCATCGACCGCACCCTGGTCATGGTCCAGGCCGAGGTCGCCGACCGGCTGGCCGCCCGCCCCGGCAACAAGGTCTACGGCGTGCCGTCGGTCAAGGCGAACTGGTACGCCGAGGTCAAGCGGGCCGGTTCGATCGGCCGCAACGTCTTCTGGCCCGCGCCGAACGTCGACTCCGGGCTGGTCTCGCTGGTCCGGCGGGCCGCGCCGCCGCAGACCACCGCGAGCCGCGCGGAGGTCTTCGCGGTGGTGGACGCCGCCTTCGCCCAGCGCCGCAAGACACTGCGGGCCGCACTGTCGGGGTGGGCCGGCAGCGCCGCCGCGGCGGAGGCCGCGCTGCTCGCGGCGGGTGTCTCGCCGCAGGCCCGCGGCGAATCGCTGACCGTCGAGGAGTTCGCGCGGATCGCCGAGCACAAGGGTCCCGGCGGGGCCCCGGGCATCCGGCAGGCGGGGGAGACGGTATGAGCGCCCCGGTCACCGTCCGCGTACCGGCCAAGGTCAACGTCCAGCTGGCCGTCGGCGCCGCCCGCCCGGACGGCTTCCACGACCTGGCGAACGTCTTCCTCGCCGTCGGCCTCTACGACGAGGTCACCGCCGCCCCCGCGGACACCCTGCGGATCACCGCCGAGGGCCACGACGTCGACCGGATCCCGCTGGACCGGACGAACCTGGCGGCCCGCGCCGCCGAACTGCTCGCGGCCCGCCACGGCATCGCGCCCCACGTCCATCTGCACATCGCCAAGGACATCCCCGTCGCGGGCGGGATGGCGGGCGGCAGCGCGGACGCCGCGGGCGCCCTGCTGGCCTGCGACGCACTGTGGTCCACCGGTGCGAGCCGCGGTGAACTCCTGGACATCTGCGCCGAGTTGGGCAGCGATGTGCCGTTCAGCCTGGTCGGCGGGGCGGCGCTGGGACGGGGCCGGGGCGAGCTGCTGACGCCGCTGCCCGTCGGCGGCGCCTTCCACTGGGTCTTCGCGGTCGCCGACGGCGGACTGTCCACCCCGGCCGTCTACCGCGAGTTCGACCGGCTGACGCAGGGCCGGGAGGTGCCCGCCCCCGAGGCGGACCCCGCGCTGCTGGCCGCGCTGGCCGCCGGCGACGCCACCGGGCTCGCCGCGGCGCTCGGCAACGACCTCCAGGCGGCGGCGCTCTCGCTCCGGCCCGAGCTGGCCGCGACGCTCGACGCGGGCACCGCGGCCGGCGCCCTGGCCGCGCTGGTCTCCGGATCGGGGCCGACCACCGCGTTCCTGGTGCCGGACGCCGCGGCGGCGGAGCGGGTGGCGAAGGAACTGCCGGCCTCCGGCACCTGCCGCCGGACGCGGGTCGCCGCCTCCCCGGCACCGGGCGCGACGCTGCGGTAGGGCGGCGGCGGGGCCGGGGCCCGGCTGCCACCGGCGTACGCAGCCCCGGGGTCCCGTACCCCGGTGGCGGCCGGGCTCCGGCGGCGTCATGGGATCCTGGAAAGGCCCAGGAGCGTGCGCCGACCGGAGCCGCGGGCAGCAGGCAGCAAGGAGCGCAATGGCCACCAACCTCGTGAATCTGGAAGCCGTCGGCAAGGTCTACGGGACCCGTGCCCTGCTCGACGGTGTCTCGCTCGGCGTCAACGAGGGGGACCGGATCGGCGTCGTCGGGCGCAACGGGGACGGCAAGACCACCCTGATCCGGATCCTCGCCAAGCTGGAGGGCGCGGACGACGGCCGCGTCACGCACTCCGGCGGCCTGCGGCTGGGCGTGCTCACCCAGCACGACTCCCTCGACCCGGCCGCCACCGTCCGGCACGAGGTCATCGGCGACCTCGCCGACCACGAGTGGGCGGGCAACGCCAAGATCAGGGATGTGCTGACCGGACTGTTCGGCGGACTGGACCTGCCGGGCTTCGGACAGGGCCTGGACACCGTCATCGGCCCGCTGTCCGGTGGCGAGCGGCGGCGGATCGCACTGGCCAAGCTGCTGATCGCCGAGCAGGACCTGATCGTGCTGGACGAGCCCACCAACCACCTCGACGTGGAGGGCATCTCGTGGCTGGCCGGGCATCTGCGGGCCCGCCGCTCCGCGCTGGTGGTCGTCACCCACGACCGGTGGTTCCTGGACCAGGTCTGCACCCGGATGTGGGACGTCCAGCGCGGCGATGTGCACGAGTACGAGGGCGGCTACAGCGACTACGTCTTCGCGCGGGCCGAACGCGAGCGGATCGCGGCCACCGAGGAGGTCAAGCGGCAGAACCTGATGCGCAAGGAGCTGGCGTGGCTGCGGCGCGGCGCCCCGGCCCGGACGAGCAAGCCGCGGTTCCGCATCGAGGCCGCCAACGAGCTGATCGCGGACGTACCGCCGCCGCGGGACACCGCCGAGCTGATGAACTTCGCCAGCTCCCGGCTGGGCAAGACCGTCTTCGAGCTCACCGACGTCACCGTCCAGGCCGGGCCGAAGGTACTGCTCAAGCATCTGACCTGGCAGCTCGGTCCGGGCGACCGGATCGGCCTGGTGGGCGTGAACGGCGCCGGCAAGACCTCGCTGCTGCGGGCGCTGGCCGAGGCGGCGTGTACGCAGGGCGAGGCGCAGCCGGTGGCCGGCCGGGTCGTCGTCGGCAAGACCGTCAAACTGGCCCATCTCTCCCAGGAGGTCGCCGAACTCGACCCCGCGCTGCGGGTGCTGGAGGCCGTCCAGCAGATCCGCGAGCGGGTCGATCTCGGCAAGGGCCGGGAGATGACCGCCGGGCAGCTGTGCGAGCGGTTCGGGTTCGGCAAGGAGAAGCAGTGGACGCCGGTCGGCGACCTGTCCGGCGGTGAGCGGCGCCGGCTGCAGATCCTGCGGCTGCTGATGGACGAGCCCAATGTGCTCTTCCTCGACGAGCCCACCAACGACCTGGACATCGAGACCCTCACCCAGCTGGAGGACCTGCTCGACGGCTGGCCCGGTTCGCTGATCGTCATCAGCCACGACCGGTACTTCGTCGAGCGCACCACGGACCGGGTCTTCGCGCTGCTGGGCGACGCCGCGCTACGGATGCTGCCGCGCGGTCTGGACGAGTATCTGGAGCGCCGTCAGCAGGTCATCGACGCCGCGGCGCCGGTGCCCGCCCAGCAGACGGTGGCGCCCAAGAAGGCCGCCGCCGTCAACCGCGCGGCGCAGAAGGAACTCCAGCGGATCGAGCGGCAGCTGGACAAGGTCGGCGACAAGGAGAAGAAGCTGCACGCGCAGATCGCCGAGCACGCCACCGACTTCGAGAAGGTCGCCGGACTCGACGCCCAGCTGCGCGAACTCGCGGATGAGCGGGACGAGTTGGAGATGCGCTGGCTGGAGCTGGCCGACGACGCGTAGCCCCGCCGACGGCCGGGCGGTGGGGAGGCGCGTACCGCGCGCGGCACCTCCCGGGCCGCCCGCGGGCGCCCCGGGAGGGCGGCAACCGGCCCCGAATGGCCGGGATTCCCGCGTTCCGGTGGTCTTCTCCCCGGTAGGGGGCGCGCTTCTGCGGGCGAGCGTGTAGCTTCCCGGGGACAACGGGCCCGGCGGGGGACCGGGGCGGCTCCGCCGGGGAGAAGGGGTTGGTCCATGGGCGTGCGGCTCATGGTGGTCGACGATCACCGTCTGCTCGCCGAGGCGCTCGCCTCGGCCCTGAAATTACGCGGCCACCGCGTACTGGCCGCCGCCGCGCCGAGCGCCGGGGCTGCTGACCTGGTGGTGAGCCGGGCGCCCGAGGTGTGCCTGCTGGGCACCGCCGCGCCCGCCGAGCCGGGCACCTTCGACCCGGTCGTACGGATCAAACGGGAACGGCCGCAGGTCGCGGTCGTCGTGCTGGGCCCGGTCCCCAGCCCGCGCGGGATCGCCGCCGCCTTCGCCGCCGGGGCCTCCGGATATGTCCGCAACGACGAGCGGATCGAGGGGGTGGAACGCGCCATGATGAAGGCGCGGGCGGGTGAGGCGGCCATCGCCCCGCAACTGCTGCGGCAGGCGTTCGAGGAGCTGCTGCACCCCGTGCCCCAGCCGGACGACGAGGGCGCGCGGCTGCTTCAGCTGCTCACCCCGCGCGAGGTCGAGGTGCTGATGCGGGTCGCGGACGGTGAGGACACCCGGCTCATCGCGGCCGGTATGGCCATCGCGCCGAGCACCGCGCGTACGCACGTCCAGCGGGTGCTGATGAAGCTGGAGGTGGGCTCCCGGCTGGAGGCCGCCGCGCTGGCCGCGCGCACCGGGCTGCTGGAGCGGGCGGCGCTCGGCGGGGCGGCGGAAGCGGACGGGGCGGGCCCGCCGCCGTAGCGTCCGCGCGGGACGGCGGGCGCGCCGGTCAGTGCGCGGAGCCGTCCGAAGTGCCCGTCGGGGCAGCCTCGTCGAGCTCCGCCGCCGTCGGGGGGACCGCAGGGCGCAGCTTCAGCCAGACGAGGAAGAACAGCCCGAGCGCGAGCATGCCCAGGCCCGTCCAGAGGTTGATGTTGATGCCCTGGGCCTTCGCCAGGTCCGCGTCCGAGGCGGTGAACCCGGCGAGGGTGACGATCACCCCGTAGACGACGAAGAGGCCGCCGATGATGCGCCGGACGTCGAAGAGCCGGGCGGCGGTCGCGGACTCGGGTGCCGGTTCACCGGTCCGGTGCTGGTGGTCGTGGTCGCTCATGGTGCGCTCCTGGCGGGCTCAGAAGGAGAAGGGGATGTAGCACAGGGCGGCGAGGGCGACGGCGCCCCAGCCGAGCACGGCCGGTTTGCGGTACCAGGCGTCGTCGCCGGCGGCCTGCAGCTCCGCGGCGCCGTCCGGCCCGCCGGGGGCGGCGGTGCCGTAGACCAGGCCCGCCAGGGACGCGGCCGGCCGGGGCTCGGTGACCAGGGTGACCGCCACCATCACCAGGGCGCCGACGACGAACGCGACGATCGAGGAGACGAAGTTGGCGCCCTGCTCGGAGGGGATGGCGATGATGCCCTGCTTGTAGAGCCAGAAGTAGTTCACCATCGCGGCGACCGTGCCGGAGAGCAGTCCCCAGAAGCCGGCCGCGGCGCTGGTCCGCTTCCAGAACATGCCGATGATGAAGACCACGAACAGCGGGACGTTGAAGAAGGAGAACAGCGTCTGGAGGTAGTTCATGATGTTGCTGAAGGATGAGGCGATGAAGGCGGTGCCCATGCCGATCAGCACGCCGATCGCGGTGACCACGCGCCCGGTGGTGAGGTAATAGCCGTCGGAGCGGCCCTTCTTGAGGTACGCGCCCCAGATGTCGTTGGTGAAGACGGTGTTGAAGGACGACACGTTCGCCGCCATTCCGGCCATGAACGCGGCGAGCAGACCGGTGACGGCGATGCCGAGCACGCCGTTGGGCAGCAGATCGCGCATCAGCACCGGGATCGCGTCGTTGTACTGGAGGCCGCCCTTCGCGGGGTCGCCCTTGCCGAGGGCCGGCTCCATGACCACCGCGATCAGGCCGGGGACGACCACCACCAGCGGGATGAATATCTTGGGGAACGCGGCGATCAGCGGGGTGCGCCGGGCGGCGGAGAGGTTCTTCGCGGACAGCGCGCGCTGCACCTCGGCGAAGTTCGTCGTCCAGTAGCCGAAGCTCATCACGAAGCCGAGGCCGAGGACGATGGTCAGCCAGTTCGCGCCGAGCGGATTGGCCTCGCCGATGCCGGTGCCCTTCCAGGCGCTCAGGAACGCGTCACCGTGCGCGGCGGTGAGCGAGTCGGTCAGACCGCCCCAGCCGCCGACGCGCTTGAGGCCGACGATGGTCAGCGGGATCAGCGCGGCCAGAATGACGAAGAACTGGAGCACCTCGTTGTAGATCGCCGAGGTGAGGCCGCCGATGGTGATGTACGCCAGGACGAAGAAGCCGGCGACCACGATCGCCACCCACTGGGGCCAGCCGAGCAGCGCCTGCAGCACGATGGCCATCGCGTACAGGTTGACGCCCGCGATCAGCACCGAGGAGACCGCGAAGATGACCGAGGACAGCAGGTGCGAGGACGGTCCGAAGCGGTGCAGCAGGAACTCCGGTACGGAGCGGACCTTGGAGCCGTAGTAGAACGGCATCATCACCAGGCCGAGGAAGACCATTGCCGGGATCGCGCCGATCCAGTACCAGTGGACGGTGTACGCCCCGTACTGCGCGCCGTTGGCGGCCATGCCGAGGATCTCGGTGGCGCCGAGGTTGGCGGCGACGAAGGCCAGTCCGGTGACCCAGGCGGGCAGCGCCCGGCCGGAGAGGAAGAAGTCCAGGCTCGTACGGACGCTCCGTCTGGCCGCGAGGCCGATGCCGAGGACGACGGCGAAGTAGAGGGCCAGGATGGTGTAGTCGAGCCAGTTGGTGGGGAGCCGTAGCCCTTCGGCCAGGGTGATCATGGGGCACTCGTTTCGGGGGGACGCAGCGGGGCCGGTGGCCGCGGCGCCTTCCGGAGGACGCCGCATCGCGCAATCGGAACGAACAAAAAGCTACGCCTGGGGCACCCGAAACTGAACAGTTTTGTTGATTTTGTTTGCTGAATCGTCCGTCATGCGTCCGCTTTGTTGTGCAATGTCCGCTGGGGTGCCGGGCGTTGACGCCGCTGTTTGCTTGTGCTTCATTGTGTTTGTTTGTGTTTGGTCGGAGTGCTGAGGAGCTCCCGTGAAGAAGACGACGACCCGGCTCGCGGACGGCCGGGAGCTCATCTACTACGACGCACGCGACGACGCGGTCCGCGACGCCGCCGACCGCCGCCCGCTCGAACCCGTGGCCACCGCCGCCGAGATCCGCCACGACCGGCTGCTCGGCGACC
Source organism: Streptomyces celluloflavus (assembly GCA_000720995.1). Lineage (GTDB taxonomy): Bacteria > Actinomycetota > Actinomycetes > Streptomycetales > Streptomycetaceae > Streptomyces > Streptomyces celluloflavus. The sequence goes on from JOEL01000015.1 coordinate 101,199, forward strand.
GGGTCGCGATCGCCTCGCACCGCCAGGCCCGCACCTACCATCCGCCGGCCGACGCCTGCCCGCTCTGCCCCTCCCGCGACGGCCGGCTCTCCGAGATCCCCGCCGCCGACTACGACGTGGCCGTCTTCGAGAACCGCTTCCCCTCCCTCGCCGGCGACAGCGGCCGCTGCGAGGTGGTCTGCTTCACCCCCGACCACGACGCGTCCTTCGCCGACCTCACCGAGGACCAGGCCGCCCTGGTCCTGGCGGCCTGGACCGACCGCACCGCGGAACTGTCCCGGCTCCCGGGCGTCACCCAGGTCTTCTGCTTCGAGAACCGCGGCGCCGAGATCGGCGTCACCCTCGGCCATCCGCACGGCCAGATCTACGCGTACCCCTTCACCACCCCGCGCACCGCCCGGATGCTCGACTCGCTCGCCGCGCACCGCGCCGCCACCGGCGGCCGCAACCTCTTCGACGACGTCCTCGCCGAGGAACGGGCCGACGGCCGCCGCATCGTGCTGTCGGGCGAGCACTGGACCGCCTTCGTCCCCTACGCCGCCCACTGGCCGTACGAGGTGCACCTCTACCCCCGGCGCCGGGTGCCCGACCTGACCGCCCTGGACGACGCCGCACGCACAGAATTCCCACAGCTCTACCTGGAACTCTTGCGGCGCTTCGACCGGATCTTCGACGAGGGGAACGGCCGGGGGAAGGGCACGGCCGGCGCCGCCCGCACGCCGTACATCGCCGCCTGGCACCAGGCGCCCGTACACGCCGCGGACCGCGCCGAGTTCGCGCTCCACCTTGAGCTTTTCACCATCCGCAGGAGTCCCGGCAAGCTGAAATTTCTCGCGGGTTCCGAATCCGGCATGAACGTGTTCATCAACGACGTGCCGCCGGAGGCCGCGGCCGAGCGACTGCGAGAGGTAGCGAGCGAGTGAGCGAGCGAGCAATCCGGAACTACCTGGTGACCGGCGGGGCGGGGTATATCGGCAGCGTGGTCACCGCGCACCTGCTGGAAGCGGGCCACGACGTGACCGTGCTGGACGACCTGTCCACCGGCCACCGCGCGGGCGTTCCCGACGGCGCCCGCTTCATCGAGGGCCGCATCCAGGACGCCGCCCGCCACATCGGCCCCGGTTACGACGCGGTGCTGCACTTCGCCGCCTTCTCCCAGGTCGGCGAGTCCGTCGCGGACCCCGAGAAGTACTGGCGCAACAACGTCGGCGGCACCATGGACCTGCTCGCCGCGATGCGCGCGGCCGATATCCGCACCCTGGTCTTCTCCTCCACCGCCGCCACCTACGGCGACCCCACCGCCCGCGGCGGCGACTCCGCCGGCGCCCCCCTCACCGAGTCGGCCGCCACCGCGCCGACCAGCCCGTACGGCGCGAGCAAACTCGCCGTCGACCATCTGATCGGCGGCGCGGCCGCCGCCCACGGCCTGGCCGCCGTCTCGCTGCGCTACTTCAACGTCGCGGGCGCCTACGGCGGTTACGGCGAGCGCCACGACCCCGAATCGCACCTCATCCCGCTCCTCCTCCAGGTCGCCCAGGGCAAGCGCGCGGCGATACAGGTCTACGGCGACGACTACCCCACCCCCGACGGCACCTGCGTCCGCGACTACCTCCATGTCGCCGACCTCGCCGAGGCCCACCTCCTCGCCCTCGACGCGGCCCTCCCGTCCCCCGCCACCGCCCCGGCAGGAGACGCCGCGCACCGCCGTGTACGTCCCGGCGAACACCTCATCTGCAACCTCGGCAACGGCAACGGCTTCTCCGTACGCGAGGTCATCGACACCGTCCGCAAGGTCACCGGGCACCCCGTTCCCGAGATCCTCGCCCCGCGCCGCGGCGGCGACCCGGCCGTCCTGGTGGCCGCCGCGCAGACGGCCGCCGACCGGCTCGGCTGGCGGCCCCGCCGCGCCGACCTCGCCGGTATCGTCGCCGACGCCTGGCAGTTCACCCAGTACCTCGAACGGACCCGGGAGCGCGCATGAGCCTGCACAGCGCCGCCGTCCCCACCCCGGCCCCCGCGCACGAACACGGCGCCCGGCGGACCGCGGCGGCCTTCCGGGCGGTGTACGGCGCCGCCCCCACCGGTCTCTGGGCGGCGCCCGGCCGGGTCAACCTGATCGGTGAACACACCGACTACAACGGCGGATTCGTGCTGCCGCTGGCCCTCCCGCACACCATCGTCGCCGCCGCCACGGCCCGCACCGACGGGGTGCTGCGGCTGCACTCCAGCGACGCCGACGGCGGCCCCGTCGAACTGCGCGCCGACGATCTGCGGCCCCCGGGCGCGGGCGGCTGGGCCGCCTACCCGGCGGGCATCGTCTGGGCGATGCGGGCGGCCGGACTGCCGGTCGGCGGCGCGGACCTGCACTACGACAGCACGGTGCCCACCGGCGCCGGACTGTCCTCCTCCGCCGCCCTGGAGGTCGTCACCGCGCTCGCCCTCAACGACCTGTACGGACTGGGCCTCGACCGGCAGCGGCTGGCCACGCTCGCCCAGCGCGCCGAGAACGCGTTCGTCGGCGTGCCCTGCGGAATCATGGACCAGACCGCCGCCGCCTGCTGCACCGCGGGCCACGCCCTCCTCCTGGACACCCGCGACCTCACCCGGCGGCAGGTCCCGTTCGACCTGGCGGCGGACGGACTGCGGCTGCTGGTCGTGGACACCCGCGTACGGCACGCCCTGGCCGACGGCGCGTATGCGCAGCGGCGCGCCGGCTGTGAGCGCGGTGCGCGGGCGCTCGGCGTGCACACCCTGCGCGAAGTGCCGTACGCGCGGCTGCCCGAGACCCTGGACGCCCTCGCCGGCGAACCGGCCGTCCAGGCGCTGGTGCGGCACGTCGTCACCGAGAACCACCGCGTCGAAGAGGTCATCGCGCGCCTGGACGCGGGCGACACCCGCGCCATCGGCCCGCTGCTGACCGCGGGTCACGCCTCGCTCCGCGACGACTTCACGGTCTCCTGCGCCGAACTGGACCTCGCCGTCGACACCGCCCGCGCGGCGGGCGCGCTGGGCGCCCGGATGACCGGCGGCGGCTTCGGCGGCTCGGCCATCGTCCTGGTCGAGGCGGCGGCCGCGGCGGCCGTCGGCGCGGCGGTCACCGACGCGTTCGCGGCGGCCGGCCACACCGCACCGCGGATCTTCCCGGCCGTACCGAGCGCGGGCGCCCACCGCCTGGCGTGAGCGCGCGGACCGGCGGGCGGGCGGACCGACGGGCCGACGGCAGGGGGACCGTCGGCCCGGTGGACGTGGCCCGGTGGACGTGGCGGCGCGGACGAGGACATGCGGGCCGACGGCAAGCAGCTGGCCGGCATGTGGACCGCCCGTATCGCGGCAGGGGCATGGAGACAGCGGCCATCCGGACCGACGGCATCCGGACCGGCGGCCCAACGGACCGACGACATATGGCCCCCGGCGAACGGATCGAGACGAAAACCCCCGGATCCCGCACCACAAGAGGCCATGGGCCCCGCCGGCCCCATCCGTGCGGAACAGTTTCGCCATTCGCCTTCCCCCGCCGCACCCCGTCCGTAGGCTGAGACCAGCGCCGATGGGGGCCGCCGCGATCACGGGTGAGCCGGGCCGCTCCGCGCCGCAGGGCGGGCGAGGGGACGGGCGCGACGACCGCGCGGGCCGCTCCGCGGCGCGGCGGCGGCCGGACCCCCGAGGCGATGTTCAATCCTGGCGTCGCGCCCGCTAGGGTCCGTTCCCCGAGACAGGGGGTCTGTGTGCAACGCATCCGGGTTCTGGTGGTCGACGGCCACCGCATCTTCGCCGAATCCCTGGCCGCCGCGCTGGCGGCGGAACAGGACGTGGACGTGGCGGCCGTGGGCAGCGGCCCCATGGCCCTGCGCAGTCTGGAGCGGGCCGCCGCCGACGGCCGCCGCTTCGACGTGCTGCTCGCCGACGCCGACCTCGGCACCCTCGCGCAGCCGCTGACGACGGTGCCCCCACAGGCGTTGCCGGCCCGCGACGGCACCCCGCGCGGCCCCGTGGACGGCATCGCGCTGGTCTCCGGCGTCCGCACCAGCCATCCGTATCTGCGCACCGTCGTCCTCGCCGAGCGCGACGACCCGCGCCGCGCGGCCGCCGCCCTCCAGGCCGGTGCCTCGGGCTGGGTCGCCAAGGACTGCTCGCTCTCCCGGCTGCTCGCCGTCATCCGCGGCGTGCTGCGCGACGAGACGCATCTGCCGCCCGCCCTGCTCACCGGCGTCCTGCGCGAGCTGACCGCGGCCCGCAAGCACCGTACGGAGAGCGAACGGCTGGTGGAGTCGCTGACGCCGCGCGAACTGGAGGTGCTGCGCTGCATGGTGGCGGGGCTGGGCCGCAAGGCGGTCGCCGAGCGGCTGTTCCTCTCCCCGCACACCGTCCGTACGCATATGCAGAACGTGCTCGGCAAGCTCGGCGTGCACTCCACCCTCGCGGCGGTGGCGCTGGCCCGCCGGGCCGGTGTGGGCCCGGCCGACCTGGCGGCGGTCACTGCCTCGCTCTCGGTGCCCTGACGGACGCGGGGGCCCGGCCGCGCGCCGACACGCGTCCGGTTCCCGGCTGTTCGTCCGGCCCGGTCCGGCTGCCGGGGCCGGTCGGAACGGCGCTCCCGCGAGCGGGCGGCGCGCCGCGCGGGACGCACCACGGCAGGTCACCGGTACGCATCTCACCGGCATCCGTGTCACCGGCATCCGTGTCACCGGTATCCGTGTTACCGGCATGCGCATGCCGTCGGCACGCCGCTCCCGCCGCCGGGTCAGGACGAGTTCTTGAACACGCTCCAGCCGCCGTCCACGACCAGGCTCGCACCGGTCACGAAGGACGCCTCGGGGGACAGCAGGAACGCGATGGCCGCGGCGACCTCCTCGGGCCGCCCCAGCCGCCGCGCCGCGGTCTGGGCGGCGCTGGCCTGCCGCTCCGCGTCGCCGATACCGTCCCAGGCGGCCGTCAGGACCGGCCCCGGCAGCACGCTGTTGACCCGCACCTCCGGCCCGTACTCGACCGCCAACTGCCGGGCAAGTCCGGTCAGTCCGGCCTTGGACGCGGCGTACGCGGGGCGCCCCGGCAGTCCGATCAGGGCGTGCACGGACGAGGTCAGCACCACCGCGCCGTGCCGGGTGCGCAGGTCCTCCAGAGCGGCGCGCACGCCGAGGAAGGACCCGGTGAGATTGACCGCGAGCTGCCGCTCCCAGTCGGCGAGCGGCGTCCGGTCGACGGCCGCGGCGCCCGGCAGGTAGGCGTTGCTGACCAGCGCGTCGACCGGTCCGTAGCGCTGCCGCGCGGCCTCGACGGCGCGCTGCCAGTCGTCCTCCCGCGCCACATCGCAGTGCTCGTACGAGGCCCGGCCGCCGGCCGCCCGGATGCGCCGCGCGGTGTGCTCGCCGCGCGCGTCGTCGATGTCCAGCAGCAGGACCCCGGCACCTTCGGCCGCCAGCCGGTCGGCGGTGGCCGCGCCGATTCCGGCGGCGGCGCCGGTCACCAGGACCGTACGGCCGGGAAACCGCCTGCCGTAGGGGCCGCCGGGCGTCGGACGCGGTTCGTACTGCGGGCTCATGGCGCGATCCAAGCCCACCGGGAGGCCGCGGGCAAGAGGACGTCCTCCGGTGCGCCGGGCGTGCGGACGGGCGCGAGGCGGGGCGGGCGGGCGAACCCCGGCCCAGGAGGCGCAGGGGGACGGCGCACCGATGCGGGCGGTCCGCCCGTCCACTCGCCCGCCCGTCCCGCCGTCCGCCGGCGCTCCGCCGTACCGTCCGGAATGAAGCGTCGAAAGGGCGGACGTCAGCCAGGGATCCGGGCCGTCAGCCGGAAGTGTGGCCGCCGGTCCGCAACGTTGCCGTCGGCCCGGGATCTCGCCGCTCGGCCGGGTGCGCTGCCGTCGGCCGGGGAGGTCACCGCTCGGCCGGGTGCGCTGCCGTCAGCTGGGGGTGTTGTCGAACGGGCCGGTCAACCGGCGCAGCAGGCCGGCCAGTTCGCCGCGCTGCTGGCGGGAGAGTTCGGCGAGGATGGCGCGTTCCTGTGTCAGCAGCGCGGCCAGCGATTCATCGGCCTTGTCGCGGCCCTCGGCGGTCAGCCGTACCAGCACACCGCGCCGGTCGCTGGGGTCGGGCAGCCGTTCGACCAGGTCCTTCTTGGCGAGCCTGTCGATGCGGTTGGTCATCGTCCCGGAGGTGACCAGGGTCTGGGTCAGCAGCGCACCGGGGGAGAGCTGATACGGCGCTCCGGCGCGGCGCAGCGCGGTGAGCACATCGAACTCCCAGGGTTCGAGACCCACCTCGGAGAAGGCGAGGCGGCGGGCCCGGTCGAGGTGCCTGGCCAGCCTGGAGACCCGGCTGAGGACCTCAAGTGGTTCCACGTCGAGGTCCGGGCGCTCTCGGCGCCATGCTGCGACCAGTCGGTCGACCTCGTCCTCCATGACGATCAGTGTAGAGGGTCTGTCGATATGAAGTCTCTTGACATCAAGATATATTTGGCTGGACTATTGGGCATCGTCGGCGGGAAGCACCACTCGGGTTGGCGCGAACCAGCCCTGTGGACGTCCGGTGTCAGCCCTGTACCAGCAGAGGGGTTTCGAATATGCACGACGCACCTACCTGGGATCCGCAGCAGTACCTCCGTCATTCCGGGCACCGCACCCGGCCCTTCCACGATCTGCTCGCCCGGATACCGGAGCTGCCGCGCCAGGGGACCCCCGCACGTATCGCCGACCTCGGCTGCGGTCCGGGAAACGTCACCGCCGAGCTGGCCGTCCGCTGGCCCGACGCGCACATCACCGGCCTCGACAACTCCGCGGAGATGCTCAAGGAGGCCGAGATCCATGCCGGGCCCACCCCGGGCGGCGGCTACCTCGACTTCGCCCCGGCCGACGCCGCCGACTGGGACCCGGGCGAGCGGTACGACCTGATCGTCTCCAACGCGGCTCTCCAGTGGGTGCCCAACCACCCCGACTCCTTCGCCCGCTGGATCGAGGCCCTCACGCCCGGCGGCACCTTCGCCTTCCAGGTCCCCGGCAACTTCACCTCGCCCAGCCACGCCCTGCTCGGCGAACTGTGTGACGCCCCGCAGTGGCGCGAACGCCTCAACGACCACGGGCGCCGCTTTATCCACATCCTCGAACCGGCCGACTATCTGGAGCGCCTCTCCGACCTCGGGTGTGTCACCGACGTCTGGGAGACCACGTACGTCCAGCTGCTCCAGGGCGACGACCCGGTCCTGGACTGGGTCAAGGGGACCGCCCTGCGCCCCGTCCTCACCGCCCTTGAGGACGACCTGGCGACCCGTGACGAATTCCTCGCCGAATACCGCGACCTGCTGCGCAAGGCATATCCCACCGGCCGGCACGGCACGGTCTTCCCCTTCCGCCGCATCTTCGCGATCGCCCGCAAGCCCCTGCCCGACGGGCCGGCGGCAGGCGGTCCCCGGCCCGACTAGCCCCCCGGTCCCGCCGCCCGCCCCTGCCTTTCTGCCCCCGAAAGAGGTGACCGCCGTGATCACCGGCCTCGACCACATCCAGCTCGCCGCGCCCCCCGGCACGGAGGACGCCCTGCGGGCCTACTACGTGGACCTCCTCGGCATGACGGAGCGCCCCAAGCCCCCGGCACTCGCCGCCCGCGGCGGCTGCTGGTTCGAGGCCGGTACGGCCCGCATCCACCTCGGCATCGACCCCGACCACCACCCCTCGAAGAAGTCCCACCCCGGCATCCGCGTTGGGGGCACCTCCCATGCCGTTGAGGCTATGGGGGATGAAATCGACACCTTCGCCGCCGCCCTCGCAGCCGGAGGCGCCCCCGTCACCTGGGACGACAACCTGCCGGGACACCGCCGCTTCTTCTCGGTCGACCCGGTGGGGAACCGGCTGGAATTCCTGACGGGGGAGGGATGAGGCGGGGGCCTATTGCGGGTGGGTTACGGGATCGGGTCCTTGTGGGTGAGGGTTCCGGGGAAAAGCTGGAGGAATTCCTTGCTGCTGGGGATCGTCAGCGTCCCCCATGAGGCATCGGTGAACCCGAACTGGAAACTGTCGGACCTGTTGTGGGTCCGCCGGGTCCAGGAGAGCAGGGAGCGGTGGAAAGCCGCGCCCGGTTCCACCGCGTCACCGAGCCGTGACCCGCCGCGGCGGCGCTGTACGTATACGAACCGCAGGTGGCTGCTGGTGAGGGCCAGCACAGTGATCACGCCACACCGGGAACGTGGCTGACCGGCGGCCAGCCACTGGCCCGCGAGACTCTCCCACTCCCCGAAGAACAGGCCGTTCTTCTTCTGCCGCTGCCCCCGTACCGCCGGGTCGCCGGTGGCATTGACCTTGTCCGCCCTGGGCTCGTTATAGCTCGCCGCGCTGAAGAAGGCGGACAGCAATCCGCCCAGTTTGTCGCCCGGCATGCTGTGTCCGCCCAATACCTCCGGCCGCCTGGTGAGCGGCATGTCGGCATCGTCCTCCTTGCCGGAGGACATGGCGCGATAGACGTCGACCCCGCCCAGGAACTGCTCGTTCCCGGGCAATACCGTGAAGACTCTTTCCTGCAATTCGGGCCGCACTCCTCAGCTCCTTGATCAGCCGAACACGGAATCACTGGCGGCGGAGGTGCGGACGCACGGGGACGTCACCTCGGCCGAGAAAACGCCCGCCGCGCTGTCGACGGAGGCGGCGAACGAATAGCCCGCCGACCGCTGTTCGGCGGTTTCCGTGGCCCATGCGCGAAGCCCGTCACCGCCGCCTGTCATCTCCGCGCGCCACCCGTGGGCGGAGACGACCGAGGCGATCCTGGACAAGGAGGCCGGGAGGTCATCGGCCGCCACTCCCGTGACGCGCCAACTGTGCCGGGCCGAACAAGGGGACCGCAGACCCTTTCCCCAACATGGCGTACAGGTCACCGAGTTGATTTCCTGGCCGCCGGTCGTGTGGCCGCGTAATGCGACGGCTTCCAGCAGACGGCTGGAGTGCCAGTGCACCTCCCGCCTGACCTCCTCGTCCGGCTCGACCGCTGCCACGGGGGTGCGCTGACTCATGGCCCGGTAATCCTCAATTTCCTGATCGGTACCCCAGTCAACCGTTTTGAGGACTTCGGCGAAGAGTTCGGAGTGCAGGTCCCATGCTTCTTGGGACGGCGAATCGAGTCCGAAGATCAGCATTTCGTTCGTCCCGGGCAGCGGGATGTACACACGGATCTGCGACAGGGGGAACGGAAGGTCCTGTCCCGTGGGGGAAAACTCCGCAGCGATGGTGAAGCCGGCGGCGCCGACCCGGGTGAGGGAGGGTCCGCACGGCAGCTCCACCCGCTGGTAGTCGTCGTCGGGGTATCTGCGCTCCAGCGCCTCGCGTGCCGAAGTCAGCAACTCCTCATCGTCGTCGCTCTCGTGCCGGACCTGGCTGACGATGATGGTTGAGGCGCTGGGGCGGCCCTCCGTTTCGAGGAAGCAGAGACCGGCGTAGATCACGTCAGCCTCAGCCATGGGTTCCAGCTGTGCCCCGAGCCCGAGCGCGAAGAGGTACTGGTCTTCTGTCGAGTGGTTCGGCAGGAATTCCGTGGCCAGCGTGTGCAGGTCTCCGGCTGCGGAATCCGCGTCGGGAGCACCCACCGGAAGCTCCCGGACGAATGGCGGCATGATCCAGCCGATATGCAATGCGGACGGTTGCCGGTGCGGTGCCGGCACAGCGGTCGTCCCGTCGTCTCCGGATACTCCGAACGTCACCCTTCGCTCCCTGTGTCTATCAGGCAGCCAGGGCCGCGTGGAATTTCTGGCCGGACGGGGCGCGGACCAGTTTGGTGTCGTCGCCACCGATGCGGTCCTTGACCTCATGGAAGGCACCATTGAGCGCGGAGCCCGACTTCATGGCGAACTGCGTGGCTGCCTTGGCCTTGTCGGAAAGTACCGCGCCTTCGCCGAACGCCTTTTTCAGACCACTGTTGAGAATTTTCATGCTGAGCGGATTGCCCAGTCCCTCACGGATCGCTCCGGGGGTCTCACTGGCGATTTCTCCCACCTTGCCGAGCGCCTTGACCGACCCGCCGGCTTTCGCCAGGACGGTGGCGCCCTTGAAGCCCGAGGTGGCTACCTTGATCACTCCTCCGACGCCGGGGAGAACCCCCAGCGCGTCAAGGCCGATCTTCCAACCGGGCGTACCGTTGCCCCGCGCATTGCCCATCCAGTGCCCCGCCATGGCACCGGCCGCGCACACTGCCGAAGCGCCGCCGAGAAGGGCGCCGACGACCTGCCCGCCGATGGGAAAGACCTGGCACGCCAGCGCCGCCGCCGCGAGGCCCGCGGAAATCGTCGACAACAAATCCGCATGCTCGACGAGCCAGTCCTTGAAACCGCGCCACGCGCTCTTCAGCCCGTCGATGGCCCGGTTCCACCAATGCAGATCCGGTGGGTGATTCTCCGACGCCTTGAGGATCGCGCGTTCGGCCTCGCCGGCGCGGTCCTTCCACTGGGACCGGATGCGTTCGGCCTCGCGGATGAGATCTTCGAGTTTTTCCTTGGAATTCTTGGCCTTGTCCGAGGCCGCGCCCAACTCGTCGTTGATCCTCTTGGCGTCCGCCGCGTCCATCGACTGTCCGAAGTACGGCTGGTACCCGCGGTAGAGATCCTTGTAAGCGCCTTCGTCGGCCTCGGCCTGCTTGCGGGCCGTCGCGGCCTCCGCCTCGATCTTCCCGGCTTTATCCTGGAACCCCTGTAAATGGGTGTGCCAGCCGCTCAACGCCTTGGCGCAGTCGTGCATGGACTCGGTGTCCTGCCGGAGATACTTGGGCAGCTCGCCGAGCTTCTTCGCGAAGTTCTGTGCCGCCTCGCCCTCCCAAGCGCCATCGCTCTTGCCGACCGATTTGAGCAGGTGATCGAGCTCATCCAGTTCGTCGCCGACGGACTTCACATCGGAGGCGAGTGCCTGGATGGCATGCAGATCCCCCTTGGCCGGATTGAAGCCGACGCCGGGCCATGCCGAGTCATCCTCGATGAACATGCTCCGCCAGGACATGCGATTCCCCCTCGTGCGAAAAGCTTTCTCGGTGCGGCGCTTCCTTCTCCGGGCTTCTTTCCCGCCGCTCGATTTTGCGCCGCTTACTTCTTGCCGAGCATCTTGGCGTTCTCTTCCTCGCCGGCCTGATAGGCGTCCAACGTCATCTTGAGCTTTTCGTGGATTTCTTTGGCGGCACCGGCGATACGCTTGATGCCATCACCCCACTGCGACTGGAACTCTTCGCATGCATCGTCGAGACCTTCGGTACCCAGTGCCTTCGGGCCCACTTTTTTCAGTCGCCCGGTGGCGTCCCGCATGCGCTCGTCGGCATTCGCGAGTTTGTGCAGCATTCCCTGTACGCGCTGCACATCGATCTTGAAATCTGTCGACACGCCCCGGTCCCCCAAGCGAACGCCTTTTTTGGGTACGTTACCCGGAGCATGCACCGTATCGCAAATAACTCGTATGCCAAGAGTAAAATGCGATGCGGTATCTGGCCTGAAATGTTTGGCGGGCAACTGCGGCAGAGGGGGATATTCCGGAGAATGGTCAATATTGTCGAGATCTCGGCAATTTCTGGATATCGATGCAGCGTCGCGCGGAAGGTAGGTACGCGAAGGCGCGAGAAGGCATGATGCGACGAAGGGTGCGGTCCCGCGCTGTTCCGCCGCCCCGCACCGCCGGACCCCGCGGACCCCGTCGGCCTCTGCCGCACGAGCTTCGAGGCGGCCCGCCGTGGCGCGTTTCTATTTGGCCGGTCCGGTGGGCTGTCCGGCCGGTCCCGGGGCGCTGCGTACGGCGATCTCGGCCCAGACGGTGAATCCGCCGTCCGTCTTCCGCTGCCCCCACCGGCCGGCCAGTGTGTCGATGATCAGCAGTCCGCGCCCGTTCTCCTGCTCGGCTCCCGGCAGGTCCGGTACGGACGCGCAGCCGTGGCCCTCATCGGTCACGCTGACGGTCGCGGTACGGGCTGTGCGGAAGAAGACGACGGTGACGGAGCGGCTTTCGCTGTGCTCCAGAGCGTTGGCGGCGAGTTCTCCGGTGATCATTTCCAACGGCTCCGCCATATCCGTAGGAAGTCCGCACGATCGGGCCATGGCCCGTACGAAACGGCGGGCGGCGCCCGCGGAGGCGAGGGCGTCGCCGGGCAGGGAAAGCAGGCCCCATGCGTGCGGGGCGGCGGGACTGTGCTCCAGCGCGTCGTGGACTGCCTTAACGAGTGTCGGCATACGTGAACGCCCCCTCAGCGGTTCGCGTCGTCGTCCGCCGGGGCGAGGCGTGTGCCCCGGCTTTCGGCGATGAGCAGCGTGTCGTGGAGGGCGTCCGCCAACTTGGCGGCCAGAAAGCCGAGTTCCGGGGTCGGGGGCAGCCCGGGTGCGGCGAGCGCGTCCCGGGCGTGGCCGAGCAGCCTGGCCGCGAGGCCGAGCTGTACGGCCTCGACCCGGTCGGCAAGCCGGGACACGGGGCCTGTTCCGTCAGAGGAGAGATAGCAGGGCCGGCCGTCCGCGTTGGTCCAGGGCAGCAGCCGTACCGAAGGGCCCTCGCGGTTCACCGTGCCGCCGCCATTCCGTGGCAGTGGCCCGGCGCAGCGCCCGTGCCCGCGCAGATGCCCGTGCCCATATCCCTGTCGCGCCACGTCGCCCCGAACGTCCGGTGCCGGTGACGTTGATGCTGCTCGTGGGTGAGCAGGTAGGGACGGACCATGGCGGTGGCTCGGCCGTCGATGGGGGTGTCGGTGGCGTACGGCCCCGGCTGCGGCGGGCGCGTGGAGGCGGGGGTAACCGGGTGGCGCGGGGGGACCGGGAGAGCCGGGCTTCCGGCGCGGTGTCGGCCGCGTGGCGTGCAGAGGGGGCGCAGCAGGTGGCCGATCACTCGGATGACGGGATGGGGCATGTCCTCAACTCCCTTTGGTGAGGCGGATGTCGGTGCCTCATGGGAAGCATTTCATTGGACTCCAATGAATGGCCTATCCGTGAGTGAACTTCACTGATGTGGGTGACAGATGGCGCAGGAGCGACGCTTTCGGTCAACCGCTGCGTACGCTCCCCGTGTTGGGACGTCGGCGAGCGTGCCGGTGAACGGTGGCGTGAACAGGAAGGAGCGGGGATGACCGCGACACTCACGGGACCTGCGGGGCGCATGCAGATCGCCCGTGGTCTCATTTCGCTCCGCGAGCGGTGCGGGTTGACCCAGTTGCAGGTCGCCGAGCGCGCCGGTGTCAGCAAGGCAACGGTGAGCCGCTACGAGACGTGGCAGGACCGGGCCCGGATCCGGTGGGCCACAGTGAAGGCGATCGCCGATGCATGTGACGCGTCTGTAAGTGAGCGTGACGCTCTGGTGCGGGTAGCGAAGTCCCAGGCCGACGGCTGGTGGGTCGGCAACAGCGCGGTACCGGAATGGATAGACCCGCTGGTTTCCTTCGAGCATGAAGCCGAGTACGAGCACCTCTACGCCAACACCGCCATTCCCGGCCTGCTACAGACGCGGGACTATGCCCTTTCCGTCCACCAAGCGCGCGAGGTTCGCAGCCCGAACGGCGCGATCGAACGGATGGTGGATGCCCGGATCCAGCGGCAGAGCATCCTCAAGCGGAAGCCTCCACTGCACCTGTGGGTGGTGCTGGACGAAGCGGTGCTTCGCAGGACGGTCGGCAACGCGGCGGTGATGACCCAGCAGCTGGAGCATCTTCACGAACTGGCCCAGAGTCCTACGATCGATATTCAGATCCTGCCGTTCAGCGCGGGAGCCCATGCCGCTGGCGCCGGTCACTTCGTCATCCTGGGCAGGAACGATGAACGGAACCCGCTCAACTCCATGGCCGTGGTCTATATCGAGATGCGACGCCGTGGCCTGTATCTCGATGACGCCGAAGACGTGGGTGACTATAAGTTGACCTTCGACTACCTTCGTTCGCAAGCGGTCGACACGTCAGCGTCGTTGAAGATGCTGGCCACGGCACGACAGGAGCTGTCCCCATGATTGATCGCGTGCTGTCCGGGATCGAACTGCCGGACCTGGTGTGGTTCAAGAGCAGCTACAGCGGAGGCGAAGGCAACGAGTGCGTAGAGGTCGCAGACCTCCGTGGTCTGGTTGCCGTCCGTGACTCCAAGAATCCGCGAGGTCCGGTGCTGGCCTTTCCGGCGGCAGCGTTCGCGGCGTTCGTCGAGGGGGTACGGGGCCTCGGGCGCTGACCGTCGCGTCCCGTGTGAGGCGACGGCGCGTGATGGCCGTCGTGGCCCGTATCTCCTTCGAATATCTTCGTTCGCAAGCGGTCGACACGTCAGCGTCGTTGAGGATGCTGGCCACGGTACGACAGGAGCTGTCCCCATGACTGGTCGCGTGCTGTCCGGGATCGAACTGCCGGATCCGGTGTGGTTCAAGAGCAGTTACAGCGCGTCCGAAAACGAGTGCGTAGAGGTCGCAAACCTCCGTGGCCTGATTGCCGTCCGTGACTCCAAGAATCCGCGAGGTCCGGTGCTGGCTTTCCCGGCGGCGGCGTTCGCGGCGTTCGTCGAGGGGGTACGGAGAGTCGGGCGCTGACCGTCGCCTCCCGCGGGAGGCGACGGCGCGTACGGGCGGGCGTCGGCCCGGTCCGCGCACGGCGAATCGGTGAAACGGCGAAACGGTAAAGGGCAGCCGAGCGGAACAGCGACGGGACCACCCCGCCCACACGTACCACCGTGCCCGCCGCCCCCGTAGCACCGCACCCGCCGATCCGCCGCCTGAGCCCGCCGATCCGCGACCAGGCCCGCCGCCCCGCCGACGCGTACCGCCGTGCCAGCAGCCGCCCCGTAGCACCGCCGCCCCGAGCTCGCCGATAGCGACCAACCCCCGACACGCGAATCAGCCCCGACGCACCGGCCAGCCCCCCGACTCGCCGCCCCCACCCCCCGATCAAGCCCGCCGATGCCCGATCAGCCGTGGTTTCGGTTCCAGGCCGTCCAGGCCGTGCCAGGCCAGGTTCACCAGGTGGGCGGCGACCTCGGCCTTTTTCGGTTTGCGGACGTTCAGCCACCACTGGCCGGTCAGGGCGACCATGCCGACGAGTGCCTGGGCGTAGAGGGGGGCCAGTTTCGGGTCGAAGCCGCGGGCCTTGAATTCCAGGCCGAGGATGTCCTCGACCTGGGTGGCGATATCGCTGATCAGGGAGGCGAAGGTGCCGGTCGACTGGGCCACGGGGGAGTCGCGGACCAGGATGCGGAAACCGTCGGTGTAGGTCTCGATGTAGTCGAGCAGCGCGAACGCGGCCTGTTCGAGCAGTTCGCGCGGGTGGCCGGCGGTCAGCGCGCCGGTCACCATGTCCAGCAGCTGCCGCATCTCGCGGTCCACCACCACCGCGTACAGGCCCTCCTTGCCGCCGAAGTGCTCGTAGACCACCGGCTTGGACACCCCGGCCTTCGCCGCGATCTCCTCCACCGACGTGGCCTCGAAACCGCGCTCGGCGAAGAGGGTGCGACCGATGTCGAGCAGCTGCTCACGGCGCTCGGCACCCGTCATCCGGACCCGGCGGGTCCGTCTGGCGCCCGCGCCGGAAGAGGGTTTGTCCTTGCTCTTGCTCGCGCTGCTGCCGTCGATCGCCACTCGTCAATCATGCCTTCCCCGGTCAGACACCGGGAGGTACCCCCGGCACGGCGCCGCCCTCGCGCCGGGCGTCGAGGCGGGACGCCTGGGGCCAGCGGACGTCGTACGCCCAGCCCACCTTCTCGAACCAGCGGATCAGCCGGGCGCTGGAGTCCAGCTGCCCCTTCAGCACACCGTGCCGGGCACAGGTCGGGTCCGCGTGGTGCAGGTTGTGCCAGGACTCGCCGCAGGAGAGCACCGCCAGCCACCACACGTTCCCGGAGCGGTCCCGGGACTTGAACGGCCGCTTGCCGACCGCATGGCAGATGGAGTTGATCGACCAGGTGACGTGATGGAGCAGCGCCACCCGGACCAGCGAACCCCAGAAGAAGGCGCTCAGCGCCCCCTGCCAGGACCAGGTGGCCAGCCCGCCCACCAGCGGCGGGAAGAGCAGCGAGACCGCCGTCCACAGAACGAACTGGCGCGAGACGGTACGGATCGCGGGGTCCTTGATCAGGTCGGGCGCGTACTTGTGCTGCGGGGTCTGCTCCTCATCGAACATCCAGCCGATATGCGCCCACCACAGCCCCTTCATCAGCGCCGGCACCGTCTCACCGAACCGCCACGGCGAATGCGGGTCACCCGCCGCGTCCGAGAACTTGTGATGCTTACGGTGATCCGCCACCCAGCGCACCAGCGGCCCCTCCACCGCCAGTGACCCCATCACGGCCAGCGCGATGCGCAGCGGGCGCCTCGCCTTGAACGCGCCGTGCGTGAAATAGCGGTGGAAGCCGATCGTGATGCCGTGGCAGCCGATGAAATACATCGCCGTCATCAGCCCCAGGTCCAGCCAGCTCACCCCCCACCCCCAGGCCAGCGGCACCGCCGCCAGCAGTGCCACGAACGGCACCGTGATGAACAGCAGCAGCGTGATCTGTTCCAGCGAACGCTTGCTGTCCCCGCCCAGCGTCGCGGACGGCAGCGGAGCATCGGCGGGAATCGGTGACTCTTCGACGGTTTCCGGACCAGCGGTCATGTGGTGTCCCTCGTCGGGAGGCTCTGGGGGTAAGGCCACGGCTACGGTTCCGTAACCTACGGTTTCGTAAGTATGGCAGCGACACCCTCGCGGACAAGGCCATGACAGGCCCTCGCGCCACACCCACCACACAGATGCCCACCCAGCGGACGGTGTGATCCGCGCGGAATGGGGAGACCTATCCTGGGGACGTCGGACAGCGCGGTCCGCAACCCGCCCGCAAGCCCTGACGTGCTCAATCACTGCAAGGAGCCGCACCTGTGAGCAGTGCCGACAACACCTCCGCCGAGAGCGCCGCCACCGAGAACACGCAGGCCGACGAGCCCGGTGCCGCGAGCGACACCCTCGCACTGCGCGCCGACATCCGCCGCCTCGGCGATCTCCTCGGCGAAACCCTCGTCCGCCAAGAGGGGCAAGAACTCCTGGACCTCGTCGAGCGGGTCCGCGCGCTGACCCGCTCCGACGGCGAGGCCGCCGCGCGGCTCCTGGGCGACACCGACCTGGCCACCGCCGCCAAGCTCGTCCGCGCCTTCTCCACCTACTTCCATCTCGCCAACGTCACCGAGCAGGTCCACCGCGGCCGCGAACTCCGCGCCAAGCGCGCCGCCGAGGGCAGCATCCTCGCCCGCACCGCCGACATGCTCAAGGACGCCGACCCCGAGCATCTGCGCGAGACCGCCGCCCACCTCGGCGTGCGCCCCGTCTTCACCGCGCACCCCACCGAGGCCGCCCGCCGCTCCGTCCTCACCAAGCTCCGCAAGGTCGCCGAACTCCTCGACCGCACCGACGCCACCGAGCGCCGCCGCACCGACCTCCGCCTGGCCGAGAACATCGACCTCATCTGGCAGACCGACGAGCTGCGCGTCGCCCGTCCGGAGCCCACCGACGAGGCCCGCAACGCCATCTACTACCTCGACGAGCTCGGCCGCGGCGCCGTCGGCGACGTCCTGGAGGACCTCGCCGCCGAACTGGAGCGCGCCGGCACCCAGCTCCCCGCCGGCACCCGCCCGCTCACCTTCGGCACCTGGATCGGCGGCGACCGCGACGGCAACCCCAACGTCACCCCCCAGGTCACCTGGGACGTTCTGATCCTCCAGCACGAACACGGCATCACCGACGCCCTCGAACACGTCGACGAGCTGCGCGGCGCCCTCTCCAACTCCATCCGCAACTGCGGTGCCACCGATGCCCTCCTGACCTCCCTCCGGGGCGACCTCGACCTCCTCCCGGAGATCAGCCCCCGCTACAAGCGGCTCAACGCCGAGGAGCCCTACCGGCTCAAGGCCACCTGCATCCGCCAGAAGCTCGTCAACACCCGCGACCGCCTCGCCGCCGACACCCCGCACGTCCCCGGCCGCGACTACCTCGGCACCGCCGGACTCCTCGACGACCTCGCCCTCATCCAGGACTCCCTGCGCGAACACCGCGGCGGCCTGGTCGCCGACGGCCGCCTGGAGCGCACCCTGCGCACCATCGCCGCCTTCGGCCTCCAGCTCGCCACCATGGACATCCGCGAGCACGCCGACGCCCACCACCACGCCCTCGGCCAGCTCTTCGACCGTCTCGGCGAGGAATCCTGGCGCTACGTCGACATGCCGCGCGACTACCGCCGCAAGCTCCTGGCCAAGGAACTGCGCTCCCGTCGCCCGCTGGCGCCCACCCCCGCGCCCCTCGACGAGGCCGGTGCCAAGACCCTCGGCGTCTTCCGCACCATCCACAAGGCCAAGGAGACCTTCGGGCCCGAGGTCATCGAGTCGTACATCATCTCCATGTGCCAGGGCTCCGACGACGTCTTCGCCGCCGCCGTCCTCGCCCGTGAGGCCGGACTGATCGATCTGCACGCCGGCTGGGCCAAGGTCGGCATCGTCCCGCTGCTGGAGACCACCGACGAGCTCAAGATCGCCGACCAGCTCCTCGACGAAATGCTCGCCGACCCCTCCTACCGGCGCCTGGTGGCCCTCCGCGGCGATGTCCAGGAGGTCATGCTCGGCTACTCCGACTCCTCCAAGTTCGGCGGCATCACCACCAGCCAGTGGGAGATCCACCGCGCCCAGCGCCTGCTGCGCGATGTCGCCCACCGGCACGGCGTACGGCTGCGCCTCTTCCACGGCCGCGGTGGCACCGTCGGCCGCGGCGGCGGCCCCTCCCACGACGCGATCCTCGCCCAGCCCTACGGCACCCTCGAAGGCGAGATCAAGGTCACCGAACAGGGCGAGGTCATCTCCGACAAGTACCTCATCCCTTCCCTCGCCCGGGAGAACCTCGAACTGACCGTCGCGGCCACCCTCCAGGCGTCCGCCCTGCACACCGCCCCGCGCCAGTCCGACGAGGCGCTGGCCCGCTGGGACGCCACCATGGAGACCGTCTCCGACGCGGCGCACGGCTCCTACCGCCGCCTCGTCGAAGACCCCGACCTGCCCGCCTACTTCTTCGCCTCCACCCCCGTCGACCAGCTCGCCGAACTCCACCTCGGCTCCCGGCCCTCCCGCCGCCCCGACAGCGGCGCCGGACTCGACGGCCTTCGCGCCATCCCCTGGGTCTTCGGCTGGACCCAGTCCCGCCAGATCGTCCCCGGCTGGTACGGCGTCGGCACCGGCCTCAAGGCCGCCCGCGAAGCCGGACTCGGCAGCGTCCTGGACGAGATGCACGAGCACTGGCACTTCTTCCGCAACTTCCTGTCCAACGTCGCCATGACCCTGGCCAAGACCGACCTGCGGATCGCCCGGCACTACGTCGACACCCTCGTCCCCGACGACCTCAAGCACGTCTTCGACGTCATCGAGACCGAGCACGCGCTCACCGTCCGGGAAGTCCTGCGCATCACCGGCGAGGACGAACTCCTCGACTCCAACCCGGTCCTGCGCCAGACCTTCCACATCCGCGACGCCTACCTCGACCCGATCTCCTACCTCCAGGTCTCCCTGCTGCACCGCCAGCGCGAGGCCGCCGCCCGCGGTGAGGAGGCCGACCCGGTCCTCGCCCGCGCGCTGCTGCTCACCGTCAACGGCGTCGCCGCCGGCCTCCGCAACACCGGCTGACCGGCCCGCACCACACACCACGGCCCGCCCCCTTCACCCGAAGAGGGCGGGCCGTCCGCCGTGCCACACCTGCCTACAGCGCCGCGAACGCCGCCCCCAGCAGCACCGCGCCGAAGAACCCCATCGCCCACGCCGTACGCCGCAGCCGCATGCCCCCCGCCACCACCAGCGCCGCCAGCAGCAACGACCCGGCGAACGGCACCCACGCGTGCAGCACCCCGGCCGCCCCCGTCCGCACCGCACGCTCGGTACCCGGCTTGACCGTCACCTCGACCGGCTTGCCCCGGTCCGGCACCGCGGCCTGCACGATCGACACCTCCGCCCGCCGCTCGCCGGTCCCCCCGGCCGGTACGTACGGGCCCGTGCACCGGTCGTCATGGCAGGCCGCCACCGTCATCGTGCCGTGCTCGCGCCCCTCCACGAGCATCGCGTACTGCGCCGTACGCCACGACGTCCACACCCCGGCGGTCAGCAGCAGCAGTGCCAGTGCACCCATCAGTCCGGTCCGGACGACAAGCAGCGCCCCATAGGCGCTCTCACCGGCTCTCCGGGCACGACTGCGTTTCACCGAAGGGGAATGCGTACGGCTTCTGGGCATGGCGGCGATCCTTGGCCATCCGGCGGCACCGGGTCAACCTCCGGCCGACTATTCGTCAGGCCCTGGCACACACTGTCCATTTCATGTGTTGTACGTGCTCTGCGCCCGTTCCAAACCGTCTGCGACCAATGCCTCCACCGCATCCGCCGCACGGTCCACGAAGTAATCCAGTTCCTTGCGCTCCACCGACGAGAAATCCTTCAGCACGAAATCCGCCACCGGCATACGGCCCGGCGGCCGCCCGATCCCGAACCGCACCCGGTGATAGTCCGGGCCCAATGACTTCGTGATGGATTTCAGGCCGTTGTGGCCGTTGTCACCGCCGCCCAGTTTCAGCCGCAGCGCACCGAAATCGATGTCCAGCTCATCGTGCACCGCAATGATGTTGGCGAGCGGAACCTTGTAGAAATCCCGCAGCGCCGTCGTCGGACCACCCGACAGATTCATGAACGACAACGGCTTCGCCACCACCACCCGGCGACTTCCGGGACCCGGCGCACCGATACGGCCCTCCACCACCTGAGCCCGCGCCTTGTGCGCCTTGAACCGGCCGCCCGTCCGCTCCGCCAGCAAATCCGCCACCATGAAACCCACATTGTGGCGATTCGCCGCGTACTCCGGGCCCGGATTGCCCAGCCCCACCACGAGCCAGGGGTCTGTGTCCGTCATCTCTGTATCTCCCACATCCACCTGGCACCTGCGCCAGTTCCGAAACAGAACAACCGCTTGCGAAACAACCGCTCACGAAACAAGCGGCCGCGGTACGGCCAATTGCCGGACAACCGGCTGCGATACGACCCCTTGCGGTACCACGGTCCGCGTACGGCCGGCCACCACTTGGCCAGCCGTCATACCGCCGGCCGCAGAGCGACTCCCCATGAAACAGCCCAACCGCCACCCCGCACCCAGAAGGCGCGCGGCAGCGGTTGGAAAGCGCTCCGAGTGAGCGGATCAGGCGGAAGCGGCCTCGTCGCCCGCGCCCGCGGACTCCTCGGCCGCAGCCTCGGCCTGCGCCGCGACGACCTGGAGCACGACGATGTCGTCCTCGACGGCCAGCGTCGAACCGGCGGGCAGCTTGATGTCCTTCGCCACGACCGTGTCGCCGGTGTTCAGACCCTCGATGGAGACGGTGACCGACTCCGGGATGTGGGTGGCCTCGGCCTCGACCGGCAGGGTGTTGAGCAGGTGCTCCAGCAGACCGGAACCCGGCGCCAGGTCGCCCTCGGTCAGGATCGGGATCTCGACGGTGACCTTCTCGCCCTTGCGCACGGCCAGGAAGTCGACGTGGACCAGGAAGCCGCGGATGGCCTCGCGCTGCACGGCCTTCGGGATGACCAGCGCGTCCTTGCCGTCCACCTCGAGGCGGATCAGCACGTTCGGGGTCTTCAGGG
Source organism: Streptomyces celluloflavus (assembly GCA_000720995.1). Taxonomy (GTDB): domain Bacteria; phylum Actinomycetota; class Actinomycetes; order Streptomycetales; family Streptomycetaceae; genus Streptomyces; species Streptomyces celluloflavus. The sequence goes on from JOEL01000015.1 coordinate 122,761, forward strand.
CCATCATCAGCGCGTGGCTGTCCACGGAGATGTGCTGCGGCTCGGCGCCGTGGCCGTAGACCACACCCGGAACCTTGTTCTCGCGACGCGTACGGCGGGCCGCGCCCTTACCGAAGTCGGTACGGACCTCAGCGGCGATCTTGACCTCAGCCATGGCTGCACTCCTCGTATCTCAGGAAACTGCTGACCGTTACCCGGCCCACGACAGACCTGCTACGAAGAGCGCGTCGATTACGGACCAGCCACACAGAAAAGTGCGGCCTCCCTCGCCGAGCAACTCCATGAGTCTACCCGGCGGGAAGGCCGCCCCAAAGTCGATCTACACACCGGCGGAAACCACGGCCCGCGGGCCCCGGTTCACCGCCCGGTCACTGCTCCTCGAAGAGGCTCGTCACCGAACCGTCCTCGAAGACCTCACGGATCGCCCGCGCCACCGTCGGCGCCATCGACAGCACCGTGATCTTGTCCAGCTCCAGCTCGCCCGGCGTCGGCAGCGTGTTCGTGAAGATGAACTCGCTCACCTTCGAGTTCTTCAGCCGGTCCGCGGCGGGGCCCGACAGGACACCGTGCGTCGCCGTCACGATCACGTCCGAGGCGCCGTTCGCGAACAGCGCGTCCGCCGCCGCACAGATCGTGCCGCCGGTGTCGATCATGTCGTCGACCAGGACACACACCCGGTCCTTCACCTCACCGACGACCTCGTGGACCGTGACCTGGTTCGCCACGTCCTTGTCGCGCCGCTTGTGCACGATCGCCAGCGGCGCGCCCAGCCGGTCGCACCAGCGGTCCGCGACCCGTACCCGGCCGGCGTCCGGCGACACGACCGTCAGCTTGTCCCGGTCCACCTTCGCGCCGACGTAGTCCGCCAGCACCGGCAGCGCGAACAAATGGTCCACCGGACCGTCGAAGAAGCCCATGATCTGATCCGTGTGCAGATCGATCGTGACAATGCGGTCCGCGCCCGCCGTCTTCATCAGATCCGCGATCAGCCGCGCCGAAATCGGCTCACGGCCACGGTGCTTCTTGTCCTGGCGGGCATAGCCGTAGAACGGCACGACCACGGTGATGCTCCGGGCCGAAGCCCGCTTCAGCGCATCAATCATGATCAGCTGTTCCATGATCCACTTATTGATCGGAGCCGTGTGGCTCTGAATCAGAAAGCAGTCCGCGCCACGCGCCGACTCCTGATAGCGGACATAGATCTCACCGTTGGCGAAGTCGAACGCCTTCGTCGGGACCAGGCCGACACCCAGCTGGTGCGCGACCTCCTCGGCCAGCTCGGGGTGGGCGCGGCCGGAGAAGAGCATCATCTTCTTCTCGCCGGTCGTCTTGATCCCGGTCACAGCAAATCTCCTCGAATCCTGTGTGCGTGCGCTCATCACGGTACGCCCCGTACGGCGCACCCGTTGCACGGTCACCGCTCGCCTTCGGACTCCTGGCCAGCGGCCGAAGCGGCCTGCGCGGCGGCGCTTCCGGGCCGCTTGCGCGCGACCCAGCCCTCGATATTCCGCTGCTGGCCACGCGCGACCGCCAGCGAACCCGGGGGCACATCCTTGGTGATGACCGAGCCGGCCGCGGTGTAAGCGCCGTCCCCGATCGTGACAGGAGCCACAAACATGTTGTCCGAGCCGGTCCGGCAATGCGACCCGACCGTGGTGTGGTGTTTGGCTTCACCGTCGTAATTCACGAAAACACTCGCGGCGCCGATATTGGTGTACTCACCGATCGTCGCATCGCCGACATAGGAGAGATGCGGCACCTTCGTGCCCTCGCCCACCGTGGCGTTCTTCATCTCCACATAGGCCCCGGCCTTCGACTTGGGACCGAGATCCGTACCGGGACGCAGATATGCGTACGGACCCACCGTCGCGCCCGCGCCGATGTGCGCACCGTCCGCGACGGTGAACGACACCACCGCGCCCGGCCCGACCGCCGTGTCCGTCAGCTGGGAGTGCGGGCCCACCTCGGCGCCCGCCGCCAGCCGCGTCGTCCCCATCAGCTGGGTGCCCGGGTGCACCACGGTGTCCGGCTCGAAGTCCACGGTCACGTCCACCCAGGTCGTGGCCGGATCGACGACCGTCACCCCGGCCAGCATCGCCGCGTGCAGCAGCCGCTCGTTGAGCAGCCGGCGGGCCTCGGCGAGCTGCACCCGGTTGTTGATCCCGAGGATCTCGCGGTGATCGCCGGCGACCGCGGCACCGACCCGGTGGCCGGCCTCCCGCAGAATCCCCAGCACATCGGTGAGGTACTCCTCGCCCTGGCTGTTGTCCGTACGCACCTTGCCCAGCGCGTCGGTCAGCAACTGGGCGTCGAACGCGAACACCCCGGAGTTGATCTCCCGGATCGCCCGCTGGGCCTCGCTCGCGTCCTTGTGCTCGACGATGGCGGTGACCGCGCCGCTCGCCTCGTCCCGGACGATCCGGCCGTAACCGGTGGAGTCCGGCACCTCGGCCGACAGGACGGTGACGGCGTTCCCGTCGGCGGCGTGCGTCTCGCTCAGCATCCGGAGCGTCTCGCCGGTCAGCAGCGGGGTGTCACCGCAGACGACGACGACGGTGCCGGCCAGCGTGACGCCCTGGCCGCTCAGCTCCTCCAGGCCCATGCGTACGGCGTGGCCGGTGCCGTTCTGCTCGTGCTGCACCGCGGTGCGGACGGCCGGGTCGGTGCCGACGAGATGCGCCTGTACCTGTTCACGGGCGTGGCCGACGACCACGACGAGGTGCTCGGGGTCCAGCTCGCGGGAGGCGGCTACGACATGTCCGACGAGGGACCGGCCACAGATCGCGTGCAGGACCTTGGGGGTCGCCGACTTCATGCGGGTGCCCTCACCCGCTGCGAGAACGACGACGGCTGCCGGGCGGTTGGCGCTCACGGGGATGCCCTTCGGCTTCTTGGCTACTTCGGGTGGTGGTCAACCGAAGGATACCGGTGCGTATTGCGGCCGAAACGCGGGCGGGTCCCGGCCTGGTGGCGGGGACCCGAATGTGGCTTTGCTCCCCCGCCAGGACTCGAACCTGGAATAACTCATCCAAAGTGAGCAGTGTTGCCGATTACACCACGGGGGACGGTAAGCCGGCCCAAAACAGACAAGCCGTTAAGGGGGTTACTCAGCCCCCAACACTATGCCGTACCACCAGCCCTCGACGCGACGGTATAGCTCCGCACTTCGCGGAACACGGACCAGGGAGTGGCCATGGTCCGCTCCGTCAGCCGCCGCCGGATCCGGTCGCGAGGGTGCGTGGTCCGGATGTGTGGGGAGGCTGCGGACGGGCTGTCGGGTATGTGTGTACGAAGTGGCGAAAGTGTGGGCGATTCAACAGTTCAGGGGAAAACCGCTGGTAGAGGCGGGTAGCGGGGCCGGGGCGCGCTCGGGCGCATGTCGGGGGAACAGGTGTGGCCGCCCTTAGGCTGGGCGGTATGACCGCAACGGGGGCAAGTGAGGGAGCGGGCGTGAGAGGCGCGCCCACGGCGGGGCCGTGGTGGTGGGCCCGGCGGCGAAGTGCCGTACTGGATGTGTCCCTCGCCGTCGTCTCGGGGCTGGAGTGCGCGGTGGAGGGCGGGCGTTTCGCCGCCAACGCGCAGCTGCCGGAGGCCCTGGGGCTGCTGCTCGGACTGGTCGTGGGTGCGGTGCTGCTGGTGCGCCGGCGGTGGCCGGTCGCGGTGGTGCTGGTCGCGATCGCGGTGCTGCCGGCGGAGATGGGCGGACTGCTGGGCATGGTGGGGCTGTACACGCTCGCCGCGTCGGACGTGCCGCGCCGGATCATCGCGCTGCTGACCGGGATGACGATGGTGGGCGGGGTGCTCACCGCCTTCTTCGCCATGCGCCAGGACGTGGTGTCGGAGCCCGCGTTCCATCCGCCGGCCTGGTTCCTGCCGGTGATGACGATGGCGGTGTGCCTGGTGATGACGGCGCCGCCGGTGCTGTGGGGCCTGTATGTCGGGGCCCGGCGGCGGCTGGTGGAGAGCCTGCGGGAGCGGGCGGACGGTCTGGAGCGCGAGCTGTCGCTGCTGGCGGACCGGGCCGAGGAGCGGGCGGAGTGGGCCCGTAACGAGGAGCGGACGCGGATCGCGCGGGAGATGCACGACGTGGTCGCGCACCGGGTGAGCCTGATGGTGGTGCACTCGGCGGCGTTGCAGGCGATCGCACTGAAGGATCCGGAGAAGGCGTCGAAGAACGCGGGGCTCGTCGGTGACATGGGGCGGCAGGCGCTGACGGAGCTGCGGGAGATGCTGGGGGTGCTGCGGACCGCCGAGGGTTCGTCGGTGCGGCGCGCCCCGGCGTCGGACGCGCCCGAGCGGCTGGCGGCGGTGGCGGCGCAGGCCAAGGCGAAGACGCCGGCGGCGGCGCCGGGCGGTCCGGCTGCCGGGGCGCCGGCGCAGGCAGCCGCCGAGCCGGACGGCGAAGGGCCGTGTCTGGCGGAGCTGGCGGAACTGGTGGGGCAGTCCCGGGCGGCCGGGATGACGGTCGAACTGTCGGTGGAGGGCCCGGCCGGGGACGACGCCGACGGGACCGGCCCCGATTACGGGCCGGGGGTGGAGCAGACGGTCTTCCGGGTGGTGCAGGAAGCGCTGACGAATGTGCACAAGCACGCGCCGGGTGCGCGGGCGCGGGTGCGGCTGGCGCACCGGGCCGGCGAGGTGGCGGTCCAGGTGGAGAACGGCCCGTCGGCGCGCGGCGCGACGGACGCGGGACTGCCCAGTGGGGGCAACGGCCTGGTGGGGATGCGGGAGCGAGTGACGGCGCTGGGCGGCGCCTTCGTCTCGGGCCCCACGGACGCGGGCGGCTTCCGCGTCTCGGCGGTCGTACCGGCGGTGGCACCCGCCCCTGCCACCGGCTGAACCGGCTCTCCCCGGCCCCCGCCACCGGCTGAACCGGCTCTCCGCAGCCCCCGCGGCCGGATCCCCGCTCTCCCCGGCGGAGGCGCCGCCGCGCCGTGGCCGACGGCGTGCGGTCAGCCGCCCGACGCGCTGAGCCGGCTGGGCCGCGTACCGAGTACCAGCGTCCCGAGCGCCTGGTCGATGTCCGCGCCGAGGTACCAGTCGCCGGTGTGGTCGAGGCTGTAGACCCGGCCTTCGGTGTCGATGGCGAGGACGGCCTGGCCGAAGGCGGTGCCGCCGGACGTGGTGAGTTCTTCCTGGCCGAGCGGGGCGACCCCGGTGCCCAGCGCGCGGCCGAGGTCGCCGAGGGTGCGGGCGAGGTGGAGGCCGTGCAGGGGGTCGATGGCGAACGGGGTGGGGGCGATGTGCCGGCCGGGCCCCGGCCCGGTGAGGTGGAGTCCGCCGAACTCGGCCCAGGCTTCGACGGCGGCGGGGAAGACCGTATGGCGGTGGGCCGCGGGTGAGGCGTGGGCGCGCAGGGTGTCGGCCCAGTGCTCGGCCTGTTTTATGTCCCGGCGGCCGGGCTGCCAGCCGGCTTCCTTGAGGGCGATGTCGACGGCGGCGGGGAAACGGGTGGACCCGGCGCGGTCGTGGGTGGGTGTCGGCGCGGACGCGTGGGGCATGGCGGCGGTCAGCTTCCTGTGGGCGTGCTGCCGATGGGCATGACGCCGAAATAGGCGAGGAGCGCGTCACAGGAGCGGCAGGGCGGGGCGTAGCTGCCGTGCCGGGGGTCGCCGTCCTCGCGGATATGACGTGCGGTGATCTTGGAGTGCTTGAGGGAGCGGCGGGCCTCCCCGTTGGTGAGGGGTTTGCGGGAGGCGCGTTTGCCGCGGTTCGCCTCGACGGAGGTGAGGTGGCGGGAGAGCAGGACGGCCTCGGGGCAGCGCCCGGTGAAACGTTCGCGCTGTGCGGTGGTGAGGGTGTCGAGGAAGTCCTGGACGAGGTGGTGCAGGGCGGGGGGCTGCTCGGCCTTGCTCGCGGTGCAGGTGAGGGTGTGGCCGCGTACGGAGAGGGCGGCTCCGACGGTGGGGAGGATGCCGTCGCGGCGGTGCCGGAGCGCGGGCGCGCGATCGCTGTCGGCGGTGCCGCTCCAGCCGATGCGGGGGTCGCCGGTGGCGCTGTGGTCGTGTGCGGTGGTGCTCATTGACGTGCTTTCCCTCCCTGCAATCCCCCGGTTGCGGGGTCAGCCTGCCAAATGTGCCGGGTGTTGTGGAAGTCGGGCGTGCTGTCGGAGATGTCACTGATGCGTGACGGTCCGTCGGACGGGGCGCGCCGGGGCCGATCGGAGGGGTGGCGTACGGGGGTTCGCGGACGGCGATAAGGGGACGAAGGGGGCGTGGCGGCGGCGGGCCCGTAGGCCGTGGGCAGGGCTTGACGAGGGCCGCCGCGAAGGGGATGTCCGGAAACCGACGCCGGAGGATCGCGAAGAGAGGGGCGTACGGCCCGCGCGGGCGAAGGGGACTGATGTGCGGCGGCGGGTCCGGCCGCGGAGAGTTGACGCGTACGGAGACGGAGTGGCGGGGTGCGCGCACGGGGCGGCGGGCGGTATTGCGGCACCGCTTAGGCTGTCCGCAGTAGCCGGATCCAGCATGGGGGCAACCGCGATGACGACAGGTCGGCAAGGGCTGGGCGCGCCTCCCAACCCTCGGACCGGGGCAATCGCCGCACCGCCGAACACGGCGTACGCCGGGCAGGTCGTGCACTTTCCGGACCCGGTCCGCGCCGCCCGCTATCCCGCGGGTGTGCGGATGGACGGGAACGGCCATCCGCGTTTCTCGCCGTACGCGCGGGCCGCGGTGGAGATCGCCGAACCCCCGGCGGGATTCGGCGTCGACGAACTGCGGTTGACGGACTACGTGTCCGCGAACGCCGCGCTGCACGCGCAGGGCCACGAGCTGTGGGTGGACGTCCCCTCGGTGGCGACGCCGCACGGCTGGACCTGGCATCACGTCGCGGGCACCCGGCGGCTGGAACTGGTGCCCGCCGAGGTGAAGGCGCTGCTGCGCCATCACAGCGGACTGGCGACGACCGCCGTGGCACACGACAAGCGCGGCACCCGGCCGTTGCAGGAGACCCGGCCGGTGCACTTCGGGCTGCCGCACCGGGACCTGTCGGTGAGCGAGGAGCAGGTGGCGCAGGCCGAGGAGTCGCTGGGCTACCGGCTGCCCGGCGCGTACCGCGCGTTCCTGAAGGCGGCGGGCGGGTGCGCCCCGGTGGGCGCGGCGCTGGACGCGGAGTTGGGGCTCCTGCTCGACCAGCCGTTCTTCACGGTGCGCGATGACGCCGCGCTGAACGACCTGGTCTATGTGAACAAATGCCTGCGGGACCACTTCACCAAGGACTACCTGGGCGTGGCGTTCGTACAGGGCGGGGTGCTCGCGGTGAAGGTGCGCGGCGCGGAGACCGGCTCGGTGTGGTTCTGCCCGTACGACGACGCGCGCGACCGGGACGGCTGGACGGTGCAGGAGCGGGTCGAGCGGCTGCTGTTGCCCTGCGGCGCGGACTTCGACGACTTCCTCCAGCGGCTGGCGGGCAATCCGCCGGAGCTGGAGACCGTGGCGAACCTGATGGTGGACGGTGGCTTCGCGTACGCCGTCCCGGCGGAGGGGTGAGCGCGATGGTGACATTCGCGCAGGCGCAGGAGCGCGCGGAGCAGTGGGTCAACGGCGATGTCCCGGCGACGTTCCACCGCGAGGTGCGGGTGCGGGAGTTCGACCTGGGCTTCGTGGTCTGGGCGGAGGACCGGGCGGACGGCCCGCATGCCGACGGGGGCCGCAGCCGGCTGGTGATCGCACGGGACAGCGGTGAGACGACGCTGTGGCCCGGACTGCCGGTGGGCGAGGTGATCCGCCGGTACGAGGAGGAGTACGGCGCGGTGCCGGACGGCGGTCACGGCGCGGCGGAGCCGCCGCAGCGGATCGATCTGGAGGCCACGTCGTTCCTGCTGACGCCGCCGGAGTGGTTGCAGGAGGTGGCGGACGCGATCGGCACCCCGGACCGGCCGGGGGAGGGGGCCGCGGCCCCGGGGCCGCCCGCGGCACCGGCTCCCGCGCCCGCGGCCGCCGCGGGGGACGCCGGGCCGGCGGATACGACGCCGTGGGCCGCGGCGGACACCACCGGGGAAGCGGGGGACGAGGACCGGTCGGTGGGACTGCCCGCCACGGTCTTCGCGCCGCCGCTCACCGGCCTCGACGGTACGGACGGCAGCACGCCGCAGGCGCTGCCGGAGGCGAAGACGGCGCTGTTGCGGGGCGGCGGTCAGCTGCCGCGTACGGAGGGCGCGGCAGCGGTGGAGGAGCCGGGTGTGCCCGCGCCGGAGGTGTTGGTTGCCGGTGGGCCCGGTGGGCCCGGTGGGTGGCCGGGGTCCGGTGCGCCGGCCGTGCCGCCGATGCCGGTTGCGCCGCCCGGTGCGCGGGGGCTGGCGGATCTGCCGCCGCCGTCCGGTCCGCCGGTCCTCGATGTGCCGCCGCCCGAGGGGGTGGCGCGGCCGGCGGGCGCCGGTGCGCCGGGTGGTCCCGGCCCTGGAGTACCTCCCGGTTCCGGTCCCGGTTCCGGCGTCGGTCAAGGCCCCGGTCCTGGGTTGCCGCCACCGTCCGGTGGGGGTGTGCACGCCGCGGCGACGATGATGGCCGATGGCGCGGCCGTACCCGGTCGTCCCGACGGACCGCCGCCGCCTCCTGGCGTGCCCGGTCCGCCTGGTGTGCCCCATGGTTTGGGTGGTCCGGGTGGTCCGGGTGGTCCGGGTGGTCCGGGTGTGCCTGGTGCTGCCGGGCCGGCCGACGCTTCTGATGTTCCCGGTCCGGCCGCGGCGGGCCCCGGTGGTTCCGGTGCGGCGGCCGGTGGCTACGTACCGACGCAGCTGGTCTCGCAGGTGGACGCGGCGGACCTGGACCTCGGCGCGGTGGACGGGCCCGGTGCGGTAAGTGCGCCGGGTGCGGGGCCTGTTGAGGGGGACGCCGGGGAGTCCGGTGGTTCCGGGGGGCCAGGGGCTCCCGGTGGTTCCGATGGCTCCCATGGTTCTCGTAGTGCTCATGACGCCGACGGTGTCGACAACGTCAGTGGCGTCAGCGGTGTCAGCGGTGCCGGTGGCGTCGATGGCGTCAGCAGTTCGCCTGCTTCCCACGGGGCCGATGCGGTCGGCGCCGGTGGTCTGGACGGTGCTCCGAGTGCGGGCGGTGCAGCCCCCGTTGGCGGTGGCGCCCCCGCCGGCGGGGTGCACGCCGCCGCGACGATGTTCGCCGACGGCGCTTCGCTGCCGGGCAATGTGGCGGGCCCCGGTGGTGCCGGGGCCGATGCGGGACCGGGGGTGCCTCCGCCGCCCGCGCCCCCTGGTGCGCCCAAGCCTCCCGGGGTGCCCGGAGTACCGCCCGACGCGGCCGTGGGCGGCCGTGGCTCCGGCGGCCAGGGCGGTCCGCCCCCGCCGCCGCCCGCCCCGGAGGGTGCCCCTGGCGGCGGAGTGCACGCCGCGGCGACGATGCTCGCCGGTGGTGCGGCCGTAACCGGTGGCCCCGGTGGACCGGTCGGTGCCGGTGGTCCCGGTGGTCCCGGTGTGCCGGGGCCGCCCGGACCCGGTATGCCGCCGTCCGGCGGCCCCGCCGGTCCGACCCCGGGTGCCCCGACAGGTCCCCCCGGTCCGTCCGGTCCCGTGCAGGGCCCGCCCGGCGCACCGGGTCCGAGCGGCCCCGGTGGGCCGGGCGGCCCGGGTGCGTACGGTTATCCGCAGGCGTCCGGCGGCCTGCCGACCGTCGGCCCCGGCTATATGGCGGTGCTGAGCTATCGCGCGCCGGACGGTTCGGAGCAGAAGATCGTGCGCCGCTCGGCGCCCGGCACCCCGCATCCGGAGTGGCAGCTGCTGCACGAGCTGCGCGGGCTGAACATTCCGCCGCAGCAGGTGCTGGAGCTCCACACCGAGCTGGAGTGCTGCGATCTGCCGGGTGGCTACTGCGCCCGGATGATCCGTGAGACCTGGCCGCAGGTGCGGATCAGCCACACCGCCGCGTACGGCGGGGACCATGCCGCACGGCAGCAGGGCGTCCGCCGTCTCGTCGCGCACCAGGGGGAGTTGCACCAGGTCGCGGACGGTCCGGCGCGCCCGGCGCCGGTACGGGTGCCGCTGCCGCACCCGTCCCAGGTGCCGCCGGCGCCACCGGTGCCGCCCCAGGCCCTCGGACAGGAGCTGGAGCAGTCGTTCGGGCCGCAGGGGATCTTCCGCTTCGACCAGCGGGCGGTCTCCCGGCAGGGCGTACCGGACGCGGTCGCGCAGACGCTGGTGTGGGCAGGGCTGCCGGTCGACTTCGGGCCATTCTTCTGGGCGCAGGCGCAGCCGGGCCGTCCGGTGCCGACGCTGGCAGAGCTGGCGGCGGAGCGCAGGGTGCAGCCGGAGCCGGACGCGGGCTCGTATCTGGTGATGGGCAACGACTTCGGCCGTCAGCTGTGTGTGCAGTACGGGACCGCGAACATCGTGGCGGTGCCGCTGGAGGCGGATGCCCCGAACGGCGGCCGGACGGCGGCGCCGCAGTTCGTGAACACCGGGCTGCCGGAGTTCGTGCGCTGCCTGGCGATGCTGGGGCGGATGTGGCGGCTGCGGTACGGGCTGACGCCCGAGCAGGCGGGCCGCTGGACCGTCGACTTCCAGGCGCAGCTGGTCGCCCTGGACCCGCCCGCGCTGGGCTCACCGGAGACGTGGTGGTCGGTGCTGCTGGAACAGATGTGGGACGGGTTGCTGTAGAGGGCCTCGCCCGTCGGTCGGGTGGCTCCCTCCATCGGCCGGGCGGATGTGCGTACCGGTCGGCCGGTCCCGTATGCCCGTCGGCAGCTGGACGCGCCCACCGGCCGGTCCCGTATACCGGTCGGCGGCTGGACGCGCTCGCCGGCCGGTCCGAGCAGACGGTTCGGTCGGGCCGCCCGCCGGTCTGATCTGCCCCGACCGGCCGGTTCGGGTGACGGTCCGCACCGGTTACGGGCGGTCGCGGCCGGCTGCCGGTCGCCACGCGCACCGTCCGCGCCGGTGCGCCGGTGTTCGAGCTGCGGGACGGGGCGGGTGCCCCGACGATGCGTATATGGGCCAGCCGCCGCAAGCACCGTCGTCGCAGCCGCCCCCGTCGCCGCGGCAGCCGTCGCCGGTCCGGCGCCGCGCCGGGCGGCTGCCCTGGCGCCGGCCGGCGGCGCGGGCGGTGCACGGGCCGGGAGGGACTCCCGGCGGGCGCGGGTGGCCGGAGCGGCTGTGGCGGGCAGGGTGGACCTGGTGGAAGCGGATTCTGCTGGCGCTGCTGGTCCTCGTGGTGCTGGCGGTGGCGGGTGGGGCCACGTTGTTCCTCTGGGCGGGGAAGCAGGTGCGGCATGTGGACGCGCTGGCGGACTACGCCGGGCGGCCGGCCGCGGGCAAGGGGACGAACTGGCTGCTCATCGGCTCGGACAGCCGCGGCCGGCTGACCCCCGAGCAGCGCAGGGAGCTGCACGTCGGCAATGACGTGGTGCAGAACACCGACACGATCATGGTGCTGCACTCCGGCGAGCACGGCCCCTATCTGGTCAGCCTGCCCCGCGACAGCTACGTATCGGTGCCCGGCCACGGCAGGCAGAAGGTGAACGCGGCGTTCGCCGAGGGCGGCCCGAAGCTGCTGACCCGGACGGTGGAGCAGGCCACCGGGCTGCGCATCGACCGTTACGCCGAGGTGAGTTTTCTGGGGTTCGTGCAGGTCGTGGACGCGGTGGGCGGGGTGCGGCTCTGTCCGGAAACGCCGCTGAGGGACACCCGGTCGGGGGCGGACTTCCGGGCCGGCTGCCAGCGGATGGACGGTACGCAGGCGCTGGCGTACGTACGGGCCCGTTACGCGGACCCGAAGGGTGATCTCGGACGGGTGAAACGCCAGCGGCAGCTGCTCGGCGCGGTCGCGGACGAGACGCTCGCCCCGGCGGTGTGCCTCGACCCCTTCCGGCTGCGGACGGTGCTGACCGCCGCGCTGTCGGCGCTGACCGTGGACGACCGGTCGGGGATGGCCGCGCTGACGGGCATGGGATGGTCGATGAAGGAGATCGCCGGGGGCGGGGGGACGGCGACCACCGTTCCGGTCGCGAACCCCGGTGTGATGGCCGGCGGGGCGGGGGAGGTGCTGCTGTGGGACGAACAGGGAGCGAAGCGGCTGTTCGACGCCTTGCGCAACGATGATCCAATTCCGACTTCCGGCAACAATTGACGCATCCTGGTGGGATGAGAGGGGCGGAGTGCCGCGATAGGGCCACTTCGGACCGATCGAGCAAGATGTGTGCGGAACTGTGCGGGACCGCATGGCTGCTGTGCGCGGCGGAGAGGGGCTTGAGGGATGAGTGCATCGGTTTCGCCTCACGGGTTCGAGACCGTACGAGGGCGTGGCTACCGGCCGGACGATGTGGACCGCCGGGTGGAGGGACTCTCCATAGACCGCGACTCGTGCTGGGAGCGGGCCGCGCGGCTCACCGTCCTCGCCAACGAGATGGACGCGGAGCTGACGGAGCTGCGGGCGTATCTGGCACAGCTGCCGCCGCAGACGTATGAGTCCCTGGGGCAGCAGGCGCGGCTGATCCTGACGACGGCGGAGTCCGAGGCGGCCCGGCTGCGGGCCGAGGCCGAGGAGGCGGCCGAGCAGGCGCGCGACGAGGCCGCGGCGTACGCGGACCAGGTCCGGGACGCGGCGGACAAGGCGGCCCAGCAGCAGCGCGGTGCGGCGGCGGAGTACGGGCGGCGGACCGATGACGAGGCGCGCATCGAGGGCGCCGGGCAGCTGGCCGCGGCGGCCGAGGACGCCGAGGAGTGGCGCGGTGCGGCGGCCGCGGCGTTCCAGGAGATGCGCCGGCGTACCACGCAGCTGGTGCAGGAGCAGGAGAAGCAGCAGGCTGAGGAGTGGGACGCGGCCGGCCGCGAACTGGCGGGCCAGGAGGCGGCCCTGGAGCAGCGGATCACGGAGCTGGAGGCGCACAGCGAGGCGAAGCTCGCCGAGCGGCAGCGGGCCCTCGCCGAGGCCGAGGAGGCCGCCCGGCACCGCCAGGAGGAGGCGGAGGACACCGGGGCGGAGGTGCTGGCGCAGGCCAGGGTCGCGGCCGAACGCATCGAGCGGGCCACCGAGCGGGTGCTGCGCGAGCACGACGAGGAGCGCGACGAGCTGCGGGCCCATATGGCGTACGTGCGCAACACCCTGGCCGCGCTCACCGGCAAGGCCCCGGTGGTGGACGAGGACGGGGAGAAGAAGGCGGTTCGCAAGGGTGACGGGAGCGGGACGGCGGACGGCACGGCGAGCGGCGGACCGGACTCCGTACCGGACTCCGCCCCCGTCGACCGGCGGGCCCCCGTGGACCCCGACAAGGAGGAGACCCTGGAGACGAAGCTGCCCCGGGTGCAGAGTTGATCCGAGGCCGGGCGGCCGTACGGCCGTAAGGCCGTAGTGGTTGCGGGGCGGCCGGTGCGGCCGCCCCTCACTTCTCCGCCGGGCCGGGGGCCGCCGCCTCCGCCCCGGCGTCCGTTGTTTCCGCTGCTGCTTCTCCTGCTGCTTCTGCCGCTTCCGTTTCCGGCGCCGTACGGGCGTCGGCGTGCACCGGGAAGCGGCGTGGGGCGAGCAGCAGGAGGAGGAGCAGGGAGAGGGCGGCGGCCGCGGCGGCGCCGAGGTAGACGTGGCCGACGGTGGTGGCGACGGCGCGGCGCAGATAGTCGGCGGTGTGCGCGGTGAGGGTGCCCGCGTGTTCCAGGGCGTGCGAGACGGCGTCGAGGTCGCCGGGCAGCCCGGGGCGGATGTCCGAAGGGGCGTGCGCCAGACGGTCGTTGAGGGTGGAGTTGGCGACGGCGCCGAAGAGGGCCGCGCCGATGGACTGGCCGACCTGGCGGCAGAAGAGGATCGAGGCGGTGGCGGTGCCGCGCTCCGCGTAGCCGACCGAGGACTGGACGCCGATGATCAGCGGCAGTTGGAAGAGCCCGAGGGCCGCGCCGAGCGCCAGCATGATCAGGGCGGGCTGCCAGGCGGCGCCCGGGTAGGGGAGCAGGGGGAAGGCGAGCAGGATCAGGGTGGCCGCGCCGATGCCGAGGAGGGCGCAGTTGCGGATGCCGATGCGGTTGTAGACGCGGTTGCTCAGCGCGGCCGAGATGGGCCAGCTCAGGGTCATCACGGAGAGCACGAACCCGGCCGCGATCGGGCCGAGGCCCAGCACCGACTGGGCGTAGGTGGGCAGGAAGACGGTCGGGGCGACCATCATCAGGCCCAGGGCGCCGAGGGAGAGGTTGACGGCCGAGATGGTGCGGCGGCGCCAGACCCAGCCGGGGATGATCGGTTCCGCGGCGCGCCGTTCGATCAGCACGGTGGCCGCCGCGCACACCGCGCTGCCGGCGAAGAACAGCAGGGACGGCGGGGAGAACCAGGGCCAGGCGACGCCGCCCTGGACGAGGGCGGTCAGCAGCAGACCGCCGCAGGCGAAGATCGCGAGCGCGCCGGGCCAGTCGATGCGGGGCCGGGGCGGCCGGGCGGCCGCCGGGCTCCGGAGGTCCGCGGCGCCGCGCCGTCCGCGGTCCTCGAAGAAGTGCCGGACGACCAGCCAGAGGGCGATCGTGCCCACCGGCAGATTGACCAGGAAGATCCAGCGCCAGTCGGCGTAGGTGGCGATCAGTCCGCCCAAGGCGGGCCCGGCGACCGACGCGGTGGCCCAGACGCTGGAGAGCTTGGCCTGGATCTTGGGGCGCTCCGCCATCGGGTAGAGGTCGGCGGCGACGGTCTGGACGGTGCCCTGGAGGGCGCCGCCGCCCAGCCCCTGAAGCACCCGGAAGGCGATGAGCGAGGCCATGTTCCAGGCGCCCGCGCAGGCCAGTGAGCCGACGACGAAGAGCACGATGCCGGTGATCAGGATGGGCTTGCGGCCGAAGGTGTCGGAGAGCTTGCCGTAGACGGGCAGGGTGACGGTGACGGCGAGCAGATAGCCGGAGAAGAGCCAGGAGAAGACGGCGAAGCCGCCGAGGTCGCCGACGATCTGCGGGATGGCGGTCGCGATGATCGTGGAGTCGAGGGCGGCCAGCGCCATCCCGAGCATCAGGGCGGCGACGACGGGTCCACGGCCCCGGGCGGGGGGCGCCCCGGCGCCGGTGCCCGGTGTGCGGGCGCCGGGTGCGGTGGCTCTCGTCGTGGTGGCTGGCAGAGGTGCGGCCGGTCCGGGTGGGTGGGGTATTCGTGGTCCGTCCGCGTCCGCGCAACCGGAGGTGCCGCTCACCTGAGTTCCTTTCCCTATGCACGTAGTTCGGGCCTCAGGGTCTCACCCGCAGTGCCGCCGCGGGAGGGGGCGAGGCGCTCCGCCGAGCGGGCGCGGGCGGCGAAGTGCCCCTGGACTCCGTCCGGTTGCCGGTTGCCGGTTGCCGGAGGCCGGGGGTGCGGTGCGCCGTCGGCGCCGGTCCTCGCCGGGCGGGTGTCCGGGCGGCCACGGGCGTCGGCGTGCCCCGGGAGTGCCGGCGCACCCCCGGTGGGCGCAGGCGCACCGCCGATGAGTGTCGATGTACCACCAGTGAGACTCCGCGCACCGTCGGTGAGTGTCGGTGCGCCGTCGTACGCTGGAGAACCCCGGCACGTTGGACGTGTCGGGCGCCGTGCGTTGTCCACCCCCAGGGACGGAAGCCTTTTCATGAGCCTGACTGGTCTGCTCGACGCCGTCGTACAGGACCCGGCGCTCGCCGAGGCGGTGCAGGCCGCGAAGGCCGGGCACCGCCAGCATGTGGATCTGGTGGGACCGCCCGCCGCCCGCCCGTTCGCGGTGGCCGCGCTGGCCCGGGAGGCCGGGCGGCCGGTGCTCGCGGTGACCGCCACCGGACGCGAGGCCGAGGACCTGGCCGCCGCGCTGCGCACGCTGATGCCGGCCGGCGAGGACGGCTCCGTCGTGGAGTTCCCGTCCTGGGAGACGCTGCCGCACGAGCGGCTCTCACCGCGCTCGGACACCGTCGGCCGCCGCCTCGCGGTGCTTCGCCGGCTCGCCCACCCCCGCGCGGACGACCCGGCGGCCGGACCGGTCTCGGTCGTCGTCGCGCCCATCCGCTCCGTACTCCAGCCGCAGGTCAAGGGGCTGGGGGACCTGGAGCCGGTCAGCCTGCGGACGGGGCAGAGCGCGGACCTCGAAGAGATCGTCGACGGGCTGGCGGCGGCTGCCTACGCGCGCGTCGAACTGGTCGAGAAGCGCGGCGAGTTCGCGGTCCGCGGCGGCATCCTGGACGTCTTCCCGCCGACCGAGGAACACCCGCTGCGGGTCGAGTTCTGGGGCGACGACGTCGAGGAGATCCGGTACTTCAAGGTCGCCGACCAGCGGTCCCTGGAGGTTGCCGAGCACGGTCTGTGGGCGCCGCCGTGCCGGGAGCTGCTGCTCACCGCGGACGTGCGCGCGCGGGCCGCGGCGCTCGCCGAGGCCCACCCCGAACTGGGCGAACTGCTCGGCAAGATCGCCGAGGGGATCGCCGTCGAGGGCATGGAGTCCCTCGCACCGGTCCTCGTCGACGATATGGAACTGCTGCTGGACGTGCTGCCGGCCGGCAGCATGGCGGTGGTGTGCGACCCGGAGCGGGTGCGGACGCGCGCCGCCGACCTGGTGGCGACCTCGCAGGAGTTCCTCCAGGCGTCGTGGGCGGCGAGCGCGGGCGGCGGAGAGGCGCCGATCGATGTGGGCGCGGCCTCCCTGTGGGGCATCGCGGACGTCCGGGAGCGGGCGCGCGAGCTGGGGGTGATGTGGTGGTCGGTCAGCCAGTTCACCTCCGGTGACGTGGGCGACCCCGGCGGCACGGGGGCGGCCGGGGCCGCGCTCGCGGACGGCGCCGATGACACCCTCAAGCTGGGGATGCACGCCCCCGACGCCTACCGCGGCGACACCGCGCGGGCGCTCGCCGACACCAAGCAGTGGCTGGCCGACGGCTGGCGCACCGTCTTCGTCACCGAGGCGCACGGCCCCGCGGCCCGTACCGTCGAGGTGCTCGGCGGCGAGGGCATCGCCGCCCGGCTGGACGCCGAACTGAGCCGGATCAGCCCCTCGGTCGTCCATGTCGCCTGCGGCTCCGTCGACAACGGTTTCATCGATCCGGCGCTCAAGATCGCCGTACTCACCGAGACCGATCTGACCGGGCAGAAGGCCGCGGCCAAGGAACTGGGCCGGATGCCGGCCCGGCGCCGTAAGACGATCGATCCGCTGACCCTCCAGGCCGGTGACTTCATCGTGCACGAGCAGCACGGTGTCGGCCGCTATATCGAGATGGTGCAGCGCACGGTCCAGGGCGCCACCCGCGAGTACCTCCTCGTCGAGTACGCGCCCGCCAAGCGCGGCCAGCCCGGCGACCGCCTCTACATCCCCACCGACCAGCTGGAGCAGGTCACCAAGTACGTCGGCGGCGAGGCCCCGACGCTGCACCGCCTGGGCGGCGCCGACTGGACCAAGACCAAGGCGCGCGCGAAGAAGGCGGTCAAGGAGATCGCCGCCGACCTGATCAAGCTGTACTCCGCGCGGATGGCGGCCCCCGGCCACACCTTCGGCCCGGACACCCCCTGGCAGCGCGAACTGGAGGACGCGTTCCCGTACGCGGAGACGCCCGACCAGCTCAGCACCATCGCCGAGGTCAAGGAGGACATGGAGAAGTCCGTCCCGATGGACCGGCTGATCTGCGGCGACGTCGGCTACGGCAAGACCGAGATCGCGGTCCGCGCGGCCTTCAAGGCCGTCCAGGACGGTAAGCAGGTCGCCGTGCTGGTGCCGACCACCCTCCTGGTCCAGCAGCACTACGGGACCTTCACCGAGCGGTACGGCCAGTTCCCGGTCAACGTCAAGGCGCTCTCCCGCTTCCAGAGCGACACCGAGGCCAAGGCCGTCCTCGAAGGGCTCCGGGAGGGCTCCGTCGATCTCGTCATCGGCACCCACCGGCTCTTCTCCGACCAGACCAAGTTCAAGGACCTGGGCCTGGTCATCGTGGACGAGGAGCAGCGATTCGGCGTCGAGCACAAGGAGCAGCTGAAGAAGCTGCGCGCCAATGTGGACGTGCTGACGATGTCCGCGACGCCGATTCCGCGGACGCTGGAGATGGCGGTGACCGGCATCCGCGAGATGTCCACCATCACCACCCCGCCCGAGGAGCGCCACCCGGTCCTCACCTTCGTCGGGCCGTACGAGCAGAAGCAGATCGGCGCGGCCATCCGGCGGGAACTGCTCCGCGAGGGCCAGGTCTTCTACATCCACAACCGGGTGGAGTCCATCGACCGGGCGGCGGCCCGGCTGCGCGAGATCGTGCCCGAGGCGCGCATCCAGACCGCGCACGGCCAGATGGGGGAGTCGGCCCTGGAACAGGTCGTGGTCGACTTCTGGGAGAAGAAGTTCGATGTGCTGGTCTCCACGACGATCGTCGAGTCCGGGATCGACATCTCCAACGCCAACACCCTCATCGTCGAGCGGGGCGACAACTTCGGCCTCTCCCAGCTCCACCAGCTGCGCGGCCGGGTGGGCCGGGGCCGCGACCGCGGTTACGCCTACTTCCTCTACCCGCCGGAGAAGCCGCTGACCGAGACCGCCCACGAGCGGCTCGCGACCATCGCCCAGCACACCGAGATGGGCGCGGGCATGTACGTCGCGATGAAGGACCTGGAGATCCGCGGCGCGGGCAACCTCCTCGGCGGCGAGCAGTCCGGGCATATCGCGGGCGTCGGCTTCGACCTGTACGTACGGATGGTGGGCGAGGCCGTCGCGGACTACCGGGCGTCGCTGGCCGGCGGGGTGGAGGAGGAGCCGCCGCTGGAGGTCAAGATCGAGCTGCCGGTCGACGCGCATGTCCCGCACGACTACGCGCCCGGTGAGCGGCTGCGCCTCCAGGCGTACCGCGCGATCGCCTCCGCGTCGACGGAGCAGGACATCGCCGCGGTCCGCGAGGAACTGACCGACCGCTACGGCAAGCTGCCGGAGCCGGTGGAGAACCTCCTGCTGGTCGCCGGGCTGCGGATGCTGGCGCGCGCCTGCGGCGTCGCGGACATCACCCTCCAGGGCTCCAACGTCCGCTTCGGACCGGTGGAGTTGCGGGAGTCGCAGGAGCTGCGGCTCAAGCGGCTGTACCCGCGCACCGTCCTCAAGGCGGCCACCAGGCAGATCCTGGTGCCGCGCCCGGCGACCGGCAAGATCGGCGGCAAACCGCTGGTCGGGCGTGAACTGCTGGCGTGGGTGGGGGAGTTCCTGACGACGATCCTGGGGTCGTAGCCGGGGCGGCGGGCCGGGCGGCAGGTGGCCCGACCGGTCGGCATGTCCGTGTCAGGACCTTCGGCCGGTGACCGGGGAGAGATGCCCCCTTACTGGCGGGCGGGGCGGATACCCGCCCGGCCTGCCACGTTTCTCACCAGACGCGGAACCGCCCGCGAAGGCCCCGGCCGCGAAGACCCCGGCCGCGGAGCCGGTGCGGCCGGCCGCACCGAAGCCGGCCCATGAGGCCCCGGCCGGCACTTCCGGAGGGTCCGGCGCACGAAGCGGCTCGGGCGCCGGCTCGGATTCGGGCTCCGGCTCCGAAGCGTCCGGTGACGTGATCCTCGCGCCGTCCGGAAACCACTACCAGCGCGGCCAGTTCTGCAAGAAGATCCACCTCGGGCTGACCACCCGCGACGCGCACGGCGCCACCCTGCACTGCGAGATGCAGAGCGGCCGCCCCCACTGGCAGTAACCCCGGGCCCGCCGCCCGGCCCCGCGCTCAGCGCACCCGCGCCGCGATCTCGCGGGCGCAGTCGGCCGGGCCGGCGCGGCCGGTGTCCACCTCCAGGTCGTAGCGGACGCCCCGGTGGACGGCGTGGGCCTGGGATTCGGCCATCCCCGCCACCCGGTCCCCGCGGGCCAGTTCGCGGTCCCTGGCGATCTCCGGGGCGCAGCGCACGCCCACCCACAGCACCTCCAGCCCGTCCAGCGCGGTGCGCCAGCGGTCCTGTTCCGCGCGGCCGCCGAGGAAGACCTCGTCGAGGATGACGCCGGTGCCGGCGCGGGCCACCGCCGCGACGCCGCGGGCCCAGGCGTTGTTCAGCGTGCGGAACACCGGGCCGGCCGTGACCCCGCCGTCGGGCGCCAGGACGAGCCCGTCGGGTGAGGACATCAGGGCGGGCGGCAGCGCGTCGATGAAGCTGTCGACGCCGAACGTCAGCCAGGGGCGGTCGAGTACGTCCTGCAACGCGCGGGCGACCGACGAGGTGCCGGAGCTGGAGCCGCCGTTGAGGACGATCACATCGGTGGTCATCGCGCCACCGTAGGTGGTCAGCGGACGGATGTCCGCCGGAATACGACGATGTCGGCGGCGCCGCCGAGGGGTACGTAGGTGGCGTTGGGGTGGCGGGCCGCGGTGTCGGCGAGGGCCTGCTGCGGGGTGCGGTTGTCGCGCAGCTGGACCGCGACGTACTCGGGCGCCGGGATGCGGTTGTCGCCGATCCAGAAGACCCGGGCGCGTCCGGTGAGGCGGCTCAGCGGCCGGATGTCGGCCTCCACGGTGGCCCCGTCGGGGATCTTCTCCAGCAACCGTTCGGCGTCGGCGATGACGGACGGTTTGCGGTAGGCGGCGGCCTCGGTGAGACGGGACATCGGGAGCGTGGTGGTCAGCGCGAGCGCGGCGGCGAGCACCGCGGCCGGCAGATGCAGCGCGTACGTACGGAGCCAGGGGCGCGCCGAGAGCCGGGTGTGCGCCAGCGCGTCGGCCAGGGCGAGGAAGACCATCGGCATCAGGACGGCGTTGTAGTGCCAGTCGGTGCCCCAGTAGTGCGGGTCGTGGGAGAGGAACCGCCAGCCGAAGGTGGGCAGCGCGACCAGCAGCAGCGGGGAGCGCAGCGCGAGCAGACCGGTGGTGGGCAGCAGGATCCACAGGGTGGTGCGGACGGCGGTGGCCAGGGGGATGGCGGCGGTCGGCCCGCCGTCGCCGCTGAGTTTGCTCCAGTAGTCGTACGAGGCGGCGCCGTTGAAGCCGGGAATGATCACGGCGAGGGTGACCGCGGTGGCGGTGATGCCGAAGGCGACCAGGCCGATGGCGAGCGGGGTGGCCCGGCGGGTGCGGATCAGGATGACCGCGCCGATGGCGGCCGCGGTCACCCCCAGGTCCTCCTTGACCAGGACCAGCGGCGCGGCCCAGCACACCGCGGCGGTCCAGCGTTTGCGCAGCACCGCTTCGAGCGCGAAGGCGATCAGCGGCACCGCGAAGGCGATCTCGTGGAAGTCGAAGTCGACGGCCTTCTGCACACCCCAGGACAGGCCGTACGCGATGCCGATGGCCAGCCCCTTGCCGCGGCCCAGGAGGCGGGCGGCGGCGCGGGTGACCGGGAGGGTGGAGAGCGCGAAGAGCGCGGCCTGCGCGGTCAGCAGCGTCGCCGGGGAGGGGAAGAGGCGGTAGAAGGGGGCCAGGAGGATCAGCACGGGGCTGAAGTGGTCGCCGAGGACGTTGCTGCCGGGGCCCTTGAGGTCGACGATCGGCGCCTGGAGGTGGGCGTAGCCGCGGACGGCCTGTTCGAAGATCCCCAGGTCCCAGGACATGGGTGACATCGCCCGGAAGCGGCACAGGGACAGGGTGGCGAACGCGACGAAGAAGAACGCGGCCGTCCAGTAAGGGTCGAGGCGGGGGGCGCGGAGCGCGGCGAACCGGCCGGGCCGCCGGTCGCCGCCGGGGGCGTCCCCGTCCGTGCCGTTGCGGCTGTGCGGGATGCCGCGCAGCCGGTCCGCGGCGCGGCGCGCGGGGCCGGGGATGCGGGGGTGGGTCTGCGGTCCCGCGGTGGCCGGGGATGCGGGGCCGACCGGGGCCGCGGTTCCGGTGGGTGGGCCGGCGTTGCCGTCCGCCGCCGTTGCTGCGGCCGTGTCCATGAGGGTCCTCACTCTCAACTTCCGAAAAGATACTCGAAGGCTGAGGGCGCCGAGGACCGGTCCGACGCGGCGCCGGGGGCATTCCGGGACATGCCGGAAAGGGAGTCCGTCGCCCGCGCCGCCACGCCCGGCCGGGCCGCATACCGGGATATTCGAACGCACACACGTACGCTCGCTCGCCGGGGCCGGCGGTCGCGCCGTCGCGCCCCGGTATCGCGACATCAGCTCCCGGATTGGACAACCGACTTGATACGGACCGCGCCCACCGCCCGCCGCGCAGCGCTTCCCGTGACCACCGCCACCACCGCGGACACCACCGCCACCGCCGCCTCCTCCGTCGCCCGGCGGGTACGCAGGGCGGGCGTCGGCGTGGTGGCCGTGGCCGTCTCGGCGGCGGTGCTCGCCGGCTGTACGGACAAGACCACGGCCGACGCCAAGAAGCCCGGTCCGGCGGCGGCCAAGGGGGGCCAGGGCGTCAGCCCGCTGAAGAACCCCGACGGGACGAAGCCCGGTATCGCCCCGATCACCTCGAAGGCGGAGAAGGAAGAGGCGCGGCAGCTCATCGGGAAGGTGCGGACCGCCAACCGCGGACCGAAGACCGGGTACGCCCGGGACAAGTTCGGCTACGCCTGGATGGACACGGCCGACGGAGTGCCGATGGCGCGCAACGGCTGCGACACCCGCAACGACATCCTGGCCAGGGACGGCCGCGAGCTGCGCTACCGCGCCGGCTCCACCTGCGTCGTCGAATCCATGACCCTGGACGAGCCCTATACGGGCAAGACCATCGAGTGGCGGAAGCAGAAGGCCACCGCGGTGCAGATCGACCACGTCATGCCGCTCTCCTACGACTGGCAGATGGGGGCCGCCCACTGGAAGGAGGACAAGCGCAAGCAGATAGCGAACGACCCGCTGAACCTGCTGCCCTCCGACGGTCCGGCCAACGCGTCCAAGAGCGACTCGGGCCCGGCGACCTGGCTGCCGCCCAACAAGCAGATCCGCTGCTCGTACGCGGTCCGGTTCGCCCAGGTCTCCCTCAAGTACAGCCTGCCGGTGACCTCCGCGGACAAGCAGACCATGCTGGAGCAGTGCGCGAACTGACCGCGCAGGTGCGCCCGTCGAGGGGCGGGCGCACGAAGGACGGACGGCCGTCGGCCCGGTACCGCGCGAATGCGGTACCGGGCCGACGGCCGTCCGGGCGGTGTTGGAGGCAGCGGCTACTTCGGCTGCACCGAGGACTGCTCCACCGTCTTGTTGATCTCGTTGACCGCGTCGCCCACCGCGTTCACCGTGATCACCACGCCGACGATCGACAGGATCAGCGAGACGGCGCCCAGCACCGTGCCGGTGATCGCCATGCCCTTGTTGGTGGCCTGTCCGCGCTTGGCGCGGCCGGTGCCGACCAGGCCGAAGATCAGCGCCATGATGCCGAGGATTCCGGCCAGCCAGAACAGCAGCGGGATGAGTCCGCTGAGCGCGCCGATGATGCCGAGGATCAGGGCGGCGATGCCGAGACCGTTACGGGCCACCTGGTGGCCCGGCGCACCCATCGGTCCCTGCGGGCCGGGCTGGTAGTGCATCTGCTGAGACATACGAGGTGCCCCTTCCGGGCGCTGAAAGCGGATCCTGCGAAGCGATCCTGTCGAAGCGATGGGTCAATAACAGCAGAGGCTGTGAATCGAGTCAACACGAGTTCACGGGGTTTGGTTGTTCACGGCGTGAAGGGGGTGGTGGTGTGTCGATGGGTATGCTCGGCGGCACAGCGGCCACGGGGGCATCGCGACGGGAGCCAGCCAAGTGCCGGACAGCACATCACCGGGCAACACCTCACCGGACAGCGCGCCGAGCGGCGGCGCGCCGGACGATCGCGTGGTGAACGGCGCTGACGGCGCTGACAGTGCAGCCGGCGCTGACGCGGCGGGCGGCACTCCGGCCGGGCGGGCGACCGAGGTGACCGCCGCCGGGATCGCGCGGCTGGCCGGGGTCGGCCGGGCCGCGGTCAGCAACTGGCGGCGCCGGCACGCCGATTTCCCCCAGCCGGTCGGCGGCACCGAGACCAGCCCCGCCTTCGCCCTCGGCGAGGTCGAGCAGTGGCTGCGCGACCAGGGGAAACTCGCCGAGGTGCCGCTGCGCGAGCGGGTCTGGCAGCAGCTCGTCGGACATCCGGCCGGTGCCGCGGCCGCACTGCGGCAGGCCGGTGCCGTCCTGCTGCTGGTCCGTGACCGGCCGGCCGCCTGGCGGCAGCTGCGCGGCGCCGCCGACGACGCCGAACTGACCGGCGCGCTCGCCGTGGCGCTGGACTCCGTGCTCACCGCCCGGCTCGGCGCCCGGCACCCCGTCCACGGTCTGACCCCCCAGGCGCTCGCCCCCTCCGCCGCCCTGGTGCGCGCGACCGCCGACCTCGCCGCCGCGGACGGCGCCCCGCAGGCGTACGCCTTCCTGCTGGGCCGCCATCTGGACGCCAACCCCCGGCACTACACCCTCACCCCGCCGGGCCCTGCCGCGCTGATGGCCGAACTCGCCTCCCTGGCGAGCCCGTTGCGTACCGTTCTCGATCCGGCCTGCGGCACCGGCGGACTGCTGACCGCCGCCCGGGAGCGGGCCGCGGAGGCGACCGGGGAGCAGGGCGGGGAGCAGAAGGGGACCGCCGCCTCCCTCACCCTCCACGGCCAGGAGGCCGACCCCGACCTCGCCGCGCTCACCGCGCTCCGCCTCGCGCTGCTCGCCCCCGACGCCCGGGTGCGGGTACGGGCCGGCGACACCCTGCGCGCCGACGCCTTCCCGGCGGCGGCCGCCGACGCCGTCCTGCTCCACCCGCCGTTCAACGAACGCAACTGGGGCCACGACGAACTCGCCTACGACCCCCGCTGGGAGTACGGCTTCCCGGCCCGTACCGAATCCGAACTGGCCTGGGTCCAGCACGCGCTGGCCCGGCTGCGCGCGGGCGGTACCGCCGTCCTCCTGATGCCGCCCGCCGCCGCCTCCCGCCGCTCCGGCCGCCGGATCCGCGCCGACCTGCTGCGCCGCGGCGCGCTGCGCGCGGTCATCGCGCTGCCCGCGGGCGCCGCACCGCCCAACGGCGTTCCCCTGCACCTGTGGGTGCTGCGCAAACCCGGCGGCGGCGCGCCCGCCTCGCCCCGTCTCCTCGTCGTGGACACCGCGGGCCTCGCCACCACCCCCGCCACCACCGGCCGCGACAAGATCGACTGGCCGGCGGTCCGCGCCGTCGCCGTGGACGCCTGGCGGGCCTTCGACCGCGACGACGCCCTCACCCAAGAGCCGGGAGTGCGGCGGTCGCTGGCCGCCATCGATCTCCTCGACGACGACGTCGATCTCGCCCCGGCCCGGCATCTCCCGCCGCCCGCCGCGGCCGGCGGGCCCGCGGAACTGGCCCGGGTGCGCGAGGAGCTGGCGACCACCCTCGCCCGCACGACCGCGCTCGCGGACACGGCCACCCAGGCCGGCCCGGCCGACGGCGCCCGGCGGTCCGGGGAGGGTGAGGCGACCGGCGAGCCGGGGCCGGCCCGCTGGCCGCTCACCACCGTCGGTGAACTCGCCCGCTCCGGCGCCCTGGTGATGCGCGCGGGCGGTGCGGGCACCGCGCCTCCCGGTGGCGCGCCCGCTGTGCTCACCGACCACGACGTGCTCGGCGGCGACGCGCCCTCCGGCACGCTCCCGGAAGCCGCCTCCGCCGGCGCGGAGGAACCCGTACTCGTGCGGGCGGGCGATGTCGTCGTCCCGGTCCTCGGCGGCGGCGCGGTCGCCCGGGTCATCGACGACGCCACCGCGGGCGCTGCCCTCGGCCGCAACCTCACCCTCCTGCGGCCCGCCCCGGCCGCCGTCGACCCCTGGTTCCTCGCCGGGTTCCTGCGCGGCACCGCCAACACCCGCCAGGCCAGCAGCTACGCCTCCACCGCCACCCGGCTCGACGTCCGCCGCCTCCAGCTGCCCCGCCTGCCCCTCGCCGACCAGGCCCGCTACGGCCGCCGGTTCCGCGACCTCGCCGCGTTCGAGGAGAGCCTCCGCCACGCCGCCCGCCTCGGCGGACAACTCGTCCAGGCGCTGCACGACGGCCTCACGGACGGTTCGGTGGCGCCGGAGTAGGCGGCGGCCGCCCTGCCGTGTCCGTGTCCGCCGTGCCCGTTCACCGGGTCCGCTCGCCGGGCCCCCTTGCCGGGTGTTGCCGTGTCCGCGTAAAGCGCAGCCCGTCCCGTACAACCCCGGGCACTCCGCCGGTGTCGTATATACGCTCACAAACGTATGCGCCCGCCCCGCCGGCCGCGCGCGAGGCCGGTGCGGCAACACCGCTGCACCGGTCCTGACCGATCCACCAGGAGCAGCAATGCACGGCCCCGCCCCGGCTCATCCGCCGCACCGCCCCCCGGCGCAGGGGACGGTCGTCCTGCTGCGGGTGGTGTTCGTGGGGGTCGCCGTGCTCTCCATGGGGTTCCTGGCCTGGGTCGCGCTGCTGCGGGCCGCGGTCGTGGAACGGCGGCCGCTCGGCTGGTGGCTGCTCGGCATCGACCTGGCCCTGATCCTCGGCACGAGCGCGGTCGCGGGCGGCTTTCCCCAGGAGGACTGGCGGACGGATGCCGCGGTGGCGGTGCTGCTGGCCCAACTGGCCGCCGCCGTCGTCCGCTACCTGGTCGTCGACATCCGCGCGGTGCGGACCGCCGGGCAGGGGAACGCGTACGCCCCCGGCTACGGGTACCCGCAGGGGGCGGCGGCGTATCCGGGCGGGCCGCCCGCCACCGGCGCCGCCCCGCATCCGTACGGCCCGCCGCAACCGCCCGCGCCGTCCCGGGGGCCCGCGCCGGACGGCCCGCCGTACGGGCCCGGCCCCCGCCCGTACGGGCGTGCCGACCCGTCGTACGGGGGTGACGGCCCGTCGTACGGGGGTGACGGCCCGTCGTACGGGCGGGGTGCCCGGCCCTACCCGCCGCCGTACGCCGCGGATCTTCCCTACGCCCGGACCGAGACCCGGCCGCCCGCGCCGCCGCGGCCGAACCGCCCGGCCGCCCCCGGCCACCCGTACACCCCTCCCCAGGACCCGTCCGGCCCGCCGCAGGACGGCGCCCGGGAGCGGCCGCAGCCGCAGCGGATCGACCGGGTACGGGCCGAGCTCGATGAGCTGAGCGACTACCTCCGCAAGGAGGAGGGGCGGTGAACGGCCGGGTCATCGCCGAGCGCTACGAACTCTCCGCGCTGCTCGGCCAGGGCGGTATGGGCCAGGTCTGGATCGGCTACGACCGCCGCCTGGACCGCCGGGTCGGCGTCAAACTGCTGCGCCCGGACCGGGTGGCGGGCACCCCCGACGGCGAGGAGATGCGCCGCCGGTTCGTCCGCGAGTGCCGGGTCACCGCCCAGGTCGACCACCCCGGACTCGTCACCGTGCACGACGCCGGGAGCGACGGCGAGGACCTCTACCTGGTCATGCAGTACGTGGCGGGCGCCGACCTCGCCGACCACCTCGCCGAGCACGACCCCTACCCCTGGCCGTGGGCGGTCAGCGTCGCCGCCCAGCTGTGCGGGGTACTGGCCGCCGTGCACGCGGTGCCGATCGTGCACCGCGACCTCAAACCACGCAATGTCATGGTCCGGCCCGACGGTTCGCTGGTCGTCCTCGACCTCGGCATCGCCTCCGCCCTGGACACCGACACCACCCGCCTCACCCACACCGGCTCACCCATCGGCAGCCCCGCCTACATGGCACCGGAACAGGCCATGGGCGGCGCCGTCGGCCCGCACACCGACCTGTACGCCCTCGGGGTGCTGCTCCACGAACTCCTCAGCGGAGAGGTCCCGTTCGCGGGCCCGACGGCGCTCGGGGTGCTCCACCGCCATCTGCACGAGGAGCCCGTCCCGGTGCGCCGGCTGCGCCCGGACGTCCCCGAGGCCCTCGAAACGCTGGTGCTGCGCCTGCTGCACAAGGACCCGCAGGGCCGCCCCGCCGGCGCGCAGGAGGTCTACCAGGCGCTCGCCCCGCTGCTCCCCGCCGCCGCGGTCGCGGACGCCGCGCAGGCCCCGCGGACCCCCCTCGCCCC
Organism: Streptomyces celluloflavus; assembly: GCA_000720995.1. GTDB lineage: Bacteria > Actinomycetota > Actinomycetes > Streptomycetales > Streptomycetaceae > Streptomyces > Streptomyces celluloflavus. Next base: position 150,510 of record JOEL01000015.1, read on the forward strand.
GATGGACCCGACCCGTCCCTTCCGGCAGCCGCACGCCCCCTGGCCGGTGCGCGCCGCGACGCCGCCGACGGCGCCGGTCCCGCCCCCGGCCGCGACGCCGGTGCCGGGGCAGGCGCCGATGCCCGCCCCGGCCGCCGCCCCGGTCTTCCGGACCTCCGGCACCGGGCACCCGTTCGCCGACCCCCGCACCTCCGTCCTCGGTACCGGCTCCGGGCGCCGGCCCCCGGAGTCGGACCCGCGTACCGCCGCACCCGCCGGACCGGACATCGCGGCCGCCGTCGACGAGGTCAGGAACCTGCTCGACCAGGGCCGCATCACCCGCGCCGTGGACATCCTCGGCGGCATCCTGCCGGCCGCCGCCGCCCGGCACGGCGCAAGCTCCCCGGTCGTCCGCTCCCTGCGCAAGCAGTACGCCGCCACCCTCATGGACGACGGCCAGTACCGCCGCGCCCTGCCCGAACTGCGGCTGCTGGCCGAGGAGTTCGCCAAGGAGTCCGGTCCGGGCGCGGCCCGCCAGGCGCTCCAGTTCCACCACGAGGCGGCGCAGTGCCTGGAGCAGCTCGGCGAGGTCGCGCAGGCGCTGGCCGAGTACCGCGCGCTGCTGCCGCACTTCGAGCGCTATGCCGACGACCCCGTACGCCCGCTCGAAATCCGCCGCTCCATAGGCCACTTGCTGCTCGCCCAGGGCGAGCGCGGCGCCGCGCAGGAGACCCTCTCCCGGCTGCTGTACGACGCCGAGCGGTTGCACGGCCCGCACCACGCGTTCCCGGCGGAGGTCCGGCGCACCCTCTACTGGCTCGGCCGGGTCGAGGGCTGAACGAGCCCGGCCGGACGCGGGGCGGTCCGCCGCGTACCCGGCGGACCGCGGCCCGCCCGCACGGGGCCGGCCGTCCGTCGCCTGTTGTCCCCACCTGACCGGACCGCGCGACGTGCCCCAACACGTGGGCATTCGTTGGCCAAACAGGTGGCCGGGATCACGTGGACTCCTTACCATCGATCAACGCCAGATCGATGAGCCCGCCCGCCTCCAGCCACCGCTGGGGGTGTCCGCACCGACCACCACCCCGCAGGGCGCGCCGCGCCGCGCCGCATTGTTCACGATCTTCGCCGGGAGGCCCAGTGTTCCGCCGTAGGACAGCGCTCTCCGTATCCGCCACCGTCGCCCTGCTGGCCGCGACCCCGCTGCTGACCGCCTGCGGCAGCGACGCGCGCCCCGGTGCCGCGGCCATCGTGGACGGCAAACGGATCACCGTCTCGCAGTTGCAGGCGAAGGTGCGGGACGTCCGTACCGCCCAGGGCGAGTCCCCGCAGGGCGACCGGCTCATCATGAGCACCGGCCGGCTGAGCCTGGCCACCCTCAACGGCATGATCTTCGAGCAGGTGCTGGCGCGCGGGGCGAAGGACGCCGGGGTGACGGTCGGCCGGCGCGACGTGGAGCAGTGGCGGGCCGCCGCCGAGGAGCAGACGGGCGGCCCCGCGCGCCTGAAGGTGATGTGGCTCCAGCAGGGGGTCGCGCCGGACCGGATCGACGCCACGGTCCGCAACCAGCTGCTGCTGGACGGCCTCGCCAAGCACCTCGGCGCCGACCGCCGTCAGCCGCAGGGCCAGCAGCAGCTCGCCGCCTCGCTGGCCAAGACCTCCCGCGCGATGGGCATCGAGGTCAACCCGCGGTACGGCACATGGGACGACAAGCAGGTCATCCTCGCCGAGGCCAAGGACCCGTGGATCACCACCGCGCCCGCGCCGAAGCCGCAGCAGCTCTGAACCCGGCGGGCCGCGGCGCCCGGTGACCACCGCGACGTACGTACGCGCCGGCGCCCGTACCGCGGCGGGGCCGGGGCCGCGGTCCGGCCGGCGCCCGGCGGTGTGTCAGTGGGGTGCGTTACGTTCGACGTGTGAACGCTGACGCTTCCCACGCCGCCGACGCCGGCGCCGCGGCCCGCCCCGAGGGCGCCGCCACCGGCCGCCTGATCCTGCTGACCACCAGCCACCGGGTCGCCCCCGGTCTGCTGTCCTGGCCCGCGTGGCAGGCGCTGCGCACGGCCGACCGGGTGCTCTGCGCCGACCCGGACAATCCGCAGCTGCCCTATCTGCGGGAGGCCGGTATCGAGGTCGAAGCGGCCACCCCCACCGCCCGCGAGCTGGTCGACTACTGCCTCCCCGCGGCCTCTCCGGCGCCGTCGGCGGCCCCGTCCGGCGCCCGCACCGCAGTGGTGCTGACCTCGGCGGACGGCGAGAGCGAACTGACCGACGGCCTGGCCCGGCTGGCCGGCTCCGGCCGGCAGACCATGCCCGACCTGGAGCTGCTGCCCGGCTCCTACGATCTGCCCGGCGCCCGGCTGCTGGACCTCGTCCAGGTCATGGACCGCGTCCGCGCCGCCTGCCCGTGGACCGGTATCCGTACGCACGAGGACCTCGCCAAGTACGCCCTGGAGGAGACCTACGAGCTGGTCGAGGCCATCGAGGCGGGTGACCGCGCGGCGCTGCGCGAGGAGCTGGGCGATGTCCTCCTCCAGGTCGTCTTCCACGCCCGGATCGCGCAGGACGACCCCGACGCGCCGTTCTCCGTCGACGATGTGGCGGGCGGGATCGTCGAGAAGCTGATCCACCGTCATCCGCATGTCTTCGGGGACGAGACCGCCGAGACCCCGGAGGACGTCAAGGCGCACTGGCTGCGGACCAAGGCGGCCGAGAAGAAGCGCGAGTCGGTGACCGACGGGGTGCCGCTGGCCCAGCCCGGTCTGGCGCTGGCGGCGAAGCTCGCCTCGCGGGCCCGTACGGCCGGGATCGAGGCGGTCCCGGCGGGCGACGGCATCGGCTACGAACTGCTGGCGCTGGCCGTCCGCGCGCAGGCCGCGGGCACCGACCCGGAGACCGCGCTGCGCGCCGCGGCCCGCACCTACCGGGAGGCGATCCGGGTGGCGGAGGGGCTGCCGCCGGAGCCCGTCACGGAAACGGCCGTGGATGAAGAGGACGAAGAAGGGGAAGCGGGCGGAGCCTGGGGCGGTAGCTGCGCGTCCGGGAGCCGGGAGGGCTGAGCGCGCCCGGCGGGCCGGGCGGAGTGCGGGCGGGGCCGCCCGGCCGGGGGCCGGTGGCGCAGCCGCTCCGCGAGCCAGACCAGCACCACGGCGGCCGCCAGCCCCGCGCCCAGTACGCACACCCCGCCCCAGCCGGCGGCGCTCCAGACCACCGAGGTGAGCGCCGAACCCGCCGCGCCGCCGACGAAGTAGCTGGTCATATAGGCGGAGTTGAGGCGGTTACGGGCCTCGGGGCGGACCCCGTTGATCAGGTTCTGGTTGCTGATGTGCACCGCCTGTACGGCCAGGTCCAGCACGACCACCCCGGCCAGCAGCGCCGCCAGCGACCACCCGCCGCCCGCGCCGCCGGCCGCCAGCAGCCCCCAGGACCCCAGGAGCAGCAGCGCCGCGCCGCCGGTGACCCGGTGCGCCAGCCCCCGGTCCGCCAGCCGCCCGGCCACCGAAGCGGAGAGCGAACCGGCCGCCCCCACCAGCCCCAGCAGCCCGATCGCCGACTCCTGCCAGCCGTAGACCGGACCGGACATCAAGAACGCCAGCGCCGTCCACAGCACGCTGAACCCCGCGAAGCAGAGCGCGCCCAGCGCGGCCCGCCACCGCAGCACCGGCTCCCGCGCGAAGAGCCCCAGCGTCGAACGGAGCAGCGCCGGATAGCGCAGCCCGACCGTGGTGCGCAGGGCCGGCAGCCGGAGCCGCAGCAGCACCGCCATCAGCAGCATCAGCGCCGCGTTGACCCAGTAGACGGTGCGCCAGCCGCCGAGCTCGGCGAGCAGCCCGGCGGCCGTACGGGCCAGCAGGATGCCCAGCAGCAGCCCGGTCATGACGGTGCCGATGGTCCGGCCGCGCTCGGCGGGCGCCGCGAGGGTCGCCGCGTACCCCACGACGACCTGGGCCATGACCGAGGTCAGCCCGGTGAGCGCGGTGCCGGTCAGCAGCAGGGCGGCGTTCGGCGCGCTCGCGGTGACGGTCAGGAAGACCGCGGTCGCCAGCGTCAGCGCGACCGCGAGGCGGCGCCGCTCCAGCAGATCGCCGAGCGGGACGAGCAGCAGCAGACCCAGCCCGTAGCCGGTCTGGGCGACCGTCACCACCAGCGCGGCGGTGCCGGCGGACAGCCGCAGATCCTGGCCCATGACATCCAGCAGCGGCTGGGCGAAGTAGTTGCCGGCGACGGACAGGCCGGTGGCCACGGACATCAGCAGCAGCAAACCGCGCCCCAGCCGACCGGGGCCGCCGCCGGGCCCCGTCCCCGCCTCCGCTCGCGTACCCGGCTCCGCTCCCGGATTCCGCTCGGGCTCTCTCATCTGTCCTCCCTGGTGCCGCCCGCGCCGCCGCGGCGCCGGGCGGCACCCAGCCTGCGCCCGGGGCGATCGATGAGTCCAACACATCGTTGTCATCGCATCCATCGCGGAACACGATCGATCCCTGGTTACGATCGGCGGATGGAGCTCCAGCAGATGCGGTACGTGGTCGCGGTCGCCGAGACGGGCGGGTTCACCCGGGCCGCCGAGCGCTGCCATGTGGTGCAGTCCGCGCTCAGCCACCAGATCGCCCGGCTGGAGAAGGAGCTCGGCGCGCGGCTCTTCGACCGGACCAGCCGCAGCGTCCGGCTGACCGCCGCGGGCGCGGCCTTCGTCCCGGTCGCCCGGCAGACGCTCCAGGCCGCCGAGCGGGCCCGCGCCGAGGTGGAGGCGGCGTCCGGCGAGGTGCGCGGCCGGCTCGCGGTGGGCGCCATCTCGACCGTCGCCGCCGTCGACCTCGCCCGCGAACTGGGCGCCTTCCGCACCCGCTGCCCCCAGGTGCGGATCAGCCTGCGGACGGAGATGAGCGACCAGCTCATCGAGCAGGTCAGACAGGGCGCGCTGGACGTCGCCTTCATCGGCCTGGCACCGGGCGCGCGCACCGCCGGGGTACGGCAGAAGGAGCTGTCGCGGGGCGAACTGGTCGCCGTCGTACCGCCGGGGCACCCGCTGGCCGGGCGGGCGTGGACGAGGCTGTCGCGGCTGGCCCGGGAGACCTTTGTCGACTTCACCGCGGGGTCGGCGGCCCGGCGCCAGCGCGACGACGCGTTCCGTGCCGCGGGGCTGGCCGCCGCGGACGTGGCGTTCGAGGTGACCACCGTCGAGTTCCTGGCGAAGCTGGTGCGCGCCGGGCTGGGGGTCGGCATGGTGCCCGAGTCCATCGCCGCCGAGCTGACCGGGCTGCACGTCGTACGGGTCCGGCCGGCCCCCGAGCGCGTCGAGCGGCTGGTGTGGAGCGGCCTCGGCCCGTCCCCGCCGGCCGCCGCCTTCCTGGCGGGGCTGGGGGTGGACGCGGGGTAATGCGACGGCGGGGCGCTTCCGAGGGGTCCGCGAGCCCGCCGCCGTGCGGTGCCGCCCGCCGGGTGGACGTCCCCCGCCCTGGTGCGGACGTGCCCCGCCGCGGTCACCGGTTACGGTCGAGAGGTGCACGACACGCCCGACACCACCCCCGCCGCCGCCCCCCGAGGCTGCCCCGCCGCCCCGGCGCCGCCGCCCGCGCCCCCGCTCTTCACCTGGGAGTTCGCCGCCGATCCGTACCCCGCGTACGCCTGGCTGCGCGAGCACGCACCGGTCCACAAGACCGCCCTGCCCAGCGGCGTCGAGGCATGGCTGGTGACCCGCTACGGCGACGCGCGGCAGGCGCTGGCCGACGCCCGGCTCTCCAAGAATCCGCTGCACCACGCCGAGGGCGCCCGCGGTAAGAGCAAGACCGGCATTCCGGGCGAGCGCAGCGCCAACCTGATGACGCATCTGCTCAACATCGACCCGCCGGACCACACCCGGCTGCGCCGCCTGGTGTCGAAGGCGTTCACCCCGCGCCGGGTCGCCGCCTTCGCGCCGCGCGTCCAGGAGCTGACCGACGGCCTGATCGACGGTTTCGCGGCGCGGGGCGAGGTGGACCTCATCCACGAGTTCGCGTTCCCGCTGCCCATCTACGCGATCTGCGATCTGCTCGGCGTCCCGCGCGAGGACCAGGACGACTTCCGGGACTGGGCCGGGATGATGATCCGGCACGGCGGCGGGCCGCGCGGCGGGGTCGCCCGTTCCGTGAAGAAGATACGGACGTACCTGGCCGAGCTGATCCACCGCAAGCGCGCGGACCTCGGCGACGACCTGATCTCCGGGCTGATACGGGCGAGCGACCACGGTGAGCACCTGACCGAGGACGAGGCCGCGGCCATGTGCTTCGTGCTGCTGTTCGCGGGTTTCGAGACCACCGTCAACCTGATAGGCAACAGCCTCCACACGCTGCTCCGCCGGCCCGACCAGCGAGAACTGCTCCAGAAGTCGCTGGCGGCCGGCGACACCGGTCTGCTCACCACCGGAATCGAGGAGCTGCTGCGCTACGACGGTGCCGTGGAGCTGGCGACCTGGCGGTACGCGACCGAACCCGTGGAGATCGGCGGGCGGACCATTCCGGCGGGCGACCCCGTTCTCGTCGTCCTCGCGGCCGCCGATCGCGACCCCGCCCGGTTCACCGGCCCCGACACCCTCGACCTCGCCCGGCGTGACAATCCGCACCTCGGCTACGGGCACGGCATCCACTACTGCCTGGGCGCGCCGCTGGCCCGGCTCGAAGGGCAGACCGCCCTCGCGACCCTGCTGACCCGGCTGCCGGACATCCGGCTCGCCGCGGACCCGGACGACCTGCGGTGGCGGGGCGGCCTCATCATGCGCGGGCTGCGGACCCTGCCGGTGGCGTTCACCCCGGAGGCGGCCGAGGGAGCGCGCTCCGCGACGGAGCCGACCCGGCCGTAGCGGGAAGACATATGACGGCCCGTCAGTGATGTGACCTTCGCGTGATCCCCGCTACCGGGGCTATTCGCAGTGCACCGGGCTTTAGTCCGGTGGTGAAGCGATTCTGAGAAGTGCTCTGACCCGCGGGTCGGAGTGGGTGGTTCTGCTGCTCGATGTACTGGCGGACGATCGACAGCGGGGCGCCGCCCGCCGGCCCGGCGAAGTGCGAGCCGGACCACAGACTCTGTGCCCGCCAGTAATGCCGGACCAGTTCCGGGTATTCCTGGCGGAGCCTGCGAGAGGACACGCCCTTGAGGCTGTTGACCAGCTTGGACAGGGTCACCTTCGGCGTGAAGTTCGCCAGCAGATGCACGTGGTTGTTCTCGCCGTTGAACTCCACCAGCTCGCACTCAAAATCCTCGCACGCGGCGCGCGTCCTTGAAGTCCTTGTGCCGGTACTTCGTCACGAAAACCAAATGGGCATGGAGGACGAAAACACGGTATCTGCCAGTGCAGATGTTCTGATACTCGGCCATAAGCCAACTTGGTACGGTGCTGATCATGCAGCTCAGGTACAGCTTCCGCGTGTACCCGAACGGTCCTCAGCGTTCCGCGCTGGCGCGGGCGTTCGGGTGCTCGCGGGTGGTCTACAACGATGCGCTTCGCGCTCGTGAGACCGCCCGTGCGGAGGGTGCGCCGTTCCCGAAGACCGGGGACCTGTCGAAGCTGCTGATCACCGACGCGAAGAAGACCGACGAGCGTGGTTGGCTCGGTGAGGTATCGGCTGTGGTATTGCAACAGTCTCTGCGGGATCTGGATACCGCATACCGGAACTTCTTCGACGGGCTCAAGGGCAAGCGACCGCTCATGGGCGCACCACGGTTCAAGAGCCGCAAGGACAACCGGCAGGCCGTCAGGTTCACCGCGAACGCACGGTGGAAGATCACCACGGGCGGGCGTCTGTCGTTGCCGAAGATCGGCGATGTGCGGGTCAAGTGGTCCCGCGCCCTTCCCTCCGTGCCGTCCACGGTCACCGTGGTCAAGGACGCCGCCAACAGGTATTTCGCGAGCTTCGTCGTGGAGACCGACCCTGACGAGGCCCTGCCCGAGACGGATGCCCAGGTTGGTATCGACCTGGGCCTGTCGCACTTCGCGATCCTCTCGGACGGAACGAAGATCGACGCTCCTCGTTTCCTGCGCCGCGCCGAGAAGAAGCTCAAGAAGGAACAGCGACGCCTGTCCCGCAAAACCAAGGGCAGCAACAACAGGACCAAGGCCCGGCTGAAGGTCGCCCGCGCTCACGCACGGGTGGCCGACGCACGGCGGGAGTTCCACCACCAGCTCTCAACGACGATCATCCGTGAGAACCAAGCGGTTGCCGTTGAGGACCTGGCGGTCAAGGGGCTTGCCCGTACGCGCCTGGCCAAGTCCGTCCACGACGCCGGATGGTCGGCGTTCGTAGGGATGCTCGAGTACAAGGCCGCACGGTACGGGCGCACCTTCGTACGCATCGGCCGGTTCGAGCCAACCTCTCAAGTCTGCTCGCAATGCGGCGTCAAGGACGGCCCCAAGCCCCTGCACATCCGCGTCTGGGTGTGCAGGGCATGCGGAGCCGTCCTCGACCGGGACATCAACGCGGCGGTCAACGTCGCCAAGGCCGCCGGACTGGCGGTGTCAGCCTGTGGAGCGCGGATAAGACCGGTGCTCGTACCGGCTCAGCGCGGTGAAGCAGGAACCCACCGAGACGGTCAAACGACCGTGGCAGGAATCCCCGCCCTTTAGGGCGGGGAGCGGAAGTCAAACCGACTTGTGACGGCCCGTGACCCCGGCTACCTTTCACCGATCGACCGCACCACCCGATCGGCCGAAGCGACGAACCGGTGAATTGCCGTACCGGCAGTCGACCGCCGCGGCCGGCCGGACAACTCCACCGTCGCTCGAAAGGCAACCGCATGCGCTCCGGGAACGGCCGACACCGTCGCCCCCGTCAGGCACCGGCCATCTTTGTCACGGCGGGGGTGACCGGCGCGGGGATCGCGCTGCCCCTGTTCGCCGCGAGCGGCGCGCACGCCGCCGACACCGCTACCTGGGACCGCGTCGCGCAGTGCGCGAGCGGCGGGGTGTGGAGCGCCGTGGGCAGCAGCCACTACGGCGGCCTCGGGCTGACCCAGGACCTGTGGGAGGAGTACGGCGGCACGGCGTACGCCTCCAGCCCCGACCTCGCCAGCCGCGCCCAGCAGATAGCGGTGGCCGAGACGATCCTGGACGCCCGCGGGCCGGGCGTCTGGTCGCACTGTGCCGCGGAGGCCGGACTGAAGAAGGACGGCCGCGCGCCGGGCGTCGACCCGGGCAGCGCGAGCCCGTCACGGCCCGCACCGTCGGGTACGTCGGACTCTTCCGGTAAATCCGGTAAATCCGGAAAGTCTGAAACATCTGGTTCAACCGGTTCGTCGGATACTGCGGGTTCTTCGGGGTCTGCGGGTTCTCCGGGCTCCTCCGGTGGATCCGCCGGAGGTTCCTCCCACGGGCCTTCCAGTGGCACTTCCGACACGTCGCCCTCGTCGTCGTCGTCGGCCCCCGGTGCGCCGGACTCCGCCGGCCCGTCGGACGCCCCGAAGGCGCCGAAGCCCACCGGTTCGGCGAAGCCGGGCGGACCGTCCCACTCCACCGGCCCGTCGGGCGGCGGGGGTGCGGAGGAGGCCGGTGCGCCGTCGTCCGGGACGACCGGTACGGGCAAGCACCGCGGCGGTACGGGCGATGCCGGGGCGGAACTGGGTACGGGCGTCGCGGGGGAGGTGGATGACGGCGGCAGGTCGGCCGGGCGGCATGCCTCGCGCGGTGGTGACGCGCACCGTGCGGCCCCGGTGGCCGGCGACTACACCGTGCGCCCGGGTGACAGCCTGTCAGCCATCGCCGAGCACCAGGAGCTGCCCGGCGGATGGCCCGCCCTCTACGACCGCAATGAGCACGTCATCGGCGCCGACGCGGACCTCATCCAGCCCGGCCAGCACCTCGATCTCGGGCATGGAGCAGGTAGTTAGGGCGACTTTGCCCCTTTTGGCGAAAGTGAGACATGGCTCTCGTTTCGAGGCGCGGCGTCTGACTCGGCCACAGATTCCATACCGGGCCCCACCTGCGAGAACGTAAGCAAGTCGTGATCAAAAATGGTCAACTTGGCTCAGAAGGTGGGGTTTGATCCATCCGGGGTTTCCTGATTACGGTCAGGACCGCTCGCCAAAGCGGGCTCTTCGATCACACGCCGAATCCTGCCGGTGGCCGAAGGACAGTCGACGCGCAAGCGCCGAAGGCAGGAGCGGGGGAACCAAGGTAAGCGCCGGCCCCGCCCGTGAAAGCGGGTCAACCGGCTTGGGGTGAAGCCATGTGTGAAGCACACACGGCCGGGCAACTCACATGGCCCGAACCCGACAGCTCACCTCGTAGGCGTCGGTGAGGAAACGATCGAATGCTGAACAAGGCCAAGCACCGTCGCCCGTCCAAGGCCGTCCGCGTCGCCACGCTCGCCGGCGTCGCCGGTGCCGCGGTGGCCGTCCCGATGATGGGCGCCACCTCCGCCTCGGCCGCCTCGGTCGCCACCTGGGAGAAGGTCGCCCAGTGCGAGTCGAGCGGCAACTGGTCGATCAACACCGGTAACGGCTACTACGGTGGCCTCCAGTTCTCGAACTCCAGCTGGGCCGCCGCGGGTGGCACCAAGTACGCCCCGCGCGCCGACCTGGCCACCAAGAGCCAGCAGATCGCCGTCGCCGAGAAGCTGCTCGCCATGCAGGGCCCGGGTGCCTGGGGCTGCGCCGGCGCCGGCAACCTGCGCTCCGGTGGCGCGGCCGCCAACGTCGACACCTCCAGCAACACCCAGCACAAGCAGTACAAGAGCAAGAAGCAGAGCACCACCAAGTCCGAGACCCGCAAGCAGTCGCAGGGCACGGCGAAGAGCACCCCCGCCCCGCAGCAGCAGCGGACCTGGACGGCCCCGAAGACGTCCAACAGCACCGGTAACTACACCGTGAAGTCGGGCGACACCCTGGCCAAGATCGCCAAGGCGCACGGCACCAACTGGAAGTCCGTCTACGCCGCGAACAAGTCGGTCATCGGCGGCAACCCGAACCTGATCTTCCCGGGCCAGCAGCTCAGCATCTGAGCCGTTCCCCGCACCGGGAACTCCGAGGACCCCACCGGCTCGTGATGACCGCGGCGGTCCGTGCGTACGGCGGTACGCACGAGCCGCCCGTCCGGGAGTCCCTGGGACCACCCTTCCGCGAGACCGCCCCGTCCGGCGCGCCATCCCCCCCCACGCGCCGCGGCGGGGCTTCGCCGTACCCGGGGGCCGTCCGCCCGGCCCGCTCCCGTCCCCGCCGCCGGGCCGCCCCTTGGGCCCGCGCCGACCTCGGCATCTCCCGGCTTTTCCCCGCTCAGCGAACATTGCGCCCATACGTCCTGTGAACTGGGCCTTTGGGCCTCTTTTCGCGGGTTTTCGTCCCACTGAGCGGGCCGACGGCGAGTGAAGGCGCCGGAGGCCGTTAGGCTCGTGCCGGAGAACTCCAGACACTCATGAAGGAGACAACGTGCCGTCCATCGACGTCGTCGTAGCCCGCGAAATTCTCGACTCGCGAGGTAATCCCACGGTCGAGGTCGAGGTCGGCCTCGACGACGGCAGCACGGGCCGGGCCGCCGTCCCGTCCGGCGCCTCGACCGGTGCCTTCGAGGCCATCGAGCTCCGCGACGGTGACCCGAACCGCTACCAGGGCAAGGGCGTGGAGAAGGCCGTACTGGCCGTCATCGAGCAGATCGGCCCGGAGCTCGTCGGCTACGACGCGACCGAGCAGCGGCTGATCGACCAGGCGATGTTCGACCTGGACGCCACCGACAACAAGGGCTCCCTCGGCGCCAACGCGATCCTCGGCGTCTCGCTCGCCGTCGCGCACGCCGCCTCCGAGGCCAGTGACCTCCCGCTGTTCCGCTACCTCGGTGGCCCGAACGCGCACGTCCTGCCCGTCCCGATGATGAACATCCTGAACGGCGGCTCGCACGCCGACTCCAATGTGGACATCCAGGAGTTCATGATCGCCCCGATCGGCGCGGAGTCCTTCTCCGAGGCGCTGCGCTGGGGCACCGAGGTCTACCACACCCTCAAGAAGGTCCTGAAGTCCCGCGGCCTGTCCACCGGCCTCGGTGACGAGGGCGGCTTCGCCCCGAACCTGGACTCCAACCGCGCCGCCCTGGACCTCATCCTTGAGGCCATCAAGGAAGCCGGTTACGCCCCCGGCCAGGACATCGCGCTCGCGCTGGACGTCGCCGCCTCCGAGTTCTACAAGGACGGCAAGTACCAGTTCGAGGGCAAGGAGCGCTCGGCCGCCGAGATGACGGAGTACTACGAGGGGCTCGTGGCGGACTACCCGCTCGTCTCCATCGAGGACCCGCTGTTCGAGGACGACTGGGCCGGCTGGCACGTCATCACCGAGAAGCTCGGCGCCAAGGTGCAGCTCGTCGGTGACGACCTGTTCGTCACCAACCCCGAGCGGCTGGCCCGTGGCATCGAGGAGAACTCCGCCAACGCGCTGCTGGTGAAGGTCAACCAGATCGGCTCGCTGACCGAGACCCTGGACGCCGTCGAGATGGCCCAGCGCAACGGCTTCAAGTGCATGATGTCGCACCGCTCCGGTGAGACCGAGGACGTCACCATCGCCGACCTCGCCGTCGCCACCAACTGCGGCCAGATCAAGACCGGCGCCCCGGCCCGCTCCGAGCGCGTCGCCAAGTACAACCAGCTGCTGCGCATCGAGGAGATCCTCGACGACGCCGCGGTCTACGCCGGCCGCTCCGCCTTCCCCCGGTTTCGCTCTGCGAACTGATTGGGTACTGCGCTCCGCGAACTGAATTAGTACAGCGCTCCGCGAACTGAAGCAGTACAGCGCTCCGCGAACTGATTGGGCACAGCGCTCCGCGAACCGAATCAGTACAGCGCGCCCCGCGAACCGAGTAGGCACGCGCCCCGCGAGCTGATCGGCTCAGCACGGCCGGAGCCAATTGAGGGAGCCGCGGCGCGGCACCTCGAAGCGTCCCCGGCGACGGTCCCGTACCGTTGCCGGGGACGGCTCTGTTTCCGGACGGTTCGGCACCTCGGCACGGAAGCGGACCGGCGCGTAGGTGTCAGGAAGCCGGCCGTCCCGAGGCCCGGCGATCCAGGGGAGGCGATGTGCCCGCGGACCGGTTCTCGACCGCGATCCGGCTCAAGGCGCTCGGTGAGCAGGCCGCGGCCCGCGTCCAGCGCGCCCGGCCGCCCCGCCGCAACCGCCTCACCGGCCGCGCCGCGCTGCTGGCCCTGGTGATGTGCTCGCTGGTCGTCGTCCTCGCCTACCCCATAAGGCAGTACATCTCGCAGCGCTCGGACATCACCGAACAGCGCCGCAAGGCCCAGGAGGCGGGCGAGGCGCTGGACCGGCTGCGGGACCAGAAGGCCCGCTGGCAGGACCCGGAGTACGTCCGGCAGCAGGCCCGCCGGCATCTGCACTACGTCATGCCGGGGGAGACCGGCTATATCGTCCAGGACGGTTCCCGCTCCGCCACGGCGCACAAGGGGCCGGAGGCGGCGCGGCGTCCCTGGTACGAGAATCTGTGGGAAGGCACCGACACCGCCGACAAGGGGTAGCCCGTACCGTCACCTGCGTACCGTGGCATGAGTACGGTCCCGACCGCAGCGCCCGTCCCACCCGCCCGAAACGCCCGCCGCCGCCCCACCGACCTCACCGAAAGCGCACATGGACACCCCCCCTCCCCAGACCGAGCCCACCGAGCCCACCGCCGCGGACATCGCCGCCTTCAAGGAGCAGCTCGGCCGCCCGCCGCGCGGACTGCGCGCCATCGCGCACCGCTGCCCCTGCGGGCAGCCGGATGTCGTCGAGACGGCGCCGCGCCTGGAGGACGGCACGCCCTTCCCCACGCTCTACTACCTCACCTGCCCGCGCGCGGCCTCCGCGATCGGCACGCTGGAGGCCAACGGCGTGATGAAGGAGATGACCGAGCGGCTGGCGAGCGACCCGGAGCTGGCCGCCGCCTACCGCGCGGCCCACGAGGACTACGTCCGGCGGCGGGACGCCATCGAGGTGCTCCAGGGCTTCCCGAGCGCGGGCGGGATGCCCGACCGGGTCAAGTGCCTGCACGTCCTGGTCGGTCACTCGCTCGCGGCCGGGCCGGGCGTCAACCCGCTCGGCGACGAGGCCCTCGCGATGCTGCCGGAGTGGTGGAAGAAGGGGCCGTGCGTGTCCCCCTGCCGGGACACCGCCGAAGGCCGGGACACACCGGAAGGCCAGGACACCCCCGAAGGAGACGTCAGGTGAAGCGGGTCGCCGCCATCGACTGCGGTACGAACTCCATCCGGCTGCTGGTCGCGGACGTCGATCCGGGTACCGGTGAGCTCCGGGAGCTGGACCGCCGGATGGAGATCGTCCGGCTGGGCCAGGGCGTGGACCGGACCGGTCGGCTGGCGCCCGAGGCGCTGGAGCGGACCTTCGCGGCCTGCCGGGAGTACGCCGCGGTGATCAAGGGCCTGGGCGCCGAGAAGATCCGCTTCGTGGCGACCTCCGCCTCCCGGGACGCGGAGAACCGCGCGGAGTTCGTCGACGGGGTCCTGGAGATCCTGGGCGTCGAGCCCGAGGTGATCACCGGTGGCCAGGAGGCGGAGTTCTCCTTCACCGGCGCCACCAAGGAACTGGCCGGCCGCACCGACCTGAAGCTGCCCTACCTGGTGGTGGACATCGGCGGCGGCTCGACCGAATTCGTGCTGGGCGGACGCTCCGTACGGGCCGCGCGCTCGGTGGACGTCGGCTGTGTACGGATGACCGAGCGGCATCTGCTGCGGGACGGCGAGATCAGCGACCCGCCGACGCCCGGCCAGATCACCGCCATCAAGGCCGATATCGGCGCGGCGCTGGACCAGGCCGAGGAGACGGTCCCGCTGAGCGAGGCCGCCACCCTGGTCGGTCTCGCCGGGTCCGTCACCACCGTCGCCGCCATCGCGCTGGGCCTCGGCCACTACGACTCCGCGGCCATCCACCACTCCCGGATCTCCCTGGCGAAGGTCCGGGAGATCACCGGCGACCTGCTGACCTCCACACACGCCGAGCGGGCCGCGAACCCGGTGATGCACCCGGGCCGGGTCGATGTGATCGCCGCCGGCGCGCTCGTCCTGCTGTCGATCATGGAACGGGTAGGCGCCGAGGAGGTCGTCGTCAGCGAGCACGACATTCTTGACGGGATCGCTTGGCACGCGGCACTGGACGAGGCGTGACCCACCGGCCGCCGAGGCCCGGAGCCTTCGGGCATCGGCGGCCGGCTTCTCAGATGTTGTGGTGGGCGTCGCGCCGATCGCCGGCCTTGACGACGAGGATGATGAGTTCGCCGCCCTCGGCCTGGTAGGCGATCCGGTGGTTGCCGACCCGGAGCCGGTCGAGCCCCGAGGGGCCGGTGAGCTTCTTGACGTCGGCGTCCTCGCGGTAGGGATCGTCGCCGAGCGCGGTCAGTGCGGCGAGGATGCGCATGGCGGCGGGCCGGTCGATGGCTCGCAGTTGTCGCTGGGCCGCGGTGGTGCACCGGAAGGCGTACTTCACGCCGCGTCTTCGGCGCGCTCGGCGAACAGGTCTGCCAGCAGCTCGGCCATGGTCACGGTCGGGCCGTCCTCGGCGAGGACGGCTTCCGCCTCCCGGGCCAGCAACACATCGGCCGCCTCTTCCAGCGCGTCGAAGTCCGCGATCGGAACCACGGCGGCCACCGGCACGCCGTTGCGCGTGATCACCGTAGGCGTGCCCTGCTCGGCACGGTTGATGTGGTCCGCCAGGTGCGCGCGGGCTTCCCGTACGGTCACGGTGCTCTCAGCCATGCAGGCAATGTACGCGCCGGCGTGTACACGTGGGAGCTGGCGCGTGACGCGAGTGGCGCCTCGGAGGCGATGGTGGACGGCATCGCCCACAAAGCGGCGGAGGAGTCGGCCGCCCCGGGCGCGGCGGCAGCGCGGGCTGATCGTAAAGAGCAGGACTGACCTGCGTCTCTGTAGTTCGTAGCAGTTCGTCCGGTGCGCCGTGGGGGCACGGTGGCCGGAATGCGGGACGAAGGGTAACGCCCCCGGTGTGACGGAGATTGCCGCCACGCCGGGGGCGTTTTGCGTGCGCGTGCGGGCGGTGGGGCCCGCGGCTGCCTAGCGCATGACAACGCGCGATTTCTCGGGCCGAAAGTCCCTTCATCTCGGGACCTTTGGCAGCTTGCGTGCCCGGTTTGCTCTGTAAAGATCTCGTTAGTGACTTCTAGTCATCTTTTGAGCAGTCAAAAGGCGACATCTAAAGGCAGTTGAGAGGGCAGCGCGGTCGTGGAGGCAATCGGGAGCCGAGCGCCCCGGAAGGGCACGGGCATCCTGCCGTCCGGTCCCGTCCGGCCCGGCTGCGCACGGTTACCCGGCCCCCACGGCCTCGCCGCGGTTCTTGCGACGACGGAGCGGACGATGGCATCGATACCCGACGACGAGCAGCACGAGGGTGAGTCGGCGCCCGCACCCGCCAAGCCGACGCGGCCGTACAACGTATGGCGCGGTGACGGCATCCCGATGGACAAGCTCTTCCGCGAGGGAGCGGCGCAGGGGTCAGCGGACGGCGGGGGAGCGGGGGCGCGGCGCGCCCCCGGGACGGAGGACCACACCGCGGAGCAGCCGCGGGTGCTCGTGCCGCTGCTGGACGTGGACACCGGGCTGCCCTTCCGGGACGAGTTCGACGACGAGACCCAGGTCCGGAGCGCGGTGGCCCAGCCGGCCGGGGTGGCGGCGCGGGGCGCCGGCCCGGCGGCCGCGGACGTCGCGGTGGCGGGCATCGCGGCCGCCAACGGACTGCTGGACACGGCGGAGCGGACCGGCCGCGGCGCACCCGGACCCGTGGACGGCGGCCGCGCCGAGGAACCGGCGCCGCGCACCGGACGGACGGGCGCGAAAGGGGGCACCGCGGAGCGGGCGCGGCGGGAGCCGTCCCGGCCCGCGAACCGGGACACCGGACGGCCGGCCGGAGGCGGCGGGGCAGCGGCGGGCGGCGGCGAAACGCGGACAACGGTCCGCCGGTCCCCGTCGGCGGACCCCGCCCTGACCGAGCGGCGCGGCCCCTCGCTGTCCGGCTGGCTCGCCATCGCCATCGGCCTGCTGGCGCTCGTGGGCGGTGCGGCGCTGCTGTGGCGGCGCGGCGTGATGCCCGAGCAGCTCGTGCGCGGTCTGGGCCTGCCCGTCATGGGACCGGGCCGGCTGCGCGGCTGGGAGTGGGGGCTGGTCGGCGGCGCGGCCGCGCTGGCGCTGCTCGCCTTCGGCGGGCTGACCCGCGGACGGGTCGGCAGCGCTTGGGTACTGAGCTTGTTCGGCCGCTACCGGGGCAGCGTGCGGCGCACCGGCCTGCTGTGGATCAGCCCGATGCTGCTGCGCCGCCGGGTGGACGTCCGGCTGCGGCACTGGCGCAGCGAGCCGATGCCGGCCGTGGACGCGGACGGTGCGCAGCTGCGCGCCGTCGTGATGGTCGTCTGGCGGGTCAAGGACACCGCGCGGGCGCTGCTCGCCGTCGAGGACCACGCCGACTACCTGCGCGAACAGGTGGAAGCCGCGATGGCGCGGGTGCTTTCGCAGGCCCCGGCGGACGCCTTCCACGAGCCCGTCCGCCCCGGTCCGGCCACCACCCCCACCCTGCGGGACGCGGAGGCGGTCGGTGACGCGCTGACCCGGATGCTCTCCGCCGACTGCCGGCCGGTCGGTATCGAGGTCTTCTCCGCGCAGCCCACCCGCATCGAGTACGCGCCTGAGGTGGCGGGCGCCATGCAGCGCCGCCAGATCGCGGCGATCGACGCCAAGCACCGGGACAGCGTGCTGACCTCGGTCGTCGACGCGGTGGACGACACCGTACGCAGGCTGACCACACGGGGACTCGTCGAACTCGACGACTACGAACGGAAGGCCCTGGTCAAGGACTTGACGGTGGCCTTCTATACGGCGCGCGGCAGCGCGACATCCGAAAGCTGAGCCAGCGCTCAGGGAAAGACAGGTCACGCATGCGGATACCGGAATTCACCGAGGAGGCGCCGACCGACTGCTCGTGCGGCTTCTGTACAGGGGCCCGGGTCGCCGACAAGTACGGCGGCCACCGGCCGCGGTGCACCGTACGCGGTGCCGTCGTCGCGGCGGTGGGCGCGGCGGTGCTGGTCGGTACGGGCGCGGGCACGGCGAGCGCGGAACCGGCGCCGAGCCACGCGGGCTGGGACGGCACGAAGTACTGGTTCAAGAACAGCGCCGGCGAATGGCGCTGGACCAGCTACAAGTCGAAGTACGACCGCTACACCGGCAACAGCAGCGCCTCCCGCCCCAGCTCGTCGGGGTCGTCGTCTTCGTCTGCCTCTTCTTCTTCGTCCTCCGGTCACAACACCTCACCGACCTTCCGCGGCCGGTCCGGCTGGGACGCCACCGACCGGGTGTACTGGTACCAGCGCAACGGCCAGTGGTGGTGGACCAGCCACCGGAACGTCTACGAGGCCCGGACCGGTAAGTCCGGCGCGACCGGTGGGGGCTCCGCCAGCTCGGGCAGCTCGGGCAGTTCCGCCGGCTCCGGCTCCAGCGGCAAGGGCACGCCGTCGCGGCACGGCACCGAGTCCGCCATCGGGTGGGCGATGAGCCAGCTCGGCAAGCCGTACTCCTGGGGCGGCAACGGGCCGAACTCCTACGACTGTTCCGGTCTGGTCCAGCAGGCGTACCGGCGGGCCGGCATCTCGGTGCCGCGGGTCGCCGACGCCCAGTACCGCGCCGGGACGCCGATCTCCCGCTCGCAGCTGCGCCGCGGCGACCTCGTCTTCTGGTCGTCCAGCGGCTCGTCCTACGGGATCCACCACGTCGCCATCTACCTCGGCAACGGCCAGTACCTGGAGGCACCGCGGCCGGGGAAGAACGTCCGGGTCTCGTCCTTCTCGTACTACAACCCCAACATGTACGCCCGCGTCGGCTAGGGGTTTTCACGGGGTCCACGCCGCTGCCGGGTCCGGGTGCGAAGCCGCTCCCGGGCCCGGCAGACGGCTTCCGGGAAGAAAGTTCGTGAAATCCTTCACATGAAAAAGGCGCCGGATGAGCGAAGAAACCAGCCTTCCGGCCCTCATTCGAAGGTCCTAGGTCCCGTCCGAGCGGGAAAAGTGTGGTTTCGGGCGTGTTAAGAGCGACCCTACCCGGCCAGTGGTCCAGTGGTCGGCGCACCCGCAATCCCTGATCAACGGGGGTCACCAACGCCTCGCGTGATCAGGTGGTTCCCCATAGGCGCTATGGCGTCGGTCACGGCGGCGGCGGAGTGTAGCAGATGCCTCTCCGATCCTTGTGAAGGGGCTCACGAGCGACCCTCCATGTGGGGGTGGATACTCGATTGCATGAGCACCACGGAGCGTCCCAGGATCCTCGTTGTAGGCGGTGGGTACGTTGGCCTGTACGCGGCGCGCCGCATCCTCAAGAAGATGCGGTACGGCGAGGCGACTGTCACGGTCGTCGACCCGCGCTCGTACATGACGTACCAGCCCTTCCTCCCTGAAGCTGCGGCCGGCAGCATCTCCCCCCGCCATGTCGTGGTACCGCTACGGCGCGTGCTCCCGAAGGCGGAGGTGCTCACCGGTCGGGTGACCACCATCGACCAGGACCGCAAGGTCGCCACGGTCGCCCCGCTGGTCGGTGACGCGTACGAGCTGCCCTTCGACTACCTGGTCATCGCGATGGGCGCGGTCTCCCGGACCTTCCCGATTCCCGGCCTGGCCGAGAACGGCATCGGCATGAAGGGCGTGGAAGAGGCCATCGGCCTGCGCAACCACGTCCTGGAGCAGCTGGACAAGGCCGACTCCACGACCGACGAGGACGTCCGCCGCAAGGCGCTGACCTTCGTCTTCGTGGGCGGCGGCTTCGCGGGCGCGGAGACCGTCGGCGAGGTCGAGGACATGGCCCGCGACGCCGCGAAGTACTACAACAACGTCAAGCGCGAAGACATGCGCTTCCTGCTGGTCGATGTCGCCGACAAGATCCTCCCCGAGGTTGGCCCGAAGCTCGGTGCCTACGGCAAGGAGCACCTTGAGGGCCGCGGCGTCGAGATCTACCTCAAGACCGGTATGGACTCCTGCGTCGACGGCCATGTCGTGCTCAACAACGGCCTTGAGGTCGACTCCAACACCATCGTGTGGACCGCGGGCGTCAAGCCGAACCCGGCGCTCTCCCGCTTCGGTCTGCCGCTGGGCCCGCGCGGCCACGTGGACACCGGCACCACCCTCCAGGTGCAGGGCACCGACTACATCTGGGCGGCCGGCGACAACGCGCAGGTGCCGGACCTGGTCGGCCGCAAGGCCGGCAACGAGAACGCCTGGTGCCCGCCGAACGCCCAGCACGCGCTGCGTCAGGCCAAGGTCCTCGGCGACAACGTGATCTCCGGGATGCGCGGCTTCCCGCAGAAGGACTACAGCCACGCCAACAAGGGCGCGGTCGCCGGTCTGGGCCTGCACAAGGGCGTCGCGATGATCGTCGTGGGCAAGTCCAAGATCAAGCTCAAGGGCCGGCTCGCCTGGTACATGCACCGCGCGTACCACGGTATGGCGATGCCGACGTTCAACCGCAAGATCCGGGTCTTCGCCGACTGGACCCTCGCCATGTTCCTCAAGCGCGAGGTCGTCTCGCTCGGCGCCATGGAGAACCCCCGCGAGGAGTTCTACGAGGCGGCCAAGCCGGCCCCCGCCCCGGCGGCCGCGGCCGGTTCCGGTGACAAGCCGAAGGCCAAGGCTTCCTGACTTTCCGGCCGTTATCCGCGGCCCGAAACTCCGGTCGGGTACTCCGACCAGCCCGAAGGGCGTCCGCCATCCGTGGGGCGGGCGCCCTTTGGCGTGTCCGCTCTGGCGCGCCACCGTGGGTTTGTTGTTCTCTTACGTGCGAACGGGACTATATCGGCGCCCAATTGGCGTTACGTGGTGGGTGAAACTTCTTTGCCCCACTCGTCAACACGGAGGTGTGCGACATGGCCGACGCCGCTGGACGGCTCACCAAGCTCGCTGAGGAGGTACTGGGAGCCCCGCTCCCGGTCCGTATCCGCGCCTGGGACCGCAGCGAGTCCGGCCCTCCGGGGGCACCCACTCTGGTGATCCGCAATCGCCGGGCGCTGCGCCGGCTGGTCTTCAAACCGGGCGAGCTGGGCCTGGCCCGCGCCTGGGTCGCCGGCGACATCGACGTCGAAGGCGACCTCTACGAAGCCCTCGACCTGCTCGCCGGACTGATCTGGGAGCGCGGCACCGCCGCCCCGAAGCCGCCGCGCGCCGCTGTGCTGCGCGCCCTGGCCCGGCCCGAGATCCGCGCCGCCGCCAAGGAACTGCTGTCCCTGGGCGGCCTCCCGATCCCGCCGGCGCCGCCCGCCGAGGAGGCCCGGCCCCGGCGCGGCCCGCTGCACACCCTGCTGCGCGACCGGGCGGCCATCAGCCACCACTACGACGTCGGCAACGACTTCTACGCGCTGGTGCTCGGCCCGTCGATGGTCTACTCCTGCGCGTACTGGGCGACCGGCGAAGGCGGCGACGCCACCCTGGAGGACGCCCAGCGCGACAAGCTCGACCTGATCTGCCGCAAGCTCGGCCTCCAGGAGGGCCAGCGGCTGCTGGACGTGGGCTGCGGCTGGGGCTCGATGGTGCTGCACGCCGCCCGCGAATACGGCGTACGGGCCGTCGGCATCACCCTCTCCGAGGAGCAGGCGGCCTACGCCCGTAAGCGCGTCGCCGAGGCCGGGCTCACCGACCGGATCGAGATCCGGGTCCAGGACTACCGAGAGATCCACGACGAGCCGTTCGACGCAATCTCCTCGATCGGCATGGCCGAGCACGTCGGCCGGGCCCGCTACGCCGAGTACGCCGCCGATCTCTACGCCCTGCTCAAGCCCGGCGGACGGCTGCTCAACCACCAGATCGCCCGCCGGCCGCTGGCGGACGAGGACGCCTACCAGGTCGACGAGTTCATCGACCGCTATGTCTTCCCCGACGGTGAGCTGGCGCCGGTCGGCCGGACCACGAGCGCGCTGGAGGACGCCGGTTTCGAGGTGCGCGACGTGGAGGCGATCCGGGAGCACTACGCGCTGACGCTGCGCCGTTGGGTCGCCAATCTGGAGCAGCACTGGCAGCAGGCGGTCCGGCTGACCTCGCGCGGACGGGCCCGGGTGTGGCGGCTCTACATGGCCGCGTCCGCGCTCTCCTTCGAGCGCAACCGGATAGGGGTCAACCAGGTCCTCGCGGTGCGCACCCCGCAGAGCGGTGCGGCCGGTCTGCCGCTGCGGGCGCGCGCCTGGCAGGGCTGAGGGCGGACCCGTACGGCGGAGGGCCCCGGGACCACGACACGTTCGTGGTCCCGGGGCCCTTTGGCGGTACGGGCGGGAGCGACGGGCGTACCGCGTCCGCCGCCCCCGGCCGGTTACTCGGCCTTGATCGACGCCAGCACGTTCAGCCGCGCCGCACGGCGGGCCGGCCACAGGGCGGCCAGCACCCCGACCACCGCGGCCAGCGCGAGGAAGAGGCCCATCCGGCCCCAGGGCAGGACCAGCTCGTACGTGGCGAGCGAACCGCTGACCAGCTCACCGGCGGCCCAGCCGAAGAACACGCCGAGGCCGATGCCCAGCACTCCGCCGAAGAGCGAGATCACCAGCGATTCCAGGCGCACCATGCGCTTGATCCCGCGCCGGTCCAGGCCGATCGCGCGCAGCATGCCGATCTCCTGCGAGCGTTCGAAGACCGACATCGCCAGGGTGTTGACGACACCGAGCACCGCGACGATCACGGCCATGGCCAGCAGACCGTAGAGCATGTTCAGCAGCGTGCTGAACATCTGGGCCAGACCGTCGGACACGTCCTTCTTGTCCTGGATGGCGATGGCCGGGTTCTTGCCGAGCGCCTTGGCCAGCGCGTCCTTGGTGGCGTCGGTGGCGCCGTCCGCCGTCTTGACCAGCACCTGGTTGTCGAAGCTGGTCTTCTGATGCGGCGCCAGGACGGTGTTGTCCACGATGATGCCGCTGAACATCTGGTTGCCCGTGTAGACACCCGAGACGGTCAGCTTGCCCTGCTTGCCGTCCTGGAAGGTCACCGGGAAGGTGGAGCCGGTCCGCCAGCCCTTCTCCTTGGCGGTGGTCTCGTCCACGACGGCCTTGTCGCCGCCCAGGCCGGTCAGGGAGCCCTGGGAGAAGTCGAGCTGGGTCAGCTTGCCGATGTCCTTGCCGTTGACGCCGGTCAGGGACTGCTGGTCGGTGCCGATACGGGACGGGGAGTAGCTCAGCGGGCTGGACGCGGTCACCTCGGGCAGGCCGCTCAGCGTCTTCGCCACCTCGGGGGAGAGCGGCGTCATGCTCGCCATCGAGACGACGTAGTCGGCCTTCAGCGCGGACGTCGCCATCTTGTCGATGCTCTTCTGCATGCTGCCCGCGATCACCGTCAGGCCGGTGATCAGGGTGAGCCCGATCATCAGCGCGGAGGCCGTGGCGGCCGTACGGCGCGGATTGCGGACCGCGTTCTGCCGGGCGAGGGTGCCGGAGATGCCGAACGCGCGCAGCACGGGGGCGGCGAGGGCGATCAGCGGGCGGGAGAGCAGCGGCGTCAGGATGAACACGCCGATCACCAGCAGTGCCGCGCCCAGCGCCATCGTCGCCTTGCCGTCGGCCATACCGGTGGCGACCAGCACGGCGGCGATACCGGCGCCGGCGAAGACCGCGCCGATGGTGTTGCGGACCACCAGCGACTTGGTGGTGGCGGTGGCGTGCACGCTGCTCATCGCGGCGACCGGCGGGATCCGCGCGGCGCGGCGGCCCGGCAGCCAGGCGGCCAGCACGGTCACGACGATGCCGACGCCCAGCGAGACGAGGACGGTGGTCGGGGAGACCACCAGCGGGCCGTCGGGGATCTTCGCGCCGGTGGCGTTCATCAGCGTGCGCATGCCGGCGCCGATGCCGATGCCGACGGCCAGCCCCGCGACCGCGGCGATGGCGCCGACGAAGAACGCCTCGGCCAGCACCGAGCGGGTGACCTGGCGGCGGCTGGCGCCGACCGCGCGCATCAGCGCCAGCTCCTTGGTGCGCTGGGCGACCAGCATGGTGAAGGTGTTGGCGATGATGAAGATGCCGACGAAGAGCGCGATACCGGCGAAGGCCAGCAGGGCGGTCGTCATGCTGTCCATGCTCCGGGCGATGCTGGTGGCCTGCTCGTCGGCGAGCTGCTTGCCGGTGGTGGCCTCGGCGCCGTCCTTGGGCAGCACCTTGTCGACCGCGGTCTTCAGCGCGTCCTGGGAGGTGCCCGGCGCGGCCCGGACATCGATCTCGCTGAACTCACCGGGCGCGGCGAACAGTTTCTGGGCACTCGCGGTGTCGAACAGCGCGAGGCTGCCGCCGGCCGCGACGGCGCCGTCGTCGGTGGTGAAGACGCCGGTCAGCTTGACCTCGCGGACCGGTCCGTCGACGGAGATCCGGACGGTGTCGCCGACCTTGTAGCCGGCCCGGTCCGCGGTGTGCGCGTCCAGCGCGAGCTGGCCGGTGCCGTGCGGGGCGACGCCGTCGCGCAGCGGGTAGCGGGCGTCCTTGCCGTCCTGGCCGGGGAAGTAGTTGCCGCCGCGGGTCGAGAAGCCGCCGCCGATCAGCTTGCCGTCCTTGTCGGCGATGGCGGTGAAGCCGGAGACGGTGCCGGTGGCGGAGGCGGCGCCGGGCACCCGGGCGGCCTGGTCGAGCAGCCGCTGGTCGAGCAGGGCGGCGGCGCCGGGGTTGCCGGAGGTCTTGTCCGACTTGTGCGGCTGGATGACGACGTCGACGTGGTCGTAGCCCTTTTGGGCGCTGTTCTTGAGGGCGTCGGAGAGGGTCGAGGTGAAGACGAGGGTGCCGGAGACGAAAGCCACGCCGAGCATCACGGCGAGCACGGTCATCAGCAGCCTGGCCTTGTGCGCGAGGACATTGCGCAAGGCGGTACGGAACATGAGTCAGTCAGTCCTGGAGGAGAGGTCCGAAGTGCGGGTGGCTGCTGCCGGTCAGCTCGTGCGTCCCTTGGCGTCGAAGCCCTTCATCCGCTCCAGCACCTGGTCGGCGGTCGGGTTGGGCATGTCGTCGACGATCCGGCCGTCGGCGAGGAAGATCACGCGGTCGGCGTAGGAGGCGGCGACCGGGTCGTGCGTCACCATCACCACGGTCTGGCCCAGCTCGCGCACGGAGTTGCGCAGGAAGCCGAGCACCTCGGCGCCGGAGCGGGAGTCGAGATTGCCGGTGGGCTCGTCGGCGAAGATGATCTCGGGCCGGGAGGCCAGTGCGCGGGCGACCGCGACGCGCTGCTGCTGGCCGCCGGAGAGCTGGCTGGGGCGGTGCTTGAGGCGGCCGGCCAGGCCGACGGTCTCCACGACGCGGTCCAGCCAGGCGCGGTCCGGCTTGCGGCCGGCGATGTCCATCGGCAGCGTGATGTTCTCCAGGGCGGTCAGCGTGGGCAGCAGGTTGAACGCCTGGAAGATGAAGCCGATCTTGTCGCGCCGCAGCTGGGTGAGCTTCTTGTCCTTCAGACCGGTCAGTTCGACCTCGCCTATCCGGGCCGAGCCGCCGGAGATCGAGTCCAGACCCGCCATGCAGTGCATCAGGGTGGACTTGCCGGACCCGGAGGGGCCCATGATCGCGGTGAATTCGGCCTGCCGGAAGTCGACGGAGACGGCGTCCAGGGCGACCACCTGGGTCTCACCCTGTCCGTAGACCTTGGAGAGATCCGTGGCGCGGGCGGCCACCGCGGTGGTGCGGGGGGCGGTGTAGACGCCGGAGGGGATGGTGGTCACGGGGGAGGACTCCTGTCGGACGAGGGATCAGCCGATCCGGGGTGGCCGCGCGGGCCGGGAAAAGGACTGTTCCCATCGTGGGTCAGGAAAGGCGGCACGGACGTCAGACCCTGTGCCCGTCCTGCGCTATCCCTGGGGCGTATCCGCATGCCGCGTGGTCATCCCTGGGGAGGAGAGGAACCCTGATGCCCGGACCGGCCGCGCGGGCCGCGGCGCAGGATCCGCGGGGAGCCCGGCGGGGATGCGGGGCGTACGGCGACTTTCCGTCAATTCGGGCACGTATTTCGTCCCGGGCGCCGCCGGGGAGGTGAGCGAAAGGCATGTGTCGGGGGCCTGCACCGGTCGCTGATGCACCCTCAGTTGCCAATAAAATAAGACAACCTCGGGATGCGCGGCCGAACCGCGTGGTGCGCTGCGGGCTACGCTCGTGCTGCCCTCATTGGGGTGGCCTGGGAGTCCCTGGCCCGGATGGTGGGATGCAGACACGGCGAGCTTAAACCTCGCTGGCCTACGGGCCGTGCCGGTTCAAGTCCGGCTCCGGGCACAGATCGATGGCAAACGTGCGCGTGAGTTCGGCGGAATCCCGAATTCCTGCCCGGTCGCGGGCATTGCGGGCATATGACGACCATTTTCTATTGAATCCCGCACCGGGGTGTGCCCCCGCGCCGCACGCCGGCCGGGCGCCGCGGGCGCGCGCCCCCCCGGACATACGCGGAGGGGCCCCGGCGAAAGCCGGGGCCCCTCCTCCTCACCGGACGGTGTCCGGTCAGCGGTCCACGAGCGCGAACAGACCCTCCCAGCGGCCGACGATCTCGTCGGTGGAGAACCGCTGGATGTTCTCGCGCGCCGCCTGCCCCATCGTGTCCCGGAGGTCCTTGTCGGACATCAGGGTGTCGAGATGGCGGGCGAGCTCGGCGATGTTGCCGGGCGGTGCCAGGAAGCCGTCCTCGCCGTCCGTGATGATCTCGTGGACACCCGGCGCGACATCGAAGGCCACACACGGCAGGCCGGAGGCCATGGCCTCCATGGGCGCCAGCGGGAAGCCCTCACCGCGCGAGCTCAGCACGAACACCGACCCCTCGCGCAGCGCCCCGGGGACATCGCCGGTACGGCCCATCCACTCGACGCTGCCGGTGATCCCCAGCTCGGCGGCCTGCTTGCGCAGCGCCGCCTCCTCCTCGCCGGAACCGTAGAGGCGCAACGTCCAGTCCGGGTGGCGCGGCGCGGTCTGCGCCCAGGCTTCCAGGAGCAGGTCGACGCCCTTCTCCTCGTGCAGCCGGCCGATGCTCACCACGCGCTTCTTGGACCGGTCGGACGGGACCTCGGGGAAGAACGGCAGCGGATTCGGCATGAATCCGACATTGTCCATCCGCTGGCGGATCCAGTGATCGGCATCCTCCCGGGTGAGCGTCAGCATCCGGTCGGTGTTCTTGTAGAACCTCTTGACACGCTGGAAGCGGGACGACTTGCGGCAGGTGGCGAACGACTCGTGGCTCATACCGATCACCGTCAGATCGGCGGTGTCGGCGAGCGCCACCCACTCCATCGCCCACACCTGGGTGACGATCAGCACGCCGCCCGGCCCGGCCGCGCGGAACAGCGCGCTGAGCTTCGCCGCCTGCTCGTGCATCCCGGCCTCCCGGGCGGCGCGGCGGCGCTGCTCGACGAGGTTGAGCTTGTCCTTCAGCCCGCGCACCGGCCGGACGCTCGGCGGATGCGCGGCGTAGAGCGTGGTGGTCCGGTACGGCAGGTCGTCGCCCAGTTCGTGCACCCGTCCCGCGGGCGCCGGCACCACACCGATGACGTGCACCCGGTGGCCCCGCTCACTGAACAGGCGCGCCATCTGGTGCGACCAACTGGTGATGCCGCCCATTTCGTTCAGGCTGTTGGAGACGAAGAAGATGTCCCGCGGCTCGGCGGCGTTCGGCTTGCTCATCAACGGCTCCACTGCGCGAAGAACTGATTGACGATGCTCTGCG
This sequence comes from Streptomyces celluloflavus, assembly GCA_000720995.1. Classification (GTDB taxonomy): domain Bacteria; phylum Actinomycetota; class Actinomycetes; order Streptomycetales; family Streptomycetaceae; genus Streptomyces; species Streptomyces celluloflavus. The sequence goes on from JOEL01000015.1 coordinate 178,123, forward strand.
CAGCGTCACCCCGGTCGAATTCACCGAACTTCGCGACGAATTCCTGGCGGGCCGTCGCGTATTCCAGGGCCTGGGTATCCAGAGACTTGACGGCCTCGCAGAAATCGTCTTCGGTGCGGACCACCGGACCGGGCGCATGCGCCAGCAGATCGAAGTACGTACCGCGGCCCTCGTGCACATATTCGTCGTAGTCGTAGGTGAAGAACACCAGCGGCCGGTCGAGAAGCGCGTAGTCGAACATCACCGAGGAGTAGTCCGTGACGAGGGCGTCGGCGAGTTCCAGCAGCGGCGTCACATCGTGGTGGGCCGATACGTCGATGACCCGGCCCTGCACGGTCGGCGGCAGGACGACGTGATTCAGGTAATGCGACCGTACGAGCAGGACATAGCGGTCACCGAATTCGTCGGCGAAGCGCTCCACGTCGAAGGGCAGCTCGAAACGGCCGTGCCGGCCGCCGGCCTTGCGGAAGGTCGGCGCGTACAGCAGCACGGTCTTGTCGTCCGGAATCCCCAGCTTGGCGGCGAGCGCCGAGCGCTCCCGGTGGCCGAGGGACTCTTCCTTCTGCCGGGCCCGGACCAGGGCGTCGTTGCGCGGGTAGCCCACCCGCAGCAGCGTCTTCTCCTGGAGCCGGAACGCCTTGGCCAGGGTCCGTACATCGTGCTCGGACCGGATCAGGAAGCGGTCGAAGCGGTCCAGGGAACGCTGCTGCTCCGCCTGCTGGCCGCGCGTCGTGGCCTTCAGCGACGGCTGGTCGAAGCCCATCTTCTTGAGGGCCGAGCCGTGCCAGGTCTGGATATAGGTCGTCTCCGGGCGCTTGGTCAGCTTGAGCGGGTAGCTCTGGTTGTCCACCCAGAACTCGGCCTGCGCGAGCGCTTTGAGGTACGGCAGTGACCACCGCTTCACGAGGGTGGCGTCCTTGGGGAACTCCTTCGGGGAGCCGCTGTAGGACCAGATCGCCTCGAAGTCCAGACCCTGACGGCGCATCTCCTCGTAGAGGGCGCGCGGGCTGTCGCTGTACTGCTTGCCCAGGTGGCTCTCGAAGACGACGGTGCGCTTCTTGACGGGCAGCCGGCTGAACACCTCGTGGTACAGCCGGAGCTTGTTGTCGCCGGAGGTGAGGGTCTTCCGCAGTGCCTTCGCCTTGCGGTAGCCGGTCTTGGCCAGCGCACCGGGCTTGCCCTGCACACCGCGGGTGATCAGTTCCTGGACGCGCTCGCTGTTGGGGTTCTCGCTCACCAGCCGGAACGCGAGATGGCCCTTGGCCGAGACGTGCGGCGCGAAGTGGTCGGCGACCATCCGGGTCAGCCGCGGCCGCACCTGCACCGGGTCACCGGACAGATCGGTGTCGGCGACCGTGAGCCGGGTGGTGGTGCGCACCCCGTCGACGTCCAGCGCCAGGCGGACGTCCCAGATGGTGTCGACGATGCCCAGCGGGCGCAGCCGCGCGGTGATGTCCGCCGCGGTCTCCCAGTGGACGGTGTCGCCCTCGTGCCGCAGCGTGCGGACCGGGAAGCGGAAGGACTGGAGGCTGCGCCGGCGGGCGCTGAACTCCAGCTCGCCCTTGAGCTTCGCACCGGGCGGGATGACCCCGAGCGGGTTGGTGATCCGGCCGGCCAGCGACAGCGTGGTGCCGGACTCGGCGAACGAGGTGAGCTGGTTGCGCAGGAAGAGCCGGTTGACCGGCTTCTCGTGGTAGCCGACCTCGGTGACGTCCAGCACGGAGCGGCCGAAGGCGTCGTCGAAGTGGCCGTCGCACCAGTAGATCCGGCCGTCGTGCTCCGCGAGCGGCGAGGAGACCTTGTCGCGGTTGATGAGGGTGTCGACCGCCGGGATCAGGTTGTCCCAGTCGCCCTGCTGGAGCAGGTACGCGCAGATGGCCTGGATCGGCTGGACCCGCTCGTACGCCTCGGGCGCGATGCTCGCGAGGTACTCGCGGGAGAGCTCGGCGAACTCGCGGCGGTACGCCTCGTCCCGGAAGGGCAGATCGCGCAGGTGCAGCACCAGGTCGTGCTTGAGGAACTTGACGTCCTTGGCGAGCTTCATCTCGGTCAGCCCGCGCTCTTCCAGCAGCGCGTCGATGCGCCGGTGGATCTCCAGCCGGTGCGTGTAGTTCGTCATCTCGTGCCGTCGGTTCGTCACCGACTTCACGGCGGACTTGGCGAAGACGTGCCAGAAGTACACCTGATTGGGGATCAGCGTGATGCGCTTCGCCGCGAGATACGCGTCGGCGATGAACATCAGGTCCTCGTAGAACATCCCCTTGGGAAAGCGGAGATCGTTCTCGATGAGGAATTCCCGGCGATAGCACTTGTTCGTCGACAGGGTGTCCCAGACGAACAGGTCCGGCAGCTCGGTGACGGACTCCAGGGTGCGGGTGGTGGAGTACAGCCAGGAGTACCACTCGTCGCGCTTCTGGTTGCGGGTGTCCTTGTGCAGCCGCACGCACAGCCCGGAAACGATGTCCGAACCGGTCTCCTCGGCGGCCTCCAGCATGTTCCGGCAGGCGTTGACCTCCAGGACGTCATCGCTGTCCAGGAACATCACGTACTGCCCCGTGGTGTGCTGGATACCGAGGTTGCGGGGCTCACCGCCGGCACCGCTGTTCTCCGGGAGCTGGAAGGCCCGTACCCGCCCGGAGTGCTCGGCGGCCAGGCGCTGCGCGACGTCGAAGGAACTGTCGGTGCTGCAATCGTCGACGATCACCACCTCGACGTCCCGGAGTGTCTGGTCCAGTACGGACCGGACAGCGGTCGGCAACCGGTCGGCGTCGTTGTAGACAATGACGACTACTGAGACGTCAGGCACAGGCACCTCAACCCTCTTCTCGCTGCTGGTATCCCGCCAGAATAGCCTTATCCCGCCCTGCGACCCGTGGATCATTCGCGCCCGGATCGCCACCCGTGGTGACGGAAGAGTGAGGTGGGGGCGGGGTGCCGGTGCGCGGTTCACGACCGCGGCGTCGGCCGCCGACGGCTCCGGCCGCCGGAGATGCGCCCGGCTGGGAGAGAGGACGGACCGGGCCGCGTTTCGGTTGCGTTCCGGACAACTGATGGGCCATTTGTGGGCTTTTTCATGCCGGCTCGCCGGCTTTTCCGTGCGGGTTGACCGGCCGGGCACCTCTGCGCGTTCCCGTACGTACTCCACGTAGCTGATTCGCGCTCCGCGGTTCCGGGAAGTCAGGGGAAGATCCTGCTGGAGAAGTAGGGACGCGTCTTTGCCAAGCCATTACGCTTGCGTCAAGGCCGCGCAGGGCGGCCATGGAGGAGTGAGATGAGGAGCAGCAACCCGGTCTTCTCGCGTCGGGGGTTCAGCCGCGACACCGGCTACGCGGGCTTCAACGCGCCGCCGCAGGCCGGGGGCCCCACCGCGACCCCGTACGCCGGTGCGAACCCGTACGCGACCAATCCCTACGCCCAGGGCCAGCAGAGCGCCACCCAGGCACCGCCGCAGTACACGCCGCAGACGCGTCCGATGACGATGGACGATGTCGTCGCGCGCACGGGCATGACGCTCGGCACGGTGATCGCGGGCGCGACCGTCGGCTGGCTCTTCCTGACCGAGAACCTCGGCTTCGCGATCGGCGCGGGCCTTGTCGCGATGGTGCTGGGCTTCGTCCAGTCCTTCAAGCGCAAGCCGTCGCCGGCGCTGATCCTGACCTACGCGGCGCTGGAGGGCCTCTTCCTCGGCGCGCTCAGCGGGTTCATCAACGATCTGCCGAAGATGAACGGCGCCCCCATGCAGGCGGTGCTGGGCACCATGGCGGTGTTCGTCGCCATGCTCATCGCCTACAAGACCGGCATCGTCCGGGTCACCGCCCGCTTCACCCGCTTCGTGATGATCGCCGCCCTCGGCTTCGTGCTGCTGTCGCTGGTCAACGTGCTGTTCATGGTGTTCGGCGGGGGTGACGGCCTCGGCTTCCGCAGCGGTGGCCTCGGCATCCTCTTCGGCATCGTGGGCGTGGTCCTCGGCGCGCTCTTCCTGGCGCTGGACTTCAAGCAGGTCGAGGACGGTATCGCCTACGGCGCGCCGCGTGAGGAGTCCTGGCTGGCGGCGTTCGGCCTGACCCTGACGCTGGTGTGGATCTACATGGAGATGCTGCGGCTGATCTCGATCCTGCGCGACTGACGAACCGGGCGGCACCGGGTCGTCCGAGCCGAGTCGGGAGAGACCGCACGCGAGCGGTCGTAAGAAGGGTCCGCGGGCAGAGCGCCCGCGGACCCTTCGGCGTCCCGGCCCGGCATCGCGCGGTCAGCGCTTGCGGGCGGCGCGCCTGAGGTCGTGCTCGTGGACGATCGCCTTGGCGTGTCCGTACGCCAGGTTGTGCGCGCCGCGCAGCCAGCTGACCCTCTCGTCGAAACGGAGGAGGGCGGGGCCTTCGTCAACGGTGCGGAGCCAGTCGGCGACTTCCCGGCCGGTGCACTGGGGGATACGGGAGAGCAGGTTCCGGTGGGTCTCTTCGGAGAAGAGCTGGGACATCGGCGCCTCCGGACGCGGTCGGTGCGGGTCCTTCAGCCCACCGTGCCCGAGCGTTCGGGCGTTGGCAACCACCCCGCGGTGGCGCATAGGCTCGCCAGGTGCTTGACGTGATGCCTTTGCAGAATGCCGTGGACGCCCTGGCCGACCGCCTCCGGGCGCTGCCGCAGAGCACGCTCGGCCGCGGCGCCGCGGCCGAAGGGCTCGCGCTGGCACGGGAACTGGCGGTACGCGCGCAGCGGATCGAGTCCCCGGGACGGGCGCTGTACACGCTGCCGGACGCCGGCATGTTCGCGGTCGGCGACCAGCTCGCGGTGGCCGGCCACGACCTCGTCGAGGCGCTGCGGGACGCGGACGCGACCCCCGCCGAGGACGCGAAATGGGCCCCCGCCGAGGAACTGGCCCAGGCCGTGCGGCGGGTGCGGGAGGCGGCGGAGCGCTGCTAGGGCGTGTCGTCGACGCGGCGCCCGTACCGCGGGGCCCGGTACGGCAGCGCGGGCCGGGCGTGCCCGGTACGGCCGGATTCCGCTCCGTGCGCCGCGGTCGGCCGGGTCAGAGCGAGGCGATGACGCGGTCGGCCAGGATGTAGACGCTCTCCTGGCGGCCCTCGCCCCAGGCGAAGGTCAGGGCGTACGCGCCGGAGACACCGGAGCCGCCCAGCAGCACCGGGTGGTGGCCCGCGCGCAGTGCGGCGGCGACGCTCTCGGCGGTCTCGCGGTGCCCGGGGGTCAGACAGAGCGTGGTGCCGTCGGTGAAGACATAGACGTCCAGCGTGCCCAGCGGGCCGGGGCGCACGTCCGCGAGCGGGGTGCCCTGCCGGGACAGCTCCTCCAGGCGCGCGACGGTGCGCTCGTGGTCGCCGATGACGGGGGTGGGGGAGAACTCCGGGTGCGAGGGGTGGCGCCGGCGGGCGGCGGCCAGTTCCGCGGACTCGGCCTCCTCGACGGGCCCGAACTCCGGTCCGTCCAGGGCCTCCAGGGCCTCGACGGACTCCAGCGCGCCCATCGGCTCCAGGGCGTCCGGGCCCAGCAGCGGTTCCAGACCGGCCAGGTCCGCCTGCCGGGGCAGGAACGGCTGGCCGTCGAGCCGGTCCAGGTCGAGCCGCTCGGACAGTTCGCGCCCGTCCGCGCGGGCGTCCAGCGGGCCCTCCTCGCCGATGCCGATCAGCCCGCCGAGCAGGGACGGCGCGTCGGCGGCGTCCCGGGCCTCCTGGGCGGCCCAGAACGCGCGGGCCTCGGCCAGTTCGCGCTCCCGCTCCTCGGCCAGCGCGTCCGCGACGGCGGCACGTATATCGGCGAGCGGCGTCTCGGCGACCGGGGTGGCGCGGGCGGCCGGGATGGCCGCACCGGCGGTGGCGGTGGTGGTGTCCGTGCGGGCGGCGATCAGCTCGGCGTGCAGGTCGGTGAGCTGGCGGCGCAGCGCGCGGACGGTGTGCAGGGCCGCCGCGCCCAGTGCCACGGCGAGGGCCGCGGCCACCAGCAGGACGAGGGTGATGAGGCTCATGCGTCCTCCCCGCTTCGCTCGACTGCCCCGTAGGCGCGGGGCGCGCACCTGTTTGTGGTTCCCTCGACGCGCTCGCTCACTGGCGTACTCCTGATAGCAGAATGTCCCCCGACTTCCTACCTCAGCCTGACGGTCGACGGCGACCGTTCACAGTGCGCTTTGTCCTGAAATGAGGGGGGCTTTGGGCCCGGTGCGCCCCGGGGTCCCCCTTTTGACCTGCGAGAACACGACTCCCCCAGGTGATTGGTCACAATCCTGGGGGAGATTCGGTCGCGATCTTGTTACTTGGGTGACGCGCATCACGCGGGGTCGCTGTGCGTGCCTGGACGGGAGCGAAGGGTGTGTGCGGAGGGGGAGTTGGGGCCGTGTGGTGCGCCCGGCCGCTCTTCTCTCCCCGACCCCTACCCTCCGCTGCGGCTCAGCTCATCCTCGCGGGCTTGTCGGTCGCGCTTCGCTTCGCCTGCGCTGCGGGCAGGTGCCGGGTACTCGTTCCTCGCACCCGACCCCTACCCTCCGCTACGGCTCAGCTCAGCCGCACGGGTTTGTCGGTCGGGCTTCGCTTCGCCTCCGCTGCGGGCAGGTGCCGGGCACTCGTTCCTCGCACCCGGCCCCTACCCTCCGCTACGGCTCAGCTCATCCTCTCCAGCACCATCGCCATGCCCTGGCCGCCGCCCACGCACATCGTCTCCAGAGCGAACTGCTTGTCGTGCCACTGGAGGGAGTTGATCAGGGTGGTGGTGATGCGGGCGCCGGTCATGCCGAAGGGGTGGCCGACGGCGATGGCGCCGCCGTTGACGTTCAGGCGGTCCAGGTCGATGCCCAGGGCGCGGTAGGAGGGGATCACCTGGGCGGCGAACGCCTCGTTGATCTCGACCAGGTCGATGTCGGAGACCGACAGGCCGGCGCGGGCCAGCGCCTGCTTGGACGCCTCGACCGGGCCGTACCCCATGATCTCGGGGGAGAGGGCGGAGACGCCGGTGGAGACGATGCGGGCCAGCGGGGTCAGGCCCAGCTCGCGCGCCTTGGTGTCGGACATGATCACCAGCGCCGCGGCGCCGTCGTTCAGCGGGCAGCAGTTGCCGGCCGTCACCAGACCGTCGGGGCGGAAGACCGGCTTGAGGCCCTGGACGCCCTCCATGCTGACCCCCGCCCGCGGACCGTCGTCCTTGCTGACGACCGTGCCGTCGGGGAGCGTGACGGGGGTGATCTCCCGCTCCCAGAACCCGTTCTTGATCGCTTGCTCGGCGAGGTTCTGGGACCGTACGCCGAACTCGTCCATGTCCTGGCGGGTGATGCCCTTGAGGCGGGCGAGGTTCTCCGCGGTCTGGCCCATCGCGATGTACGCATCCGGGACCAGGCCGTCGGCGCGCGGGTCGTGCCAGTCGCTGCCCCCCTGCTCGGCGCGGGCGGCGGTGCGGGCCTCGGCGTCGGCGAAGAGCGGGTTGTGGGTCTCCGGCATACCGTCGGAGGTGCCCTTGACCGAGCGGGAGACCATCTCGACGCCGGCCGAGATGAAGACATCGCCCTCGCCCGCCTTGATGGCGTGCATCGCCATCCGGGAGGTCTGGAGGGAGGACGAGCAGTAGCGGGTGACCGTGCAGCCGGGGAGGTGGTCCATCCCCATCTGGACGGCCACGATGCGGCCGAGGTTGTGGCCCTGCTCGCCGCCGGGCAGTCCGCAGCCGAGCATCAGGTCGTCGATGTCGGCGGGGTCCAGCTCGGGGACCTTGGCGAGGGCGGTCTCGATGATCTTCGCGGTCAGGTCGTCGGGACGCAGCTCCTTGAGCGAGCCCTTGAAGGCGCGGCCGATCGGGGAGCGGGCGGCTGAGACGATCACGGCTTCGGGCATCACGGCTCCTGAGGGCGGGAAGAGGGCGGACTGTGAGGGAAGTTACCCGTACGTAGTGCCGAGGTCACGGGGTGCGCGCTGTGATGCGGGACTCTTTTCTAAGCGGGCGCTTATGTAGGTGTGCGGCGGGGCGGACGGTGGGTGCGGGGGCGGGTGCGTGGGCGGGGGCGGACGGTGGGTGCGGGGCGCCTACTGCGTCACCGGTGGACCCGGGGCCGTCTCCGGGGCCGGCAGCTGACGGCGCCTGCGGTGCTTGAGCAGCGCCCAGGGGGTACGGGTGGCGGCGACCTCCGTACCGCCCTCGGCGGCGGCCTCCGCGGCCGCCTGCTCGACCGGCAGGATGCCCTCGTGGCGGGCAGGCTCCGGCCGTTCGTCCTCCGGCCACAGGCCGAGCGCCGCGCCCAGCGTCGGCAGCAGGGCCATCGCGGCGGTGGCGTAACCCTCCGCCGACGGATGGTAGTTGTCCGGGCCGAACAGCTCCCGCGGCCGCGCCTCGAACTCGGGGCCGAGCAGCGCGCCGAGCGAGACCGTCCGGCCGCCGCTCTCCACCACGCCGATCGTCTGGGCGGCCGCGAGCTGCCGGGAGAGCCGGCGGGCCACCCAGCGCAGCGGCTGGTAGACCGGCTCGATGGTGCCCAGGTCGGGACAGGTGCCGACGACGACCTCGCAGCCCGCCGCGCGCAGGGCGCTCACCGCCTCGGACAGATGGTGTACGGACCGCGCGGGCGGCATCCGGCGGGTGACGTCGTTCGCGCCGATCATGATGACGCAGACGTCCGGGACCGTGTCACCGTCCGCCAGCAGCAGCGCCACCTGGCGCTCCAGATCGTCGGACCGGGCGCCGGGCAGCGCCACGTTGCGGAAGTCCACCGGCAGTTCGGCGAGCGCGGCCAGGCCGGAGGCGAGCAGCGCGCCCGGGGTCTGGTGGGCGCGGTGCACGCCCTGGCCGGCGGCGGTGGAGTCGCCGAGGAAGCCGAGCCGCAGCGGCGGCCGGTCGGTGCGGTGGCCGAAGGCGGCGCCGTAGCGGCCGTCGGCGCAGGGCGGGGTGTCGCTGGAGTTGCCGACCGTGCGGCGGGCCAGCCGGACCTCGGTCAGCAGCACCCCGGCGGCGGCGACCCCGAGCAGCCCGACCCCGCCGCCGCCGACCGCGGCGGCGGTCGCGATCCGCCGTGCCACCCTCGCCCTGGACATCGTCATCGGCATAGGCCGGGCACCTTCCCGTGCAGTGCGTGCGCCGCGGCCGGGCCGGCCGCGGCGCTCTCCGGTCGACGGGAACTCCGGAGCCGGGCCCGTCCCCGGAGGCCGTACGCGATGCCTTTGCCCGGGGCCCGTGCGCGGCAGCCGTACCCGGCGGATCTCCGCCGGTTCCGCGCCCGGATTCCGTGCTCCGCATCCGTACAACAGGTTGTTGCCCCGTCGGGCACGGAACGCAACGCACCGGACCTCTTCCGGACACGGGCAATAGGCTGGTCGGATGGGCGCAGGACAGCGTGCCCCCGACCGCGGAGACCACCGTGCAGTTTTACGAATCGATGATTGAGCTTGTCGGCAATACCCCGCTGGTGCGGCTCAACAGCGTCACCAAAGGAATCCAGGCCACCGTCCTGGTAAAGGTCGAGTACTTCAATCCGGGCGGGTCGGTCAAGGACCGGATCGCGGTACGGATGATCGAGGCCGCCGAGCAGTCGGGCGAGTTGCAGCCGGGCGGCACCATTGTCGAGCCGACCTCCGGGAACACCGGTGTGGGGCTGGCGATCGTGGCCCAGCAAAAGGGCTACAAGTGCATTTTCGTGTGCCCCGACAAGGTGTCGACGGACAAGATCAATGTGCTGCGGGCGTACGGGGCGGAAGTGGTGGTCTGCCCGACCGCCGTGGACCCCGAGCACCCCGACTCGTACTACAACGTCTCCGACCGCCTGGTGCGCGAGACGCCCGGCGCCTGGAAGCCCGACCAGTACAGCAACCCGAACAATCCGCGCTCGCACTACGAGACCACCGGCCCCGAGCTGTGGGAGCAGACGGACGGGCGGCTGACCCACTTCGTGGCGGGCGTCGGCACCGGCGGCACCATCAGCGGCACCGGCCGCTATCTGAAGGACGCGAGCGAGGGCCGGGTCAAGGTGATCGGCGCCGACCCGGAGGGCTCGGTCTACAGCGGCGGCTCCGGGCGCCCGTATCTGATCGAGGGCGTCGGCGAGGACTTCTGGCCGACCGCGTACGACCGTACGGTCGCGGACGAGATCGTGGCGGTCTCGGACAAGGACGCCTTCCAGATGACCCGGCGGCTGGCCAAGGAGGAGGGGCTGCTGGTCGGCGGCTCCTGCGGGATGGCGGTGGTGGCCGGTCTGGAGGTCGCCGCGCGGCTCGGCCCGGACGATGTGGTGGTCGTCCTGCTGCCCGACAGCGGCCGTGGCTACCTCTCCAAGATCTTCAATGACGAGTGGATGGCCGACTACGGCTTCCTGGAGGAGAGCGGCACCGCGGCGCGGGTGAGCGATGTCCTCGAACACAAGGAGGGCGCCCTGCCCTCGCTCGTGCACATGCACCCGGAGGAAACGGTCGGCGAGGCGATCGAGGTGCTGCGCGAGTACGGCGTCTCGCAGATGCCGATCGTCAAGCCGGGCGCCGGGCACCCCGATGTGATGGCGGCCGAGGTCGTCGGCTCGGTGGTCGAGCGCGAGCTGCTGGACGCCCTGTTCACCCAGCGCGCATCGCTCGGCGACCCCCTGGAGAAGCACATGTGCCCGCCGCTGCCGCAGGTCGGCTCGGGCGAACCGGTCGCCGATCTGATGGCGGTCCTGGAGGGCGCCGACGCGGCGGTCGTGCTGGTCGAGGGCAAGCCGAAGGGCGTGGTGAGCCGCCAGGACCTGCTGGCCTTTCTGGCGCGGGCGGCCAAGTAGGGGGTTGCCGGGTGCGCCGGTCGCCCGGTCCCGGCTCCGGCCGGGACCGGGCGGGGTGTCAGCGGGCCGGGCTCGCCCCGTGCTGCGCGGCGAGCGCGGTGATGCGGGTGGCGAGGGCGGTGTCCTTCCCGGTGATCGCGCCCCCGGCGTCATGGGTGTTCAGGGCGAACGAGACCGTGCCGTAGAGGATCCGGATCGCGGCGTGGTGGTTGGCGTCGTCCTCGGCGGCGGCGACGGCCGCGTACAGGCCGGGCACCGCCGTCCGGTCCGCCGTGAACGTCGCCGTCAGGCTGCCGTCCCGTACGGACCAGCCGGGCAGGCCGGCCAGCGCGGAATCCAGCTCGGCACCGGTCAGCGGGGGCGTGGGCATGTGGTCTCCTTCGGGTCGGACGGCTGGGCGGCCGGGGTGACAGGCCGGCGGGGCCGTCGGGCTTACGGGGCCGTGAGGCCATGGAGTCATCGGGCTTACGTGGCCCCGGGCGCCGGGGCCCTGAGGCGATCTTGTCGCCCGCCCGCCGGTGGACGCGGGAGCGGGACCCGTCCGGGGCGGTGCGTGTCGGACGGCCCGGCGCCGCCCGGATCCGCCGGGAAGCGCCGGTTCGGGCCATGCGCTTCCGTACCCGGTCCGGTGTCAAGTAACCGTCAGGGAACGGGCCGTCGGCGCAAGGCGCACGTAAGCGTCACGTGCGCGCAGCACGGGCTTAACACTCGTCCGGCACAGTGAAGACCACGGCGATACGGACCTCCGGAGCGGCTCCCGGACTCCACGGTCGTCGGGACGCGGGACCGGCCCTGACCCGGTGCGCGTCCCTTGCGGGGACCGCCGTCGTCCCGCCCCCGGTCCGCCGGGGTGCGGTGGTCCCCGCAACACCCTTCCCGCCGCTGTTTTCCCGGCTCCCGCCGCCGCGCCGGGGCACCCGCCCGACCGACTGGCCGCCCCGCGCTCTCTCCGTTCCGCCCCCGCTCACCGGCCTCCCGGTGCGGTCAGTCCCACTCGCCGTCTGCGCGGGGCGCGCGGGGCCGCAGCAGGTTCCGCAGCCCCACGCTGTGCACCGCGTTGACGCCGAGGATGCCGACCCAGGAGATGAGCAGCCCGGTCAGCCCGGCGTTCACCGCGGCGATCGCGGACAGCGGGATGGCCAGCACCAGCGAGACCGTGGCGACCGCGAACCGCTCGGCGAAGCCACCGGCGGGGAAGCCCGCCCCGCCGCCGGCCGGGCCGTCGCCGCGCCGGGGCGGTGACGCACCGCGCGCCACCTGCATCTGCTGCTCGGCCAGTTGCCGCCGCACCCGCTGGTCGACGGACTTGTCCAGCTTCTCCAGGAAGGACTCCACCAGCTCCGACTCGTACTCCGGCCCCAGCTCTTTGCGTGTCTGGAGGGTCGCGTCGAGTTCTTTCCTCAGGTCGGGGTCGTGTGTCGCCATGCTGCTGAGATTACGGGCGGCAGCGTGGCAGGTCAGTAGGGCTAACCCCCCAATCCGGCGGGGGCCGCCGCCCCCTCCCGCCCGTCCGCCGGGCCGTCCGGATCCGGTACCCGTGCCGTGTCGCGGCGGGCGACGGCCCAGTAGAGGGCGGCCGGGACGGCGAGGCCGATCAGCCAGGAGATGTCCGCGCCGCCGAGCGGTGCCACCAGGGGGCCGGTGTAGAAGTGCGTGGCGAGGAACGGGAACTGGGCCAGGACGCCGAGGACGTAGACGGACAGGGCTCCGGCGTTCCAGGCGCCGTAGCGGCCGGCCGGATCGCCGAGCGCCGGGATGTCGTACCGCTCCTTGGAGATGAGGTAGTAGTCGACGAGGTTGATCGCCGACCACGGGGTGAAGAAGGTCAGCAGGAAGAGCAGGAAGTCCTTGAACGAGGAGAGGAAGGAATCCTTGCCGAGCAGGGCCACGGCGGTGCCGGCGACCATGATTCCGGCGATGTAGAGGGACCGGGCGCGCGGCGAGACCGTGGGGGTGCCGCTCCCGGCCGCCCCGGGGCGGCGGAAGCCGCTGACGCTGGTGACCAGCGACATGAAGCCGCCGTAGGTGTTGAGGATGTTGATGGTGAGCTTGCCGAGGGCGATGACGAAGTAGAGGAACGCGGCGGTCAGACCGGTGCCGCCGAGGCCCACGAGGTAGGTGACCTCATGGCCCACGAAGGCGGCGGGGGCGGCGGCCGCCGCCAGTACGCCGAAGGCCATCGACCACTGCGCGCCGAGCACCGAGCCGGACAGCGTCCACCAGAAGGTGGCGCGCGCCGAGGTGTGGCGCGGGAGGTAGCGCGAGTAGTCCGCGACGTACGGGCCGAACGCGAGCTGCCAGGAGGCCGACAGGGAGACGGCGAGCAGGAAGACGGGCAGGCCGAAACCGCGGTCGTGGAGCAGATCGGCGAGGTCGGCGCGCTGGAGGAGGCGCGCGCCCAGGTAGAGGAAGGCGAGCGCGCAGACGAGGCCGGCGATCCGGCCCAGGACGTGGACCAGGCGGTAGCCGACGGCGGCGGCGACGGCGGTGACCACGGCGAAGAGGACGATGCCGGGCGTCTCACCGAGGTGGGTGAGCCGGCCGACCGCCTGACCGGCCAGTACGGTGCCGCTGGCGAAGAACCCGAGGTACATCACGATGACCAGCGCGAGCGGGACCACCGCGCCGCGGACGCCGAACTGGGCGCGCGAGGTGATCATCTGTGGCAGCCCCAGGCGGGGGCCCTGCGCCGCGTGCAGGGCCATCACCGCACCGCCCAGGAGGTTGCCGAGCAGCAGGCCGATCAGCGACCAGAAGGCGTTCGCCCCGAAGACGACGGCCAGCGCGCCGGTGATGACGGCGGTGATCTGGAGATTGGCGCCGAGCCAGAGCGTGAACTGGCTGAAGGGGCGCCCGTGCCGTTCCTCGTCGGGGACGACGTCGATCGAGTGCCGTTCCACCACACCTGCCATGGGTGCCGCCTCCCCGAGCCGCCTGTATGGGTTCATGCAGGATCGGCGCAGGTGAATGGAAGGTCAATAGGCCGGGGGCAGTTGGTGATCAATGGATGGGTGGCCCCCCGCTGTCGATCGCCGGTCGCCGGCCGCCGTGGCGCAGGGGCGGGGCGGTGGCCGGGTGCGGGCCCGGCGAGTTGTACGGCCCGGACGGTCGGCGGACGATGGGTGGAGCGCGGGGGCGAACAGGTGCGGGGTGAGCCATGGCGACACCTTCAACGGATGTGGGCGGCGGCCGCCCCCGGGGCGGTCCGGCGGAATCCGGATCGCGGGGCGGTCCGGCGGAATCCGGCGGGCGCGAGACGGTCATCCGTACCGAAGGTCTGACGAAGGTCTACCCCAAGACGGGTTTCGCGGCGGTGGACCGGCTGGACCTCCGGGTCTACCGGGGCGAGATCTTCGGTCTGCTGGGACCCAACGGCGCCGGCAAGACCACCACGGTCGGCATGCTGACCACCCGGGTGGTGCCCACCGGCGGCTCCGCGTACATCGGGGACATCGATGTGATCGCCCACCCGACGCTCGCCAAGCAGATCAGTGCCGTGGTCACCCAGGAGAACACCCTGGACCGCGCGCTGACCGTCTGGGAGAACCTCTATTACCACGGCCTGCTCTTCGGCATTCCCAGCCGCCGGTCCCGCCGCCAGGCCGATGAACTCCTCGAACGGTTTCACCTGTCCAAATGGTCGGCGGCATCGGTGTACGCGCTGTCCGGCGGTATGGCCCAGCGGCTGCTGGTGGCGCGGGCGATATTCCACCGGCCGGCCGTGCTCTTTCTGGACGAGCCGACCGCGGGGCTCGATCCGCAGAGCCGGCTGGCGCTCTGGGACGTACTGGACCGGCTGATCGCCGATGGCCAGACCATCCTGCTCACCACGCACAACATGGAAGAGGCCGACCATCTCTGCGATCGGGTGGCGATCATCGACCACGGCAGAATTCTGGCCCTCGACAATCCGGGCGCGCTCAAGGAGAGCGTCGGGGCCGACACCGTCGTCACGGTCGCCACCAGTGGTGACGCCGGTGAACTGGCGGACCGGCTGCGGCGGGACATCGGCAGTGTGGTGCGCACCCGCCTGGTCGACGGCGGCGTCGAACTCCAGGTGAAAGGGAACGACCGGATTCTCTCCCGGGTCGTGGCGAGCGCCGAGGCCGGCGGTTTCGATCTCGTCGATCTCTCGATTTCCGAAAGCAGCCTGGAGACGGTGTTCATCGGTCTCACCGGAAAGGAGCTGAGGGACTGATGGCCCGCTCCGCCACCCCTCCGGTGCCGGCCCGCCCGGCCGACGGCCGTATCACCGTACGGCCCGCCCGGTCCGCGGCGGCGTCGAGCCGCTCGGCGCTGGCGGCGCTCATCCGGCGGGATCTCGCGGTGCTCGGCAAGAACTTCGGCGAGTTCGTGGGCCGCACCCTCATGCAGCCGTTCCTGCTGGTTTTCGTCTTTCTTTACGTCTTCCCCACCATCGGCCAGGGCATCGGTTCGGGCGGCGGCCGGGCCGGTGAATCGGCGTTCGCGACCGTGCTGGTACCGGGCGTGGTCTCGATCGCCATCATGTTCCAGGGCATTCAGTCGGTGGCCATTCAGATGTCCACGGAGTTCGGCTACACCCGGGAGATCGAGGACCGGGTGCAGGCGCCGTGCCCGATCTGGCTGGTGGCCATCGCCAGAGTGCTGTCGGGCGCGGCCCAGGGGCTGATCTCCGCGGTCATCGTGCTGCCGATCGCGGCGGTGGTGCACGCACCGGGCGTCCACGCGGAGCTGAGTATTCACTGGTGGATCGTGATCACGCTGATTCCGCTGGCCTGTATCACCATGACCTCGCTCGGACTGCTGCTGGGCACCACCTTCCAGCCCCGGAACATCGGCGTCATGTTCGGGTTCGTGGTATTGCCACTGGTCTTTCTGGGCGGCACCTATTACCAGTGGACCAAGCTCTCCATGGTCCATATAGGCGGATTTCACTGGCTCCAGATCCTGGTGCTCGTCAACCCCTTGATCTACCTCACCGAGGGAATGCGGGCCGGCTTCACCGAGACCTCGCACATGCCTCTCTATATCGTCTACCCGGCGCTCGTGGGCCTCTGCGCGCTCTTTCTCGGTCTGGGCCTCCGCAATTTCCGCCGCCGCGTACTGTCCTGAGGAATCCGGCCCCGGGATATCCCGGCCCCGGAGACTTCCCGGACGCCGTATCACGCGAGCGGGTTGGGCAGCGGTGCCCACAGGTCACCCGGCGGCGCTCCTTCCAGGCGCATCAACGTGAGCGCCTTGACCGGCAGTTCCGCGCCGAACAGCGCCGCACGGTCGGCGCGGTTCTCCCCGGTGGCGGGCAGATCGTCGTAGGCGCGGCGCGCCTCGGCGGCGACGGCGGCCCACAGCCGCGTCTCGGTGTTCCGGTCGCCCTCGGCGAGCGCGGAGACCAGGCTGCTCAGCGTGGTCCCGATCAGATGGCCGAAGAGCCTGCCGCGCAGCACGGCCGGGTCGTCGCTGATCACCTTGTTGCCGAGGGGCGGAACCGGGAACCCGCGGTGCGCCAGCCTGGCGGGACTCAGGCGGATGTCGGCCAGGTCGCGATAGACGAAGCGGCACGGCCGGGCCTCCTCGTCGAGGACGACCAGCAGATTCTGCCCGTGCGCCGCCAGCGCCACGCCCCAGGAGAGCAGGCGCAGCATCGGGGGCAGCACCGACCGGGCGAAGGACGCCAGCCAGTCGACGGTGTTCCGGCCGGCCCCGGCGGCGGCCAGCAGCGAGCGGATCAGCGGCGGTCCGCCGTCGGCCGGGCGCGCGGTGAGGGCCGCCACCGGCAGCACCGTTTCGCCCGCGCGCAGGCGCGCGGCATCGGCCGGCGACTCGCGCAGCAGGGCGGCGAGGTCGGGGCTGGGCACACCGTCCACGACGGCGCAGGCCGCGGCAAGGTTGCGGGCGATCCCGAGCCGCCCGTCCAGCCGCCCCACGACATCCGACAGCAGCGCGGACAGCGGTGTGCTGTTCGTGACCGCACCTGCCGAGATGTCCCGGATCTGGCTGGTCATCAGCATGGTGAGTGCCGTCTTGAGGTGCGGTCCCCCGGCGAGCGGGGCGAAGGTCCGCACGGTCATCAGCGGGCGGGCGGGGATCGCTCCGACGGCGAACAACTGGTGCCCGAGTCCTGGCAGCACCTGCCGGCTCTGCCAGGGGTGTACGGGCAGCAGCAGCCGGTCACCGTCCCGCAGCCAGGCCGGCCATGGCCCCGCGACGCGGCAGCGGTCGGCCGGGACCGCCACCAGATCCACGCCGACGACCGGCCGGTGCTCCGGCCCGTAGGCCAGCTGGTCGGCCACCGAGAAGCCGGGGCGGCTGCGGCAGCAGGGGTGGTACGGATGGCCGTCGATGACGCTCTGCTCGAAGTACGCGAGCGAACGGTCGGCCGCGCCCGTCCCGGACACCTCGGCATCGGCGGCCCCGGCCAGGGAGAGCGCCAGAGAGGCGACGCTGTGGTCCAGTTCGGCCGTGAGGGCGGCGGCACCGGGCATCCCGATCGCGGTGAGCAATTCGGCCGGATGGGCGTACGCGCGGCCGTCCAGCCGCACCGTCGGCCGGTCCCCGGGCGTGCCGAGATCGTGCGGCAGCCGGGGCGGTCCGCTCAGCACCCGGCCGTCGTCGAGCCCGGCGCTGCCGCGGTGCCCGTCACGCACCGCCACGCCCGGCAGCGGTTCGTACAGCAGCGCCCGCCACAGGCGCCCGAGGACGGCGGCGCGCGCCGGGGGCAGCGCGTCGGCGTAGGCGCCGGAGAGGCCGGGGCGCACGGCGGCCAGTTCGGCGGCGAAGGCCGCCTCAAGGGCGCGCGGCGTCGGATGCGGCGAGTCGTGTCCGATGTCGGGATTCACGAAAGGTCGGTACCCTCCCGACTTTGCGGCAAATCGCGGTCACGAACCGTAAAAGACGTATTGCGCGGGGTGTGGAACGGGGCATTCATGAAGAGGCAGCCCCTATGGACAGTCCCTATGGACAGCCCCTTGACGTCGGCTTATGGCACCCCGTGACGCAAGGCGCCGGACTTCGTGATCGCGATTTGTGGCAAAGTCCAGTCCTTGCCGCAGTAATAGCGGTGTGCTAGGCCTGAGATTGTCGGGCACTACGTAGGGATACTGACGCAGTAGGAACACTGACGCACCACCCGGGAAGGCGCTGCCATGGGTGATGTCCGGGATTCTGCCGACGACCTTTCGGTCACCGCGATCCTCAACTGTCTGATCCGCGAGGTGGCGCGGCCCGAACAGTGCCGGAGCGAGCTCGACGGCCACCTCACCTACCGGCTTCCGGCGACCGGCCGCCTGTTGCGGGTACGGGGCGGGCGCAGCCCCGGCGAGCCCCGCCTGCGCGTCGCCGACGGCTGGCGTCCGCTGACGTTCGAGGCTCTCGTGGCGCTCGTCGCGGAGGAACTCCGCCTGCACACGGGCATCGCCAACACCGCGCTCCCCACCGAGATCACCGACAGCCGGGACGTCATCGCGGCCCTGCTGGACGCACGCGAGTCCGTGAGTCCGCCCGAGGACCTGTACCTCCGTTCCGAACAGGCGCTCCTCGCCGGACACCGGTATCACCCCGCCCCCAAGGCCCGCGGCGCGGGCGCCCCGGACAGCTGGCTGCCCTACGCGCCCGAGGCGTACGCCCGGTTCCCGCTGGCCGTGCTCGGCGTCCGTGCCGACCTGGTCGCCGAGGACGGCGACCCCTCGGCCCTGGACCTCCTCGGCACACCGCCGCCGGACGGCTACCGGCTGCTCCCCGCGCACCCCTGGCAACTCGACCTGCTCGGCGATCTGCCCGCGTTCCACGACGGGCGCCTGCTGCGGCTGGGGGAGACCGACGTCCCCGCCGTGCCGACCTCCTCACTGCGCACGGTGTACCTGCCGGACTCCGACCTGTTCTGCAAGTTCAGCCTGGACGTACGGATCACCAACGACATCCGCCGGCTGTGGCTGCGCGATCTGCGGTGGCTGCGGGTGATCGACGAGCTTCTGGGCACGGTCTTCGACGACCTTCCGCCGCGCTCGCCGACGGCGGCCGTCCTCGCCGACCGGGGCTACCGCACCGCCGATTCCGGCGGTCAGGACGCCTACGAGGCGCTGGCCGTGGTCGTGCGCGACGGCCTGTGGACCCACCTCGAACCAGGGGTGACACCGCTGGTCGCGGCGGGCGTCAGCGAAGGCTTCCCCGGCAACCCGCTCGACGGCACGACCCCGGAGCGGGCACTCACCTGGTGGCAGCGGTACCTCGACCACGTGGTTCCGCCGGTGCTCCACGCCTGCCTGCGGCACGGCGTGGTGCTGGAATGCCATCTCCAGAACGTCCTGGTCTGCGTGGACGAGGCCGGCCTCCCGGTGCAGGCGCTCTTCCGCGACCACGAAGGAGTCAAGCTCATCGCGGACGAACACCGCGATCTGCTGGGCCGCTTCGGGCCGCGGATCCCTGCCCCCGGAGTGACCGCGGCCCACGGCTGGGAACGGCTGACGTACTGCCTGGTGACCAACAACCTCTCCGAGATCGCCGGCGCGATCAGCGAACGCCATCCGGAACTCGACGGTGAGCTGTGGCGGCGGGCACGGTCGGTGTTCGCCGACTACGCGACGGGGAACGGCGATCCCCCCGAGATCCGGCGGCTGCTCGCCGCCCCGCACATCCCCGCCAAAGCCAATCTCCTGCTGCGCTGGCTCGACGCCGACGGTGCGAGCGCCCGTTACGTAGCTTTCCCCAATCCGCTGCGCGGCGCCGTACGGTGACGACGGTGACGGCGGCGGCAACACCACCGGTCCCCGGCGCGGGACGCTCCCGCCGCCGTAGGACGCGCCGTGCGCACGGGGACGAGGCCGCCCCGCGGAGTGGCTCCTCCCCGCCGGTCGACTCCCCGGCCGCCGTGGACGACGACGTTCCGCTGCTGGACCCCGAACGGGATCTGCTGGGCATGCCGGGCGCACCGGAGCACCCGCCGGCCGGGGTGGAACGGGTCCGGCGGGCCCACCAGGAGGTGCGGGCCCGGATCCGGGCGGACCGGCTGATGGACGCGTCGGCACCCCCCGACGGGACCGGCGGCGAGCTGTTCCGTGCCATGCCCGGGGTCGCCATGGTCCATCCGCCGGCCGAACCCGAACTGCGGCGGCGGGTCACGAACGCCGTACGGTGCCTGGAACGCCTGGTCCAGCGGTACCCGTACGACGCGGAGCTGCAGGACTTCCTGGACGTGCCGCAGGAGTTCCGGCGGTGGATTTTGCGGGAGCCGGAGCCGGAGCGGCTGCGCGTCGACTTCTGCCGCCTGGATCTGCTCGGCGGCACCCTGGGCACGGTGCGCGTACTGGAGTTCAACGCGAGCAGCCCCGGCGGGATGATCTCCGTGGGCACGGTGAACCGCTACTGGCGCCAGTCGTCGCTGGGCGGGCTGCTGACGGAGTGGGGCGTGCCCGACGCGCCGTTCGAGCGGCCCGAATGGTTCGCCGACTGGCTGATCGGCTACGGCCGCGACCATGGAGTGGCCGAGGAGGACCGCCGCAGCGTCGGGCTGTTCCACCACCGGTCGACCACCGGGTACGAGATGCAGCAGGCGAGTGAGCAGCTGCGCCGGCGGGGCTGTACGCCGGTGGGGCTGGAGCCGGCCGACCTCGGCTCCGACAGCGCGTTGCGCCTGGGGTACTTGAAGTACTTCCCGCTCAATGTGCGGAAGGTCGAAAGCTGGGAAACCTTCTGCGCGCGGCTGACGAAGAAGCGGCTCCTGGTGCCCAATGCCCTCGCGGAACGCTGGGTCGCGGAGAACAAGCTGTGCCTGGCGGCGCTCTCCGACCCCCGGTTCCGGCGCCTGTTCACACCGCGACAGCTCGCGGCACTCGACGCGTTCGTACCGTTCAGCCGCAAACTGGGCGACGGCGTCAGCACGGCGGAAGCCGTCGCGGAGCGCGCGCGGTTCGTACTGAAGGCGCCGTACGGATGCCGCGGCGAGTCCGTGACCGTCGGCGCGGAGACGTCCCCCGAGGCATGGCAGCAGCTGGTAGGGAGCGCGGACCGCCGGGGGTGGCTGGTCCAGGAGCGGATCGGCACACCGGTGGTCGAGGTGACCGGCGGACGGTACTTCCGGGACCTGGTGGTGCCGGTCCTGGACGGCCGGATCATCGGCTACGGAAGCCGGATGAGCCAGGGACACCTGCTCAACGTCGCACGCGGCGGTGGCTCGGCCACGGTCTTCGCCCCGCCCGGCGCCGACGGCTGAGACCCACGCCCCGCGGCACGCCGGTCGCGTGCACGTCCTGTCATCGTTTCCGGACTCTGCGTGATTGGGTGGCCGTGGCGATGTGACGGCGGCGCGCGGCAGGGGCTGGTGTGCATGGCGGGTGAGGGCGGATTCCCGTCCCGCGCGGTGCTGCGCCGCCCGGCCCTGCGGTGGGTGGACGTGCTGGTGGCGGCGGCGCTGCTGGGGCTGCTGTACGGACTGCTGCGGCTCGCACCGGCGCTGAACGCGCCGTTCCTGCCGGACACCGCGCCGTCGTTCGTCTCGACGGACCCCTCGAACCTGCCGTACTACGCGGTGCGGTCACTGACGCGGATGTTCGCCGCGCTGATCCCCTCGGTGCTCTTCACCTTCGTCTACGCCATCGCCGCGGCGCGGCTGCGGCGGGCGGAGAAGGTGCTGCTCCCGGTGCTGGACATCCTCCAGTCGGTGCCGGTGCTGGGGTTCCTGTCGGTCACGGTGACCGCGTTCATCAACCTCTTCCCCGGCTCCGCGCTGGGGCTGGAGTGCGCCTCGGTCTTCGCGATCTTCACGGCGATGGCCTGGAACATGACCTTCGCGTTCTACTACTCGCTCATCTCCCAGCCGCAGGAACTCGACGAGGCGGCCCGGGTGATGCGGCTGACCAAATGGCAGCGGTTCTGGCGCCTGGACGTACCGGGCGGGATGATCCCGCTCGTCTGGAACGGAATGATGAGCTTCGGCGGCGCCTGGTTCTTCCTGGCGGCCTCCGAGTCGATCAGCGTGCTCAACCGCACCTACGCGCTGCCCGGTATGGGCTCCTACGCCGCCGCGGCCATCGCCCGGGGCGACCTCGGCAAGGTCGGTATCGCCATCGGCGTGATGATGGTGCTGGTGATCGGGGTGAACGCGCTGTTCTGGCGGCCGATGGTGGCGTGGTCGGAACGGTTCCGGGTCGAGGAGTCCGAGGCCGCCGAACACCCGCGCAGCGTGGTGCTGGACACGCTGCGGCGCTCCAGTGTGCCGGAGCGGCTCGGCCGGCCGCTGCGCCCGGTGGGCCGGGCGCTGGACCGCTGGACCCGGCCGTTCGGACCGGCCGAGCATCCGCTGTTCCGCCCCCAGAAGCGCGAGCGGACGGGGGACGTCTTCTTCGCCGGTGCACTGGCCGCCCTGGTGATCTTCGGCGCGTGGAAGGCCCTGGCGTATGTGCAGGACACGGCGGGCCTGGCGGAGTTCGGGCACGCCTTCGCCGTGGGCGCCGCGACCTTCGGCCGGGTGGTCGTACTCCTCGTCGTGGCGACGCTGGTGTGGGTGCCGGTCGGCGTGTGGATCGGGATGAACCCCCGGGTCTCCCGGTTCGCCCAGCCGGTGGTGCAGGTGCTGGCCAGTTTCCCGGCCAACTTCCTGTTCCCCTTCGCCACCGCCTTCTTCGTCCTGGCCGGCATCCCGCTGAACGCCGGGGCGATCGTGCTGATGGCGCTGGGCGCGCAGTGGTACATCCTCTTCAACGTGATCGCCGGGGCCTCGTCCATCCCCTCCGACCTGCGCGAGGCGATGACCCTGTTCCGGGTGGGCGGGCGGCTGCGCTGGCGGAAGTTCATCCTGCCGGCGATCTTCCCGTACTACGTCACCGGCGGGATCACCGCCGCCGGCGGCGCGTGGAACGCCTCCATCGTCGGCGAGATCGTCGAATACGGGCACCACCACCTGACCGCCACCGGCCTGGGGGCCTACATCGCGCAGGCCACCGGCACCGGCGACTTCCCCAGGATCCTGATCGGGGTCACCGTGATGAGCGTGTACGTCGTGGCGGCCAACCGGCTGCTGTGGCGCCGCCTGTACCGGCTGGCCGAAACGCGTTACGCCCTGTGACGGCACCGGAGGCCATATGGACACGAGGAAGAGCAGTGCGCGGGACCGGCGGGAGGTGCGGCGGTGACGGCCGGTGCGCGGTCTCCGGGCCCGGTGATCATCGAGGCCGAGCACGTCACCAAGACGTTCATCACCCCCGACGGCCAGGCCCTGCCGGTCCTGGACGGGATCAGCTTCGCGCTGCGGGAGGGCGAGATCGTCGCGCTGCTGGGCAAGTCCGGGGCGGGCAAGTCCACCCTGCTGCGGTGCATCGCCGGGCTGATCGCCCCGTCCGCCGGTACGGTCACCTACCGCGACACCCCGCTGACCGGCGCCAATCCCGGGGTCGCGATGGTCTTCCAGTCCTTCGCCCTGCTGCCGTGGCTGACCGTGCAGCAGAACGTCGAGCTGTCCTTGCAGGCCCGCAACGTGCCCGAGGCCGAACGGCGGGAGCGGGCGCTGAAGGCGATCGACCTGATCGGCCTGGACGGCTTCGAGGGCGCCTATCCGAAGGAACTGTCCGGCGGGATGCGCCAGCGGGTCGGCTTCGCCCGCGGTCTGGTCGTCGAGCCGGACGCGCTGCTGATGGACGAGCCCTTCTCCGCCCTGGACGTGCTCACCGCCGAGAACCTCCGCAGCGAGCTGGTGGGCCTGTGGGAGGGGCATGACGCACCGGTGAAGTCGATCCTGATCGTCACCCACAACATCGAGGAGGCGGTGCTGCTGGCCGACCGGGTACTGGTGCTCTCCTCCAACCCGGGGAGCCTCCAGGCCGAACTCGCCGTCGAGCTGCCCCGCCCCCGCGACCGCACCGACCCCGCCTTCGAGGCCCTGGTCGACACCGTCTACGGGATCCTCACCGGCCGCGAGGCCGCCGTCCAGGCCGCCGCCGCGCCGACGGTCCCCGCCCTGGCCACCCCCGGTGACCTCCCGCTGCCGGAGGCGTCGGTGGGCGGTCTGGCCGGTCTGCTGGAGATCCTGCTCGCGCGCGGCGGCGAGGACGGCCTCGCGGAGATCGCCGACGACCTCAACTTCGAGATCGACGATCTGCTGCCCCTGGTCGACGCCACCGTCCTGCTGGGCCTGGCCACCGTCGCCGACGCCCGGATCGCCATCACCGAGGAGGGCCGGGAGTTCACCGCCGCGGACATCCTCACCAGCAAGGAGCACTTCGCCCGCCTGGCCGCCACCCGCGCCCCCCTGGTGCGCGCCATCGTCCAGGGCCTGGTCGCCACCGAGGACGGCACGCTGCGGGAGGGCCTCTTCCTGGACCTGCTGCGGCGCGGCTTCTCGGCCGAACAGGCCCGCAACCAGCTGGAGACCGCGATCGGCTGGGGCCGCTACGGCGAGCTGTTCGACTACAACCGCGACGACGGCCGGCTCCTCCTCGAACCCGGCGCCCGCACCCTCCTCCAGTCGTCCGCCGAGCCGTCCGGCTCCGGCCCGGAATTCCCCGGGGGCTCCGGCTCGGGTGGCGGGTGCTGACCGGCGGCTACCGGCGCTCGCGGGCCGCGTCGACCAGCGGGTGGACCACCTCGGCGGGAAGGCCCAGCCGATGCCCGATCCAGGCGGCGTCGTGGCCTTGGGTGGCGAGGATCCACGCCAGGTACAACCGGTCCCGGTCCGGCGCACCGGGGGCCCGCGACGGGCCCGCGAGCTGCCCGGGGAAGCCCGCCAGGGACTGCGCGGTGAACCACCGCCCGTCGACCGCCGCCGGCGCCGTCGGACGGGCCCGCCGGGCGGCGGCCCGGTGGTAGTGGTGCCAGAGCGCGGCGACCACCAGGAAGACCGAGACACCGACGGCGGCCAGCGCGCCGCCCGCCACCGGCCGGTCCCGGAGCGGGGCGGTGGCGAGCAGGACCGTCCCGAGGAGCGCCAGCGTGAGCAGCCCCAGCACCGCCGCGCCCTCTCCGGTGTGCGGGTGGGGCAGGGCCCGTATCGGGTGGGCGGATGCCCGTATCGGGTGGGGCAAGGTCCACATATCGCGCCTCCCGTCCCGTATCCCTCCCCGGTACCCATTCTGGCGCGCCGCACGGGCGGCACCACGCGGCTCGGCCCGCCTCGCGGACGGCCCGGGTCCCGCCGTGCGTACGGGGCGGTGGCCCGCCTCGTGTCCCGGGACCGCGGGCCTTCGGAGGGATGCCTGGCCGGATCCCGACGCGTACGCCGGGCCGGGGCGGGCCAGGAATTCCGTACAGTCGGTCGACAGATGACAAGGCCCCGACCGGGCCGGGAAGCAGAGGCACGAGGCCATGAGCGGGGACGGGGACAGCGTCGGCGGCGGCGCGGCCGACGGAACGGCGGCGGACGCGGGCACGGGCCCGGGTACGGGCACGGTGCGCGGGTACACGGCGGGTGCGGCGAGCCCGGGACCGGAACCGGCCGCACCACAACCGGCCGGGGCGGCACCGGATCACGGCCCGGCCGGGGCGGCGGCCGTCTCCACCGGTACCGCCGCCCGCCTCCAGAAGCTCTTCGAAGGGCACCGGCTGACGCCCACCCAGCGCCGGATCGCGCACTGCATGGTGCGCCGGGCCGCCGACGCGCCGTTCCTCTCCAGCGTCGAACTGGCCGAACTCGCCGGTGTCAGCCAGCCGTCCGTCACCCGCTTCGCGGTCGCGCTCGGCTTCGACGGCTACCCGGCGCTCCGCCGCCATCTGCGCGAGGTCGCGCCCGCCGGGAAGCCGGACGCCACCGGCGCGTACAACGAGTACCAGCAGGCCGTCCAGACGGAGATCGACAACCTCCGCCACCTCGCCGCGGCGCTCGCCGACCCGTCGCCGGTCGTCCGGGCCGGCCGCCTCTTCGCCGCCTCCCGGCCGCTCCCGGTCCTCGGCCTGCGCGCGGCCACCGCCCAGGCCGCCGGCTTCGTCTACTTCGCCCGCAAGGTCCACCCCGATGTCCGCCTCCTGGACGAGGGCGGCACCCTGCTTACCGACCGCATCGACGCCGCCGTGCGGGCCGGTGCGAGCACCCTCCTGTGCTTCGCCCTGCCCCGCCACCCGCGCGAGGTCATCGACGCCCTGGAGTACGCCCGCGCGGCCGGTCTCACCGTCGTCACCGTCGCCGACAGCGTGTTCGCCCCGGTCGCCCACCACACCGACCTCCTGCTGCCCGCCCCCGTCGGCACCGGCCTGGCCTTCGACACGGTGTGCGCCCCGATGCTCCTGGGCCGCGTCCTCCTGGAGGCGATGTGCGACGCCCTCCCGGACGCCCAGGCCCGCCTGGAGGAGTTCGACGCCAAGGCGGCGGAGCGGGGGCTGTTCGTGGAGTGAGGAGGCGGCCGGGGCGCGCCGCCGACGCGGCCCGCCCGGCCGCCGGGGTGCTGTCGCTGCCGGCGATCCCGTCAGCACGTCAACACCGGCGATACCGCCGACGCCGTCTCAGGAAATCCTCATGCCGGTTGGCTACGCTCCGCCGCCGGTACAGGTAGGACGGACAGCCGCGACGTCCGTGGGACGTGGGCTGTCCCGGCGTGCGGAGGTCTGCCGTGAGAGGTCTGTCGTGAAGAAGTCTGCCGTGGGGCGCGGGGCGTACGCGCTGGTCCGGGTGGCGGTGCTCGTGCGGGCGCCGGCCGGGTGGCTGTGGTGGCCGGGGCTGCTGGCCGCGGGGATCGGCGCACTGGTGCCGGGGCTGACCGGGCGAAGGATCGGGGTGCTGGCGGGCGCCGCGCTGTTCCTGATCGCCGCGTTCACCGTGTTCGCGGTGCGGCGCGGCCGGTACACGGCGCTGGCGGGCGGGGCGTCGCGCGCCGGGAAGGCCGTCATCCTCCAGGACCGGTCGGTCACCATCCGGGTCTGGCGGCGGGCGCACCGCTGGTGGCTGCTGCTCGCGTTCGCGGCGGCGGTCGGTTCCTCGTTCGCGCTGCCCGCGGCGGGCGGGCTGCTGATGGCCGGTGCCGCGCTGGGACTGTGGGCCAAGGCGCTGTGGCTGGGCCGCTGGGAGCAGGAGCACGACGCGCTGCTG
This sequence comes from Streptomyces celluloflavus, assembly GCA_000720995.1. Taxonomy (GTDB): domain Bacteria; phylum Actinomycetota; class Actinomycetes; order Streptomycetales; family Streptomycetaceae; genus Streptomyces; species Streptomyces celluloflavus. The sequence goes on from JOEL01000015.1 coordinate 204,831, forward strand.
TGGGTGCGTACGGAGCCGGTCCGGCGGGGTGGCGCCGCGGGCAAGGACGTCCGCGGCTACCACACGACGGGTACGGCGGCCGGGGACGCGGCACCGGGCGGGGCGCGGCGGCGACGTGCCCCGGCCGTGCCGGCGGCGCGGGGCACCGGCCGGGAGCCGGGCCCGGCCACAGCCGCTTCCGGAGCCGGGGCGAAGCGGCGCTGACCCCCTGCGGGTCCGGCCGGATCCCCCGTCTCCCCTCCCGTCCGGGCCTGCCGCCCGCTACCCCTCCCCGAGCCCGTGCAGCGCGTCGGCGTGGGCGGCGCCGCTCTCCGCGGTGAGCTCTTCGAGGGTCTGCGGGGTGCGGATGGTGGCGAAGCGGACGGTGCCGTCGGGGGCCGTCGCATAGCCGTAAACCCCGGGGCGGGGGAGGGAGTTGTAGGCGAAGTGGGTGGAGAAGTAGTAGGCGCCGGTGTCCAGGAGGGCGACGTGGTCGCCGGACGCCAGGAGGGGCAGCGGGCGGTTCTCGGCGACGAGGTCACCGGCGAAGCAGCACGGCCCCGCGATGTCCTGGGCGACCGGCGGGCCCGTCCTGGGCCGGCCCTCGGCGTCGTAGGCCGCGACCCGGATCGGCCAGGCGTCCGGCACGAAGACCGTACGGGTGGCGACCTGGGCACCCGCGTGGGTGACCGCGATCGGCCGGCCGCCGGCCGACTTCGCGTACTCCACGCGGGCCAGCACCGTGCCGTGCTTGGCCAGTAGCGAGCGGCCGAACTCGGTGACCAGGCCGTAGCGCCCGGAGAACAGACCGGGGACGGCCGAGTGGAGCAGCCCGGCGTACTCGCGGTAGGTCGGGGTGACGGTGTCCGAATCGAAGTTGACCGGCAGCCCGCCGCCGAGGTCGAGGGTGTCGATCTGCGCCCGGCCCGCCCGCTCGTTGATCTCCTCGGCGAGGTCGTACAACGCCCGTACGCCCTCCGCCATCAGGGCGAGCGGCATGCCCTGGGAGCCGACATGGGCGTGCAGCCGGGTGAGCCACGGGCGGTCCAGGCAGGCCCGGACGACCCAGTCGCGGGCGCCCTCGTCGCGCAGCGCGACACCGAACTTGGAGGTGTCGGTGGCGGTGCTCATCGCCCCGATGCGGCCGCCGCCGATCTGCGGATTGACCCGCAGGCCGAGGGGCGCGGTGGTCGGCGCGGAGGCCACCAGCCCGTCGATACGGGCCAGTTCCTCGGGGTTGTCGGCGTTGACCGCGATGCCCAGGGCCAGCGCCTCGCGCAGTTCGGCCGGGGTCTTGGCGGGGGAGTCCAGGACCGTACGCGCCGCGGGCACCCCGGCCGCGCGGGCCAGTGCGAGTTCGCCGGGGCTGGCCACCTCGCAGCCGAGCCCCTCCTGGGCGAGCAGCCGCAGGACGGGCACGAGCGAGGCGGCCTTCACCGCGAAGGCGTGCAGGACGGGCGTGCCGGGGGCGGTGAACTCGTCGAAGGCGGCGCGGAGTTCGGCCGCCGACCGCCGGATACCGGCGATGTCGAGGAGCCCGGCGACGGGCTCGTCGGGGCCGGTCAGCCGTTGCGCGACGGCTGCCCGCACGGCACGGTCCCGGTCCGTGCGGGTGGCCGGGTCGGTCGGGGAACCGGTCGAGGGTCCGGTTGCGGGGCCCGCCTCGGGGCCGTTCTTGGGGCCAGTCATGGCACCACTTCACCACTTGGGGGCGGGGAACGGGGCCATGGGGTACGGGGGTGAGGGGTTGGCGGCGTTTGTCCTCGGCTCCGTACCGCCTGCCCCAGCGCGGGCAAGCCCCGTGTCACCAACCCCCGTACCGCCGACCCGTATCGCCGCCCCCGTACCGGTTAAGCCGCGCCCGCGCCGTTCTGCTCCGCCTTGCGGTGGCGTTCGGTCAGGCGGGAGCCGGATTCGCGGCGGGTGGCGCGGCGCAGGAGGGGGACGGCGAGCAGGAAGCCGATGACGGCCCAGGCGGTCAGTACCAGCGCGACCGTCGGCAGTTCCCAGGAACCGGCCGGTTCCGCGGCGCGTGCGGCGTCCGGCAGCAGCGCCGACCGCAGGCCCTGCGCCATCCACTTGAGCGGGAAGACGGTGGCCACCTTCTGGACCACCACGGGGAGCGAAGTGATCGGGAAGACGGCGCCCGAGGTGATGAGCAGGGCCATCGACGGCAGCATGATCAGCGCCAGCGCCTCGCGCGGATTGGGCAGTACGGCGCCGATGGCCGCGCCCAGCGGGACGACGGCGAGCAGTCCGAGGGCGGTGACCCACAGCAGGGTCAGCCAGCCGCCGAGCCCGTGCGGCAGCGGGCCGTCCACCAGGAGCGCGGCGGACCCCAGCAGGACGGCGAGGGTGCCCAGCGCCACCACGACCACCAGCACCGACTTGGCCACGAGGTAGGCGGGGATGCCGCCGGGCGTCGCCCGCAGCCGCAGCAGGGCGCCCTCCTCCCGTTCGGTCACCAGGATCTGCGGGAGGTTGAGCAGGCCGACCTGGAAGAGCAGATAGGCGGCGAAGCCCGCGATGGTCAGATGGGTCATCGGGACCTGCGTGCCCGGCACGGTGCGGCTGACGAAGCCGCCGAGCGCCAGCGCGACCACCACATTGATCAGATGGCCGCTCATCTCCTTGGGGTTGTGGACGAGATGGCCCAGTTCGATACGGCCGCGCTGAAAACCGGCGCGCCAGTAGCGGCGGTTGGGGCCGTTGGCGCGGTTGCGGTGGTGGAGGTGACCGGGGTGCTGGGGCTCGCCGGGCCGGCCGGGGCTGTCGGGTTCGCCGGGTCGGTCGGGGCTGTCGGGTTCGCCGGGCCGATTGGGGCCGTCGGGATTGCCGGGCCGATCGGGGCCGTCGGGGTGGGGTGGGGGAGTTATGGGCGGGCCGCTGGTTCTGCCCGGCCCGCCGATCTCACCGGTGGTGCCGGTCCCGTCAGCTGTCCGGGCCTCGCCGCCCGTCGCGGTGGCCTCACCCGTCACGTTCGTCCGCCTCATGCGACCCGCTCCTCCCCGTTCTCGCACCGTTCTCCGGACCCGTCGCCGGGCCCGCCGTCCTCGTCTTCCCCGTCCCTCTCCCCGGCCCCGGACCCGTCCCCGCCCTCCTGGTGGAGCATGCGCAGATAGGTGTCCTCCAGCGTCGGGCGCCGGACCTCCAGACCGGCGATCGGCCCGTCGGCGTCCCGGTGCAGCTCCCAGACCAGCCGGGAGGGGTCCGCGGTGCGCTCGCGGCGGGGCGTACCGTCGTCCGCGGTCCAGCGGACCTCGGCCCGCGCGGCGGCCTGCCGGGCCAGTTCCGCGGGTGTGCCGAGGGCCCGGATCCGGCCGTTGACCAGCATCGCTATCCGGTCGGCCAGCCGTTCGGCCTCGGCCAGATCGTGGGTGGTGAGCAGGATCGTGACGCCCTCCTCGCGGGCCAGCCGCTCGACCAGTACGTGGAACCGGCGCCGCGCCTGCGGGTCGAACCCGGTGGTCGGCTCGTCCAGGAAGAGGAGTTCGGGGCGGCCGACGATGCCGAGCGCGACGTCCAGCCGCCGGCGCTGCCCGCCGGACAGCTGGTCCACCCGCTGGCCGGCCTGCTCGGTGAGGCCGACCAGGCGCAGCAGCTCGGCCGGGTCGCGCGGGTCGGGGTAGTACGTGGCGAAGTGCGTCAGCAACTCGCCGACCCGCCAGCGGCGGTGGTCGCGCCAGGACTGGAGGACCAGTCCGATCCGGCCGCGCCAGGCGTCGCCGCCGCGCGCCGGGTCCGTGCCGAGGACGGTGACGTCCCCGCCGGACCGCTGCCGGAAGCCCTCCAGGATCTCGACGGTGGTGGTCTTCCCGGCGCCGTTCGGGCCCAGCAGCGCGAAGACCTCACCGTGGTGGATGTCCAGGTCGACGCCGTGCAGGACGTCGGTGGCGCCGTAGGCCATCCGCAGGTCGCGCACCCGGATGACGGGGTGGGCGGATGCGGCGGGGCGCGGGGCCGGGGGCGTGGTGGCCGCCGCCGGGGTCGTTGCGGGGCTCGTCCGCAGGCTCGTCGTCATCGTCCTGCCTTCGCGTGCCGGTGGTGCTGCGTCCGGGTGTCCGGTGACTGCGGGGCCGGCGTGCCGGTGGCCGCAGGCGGGGCGTCGTCCGGTGGCGGGCCGCCCGGCGCCGCGGGCGTGGCGCTCTCGACGATCGCCCGCAGCGCCGCCACATGCCCCTCGAAGGCGCTCCGGCCACGGGCCGTCAGCCGCACCCTCGTCCGCCGCTTGCGGCCGCCGCCCTCCTTGCGGATCTCCAGATAGCCGGCCTCCTCCAGGGTGTGCAGCTGCTTGGAGAGCGCGGAGTCGCTGAGCGAGAGGCTGTCGCGGACGAACGGGAAGTCGGCCCATTCGGCGGCGGCGAGCAGCGCCACCACCGACAGCCGGGTGGCCGGGTGGATCAGTTCGTCGAAGCCGCTGGGGGTACTCATCGGCCCGCCCGCTCGTGGTGGCCGCGCGGCGGTTCCCCAGCCCGGTGGCCGCGCAGCGAACCGACCGCCCAGCGGTTCGCCGGACCGGCGAACAGGAGGAACGCACCTGCCGAGAGCGTGGCCTTGATCAGGCTGGGGCAGGGCAGAGCCAGCGCCGTGGTCAGCCAGGACGAGAGCCCGATGGTGGCGCCGGCCAGCAACGCCGCCGCGAAGAACACGGCGAAGGAGCGCCAGGTGTAGCGCGAGTGGTGCAGCCGGACCTTGACCCGGCGGCCGGCGAGCACGGCCAGCGTGAGCAGCAGGGCGACATAGCCGACGAGCGCCAGCCAGACCCCTACCGGGCCCAGGTCCAGACCCTGGCCGGCGAGGTAGAGCCACATGATCGCGGCCGTGGTGTACGTCGCCCGGCGCCCGCCGGACGGGCACCGCTCGATCTCGTCGTACACCCGCTCCTGCGGCACCCGGATACGTTGCAGATCCTGCCAGGCCCGCTCGGCATCCACCGGTGCGCTCATGGCCATCGCCTCCCCAAGACGGTTGCACTCTTGACTTGCCTGCTGGGAAAGTTAGCGTTCGCTTTCCTGGCAGGCAAGTCGGGGAGTCCGTGCCCGCGCCCTGTTGACTGGTCGTATTCAGCATGGCCAGTATGTGAATAGCTCGATCCAATCGACGTCAGGGAGGCACGGCCCATGTCGGGACCGCGACCCGTGCGGGCACCGCGCGGTACGGAGCTGAGTGCTCGGGGATGGCAGCAGGAAGCCGCGCTGCGGATGTTGCAGAACAACCTCGACCCGGAGGTGGCCGAACACCCGGACCAGCTCGTCGTCTACGGCGGCACGGGCAAGGCCGCCCGTGACTGGCGCTCGTTCGACGCCATGGTGCGCACGCTCACCACGCTCAAGCAGGACGAGACGATGCTCGTCCAGTCCGGCCGGCCGGTCGGCGTGATGCAGACCCACGAGTGGGCGCCGCGGGTGCTCATCGCCAACTCCAACCTCGTCGGCGACTGGGCCAACTGGGAGGAGTTCCGGCGCCTGGAGGCCCTCGGGCTGACCATGTACGGGCAGATGACGGCCGGTTCGTGGATCTACATCGGCACCCAGGGCATCCTCCAGGGCACGTACGAGACCTTCGCGGCCGTCGCGGCGAAGAAGTTCCACGGCACACTGGCCGGGACGATCACCCTCACCGCCGGGCTCGGCGGCATGGGCGGTGCGCAGCCGCTCGCCGTCACGATGAACGACGGCGTCGCGATCTGCATCGACGTCGACCCGCGGGCCATCGAGCGCCGGATCGAGCACCGCTACCTGGACGTACGGGCGGACAGCCTCCAGCACGCCCTCCAGCTCGCCGTCGAGGCCCGTGACCAGCGCAGACCGCTCTCCATCGGGCTGCTCGGCAACGCCGCGGAACTGCTGCCGCAGATGCTCGCCGAGGGCGCGCCGATCGATATCGTCACCGACCAGACCAGCGCCCACGACCCGCTCGCCTACCTGCCCGTCGGCATCGACTTCGACGATATGGCCGCCTACGCGGCGCAGAAGCCCGCCGACTTCACCCAGCGGGCCCGCGAGTCGATGGCCCGGCACGTCGAGGCCATGGTCGGCTTCATGGACGCCGGCGCCGAGGTCTTCGACTACGGCAACTCCATCCGCGGCGAGGCCCAGCTCGCCGGATACCAGCGGGCGTTCGCCTTCCCCGGCTTCGTCCCCGCTTATATCCGGCCGCTGTTCGCCGAGGGCAAGGGGCCGTTCCGCTGGGCGGCGCTGTCCGGCGACGCCCGGGACATCGCGGCCACCGACAAGGCGATGCTCGACCTCTTCCCGGAGAACGAGTCGCTGGCCCGCTGGATCAAGCTCGCCGGTGAGCGGGTGCACTTCCAGGGCCTGCCCGCCCGGATCTGCTGGCTCGGCTACGGCGAGCGCGACAAGGCCGGTGAGCGGTTCAACGAGATGGTCGCGGACGGCACCCTGCGCGCACCGCTGGCCATCGGCCGCGATCACCTCGACTGCGGCTCCGTCGCCTCGCCCTACCGCGAGACCGAGGCGATGAAGGACGGTTCGGACGCCATCGCCGACTGGCCGCTGCTCAACGCCATGGTCAATGTCGCCTCCGGCGCCTCCTGGGTCTCGATCCACCACGGCGGCGGCGTCGGCATGGGCCGCTCCCTGCACGCCGGGCAGGTCACCGTCGCCGACGGCACACCGCTGGCCGGCGAGAAGATCCGCCGGGTGCTCACCAACGACCCGGGCATGGGCGTCATCCGGCATGTCGACGCGGGCTACGAGCGCGCCGACGAGGTCGCGGCCGAGCGCGGGGTACGCATCCCGATGCGCGAGGGCGAGGGCGAGAACGAGACCGCCGGCGCCGCCGGCCACGGCGAGGGCGAGGGCGCGTGACCTCCTCGTTCCACGAGATGTGGGAGGAGCTGCGGCCGATCGGCCGCGACTCCTCCTCCGGGGGCTACCGCCGCCACGCCTGGAACGGCGCGGACACCGACTGCCGCGCGTGGTTCCGGGCCCAGGCCGAGGCCCGCGGACTCGCCTACGAACTGGACCGCAACGGCAACCAATGGGCCTGGCTCGGCGCGACGACGTACCGGGACGTGGCGGCGGGCGACGCCGTCGTCACCGGCTCGCACCTGGACTCCGTACCGGACGGCGGGGCCTTCGACGGGCCGCTGGGCGTCGTCTCCTCCTTCGCCGCGCTGGACGAACTGCGCCGCCGAGGAGCGGAGTTCGGCAAACCGCTGGCGATCGTCAACTTCGGCGACGAGGAAGGTGCCCGCTTCGGCGTGGCCTGCGTCGGCTCCAGGCTGACCGCCGGGGCGCTGACCACCGAGGCGGCCCACGTGCTGCGCGACGCGGACGGCGTCACGCTGCCGCAGGCCATGGAGCGCGCGGGCCACGACCCGGCGGCCATCGGCCCGGACCCGGACCGGCTCGCCCGGATCGGCGCGTTCGTCGAACTCCACGTCGAGCAGGGCCGCGCCCTGGACCTCTCCGGCGATCCGGTCGGCATCGCCTCCGCCATCTGGCCGCACGGCCGCTGGCGGTTCGACTTCCACGGCGAGGCCAACCACGCGGGCACCACCCGCCTCGAAGACCGCCGCGACCCCATGCTCACCTACGCCGAGACCGTGCTCGCCGCCCGCGAACGGGCCCGGCTGGCCGGCGCGCTGGCCACCTTCGGGAAGGTCGGTGTGGTGCCGAACGGCGTCAACGCGATCCCCTCGCTGGTCAGCGGCTGGCTCGACTCCCGCGCCGCCGACCAGGACACCCTGGACACGGTCGTCCAGGAGATCGAGCGGGCGGCGGCCGAGCGCGGTGCGCGCGACGGTGTGGACGTCCGGGTCGTCCGCGAGTCCTTCTCGCCGGTCGTGGAGTTCCGGCACGCCCTGCGGGACGAGCTGCGCGCCCTCCTCGGCGGCGCGGACGGCGCGGGCGGCAAGGGCGGCGGCCGGGCGCGGCCGGTGCCCGTGCTCGGCACCGGGGCCGGACACGACGCCGGTATCCTCTCCGGCACCGTCCCCACCGCCATGCTGTTCGTACGCAACCCCACCGGCGTCTCGCACTCGCCCGCCGAAACCGCGGCCGAGGACGACTGCGTCGCCGGGGTCACTGCACTCGCCGACGTACTGGAGGGGCTGGCGTGCACGTGACGCCGCAGAGCACACCGACGCCGGACCGGCAGCCGCCACCGGCGGTCTACTGGCTGGAACACGCCTGGCTCGGCACCCATGTCGAGCCGGGCGTCGCCGTGGACGTCGCGGACGGGCGGATCACCGCCGTCCGCACCGGGGCCGCCGCGCCGCCGCCCGGCGCCGTCGTCCTGCGCGGTCTGACCCTGCCCGGCCTCGCCAACGCCCATTCGCACGCCTTCCACCGCGCCTTGCGCGGCACCGTCCAGGTCGGCAGCGGGACCTTCTGGACCTGGCGCGAGGCGATGTACCAGGTCGCGGACCGGCTCACCCCCGACACCTACTACGCCCTCGCCCGCGCCGTCTACGCCGAGATGGCGCTGGCCGGCATCACCTGCGTCGGCGAATTCCACTACCTCCACCACGCGCCCGGCGGCACCCGCTACGCCGACCCCAACGCGATGGGCGAGGCGCTGATCGCGGCCGCCGCCGACGCCGGTATCCGCATCACCCTCCTGGACACCGCCTACCTCTCCGCCGGTTTCGGCGCCCCGCCCGACCGGCACCAGCTGCGCTTCTCCGACGGCACCGCCGACGCCTGGGCGGAGCGCGCCGACGCCCTCAAGGACGGCCGCGCACACGCCCGCATCGGCGCCGCCGTGCACTCCGTACGCGCCGTACCGGCCGGAGCGCTGAGCACCGTCGCGGACTGGGCGCGGGCGCGCCGGGCCCCGCTGCACGTCCACCTCTCCGAGCAGACTGCGGAGAACGACGCCTGCCACCAGGCCCACGGCTGCACCCCCACCCGGCTGCTGGCCGACCACGGCGTCCTGGGCAGCCGCACCACCGCCGTGCACGCCACCCACCTCAGCCACGAGGACATCGCCCTGCTCGGCGGCGCCGGCACCGGCGTCTGCATGTGCCCGACCACCGAACGCGATCTGGCCGACGGCATCGGACCGGCCGCCCGGCTCCAGGCCCAGGGCAGCCCGCTGTCGCTGGGCAGCGACAGCCACGCCGTCATCGACCTGCTCGAAGAGGCCCGCGCCATGGAACTCGACGAGCGGCTGCGCACCCGCACCCGCGGGCACTGGACGGCCGCCGCCCTGCTGCGCGCCGCGACCGCCGACGGTCACGCCGCCCTGGGCTGGGACGACGCGGGCGCCATCAAGGCCGGCGCGCTCGCCGACCTCACCACGATCGCGCTGGACTCCGTACGCACCGCGGGGCCACTGCCCCGGCTGGGCGCCGAGACGGCCGTATTCGCCGCCTCCGCGGCGGATGTGCGGCACACCGTCGTGGGTGGGCGGCAGATAGTCCGGGACGGCGCGCACACCCTCCTGCCCGACGTCCCCACCGCCCTCGCCGAAGCCATCGCCGCACTCCGCGGCGCGAGCAGCTGACGCGCCCGCCGCGGCCGAAGGAGAACAGCCCCGCGATGACGACCGCCACACCGACCACCGCCATCACCCACATCGCCCAGCTCGTCACCAACGACCCCTCCCTCGGCGCAGGCCCCCTCGGTCTGATCCAGGACGCGGCCGTGGTCATCGACGGCGACCGCATCGCCTGGGTCGGTGCGTCAAGCAAAGCACCCGCCACTGACAACGGCTTCGACGCGGGCGGCCGGGCGGCCGTCCCCGGCTTCGTCGACTCCCACTCCCACCTGGTCTTCGCCGGTGACCGCACCGCGGAGTTCAACGCCCGGATGTCGGGCCGCGCCTACTCCGCGGGCGGTATCCGCACCACCGTCGCCGCCACCCGCGCCGCCACCGACGACACCCTGCACGCCACCGTCGCCCGCTACCTCGCCGAGGCGCTCCGGCAGGGCACCACCACCCAGGAGACCAAGTCCGGTTACGGACTCACCGTCGAGGACGAGGCCCGCGCCCTGCGCATCGCCGCCGCGCACACCGACGAGGTCACCTTCCTCGGCGCCCATATCGTCCCGCCCGAGTACGCCGACGACCCGGCCGGCTACGTGGCCCTGGTCACCGGCCCGATGCTGGACGCCTGCGCCCCGCACGCCCGCTGGGTCGACGTCTTCTGCGAGCGGGGCGCCTTCGACGAGGACCAGGCGCGCGCGATCCTCACCGCGGGCAAGGCCAGGGGGCTGCGTCCGCGCGTGCACGCCAACCAGCTCGGCCACGGCCCCGGCGTCCAGCTCGCCGTCGAACTCGGTGCCGCCTCCGCCGACCACTGCACCCATCTGACCCCCGCCGACATCGACGCCCTCGCGCACTCCGACACCGTCGCGACGCTGCTGCCCGGCGCCGAGTTCTCCACCCGCGCCGTATGGCCCGACGCCCGCCCGCTGCTCGACGCGGGCGCCACCGTCGCGCTCTCCACCGACTGCAACCCCGGCTCGTCGTTCACCAGCTCCATGCCGTTCTGCATCGCCCTGGCCGTCCGCGACATGAAGATGACACCGGACGAGGCCCTCTGGTCGGCGACCGCGGGCGGCGCGCGTGCCCTGCGCCGTACCGACGTCGGCCGGCTGGCCCCCGGCGCCCGCGCCGATCTCGTCCTCCTGGACGCCCCCTCCCACGTCCACCTCGCCTACCGCCCCGGCGTCCCGCTGGTCACGGACGTCTGGCACAAGGGGGTTCACCTCTGAGGCGCGGCGGCCGCCGTACGCCGCCCGTACAGAGGAGGGCCCGTCCCGAGCGGTACTCGGGGCAGGCCCTCCTCTGCGCGGGCGGCTGCCGGCCGGCGGGCCGGCAGGGACCGCGGTGGGTCACTCCTCGACCAGCAGTCCCTTGCGGAGCCGCACCAGGGTGCGGGAGAGCAGCCGGGAGACATGCATCTGCGAGATGCCCAGCTCCTCGCCGATCTCCGACTGCGTCATGTTGGCGACGAAGCGCAGGGCGAGGATCTTGCGGTCGCGCGGCGGGAGTCCGGCGATCAGCGGCTTGAGCGATTCGACGTACTCGATGCCTTCGAGGCCGTGGTCCTCGTAGCCGATGCGATCGGCCAGCGCGCCCTCGCTGTCGTCCTCCTCGGGCTGGGCGTCCAGCGAACTCGCCGTGTAGGCGTTGCTCGCGGCCATCCCTTCGACGACCTCGTCCTTGGTGATGCCGAGGCGTTCGGCGAGCTCGCTCACCGTGGGCGCGCGGTCCAGCTTCTGGGCCAGCTCGTCGCCGGCCTTGGCGAGGTCCAGGCGCAGTTCCTGCAGACGCCTCGGTACGCGCACCGACCAGCTGGTGTCGCGGAAGAAGCGCTTGATCTCACCGACAATCGTCGGCATCGCGAACGTCGGGAACTCGACGCCGCGGCTCAGTTCGAAGCGGTCGATCGCCTTGATCAGGCCGATGGTGCCGACCTGGACGATGTCCTCCATGGGCTCGCTGCGGGAGCGGAACCGGGAGGCCGCGAACTTCACCAGGGCGAGGTTGAGCTCGACCAGGGTGTTGCGGACGTAGGCGAATTCGTGGGTGCCTTCCTCCAGCGATTCCAGCCGCTCGAAGAGGGTTTTGGACAGGGCCCTCGCGTCCACCGGTCCCACCTCGTCGAAGGGCGGGATCTCGGGCAGCGCGTCGGGCTCGGGGATTACCGCCGGGGCCGCTGCGGCGGGTATCGGCTGGGAAGGAATCTGCCCGGTCGGGTCGGACGGGGGTGTCGACGATGCGGGCTGCCGGGTGTCTTCGGTGCGCAGTTCGTCGAGCCGGGGTGACATGGTCTCCTCCATCGTTCTCGGCATATGGCTGCCGATGCCTCTATGTGAAGCTGCGGTGTGCGGCGCCTCCAAAGCCGGCCGTTTCGAATGTGTCTTTCTACGCCTACCTGGCTTTGCCCGATGATGGCAAGTCCGTGTTGTCCATATTTGGTGCTATATGCGCATTGTTCGGCTACCCGCGCGCGTAACGAAGGCGTAGGGTTCGCTGAGCGCAGTCATAAGCAACAGTCACCGAGACAGCAAGAGGGGTGCGCGCGCATGGACCGCGGGACGGTCGGCAGTGCGAGCCGGGGGCGGCTACACGTCGCGATCCGGCATCACGGTGCCAGCGCGGTGGTGACCGCGGCGGGTGAGCTGGATCACCACACCGCGGATCTGTTGCGTGAATCACTGGAAGGCTGTGTGGCCGACGGCTACGCCCGCCTCGTGGTGGATTGCGCTCCTCTGGAGTTCATGGATTCCACCGGACTCAACGTACTGCTCGGCGCACGCCTGAAAGCCGAGGCCGCGGGCGGCGGAGTCCATCTGGCCGGGATGCAGCCGGTGGTCGCCCGGGTCTTCGAGATCACGGGCGCGGAGGCGGTATTCACGGTGCACGACTCCCTCGAAGCGGCACTCGCCGACTGACGGTGACCGGGGGTGTCCAGGGGCCGAGCTCCGGGCACGTATTCCGCGTCACAACTTCCGTACCCAAGAAGTGGGTGTTCTCGCGGTCCGGTCGGGCAGGAGACATCTGAATCCGTCGAATCAGTCAGGTATCTGTTTTCCGTGAAAAGGCGAATCGGTGAGGTGAAGCGCTGATGAGCACCACCCGGCCGTACCCACCGGGCGATCTCGGCCCGGAGTCGGGTGGCGCCGGTGCTTCCGCCGCCCCCCGGCCGGCCGCCCCGGCCGGCCAGGTCCGCCGGCTGCGCCTGGCGGGCACCCGGGGCTCCGTGGTGCGCGCCCGCGACTTCGCCCGGGAGGCCCTGCACGACTGGGGCTGGCTGCCCGCCGCCAACGCCGACCAGCGGGCCGCGGCCGAGGACGTGCTGCTCGTTGTCTCCGAACTGGTCACCAACGCCTGTCTGCACGCCGAAGGGCCGGAGGAGCTGCGGCTGCGCTGCACCGCCAAGGTGCTGCGGCTGGAGGTCAGCGACCTCGGCGCCGGTTCGCCCGCGCCGCGCACCCCGCACCGCGCCGGGCGCCCCGGTGGCCACGGCATGTTCATCGTGCAGCGCCTCTGCCTGGACTGGGGTGTCGTACGTAATCCGGACGGCGCCGGCAAGACCGTCTGGGCGGAGCTGGCCGCACCGTCCTGAGGGGCGGCGCGGGAGGGGGCCGGAAGGCGGCGCCGGAGGGGAAGTGAGCGCGGGTCCACGGGCCCGCGCTCCGTCGTGTGGCGGCCGGGGGCGGGCCGTCCGGTGCTCCGCGCCGATCCGGGCCGCACTGTGCCTTCCCTCGGCAAGGCCCCCGGCGTACCTTGAGCGCCAAATCTGATGTGGCGTCAGCAACGTTCGGCGTTCGGCGGCGCCTCACCCGCGAGGAGGGGAACCCCGAGTGACCCCATTCCACGAACTGCACGGCACCCGCCCCCGCCGGGCGGCCGGCCTGGCCGCGGCCGTGGCGCTGACGGCGGGATCCGCGGTGCTGCTCACCGCACCGGCCGCCCACGCCGAGGTCGTCGACGTCAACTACCAGTGCAAGACGCCGATCGGCAACAAGGGCGCGGTCTCGCCCATCGACATCAAGAGCACCCCCAGCGGGGGAGCGTACAAGCTCGTCATGTCCTTCCAGAAGGGCGTCTCGTCCAGCCCCGTCGAACTGGGCACGGGCGCGATGAAGCCGAGCGCGCTGATCCGGCTGGGCGGTGCGGACAGCGGTACGGTGCCGGTCGCGGGGCCCGCCAATGACAAGGCGATACCCGCCAACACCCCCATCAAGATCAGCGACTTGAGCGGTACCTACACCCCCAAGGGCAGCGGGAAGGTCACCTTCACGGCCGCCACGCTCACCATCACGGCCCTGGGCACCACCACGACCTGCACCCCCGCCAACAACCCCAAGCCCTCGCTCACCCTGGACGTCAAGGGGGCCGGCGGTTCGGGCGGCAGCGGCAGCGGCGGTTCGGGCGGCGGCTCCGGCGGACAGCTGCCGCAGACCGGACCGGCGGACTCCGTCCTCGCCCTCGGCACCCTCGGCGGCACCGTACTGCTGGCCGGTGCGGCCGGCACGCTCTGGCTGACCCGCCGCCACCAGCGGGCGTGACACCGGGCGGTGGGCCGGCGCCGAACGCGCCCCGGCACACCGCACCGCACGCACCGCACTCCGTACGCCTCCCCGCCCGGACGGCCGGGGAGGCACCCCCTCGCGCCAGGAGCCGCCGATGCCGTTCCGTACCCGCGCCGTGGCCACGGGCGGGGCCCTCGCGGCCGCCGCCGTACTGCTGTGCCCCGCGGCGGCCGTGGCCCGGCCGACGGCCGCACCGTATATATCCGCTGCTTCTTCTGTCTCATCCGTGTTCTCGGCGTCCGCCGGGCCGGGGTGGTCCGCCGCCCCCGCGTCCGGTGGCGGCCGGCCGGGGGCGCGGGAGTACCCGTACTTCTATCTGGAGGGCGGGCCCGGCACGGTCGTGCAGGACCGGCTGTCCCTCAGCAACCCCTCCGCCCGGCCCGTCACCGTCCGGCTGCGCGGTGCGGATGCGGACCGGGCCGACGGCGGCGACCGGGCGGTTCGCGGCTCCGGACACGGCTCCGGGTCCTGGATCGCATTCGCCGCCGGGAAGGTCGAGCTCCCGCCGCGGACCCGCGCGAGCGTCCCGTTCACCGTCACCGTGCCGCGCGACGCGCCCCCGGGCGACCACCCCGGCGCGGTCGTCGCGGCGGGCGGTGGCAAGGAGGCCCGGGTACGGATCCAGCTGCGGGTCACCGGGCCGAGGCTGGCCGCGCTGACCGTAGAGAACGTCGCGGTGAGCGGACCGCGGCAGGGCTCCGCGGTCATCCGGTACGCGCTGGTCAACCGGGGCAACACGGTGCTCACGCCGCGGCTGGCGGTCCGCGCCGACGGTCTCTTCGGCCCGGCGCTGCGCCGCGCGGCCCGCCCGCTGCCGGTCGAACTGCGGCCCGGCCAGCGCGTCGAACGCACCGAGGAGTGGCCCGATCCGCCCGCCCTGGACTCGGTGGCGGTACGGCTCACCGCGACGGCGGACGGTGGCGCGTACGGCTCGGCGACGGCTACCTACACCGCGGTCCCGTGGTGGGCGTCGGCAGCCGCGGCGGCGCTCGTCCTGGCGGCGGGCGCGGGTGGGCTGCGGATCGTACGGCGGCGGAGTGATCGGCGCCGGGTGGGGCCGGTGGGGCCGGAGCCGCGCGGTGGTGGGGGCGGGGGAGCGCCAGCGGCGCGCGGTGTCGGGAACGCCGGGACCGCTGAGGCCGTGGGGGCTGCGGGGATCGCCGGGGCCGCTGGAGCGGTCGGTACCGTCGATACCTCTGAAGTGGCCTACACCGTAAGGCAGTTGACGAGTCCCGGACCCGGCCCCGCAGGGCGGCCGACGGCGCGTATGGTCCTGGCCCGTACCGGGCGGGCGGTCAGGGCCGTGGCGGGGCTGTGCGCGGCCCTCGCGCTCGCCGCTCTGCCCGCCGGCCCCGCGCTCGCCGCCGGACCCGCGTCCGTGGACACGGCCGTGTCCGTCCGCAGTGCCGACAGAGCCGACAGTGCCGGCCGCACCGGCGTCGGTACAGCCGCCGCCCTCGCCGCCCCCGCCGGGCCGTCCGTCCAGCTGGCCGAGAAGGAGGCGGGCAAGGGCGGCACGGTCACCGTGACCGGGCGCGGCTGGCGGCCCAAGGCGCTGCTCACCCTGCTGATCTGCGGGCAGAACATGATCGGCGGCACCAACTCCTGTGCCAACGGCGACGGCCGCGCCGTCACCACCGATGCGCACGGCGCGTTCCGTACGGGCATTCCGGTGGCCGAGCCGCCCAAGCCCTGCCCCTGCGTGGTGCATGTGGCGACCGTGACGGGCAAAGCGGCCGCCGCGGACGCCGCGTTCACGGTGGCGGGGCACCCGGTGGCGCCGCTGCCCGAGGAGAGCACCGGCGGCCGGCTGACGGTGCTCGCGCCGCCGCGGCTGGAGGGCGGCAGCGGCCTGCTGACCTGGTTCGGCGCCCCGGCGCAGCGCCAGTTGACCTTCACGGTCGGCAATCTCGGCCCGGAGCCTGCCAGGGACCCGGTCTTCCAGGTGGGCACCGCGCACGGCGTCTTCGCGCCCAAGTGGGAGGACCAGCAGTGGCGGGGGACCGTACCCGCCGGGAAGAAAGCCGAGATCAAGCTGCCGGTGGAGTTGGCGGCGGGGGCGCACGGGGACTATCTGGTCTCGCTGAAGTACGGCGGCAAGGTCCTCGCGGAGCAGCCGTGGGGGGTCGGCAGGCCGTGGGGCGTGACGCTCTTCTGGGTGCTGCTGTGCCTGGTGGTTCCGACGGCGGTGTTCCGCGCCGGGATGGCGGTCGTGGACCGGCTGCGCCCGCGCCGTACGGCACCCGGCCGACCGCGTACCGCCGCGTCCGCCACGAGGAAACGCACCGGGAAGAGCTCCGGGAAAGGCCCGGGGAAACGCACGGGGAAAGGCGCCAGGAGAGGCACCGGGCAGGGCGCCCGGAGGGGCGGTCCGGCAGCCGGATCCGGTACGCCGGACGACGCCGCCGCGCTGCCGTGGTTCACCCCGGACACCGCACCGTCCACCACGTCCACCACCACATCCACCGAACGACCGACGTCGAAGGGTTCCACGTGATGAGGCAACGGAGCAGAGCGGGTGTGGCCTCGGCGGCCGCGCTGATGCTCGCGGGGGCGGGCATCATGGCCGCGGCCGGGCCCGCCCAGGCCGCGGAAGTGTCGTACAAGACGGAGTGCCTGCCGCCGCCGATCTCGGGGCTGCCGCCGATCGAGGGCACCACGAAGGCCGAGGTCAGCGCGCCCGCGACCGCGAAGGTCGGGGACGAGATCGAGGTGGTGTGGAAGACGGTCGAGGGGGCGTCGAAGAATCCCGACATCCTCGACCTGGCGGCGGACACCGTCCAGCCGACCGGCACGCTCAAGGTGGCGGGGGCGCAGACCGGCGAACTGGCGATGCAGGGGCCGCGGCAGAACCCGCCGATCCCCAAGAACAGCCCGATGAAGCTGTCGGACATGAAGGGCAAGCTGAAGCTGACGAAGGCGGGCGAGGTCACCCTGGCGCCCGGTTTCTACAACATCAACGTCAGCAAACCGATCTCCACGGACACCAAGTGCACACCCAAGGAGGAGGTGCCGCCCGCGGTCACCGTCAAGGTGACCGACGGCGGCGGTACGACCGGCGGTACGACGACGGGCACCACGGCCGGGACGACGACCGGCGGTACGACGGCCGGTACCAGTGGCGGGTCCACCGACGGCGGTACGACGGGCGGCACGACGACGGCGGGGACGACCGGCGGAACGGCGACCGGCGGTACGACGGCCGGTACCACCGGGGGCTCCGCCGGGGGCTCCTCCGGCGGTGACCCCGACGGCACCGCCTACCAGGGCAAGGACGTGGCGGTCCCGTACGCCTGCAAGACCCCCATCGGCGACAAGAAGGCGACCTCGCCGGTGCGGATCAACGCCGTGAAGAAGGGCGGCAGTTACGGTCTGACCGTGAAGTTCGGCAAGTCCGTCATGGACAGCCCGGCGGACATCCCCAAGGACTCGGTCAAACCGTCGATGGACGTCAAGGTGGGCGGCGCCGACAAGGGGTCGGTCAAGGTGGCGGGCCCGACGAACGACCAGCCCATCAAGGCCGGCCAGCCGATCACCATCCCCGACCTCCAGGGCACCTACAAGCCGGGCGGCAGCGGCAAGGCCACGCTGACCCCCGGCGTGCTCACCGTCAACGCCCTCGGTACGACCACGACCTGCACCCCGGAGAAGGACCCGGGCGTCTCCCTCACCCTCGACACCACGGCCCAGCAGGGCGGTACGTCGGGCGGCACCTCCGGCGGCGCCACGGTCTCCGGCGGCGGTACGGCGGGCTCGTCCGGCGCCGCGGGCGGCACCGGCGGCAGCCTCGCCGCGACCGGTGCGAGCGACCACGGCGGCCTGACCGCCCTCGGCCTCGTCGCCGGCACCGTCATCCTGCTCGGCGGCGCGGTCTTCACCTTCACCCCGTGGCGGCGGCTGCGGCGTTAGCCCGTAAACGGCACGGCACGGCACAGCACAGGGCCCGGCACGCAACGGCGTGCCGGGCCCGGTCGGTGCTCGTGGGTGACGTCAGCGCACGTCGCCCATCAGCCCCACGATCTTCCGGCGGTTCAGCCAGATCGCCAGGCCGGCGAGTACGGCCAGTCCGGCCTCCGCCGCCAGGACTCCCACCCCGCTGAGATCGGCACCGGCGATGGAGAGCATGCTGACGACGCAGTCTCCGGCGGTGACGGCGAGGAACCAGACACCCAGCATCTGGCTGGCGTACTTCTGCGGGGCCAGCTTGGTGGTCACCGAGAGGCCGACGGGGGAGAGGCACAGCTCACCCATGGTCTGGATCATGTAGACGCTGATCAGCCACATCGGGCTGACCTTCGTACCGTCCCCCGACATCTGCATCGGCACGATGAAGACGAAGTACGAGGCGCCGATCAGCAGCATCGCCGTCGCGAACTTCACCGTGGTGCTGGGCTCCTTGGCGCGCCTGGCCAGTGCCATCCACATCCAGGCGAAGACCGGGGCCAGCGCCATCACCCACAGCGGGTTCACGGACTGGAACCAGGTGGAGGGGAAGCTCAGGCCGAAGACCGTGTCCGCGGTGTTCTTCTCGGCGAAGCCGTTCAGCGTCGAACCGGCCTGGTCGAAGATCATCCAGAAGGCGGCGGCGGCCACGAAGAACCAGATGTAGCCACTGACCTTGGTCTGCTCGTGCTCGCTGAGGTCCTTGTCCCGCTTGATACGGGTCAGCACGGTGATCGGGATGATCAGGCCCAGCAGGGTGATCGGGATGAGCGCCCAGTTCAGGGTGAAGTGCCCGGTGGCGACGACCACGCCGTAGAAGATCGCGGCGATGGCGGCCCACATCAGGCCCTTGCGCAGCCAGGAGGCGCGCTCCGCGGCCTCCAGCGGGGTGGGGACCACGCTGCTGCGCGGGCTGAGGTGGCGGGTGCCGATCAGGAACTGCACCAGGCCCAGGCCCATACCGACGGCCGCGACGGCGAAGCCGAGGTGCCAGTTGACCTGCTGTCCGATGGTGCCGATCACCAGCGGTGCGGCGAAGCCACCGATGTTGATGCCCATGTAGAAGATCGTGAAGCCGCCGTCCCGGCGCGGGTCGGCGGGACCGTCGTAGAGGTGGCCGACCATCGTCGAGATATTGGACTTGAGCAGGCCGGAACCGAGCGCGACGAGCACCAGACCGACGAAGAACATCGCCTGGCCCGGCACGGCCAGCGTCAGATGACCGAGCATGATGATGCTCGCGGCGATGGCGACCGTCTTGCGCGGTCCCCAGACCCGGTCGCCGAACCAGCCGCCGGGCATGGCGAGCAGGTAGACCATGGCCATGTACACGGCGTAGATCGCCGACGCGGTGGCCATCGTCATGGCGAGCCCGCCGCCCTGCGCACCGGGCTTGGCGTCGCCGCCGCCGGAGATCAGGTAGAGCACGAGCAGGGCCCGCATGCCGTAGAAGCTGAAGCGCTCCCACATCTCGGTCATGAAGAGAGTGGCCAGTCCGCGGGGGTGGCCGAAGAAGGTCTTGCCGCCGTTCGCAGGGTCTCCCTGCCGGGCCGCGTCCTTCGTCAGGCTGGACGCCATGGTGGTTCCTTGGTCTGCTCGGGACGCGCCGATGAGGCACTGCGCGCCCGCGTCGGGGGTGACCGGCACCTGCGTAGACCTGCCCGCCCCCACGTCCCGGGGGCCGACACCACACGAGGAGGAATCGGCTGGACAGTCCTGCACCGGGACCCGCGCCCTCCCCCGTGCTCTCGCGCGGCGGACCCGGTCGACAGGTCGGTCACTGTGTGTCAAGACTGGCGGTCCCAGTCCTGCACGCAACAGGGACCGATGACGCCAGTTGTGGGGTCATTGGTCCCAGAGGTTATGCGATGGACGTTTACCCACCATACGTGCGGTTCGCGCACCGGCGCGCCACCTGAGACAACGCTCACACCGATGTGGGGCAACCCTCCGCGGGGGTCCGTGGTTGACGGCCGCCGGCTTCGCGCACCTGCCCGGTTGTCGCCCGTCTGTGCAGGTCCGCCACTTGGCCCCGGCCCGGCGGACTACCATCGGGCCATGACCCGTGTACTGCTCGCCGAGGATGACGCGTCCATCTCGGAGCCGCTCGCCCGCGCACTGCGCCGCGAGGGTTACGAAGTCGAGGTGCGCGAGGACGGCCCCACGGCGCTCGACGCCGGCCTCCAGGGCAATATCGATCTGGTCGTCCTGGACCTGGGACTGCCCGGTATGGACGGCCTGGAGGTCGCCCGCCGGCTGCGTAACGAGGGCCACTCCTTCCCCATTCTGGTGCTGACCGCCCGCGCCGACGAGGTCGACACCGTCGTCGGCCTGGACGCCGGCGCCGACGACTACGTGACCAAGCCCTTCCGGCTCGCCGAACTCCTGGCCCGGGTACGGGCGCTGCTGCGCCGCGGCTCCACCGCCGAGCCCCAGCAGCCGCCCGCCACCCACGGCGTACGGATCGACGTCGAGTCGCACCGCGCGTGGATGGGCGAGGAGGAACTCCAGCTGACGGCGAAGGAGTTCGACCTGCTGCGGGTCCTGGTGCGGGACGCCGGCCGGGTCGTCACCCGCGACCAGCTGATGCGCGAGGTCTGGGACACCACCTGGTGGTCGTCCACGAAGACGCTCGACATGCATATCTCCTGGCTCCGCAAGAAGCTCGGCGACGACGCCGCCAACCCCCGCTACATCGCCACCGTCCGCGGTGTCGGCTTCCGCTTCGAGAAGAGCTGAGGCCCGCTCCGGGGCGGGCCGGGCCCGGACACCGGGCGGGCAGCACCGAACGATCCACCGAATTCCTGCCCGGAGGACACCGTGCGCCGCCGTCTGATCAACTCCACGCTCGCCGTGGTGCTCGTGGTGATCGCCGTCTTCGGTGTCTCGCTGGTGATCGTCGAGACCCGCACGATCCAGGAGGGCGCCCAGGAGAGCGTGGCGTCCGAGGCGGTCCGGCTGGTGGGGATCGTGGAGAGCCGGCTGGGCAGCGGGGAGAAGATCACCCCGGAGATCCTCTCCGAGCAGATCACCTCCACGCGGTACGCCCGGATCAAGGTGCCCGGCAAGCCGACGATCGAGATCGGGCACCGTCCGGTGGGCGAGGTCATCGAGTCGAAGGTCGACGGCGACCGGGGCGAGTCCGTCACCGTCCAGGAGTCCCGCTCCACGATCAGCGAGGAGATCGGCCGGACGCTGCTGGTCATCCTGGCCGTCGCACTGCTGGCGATCATCGCCGCCGTCATCCTGGCCATCCGCCAGGCCCGCCGGCTGACCGCGCCGCTCACCGACCTCGCGGAGACCGCCGAGCGGCTCGGCTCCGGTGACCCGCGCCCGCGCCACCGCCGCTACGGCGTCCAGGAGCTGGACCGGGTCGCCGATGTCCTGGACGCCAGCGCCGAGCGGATCGCCCGGATGCTCACCGCCGAGCGCCGGCTGGCCGCGGACGCCTCCCACCAGCTGCGGACGCCGCTGACCGCGCTGTCCATGCGGCTGGAGGAGATCACCCTCACCGACGATCCGGACACCGTGAAGGAAGAGGCGACCATCGCGCTCGGGCAGGTGGAGCGGCTGACCGACGTCGTCCAGCGGCTGCTGACCAACTCGCGCGATCCGCGCAGCGGCTCCGCGGTCGCCTTCGACCTGGACGAGGTGGTCAAGCAGCAGGTCGAGGAGTGGCGCCCGGCCTACCGCAGCGCCGGGCGGGCCATCGTGCGCTCCGGCAAGAAGGGGCTGCGGGCCGTCGGCACCCCGGGCGCGGTCGCCCAGGTGCTCGCCACCCTCATCGAGAACTCGCTGATGCACGGGGACGGGACGGTCGCGCTGCGCACCCGCGTCACCGGCAACCAGGCGGTGGTCGAGGTCACCGACGCCGGGCCGGGTGTGCCGCCGGACCTCGGCTCACGGGTCTTCGAGCGGACGGTCTCCGGCCGCAACTCCACCGGCCTGGGCCTGGCCGTCGCCCGCGATCTGGCGGAGGCTGACGGCGGCCGGCTGGAACTGCTCCAGCAGCATCCGCCGGTCTTCGCGCTCTTCCTGGCCCGGGAGGCCGAGCCGAGCGAGGTGTGAGGCGTACGGCGTACCGCGCGGGGCCGTACGCGGCGGGGTCCGTTCGCGGGCGGAGCGCGGCGCGTACGCCCGGCCGGAGCGCCCCGGCGGCTACTTGCGGGAGGCGCTGCGCGGGCGCACGGCGCCGTCGGCCAGGAAGGACTCGGCGGTCTCCACGGCCTCGCGCGCGGGCAGCGCCCGGAAGACCCAGGTGCGGTAGGACCAGAAGCGGAAGAGCGTGGCGATGCCGATGCCCAGGAACTTGAAGATGTTGCTCTGGAGCGGGCTGTCCCACCCGAAGCCGTACGTCGCGGCGTAGAGCACACCGTTCTCGATCACCAGGCCGACCACGCTGAACAGCAGGAAGAGCGTGAGTTCCTTGGTGCGGCCCTGCTTGTCGCGGTCGCGGTAGGCGAAGTAGCGGTAGCCGACGTAGTTGGTGCCGGTCGCCACGACCGTGGCCACGATGCTGGCCCGCACGACGGGCACCTCGGTCAGATGCCGCACCAGGTTGAAGACCGCGAAGTTCACCACCACACCGGCGCCGCCGACGGCGCCGAACTTCACCACTTCCCGGGTGAGCGCCGCCAGCTTCGACCGCAGCGCGCTCGGTTCACTCATGGCGATGGTCCAGCTCCCCGTCGTGGGTATATGTCCGCGGACCGTCAACCCTGGACCGCTGCCTCATGCTAACCAGCGCCGGAGGGCGCCGCCCGCCACCCGGGAATCCCGCACCGGAGCGGCCGCTCGCCGTGGTCAGCCGACGGTGACGCGGAAGTTCAGGCTCCGGGCGCCCTCGTCGGCGTCGGGGGTGCCGCAGCGCCGGCAGCGCAGCAACCGCAGGTCCGTACGGCCCGGGTGGACCGCCGTGAAGTCCAGATAGCGGGAGCCGCCCGCGCCGGACGGCGGCGGGTCGTCCGCGTCGAAATGGCCGCCGGTGGCCTGCAGAACGGCCGGATCGGGGCGCGGTTCGGCGATCACCCAGTGCCCGCCGTCGGCGGGGTCGTCCGCGAGCCGTACCGAGAAGTGCTCACCGGCGGTCACCGCGATCTCGGTGTCGCCCTCGGCGAAGACCTCCGGTCCGGACAGCTGGCCGATCACCGAGTAGACCGCGATCAGCAGTGCGGCGATCGCGACGACGATCGCCAGGAGTCTGGATTTCTTCGGTATGCCGCTGCTCTCCATCCGGCTTCCCTCTCCGCCGCGCGGGGCGGCCGGGCTCCTCCGCCCGGTCCGGGCCTCACGGCTTCTGATGGTCATTTCTCGACGATCTTCGAACGTGCGGACTCGGAGGATCCTCCAAGCCGGGGTCGGGGCCGCGCAGCCGTGCGGATACCCTGGGGGCGTGACGTTCCCGGTAGTCGGCATGGTCGGCGGCGGTCAGCTCGCCCGTATGACCCACGAGGCGGGTATCCCCCTCGGCATCAAGTTCAAGCTCCTCAGCGACACTCCGCAGGACTCGGCGGCCCAGGTGGTGAGCGAGGTCGTCATCGGCGACTACCGCGACCTGGACACGCTGCGCGCCTTCGCCCGTGGCTGCGATGTGATCACCTTCGATCACGAGCACGTTCCCACCGAGCACCTGCGGGCGCTGGAGGCCGACGGAATCCCCGTCCGGCCCGGCCCCGCGGCGCTGGTGCACGCCCAGGACAAGGGGGTGATGCGGGCGAAGCTGGACGCGATCGGCGCGCCCTGCCCACGGCACCGCATCGTCACCGATCCCGCCGATGTCGCGCGCTTCGCGGCCGGGCTCGCCGGGAGTGCGGCGGGCCCCGACGCGGGGCAGTGGCCGGACGACGGCGCGGGCGGCGGCCTCCCGGTGGTCCTCAAGACCGTCCGCGGCGGCTACGACGGCAAGGGCGTCTGGCTCGTGCGATCCTCCAAGGAGGCGGCCGAGCCGTTCCGCGCCGGAGTGCCCGTCCTGGCGGAGGAGAAGGTCCCCTTCGTCCGCGAACTGGCCGCCAATGTCGTCCGCTCGCCGCACGGCCAGGCCGTCGCGTACCCGGTCGTGGAATCCGTTCAGGTCAACGGCGTCTGCGACACCGTGATCGCCCCGGCGCCCGGCCTGTCCGCCGAGCTCGCCGCGCGGGCCCAGCAGCTCGCCCTGCGGATCGCGGACGAGCTGGACGTCGTCGGCCACCTCGCGGTCGAGTTGTTCGAGATCCGGGACGCCGCGGGTGAGCCCGCCATCCTCGTCAACGAACTCGCGATGCGACCGCACAATTCCGGCCACTGGACCCAGGACGGCGCGATCACCTCGCAGTTCGCCAACCACGTCCGCGCCGTACTCGACCTTCCGCTCGGCGATCCGCGCCCGCGCGCCACCTGGACGGTGATGGCCAACGTCCTCGGCGGTGATTACCCGGACATGTATGCGGCTTACCTCCATTGCATGGCACGTGATCCGCAGTTGAAGATTCACATGTACGGAAAGGACGTGAAGCCCGGCCGCAAGGTCGGACACGTCAACACCTACGGCGACGACCTGGCCGACGTGCGCGAGCGCGCCGCGCACGCCGCCGGCTATCTGCGAGGAACGATCACCGAATGACTTCAGGCTCCGGCACCCCCCTCGGCGGCCCGCTCGTCGGCATCGTCATGGGCTCCGACTCCGACTGGCCCGTCATGGAGGCCGCCGCCCAGGCCCTCGACGAGTTCGAGATCCCCTACGAGGTCGATGTCGTCTCCGCCCACCGCATGCCGCACGAAATGATCGCGTACGGCGAGCGGGCCGCCGAGCGCGGCCTCAAGACGATCATCGCGGGCGCCGGCGGAGCCGCCCATCTGCCCGGCATGCTCGCCTCCGTGACCCCGCTGCCGGTCATCGGCGTCCCGGTCCCGCTGAAGTACCTCGACGGGATGGACTCGCTGCTGTCCATCGTGCAGATGCCGGCCGGGGTGCCGGTCGCCACCGTCTCGGTCGGCGGGGCCCGTAACGCCGGTCTGCTCGCCGCCCGCATCCTCGCCGCGCACGATCCCGAACTCCTGGGCAGGATGCGGGAGTTCCAGCAGGATCTGAACGACCAGGCCACCGAGAAGGGCAAGCGGCTGCGCAACAAGGTCGCCGCCCCGGCCGGCTTCGGCTTCGGGGGCAAGCGATGACCGCCACCACGCCGGACCCCCGGGTCGCCGGGATCCTCGCCGAGTTCCCCGTCGTCGACGGCCACAACGACCTGCCCTGGGCGCTGCGCGAGCAGGTCCGCTACGACCTCGACCAGCGCGATATCGCCGGCGACCAGTCCGCACACCTGCACACCGACCTGCCGCGGCTGCGAGCCGGCGGCGTCGGCGCGCAGTTCTGGTCGGTCTACGTACGCTCCGACTACGCGGGCGACGACGCGGTCAGCGCCACCCTCGAACAGATCGACGTGGTGCGCCAGCTGGCCGCCCGCTACCCGGACGAGCTGCGCCTGGCGTACACCGCCGACGACATGGAGGCCGCCCGCGCGGCCGGTGTCATCGCCTCCCTGATGGGCGCCGAGGGCGGCCACTCCATCAACAACTCGCTCGCCACGCTGCGCACGCTGCACCAGCTGGGCGTCCGCTATCTGACGCTCACCCACAACGACTCGCTGGCCTGGGCGGACTCGGCGACCGACGAACCGCGGGCGGGCGGCCTGAGCGCCTTCGGCGAGGAGGTCGTCCGGGAGATGAACCGCGTCGGCATGCTCGTCGACCTCTCGCACGTCGCCGCCGAGACGATGCGCGACGCGCTGCGCGTCAGCCGGGCGCCGGTGATCTTCTCGCACTCCTCCGCCCGCGCGGTCTGCGGCCATCCGCGCAACATCCCCGACGACGTACTGGCCCAGCTGCCCGCCAACGGCGGGATCGCGATGGCCACCTTCGTCCCGAAGTTCGTGCTCCCCGAGGTCGGCGAGTGGATCCTCGGCGCGGACGAGAACATGCGGGCGCACGGTTTCCACCACCTGGACACCACCCCCGAGGCCATGCGGGTACACCGGGCCTACCAGGACGGGCACCCGATGCCGCAGGCCACCGCCGCGCACGTCGCCGATCACCTGGACCATATGCGGGAGGTCGCCGGTATCGACCATCTCGGCCTCGGCGGCGACTACGACGGCACCCCCTTCACCCCGACCGACCTGGCCGACGTCGCGGGCTACCCCAACCTCCTCGGCGAGCTGCTCGACCGCAACTGGTCACCGGCCGACCTCGCCAAGCTCACCTGGCAGAACGCGGTCCGCACCCTGCGCGCCGCCGAGGACGTCGCCCGCGAGGAGCAGACCCGCCGCGGTCCGTCCCACGCGACGATCGAGCAACTGGACGGCTGACACCGGCGCCCCGGGCCCGCCGACGGGGCCGCTGCCCGACCGGCGGGCCCGGGGCCGCCGTATCGCCGGTCCGCCGGACGGTGGCGATTGCAACTACCGTGCGGCTGCCCTACGAGCCCTTCGACGGACCGGCCGCCCCGCCGGCGGAGCGCCCCTGCGGAGAGCGGACGCCGACGAGCACGCGGGGCGGGGCACCGGTGCGCTCGCCGGTGCCCCGCCCCGTACGCCGGTTCACGCCTGCGGGCGCCCCAGCGCGCGGTAGGTCCAGCCGGCCTCGCGCCACAGCTCCGGGTCGAGGGCGTTGCGGCCGTCCAGGATGCGGCGCTCGGAGACGACCGCGCCGAGGGCGGCCGGGTCCAGCTCGCGGAACTCCCGCCACTCCGTCAGATGCAGCACCGCGTCCGCGCCGCGCGCCGCCTCCAGCGCGCTGTCCGCGTAATCGAGGGTCGGGAAGACCCGGCGGGCGTTCTCCATGCCCTTGGGGTCGTAGACGGTGACCTGCCCGCCCTGGAGGTGGATCTGGCCCGCGACATTGAGCGCGGGGGAGTCGCGTACGTCGTCGGAGTCCGGCTTGAACGTTGCGCCGAGGACGGCGACCCGCTTGCCGAGGAAGCTGCCGCCCACCGCGTCACGGGTCAGCTCGACCATGTGGCCGCGGCGCCGCATGTTGATCGAGTCGACCTCGCGCAGGAACGTCAGCGCCTGGTCGGCGCCCAGCTCACCCGCGCGGGCCATGAACGCCCGGATGTCCTTGGGCAGACAGCCGCCGCCGAAGCCGACACCGGCCCGCAGGAACTTCCTGCCGATCCGCTCGTCGTGGCCGATGGCCTCGGCCAGCTTCACCACATCGCCGTCGGCCGCCTCGCACACCTCCGCCATCGCGTTGATGAAGGAGATCTTCGTCGCCAGGAAGGAGTTGGCCGCGGTCTTCACCAGCTCGGCCGTCGGGTAGTCCATGACGATGAACGGCGACCCCGCGCCGACCGGCTTCGCGTACACCTCGCGCAGCAGGCGCTCGGCCCGCTCACTGGCGACGCCGACGACGATCCGGTCGGGGTGCAGGGTGTCCTGGACGGCGAACCCCTCGCGCAGGAACTCCGGGTTCCAGGCGAGTTCGGCCTCCGCGCCCGCCGGGGCCAGTTCCGCCAGCCGCGCGGCGAGCCGGACCGCGCTGCCCACCGGCACCGTCGACTTGCCGACGACGAGGGCGGGCCGGGTCAGATGCGGCGCCAGCGCGTCGAAGGCGGCGTCCACATGCGACATGTCGCAGGCGTACTCACCGTGCTTCTGCGGGGTGTTGACGCAGACGAAGTGCACATCGCCGAACTCCCCGGCCTCCTCGTAGGAGGTGGTGAAGCGGAGCCGGCCGCTGGAGCCCTCGATACCGGCGACATGGCGGCGCAGCAGCTCCGTCAGCCCCGGCTCGTACATCGGGACCTCACCGCGCCCCAGCATCTCGATCTTCTCCGGGACCACGTCCAGCCCCAGTACCTCGAAGCCGAGCTCGGCCATGGCCGCGGCATGGGTGGCGCCGAGGTAGCCGGTGCCGATCACGGTGATCTTGAGGGCCATGGGTGCTCCAGACGCGTACGGGGAAACGGCGCTGACCGAGCATAGTCGGGCCCGGGGAGGGAGATCCGGCCACCGGCCCCGGCCGCTCACCGGGAGCTGTCGGCAACCTCACGTATCCCGATGCGGCACCGGCGCCTAGAATCCGCATACATACCGGGTTACTTAACGGTAGTTAGCACTGGCAGAAGCTCTCAGGGGAGTGAGAAACCTTGGCGGGAACCGCTGATTTCGATCTGTACCGGCCGTCCGAGGAGCACGACATGCTCCGCGAATCGGTGCGTGCGCTCGCCGAGGCGAAGATCGCGCCGTTCGCCGCCGCGGTGGACGAGGAAGCGCGCTTCCCGCAGGAGGCGCTCGACGCGCTGGTCGCCAACGACCTGCACGCCGTGCACGTACCGGAGGCGTACGGCGGCGCCGGCGCGGACGCGCTGGCCACCGTCATCGTCATCGAGGAGGTCGCCCGGGTCTGCGCCTCCTCCTCCCTCATCCCGGCGGTCAACAAGCTCGGCTCGCTCCCGGTGATCCTCTCCGGCTCCGAGGAGCTGAAGAAGGCGTACCTCGGCCCGCTCGCCAAGGGCGACGCGATGTTCTCGTACTGCCTGAGCGAGCCGGACGCCGGCTCCGACGCGGCCGGTATGAAGACCCGGGCCGTCCGCGACGGCGACCACTACGTCCTCAACGGCGTCAAGCGCTGGATCACCAACGCGGGCGTCTCCGAGTACTACACGGTGATGGCCGTCACCGACCCCGAGAAGCGCTCCAAGGGCATCTCGGCCTTCGTCGTCGAGAAGGGCGACGAGGGCGTCTCCTTCGGCGCCCCGGAGAAGAAGCTCGGCATCAAGGGCTCACCGACCCGCGAGGTCTACCTCGACAACGTCCGGATCCCCGCCGACCGCCTGATCGGCGCCGAGGGCACCGGCTTCGCCACCGCGATGAAGACCCTGGACCACACCCGCATCACCATCGCGGCCCAGGCGCTCGGCATCGCCCAGGGCGCCCTGGACTACGCCAAGGGGTACGTCCAGGAGCGCAAGCAGTTCGGCAAGCCGATCGGCGACTTCCAGGGCGTCCAGTTCATGCTCGCCGACATGGCCATGAAGGTGGAGGCCGCCCGCCAGCTCACCTACGCCGCCGCCGCCAAATCCGAACGGATCTCCGCCGGCGGCAAGCCCGAGGACCTCACCTTCTTCGGCGCCGCCGCCAAGTGCTACGCCTCCGACGCCGCCATGGAAATCACCACGGACGCCGTCCAACTGCTCGGCGGCTACGGCTACACCCGCGACTACCCGGTCGAGCGGATGATGCGCGACGCCAAGATCACGCAGATTTACGAAGGTACGAATCAGGTCCAGCGGATCGTGATGGCGAGGAACCTGCCGTAGGGGACGGGGCGACCTGTACGGACGACACGGCCCCCGGCGTGCTGCCGGGGGCCGTTCGTGTGGGCTCCGGCGGGCCGTTTCCGGGCGCCCCGCCCGCTGTGGCGGGTCGGTCCAGGACGCTGTCCGGATCACCCAGGGGGCGTTCATCCATTGGCGGCGACTGTTGGCGGCGACGCTTCAGACGAGGCTGACTCCGGCCTGGGCCTTGATGGTGTCCACGGCCTCTTCGGTGAGCCATCGGAGGGGGACCACGGTCCACTTGTCGCCCTTGCGCATGACCACGGCGTCCCCGTCCCTGGTACGTCCGACGTGGATGAAACCGTGGTCACGCCGAAGGTCTTTCGCCAGGTCCTCACCGTGGAGCACGGACGTTATTTCCCTTCGCGGTCCTCGTTCGCTTGCATGCTCTGACTCAGGACACCACCGCGCGGGCGATCAGAGTCCCAATGTGATCTTGTTCTGGAGCGTCCAAGACCTGCACGTCCGCTCCCTTGAACCCTGCCTTGAGCAGGAGACTTTCCCACTTCCGGGGCATGTAGCTGTACCGGTACGAGTACATGGCCCTGCCTGCAAAGCCGCCCTTGTACATGCCTTGCGGTCCGTACGCGCCAGGAATGGCCGGCGGTTGGGAGAAGGCCAGCACACCGCCGGGGTTCAGCCGCTCAGCAATCAAAGGAAATAGCTTGGCCGGGTCGGTGAACCACACAGCACCGAAGATCGAGTACACGGCGTCGTAGGTTTCCTTCGTGCTGCTCAAGTGGTCCAGCACTTCAGCGCAGATGAACCGTGTCCCCAACGGGCCCCACCGTTCAGTGGTGTTGGCCACCATGACGGGGGAGAGGTCCACCCCGGTTGCCTTCACTCCCCGTTGTGTGAGGTAGGCGAGCGCCCGCCCCGTACCGCAACCGATCTCCAGGACGGATTCCGGGTCTCCCAGGAGTTCGGGGCCAGGGCCGTGTCCGGCGTACTGCGTCCAACAGAACACAGGGTCGGCGTCGAGCACCTTGTCCTTGGTGCTCTCCGCGAAGGTGTCCCAGAGTTCGCGTTCGGAGTCGATGTTGTGCTGTGCCGGCAACTGTCGTCCTCGGTCTCACGGTTGGATTGGTGCCCCTGCCCCAGGAGAGGGGCAGGGGCACCCGTACAGGGCGCTGCTAGTGGCTGTCGGGCACCTTGTTGTCGCACGGCGAGCACTCCGCCGCGTCCATGGCCCACAGTTCATCGTCCACGGCGAATCCGTTGTCCCGCAGGATCTCCGCCGTACGCATCACAGTGCCGTCGCAGCGCCGTTCGATCAGCGGTGCGTGGTGCTTGTACTGGCCGCCGTTGTACTCGTCGCACAGCGCGAAGTACAACGGGGTGTCCAGGATCAGGGCGTGCACGGCGACGTCCACCGTGTAGCCGACGCCCATGTCCACGCCCTTCCGCTCCATGGCGGTGATCGTGTACGCGATGGCCTGGCCCAGAAGCCGCTCAGCGGTGTCACGGGTCATGACGCTGTTGTCGCGCAGCAGGAGAGCGATTTCTCGGTCCCACAGCGTCGGCTCGGTGCCGGTGATCAGGTGGGGTACTCGATGGGCCAGTGCGTTGAGGAGGATCTGCGGGTCACGGGTGCGGGTCTGAACGGCTGTGCTCATCGTGCGTACCTCCAGGGAGAAGGGTTGCGTGGAGCCTGCGGATTGGCCAGTTGCGCTCAGACACCGTCCCGGGTGTGGTGCCCGCTCTCGGGGGCACACGGATTGTCCGCGTGAATGGGGCAGTGGCACAGCGGGAATCGGTTCGAGGCCGAGGGCTCAGAAGAGGGTGTCACCTCGTGCTTTGGTACCCGCTCCGTGATGCCGTCCCTCGTCACTCGATAGACCGCGATGGTCATCGCCATGCTCGCCTCCGGCTGTCAACTGGCTGTGCCAAGGAAGCTACGGAGACGGGAAGTTGCCGGTCCATGAACTTGCACGAGCTTGCACGTCAATTCGCTTGGCTCATTGCGGTATTGACGCCATCTCTCCAC
Source organism: Streptomyces celluloflavus (assembly GCA_000720995.1). Classification (GTDB taxonomy): domain Bacteria; phylum Actinomycetota; class Actinomycetes; order Streptomycetales; family Streptomycetaceae; genus Streptomyces; species Streptomyces celluloflavus. The sequence goes on from JOEL01000015.1 coordinate 236,068, forward strand.
TTCAAGAGGCTGGTGCAAGCCCGAGCAAGTACCTAGACCAGGGAGCCTGCCATGGCCGTAGAGTTCATTGGGATCGATCCCAACACCGACCGGGACCACTGCCCCACCGTGTGGGCGGACGCGGAAGCTCAGGAGATCTTGTTGCAGGGGTGGAAGCCGAACCCCGAGACTCAGGCGGAGTGTGAGGGAACCAGCCCCGCGAATGGCTCGGTGCCTGACAGTGAGGCCATCGTCAGGATTCCGGCCCGGATGGTTCCGATGATCAGGGAGGCGTGTGATGCCGTCGAGCGTGCCCAGCTTCGCTGAGCTGCTTGGCCAGTGCGAGCGGTCCGCCGTTCACCTGGAACTGCGGGACTCCTACGCCCCGACGGACCGGTTCGAGGCGTGGAAGCTGGGCGAGCGGATTGATTGGGAGGACCGCGCATCCTGGTGGCACTCCTACGACCAGTTGATCACAGACACCGTGGCCCGGGGCGTGGCGATTCGCCGGGCCCGGGTGGTCTCCGAGCCTGTATCGGACTACATCCGCTGGGAGCACTACGTCACCCGCGCCAACGTCACGGCGGGCGAGGAAGTGCGGTGGTTGCCACGGCGGCAGGCTACGAGTGTCGCCCTGCCGGGCAATGACTTCTGGCTCTTCGATGGCACCCTGCTCCGAGTGCACCACTTCTCAGGTGATGGAGTGGTGGTGGAGGACGAGATCACGGCGGACCCGGAAGCCGTGAAGCTGTGCTCCGCCGCCTTCGAAGCAGTCTGGGAGCGAGCGATCCCGCACCACCAGTACGAGGTCTGACGAAAGCCAGCTCCATGCCCCCACACCTCTCTTCACGCGTCCAGAAGGCCCGCGAGGATCTTGCGGGGCGTCTGCGTGAGATCCGGAAGGACGCGGGGATCAGTGGGCGGGAGCTGGCCGTCAGGTGCGGTTGGTCGGAGTCGAAGTCATCCCGGATCGAGAACGCCAAGACGCCTCCCTCTGACGCGGACATCCGGGCGTGGTGCCGCGCCTGCGCTGCTGGCGACCAGGCCCCCGACTTGATCGCGGCAAACCGGCAGTCCGCCGATGCGCATGTGCAGTGGAAACGACTCCAGCGGAGCGGCCTTCGGCGCCTGCAAGAATCCGCTGGGGATCTCTACCAACAAACTAAGACCTTCCGGGTCTACGTCTCTGACGTGATCCCCGGCTTCCTCCAGACACCCGGATACGCCGCTGCACTGCTGTCCTCCATCGCGGATTTCCGGGGAACTCCGGATGATGTGAGCGATGCCGTGGCGGCCCGCATGAGGCGTAACGCGGTGCTGAGCAATGGTGCACACCGTTTCTCGTTCGTGTTGGAGGAGTCGGTGTTGCGTTACCGGCTGTGCAGCGCCGAAACCATGGCGGCACAGCTCGGCCACTTGCTCGGGGTCATGGACCTTCAGAACGTCGCCGTGGGCATCGTCCCGTTCTCGACACAACGGACCGTGTGGCCCATGCCAACCTTCACGATCTTCGATGACGGTCGGGTGCACGCGGACACGTTGGATGCTGCTTCCACGCTCACACAGCCCAGTCAGGTCGAGCTGTATGCCCGAGCGTTTGAGCGGCTCTCCCAAGGGATCGCACGCGGAGCGGCAGCGCGTTCTCTGATCGCGGATGCCGTGGCGTCCCTGGAGTGACCTGGTGATCATGGGGAAAAGCTGGGGGAGTGCCCCATGAAGGGGCTATTCGTGCAGGTCAGGGTGGTACATGCCGTAAAGCACGCAGATTTATGAAGGTAAAGGTGCCGATGTGGCCGGAGGCAGGGGCATCGAGGACATCGGCCTCGACTTCCGTGAAGCCGGTCCTGGCATCGGGGCACGGCGGTCCGCAGCGATCCTGACCTCCCCGCCTCACACACGAGCCGGGCCCGGGTGGCGGCGCGGTCCGCCGCCCGCCACCCGCCCGCCGCCCATCAGTCGCTCGTGACCGTGACCTTCTCGTCGTTGTTCAGCTGCTGTACGAGCTGGGCGACCTTGGTCTTGTTCCACAGGAGGTTGTTGCCGATGTTGCCGGAGAGCGGCATGTTCATGGACTTGCCCTCGCCGTTGGTGACGCCCTTCATCGCGAAGAACATCTGGCCCAGGTCCCACAGGCTCATGTCCTTGTCGGTGATGACCGTGTTCAGGCCGGCGCTCAGCGTCGGGTAGAGCTTGAAGGGGTTGAGGAGGGTGCTCGGGGTGGCGGTCTGGTGCGCCAGGGCGGCCAGGAACTTCTGCTGGTTCTTGGTGCGTTCCAGGTCGCTGGCCGCGAAGGCGTGCCGGGTCCGGACGAAGGCGAGCGCCTGCTGGCCGTCCAGGGTCTGCGTACCGGCCTGGAAGTCGGCGCCGGCGTCCTTGTCCTTGAACGCCTTGGGGATGTCCAGCTCGACGCCGCCGATCGCGTCCACGATGTTGGCGAAACCGGCGAAGCCGATCTCGACGTAGTGGTCGATGCGCAGATGGGTGCTGGCCTCGATGGTGCGCACCAGCAGCTCGGGGCCGTCCATCGCGTACGTGGCGTTCAGCTTGGTGTGGCGGCCCTGGGCGGGGAACTTCTTGCCCGACTGGGAGCCGACGAAGGACGGGACGACCACGTCCGAGTCACGCGGCAGCGAGATGAGAGTGGGGCCGTTGCTGCCGTCGTGCAGGATCATCATGGAGTCGGTGCGCTTGCCCTCGGCGGAGCCGGTGTGCAGCACCTTCTTCTGCTCGTCGGTCATGCCCTCGCGGCTGTCCGAGCCCACGATCAGGTAGTTCGTACCGTCCCCGGCCGCCGGCCGGTCGATGACCTTGCTCAGGTCGACCTCGCGGCGCATCTGGCCGTCGGCCCAGAAGTACGTGGCGATCGAGGTGACGAGAAAGACGGTGACCAGGGTCAGCACGGTCCACTTGATGCGGCGGCCCCAGTTGGGGGCCGGCCGGCTGCCGCGGCCGGTCGCGGCGGGACCGCCGCCGTGGCCACCGCGCCCGCCGCCGTCGCCGTAGACCTGGCCGGTGTTGTAGCCGCTGTTGTACGAGTCGTAGCCCTGCGACTGCTGCGGAGGCACGGACCCCCGGTTCGGGGACAGCTGCGGCGGCAGCGGCGGTTCGGAGCGCGGCCGCCCCGGGCCCGCGTCCCGCCGCACCTGCGGCATGGCGCGGGCGCCCTCCGGCTGGGAGCTGCCGCTGCCGCGTCCGTACTGGTTGCCGCTCTGGTCGCCCGACCACCCATTGGGCCATTCGTTCATAGGGGAGAGTGTGCCTGCCGCGGGGCCCGGCCCGACAGGGCGGGTACCGGATCGGGCCGGGCCTGTTGCAGAGCTGATGCATAGCGGGGCGTGACGTGATATCGGACGCGATCATTCCGGCGGACGGGCGGGCGGTTCCGCCGACGCTGCCGGCTCCCCTTCCACATCACCTCGCTGACCTGCGTGGATGTCCGGAGAGGGAGCGGCGGAACGGCCCCGGCGCGGGGCGCTTAGGCTAGGGCCATGACCGATCAGGGCGTTACCGAACCCGGGGACGATCTCCCCGGAAAGCCGACATTCGCGTCGCGTACGACGCTCAGCCACATCATGACCGCGAGCGACACGAACCTGCTCGGCACGGTGCACGGCGGCGTGATCATGAAGCTGGTGGACGATGCGGCGGGCGCCGTCGCGGGCCGGCACTCCGGCGGGCCCGCGGTGACCGCGTCCATGGACGAAATGGCGTTCCTGGAGCCGGTCCGGGTCGGCGATCTGGTCCATGTGAGCGCGCAGTGCAACTGGACCGGCCGCTCCTCCATGGAGATCGGCGTACGCGTCATGGCCGAACGCTGGAACGAATCGACCCCCGCGCAGCAGGTCGGTTCCGCGTATCTGGTCTTCGCGGCGGTCGACGAGGACGGCAGGCCGCGGTTCGTCCCGCCGGTGATCCCGGAGACGGAGAAGGACCGGCGCCGCTACCAGGAGGCGCAGATCCGGCGCACACACCGGCTCGCCCGCCGCCGCGCGATCAAGGAACTCCGGGAGCAGCGGGTGGCTGAGGGGCTGGAAGATTAGTGTGCCGAGGCGGGAATTCCGCTGCGTGATCGTTCGTGGTGCGGTACCGGCCGGACGGCGTGGAGGGGACGGCCGCGGGCCCGGTTGGTGGTGCTGACCGGAGACGGACGGACGGAGAGCCGCTGGGACATGTCCAGGCGGTCTGGGGATGTGGCTACGCGGAGTTCTCAGCGGGGCGGCGCGACCAGTCCCGTCTCATAGGCGATGATCACCAGTTGCACCCGATCCCGCGCGCTCAGCTTGCTGAGCAGCCGTGCCACGTGGGACTTGGCCGTGGCTGCCGTGATGACGAGTTCGTCCGCGATCTCGCTGTTGGAACGGCCGAGGCCGACCAGGGTCAGTACTTCCCGCTCCCGTTCGGTGATGCCTTTCACCAGCCGTGGGGGGCGTTTCGGTCCGGGCGCGGGGCGGTCGAGGAAGTCCGCGATCAGGCGGCGGGTGACACCGGGTGCGATCAGGGCGTCGCCGGCGGCGACAACGCGGATCGCTGAGAGGATGTCGTCCAGCGCCATGTCCTTGACGGCAAATCCGCTCGCGCCGGCGCGGAGCGCGCCGTAGACGTAGTCGTCCTCGTCGAAGGTGGTCAGGATCAGCACGCGCGGTGCCCCGGCGTCGGCTGTGATCAGGCGGGTGGCCTCGATCCCGTCCATGCCGGGCATCCGGATGTCCATCACGACCACGTCGGGGCGTACGTCCTTGGTCAGTGCGACGGCCTCCGTGCCCGTCGCGGCCTCGCCGACGGTATCCAGGTCGGGCGTACCGTCGATGAGCACGCGCAGGCCGGACCGTACCAACGGCTGATCGTCGGCGAGCAGGACTCGGATGGTCACCGGGCAGCCGCCCCGTCCGTGACGGGCAGGGGCGCCGGCAGGTCGGCCGCCACCCGGAAGCCGCCCTCGGGGCGCGGCCCGGCGCTGAAGCGGCCGTGCAGCAGACGGACCCGCTCTCGCATACCGGTGATGCCGAAACCCCGGTCCGTCGTGCTGTCCGGCATACCGCGGCCGTTGTCGACGATCTCCAAGGACAGCGCGTCGTCCCGACAGGCGATGGTCACCTGGCAGAACCCGGCGCTCGCATGACGGACGACATTGGTCACCGCTTCCTGCACGATGCGGTAGGCGGACAGTTCGACGTCTGGCGGCAACTGCCGAAGCTCTCCGCTCCAGTGCACATCGACACGGACACCCGCCTGTGCGGTTGCCGCGGCCAGCTGGTCGATGTCCTTGAGGCCCGGCGAGGGGACGAGCGGCGTCTGCGCCGGGTCTTCGTCCGGGTGCGTGCGGCGTAAGGCGACCAGCGTGCGCCGCAGTCCCGATAACGTCTCCCTGCTGGTGGCCTCGATGGCGTCCAGTGCGTTACGGGCTTCGGCGGGCTGTGTGTCGATGACGCGTCTGCCCATGCCGGCCTGGATCGCGATGATGCCGATGCTGTGCGCGACCATGTCGTGCAGTTCGCGGGCGATCCGGAGCCGCTCAGCGGTCACCGCATCTGCCAGCGCCTGCGAACGCCACGCCGTCGCGTGCTCGCGGCGCTCGCGGATCAGCTGGCCGACGGCGCAGGAGGTGACCACTGCCAAGAGGGCGATCACGCCGGTGCCGGTCAGGGCGAGCGGTCCGCGCGAGAGACCGGCGACGGCCGTGAACTGCACGGCGAACGTTACGGCCACGGCGATGAGTGAGGTACGCCGGGACCTGGTGGCGACGACGACGCCCAGAACGACGTCCACTGCCAGATACGACAGGAACCGGCTCTGGTAGGAGAGGGACGAGCTGTGCGGGTATCCGTGGGTGAACAGCACCACGGTGGTGGAACCCATGAGCATCAGGGCCAAGGCCACCAGCGGCGCGTGTCGCAGCACCCCGACAAGCAGGCTCATGGCCAGCAACGCCCCGATGGCATGGACGGCGTGCGGGGCCTGCGGCGCGCCTCCCAGCAGGAGAAACAGCGCGACGGGGTATAAGAAACCCCCGGCAAGGGACAGGGAATTCGTCTTCTTCATCGCTGATGCCCTCCTCGAAGTCCGGAGCTGCCATGCGAAGTGCTCAGTGACGGCGGGGTGAGCGGAATGGGCATTCATGCCGCGAGACTAACCACTCCCTGTTCAGGAGACATTGACCTCCGGGAGTACGCCCACGGACCAATGGCGCCCTCCGGATTGCCGCCGACGGGCCGATGCCGTACACGGCCGCGCCCGGCAGGATCGACACCGTGATCGAAGTCAGCGAACTCGTCGAGCGCTACGGCAACAGGAACGCAGCCCACCACGTGTCCTGCGCCGTGCCGCCAGGACAGCGCGGTGCCGGGTTCTCCGGTCCCCACGAAGCCGACGGCGCAGCCTTACTGCGGATGCTCTTCATCCTGGTCGCGCCCACGCCGTCGGTACCGCTGGGGGGCTGTGGGCCCTCACTCGCCGCAACGGCATCTCGCGGTGGCTCAGTTGGTGCGGCCGGGAGTCGCATCGTGCAGCCCTCGCTCGGCGTGAGGGCGTCGGCCCGAGGCCGCTCGGGCATTGCCCGGCGATCTGCCGATGCGCGATGAGCCGGTCCACGGAAGAGACAGAAGGGCGAGCCGTGGATGCGGCATCTCTCCACGGCTCCGTCGCCGTGGGCCACACGGTCTTCTTGATCAAGGGGGCGATTCCGGGTGGCGAAGGAGCGGGCACGGTGATTTCCGCTCCGGGTTACTTCGGCGACCGGGCCGCTGAGGTGCAGTTCCTCGAAAAGCGGAATGTAATGCTCTAAACGGAATGCACGGCTCTGCGGCCGTACCAATGTGGGTTGGCCGAACTTCGGCAGCACCGGAATCCGCAAGCGTCCGGAGCCGAAGAATGCTGGTTGCGCGCACGAATGCGGAACCTATGCAACATCTATGCAATCGCCAGTTAATCTTCACGGAGTCGAAATGATTCGACGTGAAGATGAGAAAACCTAAAGGAGGGGAAATGTTCGCGAAGCTCAGTGACAGGCTGGTTGCATTGGTCGTGCCTGAAGTGGAGGCCGCGGCGGCCTCGTGCAGCGAGGCCCGCAACTACTGCGACGGCGAATGCCCGTTCTGGTGGTGGCGGCGTGCGCACTACATCACCTGTAGCGATGGCAAGAGCTGGACCGAATACGAGTGCTGCGGCTGCGGCTGCTGAGGCATGCTCGGTGAGCACTCGTTAGATAGGTAAAACATGGGGTGTCGTGCCTCGTCGTAGAAGGCGCGACACCCCATGGCCCGAGTCTATCCGACGACCGTCTACCGAAAAGTTTGATATGAACACAAGCGTTGAAGTGCGGGAACTGGGCAAACGGTATGGCTCCAAGGTGGTAATCGAGGGGCTCGATCTCGAACTCGGGAAAGGTGTCATCGGCCTGCTCGGCCCCAATGGGGCAGGAAAGACGACGCTGCTGCGTTGCCTGGCCACCGCCCTGACTCCGGACTCCGGCCGGATGGAAATTCTCGGGCTCGACCCGATGCGCCGGTCGCAGCGCACAGAATTACGCAAGCTCATCGGCTACCTGCCGCAGAACCCGGGACTCTATCCGCATTTCACGGCAGCGGCGATGGTGGACTACATCGCGCGTCTCAAAGAAGTCACCGACCGGCGCATACGCAAGGACGAGGTCCAGCGCGTCTTGGCGGAGGTGGATCTCACTGAAGCCGCCGACACCAGGGTCCGCAAACTCTCCGGCGGTATGCGGCAGCGACTCGGTATCGCACAGGCGCTCATCGGCGACCCGAAATTCCTCATCCTCGACGAGCCGACAGTGGGTCTCGACCCCGAACAGCGCATGCGTTTTCGCACGTTGGCCTCGCGCCTGGGTCAGGGGCGTACCGTGCTGCTCTCCACGCACCAGACGGAGGACATCGCCGCACTGTGCGACAGGGTCATCGTCTTCAGCAAGGGCAAGGTGGTGTTCGACGGCACCGCGCCGGAGCTCGCCGACGCGGCGAGCGGTCGGGTCTGGGCCAGCGGCAGACAGCCCGCGGCGGCCCAGGTCTTCTGGCGTACGGCCGACGGCCGGTACCGCGTGGTCGGCGAGCGCCCGCCTGACGGGACCCCGGTCGCCCCCACTGTGGAGGACGGGTACTTGCAGTTCCTGGGCACGGGCGCGAGGGCCGGGGCATGAGCCGACCGCTGTTCGCGCTCGTCGTGGCCGAGACGCGTATCGCACTGCGCAGCCCGCTCCTGTGGCTGCTGACACTGCTGACGGTGACCGGGCGGACCGTCTCCACCTGGCACGAGATGCCGAACTGGTCCGTGGAGGGGGTGGACACGGCCACTTCGGCGCTCGTGATCGGTGCCGGCGCGATGCTGGCAGCCAACCTGGCGATCCTGCGGGACCGGCGAGCGGACGCCCTGGAACTGACGGACCCGCTGCCGGTACGGGCGCAGACCCGCACGCTCGCCGTACTGGTCGCGTACCCGCTGGTGGCCATGGCGTACGCCGCGGTGGCCATGGGGATGCAGATAGCCGGACTGCTGATCAACAGCCGTCCGGTCGGCCACTTCGACGTGCGTGAACTCCCGGCCGGCGTACTGCCGGTCGCCTTGATGGCGGTGCTGGGAGCAGCCGTCGGACGATGGATCCCCCACCTGTTCGCAGCCCCCGTGTGCATCCTGCTGTTCTTCTGGACCCTGGTGCAGTTCCCCCAGTCCTGGCTGCTGCCGATGGTGCCCTACCCGAAGCTCGCCATCGACCCCGTACGGCCGCCTGCCTGGCATCTGCTCTATGCCGCCGCGCTGACACTGACTGTCGGAACCGCAGCACTGCTCCGGCATGGCAGCAGACATCCTGGGCTTGTCCTCCCCGGGGCGGGGAGCGCGGCGGCCGTGGCGGTCGCCCTCACTCTGACCCTGAACTCCCCGGCCGCGGCCGCCGCGGCGCGCACCGAAGACCTCCGGCAGTCGACGCGCTCCGTCACCGCCGGTGCCGATCACTGTGAAACGCTACAGACCACTAGATACTGCGCGTTTCCCTCCTACGCCGGGTGGATTCCGCTCTGGCGGGATGCGGTCGGGCCGGTGGTGGCCGCGGTACCGACGGCGTTCCGCCACCGCCTGCCCGGTATCACTCAGCGAGCCGGAACCGGCACGTTCGATCCCACGGTCACCAGCCGCAACATCCTCACCACGATGTCGTGGGGGCGCAACGGTGCCGAGCGGGATTCCCGACGGGCCCTGGCAGCTCAGATGGCCGCGGCGGCAACCGGCTTCCCGCGGGGAACTCAGCGCGGCGCAGGGCCATCCGGTTGCGATGCCCGGGGCCGGGCCCGGACCGTTGTGGCGCTGTGGCTGATCGGCCAGACCGAGGAGCCGCTGCCCGCCACGAGCACCCGCAGTTCCGTCCGTACGGACAGCGGCAAGCCTACGGAGCGTGTGGTACCTGCCTCCGACCTCGGCGCGGTGGACTACGGTCCGGCCGAACTCGCCTACGCACGCCGGCTGTTGGCGCAGTCCGGCGCCCGAGAGCGTATCCGGGCCAACTGGACCGCTCTCACGGCCCCTGCCACCACCCTCGATGAGGCTCTGCCGCTCCTGAATCTGAACCGCTCAGCCGCTTCCGAGACACCGAAGGGGACTCCATGCGAGTGATCTGCCGTCCCGGCGTCCTCGTCCCACCGCTGATCCGGGCCATCGACTGGGTACCCGTCAGCGCCGCGGCCGTGGTGTCGCTCGGGCTGGCGCTGGTGACGACGCCCGGCTCCACGGTGGAACCGGCGAACGCCATGGTCACCTTGCGCATGGCCGGAGTGCTGCTCGGTGCTGCGGCCGGCTTCGCCCTGGTGGACGCAGCGGCGGTGACCACCGCCGTGGCCCCGGTGCCCCGCTGGCTGAGGCAGTGGATCCGTACGCTGCTCGTTGCGGGTGCGGCTGCCGCCGCCTGGGCCGGGACCTTGCTCCTTCTGACGGCCCGACTGGCCGACGGCACGGAAATGCAGACGCCGGGACTGGTGACCGAGGCGGCCGTCAGCCTGCTCATCGGCCTGGCCTGCACCGCCGTCGCCGTGCGGCAACGGCCCGAACGGATCGCCGCGGTGATCGGAGCGGCCGCACTCCTCATCATCGCGATGAGCACGCTGCCTTACGTGGAAGAGGTCTGGCCCTACCCCGGCAGTCCCCGGTGGGGCGAGATACACCGGGCCTGGCTGTCGGTGCTGCCGGCGCCATTGCTGACCCTCGCCTTCGCGCACCGGGACGTGGCCCGATGACAGCGACGACGTGCACATCGAGTGCCGGGCATCCATCGACATCGCCGTCCTCGCCTCGTTCATCGGCAAAGCTCGTACGAGGCCGCGGCCCGCCGACTTCGTTGATGCCGTGGGCGATCGGCTACCCAGACTGCTACCCAAGGCCGCAACTTGGGCCGTGGCGGTAGCGAAAGCAGCCACGGTCGCCCTCATCGGCACGCAGGCTGCGGAGCTGGCTCCTTCTCTCTCCGGCGTGTTCCCTGCTGAGCGCATTCACCGTGGCAATCAGCCGAGTTATTCGACGCAGCCGCCGGGTATTCTGCCAACGCTTCGGCACCCCGCCGGGTCGTCGCACGTCGCGCGCGAATCCTGAGTTGTTGGCCGACGCGGTCATTGGCGGGCTGATGACAGTCAGCTTGACCGCTCCAATGGGGCGACGGGAGTTGTGACAGCGAGGCTCTGCGCGGCTGTCATCAGCAGGGGGCGCTGCGCACCGACAACATCGCGGAACTTTTCAGCTCACTACTTAACAGAGGTTGCTATGTCCTACTTGTACCCACTGGTTGCCCTGGTCGGAGCATTGGGCGTCCTCAATTTGGCCTTCACTTTCGGCGTTGTGCGCAGGCTCCGGGAACACACCGATCTACTGTCCCAGCGGAACCGGTCACAGGGTTCCGGTCCGAAAGTAATGCTTGACGTGGGCGAGACGGTTGAGGCTTTCGACGCCGTGACCGTTGACGGCACAGCGCTATCACAAGCGGACCTGGCCACGGGGGCGACTCTGGTCGGAGTGTTCGCTTATGGATGCTCGTCCTGTGACGAGAGACTTCCAGCATTTCTCGAGCTCGCACGGAGTTTCCCCGGGGGCAAGGACCAGGTGTTCGCGGTCGTTGTCGGCGACTCGGAGCACGTGGCCGGGAAACGGGACAAGCTCACACCAGTGGCCCGAGTTGTTACGGAAGAGTACGGCGGAGCAGTCACGGCCGCGCTTGGCGTGAAAGGGTATCCAGCCTTCGCTCTGCTGAACTCCGATGGTGCCGTGACAGCCGCCGGCACCCTGGTGGAGGACTTGAACCTGATGCCCGCCAAGGCCGCCTGAAATGCGGAGCACCCTTCGTGCCCTCAGGATGACCTGGCAGGCCGGCAAGTGGCTGATCGGTCTGTACCTCGTCTCCACCATCGTCAGTGCGATGGTGCCGCTTGCTCTGGCCTGGGTGACCAAACTCCTGCTGGACATGCTTGGCCGCGGAGAAACGGACGTCGACCGGGCCGCGATCCTGGGGTGTGCCCTGGGCGGCATCGGCCTCCTCACGGGACTACTGCCGCATGTCATGGTGTACGTGAACAAGGAGACCGAGCGCCGGGTAGGGCTGCTCGCCCAGGACCAGTTGTTTCTGACCACCGAACGGTTCGTAGGACTTGCCAGATTTGAGGAACCCGAGTTCCTGGACCGCCTGCGTCTCGCCTTGCAGAACGGCGGTACCACCCCCGGAGCAGTAGTGGCCGGCGCGTTATCCATCGTGCGTACTACCGTCATGGTTATCGGCTTCCTGGGTTCATTGCTTGTACTTTCCCCGTGGATGCCGATCCTTGTGTTCGCGTCCGCGCTCCCCGCTCTCGGCGCGCAACTGTGGTTGGCAAGGAGGCGCGCCGCACTACAGTGGGAACTTGGCCCAGTGGAACGCAGGGAGATCTTTTACCGTGACCTGCTGACCAGTGTCCAGGCAGCCAAGGAGATACGGCTGTTCGGTACCGGGACACACCTTCGCACCCGGATGCTCATAGAACGTCGTAAGGCTAACCACGAGACCTCCCGGCTGGACCGAAGTGAACTTGCTGTCCAGGCCCTGACGGGTTGCGCGACGGCTTTGTTCGCCGGTGGATCCCTGCTGTGGGCGGTCCTTGCGGCGGCCGGTGGTCGAATCTCTATCGGGGATGTCTCGCTGCTGATCTCATCGATCGCTGGGGTGCAGTCAGCCAGTGTTGCTTTGCTCCGGGAAATTGCCCAAGTGCATCAGAAACTCCTGCTTTTCAAACACTTCCTGGAGATCCTGGACAGTGAACCGGATCTTCCAGTGCCGAGTAATCCATCTCCAACTACACCGCTATCCCAGGGGATAGAATTCCGTGATGTATGGTTCCGATACTCTGCGGAGCAGCCCTGGATTCTACGTGGCTTGAACCTCGTCGTTCCGCACGGACAGACTCTGGGCCTGATCGGCCGCAACGGAGCAGGTAAAAGTACGCTGATAAAGCTGCTGTGTCGGATGTACGACCCTAATAGAGGGGCGATTCGCTGGGATGGTGTCGATCTCCGGGAAATGGAACCCAATGAGCTACGGGAGCGTATAGGGGCAGTTTTCCAGGACTACATGAACTATGATCTTTCGGCAGGCGAGAATATAGGGCTGGGTGACTTGTCGCGGTCACAGGATCAACAAGCGTTGACTGCGGCTGCAATCAGCGCGGGATCTCACGATCTCATTTCATCCCTCCCTCACGGTTACGATACTCTGCTTTCCCGGATTTTTTTTGCGGGTGGGGTGCTAGGAAACGCTCGCGGCGTCACACTTTCTGGTGGGCAGTGGCAGCGAATTGCGCTTTCTCGAGCTTATATGCGAGGCTCTCGCGATCTTCTCATACTCGACGAGCCTAGTTCCGGTCTGGATGCTGAGACCGAGTATGAAATTCACGTAGGGTTAAGGAAGCATCGCCAGGGTCGGACGAGCATCTTGATTTCGCATCGACTTGGCGCGGTGCGGGACGCGGACCTCTTAGTGGTTCTTGAAGAGGGGGAAATTGCAGAGCGAGGAACCCATGATGAACTTGTCGCTCTCGGTGGCCTCTATGCTCGTATGTTTGCCATCCAAGCCAAGGGATATCGGGATGAATATTCAGAGGTGCAGCAATGATATTGTTGTGGTGTGCCATTGGAGCAGGAGCGTGTGCTGCTTCTTTACTGTTCTGGTTGCGTAAGCGCCTCATCAGCGTCAAGATATCTGGCGTCAGCATGTTGCCGACATTTCACCCCGGTGACAGGGTGTTGGCCCGCCGGGTGCCTCAATCGCGAATCGCGGCCGGGGATATCGTGGTTCTCGCCAGTCAGCCTAGAACCTTGGCTCAGCTACAGGCTGAGGCGCGACCTTATGAGATTGTATCGTGGGAACCCCATGTGACTGCCGACTACGTCCGCAAGGACTCTTGGGTGATTAAGAGAGTCGCAGCCGTGCCAGGAGAATTAGTGCCGCCTCAGGTCCGCAGTCGAGTGCAGGGTGAGGTAGTGCCACAGGGGTCATTCGTGGCGCTGGGTGATAATCCAGTGAACAGTGTCGATTCGCGACACCACGGATATCTGCCACTCGGCGCAATCCTCGGGAAAGTGATAAGCGGGCGTCCCTGTCGCGAGTACTAGGTAGGCGAATGTCGAAAAGCGCAGAAAATTCACCCGCATGCCTCATAGCCTGTTGTTTTATTTTTTCCAGGTTCTGAGAGGTGCGCCCTCAGGTGCCGGCCGCTCTGGAACGTATACGCTCCAGAGCGGCCGGCGCCTGAGGCATTCACTGCTTATGTGAGTGCACTTCCGAATGCGCGGATCGTTTCGGTGTCCCTGCGGAGTACAGCCAAGTGAAGTCTCTGGATGTCTGGTGAAAGATCCAGGCCATACTGATTTCCGATGGTCGAGACGGCGATCTCCCAGGCGTCCAAGGCTTTGGCGATGTCTCCGCTCAAGTAGTACGCGCGGATGAGATTCTCCCAGGATTTTTCCCGGTGCGGTTCCAGCTCAAGTATCTTCCGGATTTCTGGAATGAGCTCTGCCGACTGGCCCAGGTTGATTAGTGCCTCTATTAGGCTTTCTCGAGCGGTGCTCCTCAATTGTTCGGCGGCGTCGAACTGAGCCCTGGCCCGGCTTGACAGGCTGCACCCCTGACCGATCGGGCCGCGCCACAAGGACAGCGCCTGAGTTAGAGAAGAACGAGCCTTTTCGGTGCAGCCTGAACGGAGCTCATGTAGACCGCGAGTGGCTGTCCTTTGGAAGCGGGTGAAATCGAGTTCATCCGGACCGATATGCAAGCGGTACCCTCCGCTTTCGCCACCGCCGCCGCGTATAGTAGTGATCTTCGCTCGGAAAATCGGATCAATTAAGCTGAGCTGCCCACGCAGGCGGGAGATGTGTAATCGAAGATTGTTTGCCGCCGTTTTTGGTGGGAATTCCCATATTCTTCTCAGTAGGACAGGGATGGGCACCGGAAGCCCTTCTTCAAGGAGGAGTGCAATCAGTGTGGCTCGCACGGGCGCGGTGTCAATAGAGTGCTCCTGATCGGCGACTTTGACCTTCAGGGGACCGAGTATGAAGAAAGACATCACGACCTCTACCTCTTGAGAATGTCACTCGTGAATCATTGCGGGCATCATGCAGGATCCCTGTCAGTATTTCACTTCCTGCTGCCAAATGAGCCACTTTTCCTGGAACTGGTGACACCCTTAGTGCTCGAAAGAAAATGGGCCGAACGGAACCTGGCGCAGCGCCTGTCGCGAGAGCATCTCCACATGTGCTCAGGCCGCTGGCCTCGATAATTCGTGACGATCCGTCTGTTCTTCTGCGGGCCGTTTCGCCTCTGTGGGCTGGCGGGGAGCAGGCCGCGGTTCGTCCCGCCGGTGATCCCGGAAACGGAGAAGGACCGGCGCCGCTACCAGGAGGCGCAGATCCGGCGCACACACCGGCTCGCCCGGCGCCGCGCGATCAAGGAACTCCGGGAGCAGCGGGTGGCTGAGGGGCTGGACGACTAGTACTCCAGTCGCAGTTCGCTATCGCTGCTGGTCAGAGCTCTGTTTTGGAGTGTGCTCGGCTGATGGTCCGTCAGCTGGCGGGGGTTCGTGACTTC
>JOEL01000016.1 GCA_000720995.1 Streptomyces celluloflavus
CAACCTCACCGCCACCTTCTCCAAGGGCCTGGTCGACGCGCAGATCTTCGTGATCGACGTCGCGGGCGGCGACGACATCCCGCGCAAGGGCGGCCCCGGTGTCACCACCGCCGACCTGCTGATCGTCAACAAGACCGACCTCGCGCCCTACGTCGGCGTCGATCTGGAGGGCATGGCCCGCGACGCCAAGGCGCAGCGCGGCGAACTCCCCGTGGTGTTCACCAACGTCAAGTCCGAGGGCGGCGTCACCCCCGTCGCCGCCTGGGTCCGCGAGCGCCTCGCCGACTGGACCGCGGGCCCCGCATGACCCGCGTGCTCCCCGGGACGGCACACCCGCGGACCGGCGCCCCCACGGGGGCCGGTCTGCGGGGCACCGCCCGTATCACCGCGCGGGCCGACGGGGACGGCACCACCCGCCTGCCCGTCCTGGACGGCGAAGGGCCCTTCGCGCTGCGCCGCATCCGCTCGCACGGGGACCGGGCCCGGGTCTGCCTGGTGGGCGCCATGAGCGCCCCGCTCGGCGGCGACCGGCTCGGCATCGACGTCACCGTCGAAGCGGGCGCGGCACTGGGCATCACGGCCGCCGCGGCGACCGTCGCGCTGCCCGGCCGGACGCCCGGACACGCCACCTACGACGTACGGCTGACGGTGGCCGACGGCGCGCGGCTCGACTGGCTGCCCGAACCGCTGATCTCCGCCGCGGGCAGCGATCTGCGGATGACCACGACCGTCGAACTGGCCCCGACGGCCCGCCTCGTGCTCCGCGAGGAGCAGGTCCTGGGGCGCAGCGGCGAGCGGCCGGGCACCCTGCGCAGCCGGCTGACGGTCCGGCGGGCCGGCCGCACCCTCCTCGACCAGGAGACCGCCTACGGGCCGGGCGTCCCCGGCTGGGACACCTCGGCCGTGCTGTACGGCCGCCGAGCCGTCGGCCAACTCCTCGTGGTGGAGCCGGAGTTCGATGCCAAGCCCGTCGAGGTGCGGCTGCTGGGGGACGCGGACGAGCGCGGCGGCGCGGGCGCGGGGCAGGCCGTGCTGGCACCGCTCACCGGTCCCGCCGCGCTGGCCACCGCCATCGCCCCGGACGCGCTGCGGCTGCGGCGCCTCCTGGACGAGGCCGCCCGGGGCGTCGCGGCGGGGTGAGGGAGGGCGCCGGCCCGGCGCCCTCGTCCCGTCACACCTCCAGTT
The DNA here is from genome assembly GCA_000720995.1 of Streptomyces celluloflavus. Taxonomy (GTDB): domain Bacteria; phylum Actinomycetota; class Actinomycetes; order Streptomycetales; family Streptomycetaceae; genus Streptomyces; species Streptomyces celluloflavus. The sequence goes on from JOEL01000016.1 coordinate 1,186, forward strand.
CCGCCTCGACCCGGGCGAGGCGGTGCCGGGCCAGGGCGAGGTTGGCGCGCTTGCGGTCCAGCACCAGATAGAGGAACAGACCGCTGCCGTTCTTTCCGGTCACCGGGCGGATCAGGTGATATTGCGAGGTCAGCGTGATGAGCATGTCCTCGATGGTGCCCTGGAGTTCCAGCATTTCCATGGTGCGCATTTTCGCGCGGACCACATCGGTGTTGCCGGCCGCGGCGATATTGAGATCCAGGGCGTTGTTGTCGCCGAGCGTGGCGAGCGCCATTCCGCTGGTGTAGTCGACCAGGGCGACACCGATGGCGCCTTCGACGGCGGACATCACTTCGGTGAGCGCGGTTTCCATATGAGCCATGGCAGATTCGTACCTTTCGGTTTTCCGGGCCTTTCCCGGGGAGTGCGGCAGGAGGGGCGGGGCGCCGCCGGGCGGGGAACGGGGCCGCCGGGGCCGGGTCACTGCCGCGGGGCGGCGTCCACCAGCGCGCCGATCCGCGCGGCGGCCCGCCGGGCCTGGTGATGGAGCCTTCCGACGTTGGTGTCGGGGCTCGCCACGGCGGTGAGGACCGCGTACCGGCCGGCCGCATAGGCCGCGACGTACCCGTTCGCACCGCGCGTGAGGGATTCCTCGAACGCCCCCTGGCCGGTCGCCTCGGTGAGGCGTTTGGCCACCCCGATGGCCGCGGCGGTGAGCGCGGCCAGACCGTCCGGTTCGATGTCCCGCAGATCGTGTGCGATGACCATGCCGTCGGCGCTGGCCACCATGCCGCCCCGGAGATGGCGTACCTGATCACGCAGTGCGTGTAATTCTTCCCGTACCCGGGGTTCGATCGTCATCAGTCTCCTTTTCTCGGCACGCTTTCTGATGACGTGCCTCATGGCCGGTACCCGCGGCGGTTCACAGGTTTTCCTCCAGCGCCGTACGCAGTCGGACAAGGAGGGCAATATCCGGATCGGCGGTCTCGAACAATTCCGGTACCGGTAACTGCCAGGTCGGTGCGGGCCGTTCACCGGAAGCGGCGGGCCGCTCGGCCGGGCGGGCACCGGGGCGCCGCCGGGGCAGGGCCCCCGCCGGCCCCCGGGGCAGGTGGACGAGCCCGGCCGCGGCGAGCCGGCGGATGTCGAGCAGCGTCACGAAGGCCGACAGGCCCAGCACGCGGGCGAGTTCGTACGGGGTGCTCCGGCCGTCGGCGCTCGCCAGCAGCCGCCGCTGCCGGCCGGTGGCGGCGGCGCCCGAGCGGGGCGGTTCGACGGGGACCACCGGGCAGGTGTCCACCGTCGCCCACGGCTGCCACCGGTCGAGCAGCGCCCGCCGGTGCGCCGTCGCCCGCTGGAGCGCGGCGGCGCTGACGCGGCGTACGACACCCAGCCAGTGGACGGTGCCCGGGGTGAAGGAGGTGGCCTCCGGCGGCAGCGGCAGGGCGAAGAACGCGGCGTCCAGGAGGGCGGCGAGATGGCAGAGCTCCAGTTCCCCCTGCGTCAGCCAGCCCTCGCCGACGAGGTACCGGGCCCCCGCGTGGTGCGGACCCGCGGTGGTGCGGGCCGCCTCCCAGCCGTGCGCGGGTACCTTGCCGGACACCCGGAGCCGGGCGTCGAGCCCCGGTGCGGTGCCGCCCTCGACGCAGTAGACCGCGCCGTCGAGGAGGTAGAAGCAGCCGTGCGGGCTGCGCAGGGCGCCGGTGACGTGCTCGGCGGCGTACCGGTCGAGCAGCCCGGCCGACGCGGGCGGGCGGTCGGGTATCGGCAGGCCCATGACTGTTCCTTCACCGTTGGTGCCGTGCGGCGTTGGTGCGGTGCGGCCGGGCGCGGCCGGGGCGGCGGCGGGCTGTGCGGCGGGCATCCGGGTGCGGGCGTCGCCGTCAGCCCGAGACCAGACCGGCCGCCAGCTCGCGCAGCCGCAGCCGGGCGACCGCGAGATTGGCCTGTGCGCGGTCCAGCCAGAGGTAGAGGTACGTCTGGCTGTCGAAGGCCGTGTCCACGAAGCGGATGAGGTGGTAGCCGCCCCCGGTCGTGATGATGATGTCCTCCAGCGGCGGGCCGGTGGTGCCCGCGGTGTCGAACGTGGCGTTGCGCGCCACGGCCTGGACCACATCGGCGGTGTCCGCGGCGGTGGCCTCGTGATCGGCGTGCGGCGCCCGCCCGGCCGTACCGAGCGTCAGTCCGCTGGTCCAGTCGATCAGGCCGGCGCCCAGTACGCCGGGGATTCCCATGGCTTGGGACAGCACCTGGTCGATACCCGGCACGGGGGAGCTCCTTCTCGACGGTGGGGACGGGAGTGCGTCGGACGGGCCGGCGCCGGACGGGTCCGTGGCGGACCGGGCCGCGGTGCCGGCGACGACGCCGACGGGCGCTCCCTCGTGGCAGTGGGTGGGAGAGCCTGCACGGAAGGTTAGGCATCCGCGGGTGACGCGCACATGCCTTCAGAGATTGTGCGGGGCAATTGACGTGTTCTCGCCCTCCCGGTGCCGGGGCCGCCCGGACGGCACCCGCGGTCGGCTGCCAGGAGGGTCATGGACGGCCGCCGCAAGCCCACGCGGCGGCCCACCACGCGGTATGCGGCGGCGGGGCGCGCACCACGGCGCCGCGCCGCGCGCCGCGCCCGGCGGATACGCGGTGACCGGCCGCGCATCGACTTCCGGCCGACTTCGTCGGAAGCGGTTGACCCGGGCACACCCCACCGGGAGAGACGACCGGGGCCGGGCGGCGGTGCGCGGACAGCACGGAGCGGCGCCGCTCCTGGGGGAGAGCGGCGCCGCGGTCTCGATGACCCGGAGGGTCAGCCGTTGCCGGGCGTCACCGAACCCAGCATCGCGGCGATCACCGAGCGCCAGTCCTCACCCGGCCGCTCGGCCAGCTCGGCGGCGAGCGTACCGGCGCGGTAACGGCGGCGGTGCAGCAGCTCGGGCGCACCGGGCGCGGCGTCCGCGGTGTGACGGATCTCGCTGCCGCTGCCGAGAAGCCGGACCAGTTCGGCCGCGAAGGCATGCCACTCCACATGGCCGCCGACGGCGTTCACCACCCCGTCCACCGGGCGTTCGGCGCAGTGGGCCAGGGCGCGCGCCAGCGCCGCGGCGTGCACCCACGGCGCCCCGTACCAGCCGAGCTCCGGCGACGGCAGCTCGATCGGCGCACCGGCCAGGGCGGCCTGGTACAGCTCGCCGGTCGCCCCCCAGCGCAGCTGGTCACGGAGCCGGGCGTGCGGCCCCCACACGATGGGCGCGCGCAGCACACTCGCCCCGCCGCGCCCCTCCTGGCCCGCGGCGGCCAACACCAGCCGCTCGCAGTCGAGTTTGGCCCGCCCGTACCCGGTGAAGGGCTCGGCGGGCGCGGTGTCCTCGGCGACATCGACGACCGGCGGCTGCCCGTACGCGTCCACGCTGCTGACGAAGACGAACGTGCCCTGCCGCCAGCCGTCCAGCAGCGCCCGCATCGCCGCAAGGTCCACCTCGGGGGAGGTGAAGGTGCAGGCGGAGTGGATCACCGACTCGGCACCGGCCACCGCCGCCCGCAGACTGTCCAGGTCACCGAGGTCCCCCTCGGCCACCTCGACGCCGTCCGCCGCGACCAGATGCGCCGACTCCGGCCGGACCAGCGCCCGTACGGGACGGCCGCGCGCCGCCAGTTCGCGCAGGACGAAGGCGCCGACGCCGCCGGTCGCCCCGGTGACCAGGACCGTCCCGGGACGGGCCGCCGCACGCCGGACGGCTCTGGGGGCGGCGGCCTCGCGTTCCCGGGCACGCGCGTCCAGCAGCGCGGTGAGCGCCCGCGGGGTGCGGTGCTCCATCACGTCGAGACCGGTCAGCGGGAGGCGGAACCGCTCGCGCAGCCGCTCGGCCAGCCGGACCGCCAGCAGGGAGTGCCCGCCGAGCAGGAAGAAGTCGGCGTCCGGCGCGGGCTCCTCGCCCAGCAGCGCGCCGAACGCCTCCAGAACGGCCGGCCCCCGCGCGCCCAGTGGCACCTCCGCATCCCGCGGGGCCCCGGGCAGCCGCCCGTGGTCCACCGCCCCGTCCGCCGTGCGCGGCAGCGCGTCCAGCACCGTCACCGCGGCCGGGACCTGTTCGGGTGCCAGCCGGGAGCGCAGCGCGATCCGCAGCTCCTCCGGGACGGGCGCACCGGCCGGGCCCGGCACCACGTACGCGAGCGGCGCCTGGCCCGTGCGCTCCAGCAGCACGGCCTCGGCAACCTCGGGACGGGCCAGCAGCAGCGCCTCGGCGGGGTGGACCGGCGCCGGGTCCGGCGCCACCCGCGCGGGGCGCGACAGCGGCCGGCCGGGGTCCGCCGCCACCTCCGTCAGCAGTGTGGCGAAGGTGCGCAGCAGCCGGTGGGCGGCCTCCTCGTCCAGCCGGGCGCGGTCGTACTGCACCAGGCAGCGCGGGGCGAGCCCGTCCCTGGCCTCCTCGATGTAGAAGCCGAGGTCGAACTTGGCGGTGCCCAGGTCGATGTCGACGGCTTCGCTCTCGGTCCCGGGCAGCCGCAGCGCGACGGGCTCCCGCAGCACATCGGCGGTGACCGACAGCAGCGGATTGCCGTCCCGGTCGCGGGCCGCGCCGCCCAGCCGCTCCACGATCAGGTCGAACGGCACATCGCGGTGAAGCTGCGCTTCCAGCATCGCGTCCCGGACCCGTGCCAGCAGTTCGCCGAAGTCCTCGGCGCCGGTCAGCTCGGCGCGTACCGGGAGCGTGTTGACGCAGAGCCCGACCAGATCGCGCAGCCCGGGGCGGTCGCGGTGGCTGCTGGCGCAGCCGAGCACCAGGTCCTCGCGGCCGGTGGCGTCCAGCAGCGTGGCGAACGCCCCGGCGAGCACGACCATGAAGAGCGTGGCGCGGTGCTGTGCGCCCGTCGCGCGCAGACCGTCCAGGACCGCGGGCGACAGCGGTTCGGCGAGCACCCGGCCCTGCCCGCGCGGTACGGCACCGGTCTGCGCCGACGGTGCGGGCAGCGGCACCGGGCGGGCCCCGGCGAGGCGGGTGAGCCAGTACTCCAGACCGTTTTCGAGCGCCGCCGCGTCCGCCTGCTCGCGGCGGGCGTAGTCGCGGTACCGAGGGGCGGGACCGTCAAGACCGGTCGGCGCGCCGCCGTCGGCCGCGGCCCGGTAGAGCGCGCCGAGCTCCCGCCCGACGACGTCCAGCGAACCGCCGTCGATGGCGATGTGATGCAGCGTCAGGACGACGGTGTGATCCTGCGGTGCGTGCCGTACGGCCAGCGCGCGCAGCACCGGTCCGGTGGCCAGGTCGAAGGGGCGGGCGGCGGCCTCGTACAGCTGGCGCCCGACGTCCTCGGCGGCGTCCACCACCTGGACCGGCACCGGGGCGGGGGCGTCGATCTCCTGGTACGGCTCGCCGTCGTGCTGCCCGTACCGGGTGCGCAGCACCTCGTGCCGCTCGGTGAGCGCGGTCAGCGCCCGGGAGAGGGCGTCGACGTCGAGCGGGCCGCGCAGCCGGGCGGCGAACGGCACGTGGTACCGGGCGCCGCCCTGGCCGAGCCGGTCCATCAGCCACATCCGGCGCTGGGCGTACGAGAGCGGCACCGGGCCGCTCTCGTCGGCGGCGGACGCGGTGGCACCGGCGTCGGCCGCGGGGGTTTCGGCACGCCGCTTGCGGGCGAGCCGGAGCAGCGCCTCCTGGCGGGCGGCGTCGTCGGGGGCGGTCGTCATCGGTCTGTCTCCAAGGCGTCCGGGGCGTCCGGGCCGGCCAGGACGCCGGCGCGGGCGTCGGTGTGCCGGGCGGTGTCGTGCGGGGCTTCGCCGGGGGCGTCCTCGTGCGCGGCCAGCAGGGCCGCTTCGACGAGTTCCGCCTGTCCGGCGACGGTGGGGGCGGTCATGAACGCGGTGAGGGTGAGGGGCACGCCGAGGTCCTCGCGCAGCTCCTCGACGACGCCCAGCGCCAGCAGCGAGTGGCCGCCCAGGGCGAAGAAGTTCGCGTCCGGCCGGGTCACTTCGAGGTCCAGCGCCTGGCTCCACAGCTCGGCCACGGCCTGCTGGATCGGGGACAGGGCGGCCGTCGCGGGCGCGGGATCCGGGCCCGGTGCGGCGGCCGGGGTGTCACCGGCGGACACCGTGCGGTCGGCCAGCGCCCGCCGGTCGATCTTGCCGGTGCCGGTCAGCGGCAGTTCCGCCACCACCGGCCAGGCGTTGGGCACCATGTGCGGCGGCAGCTGACTCTCCAGATGGGCGCGGAGCGCGGCCGCGTCGGGGGCCGCGCCGTCCGCCGGGACGATGAAGGCGATCAGCCGCGCGTCGTCGGGCTGCGGCCGTTGGACGACCACGGCCGCGTTCGCCACCTGCGGATGGGTGCGCAGTACATGCTCGATCTCGCCCGGCTCGATCCGGAAGCCGCGGACCTTGACCTGGTCGTCGACCCGGCCGTGGAAGTCCAGGACACCGTCGGGGCGGGCGGAGACCAGGTCGCCGCTGCCGTAGATCCGCCCGGCGGCCGGATGGTCGCGGAAGCGCTCGGCGGTGAGTCCGGGCTGGCCGAGATAGCCCTGGGCGAGCCGGGGCCCGCCGATCCACAGCTCACCGCGGGCCCCGGCCGGCACCGGCTCGCCGTCCGCGTCCAGGACGAGCGCGGTCGCCCCGGCGCACGGCCGGCCGATGGGCGGCGGGCCGTCGCAGTCGGCGTCGGTGACCCGGTGGGCGGTGGCGAAGGTGGTGGCCTCGGTCGGTCCGTAGCCGTTCACCAGCTCCAGCCACGGGTGGCGGCGCAGCACCGCGCGGGCGTGCCGCGCGGAGAGCGCCTCACCGCCGACGAGCACACTGCGCAGCACGCCGAAGAGCGGCGACCGCCGTGCGACGAGGTGGTGGAAGAGCGCGGCGGTCAGCACGGTCACGGTGGCGCCCAGCCGCTCCGTGTCCCGGGCCAGACCGTCCAGCGAGAGCCGGTCGGCGGTGGAGACCGCCACCGCCGCCCCGGCGGCCAGCGGGCCCCACACCTCGAACGTGGCGGCGTCGAAGGTCACCGGCGAGTGGAAGAGCACCCGGTCGCGCGCGGTGAGCGTCACATAGTCCGGTTCGGCGACCAGCTCCGCGACGCCGCGCTGGGTGACGGCCACCCCCTTGGGGCGGCCGGTCGACCCGGACGTGAACATCACATACGCGACGGCGCCGGGGTCGTACGGCGCGAACGGGCCGAAGCGGTCGAAGGGTTCGAGCGGTTCGGCCGGGGCGTCGGGGCCGTCCGTCTCCTCGGAGTCCGGTTTGGCCTCGGGCAGCGCCAGTGCCCGGTCCTCGGGGATGCCCGCGGCCTCCAGCAGGGCCGGCTCGCCGACCGTGAGCACGGCGTCGGTGTCGGCGAGCATCGCGTGCAGCCGCGGCCGCGGGTAGACGGGGTCCAGCGGTACGTAGTGGCCACCGGCCCACCAGACGGCCAGCTGGGCGATGACGGTACGCGGGGAGTTCGGCAGCAGCAGGCCGACGGCGTCCCCGGGGCGTACGCCGCGGGCCCGCAGGGCAGCCGCGAGACGGCCGGCCTCCTCCATCAACGCGTGGTAGGTCAGGGCCGTTTCGGTGTCGAGGACGGCCAGGGCGTGCGGGGTGGCCCGCGCGTGAGCGGCCACCAGGCCCAGCGTTCCGGCGGCGGCCGGTCCGGGCGCGGGGCGGGGCGGGAGAGGACTGGGGGACGGGGACACGGCGGACTCTCTCTCGGAGACGGACATCTCACACACCTGCCGTGGCGGTGGCCCGCCGGGCATCCAGCAGCGCGGCGAGGCCGCGCAGATCGGGCTGGCGGAGCAGCTCCGGCGCCCGCAGCCGCACCCCGCAGCTCTCCTCCAGGGCCGCGAGCAGCCGGGCCGCGGCGAGCGAGGTGCCGCCGGCGTCCCGGAAGGAGCCGTCCAGGCCGATCGCCGTGCCGCCGCCCAGCACCTCCCCGCAGACCTTCAGCACCAGCTGCTCCGTGGCGGACCGGGGACCCTCGCCCCGGGCGGGCGCGGGCGCCGCGTCCGGCGCGTCGGCGGCCAGCAGCGCGGCCCGGTCGACCTTGCCGTTGGTATCCAGCGGGAAGTCCGTCACCTGCCGGACGACGGCCGGTACCGCCTGGGCGGGCAGCCAGTCGCGCACACCGCGCACCAGCTCCGCGGTGGCGGGCGGCTCCTGTCCCGGGTGCGGCTGCACGAAGGCGATCAGCTCGACGACTCCCTCGCCGGTGGTGCGGGCGGCGACCACGGCCCGCCGTATCCGCGGGTCGTGCTCGAACGCGGCCTCGACCTCGGCCGGTTCGATCCGCACCCCGCTCACCTTGACCTGGTCGTCCATCCGGCCGAGGAACTCCAGCACTCCGTCGGCCCGCATCCGCACCCGGTCCCCGGTGCGGTAGACCCGGTCGATACCGGTGCCGCCCTCGGCATCGGGGCCGGTCAGACCGGGCGGCGGGGCCACGAACCGCCGGGCCGTCAGCTCCCGGTCCAGATACCCCAGCGACAGCCCCGCACCGCCGATGCGCAGCTCGCCGGGTGTGCCGCGCGGGACGATCCGCCCCTCGTCGTCGGTGACGCAGACGGCCACCCCGGCCACCGGCGAGCCGATCGGCGGGGGAGTACCGGTGTCCTCGCGCCCGGCGTCGAGGGCGTGCATGGTGCTCATCACGGTGGCTTCGGCGGGCCCGTACGCGTTGTGCACCCGCGCGGTGACCTCCGGCGCGGGCCAGGTGCGCAGCCGGTCGCCGCCGACCACCAGATGCCGCAGCGCCGGGAGCGCGGGCCAGGGCCGCGCGAAGACCGACTCGGCGAGCGGGGTCGGCAGGACGGCGACCGTCACGCCCGCGCGCCGCCACCAGTCGGTGAGCGCGTCCGGGTCCCAGCGGACCTCCTCCGGCGGGACGCTCAGCCCGGCGCCGGAGGTCAGCGCCGCCCACAGCTCCTTGACGTGCGGGTCGAAGGAGACCCCGACCAGCAGGCTGTGGCGGTCACCGGGACCGGAGCCGATGCGCTCGGCGTAGCCGCGCAGCATCGAGGCGAGCGAACCGCCGCCGACCGCGACCGCCTTGGGCGTACCGGTCGAACCGGAGGTCAGCACCGCGTAGAAGGTGCCCTCGGGAACGGCCGGCGGCGCCGCGGCGGCCGGTCCGAACGCGGCGGTCACCTGCCCGGCGGCGTTGGCTCCCGCCGTCGGCAGCGCCAGCGCCTGCCGCTCCCCGGCCCGGTACGCCGCGGGCAGCAGCCCGGGGTCGCCGATCAGGCAGGGCACGCCGAGCCGCTCCGTCACCGTCGCCAGCCGCCGCTCACCGGGCGTCGGGCCCAGCGGCAGATAGACGGCGCCCAGCCGGGCCAGGCCGACGGCCACCGCGACCAGCGCGACGGACCGGTCCAGGCACACGCCGACCAGGTCACCGGGGGCCACCCGGCCGCGCAGCGCGTCGGCGACGTGCTCGGCCTGCTGCGCCAACTCGGCGTAGGTCCAGGACAGTTCGCCGTCCTCGACGGCCGGCGCGGCGGGGGTCTCGCGGACCCACCGGTCGAAGTGGCCGAGGACGTCCTCGGGGCGGGCGGGCGCGGCGGCCGGGCCGTACGCGATGCTCGGCGCGGGCAGCGATCCGCCCGGCGCTGTCGATGTGGTGCTCATGGTTCCTCTGTTCACGGAAGGCGCCGGGGGTGCGGCAGGGGACGGGACGGGGCGGGGCGTGCTCATCCCAGCCCCATGGCGCGCGCGATGATCACTTTCTGGATCTCCGAGGTGCCCTCGATGATCGTCATCATCCGGACGTACCGGTACAGGAACTCCAGCGGATGGCCCCGCACCCAGCCGGTCGCACCGTGCACGTGCAGCGCCCGGTCCACGACGCGGACCGCGGTCTCCGAGGAGGTCAGCTTGGCCAGCGCGGCGTTCTCCGGGGCCTCGGTGCCCGCGTCGACCAGCCGCGCGCAGGCGAGCGTCAGCAGCTTCGCCGCCTCGACCTCCGCACGGCTGGTGACCAGGTGCTCCTGCACATGCTGGTAGGCGCCGATGCGCTCGCCGAACGCCCGGCGCTCCCGGGCGTACTCGATGCCCTGGGCCAGCGCGTACTCGGCGATCCCGTTGCACATCGCGGCCACGACGAGACGCCCCCGGGAGAGGCTGTCGATGCCGTTGCCCATCGCGGCGCCGACCCCGTCCGCACCGCCGATCACGGCGTCCGCGGCCACCCGCGCACCGTCCAGCAGCAGTTCGAAGAGCGGCTCGCCCGACATCCCGTCATAGCGCTGGCCGATCCGCAGCCCGGGGTTGTCCGCGTCGACGACGAACGCCGTCGCCGCGCCCTCGACGGAGGCGATGACGATCGCGAAGTCGGCGCGGTCGGCGTTGCTGACGAAGGTCTTGCGGCCGTTGAGGACCCACCCGCCGCTCGCCTCGTCCCGCACGGCGGTGGTGGTGAGGTGGAACGCGTCCGACCCGGCGTGCGGTTCGGTGAGCGCCAGACAGCGCACCGCCTCACCGCGCACCAGCGGCACCAGATACGCCGCTATCTGCTCCGGTGTGCCGTGCCGCAGCAGCGGGCTGGGGCCGTCGGAGCCGGCCAGCGCGTACGGCGCGAGCGGGCAGCCGCTGCGCCCCGCGGCGTGGTGCAGCTGCACCACCGCGCTGAACGGCATACCGGAGCCGCCCAGCTCCTCGGGGTAGTCACCGGCGTAGAAGCCCAGCTGCGCCGAGCGGGTGCGGACGTAGTCGCGCAGCTCGGTGGGGGGCATATCGACGGTCTCCGGGAGCTCGGCCGCCAGCGGCACCAGCTCCTTGCGGAGGAACGACTCGAAGGCGTCGACCAGTTCGCGGTGGTCGGCCTCCAGGACCGACGACGGCGAGGAACCGGAGGACGTACGCGACGTACCGGTCGTGGCGAGAGGGGTGCTCATGCGGTGGCCTCCTTGACGGCGCGGGCCTGGTCGGCCAGGACGGGGTTCTGGAACAGCACGCGCAGCGGCGGACGGCTGCCGAGCCGGGGCTCCAGCCAGGCCGCCAGCTGGGCGGCCAGCAGGGAGTGCCCGCCCACCTGGAAGAAGTGCGAGGACGGTGTGAAGCGGTCGTGGCCGAGCACCTCCCGCCAGCCCTCGGCGACGAGCGCGACGGCCGGGTCGGTGTTCTCCGCCGCCGCGTCCTGGGCACCGGCCTGCCCGGCCTCCGGAAGGTCGGCCGCGGTCCGGGCCAGCGCCACCCGGTGCGGTTTGCCGCCCGCCAGGGTCGGCAGCGCGTCCATCCGTACCCAGCGGACCGGGACGAGCGCGGCGGGCAGCCGCCGGGACAGCTCGGTGTGCAGGGCCAGTTGGTCCGGTTCGGCGGCCGACTCCAGGAAGCCGATCAGCCGCGGTCCGGCGGCCGCCGTGGCGTCGAGGACCACCGCACAGGACTGGCCGCCGAGCACGGCGGACGCCGCCGCCTCGATCTCCTCAAGCTCGATGCGGTACCCGCGCAGCTTGATCTGGTGGTCCCGGCGGCCGAGGAAGCAGACCCGGCCGGCGGTGTCCCGGTAGCCGACGTCTCCGGTGAGGTAGACCCGCTCGCCCCCGAGGGCGTCCACGGTCACGAACCGGGCGGCGGTGGTCTCCTTGTCGCCGAGATAGCCCTCGGCCAGCCCGGCGCCCGCGATGGCCAGTTCACCGACCGCGCCCGCGGGCAGCGGCTGCCGCCCCGCGTCCAGCACATGCACCCGCGTCCCCGCCAGTTCGGTGCCCAGCGGCACCTCGGCACCGTCCGCCAGCTCCGCGCGGGTCACCTCGTGGACGGTGGTGGTGATCGCCGCCTCCGTCACGCCGTACGCGTTCAGCACGGTGGCGTCCGTGGCGTCCAGCAGCGCGCGCAGCGCACCGACCGGCAGCCGCTCACCGCCGAGCACCAGCAGCCGGGGCGCGAAGCGTCCGTCGGCCAGCGCCTCGCACAACTCCGCCCGTACGGCGAGGAGATAGCTGGTGGGCAGGTTGGCGACGGTGATCCGGCGCGCGGCCAGCATCGCGATCAGCTCCGTGGCGGTGGGCACCTCCCGCTGCGGCAGGACCAGGCAGGCACCGGCCAGCAGCGACGGCAGCACCTCCTCCAGCGCGACGTCGAAGGACGGCTGGGCGAAGAGCAGCACCCGGTCCCGGCCGGTCAGCGCGAACCGCTCGGCGGCCGCCCGCGCGTGCTGGGCCAGCGCCGCCCGGCCGACCACGACCGGCTTGGGCAGACCCGTCGAACCCGAGGTGTGGATGATGTACGCCGCGCCCTCGACGGATTCGCAGGCCACCGCGGCGGGGAAGTCCGGCCCGTCCAGCAGCGCGAGCGGCAGCCCCTCGGCGGGCAGCGCGAGCGCGCTCTCGCGGGTGGCGAGCACCAGCGCCGGAGCGAGCCGGCGCAGCAGCGTCTCCAGGCGCGTGGCCGGGTCGTTGGGGGAGAGCGGACAGTGCACGGCGCCGATGCGCAGACAGGCGAGCAGGGTGACGAGGGAGTGCGTACCGCGCGGCAGCACGGCGGCCACCGGCTGCCCCGCCGTCACCCCGGCGGCGCGCAGCCGGTCCGTCAACTCCTGGACCGACCGGTCGAGTTCGCCGTACGAGAGCTGCCGGGCGCCGTCCACCACGGCCGGCCGCGCCGGGTCCTGCTGAGCCAGGGAGTCCAGGACGGCGGCCGTGCCGCCCTCCGCGGCGGAGTCGGTCGCCACCGTCTCGGCACCGCTGTCCTGGGAGCCTGCGCCCAGGGCGGCGAGCGGCGCGTCCGGCGTGTCCAGATAGGCGCGGAGCACCGCCAGGAAACGCCGCGACAGCAGCCGGACGGTCTCCTCGGTGAACAGGTCCCGGTCGTAGTCCCACACCAGGGTCATCCCCGCGGCGCCCTGCCGCTCCCCGATCACCCGCCGGTCGTCCGGGATCAGCACCAGGTCGAGGTCGAAGCGCGTGGTGCCGGTGTTGAAGCCCTCGTGCAGCGACACCTCCAGCTCCGGCACGTCGATCTCCGGCAGCGCCGCGTCGTGGGCGCTGAACATGACGCTGAACAGCGGGTTGTCCGCACCGCTGGTGTGCAGACCGAGCGCGCGGGTCAGCTCCTGCACCGGCACCTCCTGGTGCGGCAGCGCCCGGATGAGGGTGTCGGTGACATCGTCGATCGCGGCGCTCGCCCCCGACACCGGGTCCAGCCGCAGTCGCAGCGGGATGGTGTTGACGAACATCCCCACGGTCTCCTCGAACCCCCGCGGCCGGTTGCCGACCGCCGTACCGACGACCAGATCGGCGCGCCCGCTGTGTCGGCGCAGCACCTCGGAGAACAGCGTGAAGAGGGTGGAGAACGGGGTGTGCCCCTGGTCGCGGCTGTGCGCCCGCAGCCGTTCGGCGAGGTCGGCGCCGATCGCCTGGCGCAACTGCCCGCCCGCGTGCCGGCGCTGCGCACCGGGCCGGGCCAGACCGGGCAGCGGCAGGTCGAACGCGGCGTCGCGCAGTTCGGCCTCCCAGTGGGCCAGGCTCGCCCGGCGCTCCCGGCCGGCGGTGGCCCGGACATGCTCCTCGTACGAGCGGGCCGCGGGCAGCTCGACCGGTTCGCCGAGCCGCTGCGCCCGGTAGGCGGTGAACACGTCGCGCAGCAGGATCGCGAAGGAGTGCCCGTCGTGGATGAGGTGGTGCTCGACATGCACGATCCGGTGGTGCCGCGCGCCGAGGCGGGCCAGCCGCCAGCGCAGCAGCGGCGCCTCATAGGTGTCGAGGGGCGTCTCGGCCTCGGTGCGCAGCAGGTCCTGGAAGGCGGCCTCGGGGTCGGCCTCCTGCGAGAGGTCGACGGTGCTCAGGCGCGGGATACATCGTTCGCGGACCCGCTGCCCGGGTATCTCGCCGGACGCGGCGACGAGTTCGAGCCGCAGGCCGGCGTGGCGGGCGAGCGCGGCCGCCAGTCCGGCGCGCAGCGCGTCCTCGTCCAGTGCGCCCCAGAGGTCGAGAGTGGCGGTGAAGTTGTAGGCGCGGCTGCCGGGCAGCATCTGCTCGTGCAGCCAGACGATTTGCTGCGATGGGGAGAGCTCGAACATGGTCCATCCTTCGGTGGTGGATGTGGGGAGCTGCCCGCCTGAGGCCGTCGGTCGGACGGCGGGCGGCGGGGGGTGCGGGGGAGGGGCGGTGGCCCCGTGGGGGTCAGCCGGCCGCCGCGGCGGCATTGAGCCGGTCCCGCAGCAGCCGGGTCAGACCGGCGAAGGCGTCCTCGGCGCGGGCATCGGACGCGGCGTCCCGGTCCCAGGCCATCCGGACGAGCAGTTCGGTCCCGTACGAGACGGAGACCGCGAACGGCGCCTGGAGCGGCCGGCCGTCCACATGGATCTCGCGCCCGGCGGCGTCGCCCAGGGCGAGCGGCGGGCGCCGGTGCAGGTCCTCGAAGGTCAGCAGACCGTCCAGCGCACCGGACCAGGCGGCACCGGCGGTCCGGGCCGCGCGCACCACCTCGTCGAACGGGGTGTCGGCGTGGTCGAGATCGTCCCACCAGGCGTCGGCCCCGGCACCGGGGAGCGCCGGGTGGACGACGGTGTTGAGGAAGCAGCCCAGTACGGGCGGTGCGGCGGCGGGCCGACCGCCCCAGGGGTAGCCGAGCAGCGGGACCCGCTCCATCCCGTAGGGGTCCGTCCCGTGCAGGGCGCGCGCGATGCCGGCGCAGGCGTCGAGCAGTACGGGGAAGACCATGGCCCGGCCGTCGTGCGCTCCGGCCGGCAGCCGGACCTGGGCGGCGCCCGTCGGCCGCGGCGGCTGCGCGTCGGACGGGGCGGCGCCGGCGTCCTGCGCCGCCGCGCCGTCCGGGCGGGCCGCGGCCAGCCGCTGCGCCCAGTACGCGAGGGAGCGCGGTGTCGAGGCCCGTTCCTCGGCCGCCAGCTGCTGCTGGACCGCCTCCCGGTACCCGGCCGCCTCCTCGGCGACGAGCGCGGCCGGGGCGTCGCCGGGGCCGAGCCGGTCGCGGTAGGCGACGCCGAGATCCGCGCTGAGCCGGCCGAGCGACTGCTCGTCGCAGGCCACATGGTCCAGGGCGAGGGCGAGGAGCTCGGTGGGCTCCCCGGCCGCCGGGTCGTCGGCGAGGAAGCAGCGCAGCGGCGGCCCCTCGGCCGACCAGGCCGCCAGCGCCCGGCGCAGCGCGTCCGCACCGCTCTCACCGGGGCGCGGCCGCACCCGGCTCACCTGGGCCTCCGGCGCGGCCAGGCGCTGTACGGGCGTGCCGCGCAGCACCCCCGGCCGGGCGCGCAGCGCGGGGTGGACGGCGGCCAGATATCCGGCGGCGGCCCGTAGCTGGTCCAGGTCGACGGCGGCGCGGGGGAAGGCGAAGAAGAGCGGGACGACATCGGGCCGGCCGCCGGGGGCCAGCCGCCGGGCGAGCAGGAACCGCCGCTGCGCGCCGGTGACCGGCAGCAGATCGGCGGGCTCGCCCGCGCCCTCGGCCGCGCGCCGGTAACGGGCGCGGTACTGGGCCGTGATGGAGGGGGCCGCGGGGGCCGTGCGGGTATCGGTGCCGATGCCGGGGTGGTGGGTGTGCACGATGACCTCTCTCGCGTCGTCGTTGACGCGGGGGTTCCGGCGGACGTTCTCGCGGGGCGCGGAAGCAGCCAGCGGGGTACGGGATCAGGTGGTGACGGACGGCGGGCGGGCCGATTCGTCCGCGGGGTCGGGGTCCGTCCCGTCCGCGGCGGCGGGGTCGGGCTCGGCAGGGGGAGCGGCGTCCTGGTCCGGGTCCGGCAGATCACGCATCCGCCGCAGCGGTGAGAGCAGCAGCGGCAGCGGTACGAGGAGGAATCCGGCCGCGCACACCCACACCGCGGCGCGCGGCCCGGCCGCCCCGGCGATGGCGCCGCCGGCCAGCGCACCGAGCGGCATGGTGCCCCACACCATGAACCGCAGCGTGGCGTTCATCCGGCCCAACAGCGCGTCCGGGCAGAGGAGTTGACGGAAGCTCACCTGGGCGACGTTGTAGACGACCGCGCCGAAGAAGACCGCGGCGGAGGCGACGGCGAACCAGATGGCGGCGGCGCCGCGGCCGGCCAGCGGCCACAGCAGCGCGAACGGTCCGGACACCACGGTGGCGAGCCAGATGACCCGGGCCTGTCCCACCATCCGCGCGATCGGTCCCGCGCACAGTGCCCCGGTCAGGCCGCCGACGGCCGAGGCCGACAGCATCAGGCCCAGCACACCGGGCGGCAGGCCGAGTTCCCGCACCAGGAAGACCGTCTGGACGGACACCAGCATCGCGGAGAAGAAGTTCGCCACCCCGGTCGAGACGGCGATCATGCGCAGGAGGGGGTGGCGCAGCACGAAGGCCAGGCCCTCCTTGATCTGCGCGCCCAGGGATACGCCCGGGACGGCCTCGGGCCGCGGCTCGCGGGTGCGGATCCCGCGCAGGCACACCGCCGATACGAGATAGCTGACCGCGTTGGCGACGATGGCGGCCGGGGCGCCGAGGATCTGCACCAGGGCGCCGCCGAGCCCGGGGCCCGCCACCTGCGCGGCCGAACGCGCCGTCTCCAGCGCCCCGTTGCCGGAGACCAGATGCTCCCGGGGCAGCACCCGCGGCAGATAGCTCTGGTGCGCGACGTCGAAGAAGACGGTCGCGACGCCGGTGACGAGAGCGACCACATAAAGCTGAATCATCGTCAAAACATCGAAGGCGGCGGCCAGCGGCACACTGCCCATCGCCACCGCCCGGACCAGGTCCGTACGGATCAGCAGCGGCAGCCGTCGCATCCGGTCGACCCAGGCTCCGGCGGGCAGTCCGATGAGGAGGAACGCGGCGGTCTCGGCGGCGGTGAGCAGTCCGACCTGGAAGGCGGGGGCGTGCAGTCCGATGACGGCGACCAACGGCAGTGCCACCAGGGTCACTTGGGTGCCGATCTGGCTTACCGCCGCTCCGGACAGCAGCCACCGGAAATCGCGGTGTCGTAGGAGACCGCCGCGGGCTGTGGGCCGGCTGGCGGCTGGGGAGGAGGTCACATGGGCAGACATTTGGTGATGTAGAGGGCCTGGTCAAAACGGCAGACCTCTTTCCGGACAGCTTGCACCGCATACCGGACGCTCCAGAATGGTTTTGCGATGAACGGTCCGTTCTCTGCGGGCAAACGGCACTTGGCGGCATGCGGCCCGGTGGCGCCCGTGACGTGACGGGTCGTCGGGTTTCCGGTCATCGAGCGAATGTCTTATTCTCGTTCTCGGCAGTATAAGGAACTTGTCAGCGCTGGTGACTTGAGATGCGGAGTGTGTTAAAGCCGCGACTGCCGTACCGGGATTCGCGCCGCGGGCGGTGCCCGAAGCCCAAGAAATCGCCACCCGGCAGCGGTTGGGAATCGCGGGAGAAACAATCCGGGACTTTGGTCCCGGGTCGCAGGGCGTTGGTCCTCTATTGGCCCGGTCCGGCTTGTGAAAGCGTTCTGCGCTGCCTGATCATTGTTTTCGGGGGCACGCGCCGGAATGCGGCGCGGCAAAACGCCGCTGCGGGAGAGGGGTTGAGGTGACCGCGTCCGTGCTGATCGTCGACGATCAGGTCCTCATCAGATCGGGACTGCGGCAACTGGTGGGCGCCTCGCCCGCGTTCGAGGTCGTGGCCGGAGACGGTGCCGAGGCGGTCGCGCAGGCCAGGGCGCACCGGCCCGATGTGGTGCTGATGGACGTCCGGATGCCGCGGGTGGACGGCGTCGCCGCCACCGCGCAGCTGATGCGCTTCGCGGCTCCGCCGAAGGTGCTCGTCCTGACCGGTTTCGATGTCGACGACCGGGTGCTGGACGCACTGGAGGCCGGGGCCTGCGGTTTTCTCTTCAAGGACCTCACGCCGTGGCAACTGGAGACGGCCATGCGCACGGTGCTCGCCGGCGGCCGGGTGATCGCCCCCGCGGTGCTGGACAGCCTGGTGCGCCGCGCCACCGGCCCCGCGCGGAGCGGGGCCGTACCCGACGGGCTCGGCCGGCTCGGCGGCAGCGAGCGCCGGGTGCTCGCGCTGATCGGGTCCGGGCTGACCAACGCCCAGATCGCCCGCCGGCTGCATCTGTCGCAGGCGAGCGTGAAGACCTATGTCTCCCGCGCGCTCGCGAAACTCGGCCTGGACAACCGCACCCAGGCGGCCATTCTCGCGTACGAAGCGGGCCTGGCCGGGACCGAATGCGGGTGGGACACGGACGCGGTCTGAATCCTCTCCGGAAAAATCCGGCCGCCCGCCGGGACGGAAATGCCGTGCACGCACAGGAGAAAAACCATCTTCCGGTGACACCGGACCCGACTTTTCCCGGACGGAGGGCCGGGCGCGCCTCCCCGGTATGGGCGGCGAGTCCCATGAAAGAGCCCATGAAGAAGAAGTTGAATTCTGTCCGAAAAGGCGGACGGGGCCGGCCGTCCGCACCCGGCCGCGGCCACTTACGCCCGTCCCGGCCGCGCGACTGGCGCCTGACGACCCGTATGACCGTCGGCCTCGCGCTCCCCGTAGCGCTCGCTCTCGGCCTCGCCGTGCCCCGCGTCACCCACTCCCTGGACCGCGCCGAACGGCTCGCCGGGGACGGGACCACGGTCCGCCTCGTGCTCTCCGCCACCCGGCTCGCGCACGCGCTCCGGAACGAACGCGACCTCGCCGCGCGCACACCCGGCCGGACCACCGACGGCGTACGCACCCACCGCGCCGTGACGGACCGGGCGCCGGCCGATTTCCGGACCCGCGTCGACCTCGCCGCTGCCGGGCTCCTGTGTCCGGCGGCGCGCTCCCGCGCCGGGTCCCCCGCCCGACGACGCCCGACGCCCCGCCGGCGGCGTACGACGCGTCCACCGCGGGGACGGCCCCCCGCGCACCGCAGCCGCGGCCGACGCCCGACGAACTGCGCCGCCGGGTCGACGGATTCCACGGCGGCGCGCGGCGCGGCCGCCGGGCGCCCGGCACGCTCCCCGACGACCGGACCACGGGCCACGGCGACGGCCGGCCCGTTAGCCGGAGCGGTACGCCCACGGGCGGTGCACGCGCTACGCGCCGCCGGACACGGGAGCCCGGCAGCGACGGGGACGGATACGGGGCCGGGGAGCCGGACCGGGGCGGATCCCCGGACCGGGACCGACGCGAGGAGGGATGACGCCGATGAACGAGGCACCCACCATGGACGACAGGGCACCGGCGGGGCACCACCCGGACACCGCACCGGCCGTGACGGCCGCTCCGAAGTCCATCGCCACCGACGTGAACTGGCTGGTCAAGGAGTTCGCCGAGGTCACGGCCGGAGTACGGCACGCCCTCGCGGTCTCCGCCGACGGGCTGGTGCTCGCCGCCTCCGCCGGGCTGGACCGGGAAGCCGCCGAACGGCTGTCCGCGGTGGCGGCCGCTCTGACCTCCCTCACCAGGGGTCTGGCCAGCATTTGCGAGACCGGCTGGGTCAACCAGACCGTCATCGACATGGAGGGCGGCTTCCTCTGTCTGATGACGGCCTCGGACGGCTCCGCCCTCGCCGTACTGACCGAGCCCGGCTGCGATATCGGCTACGTCGCCTACGAAACCGCCCGCCTGGTCACCCGGGTCGGCGAGGTCCTCACCCCGGAGGTACGGGCGGGCCTCCGCCGGATGATGCTGACCTGACCACCGCAGCAGCCTCGCCGGAACCGCACCGGGAGTGCCGCCCGACTCCCCGGGTGGGCCCGGCGGCAGGCGGGGCGAGGCACACCGTGCCCTCGTGGCCCGAGGAAACCCCGGAGCATATGCACGTACCACGAATCACCGCCTGCCCGCGCCGTCCCCTCGGCCCGTGGGGGCGCCTCGGTATCTCCGAACTCCCTTGGTTCGCGGGCCTGTTCGGGATCCGCGGAGCGGGCGGCGCCGCCCGCCGGCGCCGGACCTGCGACCTCGGTATCGCACTGCTCGTCGCGCTCGCCGCGTACGTACAGACTCGTGAGGTGTGGAGCACCGGTCCGGTGGGCCGCCCCGGCGCGTCCGCGGCCGTCGCACTGCCCGCCGCGGTGCCCGCCGGGACGTCGACGTACAACCGGGAGCCGTCGACCGCGGTGGTGACGGGCTTGCCGGCCGTGTCCACCAGGGAGACCTCGCGCCCCCGGGCATCGGCGTCCACCGTGACCGCGACCTTGTCGGCGCTGGTGGTGACCGTGAGCAGGCCGAGCCGCTCCCCGCTCTGCCGGCCAGGTCCTTGGCGGTCAACGCGAGGGAGGGCCGGGGCTCTTCGGCGGTCCTGGCGCTGCGCTGGAGGTATCCGGCGAGCTTCTCGGCCACCGGATCCTTGGCCCGTGCGTCCACATGATCGGAGAACCGCCAGATCGCGGCCGACCGGACACCATCCAAACGCGACGGATCACCCCCACAGCGGCCAAAGGTTGACCGGCCGGTCATCGAAAGGAGGGAGTCACCGCACCAGGTCGTCGGCGGTGGCGGACTTCCCGCTGAGCAGTCCGGCCGCCCGGTAGGCATCCTGCTGTTTCATCAACTGGCCGGTGTCGGGGGTCAGCTGCGGATCCCACTGGTACGGCGGGGTGTTGCGCAGCACCTCGATGCTCTGGCCGGTAGCCTCGGCCAGAATGGCGAGGTTCCGCTCCGACGCCCGCCCCGCGCCCTGGAGTTCGGCGGCACCCTTGCGCAGCGCGGTGAGGAACTTCCGCGCGGCCGGTTTGCCGGTGAACGCGCGGGAGAAGACCACGCCGGTCGCGGTGGTGCCCTTGGGCGGTACGGCCAGCGGTACCGCCACACCGGCCGCCTCCATCGCCGTGGTGAAGGGCGCGGGCGCCAGCGCCGCGGCCACCCCGCCGTCGGCGAGCGCGGTGCGCATATCGGGGATCGAGACGTTGACCACCGTCACGTCCTTGAGCGTCAGCCCCGACGCCCGCAGGGTGGCGGCCAGCTGATAGCCGCCGGCCGCGCCCGCGCCGCCCGCCACCGCGATCCGGCGCCCGCGCAGCCCGGCCGCGTCCGTCATCCTCTCGGCGGCCACCAGCCGCTTGGCGACCTCCAGCGCGGTGGGCGAGGGGCGCTCACCGGTCGAGGCGCCCATGGACGCGGCGACCTTCACCCCCAGACCCTGGGACACCCCGTTGAACAGACCGGCGGAGAAGCCGGCCACCACCGCCTCCACCTTTCCCGAGGCGGCCAGCGGCACCGCGTCCTGACCCGCCCGCACCTTCCGCAACTCGACCTTGATGCCCTGCGCCGCGAAGTAGCCCCTGGCCGCGGCGACATACAGCGGGGCGAAGAGCGTGGACGGCACATGGGCGACCCGCACCGTGGACCCGTCGGCCCCGCCCGGCCCGCCACCGCCCGTACAGGCGGCGAGCAGACCGAGCGCGGGCAGCAGGGCGAGCAGGGCAGCGCGGCGGTGACGCATGGGAGACCTTCCGGGACCGGCGGGGACAACGGTACGAGGTGCGACAGGGGCGGGGGAGGCCGCAGGAGCCGGGGGCCGGGCTGGGCCGGAGCGCGGGATCATCCGCGCTCCACGGCACGGGCCCGGCGCCCCGGCCACCGCCGGCCGTCGGACCGCCACGGCATGGCTCGGCGTCCGGCCAGCGTCACGGCGGCGGAGAAGAGCGCGCCCAGCACGGCGACCGCGACCAGCCCCACATACATGCGGTCGGGCTGGAAGAGGGTCCAGGAGTTCCAGATCAGATAGCCCAGACCGCTGTCGGACGCCACGAACTCGACGGCCACCACGACCACGACGCCCAGCCCGGCGGCCGTACGCAGCCCGGTCAGCACCCCCGGGAGAGCGCCCGGCAGCAGTACGAACCGCAGCAGCCGCAGGCCCGACGCGCCGTACGAGCGGGCGGACTCCAGCAGCCGGGGATCGATCTGCCGCACCCCCGCCGCGGTGTTGATCTGGAGGACGAAGAAGACGGTGATGGCGACCGACAGCACCTTGGGCGTCTCGGTCAGCCCGAAGATCAGGAGCAGCAGCGGCAGCGTGGCGATCTTCGGGACGGCGTACAGCGCCGAGAAGAGCGGGCCGAACGCGGCCTCCGCAGTACGCGAGACGCCCATCACGAACCCGGCCAGTGCGCCGGTCACGGACCCCAGCGCATAGCCGGGCAGCAGCCGCCGCAGGGTGGCGGCGGTATGCGTGCCCAGCTCGCCGGAGGCGGCCAGATCCCACAGCCGCACGGCGATACGGGACGGCGGTGGGAACAGCAGGGTGTCGATCGCGCCCGCTCGGGCGGCCAGTTGCCAGGCCAGCAGCAGTCCGGCCGGGACCGCCAGGCCGAGCGCGGTACGGCGCCAGGCGGCGCGCCGGGCCCGGACGGCGACGTCG
This sequence comes from Streptomyces celluloflavus, assembly GCA_000720995.1. GTDB lineage: Bacteria > Actinomycetota > Actinomycetes > Streptomycetales > Streptomycetaceae > Streptomyces > Streptomyces celluloflavus. The sequence continues at coordinate 23,340 of JOEL01000016.1, forward strand.
CGCGCGGCGGCCGCGTCCGCGGGGGCGCTCACCGGGCGTGCACCGTGAGCTGGCCGCGCAGTTCGTCCCAGACCCGGGCGCGCAGCCGGCCGAATTCCGGGCTGTCCTGGATACCGGGATCGCGCGGCCGGGGGAACGGCACCGCGAACTCGTCGGTCAGCCGGCCCGGACGCGCGGACATCACCAGGACCCGGTCGCCCAGCAGGATCGCCTCGTCGATGGAGTGCGTCACCAGTACCACGGTGGTGCGTTCCTCCTGCCACAGGGTCAGCAGCTGTTCCTGCATCAGCCGTCTGGTCTGCGGGTCCAGCGAACCGAGCGGTTCGTCCATCAGGAGCACCGGGCTGCCGGTGGTGAACGCCCGTGCCAGCGCGAGCCGTTGGCGCATCCCGCCGGAGAGCTGGTCGGGATAGCCGTCCGCGAACTCGGCGAGGTCCATCCGCCGCAGCCACTCGTCGGCGGCCTGTTCGGCCCGGCGCCGGCGCACCCCCGCCATCCGCAGGCCGAACGCCGCGTTGCTGCGCACCGTCAGCCAGGGCAGTACGGCGAAGTCCTGGAAGACGAACGACGCCGACGGGACCGGGGGCCGGCCCGGACGCCGCTCGACCCGGCCCGACGAAGGGTGCTCCAGTCCGCCGAGTATCCGCAGCAGCGTGGACTTTCCGCACCCCGAGGGGCCGACCACGCAGACGAATTCCCCTTCCCGCACGGTCAGCGACACCCCTTCCAGGGCCCGGACCACCCGGCCGTCACCGGAGAGGAAGAACTTGCCGAGGTCCTCGGCCGACAGCATGGGGACGGTCATGGCCGGACGCTACCCGGGACGCGGACCGGGGACACCGTATGCCGCGGATTGCCCGGGAGCGGACCCGTCCCCCTGCCCCGGCCCGCCATCGCACCCGTTTCCGGTACGCGACCACCACCTCCCCGCCGTCTCCCGGCAACCGCGCGAACACCATGGATTGGTAAAGAAACGGTGGTCAAACCTATTCAGGAAGGTACAGGAAGAGACAGGATCCCCCCTGTAGCTCTAGCTCTGTGATCACCGCCGCCGCGGGCGGCGCACCATGCAGGGGGAACAACCACGTGAGAAGAACAGCAGCGCTCGGTGCCGCCGGCACCCTGGTGACGGGGACGCTCCTCGTCGGCGCGATAGCCCCGTCCGCCAGCGCGGGCGAGCGCCACCAGGGCGGATCGCCCGAGGCCCGCGGTGTGGTGACCGCCGCCGCGCGCGCCGCCAAGGCGGGCATCGACTGGCAGACCTGCCCCGCGGACTGGGGCGTGAGCGCCCCGATCCAGTGCGGCTACGTCACCGTCCCGGTCGACTACGCCAAGCCCAACGGACGCACGATCAAGATCGCCGTCGACCGGGCCGTGAACACCGGCGGCAAGGCGGAGCGCCAGGGCTCCCTCATCTACAACCCCGGCGGCCCCGGCGGTTCCGGCCTGCGGTTCCCGACCCGCATCACCAACAAGAGCGCACTGTGGGCCAAGACCGCGCGCGCCTACGACTACGTCGGCTTCGACCCGCGCGGCGTCGGCCACTCCGCGCCGATCTCCTGCATCGACCCCCAGGAGTTCGTCAAGGCCCCCAAGGCCGACCCGGTGCCGGACAGCGAGGCGGACAAGCGCGCCCAGCGCAAGCTCGCCAAGGCGTACGCCGACGGCTGCAAGCAGCGCAGCGGTGACCTGCTGCCGTACATGACGACGCTGAACACCGTCCGCGACCTGGACGTCATCCGCGCCGCGCTCGGCGAGAAGAAGCTCAACTACTTGGGCGTCTCCTACGGCACCTACCTGGGCGCCGTCTACGCCACGCTCTTCCCGGACCACGTCCGCCGGATGCTCGTGGACAGCGTCGTCAACCCCGCCCGCGAGAAGGTCTGGTACCAGGCCAACCTCGACCAGGACGTCGCCTTCGAGACGCGCTGGGGCGACTGGAAGAAGTGGGTCGCCAAGAACGACCCGGCCTACCACATCGGCGACACGCCGCAGAAGGTCCAGGCGCAGTGGGAGAAGCTGCGCGCGACCGCCAAGAAGAACCCGATCGGCGGCGTCGTCGGCCCCGCCGAGCTGACCGGCTTCTTCCAGAACGCGCCGTACTACGACTCGATGTGGACCTCGGTCGCCGAGGTCTGGAGCGCGTACCTCTCCGGCAACGAGAAGCCGCTGGTGCAGAACGCCGGACCGGACCTCAAGGACATCGCGGGCAACATCAGCTCGGAGAACGGCAACGCCGTCTACACGGCCGTCGAGTGCACCGACACCAAGTGGCCCACCAACTGGAACACCTGGAACCGTGACAACACCCGGGTGCACGCCAAGGCTCCGTTCATGACCTGGTCGAACGCCTGGATGAACCTGCCCTGCGCCACCTGGTCGGCCAAGCAGCAGCGGCCGGTCGACGTGAAGTCCGGCAAGGGCCTGCCCAGCGTCCTGATCGTGCAGAGCACCCGTGACGCGGCCACGCCCTACGAAGGCGCCGTCGAACTGCACAAGCGCCTCAAGGGCTCCCGTCTGATCACCGAGCGGGACGCCGGTTCGCACGGTGTCACCGGTCAGGTCAACGCCTGCATCAACGACCGGGTCGACGCGTACTTCCTGCACGGTACGACCGACCCGAAGGACGTGACGTGCGCCCCGCACGCCACGCCGCAGCCCCGTACGCCGGCGGCCAAGACCGCCGCCAAGGGTGTCGCCACGGCCGCCGCCGACCTCCCGGCCGTCCACTGACAGGCACCACCGCACCTCAGCCATGAGGGCACGCACGGGCGGCCGGGAACTCTCCCGGCCGCCCGTTGCGTGTCCGCGGACGGCGGCACGGGACCCGGCCGCCGGTCCGGCCGGATCGCGCGGACACAGGCTCCGCGCCGCCGCTACGGAAGGGTGAAGAAGATCATCGGGTTGTGATCGCTGTCGCCCCGGACCGGTTCGTCCAGCCCCACCTCGCCCTTGGTCACCGCGAGTTGCCGCGTCACCTCCGGGGCCCTGGCGGTCGACGGGGTGAAGAACTCGACGCCCCGCTCGGCCAGCCATTTCACGATGACCGAACCTTCGCTGAACGGCTTCGGCCGCGCTCCGTGGAAGACGTCGTGGACGCTGGTGGGCGTGCCGGCCGGGACGGCGGAGAAGAGGTTCTCGATGTACCAGCGGGCGAAACGCGCGCCGTGGTCCGCGTCGATGAAGAGGTAGTCCGTCGTGGCGGGGATCGCGGCCAGGTGGTCCCGGACGTCCCCCTTGGTGAACGTCCAGCGCTCCGCGGCGAGTTCGCCGGGAACGTTGCGCACCACGGTGTCCACGATGTCGAACGAGTGCAGCTGCCCGGTTCCGTTGTCGCGCAGCGCGCTCAGCAGCCACTGGGTGGACCAGCCGTGGAACGTCCCGACCTCCACCACGGTCTCCGGTCGCAGATCGCGCAGCAGCAGATAGCTCACCTCCGCCTCGAAATCGTCGAGCTGAGCCTTCATCGACTTCCCGCGATCCCGGAGCAACTGCCGCTGCGCGTCCCGTACCTTCCGCAGGTCCTCCGCGTACTTCACATACAGGGTGCGCACATACTCGACGGTTATCGCCGCCATGGTGGATATCTCCTTCAAGCTCACGGAAAAGAGGGGGACGGGCATTCTTCCCACGGCCGGGGGAGCGGTTCGGCCCGTGGCCGTGACCGACGGCGCGAGCGCCACGGCGACGATCAGCGGCAGCTCCGCTGCGTGCAACTCCCGTTCCAGGCAGGGCTGTTACCGCCATCCCGGCCATCGTTGCTTCGCCCCGCTGAAGAGAAGGCTAGATCCGGCGGACCCTCGATGGCGTCGTGCTCAGGAGCCATCCCGGGACGTAGCTCTCAGGTATGACCGGAGCTGCCCCGGAACGGGGCCGGGCCCGCAACTCACCCACCGGCCGCGGGAAATGTCCCCTCAGCCGGCGCCGCCTCCGCACCCGCCGCCGGGTGCGCGCACGTCCGTACCATGGCCCGGTGACAACGGACACCTCCCCTGTGCGAAGACCACCGGAGCGGCGGGCCGACGGCGCGCGATTCCCGCGCCTCACCGGACTGCTGCGGGCGCTCCGCCATGACCTCTTCGTCTTCCCGGTCCATCCGATGCCGGCCTGGTCCCGGGTGACGCACCCACTTCTGCGCCGGCTGCCGCTGATCCTCACCGTCCTCCTCGCGACGGATCTGGCCATCCCCGGCGCGATGCTCCTCGCCGAGCGGCTCGATCTGGTGTGGCCGCTCGCCGCGGCCCTCTCCGTCGCCCAGACCGCGCCCGTCGTGCTGGCCCTCACCCGGCCGATGGCCGCCTGGTGGATCTCGCTCGCGACGGCCCTCCCGTACGCGATCGGGCTGGCCGTACAGGACGGTGGGACACCGGCCGATGGCGCACCCTGGCCATGGGCGGAGACCCAGGTGATGGCACATCTGGCGGTCACACTGATCGCCGCCTGGCGGGTCGCGCCCCGGGTGTACCTCGCGCAGTGGGGGATCACCCTGCTGTTCGGCGGCGCGCTGAGTCTGGCGGTGCCGCCCCGGGCCGCCGTGCCCGACGCGGCCGCGCTCCTGCTGTTCTCCGCGGTCGGCCTGGCGATCGTCGCGGCGGTGCGCGGCCGCAGCGAAATCCGGCAGCAGCTCAAGCGGCAGCAGGCCCTCACGGAACAGGAACGCACCCGCCGCACCCTGCTGGAGGAGCGCACCCGGATCGCCCGTGAACTCCACGACGTCGTCGCGCACCATATGTCCGTCATCGCAGTACAGGCGGAGGCCGCGCCCTACCGGGTGGCCGACCCACCGCCCGAGCTGAGCGACAGCTTCGCCGGAATCCGCGCGAACGCGCTCTCCGCGCTCACCGAACTCCGGCACATCCTGGGCATGCTGCGCTCGGCCGACCCGAACCCGGACGGCCGCCGCTCCCCCCAGCCCACCCTGGCGGACATCGACGAACTGGTGGCCAACGTCCGGTCCGCGGGTCTGCGGGTCGAAGCGTCCGTCACCGGCGTTCCCCGGCCGCTGTCCCGGCACATCGAACTGTCGGCGTACCGCATCGTCCAGGAGGCGCTGAGCAACGCGCTGCGCCATGCGCCCGGCTGCCGGGTCGAGTTCGAGCTGTCCTACGGCCCGGCCGGCCTCGGCATACGGGTCGCCAACAGCCCGGCGACCGCGGCGGTGCCCCCGCCGGACGGGGCGGGGCACGGCGTGGTGGGCATGCGCGAACGGGCGGCCGTGCTCGGCGGCGCCCTGGACATCGGTCCACGGGAGGACGGGTGGTTCGAAGTGACGGTTTCGCTGCCGCTGGGAAAGGACGAGGACGCATGACGCTCCGGGTACTGATCGCCGACGACCAGATGATGCTCCGGGAGAGCTTCGGGATCCTGCTCAACGCCCAGCCGGACATCGAGGTGGTGGGCGAGGCGGTGAACGGCGAGGAGGCGGTCCGGCAGGCCACCGAACTGGTCCCGGACGTCTGCCTGATGGACATCCGCATGCCGACGCTCGACGGTCTGGAGGCCACCCGCCGGATTGTGGAGCGCGTCCCGGAGGTCAGGATCATCATCCTCACGACCTTCGATCTGGACGAGTACGTGTACGAGGCGCTGCGCGTCGGCGCGAGCGGTTTCCTGCTGAAGGACTCCTCGGCCCACCGGCTCGCCGACGCGATACGGACGGTGGCGCTCGGCGGCGCCCTGCTCGCCCCGACCGTCACCAGGCGGCTGATCGAGGAGTTCGCCAGGATGGGGGCGCCGCGCGCACCGCGCCGCGACCGCGTCGCGGATCTGACCGGGCGCGAGACCGAGGTGCTCTGCCTGATCGCCCAGGGTCTGTCCAACGCCGAGATCGCCGCCGGTCTGGTGATCGCCGAGCAGACCGTGAAGACGCATGTCGGCCGCATCCTGGTGAAGCTGGGCCTGCGCGACCGCACCCAGGCCGCGGTCTTCGCGTACGAGGCCGGCCTGGTCGTCGCGGGGGGCTGAGCCGTCGGACCACGAGGGCGGAACCCGGGGCGGGCCCGGCCCCGCCGTACGCGGCACGTAGGTCCCGGCCCGCCACCCCGTCCGGCGAGCGGCTCGCACCAGGCCCGTATGGGCGACCTCACGGCGTGGCCGCTTGCCCGCCGCCGTGCCGCGGGGTGGCCTGGGCCCGCACGCGATCCCACCGAGCGTTTCCCCAGGAGGCACCCATGCCCGTGAGCCGCCGACGCCGATGCGCCCGCGTCGCGGCGACCGCCGCCGCGGCCGTGCTGACCGCACTGGCCGTCGCCCCGACCGCCCCGGCCCGTGCCGCCGCCCGCTCGTCCGAGGGGCTCTTCCTCGCCGTGTCCGGTTCGGGCGGTGCCTGGATCCGCGGCGTCCTGCTGGAGTGCCCGGACACCCGGCACGTCCATCCGCACGGCACGGCCGCCTGCGACGCGCTGACCTGGGCGCGCGGCGACCTGAACGCGCTGCGCGGCGACCCGCACGCGTGCACCAAGGAGTACGACCCGGTCACCGTCACCGCCTCCGGCGAGTGGCGCGGCGGCCCGGTGGAATGGCACAAGACCTTCGCCACCCTCTGCACGATGGACGCGGCCACCGGACCGGTCTTCCGCTTCTGAGCACGGCGCCGCCCCCTCGCCACCGGAGCGGTCCCGGCCGTGGACGGTGCCATCTGCGGACCGTGCCGACGCCGCGCGGACCAGGTGGCGCGCGGACCGGGCGCCGTCCCGGGGCGCGCCGTCCGGTCAGGCTTTCCGCGCCGCCAGCACCCCCACCGTCATCAGCGCCAGCACCGCCCAGAAGATCCAGAGCCAGCCGTTGACACCGAACGCCGCCGTGTAGGCGGTCGCCACCACCAGCCCGCCCACCGTGCACACGGCCATCGTCTTCGCAGATCCGGGCATACCCGCAACCTCCTCGGGGCGGCCGGGCGCCACACGCCACGGGCCGCGGCCATGGGACCATCGTCCCCGGCCGCGGCCCGTACCGCTAGCTGCCGTACCGCCCCCGCGTCACTGCCCCCGGGCGTTGAGCGAGGCGAGATACGCGTTGTAGTCCGCCAGATCCTTGTCGCCGTTGCGCTCGGCGGCCCGGTCCGAACGCTGCGACTGGCGCTCCTCGGACTTGTACCACTGGAAGACCAGCGCGATCAGTACCACCACCGACGGGATCTCGCTGAACGCCCAGGCGATACCGCCGGCCGCCGACTGATCGGTCAGCGCGTCGATGCCCAGCGAGGCCGGCGGGTTCGTGTACGTGTCGACCATGGGCTCCGTCGCCATCATCAGCGCGATACCGAAGAACGCGTGGAACGGCATCCCCGCGAACAGCTCCAGCATCCGCATCACATAGCCCGGCCGGTGCGGCCCCGGGTCGACGCCCATGATCGGCCAGAAGAACACCAGGCCGACCGCGAGGAAGTGCACCATCATCGCGATGTGCCCGGCCCTGGACGCCATCAGGAAGTCGAAGAGCGGCGAGAAGTACAGCGCGTACAGGCTCGCGATGAACAGCGGGATGGTGAACGCCGGGTGCGTGATGATCCGCATGTACCGGCTGTGCAGCAGCGCCACCAGCAGTTCGCGCGGCCCCTTGCGGCCGCGCCCGGCGGCCGGCAGGGCGCGCAGCGCCAGGGTCACCGGTCCGCCGAGGAGCAGCAGGATCGGCGACAGCATGCTGATCACCATGTGCTGCACCATGTGCACGCTGAACATGACCATGCCGTAGTCGTTGAGCTTGGTGCACATCACCAGCGCCACCGTCACCACGCCCAGGACCCAGGCGACGGTCCGGCTCACCGGCCAGGCGTCACCCCGCCGCCGCAGCCGCAGCACCGCCCAGCCGTACAGCACCAGCCCCAGCAGGCAGCCGACGACGAAGAAGGCGTCACCGCCGAACTCCATCCCCCGCCCCAGGGTGAACGGCGGCAGATCCATGTTCATGCCGTGCCCGCCGTGATCCATCCGCTCGCTCCTGATTCGTACCGATGTCCGCGACCAGACTAGAACCGCCTCCGGCGGATCCTTCGGCCGGGGGCGGTTCGTAGCGCGTCGGACTAAAGCGCTGCCGTCACAGCACGCACTCCACCTCGTCGTAGCGCTCCATGGGCACCGTCTTGAGCGTCTCCACCGCGTCGGCCAGCGGGACCAGCGTGATGTCCGTACCGCGCAGCGCGGTCATCCTGCCGAAGTCGCCGCGGTGCGCGGCCTCGACGGCGTGCCAGCCGAAGCGGGTGGCGAGCACCCGGTCGTACGCGGTCGGCGTCCCGCCGCGCTGGACGTGGCCGAGGATGACCGGACGGGCCTCCTTGCCCAGGCGCCGCTCCAGTTCCAGGGAGAGCTGCCGGGCGACGCCGGCGAACCGCTCATGGCCGTACACATCCGTGCCGCCGGCGTCGAAGGACATCGTCCCCTCCCGCGGTTTGGCGCCCTCGGCGACCACCACGATCGCGAACTTCTTGCCGGCCGAGAACCGCTCACCGACCCGCCGGGTCAGCTCCTCGATGTCGAACGGCCGCTCCGGTACCACGATCGCGTGCGCGCCGGCCGCCATCCCGGAATGCAGTGCGATCCAGCCGGTGTGCCGCCCCATCACCTCGACGATCATCACCCGCTGGTGCGACTCCGCGGTGGTCTTGAGACGGTCGAGCGCCTCGGTGGCGACACCCACCGCGGTGTCGAAGCCGAACGTCACATCCGTGACCGCGATGTCGTTGTCGATGGTCTTGGGCACGCCGACGATCGGCAGCCCGGCGTCCGACAGCAGCCGCGCCGCCTTGAGGGTGCCCTCACCGCCGATCGGGATGATCGCGTCCAGGCCCAGCTCCGCGACATGGCTGCGGGCCCGCTCGACGCCGTCCCGCAGATGGGCGGGCTGCACCCGTGACGACCCGAGGATGGTGCCACCGCGCGCCAGGATGCCGCCGACGGCATCGAGGTCGAGTTTGCGGTAGTCGCACTCCAGCAGGCCCTTCCAGCCGTCGTGGAAGCCGATCACCTCATCGCCGTGATCGACGGTGGCGCGGTGGACTACGGACCGGATGACGGCATTCAGACCGGGGCAGTCGCCGCCGGAGGTGAGGACACCCATACGCATGCTCGTAAAACCTCTGCAACTCAACCGGAGGCCCGGACCCCGTCGTCCGGTTGGATCCCGCTCACCCTACAAGCGCGCCGCCGCCGGGCACACGTACGCCCGCAGTGCGGGACTGCGGGCGTACGAAACCGTCCGGAATATGGACGAAAATCTGGACTGGGCGTTACGCGGGCTGCGTTGCCGCGGCGATCCGCTCCTGGCGCAGCGCCTCGTACCACCGGTCGTCGGCCGGCGGCAGCGCGTTCACGTCCAGCGCCAGCTTGATCAGCAGATCCGCGATATGCGGATTACGGGCCATCACCGGGCCGTGCATGTACGTACCGAAGACGGTGTCGTTCCACGCGCCTTCGTAGCCGTCGCCTACGCCGTTGCCGTTGCCGAACCGCACCTTGGCGAACGGCCGGGCGGTCTGCCCCAGATGCGTCACACCCTGGTGGTTCTCGAAGCCGGTCAGCGGCGGCAGCCCCAACTGCGGGTCGATGTCGCCCAGCACGTCGCCGACGCACCGCCCGCCCTCGCCGCGGGTGCTCACCACGTCCAGCAGCCCCAGGCCCTCTTCCCGCTCCCCGAGGTCGTTGATGAACTCGCGGCCCAGGATCTGGTACCCGGCGCACACCGAGAACACGATTGCGCCGTTGGAGACCGCGCGGTTCAGCCCGCCGTCGCGGCGCAGCCGCTCGGCCGCCAGCCGCTGCGGCCGGTCCTCGCCGCCGCCGATCAGATAGATGTCACCCGAGGTGGGGATCTGCTGGTCGGACCGTACGTCCACGCGCTGCACGTCCAGGCCGCGCTGGCGGGCCCGCCGCTCCACCACCAGGGCGTTGCCCTGGTCGCCGTAGGTGCTCAGCAGATCCGGGTAGATCCACACCAGCCGCAGGCTGTTGTCGCTCATTCTGGCTCGTCCTCGCATCGCGGTCAGTTCCCCACCCGTCGTCGCAGGTCCTGGAAGGCTGTGTAGTTGGCAATGACCTCGATCCGGCCGGGCGGTGCCATCCGCACCGCTTCATCGACGTTCTCGCAGACGTGGAAGTCGAGCCCGGCGACCTCCAGGCGCACCGCCAGGTCGAGCTTGCGGTCACCGATCACGAAGATCGGGTGCCCGGCGAGCCGGGTGTAGTCGACGTCCCACAGCCATGAGGTGTCGGTGCCGTCCGCGCCGCGGGCGTTGACGGACAGGATCACCGGGGTCGGCGGCGGGTCGATCAGCGAGAACGTCTCCAGCCAGCCGGCCGGGTTCTTCGCCAGCAGCAGCCGCAGCTCCCGCTCCATGAAGGTGACCACGTCGTAGCGGCCGGCCACGGCCTGGACCGCGTACATCCGCTCCAGGGCGACCTGCGGCGGCACCCCGAAGGCGGCCGCGACCGCGGCCGACGTCGTGGCGTTCGCCTTGTTGGCCCGGCCCGGCAGCTGCAGCCGGATCGGCCAGGCGCTGCCGTGCGGGTCCAGCACATGGTCGCCGGAGAGCGCCCAGCTCGGCGTCGGACGCCGGAACCCGCACTCGCCGCAGAACCAGTCGTCGCCCGGCCGCTGCATCACGCCGCCGCACGACGGGCAGGACCAGGCGTCGTCCTTCCACTCCTGCCCGGCCGCGACCCACACCACGTTCGCGGACGACGAGGCCGCCCACACGATCAGCGGGTCGTCCGCGTTGGCGATGATCAGCGCCTTCGAACCGGCCAGACCCTCGCGCCAGTGCTCGGCCAGCATGCGGGTCTCCGCGGCGCGGTCGAGCTGGTCACGCGAGAGGTTCAGCAGCGCTATGGCCTTGGGCGTCACGTCCCGCGCGACGCCGGCAAGGTACTTCTCGTCCACCTCGATGACGCCGTAACGGGCGTCCGAACCACCGGCCAGCGCGGAGGTGATACCCGCCGGCATGTTGGCGCCGAGCGCGTTGGAGACCACCGGGCCGGCGGCCCGGAGCGCCTCCGCGATCAGCCGCGTGGTGGTCGTCTTCCCGTTGGTCGCCGACACCAGGATGACGTCCAAGTGCCGTGCCAGCCGCGCCAGCAGGTCGGGGTCGAGCTTGAGTGCCACCCGGCCACCGATCACCGATCCGCTGCCGCGGCCCGCCGCGCGCGATACCGCCGCCGCGGCCTTGCCCGCCGTCACGGCCAGCTTGGCCCGCGGCGACAGCGGCTCCGTGTTGCCTGCCATCGTCCTTGATCCTCCTTGCATCCGCGCCCTCCTGCCCAGTGGGCTGCCGGTGGAGCGCTTCCTCCGCAGCCGATGACCGGCCGGAGGCTTCGGTCGGGGATCAGCCTATCGAGATCCGGGGGCGGCCCCGCACCCCGCCACCCGTGCGACGACATCCGGCCGGGCCCGGAACGTACCCTTGGCGCCATGCCTCCCCGCACGATCCCCGGTACCACCGGCCGCCCACGCCCCCTGCGACTGCTGGGCGATCCGGCCCTGACCGAGCCCTGCCGGGAGGTCACCGACTTCGACGACGGGCTGGCCCGGCTGATCGAGGACATGTACGCGACAATGTACGCCGCCCGCGGCGTCGGCCTCGCGGCCAATCAGATCGGGGTCCCGCTGCGGGTGTTCGTCTACGACTGCCCCGACGACGAGGACCGCCGCCACCTCGGGCATCTCGTGAACCCCCGGCTCGTCGAGGCCGACGGCCCGGTCTTCCGCGGGCCGGAGGGCTGCCTCTCGCTCCCCGGCATCGAGGCCGGCACCCCGCGCCACGACCACGCCGTGGTGGAGGGCGTCAGCGTGACCGGCGAACCGCGGACCGTGACCGGCACCGGGTTCTTCGCCCGCTGCCTCCAGCACGAGTGCGACCACCTCGACGGCGGTCTGTACGTCGATCACCTCACCGGGCTGCGCCGCCGCCGGGCGCTGCGCGCCGCGGCCCGCGCCCCGTGGGCGGCGCGGGCGGTGGCGGTGGACTCCGGCCGCTGAGCGTCCGGCCCGCTCCGTCAGGGTCAGAAGCCGGGGCCGTCCGCCCGGTCCGCGGCGACGGCCAGCCGGCCCCACAGCAGCTCGGTCAGATGGCGCACCAACTGCTCCCGGGAGCAGGGGCGTTCCCGCAGCCACCAGTCGCCGGCCGCGTGCATCATGCCGACGATGCCGTGCCCCCACACCCGGGCCATCTCCTCACCGGCCGGCCCCAGGTCGAGCCGTTCGCCGATCACCTTGGCCAGTTCCTCGCCGAGCCTGCGCAGCAGCGGGGCGGAGTGCCGTCCGACGTCGAAGCCGGTCTCGGCCGGGCTCTCCTCGTCGGCCGGGTGCATCAGGAACCGGTACACCTGGGGCCGGGCCTCGATCGCGGCGAGATAGGTGTCGAGGGTCGCCTCGACGCGGTCGCGGCGCGGTACCGGGGAGTCCAGTGCGGCCCGCAGTCCGTCCAGCAGCGCGTCCGTGTGCCGCACGGCGAGCGCGCGGTAGAGCCCGCCCTTGTCGCCGAAGTGCCGGTAGAGGATCGGTTTGGTGATACCGGCCTCGGCGGCGATCGCGTTCATCGACGCTCCCGGGCCGTCGCGCAGCACGATCCGGTCCGCGGCCTCCAGGAGCTCCCGCCTCCGCCGCTCGGTCGCGGCCTGCTGGCGGCCGCTGTGCTGTGTGTTTTCCATGGTCGTGCTCCCCACCCTTGTGAATCCGTGGCGCTCGCGCAACGTAACACCCGAACTGCGCGGCGAAGTCGAGGCCCGGGGGAGTTGACATCCCTTACTGGCCGGTAACAGACTTCTGTTACCGCAAGTAACGCAGTGCTGGAGGGGACATGTCCGAGTTCACCATGGAGCTCAACGACGAGCAGCGGGAGGTCCGCGACTGGATTCACGGATTCGCCGCGGAGGTCATGCGCCCCGCCGCCGCCGAATGGGACGAGCGCGAGGAGACCCCCTGGCCCGTCATCCAGGAAGCCGCCAAGATCGGTCTGTACTCCCTCGACTTCTACGCCCAGCAGTTCTTCGACCCCACGGGCCTCGGCATTCCCATGACCATGGAGGAGCTCTTCTGGGGCGACGCCGGTATCGGCCTGTCCATCGTGGGCACCGGACTCGCCGCCGTCGGCGTGCTCGCGAACGGCACCGAGGAGCAGATCGGCACCTGGGTGCCCCAGATGTACGGCGACGCCGGCGACGTCAAGGTCGCCGCCTTCTGCTCCTCGGAGCCGGACGCCGGCTCGGACGTCGCCGCGATGCGCACCCGCGCCGTGTACGACGAGGCCAAGGACGAATGGGTGCTCAACGGCACCAAGACCTGGGCCACCAACGGCGGCATCGCGAACGTCCACGTCGTCGTCGCGGTCGTGGACCCCGAGGCCGGTTCCAAGGGGCACGCCTCCTTCATCATCCCCCCGGGCACTCCCGGTCTCTCCCAGGGGCAGAAGTTCAAGAAGCACGGCATCCGCGCCTCGCACACCGCCGAGGTCGTCCTGGAGAACGTCCGGATACCCGGCCACTGCCTGCTCGGCGGCAAGGAGAAGCTGGACGAGCGCCTGGCGCGGGCCCGCGAGCGCGCCAGGAACGGCGGCACCGGGGCGTCCGGGAGCGTGAAGAACGCGGCCATGGCCACCTTCGAGGCGTCCCGCCCGGCCGTCGGCGCCATGGCCGTGGGCACCGCCCGCGCCGCGTACGAAGAGGCGCTGGAGTACGCGAAGACGCGCTCCCAGTTCGGCCGCCCGATCATCGACAACCAGGGCGTCGCCTTCCAGCTCGCCGATATGCGCACCCAGATCGACGCCGCCCGCCTGCTGGTCTGGCGGGCCTCCTGGATGGCGGTCAACGGCAAGCCCTTCACCTCCGCCGAGGGCTCGATGTCGAAGCTCTACGCCAGCGAGGTCGCCAAGAAGGTCACCGCACAGGCCGTCCAGATATTCGGCGGCAACGGCTTCACACGCGAATACCCGGTCGAGCGGATGCACCGCGACGCGGCGATCTACACCATCTTCGAAGGCACAAGTGAGATCCAGCGGCTGGTCATCGCCCGCACCCTGTCGGGGATGCCGATCCGGTAGCGGAAACCGCGGCGGGCCGCGCGGGCCTGGCTCGCTGCGGTGGTGCGCTCGCCACGGTGAGGCAACTGGGGTGTGGGGCGGCGCAGTTGGGTGAGGAAGTCGAGGAGGCTGAGCTGGTCACGGCGGTGTGACCCGTGGGCCGCTCGGACGCCGTCGCGCCCCATGGCGGGCGGGGCGGTAAGGCGTGTGGCTGGGCCCGGCCCGGAGCGCGTCCGCCCGCTGTTCGGGTGCCGCCCAGGTGCGGTCTTCGGGTAATTCGATGTATGTCCGGTCATATCAGGCACCCTCTGTCGGGTGATGCAGAGATCCCGGGCGCATCCGCAGGTGACGGGCGCCGCCCTGCCCAAGAACGGTGCCCCCACCGGCGGCCCCGCGAGGGCGGGCTGACCCGTGCCGGCGCCCGTCCTGACCCCCGCCGCCCTCGACCGTGCCGCGGGCCGGGCCGTCATCCCGGTGGCGGAGGCCGAGGCATGGGCCGGTGTCACCGCCGGATGGGAACGGACCGCCCCCGCCGACTCCGCCGCCCGCAGGTTGCTGACCGCCACCGTCGACGAGCTGGTTGCCGAGGCGCTCCGCGGCATCCCCGTCCACGGCACCCGGCCCGCCGTCGAGGTCCGCCTCCCCGGCCGCCTTGCCCGCGTCCTCCCCGACTGGGCCCACCGCACCCGCGTCGATCTCTCCCACCGGCCCAGCACCCAGCTCACCGTCGCCGCCGAAATCCTCCGCCGGTGGGGCTGGCAGCAGAAACCGCACCGCCTCCGCGACCTGCGTGGGCGGCGCTGTGTCTGCGGTGCGATCTGCACGGCGGTCGACGGACTCGGCGTCGGCACGGCGGAAACGGCGCACGAGGCGGCCCGGTACATCCTGATGGAACTGCGGCGGCGGGGCTGGCCCGGCCTGATCGGCGATTGGAATCAGGTGCCGGGCCGCAGGGCGGAGGAAGCGATTCAACTCGTCGAAACCGCCGCTGCGAATGCCGCAGCGGCGGGCCGTTGACTTATGGGGACGGCAATGCGCCGACGCGGAAAGAAGAATGCGTTGACGCGGACAGGCGAAGCGCTCACGCCTACCGGCAATATGCCGCTGCGGACGGGAAATGCCGCTCCTATTCGGTCAGCCGTTGCTGGTGACCCAGCCCCGCTGCGCCTGTGTTCCCGCGGGGCAGTACACGTACACCTCTCGGAACGAGTTGTAGGGCCCGGTGGTGTTGACGCTGCCGTTGGAGCAGGCGACGTTGGCCCACCATGTCGTCGGCTCGGTCACTCCGCACTGCACGTGGTAGAAGGACTGCGAGCCGTTGTCGCCGATGTATTCGTTCACGCAATTGAGGGACATGGTCCCCGGCGTGCTGGCCTGAGCGGCCGGTGCCGCCCCGATGAGCGCTCCGGCGAGAGCGACGCCGGCCGCGAGACCGCCGACTGTGTTCCGACGCATGGGTCACCATTCCGTTCGTTCATGGTGCGGGTTCATTTATGGTGCAGGCCGGCAATAAAGCAGCACATTCAGCCGTGCACTGTATTCGGTGGTGCGACGCATTCAACCGTGCAGTACCGAATGAATATGGTGACGATCATGGCATGGCGGTGACGCCGCGGGGAGTGGTATTTCCGCCATGCCGAGAGCGTGGTGGCGGCTCGTTCGCGATGTCGTCGCCTTCTCCGCTCCGGTACCGTACGCACGGCCAACGGATGGGAGAATTCCGGGAGTTGTGCGGCAACTCCCGAGACGGTCGGGCACCCGGCGAATCCTGTTGACCACATCGTTGCGCCGGATATCGGCCAATTCGGAAATCGGTCGAGCCCGCGGTGGATGGCGGGAGACGCGGCGCAGCCGGCCCGTCCGCTCAGGACCGCGATTCCGCGGCCAGGGCGGTCGCGGTGGCGGCGGCGAACCCGTCCGGGTTGTCCAGCATCATGTTGTGGCCGCAATCGGGCAGCGGTACCACCGCGACGCCCGCTGCGGTGAGTTCGTCGGCGCCGGGGAGCGGGCCGTCGGCGGCCGGGAAGAGGAACGTACGCGGGATGTCCAGGTCCCGGAGCAGGGTGCGCATGGCCGGTGAGCTGCCGCGGACCAGATGCACCGCGCTGCGGTACAGCGCCTCCCGCCCGGCCAGGCGCATGGTGGCCCACCACAGGGCGCCGGCCGCCGCCCGGATCTCCTCCCGGCCGCCGGCCAGGAATTCCGCCTCCGTGTACGAGGCGATTCCGCGGCTCCCCGGTGCGCCGCGGGCGGGTTCGAGCGGATCGAGATTGGCGTCCGCCAGCACCAGCCGCGACACCAGCCGCGGATGCCGGGCGGCGAGGACGATGGCCACCGACCCGCCCATGCTGTGCGCGATGACCTCCGCACCGGCGACATCCGCCGCGTCGAGGACGGCGGCCAGCGCGTCCGCGTGCGACTCCAGGGTGTAGTCGAAGGTCGCGGGCCGGTCGCTGAGGCCGAAGCCGAGCAGATCGATCAGCAGGGAACGCCGTCCGGCCAGCAGCGGATGTACGGCCGTCGCGCCGAAGTAGGCGAACGAGGCGGCGCCCAGGCCGTGCAGATACACCCGGGCGGGCCCGGCGTCCGCGCGGCCGGGCAGCTCGATCCAGCGTATGCGGTCGCCTTGCGGCGTCACGGCGGCACTGCGCACGGACTTCGCTCCTGATCTGCGGTGTCTGGCGTAAGGGGGTGGGCCGCGAAGGAGTCCCGCGGACGGGGGAGAGGTTATCCGGTCCGCGTGGACGTGTGCCGAACCGCGGTTGAGGGAGCCTGCGGGCCCTCCTGCCCTCCTTGACGGGCAAGGCGCCGCGCTCTACTTTCCTTCCGGAAGGCAAAATATGGATTCCGTAATCTGGAAAAGTGTCCGGCCCCTCGGCCGGACCCGCCCCTGACCGGCCGACGCAGGAGTACGCGATGCCCCGGATGACAGCCGCCCGCGCCGCAGTGGAGATCCTCAAGCGTGAGGGCGTGGCCCACGCCTTCGGAGTGCCCGGCGCGGCGATCAACCCCTTCTACGCGGCGCTGAAGGGCGCGGGCGGCATCGCACACATCCTCGCCCGCCATGTCGAGGGCGCCTCGCACATGGCCGAGGGCTACACCCGGGCCGCCCCCGGCAACATCGGCGTCTGCATCGGCACATCGGGCCCCGCCGGTACCGACATGATCACCGGCCTCTACTCCGCGATCGGCGATTCGATCCCGATCCTGTGCATCACCGGCCAGGCGCCGACCGCAGTGCTGCACAAGGAGGACTTCCAGGCCGTCGACATCGCCGCGATCGCCGGCCCGGTCACCAAGGCCGCGACCACGGTGCGGGCGGCCGCGCAGGTCCCCGGCGTCTTCCAGCAGGCGTTCCATCTGATGCGCTCCGGCCGCCCTGGTCCGGTCCTCATCGACCTGCCGATCGACGTCCAGCTGACCGAGATCGAGTTCGCCCCCGAGACGTACCAGCCGCTCCCGTCGTACCGGCCGGCCGCGACCCGCGCCCAGGCCGAGAAGGCCGTCGCGCTGCTCAACGCGGCGCGGCGGCCGCTGATCGTCGCCGGCGGCGGCATCATCAACGCCGACGCCGCCGAGCTGCTGGCCGAGTTCGCCGAGCTGACCGGCACCCCGGTCGTCCCCACCCTGATGGGCTGGGGCGCCCTCGCCGACGACCACGAGCTGAACGCCGGCATGGTCGGCCTCCAGACCTCGCACCGCTACGGCAACGCGACCTTCCTGGAATCCGACTTCGTCCTCGGCATCGGCAACCGCTGGGCCAACCGCCACACCGGCGAGCTGGGCCTCTACACCCGGGGCCGCACCTTCGTCCATGTCGACATCGAGCCCACCCAGATCGGCAGGATCTTCGCCCCGGACTACGGCATCGCCTCGGACGCCAAGGCCGCACTGGCGCTCTTCGTCGAGGTGGCGAGGGAACTCGACGCCGCCGGTGAGCTGCCGGACCGCAGCTCCTGGGCCGCCGCCGCCCAGGAGCGCAAGGCCGCGCTGCAACGCCGTACGCACTTCGACGATGTGCCGATCAAACCGCAGCGCGTGTACGAGGAGATGAACAAGGCGTTCGGCCCGGACACCCGGTACGTGACCGCCATCGGCCTCTCCCAGATCGCCGGAGCGCAGCTGCTGCACGTCTACCGGCCGCGCCACTGGATCAACTGCGGCCAGGCCGGCCCGCTGGGCTGGACGGTCCCGGCCGCGCTCGGCGTCGCCACCGCCGACCCGACGGCCCCGGTCGTCGGCCTCTCCGGGGACTACGACTTCCAGTTCCTGCTCGAAGAGCTGGCCGTCGGCGCCCAGCACCGGATCCCCTACGTCCACGTCCTGGTGAACAACGCCTACCTGGGGCTGATCCGCCAGGCGCAGCGCGGTCTCGGCATCGACTTCCAGGTCAGCCTGGAGTTCGCGAACATCAACGCACCCGAGCTGGGTGTCTACGGTGTCGACCACGTCAGGGTCGCCGAGGGGCTGGGCTGCAAGGCGATCCGGGTGACCACGCCCGAGCGGCTGCGGACGGCCTTCGAAGAAGCCGGGAGGCTCGCCGCCGAGTTCCGCGTCCCGGTGATCGTCGAGGTGATCCTGGAGCGGGTCACCAACATCGCGATGAGTGCCGGCGATATCGGCGGCGTCAACGAGTTCGAGGAGATCGCCACCGAGCCGGGGCACGCGCCCACCGCGATCAAACCGCTCAAGGTCTGAGGCCGGGCGACCCCGGAGTACGCCGTGCGGAGGGCACGCGGATTACGTGCCGGACGGGGCGGTGACGCCCGGCGGCGTGAGCACCGTCACGTTCTCCACAGGGAACGTCCACCCTTTGTTCACCGTTCAATTGAGTGCGGGCGCCGAGGGGACTGTGTCCCCGGGCCGCACCCTCCGCCTGTGGGGACGATCGTTCGGCTGAAGCCCCACAGCGCTTTCGCCGAGAGGCGACCACCCCCGGTGCCCGCACCCAAGCCGCCCCGGCCAGCTCCCCCCGGCTGGCCGGGGCTTCCGCTCAGCCGTCCAGCGGGTTGGCGGCGATCCGGCCGGCGATGCCGTTGCGGACCGCGGCCGCCGCGGAACTGTCCGGTTTGCGGTCCGCCTGCTCCTTGAAGCAGGCGACGAATTCGTCCCCGAGGTCCAGGCGCGGGTAGCGCTCCAGCACCTCGGCGCGGAGGCCCGCGGGGACGGCGTCGGTACGCCGTCCGGAGATGTCCAACGACGTGGAGAACACCAGCAGGTGTGATTCCGGGTCCAGTGAGACGTCCACCTCGTCCCACATATGCCGGACGATCACCTCGGAGGCCCGCATCCGCCGCGATACCGGCCAGCCGGCGCCCGCCGCGAAGGCCCACGCCACATGGCCCCCCGCCGCTTCGAACGGCACGGTGTGGCTGTCGAACTCCTTCACCAGCCCGATGTCGTGGAGCGTGGCGGCCACGTAGAGGAGCTCCGCGTCGAAGGCGATGTCGTTCGCCGCCCCGTATGCGGCCGCCCAGAGGTACGCGCGCACCGAATGGTTCAGCAGCGCGGGCGGGCAGTACTCGGTCGCCACCTCCAGCGCGGCGCGGCACACCGAGGTATCGGGAATCACCAGGTCATCGATCGCAAGATCATCAACAGTCATGGCTGCGATTGTCGCGCAGGGTCCCCGCCGCCGTACCGGCGCACCGGTCACGCCGTGCGGTCCGCCGCTCCCGTCGGGTCCGCGGCCGAGGTCTCCGGTGTGGCGGACCGTGTCAGCGCCTTGCGGAGCAACCGCAGAGTCGCGGCCTGATCCGCGGCGTCGAGCGCCGACAGCGGTGACCGCGCGACCATCGCCTCGATCAGTTCGCGGCGTACCCGGGCCCCTTTGGCGGTCAGCTCCACCGTCTTGGAACGCCGGTCGGCGGGATCGGGCACCCGCTCGATGAGCCCCTGCCGCTCCAGGCGGGTGACCAGGAACGTGGCGCTGGACGGATCGCAGTGCAGCTGGCCCGCCAGGACCTTCATCGAGGGGGAGGGGAGCCCGGGGTCGAGCGCCCAGAGGGCGTCCGAGAGCGGCGCGGTCAGCTCCAGCCGGTCGAGGGGCGCCCGGAGCCGGAGATGGGACATGCTCATGACGTCACGGACGGCGATGAGGAGTTGCCGGGTCAGTTCCGTCGGGGGCGATGTCGTCATAGGGGCAGCGTACGAGGAGTGCTTGGAGCCTCGAAGTTGAACGCTCCCGGTGGCTGCCGATCGGGCGAATGCCCGGCACGCCCACCTACCCGGTGGTGCCTCCGGGGCGGCGCGAGCGGGGGAGGCGCGGCACCTGCGACTCCACTGTCCTGCGTGCACGACGCCACCGCCGTGGTGGAGTGCATGTCACGTACGGTGCGCTCGCCGGGTGCGCGCGATTCCGCGTCGCCGAGGTGCCGGGCCGCCGAGGTGCGCGGGCGCGGTGCCCGGCGCAGGCTGGAGGCATGACCGAGCATCCGCCTGTCATCGTGCACCCGCCGACGCCATCCGGTGGCCGACGGGTGACCGTGCACGGACAGATCGTCGGTCTGGCCCACGGCCGCGGCGACGTCGCCGAATTCCTGCGCCGGGCGGGGGTCGCGGAACCGGCCGAGGACATTGCGCTCGACGACCCCCGTCTCGTCGAATGGCGCGGCGGCAACCTGGACGACTGGCCCATGCCATCGGCCTGAGGAGACGGCGGTCAGGCCGTTCCCCGCGGCCCCGCCGCACTCCGCCCTCGGTGGACTGGCGTCAGTGGCCCCCGGCATCGAGGTGCAGGGCGGTGTCGGCCGGCCCCAGCGTGAAGCGGGTGAACCGCACCTGGAGCCCGTCCCGCTGCGGTGAACAGCAGAACGGGCCCGCGGATGCCGCCGCCCCCGGGTCCAGCGGTGCCAGCCGGATCAGCCGCCACGGACCGTCCTCGCAGCGCGCGCGGAGGGTCACCGCATCGCCGGTCCGGCTGGCGCGCACGGTGACCTGGCGGCCCGCCCAGTCGGGAACGGGGGACAGCGACCAGTCCGACTGCCCGCGGGTGACGACGGCACCCAGGTGCGGGACGCCGTCGGACATCTCGATGCCGGCCTTGATCCATGTCCGCTCGTCGACGCGGACCATCAGACCGGCCTGGTCGTAGAGCTCGTCGAACCGTGCCACGAACGCCACCTCCACGGCGTGGCCGTCGGGCAGTCCCGTCAGCAGGGCGTGCCCGTCATCGCGGATGAACCCGTAGCTGGTCGTACGCCAGAAATCACTGTGGCCGCGTGCCGTCACGAGCAGCCCTTCGGCGTCCTGCGACACGGCCGGGGGCGGGTTGAGCCAGACCGCGTCGCTCCAGGCGACCGGCCGCGGCACGCCGCCGGTTCCGCCCTCGACGGCGCCGTCACCTATTGCCCCGGTGTCACCGTGGGTCCCGGCGTCATCGATCGTCCCGGCGTGGCGTGTCTCGTCCATGAGGTGTCCCTGCTCCATTCGTTCCGCTCGTTCCGCCGGGCCCGCCGGCCTGCTGTTCCCACCGATCCCACCGATCCCGCCGGTCGCGCTTCGACGATCGGCGGTGATCTTCCGCGAGCCTACGGAACGCCCGTCCGGCGGCCCAGCGCCGCGTCCGATTTCCGCCAGCGTTCGCCTCCCACCTGCTGCACAGTGGAGTCTGTGATGACCGAGGACAGCAGATACGAGGCAGTGCGCAGCCGGGATGCCAGATTCGACGGCGCGTTCTTCTTCGCCGTGTCCACGACGGGGATCTACTGCCGGCCGAGCTGTCCCGCCACCACCCCCCGACGCCACAACGTCACCTTCTACCCCACCTCCGCGGCCGCCCAGGGCTCGGGCTTCCGCGCCTGCCGCCGCTGCCGCCCCGACGCGGTGCCCGGCTCCGCCGAGTGGAACGCCCGCGCCGATGTCGTCGGCCGCGCCATGCGGCTGATCGGTGACGGCGTCGTCGACCGGGAGGGCGTCTCGGGCCTCGCGGCCCGGCTCGGCTACAGCGCCCGGCAGGTGCAGCGGCAGCTCAACGCCGAGCTGGGCGCGGGACCCGTCGCACTGGCACGGGCGCAGCGCGCCCACACCGCCCGTGTCCTGCTCCAGACCACCGGCCTGCCCGCCACGGAGATCGCCTTCGCGGCCGGGTTCGCCAGCGTGCGGCAGTTCAACGACACGATCAGGGAGATCTACGCCCTCACCCCGAGCGAGCTGCGTGCCGCCCGCCCCGGACGCGGCGCGCGGTTCGGCCCGGTGGCCCCGCAGCACGCATCCGGCGGGCTGGCGCTCCGGCTGCCGTTCCGCGGCCCGTACGCCGCGCGGCAGATCTTCGACCACCTCCAGCGGCGCGCGATCACCGGTATCGAGGACATCGGCGGGGAGCCCGGCGGCCGTACCTACCGGCGCACCCTGCGACTGCCGAACGGCCCCGGTATCGCGGAGGTCGACGAGGTGACCGGCGACGGCTGGCTGGAGTGCCGGCTGTACCTCTCCGAGCTGCGCGATCTCACCACCGCCACCCAGCGCGTGCGCCGTCTGTTCGACCTGGACGCCGATCCGTACGCGGTCGCCGAACGGCTCGGCGCGGACCCGGTCCTGGCCGGGCTGGTCTCCCGGTGCCCCGGTCTGCGCTCCCCGGGCGCCGCCGACACGCACGAACTCGCCCTGCGCGCCGTACTCGGCCAGCAGGTGTCCGTCGCCGCGGGCCGCACGCTGGGTGGCAAGCTGGTCGCCGCCCACGGAGACCCGCTGCCGGAACCGTCCGGCGCGCTCACCCATCTCTTCCCCCGGTCCCAGGACCTCGCCACGGTCTCGCTCGCCGAGCTGGGCATGCCCGGAGCGCGTCGCGAGACCCTGCGCACCCTGAGCGCCGCGCTCGCCGAAGGTACGGTCACCCTGGACGCCGGAACCGACCGTGACCAGGCGGAACGCGCACTTCTCGGGCTGCGCGGGATCGGCCCGTGGACGGCCGGCTACATCCGGATGCGCGCCCTGGGCGACCCGGACGTGCTGCTGACGGGCGATGTGGCGCTCCGCGCCGGAATGCTCCGCGCCGGATCCTCGGCGGCGCACGCCGATACCTGGCGGCCCTGGCGTTCGTACGCGATGCACCATTTCTGGAACGCCCCGCACCCGGGAGAAGAGCCCTCCGACCGACCCGAACCCGCCCTCGTATCCCACGAGCGTGCCCCCGAGCGATCCCGGATCGCCCACACGTGATCCCGAATCGCGAATAAGCGATCTCAACATGTCCGCAAGACGTCCCCGACCACGCTCAAGCCACCTCCGGCCACGCTGAAACGGCTCCACCGGCCAACGCAGCACAGCCCGAGCCCCCGATCGGGCACCAGGGACGCCGGACCGACCCCACACCCTTCACGGAAAGAACAGGACCAGGACCATGACCACGACCCTCTACTCGACCTTTGACAGCCCGCTGGGTGAACTCCTGCTGGTGGGGGAGGAGTCGGCCACCGCGCAGGGCGGTACCGCACTCGCCTCCCTGTCCGTGCCCGGACAGAAGCGCGGCGCGACGGTCCAGGACGACTGGACGTACGCCCCCGCCGCGTTCGCCGACATCACCGACCAGCTCCGCGCGTACTTCGACGGCAGGCTGACGCGCTTCACCATCGAGTACGTCACCAGGGGCACGGACTTCCAGCAGCGCGTCTGGAAGTCACTGGAAGCCATTGCGTACGGCACCACGACCACCTACGGAGGGATCGCCGCCGACATCGGCGCGGTGCGTGGTGCGGTGCGCGCCATCGGTACGGCGATCGGCGCCAACCCGCTGCTCGTCGTCCGGCCCTGCCATCGCGTCATCGGCGCGGACGGATCGCTGACCGGCTACGCGGGCGGCCTGGCACGCAAACAGCAGTTGCTCGGTCTGGAGGGCGCCGCGCCGGACGCCGCCTGATCCCGCCCCCGCCCGCCTCCCTGGAGTGACCCGTGTCCACGACCACATCCCACCGAGTACCGCCCCCATCCGCGCACCCCACCGGCTCCGCCCTCTCCGCCACCCTCGGCGCGCGGGTCGCCGCAGCCGACTGGCCGGCGGTGGCCGGCGAACTCGACGCCCTGGGCTGCGCGGTGACCCCGCGCCTGTTGGACCCGGCCGAGTGCCGTCGGCTCATCGAGCTGTACGACGAGGCCGACCGGTTCCGGACGACCGTCGACATGGCCCGGCACCGCTTCGGCTCCGGCCAGTACCGCTATTTCGCCGAACCGCTCCCCGAACCGGTCCAGGCGCTGCGCGAGGCGTTCTACCCGTACCTGCTGACCATCGCCCGCGACTGGGCCGACCGGCTCGGCCGGCCGGCGCCCTGGCCCGACACACTGGGGGAGTGGCTGACGCGGTGTCATGAGGCCGGGCAGACCAAGTCCGCCCAGATCCTGCTGCGCTACGGGGCGGGGGACTGGAACGCGTTGCACCGCGACGTCTTCGGCGATCTGGTCTTCCCCCTCCAGGTGGTCATCGGTCTCGACGAACAGGGAACGGACTACACCGGCGGGGAGTTCCTCCTCGTCGAGCAGCGCCCCCGAGCACAGTCCCGGGGCACCACGACCGTGCTGCGTCAGGGGCACGGCCTGATCTTCACCACCCGCGACCGCCCCGTACGTTCCGCCCGGGGCTGGTCGGCGGGGCCGGTCCGGCACGGCGTGAGCACCGTCCGCTCCGGCCGCCGGCACACGCTGGGCCTGGTCTTCCACGACGCCTGAGGACGGCCCCGCCCCCGGGCGAGGCGCGCGCCCCGGGGCGTTCGGCGCGGGAGCGCGCCGGGCGTCAGAGCATCGAGCCGCCGGAGACGTCGAACCGCTGACCGGTGATCCAGCGGGAGTCGTCGGAGGCGAGGAACCCGACGACATCCGCGATATCCGTGGGCTTGCCGAGCCGGTTGAACACGGAGATGGCGGCCAACTGGGCGTGCGCCTCGGGTGTCGCCCGCAGCGCCGCGTTCATATCGGTCTCGATGAAACCCGGAGCCACGGTGTTCACCGTGATCCCCCGCTCGCCGAGGTCCTTGGCGAGGGTGAGGGTGAGGGTGTCCACCGCTCCCTTCGACAGCGAGTAGGCGATGGTCGACGGGAACGCGGTACTGGTCACCGCCGACGAGATGTTGATGATGCGCCCGCCGTCGCGCATCCGCCGCAGCCCGTGCTGGATCACGAAGAACGGTGCCTTGGTGTTCACCGCGATGGTGCGGTCGAAGTCCTCGGGCGTCACCTCGCCGACGTGTCCGGGGATGCTGAGCGCGGCATTGTTGACGAGGATGTCGAGACCGGACTCCGCGCCGTACGCCGCCAGTTCGGCGTCGAAAGCGGCGAAGAGCGCCTCGGCATCCCCCGGAACACCGAGTTCCGCACCGATCAGGAAAGCCCGGCCGCCGGCGTCCGCGATGTGTTCCACGGTCTCCTTGGCCGCGACGTCGTTGCTTCCGTAGTGGACGGCCACCAGCGCGCCGTCCCGCGCGAGACGCTGAGCAATGCCCCGGCCTATGCCCCGGCTGGATCCCGTCACCAGCGCGGTCTTTCCGTTCAGGTCACCCATGATCGATTGAGCCTTCCTTTTGTCTCTTGTCCGTTGTTATTTGTTGTGGATTGGTACGGATCGTTATGTCCCGCCGTGGCGTTCATCGCCGACGATGGACGCCGGGTATGGGAACCGCCGCTCGTGGCCGACCGTCATTCTGGACGATTACGTACTCCACCGAGCACTTCGCACTTCTTCGCACTTCTTCATGCTTTTTCGTGCTTCTATGCACTGATTCATGTTATTTCATGTCACTGCCCCATGCTGCGAGCCGCTCCTGAGTCCTCGTTCCCCGGCGGCCATGGGCGTTCATCGGTGGCCGGCACCTGGCCCTACCGCGCCGCGGACCATGCCGTACACCGGCTGGCCGACCGACCCGCGCCCGACGCCCCCTCAGGTGCGCACGTCCAGCGCCGTGAGGGTGGAGGCGAACACCGGCTCGCCCTCCTGGTACCCGGTGACCTGGACCGTGGTGGTGCTGGGAATCGCCGACGGGACACGATGCGCCTCGATCACGCAGGGCAGACCGTGTTCGGCATAGCGGCGGAATTCGGTACCGAAGGCGTACGGAACGAACGGGCCGGGCGCGGTGACGACGCGCGCGGCCTGCTGCGCCGCGTCGAGCAGCACCATCCCCGGGACGTGGTCGTTCGCCGGGTTCACGACCGCGGCGTGGCCGGGCGTGACGCGCAGCAGCCACCGGTCCGGCTGATCGCAGGGGGCGAGCAGGACATCGCTGTCGTCAGCGTTCCCGGTCAGCCGGGGCGCGACCGGCGGCCGGACCGGGCAGCCGGCGTGACGTGCGGTCAGGCGCGCGCCGCGGATCCGGCGGTAGACGGGGGGTGCGGTGACGGTGACGCTGGAATGGCCCGTCGCGACGATCCGGCCCTCCTCGCGGATGCTCATGTCGAAGCGGCCGCTGACGAGTGCGCCGGCCCGCATCCGCAGCCTGCTGCCGGTGACCTCGATCGTCACCTCCGTGGGGCTGCTGCCCACGGTGAGACGTTCGGGGTGCGTCGTGTACACCAGGTCGCCGAGGATGAAGTGATGGCCGACCGGTACGCCGAGTTCGGCGTGCGAGAGCAGCAGCCCCGCCTGCCGGATGGTCTCGCCGGTGAGGATGGGGTGGTGCCGGCCGTGACTGGGCGTGAAGTACGTGTGGTCGTGCGGCCACCGGGCGGTCAAGGAGAAATGGGTGGCGTCGAGCCGGCGCCACGAGGTGATCAGTACGTCCTCCGCGGCGGGCCGGTGCACGAACTCCCCGGGCACGTCGGTGTTCGGGCGGGGCAGCGGTACGGGACGCTCGTTCGGTGCCGGTCGCAGAGGGTGCGTGTCCCCCGGCCGAACCGTGGTGCCGACGTGCATCGTGTCGCTCATGACTGCCCCCAGGCGTCTTTTACGGGATGGTCTCGAACGCTGTTAAGATACGTACCATCCGGTTTTATTTTCTACGCCAGGGCGGCGAAGAGGAGCAAGTTGTCGATCCGGGGGGATTGGGCTGTAGTGGCTAACTGTTGCTGAACGTGAAAACTTCAATCGACAGGAGGCGTCCTATGGCACAGCAGGATCGTGCGATCCGGACCCGGCGAGCGATCTTGGAAGCGGCGGCGTCGGTTTTCGACGAGCATGGCTACGACCGGGCGACCATCGCCGAAGTCCTTCAGCGTGCCGGCATGACGAAAGGCGCCCTCTACTTTCACTTCGCGTCGAAGGAGCAGCTCGCCCTCGCCGTGCTCGAAGAGCAGGTGGTGGACATCGCGGTGGAGCCGCAGAAGATCAAGCTGCAGGAATTCGTGGACGCCGGCCAGGTTCTCGCCTACCGGCTGCGGGACGACCCGATCCAGCGCGGCGCCGCCCGTCTGGCGGTTGAACAGGGCTCCAACCACCTGGACCGCAGGCGGTCGATGGCGTCCTGGGGCGAGTTCGTCGAGGGCTTGCTGGGTGAGGCGAGGGGGCGTGGTGAGCTCCTGGAGACCGTTGTGGTGCGTGAGACCGCAGAGCTGTTCGTCGGCGCCTTCGCCGGGTTGCAGATGATGTCGCAGGCGTTCTCGAACCGAGCCGACCTCAGCCGCCGGTTGACGGTCTTCTTCGAGCACACCATGCCCAGCATTGCGGTGCCCTCCGTCCTGGTCAGGCTCGACCTGGATTCTGAGCGTGGTGCGCGGCTGGAGGAGGCTCTTCGGCGGGGGCGGATGGCCGACGTGGCGGCGCGGTAAGAATTTTGGTGCTGTCGTGAGGTGTGATTCGGGAGAAAAAATACCGCACGTCCGGTATTAAATAGCGCCCTTACGGTCGGAGGCGCCGCGATTTCGCGGCGCCTCCGGTCTGTGTGGGGCGCGGTGCTCGGCGCCTGTTGTCGGCGGGGCGACGGAGGCGGCTGGGGCAGGGCCCGGTGAGCGGGCGGTGGGTGGCGGATCGCGAGCCGTGCGGGGACGTACCGTCGCCCGTGGCCGGGAGTTGGCTCCGTATGCCGGAATCCGGAATACGGTTCGGAGATAATGCGTTCGGTATGCACGTACCGGGCGCCTCCATCGGCCCGGCCGCCAGGCCCGTAACGTCCACGCCCACAACGCCCGCGCCATGTCCCTGCCTGACAACGCCTGTGAGTATCCGTGAGTTCTTGTCAATTCCCTTAGTGCGTAAGACTGTTCCGGCCAAGCGGTCGCCCTTGCCGGGGCCTGCCATCCCTGCCGTGCTTCGGTGACCGGGCCGTCCGTCGTCCTGCCGGCCGGCAGTCCACTCGCCCGGTCGTCCGCCCGGCCGGCAGTTCAACCGCCCGCCCCGCTCCGAACCGTTCAGCCGTCCCGCCGGACGCCACCTGCCCCGCCCTGCTCGACTCCGCCACACGACGCCCCCGCTGCCGCATCCGGAACTCCACTGGAACCGCGGAACCGCTGAACTGCCGTTCCGCGAACACCCCGCTCGCATCCCTGACGAGACGCACTCTGCCGCCCTGGAGGCCGCACGTATGACGCAGACGCCGACGGACCACATACCCGGGAGGGCGACGACCGGCGCCGCGCACCCGGTGTCCGACCCCACCACGGGCGGCCCCCGCAGAACCGGCCGGGGCATCGTCCCGGTCCTGGCCTTCGCCGGCATCGTCGTCGCGGTGATGCAGACGCTGCTCGTGCCGGTTATCAAGGACCTGCCGACGCTGCTCCGTACGGCACCCAGCAACGCCACCTGGGTCATGACGGCCACCCTCCTCGCCGGCGCCGTCGCGACACCCATCATGGGGCGCCTGGGTGATCTGTACGGTAAGCGCCGGATGCTGCTGGCCAGCCTCGCCGTCATGGTTGTCGGCTCGCTGATCTGCGGGTTCACCAACGACCTCGTCGTCATGATCGTCGGCCGGGCGCTTCAGGGCTTCGCCATGGGGGCGATTCCACTGGGCATCGGCATCATGCGCGACGAGCTGCCGCGCGAACGGCTCGGCTCGGCGATGGGCCTGATGAGCTCGTCGATAGGCGTCGGCGGCGGACTCGCCCTGCCGGTCGCCGCCCTGGTGGCCCAATACGCCAACTGGCACACCCTGTTCTTCACCGCTGCCGGCCTCGGCGTGCTGTCGATGACGCTCACCGTCCTCTTCGTCCCGGAAACCCCGCTCCGCGCCCCCGGCCGCTTCGATGTGGCGGGCGCCATCGGGCTCTCCGCCGGGCTGGTCACCCTGCTGCTGCCCATCACCAAGGGCAGTGACTGGGGCTGGAGTTCACCCACCACCCTCGGTCTGTTCGGTGCCGCCGCGTTGATCCTGCTGCTCTGGGGCGTGATGGAGCTGCGCATCGCCGACCCGCTCGTCGATCTGCGCACCAGTGCCCGCCGCGAGGTGCTGCTCACCAACCTCGCCTCGATCACGGTCGGAGTGGCGTTCTACGCGATCTCGCTGGTCCTGCCGCAATTGCTGCAACTCCCCAAATCCACCGGCTACGGCCTCGGTCAGTCGATGGTGGTGGCCGGGCTCTGCGTGGCGCCGCTGGGCCTGACGATGATGCTGGTGGCCCCGTTGTACGCGCGGATCGCCGCTCGGCGTGGTCCCAAGTCCTCGCTGCTGCTCGGCATGCTGATCATCGCGATCGGCTACGGCGCGGGTATCGGCCTGATGAGCGCCCCCTGGCAGACCGTCATCGTCGCGATCGTCGTCGGCGCCGGCATCGGCCTCGCGTACTCATCGCTGCCCGCGCTGATCATCGGGGCCGTCGACCCGTCCGAGACCGGTGCGGCAAACGGCCTGAACACCCTGATGCGCTCGATCGGTACGTCGGTGTCCAGCGCCGTGATCGGCATGGTGCTCGCCCATATGTCCCTGCGCATGGGCCCGGTGACGGTGCCCACCCTGAGCGGCTTCCGCGTCTCCTTCCTGATCGCCACGGCCGCGGTCGTCATCGGTGTGGTCGTGGCCGCGTTCCTGCCCGCGCAGCGGAAGACGGCCCGGCCGACGCTGGTCGCCCGTAGTACGGATGGCACGACGGACGAGGCGGACGCGACGGGTGAAGGCGGCGTGGAGGGTGTCGGCAGTGTGCGAGGTGCGGGCGCGGCGGCGGCCGCCGGGCCGGTCGGTTCTGGTCAGCGGAGGGCCTCGGCGGACGCTGCTGTTCCGGCTAAAACCGACTAAACGGTTGGATACGTTGGTCCGTCCGCGCCGCGTGGCGGTCTCATCGGGCACCCCGTAGCCCGCCAGGTCCGCCCCGGTCGCCGCCTCCGCCGCGGACTCCGTTGCCCTGCCCGGGGGTGATGCCTCCGCCGGGGTCCGTGGGCGGGTGCGGGGTTCGGCGGGCGCGCCGGCCGGGCGCCGGTCGTACGCGCGAGCATCAGGCCGATCGGCGGACAGAACCGGCACGGAGGGGCCGCCGTCGGCCGACGCGCCGTCAGCCTCGTCCGGGACGGCGTGATCGCCGGATACACGGTCACGGGCCAGAACGCTGCCTTCACGTTCCCGGACCTGACCGATGGCCACTACGTCCCGTGGGCGCCGGATACCGCCACGGGACAACCTGGTCACCGTCACCGTCACCGTCGGCGAAATCGAGATCCCCGGCCTGGAACTCGTAACGTCGCGGGAAGCAGCCCGCTGACGTCTCGCCTTCGGCGGCCGACGACACCTTCGGCGCCCGGCGACGAGACCCGCCGGTCACCGGTCACCGATTACCAGATACCGATCACCGGATACCGATCACCGGATACCGGTCGCCGAACAACAGCCGCCGGTCGGCGGTCACCGGAGCCCGTGGCGGTATCCGGTGGCCGATGTCTGCACTGCCTGCCCGCCCGCCGGTCCCGCGTCGCCGGGCGGGTTCCGGCTGCACCCCGGCTCGCCGGACGCACGCGGCTCAGGCTTGGTACTCCGTGAGGTCGATGCCGTATACGCACAGCGCGTGACCGGTCACCGGGTGGGTCGTTTCGCGTTCGGCGGTCATGCCGAGCTTGTGCATCACGTTCTCGGAGGCGGTGTTGCCGATCCGGTCGATGGCGATGACACGGTCGAGGCCGCGGTCCTGGAGGGCGAACTCCAGCACGGCCTGGGCGGCCTCGGACGCGTAGCCCTGGCCCCAGAACTGGCGGCCGAGGCGCCAGCTGATCTCCACATCGGGCAGCGCCTCGGGCAGGTACTCGGGTACGGAGAGACCCGCGAACCCGGCCAGCTCGCCCGAGGCCAGCAATTCGACGGCGAAGAGCCCGAAGCCCTCGTCGTCCCATTCCTCCTCCCAGCGCTCGATGGCCTCCGCCGTCTGGTCCAGGTCGTGGACGGAGCCGTCGCCGATCCACCGCATGACCAGCGGGTCCGCGTTGATGTCCGCCATGGGGGCGAGGTCGTCGTCGTGCCAGCGGCGGAGGATGAGGCGGGGGGTGCGGATCTCGATCATGTCGCCCATCCTCTCGAATACGGAGGGCGCGGTGGTAATCGGCGAATGCGGTATTCGGCGGATGCCGGTCCAGGTGTGGACGGGGCGTGGGGCGGGCGATCAGCGGCCCGGAAGCCGTGCGAGACGTGGAGTCGCTGCCGCCCGATCACGTCCCGGACCGTTAACTTTTCCGTAGATCTGACCAGAAATGCGCTCGAAGCGTACTGCGGGAGAAGCCCCGCCCGAAGACCACCGCCGGAAGGGCGCCGCCCGAGTGCGGCGCGAGAGACCGAGGAGCCGGTCATGAAGTACATGCTGCTGATGCAGTTCAGCGAGACGACGACCGACATCCCGCCGATCTCGACGTGGTCGGCGGACGAGGTCCAGGCGCATATCGCGTTCATGAAGGCCGCCGACAAGAAGCTCGCCGAGAGCGGGGAACTGGTCGAGGCGCAGGGGCTGGCGGCGCCTGATACGGCCAAGATCGTGCGTGCGGACGACGGTGGCCCGCCCCGGATCACCGAAGCACCCTTCCCCGACACCAGGGAATTCCTGGCCGGCTACTGGATCGTCGACTGCGCGGGCCCCGATCGGGCGATCGAGATCGCCGCGTTCCTCTCGACCGCACCGGGTCCCGGCGGCGCCCCGCTGAACATGCCCATCGAGGTACGCCAGACCATGTCGGCGCCGACACCGCAAGGAGACGCACCGCGGTAGCGCAGTAGTCGCGCTTTCGCGGAAACGGCTCCGACCGGACAGCGGAGATGCGGCGCCTGCGCATCACCGGAACCGGTGCGCCCGTTGGCTGGTGCCGAGGTCCTTCGCCAAGCCGTTCTTCGTCCGGCATGCGGTGGGGCTGCTCACCCGCGAAGCCGCCGTGCGCTCCCTGCTCCGCGGTACGGACGTGCCGGCAGCCGCGGTTTCCTCCACCGGGATGCCCACCCGGGCAATGCGCTCTTCGACGGGCAGGGTGACGCGCCGCGCGACACCGATGTCGTTGACTGGAACTTCCTGTCCACGGCGTGGAGTTGGATGGACATGGCCATAGGAGAACGCGCGCAGGAAGGTGCTGAGCGCGGCGGGGGCACGGATACCGCCGAACGGAGTCGGCATCGCACCGTGCCGCAGGAAGTCGAGGTCGTGGGGGGCGTCGACGCTGTCTGCGCCTGCGGCCATGCCGCCCACGCCGCTGGTGACCTTCGCGTCCGCCGCCGCACCCGCACCGTCCCTCACCCCGGTCGCCTTGGCCTTCTCCGTCACCAGTCGCGGCAGACCACACTGCTCGACCGGCCGCATCACCGGGACCAGCCCGGCCCGCGCGACCAGATTTGGGTCATCGAACGCAGCGGAGAGCGCGCGCCAGCGTATGGGCAACCCG
Source organism: Streptomyces celluloflavus (assembly GCA_000720995.1). GTDB lineage: Bacteria > Actinomycetota > Actinomycetes > Streptomycetales > Streptomycetaceae > Streptomyces > Streptomyces celluloflavus. Next base: position 56,036 of record JOEL01000016.1, read on the forward strand.
CATCTCGGAAGTGCCTTGCCGATTGCGTGTGCCGGAAGCGTGAAGAACTCCCATCATCGCAAGTCACAAGACACTCCTCCATTTTCCCCAACGTCATCCACAGGCAGCAGCCGTGGATCGAGGCTTAGCCTCACGGGAGTTGATGTTCCGCAGCTTCGGGAGGATGACCTATGGCAGCCGTGCACGTGACCGTGTGGGATGACCGCGATCGGGTCGGAGGAGGCCGGGCCCCGACAGCTTCGGGGGCCCCGGTGACCCCAGCGGCCGCTGCCGCCCCCGCCCTCTTCATCCACAACATCTTCACCTGGGGCAGCGACTCCATGTACGGGTTTGCCGGGCAGCGGCCCCTCGCGGACAGCCGACGGCTCCTCCTGATAGACCGCCGGGGCTACGGCGACAGCCCGGACACCGCGCGCAGCGACTTCGACGTCGACGCCGAGGACATCGTGGAGGTTCTCGGCGACGGGGCCTCCGACGTGGGGCTCGGCGGCGCCCACCTCGTGGGGCACGGGAACGGCGCCGTCGCCGCGCTCATCGCCGCCGCGCGCCGGCCCGACCTCGTCCGCTCCCTCGCCCTCATCCAGCCCTCCGCCTTCACCGCCGCCGCGCACCATCCAGTCGTCGCCGACCTCCTCGACCGGGTGCGCGACGGTGCCCCGAGCATCCCGGACGGCGTCACGCCGGAGCAGTATCTGCGTGCGTCCACCGAGGGGTTGGGCATGGCTGTGCCCGAGCCCACGTCGCGCCGGCTCCGTGCCGTTGCCACCTCCATGAGGGAGCGGCCCATCTGGGAGGCGGAGATCCCGTTGGAGGTGGTCCGGGGCGCCGCCCTGCCGACTCTGGTGATCTGCGGAACCTGGGAGCGCGCGCCGGCCGCGTACCGCGAGCACGTGGGGCTCCCCCTCATGGCCGTGGCCGAGTCCCTCACGGACTCCCTCGGGGGCCTCCTCCTGCGGGTGCCCGGTTACTACCCGCACACCCAGGAGCCCGCCGCCGTCAACGCCGCCCTGCGGGAGTTCTGGGACTGACCCGGTTCCGCATCGGCTGCCAGTCCCGCGCGGCCCACCCTTGCCTGGCGATCCCGTGGCGCGAACCGGGCCGGGCGGACCTGTCACCGGCTCTGCTCGACGACAGACCGGAGGAGTATCTCCGCGAACTCCATTGTTGCTACGGGTGAGTTGAGTGGCTACGGGTGGGGCCCATCGCCCTGCCACAGGTGCCCCCCCGCCACCGCGCCGGCCGATGTGGCCACTCCGCCCGCCTCCTGGGTAGGTAGGAGCCACCGGAACACACGGGCGGTACCCCGACGGCACATCAGCAGCACGTCGTCGCTATGTCGTCGGTACGTCACCACTACGCCGGGGACGTACCGGCACCATGTGAGCAGCGGGAGAGGCGGTTACCTCATGGGAGAAGAAGACCTCAGCATCGGTGTCATCGGGCTGGGGCTGCGCCGCAACCTGGCGGCCGCGGCGCACCGGCCCGGCCGTGGCTCCCGGGTCGGGGCGGTGGCCGATCTCGACCCAGGGGTACGCCACCGGGAAGCCGAGCGGTTCGGCGCCCGGCTCGCCACCGGCATCTACCAGGAGCTGCTCGACGACGACACCGTCGACGCGGTCATCATCGCCACCCCCGACGACACCCACGAACGGATCGCCTGTGATGCCCTGAGCGCGGGCAAGCCCGTCTACCTCGAAAAGCCCCTCGGGATCACGGCCGAGAGCTGCGACACCATCCTGCGCACCGCCCACCGGACCGGCACACGCCTCTACGTAGGCCACAACATGCGGCACATGGGCGTTGTCCGGCTGATGCACGACATCATCGTCCGCGGTGACATCGGCGAGCCCAAAACGGTGTGGACCCGGCACTTCGTCTCGTACGGAGGCGACTACTACTTCAAGGACTGGCACGCGGACCGCCGCCGCACCACCGGTCTGCTCCTTCAGAAGGCCGCGCACGACCTCGATGTGATCCACCTGCTGGCCGGCGGCTACGCCCGGCGGGTCAACGCGTTCGGCGACCTCCTTGTCTACGGTGATCTGCCCCGCCGCGGCCCCGGCACCCCCCGCCCGGACGGCTGGCTGCGCGAGTTCGACTGGCCGCCGACCGCCCGCCGCGATCTGCACGACGTGGTGGACGTCGAGGACGTGTCCGTGCTGAACATGCAGCTCGACAACGGCGTCATCGCCGCGTACCAGCAATGCCACTTCACCCCCGACTACTGGCGCAACTACACCGTGATCGGCACCGAAGGGCGGCTGGAGAACTTCGGTGACGGCCCCGGCGACACCGTCCGGGTGTGGAACACCGGCCCGTCCGGCTACCGCCCCGACGGTGATGCGCACCACCAAGTGCCGGAAGCGGACGGCTCGCACGGTGGTGCCGACGCCCGGATCATCGAGGAATTCGTCCGGTTCGTACGCGAGGGCGGTGCCACCGACACCTCCCCGGTCTCGGCCCGGATGAGCGTGGCCGCGGGCGAGGCCGCCACCCGCTCGCTGCGCGCCGGCGGCCGGCCGTACGACGTACCACCGCTGGACGACGAGCTGCGGGCGTATTTCGAGCGGGGGCAGCGGCCGGGGGAGTAGCCCGGGGAGCGGCCGGCGGGTGTCATCCCGTCCGGAGCGGCAGTGCGCCGAGGCCGGTCAGGTCCGGCGACGGCAGGAAGACCGGCGGATCGTCGGGGTGCGTGCGCAGCTCGGGAAAGCGGTCCAGCAGGATGTTCAGCGCGATCCGGCCCTCCAGCCGGGCCAGCGGTGCGCCCAGGCAGAAGTGGATGCCGCGGCCGAACGCGAGGTGCGGATTGGGGTTCCGGGCCGGGTCGAACACCTCGGGGCGGGCGAACTGGCGCCCGTCCCGGTTCGCCGCCGCGGCCCATACCGCGAGCATGCGGTCCGCGGGGATCCGCTGTCCGGCGATCTCCACCTCGGTGGTGGTGGCCCGGTGGGTCAGCGCGAACGGGGTGAAGAACCGCAGCGACTCCTCGATCGCGGTCGGCACCATCGAACGGTCGGCGCGCACCCGAGCCGCCTCGTCGGGGTGGAGGTCCAGGCAGAGCACCGTGTTGCCGAGCAGCATGGTGGTGGTGATGTGCCCGGCGAGCAGCAGGAGGCTCGCGAAGTTCACCGCCTCGATGTCGGTGAGCCGTTCGCCGTCGACCTCCGCCTCGACGAGCTGGGTCAGCAGGTCCTGCCGCGGCTTCCGCCTGCGTTCGGCGGTGTGCTCACGGAGGTATGCGAGCAGGACTCCGGTCTGATCCATCTGGGCCTGGAAGTCGCGTTCCTGTTCTTCGCTGTGGTCGGTCAGCGAGAACTGGTTCGTGCTCTCGAAGAATGTGGTCGCCCATTCCTTGAACAGATCGCGGTCACTGCTCGGTACACCCAGCAGTTCGGCGATGACGATCACCGGCAGCGGATACGCGAGATCGGCGACCAGCTCGATGCGGTCCCGGTCCGCCACCGCATCGAGCAGTTCGTGGGTGAGCCTGCTGATCCGCGGCGCGAGGTCGGCGACGGTCTTCGGGGTGAACGCGTGGCTGACGAGCTTGCGCAGTTTGCCGTGCTGCGGCGGATCCATCTGCACCAGATTGCCCTCGAAGACCGACTGGTCGATCTCGACGGGGAACAGCCGTGCGGTCTCGGACGAGAAGGTCTTCGGATCGCTGAGGACCGCGAGCGCCTCCGGATAACCGTAGACGTGCCACATGCCCAGTTTCTCGTCGAAATGTATGGGCTGTTCCGGCCGGCGCCCGCGCAGCCAGAAGTGTTGCGGATGGATGCCCCACTGGTCAGCGAGGATGGTCATCGAACTTCCCCTTCCGTACGGGTGATGCGGTGACGCCACTATGGCGCCGATGTGGCACCATTGCAACCCTGATGGCTCGGCGAGTGTGGCATCCGCGGGTGAGGTGAGATGGGGTGACGGGTCGTCAGGCCGCCGGATTCAGTGGCGGTGCTCGATCGTCGGAAGGCCGGTTTGGCTCGTCGGCATCGCGGATCGCCGCATGCTCAAGTCGCCCTGAACGGCTGGTGGGAGGGCGCGGGCGGGCCTTGGTCGCACGAGGTGCCGGACGTGATGTCGTCTGGTGCGCCCGATGGTGGCGGTGTGTCCGACGGTGCTCCTGGTTGTGCGGTCGCCGGTGGCGCCGGTCCGGAGGTGATGCCCGGTGTGCGCCTGGCGGGGCGATGAGGATGCTGAGAGTCCGTATCGATCCTTGAGTGCGCCACGCCGATGCCGCGTAGGTGTCACGTAGGCGCCATCTCGGCGCTTCATGGTGTCGCTTGGGTATCGCGCCGTGGCCAGGGTGGCTGCATCGGCTTGGTGCCGGGCCCGGTCGGCATAGGCTTGCGTGCGTGTTCGCCCCGGCTTCGCCGACTTCGGTGTGGCGCCGCCGCGTGCCGCCCCGGCCATCCGGAACGGTGGCGGAGAGAGCGGCGCCCAGGCCCCGCCGAGCGGCGCGGAGGCCGGGCCGGGGCGCTTCGTTAGTGGTGCGTTAGCGCCTCGTTAGCGGACCGGCAGTACTCGGGGTCACTCTGGAAGAGCGGCGGTAAGACCGTCCGCACCCACAGCACGAGGGTAAGCACTCACCTGACGAGGGGGAGACCCATGTCGCTCACGTTCAAGACCTTCGGCCACGGCCGTCGTGTCGCCGCTGGATCGCTGATCGCCGTCGCCGCGCTCACGCTGACCGCCTGCCAGGACGGGACGGGCAGCGCGTCCGGCCCCTCGTCGGCCGCCACGCACGTCACGACCGGAGCGGGAGACACCGGCAACGGCTCGCAGTCGACCGGCGGCACGGCGCAATCTCCAGCCGCATCGGGCACTTCCGGCACCTCCGACGGCAAGGCGCGGCCCGCCAACGGTGCGCCCGGTGGAAAGGCCGTGAGCGCCGGACAGGCGAACACCTCGCCGATGTCGGCGTCGGACCGCTGTACCGCCGCCAACATGTCGCTGCGCCTCGGCGCTTCCGACATCGGCGCGGGCAACATCCACTACCCCCTCGTGTTCACCAACAAGGGGAAGACGGCGTGTTCGCTGCGCGGCTACCCCGGCGTCTCGCTGATGTTGCGTGACGGCTCGACCATAGGGGTGCCCGCCTCCCGGGAGGGCGCCGCCGGCCAGGTCGTGCGGCTGAAGCCGGGGCAGAGCGCGCACGTCCTGCTGCACACGCTCAACGAGGGTGTCACCGACACTCCGTGCTGGTCCGGCTCGCAGCTCGTCTACGTCTACCCGCCCGGCTCGAAGGAGTCGATGACCACGCAGAGCGGCGGACTGCGGGTGTGCGGCGGCCGGTTCACGGTGACCACGGTGGAGGCGGGCTCGCTGGGCTGACATCGCCGTCGAAACGGGCCGGTTGGGCCGGCCGACCGCCCTCAAGGTGGTGACGGTGCGGTGCGCGCAACTGCCGTGTGGATGGGACGAGTTGGGGTACGTGAGCGTTCGTGGTCCGTAGCTGTACGGCCGCAGTCTGCCGGGCCCGGCGAGGGACGACGTACGAGTCCGGCACCTGAGGGCACACACCACCGGACTCACCTCCTGGAAACACGATCTGACGGCCGATAACCGTCTACGACCGGGAGACGACCCCCGTGGCTGGCGCCGCCCAGCCGCGTGGCGGAAGCCCGGCATGGAGCGGCTGCGGCTCCGTCGCATCCGGTCTCCTCGTCGGCGTGGTCGTACGGCGTGGACGCAACGGCGAGGCCGCACGCCGTAGCACCGGCCAGTCGCTCGGCACCCCCTTCCGTTCCCTCTTCATCCGTACGGTTTCTTCCGTACGGAGCTGGCCGGGCCCCTCGGCGCCGACTTCCCCTGGCCCTTCCCCGAGGGCGCCGGACGCCTGTCCCGGTACGGCGCCGAGCTCGCGCATACGGGGGCCTGAAGACCGGCGGGACCACCAGCGAAACCCGCGGCCGGCGACTCGCCACCGCCGCGTACGAGGATCTCGCCACGCGGTGAGTTCCCTGGTGAGGGCTCCTTCGCCGAGGCGTCCCGGCCGGCGTCACGGGCGGTGCCGGAGGCGGCGGAAGGCGCACCCGTGGACCGCTCCGCCCGTCTCCCGCACCGCGGGGACAGCGGCGCGCCGGACCCGTGTGCGCCCCCCTGCAGGGACTCCGGAAACGTTCACACGGCCTCAGAAATACCTCCTCGGATTCCGCACGTGGAACTGACCCGTGTGGGGCGGATGCTTACGCCATTCGGGCGATCTTGCGGCGCGCCGGGCATGCGACCCCTGCCATGGGGTCTACATCTCCATGTCCCCATGAGCTTGGAGTATTCCCGTGAGTCCCGACACCAAGGTCTGGCACTGCCCCTTCGCCCACACCAACGGCCTGGAATTCGACCCGCTGCTGGCGCAGCTGCTGAACGAGGCGCCGATCGCCCGTATCCGCATGCCGCACGGTGAGGGCGAGGCATGGCTGGTGACCAGATACGAAGACGTCCGCTTCGTCACCACCGACCGCCGGTTCAGCCGAGCCGCGGGCATCGGGCGTGATCTGCCCCGTATGACACCCGCCCCGATCGCCCAGGTGGAGGCGATCAACCTCATGGATCCGCCGGAACACAACCGACTGCGGCGCCTGGTGGCCATGGGCTTCACCAATCGCCAGGTCGAACGGCAGCGATCCACCACGCGGCGCGTCGTGGACGGGTTCCTCGACGAGATGACGGAGCACGGCGCCCCCGCCGACCTCGTCCAGTTCCTCTCCTCGCGGCTGCCCCTCAGGACCATCAGCGAACTGCTGGACATCCCCGCGGACGACCGCGCCCAACTGCGCAGCTGGGCCATCGCCATGATGGCCGTCGGCGTCCCCGACCGGGACGCGGCCAACGCGGCCAAGAAGGGGCTGCGCGAATATTTCAGCGAGCTCACCGCCCAGCGGCGGCGCGATCCAGGCGACGACCTGCTCAGCGGTCTGGCCACCGCGCGAGACGGCGATGAACTCCTCGACGAGAAGGAACTGGCCGTCCTCGGCATGGTGCTCCTCGTCACCGGACACGACACCACCACCTACCAGCTCAGCAACATCACCCACACGCTGCTGACCCACCCGGAACAGCTCGCGAAGCTCCGCAACGAGCCCGACCTGCTCCCGCGCGCCCTCGAAGAGCTGCTGCGCTTCATCCCCTTCCGCCAGGGAGTGGGCATCGCCCGCGTGGCCACCGAGGACGTCGACATCGACGGGGTGCCCATCCGGGCCGGCGACGTGGTCCATGTGTCCTACCTCGCCGCCAACCGCGACCCCCAGATGTACGAGCGGCCCAACGAACTGGACCTCGAACGCGGCACCCCCAACCACATGGCATTCGGCTACGGCACGCACCACTGCCTCGGCTCGCACCTGGCGCGGATGGAACTCCAGGTCGCCATCGGAACGCTCCTCAACCGCTTCCCGGATCTGCGGCTGGCGGTTCCCGAGGACGAGATCGACTGGAACACCGGGTCGATCTGGCGTTATCCGACGGCCCTGCCGGTCGCATGGTGACCCCGGCCCATCCGACGACGTACACCGACTGGATCCTTGGAGGGAGCCAGCCATGACCACGTTGTGCAGACCGGCCATCGCCGTGCCCGAACACATCATCACGCTCGACGAGACCCTGGAGCTCGCCCGTACGCTGCACGCCGACCACGAGCAGCTCGGCCTGGTGCTGCGGCTGATCGAGAACACCGGGGTGAAGACCCGCCATCTCGTCCAGCCCATCGACGAGACACTGCGCCACCCGGGCTTCGAAAAGCGCAATGACCTGTACACCCTGGAGGCCAAGGAGCGGGTACCCGAAGTGGTCCGACGGGCCCTGGAGCACGCCGAGGTCACGGCCCAGGAGATCGATCTGCTGATCTACGTCTCCTGTACGGGTTTCATGATGCCGTCGATGACGGCATGGATGATCAACTCGCTGGGATTCCGCACCGACACCCGGCAGCTGCCGATCGCGCAGCTCGGTTGCGCCGCCGGCGGTGCGGCGATCAACCGGGCGCACGACTTCTGCCGGGCCTACCCGGAGGCCAACGCCCTCATCGTGGCGTGCGAGTTCTGCTCCCTGCTGTACCAGCCGACCGACCTGGGAGTGGGGTCACTGCTCTCCAACGGCCTGTTCGGCGACGCCATCGCCGCCGCCGTCGTACGCGGCAAGGGCGGTACGGGCATGGAGCTGGAGCGCAACGGCTCGCACCTGGTGCCGGACACGGAGGACTGGATCTCCTACAGCGTGCGGGACACCGGCTTCCACTTCCTGCTGGACAAGCGGGTGCCCGGCACGATGGCCATGCTGGCACCCGCGCTCCGCACGCTGGCCGAAGAACACCGCTGGGACGTCACCGACCTGGACTTCTACATCGTGCACGCCGGCGGTCCACGGATCCTGGACGACCTCTCCCGGTACCTGTCCCTCCCACCGGAGACCTTCAGGTTCAGCCGGGCGACCCTGACCGAACGCGGCAATATCGCCAGTGCCGTGGTGTTCGACGCACTGGCCCGGCTCTTCGAGGAGGGCCAGGTGCCCGCTCCCGGTACCGGTCTGATCGCGGGATTCGGTCCGGGGATCACCGCGGAGATGGTGCTGGGCCGCTGGACGGGGGCGCCGCCGTCGCACGACAGGGCGCGCGAGTCCGTCGGGTTCGCCCCCGCCGGCCTGTCGTCCTCCGGTGCCCCGGACGCCGGCCGGCCCACCGCCGAACCGGCGGCCGCACCGGCCGGGTGAGGCCCGGCCGCGGCGCCGCCCTCGGATGACGGCGCCGGGTGCAGCTCCGGCCGGTGGCGTGTGGCTCTGCTACACGCCACCGGCCGCCGCCGTGGTGCGGCGGGCGAGAGGGATCAGTACCGGCGGTACAGCAGCCCGGAACCCAGCCAGTCGGAGCTGTCCCGCACCCCGGGCAGCACGAAGAAGTAGCCCCCGCCGACCGGCGTGACGTAATCGGACAGCGGCTCGTCCACCAGTCTCCACTGCACGGCGGCGAACTGCCGATGCACGTCCTGCTGGTAGGCGCAGAAGAGCAGCCCGACGTCCAGCGTGCCGTCCGGGTTGAACCCGCCGTCGTAGTTGTAACTCCGGCGCAGGAAATGGGAGTCCGCCGTCTCCGGGGTCTGCGGGTTGGCGAGCCGGATGTGGGCGCCGAGCGGGATCTTCTTGCCGTCCGGGTCGGCGTCGTAGTCCGGCTTGTCCAGTTCGTTCTTGCCGTCCAGGGGCGCTCCGGTGCCCTTGCGGCGGCCGAAGATCTTTTCCTGGTCGGCGGTGTCCACCTGGTCCCAGGAGTCGAGGTCGAAGAGGATGAGGCGCACCACCTGATAGCAGCCGCCCACCGCCCAGTCGGGCTCATCGCACTCCGGTGTGACCCACATCAGCCGGTTCATCACGTCGGCGGACTTGATGTTGGGATTGCTGATGCCGTCCTTGAAACCGACGAAGGTGCGCGGCGCACCCGTGGGCCGCGACGGGTTGAGGAACCCGTCCATGCGCCAGCGCGGTCGCAGCATGCCGTCGGTGTGCTGGGCCAGGTCGTGCAGGACGTGCACGATGACGTCGTGGTGCTGCGAGCCGATCTGGAGTGACAGATCGCCGTGACAGCGCTCCGGATCCAGGTCGTCGTTGGGGAACGACGGCATCTCGCGCAGGTGTCTGGGCAGCCGCGGGGCGAGGCCGTACCGGTCGTCGAAGAGCGATGCCCCGACGCCCAGTGTGAGGGTGAGCGAGTTGGCCGTGGCCGGCAGCGCGGCGACCGTCTTGTCCTTCGGCGTCAGCCCGTGGACGAGCACGCGGGCCCGCTCGGTGATTGTTCTGAACAGATCGATGAGTTCTCTGCGGTCATCCGCCAGTACGTCGAAGGAGACGATCCCGGCGCGGACCTGCTGCTCGGTCACGATGCCGGACTGATGGCGGCCGTGGAACGGGATGTGGTCCGGCGGGATCGCTCTGCCCCCGGGGTTCGAGCCGCCGGTCAGCGCCGGCCCTGCCGCGTACGCCGGTGTCTGTCCGGCGACGCCTCCGGCGGCCGCGACCCCGGCCAGCCCCGCCGCGCACTTGAGAAACCCGCGGCGTCCGCCCTCCGACCGGCCGTCGCCGGTTCGATCACTTGTCATTCGTCCTGCCATCCTTAGCGTTCGTGTCGTCCGGCACCCGTCTGCCTGTGCATGGCTGTGCGATGGTCTCCGGCGGGGGCGCGATGGCCGGGATCAACACGGTCCGGCGCCCGACTATCACGCGTGGGCGCGTCAACCGCTCGCCCGATCGGCCCCTTGACGTGATGCGCCGGGCGCACGACGGGGCGCACACCGGGCCTGGTCACGGATGGCCCAATGGGACGGGCTTCCGGCGCGACACCGCCGTACCGCGCGACTAGCTTGATGTGGTGAACGGCCCGAGCGCGCCGCAGTGCGGTGCTCGGGCGCCCGCCACACACGGTGGCGGGCCGTCAAGCACCTGGAATCCCAAATGAGCACCCCCGGTGACGTCCAACTGCGCGTCGAAAAGGGCCATGCCGAGCCCGAGGAACTCGCCGCGATCACGGTCATCCTCTGCGCCCACTTCGCCCCCGCCCCTGAGGTGGCCCCTCACCACACCGCCAACCGGGGCCGGATCCGCCACGTCGCCCGCTGCGCCTGCTGGTCGGGCTGCTGGTCCTGCCGCTGACGCCGCCACCGGACCGGCCGGTGCGACGCCGCCTTGTGCGTCCGGGGCGCGGCCGTCTACGGGGGCATTGGCAGGGACACCTGACGGCTGCCGGGTACGGTCGCGTCGCCGGTCTCTGGTATCCGGCCCCGGCCGATAAGTGGCAGGCGGCTCCGGTGCGGCGCGCGGGGACGGATCGTGGCGCGCGTACGGCTTGCACGGCGATGCACGGGCCTGCCGTGGGACGCCGGCGGCCGCGTGTCACCCCGGGAAGCGGCCGGGCGACATCAGTTGCCCGCCGCTGACGCCGCCGCCGGCCTGGTCGACACCGCCGGCCTCGTCAGCGCCTCCGGCAGGGATGTCCTTCGGGGGTGTTCCCCGTCCGACAGGCCCTTCGTCGACGGCGTGCCCCGGTCCCGCTCTCCTGCGTCCCGCCGTCGCCGCTCACTCCGTATCCGGGGCGTTGCCGCCTCCCGCGCGGAGCCGGGGGAGCAGCCGGCCGGCGTTGCGCGTGGTCAGGGCGCGCCAGGTGTCGCCGATGGGCTGTTCGGCGGCGTCCACGGAGGCGACCTGCGCGGTGGCCGCGGCGGCCGGGGTCCAGCAGTAGTCGCTGCCGTACAGCAGCCTCCCGGTGTCGAACGCCCGGTCCAGAGCCGGGATTTGACGGGGGAACGGAGTCCCGGCCATGTCGAACCAGAGCCGGCTCAGCTGCTCGGGGACCGTCGGGCTCGCGGGATCTTCGCCGAAGAGGGGATCGCGGAACAGTTCCATGCGATCGGCGAGCAGGGGGAGGGCGCCGCCGCCGTGGGTGAAGATCCATTCGATTCCGGGGAAGCGCGTCAGCATCCCGGAGAAGACCAGGTCGCCGGCGGCGCGGGCGGAATCGAAGATGAACTCCAGCATGGGCCGCGGCCGGCCGAGCGAGACGGCTTCGTAGCACGGTGGTGAGGTGGGGTGGACGAAGACGACGGTGCGGCGGCGGTCGAGTTCGGCGTAGAGCGGTGCGAAGCGCTCGTCGCCGAGGTAGACGCCGCCGGCGTTGGTCTCGATCGCCGCGCCGTCGCTGCCGAGATCGTCCAGCGCGTACGCGAGCTCCTGGAGCGAACCGTCGACGTCGGGCAGCGGTAGGGCGGCGAAATGACCGAACCTGCCGGGGTGCGCCCGTACCACCTCCGCGGCCGCCTCGTTGACGCGTCTGCTCAGGTGCCGCGCGGCCGCGTCGTCGCCGAAGTGCGTACCGGGGGAGGAGACCGAGAGGAAGGAGGTGGCCACACCCCAGCGGTCCATCAGCTCCAAGTGGGCGGCGGCGCTCCAGGTGGGCCAAGCGGCCATACCGTCCGGCTGTCGGTGCCCGGCGGCCCGTGCCGTGTCGACGTAGTCGGGCGTCACGAAATGCGCGTGCACATCGACCAGTGGTGCCGATGGGGCAGCGGTGGTGGTGCTGTTGCTGGTCATCTGCGGTTCCCTAGGTGGTTCTCGGATTCCCGGGCGATCGCGCGGCGGTACGGCTCGTCCGGTGCGGGCGGCAGCGGAGTGCCGGGATCGGCCGCGCTCTCGAACCATCATGATGATTATGGTGATGTCGCTTCCTCGTCCGCCGCGCCGTCAAGAAGCTCTCGCTGATATCATCATGATGAATTCACGGAGATCGGAGCGCGCATTGGCCACCGCACAGGGCGACGGAACCGCACCGCGGCAGGCGGGGATCCGTGAGGGCCGTGCCGCGTCCGCGATCCGGCGCGCGCGAGTCCCGGCCGATGCCGAGCGGTCCACCGCTCCCCGCCGCGCAGAAGCGGCGGCCGACCGGATCGCCGCCCTGGCCGGCGCGGCCGAGGCCGGCGCCCGCCTCGGCACCAAGGACGAGCTGCGGACCATGTGCCAGGTCTCGGTCGGTACGTTCAACGAGGCGCTGCGCCTGCTCCAGTCCCGCGGCGTGGTGACCGTCCGGCCCGGACCGGGCGGCGGCCTCTTCGCCGCCGAGCAGTCCCCGATGGTCCGGCTCGGCAACTCCGTCCTCGCACTCGACGCCCGGCAGACCGACGTCGCCGACGCGGTCCGTATCCGCGACGCCATCGACCCCCTGCTGATCGAGGACGCCCTGTGGCACGCCTCGCCCGCGGACATCGCCGACCTCCGCCGGCAACTGGGCGTCATGCGGGCGGCGGCCGATGCGGCGGATCCCGACGCCTTCGTGCGCGCCAACTGGGGACTGCACGCCCGCATAGCCGCGATCAGCCCCAACCCCCTGCTGCGCTCGCTCTATGACAGCCTGCTGGAGATCATCGAGTCCCACACCCTGTCGGTCCTGCCCATCAGCGGACTGTCCCTGCCGGACTACATCCATGAGCGCCACGCACTGCACGTCTCCCTCGTGGACGCGCTCGACGCCCGGGACCGCGGCCGAGCGATCGAGCTCACCCGCGCGCACAACACCAGCGTGAACCGGCAGAGCGAGCACCCGACTTCGTGAACTGACGGGGTGCCGGGCGGCGCCGGGCGCCCGCCGTACCGCCGATTGTCAGTGGTGCCCCGTAGCCTGCTGCGTATGAGTGGGGGATGCGGGATCAGCCATCGTCGCCGGAGCGGGCGGCCGGGTGCGGAGAGTTCGCGCGGCGGAGTGCCGCGACCGGCCTCGCGCGTGCCGCCCTGCGGACCGGCCCGCGGAACGGCGCCATGACCACCGGGCCGGGCGCCGGGGACACGAGGCCGCTGCGTGGCCTCCCCGCCCCGGTGCGCCGGGAGTCGGGGACCGGGGAGCGAAGTGCCGGTCCGCGGGTCTCCGCGGCCCGCTGTCCGGGCCGGTTCCGCCCTCCGGGGTGTGCGCGCCGTCCGCGGCCGCGCGGTGGCGTGCCGATTCCCGGTGGCGGAACGGCAGAATCCGGAGCAGGGCTCGCGGCGGCGGTGGCTGCGCCGGGCCGGCGCAATGAACCGAGGAGGCCGTGCTCGTGACGGAGCATCAGAGGGCAGCTGAGGCGGACGGGGCCGGTGCATCCGGAGTGCGGGTGCAGGAGAGCCGGTTGCGCCGGGACCTGGGGTTCTGGGGGCTGACGGCGATCGGCTTCTCCAACATCGTCGGTTCCGGCTGGCTGTTCGCCGCCATATACGCCGCGCAGACTGCGGGCCCCGCCGCGCTGCTGTCCTGGGTCGGCGCCGGGCTGCTGTGCGGACTCGTCGCGCTGGTCATGATCGAGCTCGGCGCATCGCGCCCGGAGGGCGGCGGCACGGTCCGCTGGCCGCTCTTCGCCAGCGGACGCCTCGTCGGCACCCTCATCGGCTGGTCGGTGCTGCTGTCGGTCGGCGGCACCGCGGCCGAGATCAGCGCGATCATGCAGTACGCCGCCCACTACCTCCCCGGCATCTACAACGGCCACACCCTCACCGCTGCCGGGCTGGCCGTCGCGGTGGGGCTCAGCGTCCTGCTGACGGCGCTGAACTGGTTCGCGGTGCGGATGTTCGCCCAACTGAACAACCTGGTCTCGGTGTTCAAGATCGCCGTACCGGTGATCACCGTGATCGCGCTCATCGCCTCCGGCTGGCACTCCGGGCGGCTGACGGACCACGGGGGATTCGCGCCGTACGGTTACGCCGCCTGCCTGACCGCGCTCGCCGGCGGCGGGGTCGTCTACTCGGTCAACGGCTTCCAGGCCCCGCTGGACTTCTCGGGCGAGACCCGCAACCCCCGCCGGACCATCCCGGCGGCGGTCCTCACCGGCATCGCCCTGGCTGTCGCCATGTACCTGGCCCTGCAACTGGCCTTCCTCTTCACCGTCCCCGAAAACCTCCTCGGCGGCGGCTGGCGCGGTGTCTCCTTCGACTCGCCGTTCGGGCAGCTCGCGCTGATCCTCAACCTCCACTGGCTCGCCAGCCTGCTCTACGCGGACGCGGCGATCTCACCGGGCGGTTCGGCGTACGTGGGCGTGGCGATCGACGCGCGGCACACCTACGCGCTGGCCAAGAACGGCACGATCCCCCGGTACTTCATGAAGGTCGACGAGCGGTCCGGCGTGCCGCGCCGGGCACTGGCCGTCAACCTCGCAGTGATCGTGATCTTTCTGCTGCCCTTCGGCGGCTGGCAGGACATCGTCAGCGTCATGGGCGATATGTACCTGCTGATCTACGCGGCCTCGGCGGTCGCCGTCGCCGTGTTCCGCGCCGCACCGGGCGGCGGCACGGCCGGATGGGTGCCCGGACTGCGCTGGATCGCACCGCTCAGCTTCGCCGTCGCGAGCGAATTCGTGTACTGGTCGGGCTGGCACAATCTGCGCCTCGCCCTGCCGCTCGTGCTCGCCGGACTCCTGATCTTCCTGGTCATGCGCCGCCCGGGAGCGGGCGGCGGGCGGGCGGCCGAGGAGCACGACGGCACCGAAAGCCGCCCGCTCGTCGCCGAACTGCGCACCGGCGCCTGGCTGGTGGTTTACCTCGCCACGCTGACCGTGCTGTCCTGGCTCGGCACCTTCAAGGGCTCCGGCCGGCTGCCCGCCCCGTACGACTCGGTCGCCGTGGCCGTCGCCGCTCTGGCGATCTTCTGCTGGGCGGTGCGGTCGGGCGTCGGCCAGCTGACGGCATCCCGTACCGCCGCCGTGTGACGGCTCGGCCATGACGTGCCGCTCGCACCGAGCCGGGCCCGCGCGGCGACGTGCGGATGCGCGCATCGGTGCGAGGGCGCGTACCACCGCGGACGGTGTCGACCGCGGCGGAGCGGTCGCCCCGAGCGGCCCGCCCCGGTGGGCGCGGGCCCCGTCCGGACGTCCGGCTACGGAAGGCGGGAGGCCGGCGGGGTCCCGACACGAGGGGGCCGGGGGACGCGACGGGCAGACGTCCGCCCCGTCCGGCGCCGCCCGCCGCCGTCAAGCGGAAGTCAAACCGCAGAAATATGATGAATGCGGGGCTCTTGCCGGAGCCCCGCTCGGAGCAGTCCCGTCAGCTTCGGCCAACCGGCCGGTGCGGGCCGGTCCGGCCCGCAGCCGGGCCAGGACCCGGCCAGGTCAGGAGGGCGGAACGGACCTGCCGCGCGGCGCACGGCCCGCAGTGGCCCATGACCCGACGCACCCTGGAGCGGTCCATGTCCCGGCGTCGTCCCTGGAGATCGGCGAGCGCCGATGACCTGCTGACCACGCTCGGGCGGCTCACCGCCCAGGCGCGGCGAGGGGCCGAGCTCCAGCAGGCCCGGGTGGAGCTGGCCGAAGTGCTCCAGCGCGAGATGCTGCCCGCCGCGCTGCCGGAAGTGCCGGGGCTGCGGACCGCGGCCACGTACGCGCCCGCCCGCCACGGCCTGGACATCGGCGGCGACTGGTTCGACGGCTTCCCCCTGGCCGACGGCGCACTGGCCTTCTCCGTCGGCGACGTACAGGGCCACGACGTCGAGGCGGCCGCCTTCATGGGGCAGATCCGCATCGGCCTGCGCGCGGTGGCCACCGGTGCCGGCGACCCGGGGGAGGTGCTGAGCCGGGCCAACGACCTGCTGCTCTCCGTCGACTCCGGACTCTTCGCGACCTGCACCTTCCTCCGCTTCGACCCGGACACCTGGGAACTCGCCAGCGCCCGCGCCGGTCACATACCCGGGATCTGGGCCACGACCGACGGCCGGTGCGGCCTCGCCGAGGACGAGGGCGGGCTGCCGCTCGGCGTCCTGCCGGGGGAGGTGTACCCGGTCACCCGGCGCCGGCTCACCACCGCGGGAGCGTTCGTCCTGCTCACCGACGGTGTGGTCGAGGGGCCGTCCTTCCCGATCGAGGCGGGGCTGGCCCAGGTGACCCGGCTGGTGAGCGCCCGAGCGGGCGACGATCCGGCCGAGGTGGCCGCCGAGGTGATGACCGTGGCCGAACGCACCGGACACGCGGACGACGCCGCGGTCATGGTCCTGCGCTTCGACGCGGCGCGGGACGGCGGCGGGTGAAGCACGGACCGGGCACGCGTGTCGCGGCGGGTGCGCGGCCGGGGGCGTTGTCTGATGACTGCTGTGGTGCGCACCGAGCAGTTCCGGCGATCGGCCACCCCAGTCCTGGAGATCCTCGCCCTGGGCGGCGTCTACTACGCGTCCGCGTGGTGCGGTCTGCTGGAGGAAGTGCGGATCGCGGGCGCGGTGGTGACTCCGCTCTGGCCGCCCACCGGTGTCGCGCTGAGCTGCCTGCTCTTCTTCGGTATCCGTATCTGGCCGGGTATCGCACTCGGCACGTTCCTCGTCGTCGTGACGCTCAGCCCGCTGCACGCCGCCGACTTCGGCATCATCGTGGGGAACACCCTCGCCCCGGTGTGCGCCTATCTGATGCTCCGCCGGGTGGGCTTCCGCGTCGAACTGGACCGGCTGCGCGACGGGGTGCTGCTGGTGGCCCTCGGTGCCCTGGGCGGGATGCTGGTCAGCGCGACCCTGGGCAGCGGCAGCCTGTGGGCGACCGGTTCCCTGCCGTCGAGCGGATTCTGGCCGACCTGGGCCGCGTGGTGGGCGGGTGACGCGATGGGCGTACTCGTGGTGGCCCCGGTCCTGCTGGCCTTCCGCTCGCCCCGGGTGCTCCGGGACATCCGGCACTACCGGTGGGCCGAGGCGGCGGCGCTGCTGGCCGCCTCCGTCGCCGTCTCGGTCCTGGCGACCAGGAGCTCCCTGGCGCTGCTGTTCCTCGTCTTCCCGCTGATCGTGTGGGCGGCGCTGCGCTTCCAGCTGGCGGGGGCGGCGCCCTGCGTACTGCTCGTGTCCGTACAGGCGATCATCGCGGCGACCGGCGGCCTCGGACCGTTCGCCCACCAGAGCCTGTTGCAGTCCATGGTCAATCTCCAGGCCCTGAACGGGTCCGCGGCGCTCACCGCGCTGCTGCTGGCGGCGGTCGTCACCGAGCAGAACGGCATCCGGCGCAGGATCGAGCAGGCGTGCCGGGAACTGGCCGAAGTGGTGGACCGCCTGGCACCGGGCGAGAGCGGCCGCCAGTGGCCGCCACCGGACGGCGAGGACGGATGAGATGACGGTGTCCGGGGCGCCTGGGCCGGGACCGCACCCCTGGACCACGGGCAGTCGGCCCGGCCGCCCGGCCGTCTTCGCGGCTCAGCCGCCCAGCAGCGTCCGCAGGTCGTAGCCGACCGGCTCCTCCAGTTGGGCGTAGGTGCAGCTCTCCGGTGTGCGGTCGGGGCGCCAGCGGCGGAACTGGGCCGTATGCCGGAATCTGCTGCCCTCCATATGGTCGTACGCGACCTCGCATACCCGCTCCGGGCTGAGCGGCACCCAGGACAGGTCCTTGCCGCCGCTCCACCGGCTGGGCCCGCCGGGCATCCGTGCGGAGGCGTGCGCCGCTTCGTCGGCCCAGTCCGCCCAGGGATGTCCTGTGGCATCGGCCATCCGCAGCGGCGCCAGCTCCTCGATCAGTTCGCGCCGCCTGGCCATGGGGAACGAGGCGCACACCCCGATGTGCTGCAGCCGCCCGGCGCCGTCGTACAGGCCCAGCAGCAGGGAGCCGACCACCGGCCCGCTCTTGTGCAGCCGGTAGCCCGCGACGACACAGTCGGCGGTGCGCGCGTGCTTCACCTTGAACATCACGCGTTCGCCCGGCCGGTACGGCAGCCCCGGCGGTTTGGCGATCACCCCGTCCAGGCCCGCCCCTTCGAACTGCGTGAACCAGGTACGCGCCAGCTCCCGGTCCGTGGTGGCGGGCGCGGTGTGCACCGGTGGCCGGGCCGGCCGCAGGGCCTCCACCAGCGCCTCCCGCCGGGCCGTCTGCGGGGCGTCCAGCAGGGATGCGGTCCCGAGGGCCAGCAGATCGAAGGCGATGAGCGAAGCGGGCGTCCGGCCGGCGAGCGTACGGACCCGCGAGTCCGCCGGGTGGATGCGTTCCAGCAACTCCTCGAAGTGCAGCTGCCCGTCGTGCGCGATGACGATCTCGCCATCGACGACACAGCGTGGCGGCAGCTCGGCCCGTACGGCGGCGCTCACCTCGGGGAAGTACCGGGTCAGCGACTTCGTCGTACGGCTGGCGATCTCGATGTCGTCGCCGTCGCGGAAGACGATGACGCGGAATCCGTCCCATTTGGCCTCGTACTGCATGCCGTCCGGGATGTCGGCCACCGGCTTGGCGAGCATGGGGGAGACCGGGGGCATGACGGGCAGGTCCATGTCCCGATCCTGCGGGCCGCACGGCCTTCCCGCGCGCCGGGGAGCGGGCACCCGACCCGACCGGCACCGCGCCCGCCGCCTCCGGCGCGCGGTCCGGCCGTCCGGAATCTAGCGTGGAGGCATGGCCGGAGCTGTTGAGCTGGAGGTCGCCGGGCGCACGGTGCGGGTGTCGCATCCCGACAAGACGTACTACCCGGAGCGCGGCTTCACCAAGCTGGACGTCGCGCAGTACTACCTGGCGGTCGTGGACGGTGTGCTGCGCGGACTGCGCGACCGGCCCACCACCATGCAGCGCTTTCCCGACGGGGTGGCGGGCGAGTTCTTCTACCAGAAGCGGGCCCCCAAGGGGCTGCCGGAGTGGCTGCCCACCGCCCGCATCACCTTCCCCAGCGGGCGGTTCGCCGACGAGATGTGCCCCACCGAGCCCGCCGCCGTGCTCTGGGCGGCCAACCTCGGCTGCCTGACGTTCCACCCCTGGCCGGTCCGCCGCGGTGACACCGAGCACCCCGACGAACTGCGGATCGACCTCGATCCGCAGCCCGGCACGGACTTCGCGGACGCCGTTCGGGTCGCCCACGAACTGCGCGCGCTGCTGGCGGAGCACGGGCTGCGCGGCTGGCCGAAGACCTCCGGTGGCCGCGGGGCGCACGTCTACGTCCCGATCCGCCCCCACTGGACGTTCACCGAGGTCAGACGGGCCGCGATCGCGCTGGCACGGGCACTGGAGCGCCGGATGCCCGGCCTGGTGACCTCGGCGTGGTGGAAGGAGGAACGCGGCGCGAAGGTCTTCGTGGACTACAACCAGATGGCCCGGGACCGGACCATCGCCTCCGCGTACTCCCTGCGCTCCCGACCCCGGGCGACGGTCTCCACCCCGCTGCGCTGGTCGGAACTCTCCGAGGCCGATCCCGAGGACTTCGATCTGCGCACCGTTCCGCCGCGCTTCGCGGAACTCGGCGACCTCCACGCGGACATGGACGGGCACGCATTCGGTCTGGAATCCGTCCTGGAACTCGCCGACCGGCAGGAGAAGGACGGAGGGCTGGGTGATATGCCCTATCCGCCCGACCATCCGAAGATGCCGGGGGAGCCGTCCCGGGTCCAGCCGAGCCGGGCCCGGAAGAGCGGTACGACCGGATCCGGCGGCCCGCCCGAGGGGGCCGGCTGAGAGAGCGGCTAAGTGTCCCCCCACCTGAGGCGCCGCCCTGATGGCAGGGCGGGCAGTGGTTCTCGTGGCCGCCCTGCCATATGCCTCCGACGCGTTCAATGAGATGGTGTAGTTATTCTAATTTCGCTATCTGATGCGCGCTTTGGGGGAATTCATGGCGTCGGGGCGATTCGTCTGTGACGTCGGCGCGTTGACCGTGCATGGAGCCTAGAGAGCTGTGGGACCGGAACGCGGTACTGGCCGAAGCGTTCTGCCGGGGAGACGAGCGGGTCAAGGAGGCGCAGGCCAGACTCGACGAGGCGCAGGCCGACCGGTCCCGGGTACTGGCCGCGTTCGCGGTGACCGTGGGCAGTGCGGGGGCGGTGGCCGGTCTCTTCGGGCTGAACGAGCGGGAAGTGCGCATCGCCCGGCGCACGGTGGGCAAGGCCGACGCCCGCGCCGTCGCCGACGAACTGCTCGCCGCCGCCCCCGCGACCCCGCCCCAGGAACCGGACCTCACCAACACGGCTTCCGACACCCCTCCCGGCGCGGCCTCCGCCGCCTACCCCGCCGCGGCCGGAACCGGCCCCGCCGGACCGCCTCGCGACACATCGGGCACACCACAGGAGCCGGGCTGGTCGGCGGCGGTGGACGCCGTGCTCATCGGCAGCTGGCAGACCGGCGTGGACCTGCGGGAACTCGCCGCCGAGCTGGGGCTCGACCTCACCCGCCTGGTCGCCCGCGCACAACAGCTGTCGGCCCAGGGCCGGTTCCACGGCACCCCCGCACCGGGCGGGGAGAGCTACGGCGGACGCCACCGCCGGGGCCACGGCGAGGCACCCGAATCCGAGTACACGATCCCCGTGCAGCAGACGGTGGCGTGGAACGCCCAGCCGCCCGCGTACGCGGTGCCGTCCACCTGGCATGTCGCCACCGGGCCGGTGGGGGAGGCCGTCCCGGACGTGACCCACTTCGTCCCCGAGTGGGACGCCACGCTCGCCCCCTGGGGCAACTTCGGCCCCCCGCACGAGGAGCCCCTCCCGTCCCAGCAGCCCTGGGCCCAATACCACCTCAGCTCCTGATCGTTACCGCCTCGGCGGCGTTCCGCTCCGGAGTGCCTGTCGTGGCCGATCGGCCACGTTACGTTCGCGGCCGGTCGGTGCCGCGACGACGACACGGGCGGAGGTACGCCGTATGCCCGCCTACCGCGCGGTGGAGGAACTGGTGCGAGGCCAAGACCAACCGAGGCCGGATCTCACGGGAATTCCGGAGACGGCCCTGTGGACCGTGTACCACCGGGCGGCGGAGGCCGCCCGCCCGGACACGGTGCTGCCCGATCCCCGGGCGGTGCGGCTGGTGCAGGAGCTGGACTTTCCCTTCCGCGCCCGGCTCGGCGCCGCCCGGCCGTGGGTCGCGCAGGCCATCGCGCTCCGGGCGCTCGGATTCGACGGCGTGGTACGGGAGTTCCTCGCCGCGCACCCGGACGGCACCGTGATCGCTCTCGGGGAAGGCATGGAGACGCAGTTCTGGCGGGTGGACAACGGTCGGGTGCGATGGGTCACGGTCGACCTGGCCGATCCGCTGGAACTGCGCCTGCGCGTACTGCCGCACGGTGCGCGGCAGCGTACGGTCGCCTGCGACATCCGCGACCGCCGGTGGCTGGACGGGATCGACGCCTCGCGCGGTGTCCTGGTGACCGCCCAGGGGCTGCTGATGTATCTGCAACCGGCGCAGGTCCACCAGCTGATCGCCGACTGCGCGGAGAACTTCCCCGGCGGCACGATGGTGTTCGACACGGTGTCGCGCAGGTTCAGCGCCCGCACCCGGGCCGGCGGGCAGGGGCCGGGTGGCCACCGCCTTCCCCCGATGCCCTGGGGAGTGGACCCGGCCGAACGGGAGGCCCTGCGAACCGTCCACCCGGCCGTCACCGAACTGCGCGACATTCCGCTGCCGGCCGGCCGCGGCCTCCTCGGCTACGCCGCTTCGCACGCCGCGGCGCTGCCCTTCCTGCGGAAGAACCGCCCCCTGATCACCCGGCTGCGGTTCGCCGCGGCACCGGCCGGCCACCGCGCCGGCGGCGCGTGAGCGCACCCGCACCGGTCCGGTCGCCGTCGCGGCCGGGCCCGCTCGCGACACGGTGAGCGCCTCAACACGCCTGCCGGAAGCGGCTCGTGGGAGACCACCGCTCCGCACTCCCCACCGTGATCGAAAACCTCTTCGTTTTCGGCGCCCCAGTTGTACACTCCTTTCCCTCGGGCACTATTCGCCCTCCATGTGCGCCCTTTGGGCCCATGTGTGAGTCGTGCGCATCCGTAATTCGCCCAGCCCTGTTCACTCTTCCCCTGGGGGGGACCATGTCTTCCAAGGCACCCGGCCGTCTCGGCGGGGCACGCTCCCGTCGTGCCCGGCGCATAGCGACCTGCACCGCGCTCGTGCTCTCCGTCGGCGCGCTGATATCCGTACCGGCAGCGGCCGAAGGACGGCCGCCCGCGCCGAACGGGCAGCTCAAGCGCATCACCCCCGACATCCGGCAGCCCACCCTGACGCTCCCGCCGCGGGCCGCCAAGCGGTCGACGGCGGCCGGGAAGGGGCTCGCCGCGGCGGCCCGCACCAAGGCCAAGCCACGCTTCGACCTCAACGGGGACGGGCTCGGCGACCTCCTCTACCGAGGTCAGAACGGCGCGTACTACCTCGCGCCGTCCGACGGGTCGGCGGTCCGGGGGTACGACATACCCGGCGACGGCGATGAGATGTTCAAGGACGTCGTGCCCCTCGGCGACCAGGACGGCAGCGGCAAGACGGCGATCCTGACCCTGTCGTCGACGGGTACGCTCGGCATCCGCCAGAGCGGTATGAGCGGCGCGGGTTCCCCGATCTGGTCGGGCAAGGGATGGCAGGAGTACAACAAGCTCATCGCGACCGGTGACCTGACCGGCAACGGCAGGAACGATCTGCTGGCCCGTACGCCCTCCGGCGAGCTCTACCTCTACGCCTCCAACGGCCGGCTGGTGTCCCCGTTCGCCTCGCGCGTCAAGATCGGCGGCGGCTGGCAGGTCTACGACCAGATCGTCGGCGTCAACGACGCCAACGGCGACGGCTACGGGGACCTCTACGCCCGTACCCCGGCCGGTGACCTCTACTTCTACGCGGGTACCGGCAACGCCGCCGCCCCGTTCAAGCCCCGGGTGAAGGTCGGTTACGGCTACGGGATCTACAACCAGCTGCTGAGCATCGACGACGCCGACGGCGACGGATTCGGCGATCTTCTCGCCCGTACCCCGGACGGTCAGCTGTTCTATTACAGCTCCGACGGTACCGGGCAGCTGCGCGGCCGGGTCCCGGGCGGCTCGGGGTGGAACGTGGCCTCGCTCTTCGCCGGGGCGGGCGGCAACCCCTACCTGGGCAAGTCCGAAGTGCTGGGCCTGGACACCCACGGCACGCTCTATTACTACTACGCGGAGAACAACGGGAAGCTGAGCGCCCGCCAGCAGGCGAGCGACGACGGCGGGTGGCTGGGGTCGAAGCCCGTCTTCGCGTCCTCGCTGGACCACGACGGCCGCGGCGATCTGCTGGACATCTTCCAGGGCACCCTCTACAACTACAGCCGCGCCACCGACTCCGGCCCGTACTCCCTCGGCTCCGGCTGGGGCATCTACACCATGGTGATCGGCCCCGGTGACCTCGACAACGACGGCAAGGGCGACCTGCTGGCCCGCGACGGCGCCGGCAACCTGTACCTCTACCGCGGCGACGGCGCCGGCTACGGGGTCGCGAGCCGGATCAAGGTCGGTGCCGGCTGGAACGCCTACGACAAGATCGTCGGCGCCGGAGACCTCACCGGCGACGGCCTGACGGACATCGTCGCCCGCACCCCCGACGGCACGCTCTATCTGTACGAGGGCACCGGCGTGGCCACCGCCCCCTTCAAGCCGCGGGTGAGCCTCGGCGGCGGCTGGAACCAGTACAAGCAGCTGGCCGCCCCGGGCGACCTCGACGGAGACGGCCGCGCGGACCTGCTGGCCACCGACTCGCACGGCGATCTGTACAGCTACCTCGCCGACGGCACCGGCAAGTTCAAGCCCCGGCAGAAGATCGGCAACGGCTGGAACACCTACACCAGCCTGCACTGATCACCCCCGCGCCGGCGGCCACCGTCTCCGGGTGGCCGCCGGCGCGGTGCTCTCTTGGCAGCCGGTTTTTCCGGCAGGGCCGGAATCGGCCCGGCCGCAGCGCGGGGTACGGCCCGGTGACGTGCAGGATGGTGCAGGTCCCGCCGGAGCGGACGCCGGTGCCCTGTGGCCTCGGCACCGTGCGATGTGCGCAGACGGCTGCTGCCGGGCGGGACGGACGTGACCGCCGCACCGGCACGCATCCCTGGAATTCCCCCAGCGATGCGGCTGCCGGAAAACAGGAGAGTTCCATGATCTTCATTGTCGTCAAATTCACCGTGCGCCCCGACCGCAGCGCGGACTGGCTCTCGCTGGTCGACGAATTCACCCGGGCCACCCGACGGGAGCCGGGCAATGTCTTCTTCGAATGGTCCACCAGCGTGGACAACCCCGACCAGTTCGTCCTGGTCGAGGCATTCGCCTCGGCCGAGGCCGGTGAGCTGCATGTGAACTCCGACCATTTCCGGACCGCCATGGCGTGGATGCCCGAGGTGATCGCCGGTACGCCGGAGATCATCAACACCGAGGTGCCGGGCACCGGCTGGGGAGAGATGGCGGAGCTCGCACCGCGCGACGCGTGAGCCCCGGCGGCGCCTGGCGGAAACCGGCCGTCGACGGGCATCGGCCGCCCGTCGGCGGCCGCGGCGTGCCCGCGCCGGACCTGCCCCGAAACGCGGTCAGGGTTCCTTCTTGTCCCGCGAATTGAGCGTCGACACAAAGGAGTTGAGGTCGTCGAGCACGCGGGTCAGGCCCTCCCGGCCGAGCGGCCGGGTGAGCTCCCGCTCCACCTCGTGGGCTATGGCGTCGCCCTCTCCCATGCGATGGCGCCCGTGTTCGGTGAGGAACGCGCCCACGATGCGGCCTCGCGGCTGCGACTGCCGTTCCACCAGCCCCGCCGACTGGAGCCGGTCGAGCATCGTCGTGACGGCCGCCGGGCTCACATCGGACCTGCGGGCGATCTCGGCGCCCGCGATCCCCGGCTGCTCGTCGATCAGGCGCAGGACGGCCCACTGGGAGGCGCTGAGACCGATCGGCGCGAACGCCGCGTTGACCGCGGCGTCCACCGCGCGGCCCGTTTGGTAGAGGGCGGTCATCAGCGGGGGCTTGACCGCCGAGGGGTGCGCCCCGCCCGCGGAAGCCCCGGACTTCGGAGGGAGTGTGGGGTCCTGCGCCATGGCCTGTCGCCACCTTCCCTGCTGCCGGTCCGCCCCGCCGCATCGGGCGGGCCTGTCCGACTCCATATCGACTAGCACAATCACTCGATCGAAGTCTGTACCAACGGCCCCCGCGATGCCAGTGGCCCGGCAGCGGCGGTCCGGTGGTGAGCGGGTGCCGCGGGGTGCGAAAAATCCCCACAATTTCACCTTGACGACCCCTATGTTAACACATTAACATCATGATGAGCGATCTTGGATCTGTGTTCTTTCCGCATGCTCCGCGTGCGGAGATCGGTATTTCTCGAAATTCCCTCCGCAGCACACCACTGACACCGCCATGAGGCGCGCGAATGCCGCCCGGTACCGCGTGCTCGGTGTATGTATCCGACGGTGCAGGTATCCGATCGACGGGAGAGCTTCGATGAGTCACACAGCGGACGCGTCCGCGGACGATTTCGTGAATCCGGTGAGCCCGATCGGCCCGGACTCACCACCAGCAGGCGGCCCCGGTGCGCTCGCCCTCGTCGGCTGCACCGTCGTCGACGGCGCGGGCTCGCCGCCGCTGCGCCAGGGCGTCATCGTCGTCGAAGCGGGCCGCATCACGGCTCTCGGGCCGGCCGGGAGCGTACGCATCCCGGACGCCGCCCGGATCCTGCGG
Organism: Streptomyces celluloflavus; assembly: GCA_000720995.1. Lineage (GTDB taxonomy): Bacteria > Actinomycetota > Actinomycetes > Streptomycetales > Streptomycetaceae > Streptomyces > Streptomyces celluloflavus. Next base: position 81,873 of record JOEL01000016.1, read on the forward strand.
TGTGACGGGCAGACCGCCCTGCCGGGCCTCATCGACTCGCACACGCACATCGACCGGGACGTCCCGGCGGTCCTGGGGGTACTCCTCAAGGACGGGGTGACCAGCGTGGGCAACACCGGCTGCGGGCCGGACATGGTGCCGCAGCTCCACCGGGCCGGAGCGCACCCCGCCGCCGCCCGCGTGTTCACCTCCGGGCCCGCGCTCACCGCCCCGGGCGGCTATCCGGGCACCCGCGGCGACGGCACCGTCGCCCGCGGCGTCACCTCCGCCACCGAGGCCGAGGCGGCCGTCGACGAACTGGTCGCGCTCGGTGCGGACTTCATCAAGCTGGCCCAGGAGCCGTTCGATTTCAACTTCCGCTCCCCGGGCCACCTCCCGGTCCTCGGCCCCGGACCGGTCGCCGCCGCCGCCCGCCGTGCGAAGGCACACGGCCTGCCCGTCCGCTCCCACGTCCACAACGTCACCCAGCTGGACATCGCCCTCGACGCCGGTGTCACCAGCGTCGAGCACATGCTCTTTCCGCTGCCGCCCGAGGCGGACTACCACGAGCTCTACCGCGACGGCGCCCTCGGCACGGCCGCGCTCCCCGACCTGTGCCGGCGACTGCACCGCATGGTGGAGAGCGGCGTCTACCTCGTCCCCACCATCGGCAACGAGCTCATCAACATCCGCGACGGCCTGCCGGACTTCCCCGAGGACGGCCTCCGGGCCATCGAGGAGCTCATGGTCACCGTCCTGTCGCAGTATCTCGAAGCGGGCGGACGGGTCGCCCTGGGCAGCGACTGGGTGGGCCGGCCCGGCGTCCCGGCGGGAATGCCGCGCCAGGAGCTGCGGTACCTCCTCGCCGCCGGTATGACCCCGCTCCAGGTCGTCGAGGCGAGCACCCGCAACGCGGCCCTGCTCTGCGGTCAGGGACGGACGCTGGGCGTACTGGAACCCGGCCGGTGCGCCGACCTGATCGTGGTCGACGGAGACCCGCTGCGGCCCGACGCCGCACTGGACGGCATCCGCGCCCGCACCGTCGTCAAGGACGGACAGCTCGTCTCCCTCACCGATGCCGGCAGCCCCGCCCCGCTGCGGCATCCCGTCCCCGCGGACCCTCCGCGATGAAACGCGACGCCCCTCCGGTGGCCGGGGGCGCACCGCCCGCCACGCGCGGCGGGCCGTCACCCTGGAAGACGCTGCTCGCGGTATCCGTCGGCTCCTTCATGACGATCCTGGACGTCACGGTCGTCAACGTCGCCATCCACTCCCTCCAGCAGGAGTACGCGGCATCCACCGCCGCTGTGCAGTGGGTGGTCAGCGCGTACGCGCTGGCGCTGGGCATCGCCACCCCGCTGGCCGGTGCGCTCGGCGAGCGGTTCGGTACGAAACGGGTCTATCTGATCTCCCTGGGCTGCTTCGCCGCCGCCTCGCTGCTGTGCGGCCTCGCGCCGACCCTCCCGCTGCTCATCGTGGCGCGCGCCCTCCAGGGCATCGCCGGCGGCTTCGCGCTGCCGCTGGGCTCCGCCCGGCTGTTCACCACCTTCCCTGCGGAGAAACGCGGCCTCGCCTTCGGCGTCTTCGGCGTCGTCCTGGTCTTCGCGCCGACCGTCGGGCCGCTGGTGGGCGGCGCCTTCGTGGACGCCGGACTGCTGCGCTGGATCTTCTTCATCAATGTGCCGATCGGTGCGCTCGGCGTCCTCCTGGGGAGCCGGTTCATCCTGCCCGACGGACCCCGGCAGGCGGCCGCCCGCCGGATCGGCCTGCCCAGCGTCGGCCTGGTCTGCGTGGGCTTCGGCGGACTGCTCCTGGGCGCGTCCCTGCTCGGCTCCCGTACCGCCTCGTCCGGCGGCGCCGCGGTGCCCGCCGCGTTCGCCGTCGGCGCCCTCGCGCTCGCCGTACTCGTCGCCGTCCAGCTCCGTTCGGCCGCGCCCCTGCTCCATCTGCGGCTCTACCGCATCCGCACCTACGCCATCGGCAGCGTCATCAACGCCCTCGGCCAGATCCCCTTCTTCGGGACGCAGTTCCTGCTGCCGCTGTCCATGCAGGTGGTCCGGGGCGTCTCCGCGCTGGACGCGGGGCTGGCCCTGCTGCCGCTGGCCCTCGCCTCCGGCGTCGCCGGCGTCCTCGCGGGCCGGGTGCGGGACCGTTGGGGGCCCCGGCTGCCGCTCACCGCGGGCTTCCTGCTGCTCGCCGGAGGCATCGCGCTGCTGCGCGCACGGGCCTCGGACCCCGACCCGCTCGGCCTGGTGGGGCCCTTGCTGCTGGCCGGCGCGGGCGCGGGCGCGATCCCGCCGACCACCCAGGTCACCGCCCTCAGCGACGTGCCCCGGGAAGCGGTCGGCAACGGGACCGCGCTGCTCCAGGCGACCCAGCGCGTCTGCCAGGCGCTCGGCGTCGCGGTCCTGGCCACGCTCGTCGCGCGCGATGTGACGGCACCGGCCGGCAGCCCGGTGTTCCGCACGGAGTACGTCGCCGGGCTCTCCACCGCCTACACCGTCGCCATGTACGCGGCGCTCGTCTGCGCCGCGCTCGCCGTGCTGCTGCCCGGCTGGCCGGCGCCCCACCCCAAACCCCTCCCCACGACGGCCCCCGGCAAGGACCTGGCGTCCGGACCGGAGACCCCGTCGGAAGCCCCCTAGGAACAGCGCGACCCCATGCGGCAGGACCTGCCGCGACCCGCGCGCGGTGCGGACGAGCCCGCCGCCTCCCGTCCGCGAAAGGTGCAAGTCCCCGCCATGGGAAAGGTGACCACCCGGTACGACGGCGAGCGCGAGCCGGGATCCGAGGCCCGCGCCGACCGGTCCCGTCCGGCCGTACGGCCCCTGCGCGGGCGTGAGGAGGAACTGCGCCTGCTCTGCCGGGCCCTCGACCGGGCACAGAACTCACGGCGTGGCACGGAAGGATGGCTCAACGGCCCGGCCGGCATCGGCCGGACCCGCCTGCTGCGCGAGGCCGAACGCGCGGCGTCCGCACGGGGCTTCACGGTGATCCGGCTCAAGGGCGAGGAGTTCTCGCCGTCCGTGGCGCTGGGCTCGCTGGTCCACGCCCTCACCGGGCCGCCGGACGCCGAGCGCACCCCGAGCGCGCCCGGCGTGACCCGCGAGACGCCCGACGACCGGCATCTCCCGGCCGCCTCGCTGACGCTGCTGGACGCCCGCCTCAAGCGGTCCCCGCTGCTGATCACCTGCGACGAGGGCCCCGCCCCGTCCCTGACCCCGGCGCTGCGCCCCCTCATGGCCCGGCTCCGGAACTCCCCGCTGGTGTGGCTGACGGCCCGGCGCACCGAGCGGGAACCGGCGGAGACGGCCGCGCGCACCCTGGCCCGGCCGCCGCGGGATCCGCCGGGAACCCTGCGGATCACCCTCGGACCGCTCTCCGACGACGCCGTCTCGCAACTGTTCGCCGACCGGCTGGGCGGTCCGCCCGACGCCGAACTGCGCACCCTGCTCGGCCTCGCCCAGGGCAACCCCCGGCTGCTCGCCGCGGTCTGCCGGCAGCTCCTGGAACACGGCGGTGTCCGGGTGGAGAGCGGCACGGCCCGGCTGGCCACCGAGGACGGCGACGCCACGGCGGAGGTACGGACCCCGGCCACACCCCGCCCGGTACCCCGCTGGTTCGACGCGCTGATGGACGAGCGGCTGGCGACGGTGTCCCCGCAGACCCGTCTGCTCATGGAGGTCGCGACCGTACTGGGCCCAGCCTGCCTCCCGGAGGACATCGCGGAGATGCTCGGCGAACCGGTGGGGGCACTGGTACCGCGGTTCCGGGAAGCGGTCGCGGCGGGCATGCTGCAACGCGGCAGCGACACCGTGACGTTCCGCCACGACCTGATGCGGCAGGCGCTCGTGGCGGACCTGCCCGCGGTGGTCCGCGGCGCCATGCACCGGCAGGCGCTGGGCATCCTCATGGCGCGCGGGAGTTCCGCGGCGGCGGTGGCCACCCACCTCATCCACGGCGCGCACCGCGGGGACCCGGCCATGGCGGGACTGCTCCGCCGGGCCGCCGAGGAGTCGGTGACCACCACCCCCCGGACCGCCGCGGACCTGGCGCTGCGCGGCCTCGAACTGGTCGGGCCCGTCGTCGACGAGGCACACGAACCGCTCACGGTGATCGCCGTGGAGGCATGCGTACGCGCCGGTTCGCTCCCGACCGCCGTCACCCTGGCCCGCGACGCCCTCATCCGCCCCCTCGATCCGGAGACCGCGGCGCGGCTGCGCTACTGGCTGTCGACGGCACTGCTGCTGCTCGGCCGGACCGCCGACTGCCTGGATGTCGCCGAGGAACTCCTCGCGCATCCCGGCGCCCCCGCCCACCTGCGGCAACGGGCCGTACTCAACCAGCTCGCCGCCTGGTCGGCGCAGGACGAGGCGCGGGGTGTGCAGCACGCCGAACGGGTGCTGCGGGAGGCCGGCGACCTCGACATCCAGGCGGGCGTCACCACCACGCTCGCCGTGATGCGGTGGCGCGCGGGACGGCTCAACGAGGCGCTGTCGCTCTGCCAGGAGGCCGCCGAACTCGCCGACGGCGGGGCCGCCATCGAGTGGCACACCCATCCGCGGCTGATGTCCGCCATGATGCTTGCCCACACCGGCCGGTTCGCCGAGGCCGAAGCCGCGCTCGGGAAGGCACCGCGCACCGTCGAATTCGTCTCGGCGGGGGTGCCCAGGCTGGTGCGCGCGCGGCTGCGGCTCGCCCGGGGCGAGCTCGACGAGGCCGCGCGCGAGGCGGCCGCCGGACTCGCCGTCGTTGAGCAGGCCGGGGCCGGTGTGCTGATGCCGCTGGCCTGGCTGGTCCTCGCGACGGTGGCCTCGTACCGGGGTGAGCTGGCCGAGGCGGGCGAGTACGCGCGCCGCCTGAGGGACGCGCTGCCGGACGACCGCGGGCGGGTGTGCGCGGCGGCCGCCGCCTGGATCGAGGCGCAGATCGCCCTGGCGAGCGGCGGTGACCAGGCGCTGGAGACCGCTGTCGAGGAGCTCTGGACGAACGAGTGCGGCCGCCGGGCGTTGCTGATCGAGGAGCCCGCGTTCGCACCGTGGCTGGTCCGCCTCCTGCTGGCCGGCGGCCGGCGGACCCGGGCGGCCGCCGTCAGCGCGGCGGCGGACCGGCTGGCGCGGACCAATCCCGGTATCACCGCGGTGCGCGCGGCCGCCGACCACGCCCGCGGCCTGGTCGAACGGGACGCCGCCGCCCTGGAGTCGGCCGCCGCGCACCACCGCGACGCCTGGGTACGCGCCTCGGCGGCCGAGGACCTGGGCGCCCTGCTGACCGACACCTCCCGGGCACTTGCCGCGCAGCACCTGGAGAGCGCCCTCGCCCGGTACGGACAGCTGGGGGCGGCGGGTGACACCGCCCGGGTGCGCCGCCGGCTGCGGGCGATCGGTGTCCGCCGCCGCCACTGGACCCGCTCCGACCAGCCGAAGACCGGCTGGCAGAGCCTGACGCGCACCGAACACACCGTGGCCGAGCACGTACTCCAGGGGATGACCAACCGTCAGGTCGCCGTCCGCATGTTCCTCTCGCAGCACACGGTCGCCTTCCATCTGCGCCAGATCTTCCGCAAACTCGGTGTCCACTCCCGGCTGGAACTGGCGCGCTACCGGCAGAGCACCGGGCACGACGGCACGCCCCGCGCCGGGTGCGCCGACCGGTGAGCGCGACCGGCGTCCCGCCGGCCGGTTCAGCCGGGCGGCCGGTCCGGTCCGGTCCGGAGCGGCCCCGCGCGGCCGCTCCGCCCACCGGTGCGCAACCACAGCTGCGCCGGGCCGTGGAACACCAGATCGTCCGCGTACGGCACCGGCCGGCCGGCCAGCCGGGCGTCGGGCAGGAACTCCAGCATCGCCGCGAGGCCGATCTCGACCTCGGCCCGCGCCAGCGCGGCCCCCAGGCAGTAGTGGATGCCCAGGCCGAAACCGAGATGCCGGTCGGGGGGCCGGTGGATGTCGAGGACATCGGGCCGGGCGAAGTGCCGGGGGTCCCGGTTGGCTGACCCCAGCAGCAGCATCACCTTCGAGCCGCGGCGGATGCAGTGCCTGCCGAGGGTCACGTCCTGGTAGGCCCACCGGCTCACGGCCTGCACCGGTGAGTCGAACCGGACGAGTTCGTGGACGGCCCCCGGCAGCAGCGACGGCGACGCGCACAGCTCGGCGAGCGTGCCGGGCCGGTCGAGCAGGGCCAGTACCGACTTGGCGAGGGTGTGCGTCGTGGTCTCGTGGCCGGCGGTGAGCAGATGGACGCAGGTCGCGGCGATCTCGTCGTCCGACAGCGGCCCACCGGGTCCGGACGCGCGGTCCGGGAGCGGGCCGGGCTCCCGTACCAGCAGCGATATGAGGCCCGCCGTCGGCCCGTCGCGCCGCTGCCGGATCTGGTCCCCGAAGAAGTCACGGAGTTCCCGGGCGGCGGTGCCGGCGCGGGCGTACCCGTCCGGACCGGCACCGGCCCGCGAGGTGCTCGCCTCTTGGAGGCGCACGGAGCGTTCCCGCAGCCAGCCGCGGTGCTCCCCGGGTATGCCGAGCAGTTCGCAGATGACCAGGACGGGAAAGGGCGCGGCGAACTCCGCCACCAGATCGGCGACGTCCTTGCGCCGCAGATTCGCGAGGAGTTCCCCGGCGATGTCCCGGATCCGGGCCCGCAGGCCGAGGACCACCTTGGGGGTGAACTCCGCGCTGAGCCGGGACCGCAGGGCGGTGTGCCGGGGCGGATCCAGGAACACCAGCCAGTTCGCGATCATGGTGTGCAGGGCCTGGTGACGGCCGGCCGGCCGGGGCGCCGCGACGCCCGCGGCGGCGGCCGCGCTGCGCCCGAACCGCTGACTGGAGAGCGCCTCGGCGACCTGGTCGTAGCCGAAGACGTAGTGGGTACCCGGTTCGTCCGGCGGCCCCGGCACGTAGTGCACGGGGGACTTCTCCCGGTAGCGCAGATAGACGGGGTAGGGATCGGCGAGGGCCGCGGCGGGCCAGCCCCGCAGGCCGAACGGTGGCAGATCGTCGGTCGGCATGGTGCCTCCTCCTCGCGGGAGTGGTGGACGCGCGCTCGCGCGGTTCAGCGGGCGCCGCGCACGGTGTCCGCGAGCCGGCCGGGGTCGGCGGGCAGCTCCTGCCCCCGCCAGGCCACATGGCCGTCGGGCCGGACCAGGACGAACGGGCGCCGGTAGACGGCGGCGATCTCGGCGTCGTGGCACACGGTGATACCGAAGGGCATGTGCCGGTCGGCGAAGGCCCGTTCGTATCCGTCGTGCCGCAGCTGTCCGGGCGCCCCGTCCGGCCCGGCGAAGCACAGCAGCCGGAAGCCGTCACCGAACAGGTCGAGGGTGGAGAGCCCCGGCTTGAGCCAGGCGTGCGGGGCGCGGGATCCGGGTTTGCTGTTGGGGTGCTCCGCGCTCTCGTCGGCGGGGGGCGGGCAGTGGTCGGGGACGATGACCGGTGAGGTGTAGCGGTAGCCCATGTGAATCATGGGGGCGTTGAACTCGCGGCTGATGCCGCTGCGCGCCAGCTGTCCGGCCATCGCGGCCCGCGCGCGCTCGCCCGCCGGGCTGTCCTCGTGCAGGCCGTCGGGGAGGGTACGGCTCATCGTGCGGACGAGGTTGCGGTTCGCCTCCTCCACGGCCTCCTCCGCGACGGGCCGCCGCTCGGTGCGGTAGGTGTCCAGGAGCAGCGGCCCCGCCCAGCCGGCCAGTTCGGCGGCGAGCTTCCAGCCCAGGTCGGCGGCGCCGGCGATCCCGGTGTTCATCCCGAACCCGCCGGAGGGGGACAGGGTGTGGGCGGCGTCGCCGGCGAGGAAGACCCGGCCGCAGCGGAAATCCTCCGCCACCCGGTGCGTCAGATGCCACGGATGGTCGGAGAGGACCTCGACCGGGGTGTCGACGGCCAGTGCCCGGCGCAGCAGCGCCGGCGCGGGCTGGGCCGCCTCCCGGCCGCCGTCCACGCGGACCGACAGCCGGAACAGGTCGCGGCCGTCCATCGCCCGCATCGGGAAGCGCAGGGAGTCCGAGAGCAGCAGGAAGTAGAAGAGCGCCTTGTTCGCCCCGAGGCGGTCGCCGAGTTCCGGGGCGCGGAAGAGGATATTGCGGAAGACCTGGGTGGGGTGACGGGCCGGTGCGTCGATACCGCAGGCTTTGCGGATCGGCGAGGAGGCGCCGTCGCAGGCCACCAGATAGCGGGCCTCGATGGCGCCGACCGCTCCGGTCGTCCGGTCGATGACGGTGGCGGTGACCCCGTCGTCGTCCTGGCGGAAGGTGTCCAGCCGGCAGTTCAGCCGCAGCGGGCCCGCGGGGTGGCGGCCCACCTCGTCGGCGAGCAGCGGGGCCAGCCAGTGCTGCGGGCAGATCTCGTCGGGCTCCGGGGTGTGGGCGAAGGGCCGCCGGGTCAGACTGGTGCCGACGGAGAGCCGGTACACCTCATGTGCCCCGACGCGGGTGACCCAGACGCTGTCCAGGGTGTGGTCCCGCGGCCACCCCGCCGCGCGGATCCGGTCCGCGACGCCCCAGCGGCGGAAGAACTCCATGGACCGCGGGCCGATGTTGCTGACTTTGGGGTGGGACACCGTACCGTCGCTCGCTTCGATGACGGTGTGGCTCACCCCGCGCGATCTGAGATCCAGGGCCAACGCCATACCGACCGGGCCGCCGCCGACGATGAGTACGTCGGTCTGGTGCACAGAGACCATCTGTCTCGCCTTCCTGACGTGGAGGGGAACGGGGCCGGACAGGTCACGACGCACGGAAACGGGCGGCCAGGAAGGCCAGCGTCTCCGGCACCCGGTCCGGGATGACGGGGTACTTCCGCGCGGTCTGCGCGAGGTCGCCGAAGCGCTGTGCGAAGGCGCGCCGGGCGACGTCCGGGCGGGCGAGGGGCTCCGGCGCCCTGCCGAGCGCGAACGGTGCGCCGGTCGTCCGGCCCGGCACCCCCGACGGCAGCACCGCCAGCAGCTCGGCCAGGGGCTGCAGCACACCGTTCATGACCTCGATGGAGCAGTTCATGAGGTCCGACCGCCGCAGGCTCGCGTCCGGGCACTCGCCGAAGTGCTGGACCATGAGCTGGGCCATCATGAAGTAGGAGCCGTTGCAGAGCCCGGCGACCTGACGGGCCGTCGGCTCGGTGATGACCTGCCGGGCGGTGCCGCCCGCGGTCAGGGTCGGGTTGCGCAGCACCGGATAGGCGAAGTCCGGTGCCGGGTGGTGGCCCGGCGGCCGGTTCAGGCGCATGGCCATCAGCAGATCGGAGATCCGCAGAAAGGCGTCGAAATGCGATTCCTCGTCCGGCGGTGCCGCCCCCGGGGAGAGGACCTGGCCCTCGCCCTGTTCGGTGATGAAGTCGACCGCGAAGAGCGCGCTGGCCAGGTCGTCGACCTCCAGCTGGTAGTCGGGGTGCACGGAGTTGACCGACTTCCGCAGGAACACATGGTGCTCCCCGCCGCCCCGTCCCCGGTCCACCAGGAACAGGCCGGGGACGCGCCGGAGCCCCTCCCGTACGTCGGCGTACAGCTCGCTCAGTGAGGTGTACACGGCCCGGCCGGGGGCCTCACCGCAGGACGGAGTGCCCAGCCCGCCGTAGCCGACGTCACCGACGATGCGGTGCGGCTGCTCGATGGCGATGAACCGCTGCATACTGCCGACGTCCAGGGCTTCCAGCGAGAAGTCGAGCGGGACGAGCAGTTCGTTGTTGACGGTGCCGAAATCGATCGCGGGAAAGTGGAACGGCTCACCGAGCGCCATGAGGATGTTGTTGGCGACGAGGAAGTGGACCATCTCCTCCCGGGCCACCCGCAGCAGGGTGCTGCGGACCCCGTCGTCGAGGGTCTCCCCGCCGTCGCCGCAGACCGCCCGCAGTTGTTCGGCCGTCCACTTCCGCCGGCGCACATACTCCAGCCCGGCGCCGTGCAGCGGCAGCGAATAGGCCGCGTAGAGGTACTGGAGGGTGACCGCGAGCTCGATCATGACGGCGTGCCGCACCGTCGCCACCAGGTGGTCGCGGGTGCGGATGCCCGGGGCCGGGCGCGGGGCGGCCCGGCGGGTGGTGAGGACCGTGCCGGGGGTGTCGCGCAGCCGCAGATAGGCCAGCAGCAGCCGGGCCTTGGGCTCCGACAGATCGCGGCTGGGCGGCATGTAGTACGTCTTCGCCTTGTTCTTCGGGTCGGACATCTGCCAGATCAGCCGGGCGTAGGTCTCCACCCGGAACCGGTCCGCCAGGCTGAAGACCTTCTCCTTCATGAAGGAGAACAGCAGTTCGTAGAAGGCGAAGACCTCGGTGTGGACCAGGCCGAAGGTCACCTCGTCCGGCGGTACGGCGGCCAGCCGCCAGTCGTCGGGCAGCACCCGCACCGACAGGTGGCCGGCGCCCGACCAGTAGCCGAGCCGGTCGTCGTTGTCGTATGCCACGGCGGCGGAGCCGGGCCGGGACGGCGCGGCGGGCAGGTCCTCGTCCGCCGCCGACAGCAGGATTCTGGCGCAGCCGGGCCGCGCGCCCCGCAGCACGAAGGACCCGCGCCCCTCGTCGTCGGTGCTGATGGTGCACCCGTCCGCCCAGCCGGAGTCGCCCTCGGCGTGGCCGGGGCGCAGCCGCACGATGCCGATATCGGTGGCGCGCGCCCGGGGCGAGCGGGCCGCCGGGTCCCGGGGGAGGGCGCGGGGGTTGAAGAACTGCCGGACGTGGACGGCGCCGAGCGGGCCGGGCCGCCCCCGGACCAGGGACCGGACCGCGACCCGGACGTCGTAGGAGTCGTCGTGCTCGCCGTCCGGGTGGTCCACGATGAGGCACGCGTCGTCCGCCTGGAGGTTGACCTCCCGCTCGGCCAGTACCGGGATCCGGTCACCGGCGCCGCCGCGCACGACCAGGCGCAGCGCCTCGTGCCCGGCCGCGGCCGCCCCCGGCCGGCGGGGTACGGTCACCACGCCGCTGGTCAGGTCCCGGTCCAACGGCCAGGCACCGGCGGGCAGTTCGGCCACCAGGCGGTCGCTGCGCGCCGTCCGCAGTTCCCAGCCGCCGCCGTCGGCGTCCCGGCGGGCCGCCGACGACGGCGGGCCGGCGATCAGGTTGAAGGTGACCTGCTCCGGTCCCACCTCGACGGTGAGCTGGCGCGGTACCGGGTACGGGTGGCCGCCCGGCGGTCCCTGCGCGGTGAGCAGCCGTCCCGCGGGGTACGAGCGCAGCTCGTCGGCCCGCCATGGCGCGATCGTGCCGTGGATCCGCCAGGGGGTGGGGTGCCCGGGGACGGTCGGTGCCGCGCCGCCGCGGAGGGCGAACTGCACGACGAGACCGTCGCTGCCGCCGGACTCCACCTCGGCGCGCAGGTCCGCCACGACGGGGGACTGCGCCGACCGGGTTGACTGCTCGGGCCAGTGCAGCGCGCCGGCACCGGCGACCACGAACTGGTACACCGCCGACAGCGGCAGCCGGGAGGCCGCCGGTCCTTCGGTGCCGACGGGCGGGGCGAAGACCTGCCAGCGCGGCGGCTGGAACCCCTCGACATCACCGGTGCAGAGATAGCCGACGTCCAGCGACCGCCCCTGCCGGCCGAAGCCGAGCTGGCCGATCATGAGGGTGGTGGTCCAGTTGGAGGACGGATCGACGTCGAACACCCGGGCCCGGTTGGCCGTGGTGGCGAAGTACTCGTTGTAGTGGCCCCACAGATCGACGCTGCGGCCGACCACCGGATCGTCGGTGCGCACCGCTCCGGCGGCGCGTTCCGTGCCGACGATCCGGGCCTCGACGGCGAAGTGGCCGCTGCCGCCGAACTGCGGACCCGCACCGGAATCCGGCCCCATGCCGTACAGCACGTCGTGGTACTCACCGGCCGGCCGGTCCACCGGGAACGGCCGGCCGTCGGGGGTCAGCGCGGTGTTCGTCGCGAGGTCCACCAGTCCGCTGCGCGGCCCGGTGGGCAGCTGTGTGGTGGCGGTGCCGGCGAAGTGCAGCCGCGGGAGGTCGAAGACGCTCATGCCGGTTCCTCCGACACCGCGCAGCCGCCGGTGACGACCGCCGTGCTCCCGCCGGTCTCGTGGAACTCGATCTCCCGTACGGCGTTGTCCGCCGATTCGATGGCGCCCTCGATCCAGGCCGGATACGTGGAGCAGTGCTCGCCGGCGAAGAACAGCCGCCCCTGCGGGCGGGCCGCCGAGCGCCGTTCCGCCTCGCAGGTCGCGATGTCCTTGCCCCAGCGGACGGCCGCCGCCCCTCTGCTCGACGGAGCCGTGCCCCACACCTGGTCCGCCACCCCGAGGATCATGCCGGGTATCTTCAACTGCGGGTGTATGGCGGTCAGTTCGTCCAGTATCAGGGCGATGCGGTCGGGCCGGCGGAGGCGGCCGAGCACATCCGCGTCGTCCCCGATCGTGTAACTGGCGAGCAGGGCCGCGCCGAGCGCCGGGTCGTCCGCGGCCGGCGGGTAGTAGGTCTGCCGGATCAGCCCGCCGGTGAAGGAACCGCCGCCGGTGATGCCCTCCGCCTCCCAGAACGCCTCGCGGCAGTGAAAGGCGACCTTGGTGGCGGACCAGTACTTCATATCGTGCACGATCGCCCGCTTCTCGTCGTCGAACCCGACCAGATCCATGGTCCGCAGTACGGAGAAGGGGACGGTGCACAGCACGTAGTCGCAGTTCCTGGTGACCGTGCCGAAGCCGCGCCGCATACGGAGCACGACGTCGCGGTCGCGCACCTCTATCCCCACCACTTCCTGGCCCCGGCCGATCGGCCCGCGGACCCGGTCCCGCAGCCGGTGCGCGATCTGGTCCATACCGCCGTGCAACCGTATGAGGCGGGAACTGGTCTCGTTGACGATGTCCTCGACGAACCGGTACAGCCGCCCGGTGCAGCCCGCCTGGATCTGCGGATGGCCGGCGAACAGGGCGTGCAGATCGATCCGGTCCCTGCCGCGGCCGTACACATACGGCCTGAGGTCGATTCCCTCGACCAGCCCGAGGATCTCGCGGTCCAGCCCGTCGTGGATGCTCTCGCGGAACCTGCGGGGTGCGATGGCGTTCACCCGCACGGCCAGCCAGGCGCCGAAGAGCACCGTCGCATCGTCGTAGTCGTGGCTGCCCAGGCGCCGCCGCAGTTCCGCCACGAGCGTCTGCGAGGCGTCCTGTATGCGCTGATGTCCGGAAGGCGTTTCCAGATAGGCGGCGTCGTCCTGGAAGAGGGTCCGGAACTCCCTGACCCGGTCCGCGAGGCCGAGTTCCCGGATGTAGTGCATGGTGCGGCGGTGGGTGGCCGGGACGCGCATGGCCCCGAGTTCGACCGAGGGACCCGGCCGGCCGGGCAGAAAGCGGTGGGTGCGCACCCGGCCGCCGACGTCCAGGCGCCCCTCCAGTATTTCGACACGGTGGCCGCGCCGTTCGAGTTCGTACGCCGCCACGAGGCCGGATATCCCGGCACCGATGATGGTGATCTTTTTCTTCGGTCTGCCGGGGGAGGGGAGGGGCTGCTCGGTGGTCTGCGGAGAAACGGTCGGCATGCGCATCAACTTCCTCGCTCAATTTCGTCGCCATTGTTGGGTCCGGCGGACGCCCGCCACATCCCCGGTCCGGGCGGGAACGCGGGTGGTTGACGCGCGGTCCGCCACGAGCGGCACGGCGGTGGTACGACCGGCACCCCGCACGAACGGACGGTCTGCCGGCCGCCGCACCGGCCGGGCCCCGGATCAGGGCGATCCTGGGCTCCCCGGTTCTCCGCCGGCGACGCGCACCCCGACCGGGTGTCCGGCCACGGGGTGAGCGGCCGTCACCACGGGCTCACCGGGGTTCCAGCGGTCCGGCGCGAGCCGGCGGGAGGGGGCAGTGGTGGAGCAGCGCACACTCGACGACCGGAGCGGTGGGGACGCACCCCGCACGGCACCGTCCGACCCCGGCGACGCGACCGGGCCACCACCGGGCGACGGGGCCATGCCCGAACCGCTGGAGCGGGCGGTGTTCGGTATCCACGCCACGCACGCCGTCCAGCTGGCGGACCGGCACGGGGTGTTCGCCTTCCTGATCGCGCACGGCGCGAGCCGTACCGGGAACATCGCCGCCGCCACCGGGACCGACGAGGAGACGCTGCGCCGGCTGCTCATCGCGCTCCAGGCGTTCGGCGTGCTGACCGGGGACGACCGCGACGGATACCGGGTGCCCCCGGAATCCGCCCCCTATCTGGACCCGGACAGCCCCCGCTACACCGGCGCGTTCCTCCAGCACCTCGTCACCAGCACCTCCGGGCGGCTGCCCCAGCTGGCCGACTATGTCGCGCGGGGCAAGGCGCGGGTGGACGCGGACCTGCCCGCCCCCTTCGACGCGATGTACGCCGACGAGGGATCGACGGCGACCTTCCTGCGCGCCATGTGGCAGCTGAGCTTCGAGGTCTCCGACGAACTGGTGGCGCTCGCCGGACTGGGCGCGGCCCGGCACCTGGTGGACGTCGGCGGGGCCAACGGCCCCTTCTCGGTCTCCGCGCTGCTCCGTACGCCGGCGCTCCGCGCGACCGTCTTCGACCTGCCGCACGTGGCACCCCACCTCGCCCGCTCCCGGGACGCGTACGGCCTCGGTGAGCGGCTCCGCTTCGCCCCCGGCGACTTCTTCCGCGACGAACTGCCCGAGGGTGACCAGCTCGCCTTCGGCTACGTCCTGTCGGACTGGGACGACGACACCTGCGCGACGCTGCTGCGCAAGGCGCGGCGGGCCTGCGCCCCCGGCGGGCGGGTGCTGGTCATGGACCGGCTCTTCGACGACGACGGCCACCGTCCGCTGGCCACCGCGGTGATGAACCTCTCCATGCATGTCGAGACCCGGGGCCGGCACCGGACCGCGGGCGAATACCTGGGCCTGCTGCGTGACGCGGGGTTCACCGACTGCGAAGTGCGCCGCTCCAGCCGCGAGAAGCACCTCGTCATCGGCCACTCGGCACCCGACGGAGGCTGACGGATGCGAGGCATACCGCCCGAGGTGAGCCTGCCGGGCGCGGCGGAGGACATCGTCCGGATGCAGGGCGCCCATGGCAGGGCCGGACTGACCGGGGCGGACCGCGCACGGCTGGCCGGCTGGCACGAGAGCGCCGCGGCCGGCGGCGGCGCGGAGCAGGAGATCGTACGGCTGCTGACCCGGCCGTTCAGCCGCCGCGAACAGATCCCCGAGTACTACCGCTACACCAGCCTGCACGTCTACGACTGGTTCCTGGCCCCGTACGCGGACGAACCGGTCGCCGCGGGAATCAGCGGGCTGCGGGCGACTCTCGCCGATCTCGCCGCCCGGGAAGGGGCCCGCGCGGATCTGGTCTCCGGCGCGGCCCCCTATCTGCCGGAGCGACTGGCCCGATTGCGGGAATTGATCGAACAGGTGGACGCGGTGGCCATCGCCCCCGAAGGGCCGGTGCGGGGCGCCGGCGGCATGGGGCGGGTGGACCACGACGACGTGCTGAGCTGGCGGCTTTCCGTACTCACCCGGTGCACGGCGTTTCCCCAGTCCGATGACGACAATGAGCATCTGTTTCTGCGGGCCGTGCATTCCTGCGAACTCGCGTTCTATCTGGCACGGTGGACCGCCTGCCGGGCGATCACCGCGATAGCCGCGGACGACCCGACGGCGGCGGCTTTCCGTATCGGCCAGGTAGCGGAATTCGCCCAACTGCTCAACGGAATCTTCCATGTCCTCAAAACGCTCTCACCGCAGCAGTTCATGAACTTCCGCGAGGCCACCGGGGCGGCCAGCGCCGTACAGTCGCTCAACTTCCACCTCATGGAGCTTGCGCTGTTCGGCTACGATCCCCGGAAATCCGAGGTGTTCTGCGGGATCCGCCACCTCAGAATGCTGAACGATCCGCCGTATCGTGACCACTGGCCGCTGCGTGACGCCGTTATCGCCTCCGGGAAGCCGGAGTTGAGGACGGCATTCGACGCGGTGGAACGGTCGATGCTGACCTGGCGGGGACGGCATTACGGATTCGGCCGGCTCTATCTGCCCCGTCAGCTCAAGGGGTCCGGTGGCACCGAAGGAGCCGGATACCTCAAGAGATTCGTGAACAAAGACAGTTGCCTTCCCGGAACCCCGGGACCGGTCGACGAGGCGATGTTCAAGTTCGCCCTGCAGTGACCGACCGGCTCTCCCGCTCGTTTTCCGGGGCGCCACCAGACCACAACAGGAGCCCCTCAGTGACCATCATTCCGATTCTGTCCGCCGACGCCGCCCGTCGCGTTCTGGACGCCGCCCTGGCCAAGGCGGCACAGCTGAACGTCGCCGTCGCGGTCGCCGTCGTGGACAGCGGCGGCAACCTCCAGACCCTCGCCCGGATGGACACCGCCACGTTCTGGTCCACCACCATCGCCACGCACAAGGCGGTCACCGCGGCCGGACTCGGCGTACCCACCGTGGCGTTCGGCAAATTCGCCGCACAGGACCCGATCCTGCTGGCCACCATGGCCACCCAGCCGGGTTCCGCGCTGCTGCCCGGCGGCATCCCGATCGTCGTCGACGGCGCGATCGCCGGGGCCATCGGGGTGGCCGGCGGGACCAAGGGCGAGGACGAGCCCATCGCCGAGACGGGCGTGACCGCCGCGGCGGGCTGACCCGCGGCCGTCTTGTGGCCGGACCGGTGCGCCGGCCACGAGACGGCATCCGGCGGAGCACGGCCGCGTCACCGGAGCCGGGCGGGGGAGCCGCGACGCCGGCGACGGGAACCACACCTTCTCCTGCGTACCGGGCTACCGGAACGGCGCGAAGCCACACGGCGGATTCAGCGTCATCCAACTCCTGGTCCTCTCGAAGTGGGTCGCCGGCGCGGCCCCCTCCACCGTCGCCGCGGCCGGATACGACGCCGCCATGGCGGTCGCCCACCCCGCATCCGACGGGCGGACCGTGACGAACGTGGTGGGCAGTCGGCGGGCCGCGTTCACCCAGCCCCGGAAGGGGCAGTTCACCGACGCGTTCGGCTATCCGCACGCCAACTTCGGAACGCCCTTCAAGGGGGCCCGCACGGTGCACTGCGCCGGGCCCGTCCGGTCCGGGCCGGAGACCCCGCTGCTGCGGGGCACGCGGTGCGATAGGGCACACGGCGCGAGTGGCGGCCGGCACTTCGCCGGATGCGACCCGGCGACCGGATCCGACCCGGCGACCGGAACCGGCACGCTGACCGGCGTCACCACGGCCGGCAAGGACCTGCCCGGCGGCGAGAGCGCGTACGCGTACGCCACCTGGCCGGGCACCGGCGCCGAGCGGCTGTACCGGCGGGCGCAGGCCGACTGACGGAGCGGCAGCCGGACCGGCGGCATCGGCGGCCCGGCGTCCCGGCACCGCCGAACCGTCTCCCCCGAGGGCCGCACTGCCATGGAGGCCGTCGTGCCCGGTCGGCGACGGCCGGCAACCGCGGCCGGTGGCCGTCGCCCGCCCGGTTGGTCCGGCGCCGTCCGGAACCGCGGATCGAACGTTTGTCAGGCGGAAACGGACCAGAGCTATGCTGTGCGCGGCTCATGATCTTGTAGGTGTCCATGCGGCGGGATCTGGGCTGTTGTCGTGACATCCTTGCGCGGGCGGCCACCGGGCAGGGCTGTGGCTCGGCAACCGGTAATCCCCCTGCGTATGGCTCGATGGCCCGGCCGCCGCACATCCCGGACCGGGGCAGCGGCAGCCGGCCCCCGGTCCGGCGCCGACGCGATGTCCGTGCGCGGGGAGTCGGCCGCGGCCCGTCGTGATCGCGTGCGCAGCCGACCGTCCTCACCACCTTCGGAGGCCCCGTGACCACCCCGCGCCCAGCTCACCACAGCGACGGCTCCGGACCCGTGCCGCCCCCGGGCTGCCCTGCGCACGGTGCGGGCACCGAGGGGCTGCAACGGCTGTACGGGCCCGAGGCGGAGGGGGACGCGCAGGCGCTGTACGAGGTGCTCCGCCAGAAGTACGGCTCCGTGGCACCGGTGCTGCTGCACGGCGACCTGCCCGCCTGGCTGGTGCTGGGACACCGGGAAAACCTTGAGGTGATGCGCAACCCCTCCCGGTTCTCCCGCGATTCCCGCAACTGGCGGATGTTCCGGGAGGGCCGGGTCACCGCGGACTCCCCGCTGCGCCCGATGATCGAGTGGCAGCCGATCTGCGTGTTCGCCGACGGCGCGGACCACGTACGGCTGCGCGGAGCCGTCACCGACAGCCTGGCCCGGTTCGACCGCCGGGGGATCCGCCGCTACGTGGTCCGGTACACCAACCAGCTGATCGACGCGTTCGCCGCGACCGGCGAGGCCGACCTGATCTCGCAGTACGCCGAGAAACTCCCGATGCTGGTGATGACCCAGCTCCTCGGGATGCCCGAGGGATACGGGCCGCGCCTGGTGGACGCCGCGCAGGACCTGATGCGGGGCAGCGAGACCGCCATGACCAGCAATGAGTTCGTGGTCGAGACGCTGCGGACGCTGGCCGAGCGCAAACGGTCCGAACCGGGACATGACTTCGCCTCCTGGCTGATAGGCCACGAGTCGAACCTCACCGAGAACGAGGTGATGGAGCATCTGCGGCTCGTGCTCGTCGCCGCGAACGAGACCACGGTCAACCTGATCGGCAACACCCTGCGCATGGTGCTGACCGACCGCCGCTTCCGCCTCAACCTGACCGGCGGTCAGATGACGCTGCCCGACGCCCTGGAGCAGGTCCTGTGGGACGCGCCGCCGCTGTCGGCGATCCCGGGCCGCTGGGCCATCGGCGACACCGAACTGGGCGGCCGCCGCATCGCGGCCGGCGACATGCTGCTCCTCGGACTGGCGGCCGGCAACGCCGATCCGGAGATCCGGCCCGATCTGTCCGCCCCGGTCCACGGCAACCGCTCCCACCTCGCCTTCAGCAGCGGCCCGCACGAGTGCCCCGGCCGGGAGATCGGCCGGGCCATCGCGGACACCGGCATCGACACGCTGCTCGCGCGGCTGCGTGATCTGCGGCTCGCGGTGCACGAGGGCGAGCTCCAGACGCACCCCGCGTGGCTGTCGGAGCGCCTGGACAGCCTGCCCGTGCAATTCAAGCCGGAGCAGGGGCGGGCAGCCGCACCCCCGCGCCTCGGGGCGGCGCCGCCCGCCGCCGCGGGCCGGACACCGGCGCCGCAGGAGACCCGCCCCGCCCGCACGCCTTGGTGGCGGTCGCTCTTCCGGGCACGCTCCTAGGGCGTGTCGTCACAGTGGCGCCTGCCCCGCGGCGCCTGGCACGGCATCTCGCGGCGTTGTCGGGATCACCCCGATACACCCAGTATCGGGGCGACCCTCCGCCTTGCGATGCACCGCACCAGACACCGCGGGACCCGCCCTCCGGGCGAACGACGCCACTGTGACGACACGCCCTAGCCCGCACCCGGCCGGCCCGCCACAGGGCCGGCCGGGCACCGGCGGCCCGCCCCGCGTCCACGAAGACCTGGTGACGCCGCTATTGGATCAGACGTACGTGATGCGTACGATGCGCCGTAGTTGATCATTCACGGAGTGCCGGTGGCACATCCGGTAGGCCGGTCGCGCGGCATTCGCGTACCCGGCCGAGAGTGCCGCACGACAGCTGAGAGGTGGTCAGAAGTGGGACCCGAGCTGATAGTTCCGCCGACCTACTCGCCCATTCCGCCGGCCATCCACCCCCGCCACGAGGCGATCGAGATCCGGACGACGGCTTGGGCGGAACGTTTCGCCATAGGGTCCGACGAACTGCGGGAGCGGCTCGTCACCCACGGCATCGGGGCGTTCTCCGCCCGGATACTGCCCGAGGGCCAGGAGGAGGTGGTGTCCCTTCTGGCGGACTTCGTGCTGTGGCTCTTCGGCGTCGACGACGGGTACTGCGAGGAGGGCGACCTGGGCTGCAGTCCGGGCGGCCTGACGGCGGTGCTGCACCGGCTGCTGCGGGTGGCGCAGAACCCGGAGGCCCAGCTCCTGCGGGCGGACCCGCTCGCGGAGGGGCTGCGCGACCTGCGGTCGAGGGTCTCCCGGTACGGCACCGAGGGGCAGACGGCCCGCTGGCTGGACGCCCTGCGGGAGTACTTCTTCTCCGTGGTCTGGGAGGCGTCCCACCGCAGCGAGGGCACCGTCCCGAGCCTGTCCGACTACACCCTGATGCGCCTGTACGACGGCGCGACCTCGGTCGTGCTGCCGATCCTGGAGATGGGGCACGGCTACGAACTCCAGCCGTACGAACGGGACCGGACCGCCGTGCGCGCCGCGGCCGAGATGGCCTCGTTCGTCATCACCTGGGACAACGACATCTTCTCGCACCACAAGGAGAGCCGGAGCGAGGGCTACTACCTCAACGTCCTGCGGGTGCTGCAGCACGAGCACGGCATCGGCCCGGACCAGGCCCTGACCACGGCCATCGCCCAGCGGGACCGGGTGATGACGCTGTTCATGCGGCTGTCCGCGCAGCTGCGTCACGAGGCCAGCCCGCAGCTGCGGCAGTACCTGAGCGGCCTGGCCTCCTTCATCCGCGGATCACAGGACTGGGGCATCACCTCCCTCCGCTACACCACCCCCGACGACCCGGCCGGGCTCCCCACGACGCTGCGCGAGACGCCCACCGACGACAGTCGCGAGCCCCTGGACATCCCCGTCATCTCCTGGTGGTGGGACCTGCTGCCCGCCGGCGGCGGCACCCCGCCGCGGTACGGGAACGGGGACGCGTCCGCAGCTGAGTGGGCGGCGCGGAAGCCGGCCTAGAGGAAGGACTCTTCGGTGACAGTTGGGATAACGGAGGTGCCCCGCGCACCGGGCGCCCTGCCCCTGATCGGGCACGCCGTGAAACTGGGGCGCGAGCCACTCGGGTTCCTGCGGTCGCTGCGGCAGACCGGTGATCTGGTCCGCGTCGATCTGGGCACGCTGCCGGTGTACTTCGCCACCAGCGCCGAACTGGTCCACGCCGTGACCGTCACCCACGCGCGGAGCTTCGAGAAGGGCCGGCTGTACGACCGGGTGCGGCCGCTGGTCGGCAACGGCCTCGCCAACGCCACCGGCCCGGTCCACCGCCGCAACCGCCGTCTGGTGCAGCCCGTGTTCCACCACGAGCGCATCGCGGGTTACGCGCGGACGATGAGCGACCGGGCCCGTGCTCTGACCGGATCGTGGACTTCGGGGCAGCGCATCGACGTCGAGCAGGTCATGGGGGAGTACGCCATCGAGACGCTGGCGGAGACAATGTTCTCCGCCGATATCGGGCGTCCCGCCGTGGAGTCGGTCCGCCGGAACCTTCCGGTGATCCTGAAGAACATGCTGCTGCGCGCCGCCTCTCCCAAGCTGCTGGACCGGCTGCCGATCCGCCCCAACCGCGAGTTCGACGCCGCGGCCCGGAGCATGCGGCAGGTCATCGACGAGGTGATCGCGAGCACCCGCCGGTCCGGGCGGAGCGGCCAGGCCGATCTGCTGTCCCTGCTGCTGGACGCGCGCGACGGCGACACCGGCGAGGCACTGACCGACGAGGAGGTCCGGGACGAACTCGTCACCATCCTCTTCGCCGGCTCGGAGACCACGGCCTCCACCCTCAGCTGGGCCTTCCACGAGATCGCCCGTGCCCCCGAGGTCGAGCGGCAACTGCTGGCCGAGGTCGACGAAGTCGTCGGCACCCGCCCCGTGACCGTCGAGGACATTCCCCGTCTCGTCACCATCCGGCGGGTGCTCGACGAGGTGATCCGGCTGCACGGGGTGACGCTGCTGATGCGCCGCACCACCGAGCCGGTGGAGCTCGGCGGCTTCCGCCTCCCCGCCGGGGTGGAGGTCGGCTTCAGCCTCTACGCCCTGCACCGGGATCCGCGGCTCTACACCGAACCGGACCGTTTCGACCCCGACCGGTGGCTGCCGGAGCGGCGCGCCGATATTCCGCGCGAGGGCTTCGTCCCCTTCGGCGCGGGCAACCGCAAATGCATCGGGGACGCCTTCAGCTGGACCGAGGCCACGATCGTCCTGGCGACGGTCCTCTCCCGGTTCACGCTCCGCGCCATTCCCGGGCACACCACCCGCGAAGCGGCCTCGGCGATGGCCCATCCCGACCACGTCCCCATGGAAATCATCGCCCGGGACGCCTGACGCACTCCTCGGGCCACCGGGCGGGCGGTGCGCAACGGCCGCACCGGCGGCGCGAGCCCGAGGCGGCGGCGCGCTCCGGTACCCGCCGCTGCTACGGCGCGACGGCCGGCGAATCCTCCGCGGCGTGGCCGGGCGGCGTACACGCCTGGCGGAGGGCCTGCCGACAGGCGTCCACGGCGGGGTGCGCGCCGCGGCCGCGGCGGACCGCCGTGAAGATGCGGCGCGCCCGGTGGCCGCGCGGCAGCGGATGCAGGGGAACGGTCGGCGGCCGGCCGTACCACACGAAGTCGGGCAGCAGCGCGGCGGCGTGACCCTGCTCCACGAGCCGCAGATGCAGCAGCAGATCACTGCTCTCGAACCGTACGTCGGGTTCGAAACCCGCGTCGCGGCACACCGTCAGCGCCCACTGCCGGGCCGCCGTGCCCTCGGGTTCCATGACCCACGGATGATCGGCCAGTGCCCGCAGCGCCGCCCGCGGCCCGGACGGGCGCGGGCCCTGCCCGTCGCGCGGCCGGGCCAGCCGCAAGGGATCGGCGCACAGGTCCGCCCGCTCGATCCCGGCCGGCCGGGGGTGCGGACCGCCCGGGTACTCCTCGGCGATCACCAGGTCGAAGTCGCGGGCGAGCAGCGCCGGCAGCGCCACCTCGGGCTCCGCCTGCGTGACGTGCACCCGCAGACCGGGGTGGTCCGCGCGCAGCAGCGTCAGCGCGGCCGGCACCAGGGCGAGGGCCGCGGTCTGGAAGGCGGCGATGCGAAGGGTGCCGGTGAGGCGGGTGAGGGAAGCGGCGATTTCCGCCTCGGCGCACTCCAGGCGTGCCAGCACCGCTTCGGCGTGGACGACGAGGATCTCCGCCTGCGGGGTGAGCCGGACCCGCCGCCCCACCGGCTCCAGCAGCGGGACACCCACCTCCGACTCCAGCAGCGTCAGCTGCTGGGAGACGGACGAGGGGCTGTACGAGAGGGCGGCGGCGACCGCCGCGAGCGTGCCGCGGTGCTTGAGCTCGCGCAGCAGCCGGAGCCGGTGCAGATCGAACATCGGCAACCCTCCGCCACTACGGGAACCATCGGCATTACCGATGAATATACGTGGGAAACATTCGCTGGACCGATGGATGGGCGCGCCGCACGATGGAGGCATGCCTGAGAACTCGCCCCACCCGCTGCCGTGGTTCGCCCGTCCCGCCGCCCGGAACTGGACCTGCGCACCGGCCCCCGCCGAGGCCCGCCACTACCACGCCGCGCTGCCCGGCTACGCCCCCACCCCGCTGACCGGACTCCCCGCCCTCGCCGCCGAGCTGGGGGTCGGCCAGGTCTTCGTCAAGGACGAATCGTCCCGCCTGGGACTGCCCGCGTTCAAGGTGCTCGGCGCCTCCTGGGCCATCCACCGGACCCTCGCCGAGCGGGCGCGAGGCGGGTCGCCGGCCGGCCCCGTCACGTTCGTCACCGCCACGGACGGCAACCACGGCCGCGCGGTGGCCCGTACCGCCCGTCTGCTCGGGCAGCGCGCCCACGTCTTCGTATCGGAGGGCGTGCACTCCGGCGCCGCGGCCGCCATCGCCGCCGAGGAGGCGCGCGTCACCCGCGTGGCCGGGTCCTACGACGACGCCGTACGCCGGGCGGCCGACGCGGCGACCGCGCCGGACGCGGTCCTCCTCCAGGACACCGCCTGGCCCGGCTATGAGCAGATCCCCGGCTGGATCGCCGAGGGCTACGGCACGCTGTTCGCCGAGATCGACGCCCAACTGACCGCCATGGGAGCGGAGTTGCCCGATCTCGTCGCCGTCCCGGTCGGGGTGGGCTCGCTCGCCCAGGCGGCCGTCACCCACTACCGCAGCCGCCCCACGGGTCACGCGCCCGCCCTGCTGTCCGTCGAACCCGACACCGCGGCCTGCGCCCTGGCCTGCCTCACCGAGCGGCGGCTGCACAGCGTGGCCACCGGCACCACGACCATGGCGGGGCTGAACTGCGGTACGCCCTCCAGCACCGCCTGGCCCTATCTGCGCGACGGCCTGGATGCCGCCGTCGCCGTCACCGACGCGGACAGCGCCGAGGCCGCCCGCGACCTCGCCGCCCTCGGGATCTCCGCCGGCCCGTGCGGCGCAGCCTCCCTCGCGGGCGTCCGCGCCGCCCTCACCGGCGCCGGTGCGGCCGGCCGCCGCACCGCCCTGGACCTCGGACCGGACGCCACCGTCGTGCTGCTGAGCACCGAGGGCGCCGCCGCCAACCCGCACGGCCTGGCGGACCGGCCGTGAGGAGCCCCGCCGACGCCCCGGTGCAGGTGTGCACGTGCCCGGGGCCGAGCGGGGCACCTGACGGCTGCTGACGGCGGGTCAACCAGGATCGCCCTTCCGCACCCCGCCCCGCCCGTACACCGTCTTCCGCCCCGGCCTCCCCGTCCCTACCCTCGGGACCATGGGGGACGGGAATGCCCGGCAGCGAAAGCGGCGAGGACGGCCGAGGGGCCGGCACGCCCGGCAGGGCCTGCCCGAGGTGAGTCTGCGGCGCGATGCCGTGGGGCTGCGGGACGTGCTCTTCCAGAGCGTGACGTCCATGGCGCCCGGCGCCGCCATCGCCGTCTCCATCCCGGCCGGTGCCGCCTTCGCGGGCGGCGCCCTGCCGCTGTCCGTCCTGATCGCCCTGGTGGCCTGCCTGTTCACGGCCTCGTCCGTGGCCGAGCTCGCCCGGCACCTGCCGTCCGCGGGGTCGGTGGCCGCCTACAGCTCCCGGGGCCTGCACCCCGTCGTCGGGTACGTGGTGGCCTGGGTCTACCTCCTCGTCGAAGCGCTCGTCCCGGCGCTGCTGCTGGTGCAGTTGGGCTTCACGGTCGCGGGCACCGCACACCAGGAGTGGCCCGGCTATCCGCAGAACCTGTGGTGGCCCTGGGTGCTCGCGGGCGCGGCGGTGATAGCCGTGACCGGCTACTACGGCATACGGGCCGCCGCCCGGCTGGGCACCGTCCTGGGCGCCTTCGAGGTCCTGGTCTTCGTCGTCTTCGCGGGCCTGCTGATCGCCCACGCGGGCCGCCACAACACCCTGACCGTCTTCGGCACCGCGCACACCCCGGCGGCCCACGAAGGCGTCGGCGGCGTCATCGCGGGATCGGTCTACACGGTGCTGGCCTTCGCGGGATTCGAGGCGGCGGCGCCGCTGGCGGAGGAGACCCGCGATCCGCGCCGCACCCTGCGCCGCGCGGTGCTGGGCTCGGCCCTGGCCATCGGCCTGCTCTTCATCCTGACCACCTACGCCATGACGGTCTTCTACGGCCCGGACGCCTTCGCCACCTTCGGCGCGTCCGGTGCCGCCTCCTGGGACGGGGTGGCCCGCGCCTCCTTCGGCGCGTTCTGGGTCCTGGTCTTCCTGGCGGTGGTCAACTCCACCATCGCCAACGCCAACGCCGCCGCGAACGCCTCGACCCGCACGGCCTTCGCGCTGGGCCGCGTCGGCGTCTTCCCCCGCTCCTTCGCCCGGCTCCACCCCGTGCACCGCTCGCCCGTCGTCGGCCTGCTCGTCCAGTGCCTGGCCGCGCCGGCCGTGGCGCTGGGCCTGGGCTTCGCGTACGGCCCCGACACCGCGTTCCTGCTGCTGGCCACCGTCGTGGTGACCGCGATCATCTCCGTCTACCTGCTCACCAACCTCGCCTGCGCCGGCTACTTCCTGCGGCGGCGCCGCGCGGAGTTCCGCCCGGTGCGCCACCTCCTCTTCCCGGTCCTGGGCATCGCGGCCTTCACCCCCGCGCTGCTCACCGCCGCGGGGCTGCCGGTGTTCTCCTTCGTCACCGAACTGACGGCTCCGGTCTCCTTTGCCGGTGCCGTGGTGGCGCTGTGGAGCGCGGCCGGACTCGTCATCGCCGTCGTACTGTGGCGGCGGCATCCGGACCGGCTGGCGGCCACCGGCCTCGTCCACCTCGATCAGGAGTCGCCATGACCGATCCCGCTGCGGACCCGCACATCCTCACCATCCGGCCCGGCGAGGGGGACTACGCCTGGACGTTCGGCGGGGCCCCGCCTGTGGCCCGCATCGCCCCGGGCACGGTTCTGGACGTCTTCACCGAGGACTGCTTCGGTGGCCGGGTGCGGACCACGGAGGATCTGGTGTCGCAGGTCTGCGAGTTCCCGTTCGTCAATCCGCAGACCGGGCCGTTCTACGTCGAGGGCGCGGAGCCCGGCGACACGCTCGCCGTGCACTTCGTGTCCATCGAACCCCGCCGGGACTGGGCGGCCTCCACGACCGTGCCGCTCTTCGGGGCGCTGACCGCCACCCATGCCACCGCCGCGCTGCACCCACCGCTCCCCGAGGCCGTCTGGATCTGGCAGCTGGACCGCGCGCGGCGCCTGTGCCACTTCAGCGCCCGGGACAGCGAGTGGGAGCTGACGCTGCCGATGGACCCGATGCACGGCACGGTCGGGGTGGCGCCCGCCAACCTGGAGGTGCGCTCCGCGCTCGTCCCGGACGCGCACGGCGGCAACATGGACACGCCCGAGATGCGGGCGGGCGTCACCTGCTATCTCGGGGTCAACGTCGACGGCGCGCTGTTCAGCCTCGGCGACGGGCACGCCCGCCAGGGCGAGGGGGAGACCTGCGGGGTCGCGGTCGAGACGGCGATGCACACCGTCGTGATCGTGGAGCTGCTCAAACACGTCGCCACTCCCTGGCCGCGCCTGGAGTCGGACACCCACCTCGTCTCGACGGGCTCGGCCCGCCCGCTGGAGGACGCCTTCCGCATCTCCCAGCTGGACCTGATCCAGTGGCTCGCGCGTGACTACGGGGTGAGCGAACTGGACGCCTACCAGGTCGTGACGCAGGCGGTCGAATCCCCGCTCGCCAACGTCTGCGACAGCAACTACACCTGCGTGGCCAAGCTCCGCAAGGAGTGGCTGCCGCCCGGCCGGACGCACGGCGGACTGCACGACGAGCTGCGCGCGCGGGCGGCCGCCCTGCGCTGATCCGCACCGGCCGGGCGGCGTGGCCGTCCGGCCGGTCCGCGGCGCCCCGCGGTGACGGGGGATCAGGTCAGCAGGAACGCCGCCGAGGTGGCCGCGCCGAGGGACGCGCCGGCGACGGTCTGCGCGACCGTGTGGAAGCGCAGCGCGACCCGGGACCAGCACACGGCGACGGTCATCGCGTAGCCGAGCAGCCACCAGGGGGAGTGCACCACGGCGAGCTGCGCCACCACGGCCGAGGCGACCGCGGAGTCCACCGAGATCTTCCAGACGGTGTTGACGGCCAGGAGGAGGACGGTCATCGCCCAGAGGGCGAGCATCGTGACCAGGATGCCGACGGGGGCGCGGCCGAGCACCATGATGAGGGAACCGGCGCCGATGGAGCCGAGGATGACGAAGAAGATCGGCGCCCGCTTGGTCCGGTCGACGACATGCCGGTCGCCCCAGGTGCCCCGCTTGCGTTCCCATTCGATGTAGCCGGCGGGCACGATCCCGGCGCACAGGGCGCCGAGCAGGCCCCACAGGAGACCGGTCCACTCGCCCGCGGCGGCCAGGCCGATACCGAGCATGCCGGTCAGCAGGACGTTGCGGGGCTGGAAGACGTCGGTGACGGTGCGGGCCGTCGTACGGGTACTCATGCGGTGCTCTCCACGGACTCCAGGACGTCCCGGGTCCGGTCGTCGGTGACCGTCCGGTAGGCGGCCGCCACGCGCACCAGCCAGGCCACCTCGTCGTCCTGGTCGGTGGCGTGCTGGGACTCGACGGCCGCGGCCGGGCCGGCGGGCGCACCGCCGGCCTTGGCGGCGAGGGCCGCCTTGATCCAGTAGGCGTCGGCCAGCGCGGCGGCCTCGCCGGGCTCCGGGGCGTCGTGTGCGGCGGCCCGCTTGGCGGCCGGGAGCAGACCGTCCGGCACGTAGTGGCGCAGCTTCTCCACCGCGTCCGCGATATCGGCGGCCCACCGGTCGACCCGCAGGTCCGCGGGGGTGTCGAACCGGGTCAGTTCGCGGGGCAGCGAGGTCGGGGGTGCGAAGGGCTGGTCGGGGAAGGCCGTCATCAACTCGCGCCACAGGGGGTGCAGCCGGGTCTGGGCCCGCCACAGTTTCGCGCGGTGCCAGCCTTTGCCGAAGGCGGGGATGGAGGCACCCACCGCGAAGAAGGCGAACAGGACGAGCTGCGCGGACTCGGTGATCTCGTCGAAGCGCAGCGCGAACGCCTTACCGGGCCGGTCGATGACGCTGACCCACAGGAACAGCGTCCGGCTGAGCGTGTAGCCGACGCCGATGAACATGGCGAAGGTCATCATGCCGAGGCCCACCCGGAGATGGCGGAGCGTGCTGTGGGCGGTGGCCAGCGCCCACTGGTAGGCGCAGACGGCGGACGCGGCACCCAGATAGACGTAGAAGACGCTCATGTAGAGCGTGGCGCCCCACTGGCCGGCGTGGTCGGAGACGAAACGGTCCGAGGGGACGGAACGGTCGACCACGGTGAAGAAGAGGGCGGTCAGCAGGACGAGGGTGGCGACCGACGCCTTGGCCGCCACCTGCTGGATCATCCGGGCGAACCGGACATGCCGGGGGATGTCCCCGCCGTCGGGGTAGCGCCCGTAGATGGCGACGATGTAGCTGAGGATGGCGAGGATCGCGATGGTCGCCGTGTAGTGCTTGATGAGGACCGCGAGATCGGTGACGGAGCTGTTGTTGAGCCCTATTCGAATGATCTTGGTCTTGGTCCACAGGGCGATGGCGAACCCCGCGTAGCAGCCCCACAGGGCCCGGCGGCGCTTGTCTTCTTCATCGCCCCACAGCGCGGCGGGCATGCGCCACAGCGCGACAGCGGTCATCAGGCCGGCTATGAGATACCCGGCAAGGTCGAGCGAGGTCACGACGGTTTTCCTCGGGGGGTGGTGGGGGGTTACGGACGGCGGAAGAAGCCGCGGCGCCGGTGCGCGACGGGGCGGGAGAGGGAGTTGGTCAGGCGGCCGACCATGTCGTCGCTCGTCACGTCCCTGGCCATGCGGGGGATCAGCGAGGCACCGAATTCGGCCACCCGCTCGTCGTGGGTGTCGTACTGCGCGCGGGCCTGCATCGGGCCGCCGGCCCGGATCGCGTCGGTGACCGCCGGGGGGAAGCACGGCGTCTCGTCCGGGGCGGCGGGCCCGGCGGCCGGGTCCTCGTCGGCGGTGAGCACCCGGGTGATCAGCGAGGTGTCGAAGACGGGCAGCAGCTGCCGGAGCTGGTCCGCGTCGAGCGTGGTGCCGTGGTCGAACCATTCGTGGCACAGCTCGTGCAAGATGACGTGCTGGGTCTGGTACGCGGTGGGGCGCCGCCGGTAGAGCACGAAGCTGGTGTCGCCGCACTTGAGACGCAGACCGCAGGCGGCGTTGACCCGGGCCAGCTGATCGGGGAGTTCGTGCAGCGCGATGGTGCGGCCGCGGGCCGCCTCCATGTTCGCCACCAGTCCGGGGATGCTGAACGGCACGGGGAGAGGCAGATCGGCCAGACCGTCTTCGCACTCTCTGCGCAGCTCGCGCATGGACATGGGGACCTCTTGATCGTCGTCACGCGTGCTGTGACATGCGCTCGACAGAGTTTAACAACGCTTTCCGGCCACCACGGTCACGGCTCCGGCTCCGCGTCGTCCGCGCCCTTCTTGGCCTTGGCGTCCTCCAGAAGGGAGAGCGCGAACTTCAGCAGTTCCGGGGGGAGGCCGTTGTCGTCGAGGCCGCGGCCGGCCAGGCCGCTGATCTCTCCCGTGCGCCGCTTGGCGAGGAACTGGAGCCCGGCCACGACCTCGTCGACGACCTCGGACTCCTCCTTGAAGAAGCGCCAGTCCACCCCGAAACCCGTACCGAGGGCCCGGAGGATGTCCTCCGACGGGTGGGTGACCTTCCCGGCGAGAATGTTGGAGAAGTAGCTGTGCGAGAGGGCGCCGCCCCGCTCCCTGACTCGTTCCGCGAAGACCCGGCCCGAGATCTTCTGGCCCGGGAAGGTCTTCTCCACCATGTACGCGACCTTCTGCTGCAACGTCTTCAGCTCTGGCGTGCGCTGTTCGTCACTGTCCATCAGGCCCCCACGATCACGCCCGCCGCGCGTGCGCCCATCCGACGCTGTGCGGTGTTCGAATTCGGTCAACGGGCTCGTACTGTAACCGACCCTGACAGGTCGCCCGCAGTGCGACGGCGAAGCGGAGCGTCTTGCTCCGTGGCCGGGGCGACCGGGCTTGCGTAAACAGTCTACGCCGCTGTTAACTCGAAAAAACACGGGCAGGGGGCCACGAGGGGAGTCCCCTGCCCGTGCCTCGCCCTGCCGTGCCCGGCCACCGGTACGCCCATGGCCGAGAGTGGCCCGCGCCGCCACGACGGGCGGCTCGGGCGGCACGGGCGGACGGGAAATTCACTGATTCCGGTGAACGCCTCCGCTCCGCGGACGAGGTCGCCACCGCGCGACGAGGGCCGGCCGCACGCCGCCTCCAGGAAGTCCGGGAGGGGCCACAGCCCGGGAAACGCGCAACTTCCCCTGGTGACAGGCCCGGTGGTGCCGCACCGGAACACCTCCACCGCATATCGGCGGCAACCGCAGTCCAGATGATGAGGCCCATCTCGCCTGCCCGGTACGGGGCTTGAATTTGTGCAGTTCCTTTGACATTGCCGTGATCGTCGTACTTCTCTGTGTCCGTCTGCGATGCAGACGGACAGGGAGGGGCCGTTCGTCCTGCGTGTCCCCGCGCTGTCCGCGCTGCCTGACCGTGGACGGGGCCTGAGCTCGTACTGGGCAGCCCAAGTGACGAGGGGACAGAGGTACATGCGAATTGCTCGGATGAAGAGACTTTCAGCCATCGGCGCGACGGCCGTGGTCGTGGGGGTCGTCGGCGCGACCGTGCTGCCGGCCACGGCGGCCTCCGCGGAGGACCGGGAGGGGCACAAGGGCAGGGCCGTCGGCTGGCACCTCCGTACCGGCAAGCACACCGCGATGTGGACCGGCACGCACGTCCTGGACAACGGAAGCCCCGCGCTCTGCCTGGACCTTGCGTGGTACGGGCCGGACGGCACCGACAACGGATACAAGAAGACCGGTGCGCCGTCGGAGCTCACCAAGGACACCCAGGCCAGGCTGGCGGCGCTGGCCGCGAAGTACGGCAAGCTGCCGGACGATGTGAAGGGCCGCAACACCACGGCCGCCGCGTCCCTGCTGACCTGGGCGCTGGCCGCCCACGACGGCATCGACGAGAACGGGTACAACGGCGAGAAGATCCCGTGGCAGACCTGGCTGACCAAGGGAATGCCGAAGGGCGCCATCGCCGGCTACGGCGCCGACGCGAAGGTCGACACGGCGCCCATCGTGGCCGAGTTCAACCAGTTGCGCACCGAGATCCAGAAGGTCGACGACGCTCCGTACACGCTGAGCGTCGAGGGCTCGGGGAAGACCTTCCCCTATGAGCGGACCCCGGAGGAGAAGGCGCTCACCCTCAAGGTCGCGCAGGGCGACAAACCGGCCGCCGACGTCCATGTCAAGACCACGGGCCTCACCAACGTCGCCGAACCGAAGACCCCGGGCGAGGTGGGCACCACCGACGCCAAGGGCGAGGCCACGTTCCGCTTCACCCCCGACAAGCCGGGTACGAAGACGGGCGCGAAGTTCGGGGCCGAAGTCTCGGTGAACACGCCAACTTTCTGGCACACCGACCGGACGGTGCACGGTAAGCCCATGCAGCGGCTGATCTACTTCGTGGCCGAGCAGAAGCCGCTCACCGCCGCCGGCGAGATCGCGTTCCAGCCGCCCGCCATCGTGATCACGGAGAAGAAGGACCGCGCCACCGGCAAGGCCGTCTCCACACCCGCCACCTACGAGATCCACGCGGACGACAAGGGAGCGCCGGGCAAGGTGATCACCACGGTCACCACCGGGAAGGACGGCAAGTCCCAGCCCGTCGACCTGCCCGCCGGAACCTACTGGCTCGTCGAAACCAAGGCCCCGGAGGGCTATCAGATCGACAAGGAACCCAAGCGCATCGAGGCCAAGTCCGGTGAGCAGCAGGTGATCACGGTATGGGACAACGTCGTGCCCACACCGACGCCGACACCGCCCAGCACACCGCCGGCCACCCCCGAACAACCGCAGCCCAAGCCGCCCGCCCCCGCCGGGGTCGTGCCCAGCGGCGGCCAGCTGGCGCGTACCGGTACCAACTCCACCCCCTATCTCGCCGCGGGCGCCGCCGCACTGGTCCTGACCGGTGGGGGCGCCCTGGCACTGGCCCGACGCCGTAAGGCCGCGGACCGCCCGTAAGCCGGCCGGCCACGCGCCACGGCCTGCCCCGCCCCACCTTTTCCACCTTTTCTGCCCGTTCCATCCCTTCCACCCTGATCCGCTGACGGCGCGGGCCTCCACCGCACGCCGCGGACGTCACGGCAGTGGCGGTGCCCCTGGTCCCGTACCGGGGGCACTGTCATGTCCCGGACGGGCGGTGCGCGACGGCGCCGCCGGGACGGCCACCGAGCCGCCGCCTGCCCGGCACCGCCGTACGGCGCGCCGCCCCCGTCGGAACGACCGATCAGCCCCGAACGCCCTCTACCATCCCCTCAGCCGATATGCCCGCGATATGCCCTGGGCACGGATGGAGAGGCCGCGGCGCTCCGGCGGGCGGGTGGCAGATCGGGCACGCATCCGCGCGGTGGACGCGGCGGACACAGGAGGACGACGCCATGGAAGACTCCGGCCCTCTGGTTCCACGGACCGCGCGGCGACGGCTGGTCGGGGGATTCTTCGCGGCCGCCCTGGGCGCGGGCACCCTGCCGGTGGCGTCGTATGCCGCGGCCGCATCCGGCCGTGACCGGGATGCCGGGCCGCGGGCGCTGGCAGAGGCCGAGCGGCAGATCGGCGTCCCCTACGCATGGGGCGGCGGCGACCGGCTCGGGCCGGGCCCCGGATTCTGCGCCGGGCCCAACGGCTACCTGGACGGCGCGTGCGCGGCCGAGCGGACCATCGGCTTCGATTGCAGCGGCCTCGCGCTGTATGCCTGGTACCGCGCGAGCGGCGGGACCATCGATCTGCCGCACCACACCACCGCCCAGTACGACGCGGGCCGTCCGGTCGACCGGACCGAACTGCGCCCGGGAGATCTGCTGTTCTTCTCCCGCCCCGAAGAGCCGC
The DNA here is from genome assembly GCA_000720995.1 of Streptomyces celluloflavus. Classification (GTDB taxonomy): domain Bacteria; phylum Actinomycetota; class Actinomycetes; order Streptomycetales; family Streptomycetaceae; genus Streptomyces; species Streptomyces celluloflavus. Next base: position 114,919 of record JOEL01000016.1, read on the forward strand.
TGCACCACGTGGGGATCTACGCCGGCGACGCCGCCATGATCCACGCCGAACGGACCGGTACGCCCGTCGCCCGCCTGGACGATGTCTTCCGGCACCCCCGATGGGGCCGGGAATACGCCGGCGCGGTACGGCCCGTCGCTCCCTGAACCGACCGACGACCGACGACCGACGACCGACGACTGACGACGGACGAGCGGCGTCCCGCGGAACCGCCGGTGCGGCTGCCGTTCCTCCGGTGAACGGCCACTCGACCACCGCGGCACCGGAGCGGCGGCACTCGGGCCGAGACCCGCGACGCACGCCCGCACCACCCCGTCGCCGCGCTGAACGCGGCCTGATCCGGGAGCGATTGGCGGCTCCCGCGACCGGCCGCCGGTGCGCCTCGGCGGTGTCCCCGGCTGCCGCCGGGACCGGCGACCGCCCCGGCGGCACGGCGAGTTGACCGTCAGTAGGATCACGGCATCGTCCGCCGTATCCACGCCCCGTCGACGGTGGCGGGGGCCGCGCCAGGGAGAACGTCATGCTGAAGGCTTTCGCCGATCTGTCCACGCCGCTGGTGGCCGACGCCTGCGTCCGGATCGGCGTGCCGCTGCGCGCCGCACCGCCCGGCATCGGCGCGGTCGTGCCCGGACACCGGATCGCGGGACGCGCGCTGCCGGCGCGGCACTACGGCAGTGTGGACGTCTTCCTGGAGGCGTGCGGCCAGGCCGGAGAGAGCGAGGTACTGGTCATCGACAACGGCGGGCGCTCGGACGAGTCCTGCGTCGGCGACCTGACGGTACTGGAGGCCGAATCGGCGGGCGTGGCGGGCCTGGTGATCTGGGGGCTGCACCGCGACACGCCGGAGCTGGCGGAGATCGGCCTTCCGGTGTTCAGCTACGGCAGCTACCCGCTGGGCCCGGTGCGGGTGGACGAGCGGGAGCCCGAGGCGCTGACGACCGCGCGGTTCGGGCCGCATCTGGTGAGCGGCGACGACATCGTCCTCGGTGACGACGACGGTGTGCTGTTCGTCGCGGCCCACCGTGCCGAGGAGGTGCTGGCGACGGCGTGCCAGATCTGGCAGACCGAGCGCGACCAGGCCCGCCTGATCCGGACGGGCGAAACGCTGCGCCGGCAGACGTCCTTCGACGACTATCTGGCGCGTCGCTCCGCCGACCCCACCTACACCTTCCGGCAGCACCTCCGGCGGGTCGGCGGGGCCATCGAGGAGTAGCCGGGCCCCGACCCGACGCGCGTCCGGCCAGGACCGGCGGTGCGACGAGGGATGCGACCGCCGAGCGGACGCATCCCGCCCCACCACCGCGTGACCGGGACCCGGCCCCTCCCGACGGGACACCGCGGCTGCCGCGCGGTGCGCGAAACGCTCACCGGACCATTGTCACGCCGGCCCACCGCCAGCGCAGTGCGCCGCCACAACGACCGCCTGACCTGCCGAAAGACGGTGGAGCGGCCGCTGCTTCCGGCCAGCCGGGGGTGCGGGACACGCCGTACGGAGCCGTACGGAACCGCAGAAGGGTGGTTCGAACGGCAGGTGCGTCGCCCGCCTTCCCGTGCGGGGGTATGCCTGCGGGGTGGACCACGCAACGTTCCTCGTCGTAGCGGTGATCGTGACCTCCCTGGCGTTCGACTTCACGAACGGCTTTCACGACACCGCCAATGCGATGGCCACCTCGATCGCCACCGAAGCGCTCCGTCCGCGGACCGCGGTCCTGATCAGCGCGGTGCTCAACGTGGTCGGGGCGTTGCTGTCCACCGAGGTCGCCAGAACGATTTCCGGCGGCATCGTGAACGACGGCCTGGTCACCCCCGGCATGATCTTCGCGGGACTGATCGGCGCCATCCTGTGGAACCTCGTCACCTGGCTCCTCGGCCTCCCCTCCAGTTCCTCGCACGCACTGCTCGGCGGGCTGATCGGCGCCGCCTGGACGGGGGCGGGCCGGCACGCCGTGCACTTCGACCAGGTGGTGGCGAAGATCCTCGTCCCCGCCGTCGCCTCGCCGCTGGTCGCCGGGGTGGCCGTCCTGCTGGCCACCCGCCTCGCGCTCCGCCTCACCGCCCACACGCCCGAAGGGGCGGTCACCCGGGGCTTCCGGCTGGGGCAGATCGCCTCCGCCTCGCTCGTCGCCCTCGCCCACGGCACGAACGACGCGCAGAAGACCATGGGCGTCATCACGCTCACCCTTATCTCCGTCGGCGTACTGGGCCACGGCGCCGGACCTCCGCTGTGGGTCGTCGTCACCGCGGGCCTGACCATCGGACTGGGCACCTATGTGGGCGGCTGGCGGATCATCAGAACCATGGGCAGGGGGGTCACCGCGCTCCGGTCCCTCCAGGGCTTCGCTGCCGAAACGGGCTCCGCCACGGTCATCCTGACCTCCGCCCATCTGGGCTTCCCCCTGTCGACCACACAGGTCTGCGCCGCCGGAATCCTGGGCACGGGGCTGGCCGGGCGGCCGGTCCGGGTGCGCTGGCGCACGGTCGGCCGCATGGTCATCGCCTGGAGCGTCACCCTCCCGGCCGCGGCCGCCGTGGGTGGGGGCGCGGCGAGCGCCGTGGTGCACGGCGGGACCCTCGGCACCGTGGCCGTCGTACTCGCCGCCGCCGCGCTCGCCGCGGTCATCGTCATCGCCTCCCGGCGCAATCCGGTCACCGCCGACAACGTCAATGTCGTCCCGGTCACCGCGGTACCCGCCGACTGCCCTGCCCGACGCTCACAAGCGCCGTAGCCCCCGGCGGGACGGACGGCGCGGCGCGCCCGGTCCGCCACCGCATCCGGCCGCGGCCGGACGAGCGGTGCGTGCGGCGGGCGCGGCGGGTACATCTCTCCTGGCGGCCACCGGACCCGGTCCCGGCGGTCGCCAGGTCCGAGGGAACACACCGTGGCCGTCACGACGCGCCCGGGTGGCGCCGGACGAGACGAGAGGACGGGCCGACGGCGATGGGCGAGGACAGCGGCAGCGGGACCAGCGGGACCAGCGGGACCAGCGGGACCAGCGGGGGCACGGGGATCGAGGTGCGGGGTTTCCGGCCGGGGGACGGTCCGGGGCTGGTGGCGGCCTGGTGTCGCGGCCTCCCGTACGACCCCATCACCCCCCGGCGGTTCCGCGACAAGGTGCTGCTCGACGCCAACTTCGATCCGCCGGGCCTCCGGGTCGCGGTACGCGGCGGCGAGATCGTCGGCGCCGCCTACGGAGTGCGCCGCCTCGTGGCGATGACCGGTACCGACCGGGAACCCGACCGGGGCTGGATCCCCTTCTTCTTCGTCGTCCCCGACGCCCGGCGCACCGGCCTCGGGCGCCGGCTGCTCACCGACGTACTCGACTGGCTGCGCGGCCTCGGCCGCACCCGCGTGGACTTCGCCTCGTACACCCCGCACTACCTGCTGCCCGGCCTGGACCCGGACGCGTACCCCCAAGCCGCCCGCCTGCTCGGCGAGTTGGGATTCCGGACCCGCCACGAGGCCGCCGCGATGGACCGGAGCCTGGTCGGCTACCGGATGCCGGCGGCGGTGCTGCGGCGGGCCACGGACCTCACCGGTCTGGGCTACCGCTTCGCCACCCCCGCCGACGACGATCTGGTGGAGCTGCTGCGGCTCGCCGGGGAGGAGTTCTCCCCCGACTGGGCGTGGGCCATCCGCAGTTGCCTGGCCGCGGGTACGCCGCTCGACCGGATCGTCACCGCACGGGCCCCGTCCGGCGCACTCGTCGGCTGGGCCATGCACGGCGCGTACGAGGGCAGGAACGAAAGGTTCGGGCCCTTCGGGGTGCTGGCGGAACAGCGCGGCACCGGGCTGGGGCAGGTCCTCCTGCATCTGACGCTGGAACGCATGCGGGCACTGGGCGCGCACGGCGCCTGGTTCCTGTGGACGGACGAGCAGAGCCCGGCAGGACACCTGTACCGCCGGGCCGGCTTCCGGACGACCCGGACCTTCCGGGTACTGCGATGGGAGGACACATGAGACAGGGCGAACGGCCGGGGCGGTACGCGGGGCGCAGCGGCCGGCCCCGGCGGCGGCGCGCATGAGGCGGCGCCGGTTCCTCGCCGGACTCGCCGGTGCCGCCGCCGGCTGCGCCGCGCCCGACGGCGGCACGGGCCGTCCCGGCGACCCCGTCGTCCTGACCGTGCTGTCGCACTACGGAAGCGAACCGCTCAAGTCCGCCTTCCAGAAGGTCCTCGACGAATGGAACGCCGGCCACGACCGGGTGCGGGTGCGGTCCACCCCCGTCCGGTACGCGGATCTGCTGACCACCGCGATGGTCCGGCAGGCCGCGGGACAAGGCGCCGACATCCTCCACCCGTACACCCTCTGGGCCGGGCAGCTGACCCGCGCGGGCGTGCTGCAACCGGCGCCGCCCGGGGCGGCCGCGCTCATCCGGCACGGCTTCACCCGGGCCGCCGTCACCGCCGCCTCCGTACAGAACACGCTCTACGGCTATCCCACCGAGGTGCAGACCTACGCCCTCTACTGCAATATGCGGCTGCTGCGGGCGGCCGGTGTGACCCGCCCGCCGCGCACCTGGCGGGAGCTGGAGGACGCCGCGTACGCCAGCGCCCGGCACGACGGCCACGGCAACACGCTGGTGCAGGGCTTCGGACTGTCCCGCACCGAGGACGCCACCGTCGTGGGACAGACCCTGGCCCTGCTCGCCTCGTGCGGCGGCTCGTACCTCACGGCCGACGGGGGCCGCGCCGCCATCGACTCACCGGCGGGGCGGGCGGTGGTCGCTCTGGAGCGGCGGCTGATCGAACGGGGTGCCAGCAGTCCGGGCACCGACCTCTACCGGGCCTTCCCGTCCGGCCGGGTGGCGATGGCGATCAGCGCGGGCTGGTGGACCGGCAGTCTGAAGAACGCGATGGGGTCCGGCTACCGCGATGTCAGGGTGGTGCCGGTGCCGGGACCGGCCACGGGGGATCGGGGGACGCTCACCACCGGGTTCCTGCTCGGCGTCAACGCCAAGAGCCGGCACCCGCGGGCGGCCTGGGACTTCCTGCGCTGGCTCAACAGCGACGAGACGCGCGGAGGAGACGGTCCGCACACGGGGGACGGGACACCCGCGCCGCGCCCCACCGGAACCGCACCGGGCCGGGACACCCGGCTCCCCGGCGTCACCAGGATGAGCGCCCTCCAGTTCTCCGTCGGTTCGATGACCGGCCGCAGCCGCGATATGCGGGCCCTGCTGGGCACCACCGGGGACGCCAACCTCGTCCCGTTCCTCGACGCACTGGGCTACGCGACCCCGGAACCGAACGGCCCGCACGCCCAGAAGGCCAAATCGCTGCTGCGCAAGAACATCGAGGAGGTCTGGACCGGGCGGCGGTCCGTGGACGACGCCCTGCGCACCGCCCGCCGGCAGATCGACCACGCACTGTCCGGCGACCCGTAGCCCGCCGCCTCCCCCGAGGCTCCTCTCCTTTCTCTCCTACCGCTTCCGCAGAGAGGTGGTGTCCCCGCCCCATGGCCGCACCCGGCGGGCCGGCCCGGACCCGGCCCCGCAGCCGCCAGACCGCCGTCGCCTACCTGTTCCTGACCCCGGCCCTGCTCTTCTTCGCGCTCTTCCTCCTCCTGCCGCTGCTGTTCGCGCTGCTGCTGGCGCAGTCGCGCTGGGCGGGCTTCGACCTCGCCGACATCGAACCCGTCGGCCTGGCCAACTTCACCGGCCTCTTCGCCCATGGCGCCACCTTCCTGACCCCCGTCCTGACCAACACGTTCCTGTACGCGTTGGGCACCGTCGTCCTGGCGACGGCCGGCGCGGTGGTGGTCGCCACCTGCATCGACAACCTGCGCTGCCAGGGACTGTGGCGCACGCTCTACTTCCTGCCGGTCGTCACGACGGTGGTCGCCGTCGGCAACGTATGGAAGTACATGTACGAGCCCGGCGGCCTGGTCAACGGTGTGCTCAACGCCCTCGGACTCGGGTCCGTGGCGCTGCTCCAGAACCCCGGTACCGCCCTGCCGTCGGTCGTCGTGGTGCAGGCGTGGGCGTCCCTGGGGACCGCGATCCTCATCCTCACGGCGGGGCTCAAGGCGATCCCCGAGTCGTACTACGAGGCGGCGGAGCTGGACGGCGCCCGGCCGTTCACCGTGTTCCGGCGGATCACTCTGCCGCTGCTGCGGCCGTCCCTGGTCTTCGTGAGCATCACCCAGTTCATCGCCGGGTTGCAGTCGTTCGCGCTGATCATCGTCATGACCGGCGACGGCGGCCCCGGCGACGCGACCGACGTCGCCGCTCTGGAGATGTACCGGCAGGCGTTCACGTACGGCGACTGGGGCGGCGCGAGCGCTGCCGCCTTCGCGCTCTTCGTTCTCATTCTGGCGATCACCCTGGTGCAGTTGTGGCTCTTCCGGCGGAAGGGGAGTGAGGTGTGAGATGAGGCGGAACCGTGGCACGCGAGCGGACCGGGGCGCTAAGAGGTGCCGAGGCGGTGCAGGAGGGGAGCGAGGCCCGGTACGTCGGCGTTTCCCCTGGCTGTCGTATGCGGTGGTGGCCGTCGGCGCGGCCGTGATGGTCGTGCCGTTCCTGGACCTGCTGATGTCATCCCTCAAGGGGTCCGGCGAGTACGGCAGACTGCCGTACCGCTTCCTGCCCGAGGCGTTCGACCTGTCCAACTACCGCGCCGCGTTCCAACGGCTGGACCTGCCCCTGCTGTTCCGCAACAGCACGGTCGCCACCGCGGTGATCACCGGCTCCACGCTGCTGACCTCGTCCCTCGCGGGTTACGCGCTGGCCAAACTCCGCTTCCCGGGGCGGGAGCTGATCTTCCGGCTGGTGCTGGCGACGATGATGTTCCCGCCGTTCCTCTTCTTCATCCCGCACTTCCTGATCCTGGTGCACTGGCCGCTGGCGGGCGGCAACGACCTCCTCGGCAGCGGCGGCGCGGGTCTCACGGTCAGCCTCGCCGCGCTCGTCATGCCGTTCCTGGTCTCCGGCTTCGGGATCTTCCTGATGCGGCAGTTCATCGTCGCGATCCCCGACGACATCCTGGAGGCGGCCAGGATCGACGGAGCAGGGGAGTTCACGCTCTGGTGGCGGATCGTGGTGCCGCAGACGAAGCCGGTCGCCCTCACGCTCGCCCTGCTCACCGTCGTCAACGCCTGGAACGAGTACATCTGGGCGCTCCTGGTCTCCACCGCCAACCCCCGGCTGATGACGCTCCCCGTCGGCATCCAGTTGCTCCAGAGTTTCCTCGACCCCGACCGGATGGTGCCCGTCATGATGGCCGGACTGGTGCTCAGCTCCGTCCCGGTCCTGCTCTTCTTCCTGCTGCTCCAGAAGCACTACCTCCGCGGGGTCATGCTCAGCGGACTCAGATGAGGCCGAGCCGGCGCGCGCGGGACGGTGCCGGGTACGCGTAGTACGCCCCCTGTTCACCCTTTTGAGTTATCCCCACGGGCCGCGCCGGCTGCCAGCATTGCCGACGGCATGCAGTGCGTCCGGCCCTTCCCGGTGCCGTTCCTGCCGTCCCGCCGCAGGTCAGACGCATTCCGGCGGGCCCGTCGTCGAAAGGAATCCGGCATGCGAGCACGCGAACTCTCTCCCGCCGACCGCGAGCGGACCACACCGCCGCGGCATCGGCTGCTCGGCCTGGCCGCCGTCGCGCTGGCCGGTGCGCTGGCCTTCAGCGCGGCCGCACCGGCCGGCGCGGCCACCGGGCAGCGGATCAACGGCTGCGGCTGGAACGGGAGGAGCTCCGGCAAGCACCCCTTCTACGAGCACTGCGCGACCAATACCAATGTGTGGATCCAGGTCAAACGATTCCCGCGAGGCAATTACCACCGCTGCGTCGGGCCGGGCAAGACCGTCCTGGACATCGACGCGACGGGTGCCTGGTACGACAGCGGCTACCGGGGCGGACTCTGCAAGCACCCCGGAGACACCGGTTCCTGACGCCGCGTCGGTGCACCTTCGCACCTCGCGTGATCGGCCGCGCCGGCGCGGCCAGGGCTGATCCGCCGGACGAAGGCCGGTGCCGGGTGAGTGAAGGCTCCGGCCCGGCCGGTCAGGCGGAGCGCGTCATACCGTGCGCCGGTGATCGGTGACGAGTTCGTCGAGCCGGCGCCGGGCACGGGCGGCGCGTACCGGATCGGCCGCCGAGAGGTCGGCCGGTGTGGGCAGCAGCGCGGCCAGGCCCCAGGCCCGGCCGCGCGCCCAGGTCGCGTCGTCGACCGACAGCGTGGTGCGGAAGACGTCCCGGGCCTCGCTGGACAGGACCGTCCACGCGGCGATCAGATCGCAGGCGGGATCGCCCACGGCCAGTGTGCCGAAGTCGATGACGGCGCTCAGCCGGCCGTCGACGGTCAGCAGGTTCCCCGGAGCGGGGTCCCCGTGGATCCAGACGGGCGGGTCGTCCCACGCCGGTGCCGCCAGGGCCGCCTCCCACACGGCGGTCAGCGCGTCGGTGTCGACCAGGCCCTTCAGGGCCGCGATGCCGGGACGCAGACGCGTCTCCACCACCGCGGAGTCCCGCTCGTCGCCCACGGGCACACCGCGAAAAGCGTTGCTCCACTCGGGCGGCGGGCCGTCGGTGGCGTCGATCCGCTGGAGAGCCGCCAGGAAACCCGCCAGCTCGGTCGCCGTCCGGCACGGATCGGCGAGGTGCTCGGGAGTCGCGTTCTCGCCTTCGAGCCACTGGTAGACGGACCAGGGAAGGGGGTAGCCCGCGGCGGGGCGCCCCTTCGCGAGCGGGCGGGGGACGGTGAGCGGCAGCTGCGGGGCCAGCCGCGGCAGCCACCGCTGCTCCCGCTCCACCTGCCCGGCCCATCGGGAATAGCGGGGGAGCCGCACGGACATTTCCTCGCCGAGGCGATAGGTCACGTTGTCCACCCCCGGCGAGGGGACCGGCGCGAGCGGCAGCTCCGCCCACCGGGGGAACTGTTCCGCGAGCAACCGGCGCACGAGCGCCTCATCGATATGCATCTCGACGGAAGACATGTCATCGGCGGACAATGCGTGACTCCTCGGAATTTCCCTCGCACGAGCCGCACCCCGTGGGGCGTCGGCGGGCCGCTTGATTCCACCGGCCGGGCGTCTGTCTGTCCACTCAATTTCCGGCGACCGGAGCGGACGGCGCCCGGCCGGTGGGCTGACGGAACGCGGCAACGCGTCGCTCCACATCGCGCGATGCGGAGCGACACGATGCGCACCGCGGGAGGCCGCGAGCGGCACACGGTGAGCGGGGCCGCCGCGGTGCCGGGCGTCAGATGGCGTACTGCCAGACGGTGAGCATGTAGGCGCCGTACCAGCAGCCGAAGAGGGTGGCGGCGGTCAGGACGGTGACCGTGGTGCGCCGGTGGGCGCGGGCCAGGGCGCGGGCGGCCGGGACGAGGAAGATCACCGCGGGGACCAGCAGCCGGAGCTTGGAGTGGTAGTAGTTGCTCTGGCCCAGCGTCATGACGACGATCCCGGTCCCGTACACCACCAGCGGCGGCCAGGCGTCGCGCCGCCAGGCGAGGACGGTGGCGCAGAGCAGCGCGAGCAGCAGCACGGCGGTGCTGACGGGGATCCAGCCGTCGCTGTGGGCCAGGGTCCGCCCGAGGAAGGCGAAGAAGGCGGCGCCGCCGTCCCAGTGGGTGCCCCACCCCGCCTTCTGGACGGTGAACCACGCGTCCAGGTGCCCGGTCCGCAGCCCTACCCACCACAGATAGGCGGGCGTGCCGACGCAGCCCAAGGCGACCCCGGCCACCGGCCGCCAGCTGATCCGGCGCTCGCGCAGCAGATGCAGCACCGCGGCGACCACCAGCGCCAGCACCACCGCTGCGGCCGCCGGCCGGGTGAGGCCGGTGAGCAGGGCCAGCACACCGGCGGTGAGCCAGGCGCGGTGGTGGGCGGCGAGCAGTGTGCCCGCGGCCAGGGCCAGGAACAACGACTCGCTGTAGCCCATGAAGAAGGACACGGCCATCGGCTGCGCCCCGGCGAGCAGCACGATGCCGATGGTCGCCGTGCGCCGCCCGTAGAGCCGTTCCAGCAGCCGGTGGACGACGATCAGCGTGGCGACCAGTGCCAGGTGGGCGCCGACGATGGCCGCGAGGCCGTGATCGAGGCCGGTCAGGCCGTGCAGGGCGCGGATCAGCAGCGGGTAGAGCGGGAAGAACGCCAGGTTGCTGCCGGTGAGCTCGCCCTGCGGGGTGTAGGTGAGCGCGTCGGCGTAGCCGTCGGCGGCGATGCCGACGTAGAGCCCGCCGTCCCAGGCGAGCAGCCGGTTACGCAGTCCGGGGCCGCCGGGCGCGGTCATCGCGGACAGCAGCACCAGGTGCACGATCGCGGTCAGGGCGTAGACCGCCAGTGCGGGCCGCACGGCGCGGTCGAGGCGCCGCAGCCGTCCGGAGAGCCGCGAGGCCGAGGGTGCCCCGGCGGCCGGGACCGAGGAGGCGGCCGCGGGCGCGGGTACCCGCGTGGCGGACCCGGCGGACCCGGCGGAGGCGCCCGTGGATATGCCGTCGGGTATCGGGTCCGTATCGCCCGGGTCCGGGTCGGAGGCGCCGGGTACGGACCGGTGCGCGCCGGGCTGTCCGGGGAGGCGCGGGGCAGAGGAGGAAGAGGGCATGGTTTCCGGGGTGGGTGGGGGAGTGGGCGGGACGGGGTGCCGGGCGGCGACGGGCTACGGGGCCCGTGGGCCGCGCGGTGCGGGTGCGTCAGCGTGGAGGCGGACCGCTCCCGGACCGGACGCCGTGCCCCGGCCCCGGCGGGGGGCTGGGACTTCCGGGCGGTGCGGGCCGGCCGAGGTGGCCGGCGAGCGCGGCCCTGGCTCTGGCGAGATGGGTCTTGACGGTGCCGACGGCCAGACCGGTCTCGGCGGCGATCCGCTCCACCGGCAGGTCGCACACGTAGAACAGGGCGGCGCAGTGCCGTTGCCGCGGAGGCAGCCGCCGCAGTGCCGCCGCGAGGTCGACCGCGTCCGGTCCGGGCTCCGCCGCGGTCGCGGGGTCGGCACGTCCGATCCAGGCCCGCAGCCCGCCGCGTACCGTGCGCCGGCGGCGGACCGCGAGCCGCCAGGCGACGGTGCGCACCCACGCTTCGGGCGCGCGCCGACCGTCCAGCCGGCGGCGTTTGCTCCAGGCCCGGACGAAGGCCTCCTGGACCGCGTCCTGGGCCTCGTGCAGGTCGCCGGTCATGACGTACAGCTGGCCGGTGAGCCGGTGGACCGAGTGCGCGTAGAACTCCGTGAACTCCTCCTCGGTCAACGTCGGCTCCTTGCGAGATCGGCTTCTGATGGGAGTGCGCCCGGGAGGGCGGGCCGGGCCGACGCGGCGAGACGCGGATCACGCGAGAAACGTGCGGCCCGCGCGTCCTGTCGGCAGCGCGGGTCCGTGCGTGCCCGTACGGGTGGTGGATGCCACGGGCCGGCGCCGTACCACCCGGCATGCAGCTTGACACGAACAGACGTCCGAGGCGCCTCCGGCCCCTCGTGCGCTCCGCGGGGTCCCTCTGCTATCGGTGGCGGGCGGCGCACCGGTACCGGCACACCGAGCAGGGGAGCGGCGGGGGTCCCGGCGGGTGGGGCCGCGCCCCCTGGTACCGGGGGCGAGTCGTGCGCCTGGGCGGGCCTGAGTACGGCTACTCAGGCACGTTAGGCACCTGACCGCTGGTCGCGACAGAGCCCCGACGGGTGGGATCGGTGCATGGAGTCAGAGCTGCCCACCTCACCGGAGTACCGGTCGGCCGGGCCCCGGGCCGGACGCCTCCTGCTCAGCACGCGGCGGTGGGGGATCGGCCTGGCTGTCGCCGCGCTGCTGTGCTGGGCCGCGGTCGCCGTCAACGGTTTCTTCGTGGAACTCGGCGGCGGGCCGGTGCGGTCCGCCGCCGAGTTCCACGAGCGCGACGCCCGGACCCGGCAGGCCGGTGGCCGGCTCGGCGCGGAGCTGCGGCTCGGAAAACTCGTCGACCACGCGGCCGACACCAGCGTGCGGTGCACGAGGGGCCTCGCCGCGAACGGCCCCGGCGAGGCCCGCGACGAGCCCTCCTACGAATGGGAGGTCACCTTCGGCAAACGGGCGGACTACGTGGCGGAGGTGCGGCGCCTCCGGGCGGAGTGGTGGGAGCGGGGGTGGCGGGTACACGACGGGCGCTCCGCCAAGGGGCTGCCGGTCGTCAGCGGCACCGACGACCACGGCATCGACATCGGCCTCGCCATCGATCCCGGCAGCTCCCGGCCGAAGATCTGGGCCGACGGAGGCTGCATCCGGCACCACGTACGGGACCCGGCCGCCACGCCGTGACGGGTATGCGTCGCCACCGCCCGGCTGGGCGACGCGGGCCTGACCCGTACGGACGGCAGTCGACGCGGAGGGTGCGCGGATCGCCGCACGGGCGGGCGTACGTCTCCGTATGCGCTGCCAGCCGGCCCGTACGTATGCGCCGCCCCCCGCCGTGGGGCTCCCCGCGTCCGCATGTGGCGGCGGTACTGCTCGCGGGGAACCCTTGAACGGACCCGGACCCGGACCCGGACCCGGACTCGGACCCGGACCCGGACTCGGACCCGGACCCGGACTCGGACCCGGACTCGGACCCGGTTTTGGACCCGGACCCGGACCCGGTCTTGGACCCGGACCGGAGCTCGGGCGGGTCCGGTCGGGGCATCCGGTCAGGACTGGGGCCGTCGGCCGTGATTGGCTCCCTTCCTGCGATGTGTCTTCTTCTTACGGCGCCGCTTCGATGACATGTCGTCTCCTCTCCCTCCAAGGCTTTTTCATCCGATATCCACCCTTTCATGTTGGGATCTCGACGGCGAGCGCCATGCTCGGAGAGGCCGTGCGGGGGTGCCGGGATGGTGACGGGGATGTGGCCCGCGGGCGGGCGGATTACGGACGGTCAGGCGCGTCGGGCGCGTCGGGCGTCGAGGCGCCGCGCACGTCCCGTGCCGCCGAGCACAGCGAGGATGAGTCCGCCGCCGATCCACAGCGCGCCGGTGGTGGCGATGGAGTCGACGGCCAGTCCGCCGAAGAGGGCGTCGAGCGTGATGGAGAGGTTGAACAGCGACACATGGAGCGCCGCGGCTACTCGGTACCGGGCGTCTTGCGGGTCGTGACGTTCATGCGGTTCCACGTGTTGACCGTGAAGATCAGCGCGATCAGCTGGGCGGTCTCCTTCTCCCCGAAGCACTCGGCGGCCTCGGCGTAGACCGCGTCGCTCACGCCCTCCGGAAGCAGCGTGACGGCCTCGGTGAGCGCCAGAGCCGCGCGCTCCTCGACGGTGTAGAGGCTCGACTCCCGCCAGGCGGTGAGCTGGTAGATCCGCTCCTCGCTCTCGCCGGCCTTGCGGGCGTCGCGCGTGTGGTAGTCGATGCAGTAGGCGCACTTGTTGAGCTGCGAGGCGCGGATCTGGACCAGTTCGAGGAGGACGGGGTCGAGACCGTCACGGGCGGCCGCGTCCAGGGCCAGTACGGCCTTGAAGACCTTCGGGGCGACCTGGGAGAAGTTCATGCGCTCGGAAACCTGAAAAGTTGTCATACCGCGACTCTAGGAAACCGATCGCCCCTCGGTATGGTGCATTCCCGTGGACAATTCTTGGGGCAATTCCTCGAAGGCGGGCAGCGCGACGGAGGCGGGCGGCACGCCGGACATGGATGACGCGACGGGTGCGGGCGCCGATCTGCACCTCGTGCTGACGGGGCCGGGCGGCATCCGCGCCCGGTTGATGCGCGCGTTGCGCGAGGCGATCGACTCGGGCCGGCTGGCACCGGGCACCCGGTTGCCGCCGCACCGCACCCTCGCCGCCGACCTGGGCATCTCCCGCAACACCGCCGCCGACGCGTACGCGGAACTCGTCGAGGAGGGCTGGCTGACCGCCCGGCAGGGGTCGGGAACGCGGGTCGCGCGCCGGGCCGTGCCCCTCGACGCGGCATCGGCACGGGCACCGGTCCGGCCGACTCGACGCCGTCCGGTCTACGACCTCATGCCCAGCTCGCCCGACGCGGCCGCCTTCCCCCGCGCCGCCTGGGCCGCCTCGGCGCGGCGCGCGCTGACGGCCGCGCCCAACGACGCCTTCGGGGTCGGCGACCCGCGCGGCAGGATCGAGCTGCGCCGCGCCCTGGCCGAGTATCTGGCGCGCGCCCGCGGGGTGCGCACCGACCCCGCGCGGATCGTCGTCTGCGCCGGATTCGCCCACGCGATCCGGCTGCTGTGCGCGGTGCCGTCGGTGCGGGAAGGGCCGATGGCCGTCGAGGCGTACGGCCTGGCCTTCCACCGCGAGCTGGTCGCCGAGACCGGTATCCGCACGGTTCCGCTCACCATCGACACCCACGGCGCACGGATCGACGAGCTGCCCGGCACCGGCGCGAAGGCCGTCCTGCTCACCCCCGCCCACCAATTCCCCACCGGAGGCCCGCTGCACCCGGAGCGGCGCGCGGCCGTCGTCGACTGGGCGCGGGCCGCCGGCGGGGTGGTGCTGGAGGACGACTACGACGGCGAGTTCCGCTACGACCGGGAGCCGGTCGGCGCCCTCCAGGGCCTCGACCCGGAACACGTCGTCCACCTCGGATCGGTCAGCAAGAGTCTCTCGCCCGCCCTGCGGCTGGGGTGGATGGTCCTGCCCGGCCGGCTCGTCGACGATGTGCTCGCCGCCAAGGGGGCCCGCGAGATGTGGTCGGGCGTCGTCGAACAGCTCACTTTCGCCGACTTCCTTACGAGCGGCGCCTACGACCGGCAGCTGCGCCGCATGCGCCGGATCTACCGGCAGCGCCGCGACCGGCTCGTCGCCACCCTCGCCGACCGGGCACCCCACGTGCGGGTCAGCGGCATCGCGGCGGGACTGCACGCCGTACTCGAACTCCCGCCCGACACCGAGCAGGACACCCTGCGTGGCGCCCGCCGCCAAGGCCTGGCCCTGGCCGGCCTCACCCCCTACCGCCACCCCGACACCACGATGCCCGCCCGCGACGGCCTCGTGCTCGGCTACGGAACCCCGACCGAGCACGCCTTCAGCGCCGGGCTCGACGCCCTGTGCCTGGCGCTGCCGGATCCCCAGGAGGATCCGGAGCACCGGGACGCGGCCCGGCGCGGCTCTCCGCCTCTCCTTCGGCGCAGCGGGGTTCCGGAGGTTCGTGCGGCGCGGCGGTAGGGCGGGGGACCCGTACCGGCTGGTGCCGTTGTACGCGGCGGCGGGGCCTCGTCGGGCGCCGGTACGCCGACGCTAATGGGCCGGGTGAGGCGATCGAGGTGGGTAAGGCAAGTGAGGCGGTGTGGGCTGGTGTTGGTGGTGTGGAGTTCCCCGAGTCCGCCAAGTGCTCCGTTCGGCCCCGGATTTCGGCCATCTGCGGCGGTGGGGGTGGGCTTCGTGCCGGCGTTCGGACCGCGCGGCGGTGTGGCCTGAGTGGGGCGTTGGTACGGCTGGGGAAGCCGTGTCGCGTACGGCCTTGCCGGGAGGGCTCTCCTCGTGGCCTCGATTGCCGCCCCTGTCCCGCGTTGCCGCTTCGGGGGCGGGGTGCGTGGGCGGCGGCGTGAAAGTGCCCCCGAATGAATGGCATTACCAACCGATGGTTGTTGCATGACCATCTCTTGACTAATGTCGCTGTGGTCGGTCGGTGACCGGCTGTGACGCGGTGCGTTACCCGGCCGTCGCCGTCGGCCGGGCGTTCGCCACCGGCGACTCCGCCCCTGCCGGGCATGAGTCAGACCGTCCGGCAGTGGCAAGACCGTCCGACCCGAGCAAGTCCGCACCATCACGAGCAATGTCCGCACCACCACGAGAAAACCGGGGGGCACGCCAAATGGCGTGCCACACCCGGTCCATCCGGCGCGTGCCGATACTGGGCCAACCTCAGGCTTGCCGGCATCAGTTGGTCCCCGTACGGGCATGCGCCCAACTTCGCGGAGGATACCGTGAACCATCCGAACCGGCTACGCGCGGCCATCGACGCACCCGGCACCACGCCCCTGATCGGGGTCTTCGACATGTTCTCGGCCTCGGTCTCGGCCCAGCACTACGACGGGATGTTCGTCTCCGGCTTCGGCTTCGCCGCCTCCCACTACGGGCTGCCGGACATCGGGTTCATCGCCTGGCCCGACATCGTCGCCTTCGTCCAGAGACTGCGGCTGGCGTTCCCGCAGCAGCACCTCCTCGTCGACATCGACGACGGCTACGTGGACCCGGAGACGGCCTGCCACGTCGTCCAGCAACTGGAGGCGAGCGGTGCGTCCGGGGTGATCCTGGAGGACCAGAAGCGACCGCGTCGCTGCGGGCACGTGGAAGGCAAGCAAATACTGCCCCTGGAGGAGTACTTGGAGAAGCTGGAGATGGTGCTCGCGGCCCGCCGCGACCTGCTCGTCGTGGCCCGTACGGACGCCACGGAGGAGAGCGAGATCCTCCGCCGCGCCAAGGCACTGGCCGCCACCGATGCCGATGTGATCCTGGTCGACGGCGTGCGCAGCGTCGACCGGATCCGTACGGTCCGCGAGGTCATCGGCAACAAGCCACTGCTGTTCAACCAGATCGCCGGCGGCAAGTCTCCCCGCCTGTCCCTGTCCGAACTCGGCGACCTGGGCGTCGACGTCGCCATCTACAGCACCCCGTGCCTCTTCGCCGCCCAGAGCGCCGTCGACCGTGCGCTGGCCGACCTCAAGGCCGCCGACGGACGGCTCCCCGAGCCCACCCCGGAGAGCGTCGGCGTGCCCGAATGCCTCGCCCTCCTGGAGCGCAACCTGAGCCGCCATCACCCAACGGTCCCGGCTTCGTGAGCGTGACTTCGTAACGCACCGGCCGGGCGCGCGTCCCGCGGGCGATGCCCGCGCACCGGGCCCGGCCGGGTACCTCACGCGGACCCGGCCGGGCAGCCGTCCCGGCCGGGCCCGCCCGCCGTCCGGAAGGTGCTTGTCCATGCGCATAGTCCGCGGGCCGCTGCGCCGCGTCGACTGGTACATCATCGCCCTGCTCGCGGTCATCGGACTGGCCGCCCTGCTCCCGGCACGGGGCCTGGCGGCCGACGGGCTCGGCTGGGCCACGAAGGCCGCCGTGGCACTGCTGTTCTTCCTCTACGGCGCCCGGCTGTCCCCGAAGGCGGCGTACGAAGGGCTGCGCCACTGGCGGCTCCATGTGCCGATCCTGCTGCTGACCTTCGCCGTCTTCCCGCTGCTCGGACTGACCGTGCTGCTGCTCCCGCCGACCTGGCTCGGCCCTGGGCTGACCGCCGGTGTGCTGTTCCTGTGCCTGCTGCCCTCCACCGTCCAGTCGTCCGTCGCGTTCACTTCCATCGCCCGCGGCAATGTGACGGCCGCGGTCTGCTCCGCGACCTTCTCCAGCCTGCTCGGCCTGGTCATCACGCCGCTGCTCGCCGTCCGGCTGCTGGGCACCGGGCAGGAGGCCGGGTCGCTGATCTCCGCCGCGCAGGCCATCGGCATCCTCGTCCAGCTCTTCCTCCCGTTCGCGCTGGGGCAGTTGGCCCGGCCCTGGATATCCGCCTGGGTCACGCGGCACCGGCGGCTGACCGTGCTGTGCGACCGGGGCTCGATCCTGCTGGTCGTCTACGCCGCCTTCAGCCAGGGCGTGACCGCCGGGATCTGGCACCAGGTTCCGCCCGCGCGCCTGCTGGCGCTGGTCGCCATCAGCCTGGCGCTCTTCGCCGCCACCTTCGGGCTGGCCGGCGCCGCCGCCCGGCTGCTGCGTTTCTCCCACGCGGACCGGGTCACCGCGGTCTTCAGCGGCTCGCAGAAAAGCCTGGCCAGTGGCCTGCCCATGGCCGCCGTCCTCTTCCCCGCCTCGGAGGTCGGCATCATCGTGCTGCCGCTGATGATCTACCACACCAGTCAGCTGCTGATCTGCGCCGCGCTCTCCCGCCGGTGGTCACGAGCCCCTGTCCTGCCGGATACGGCCCCCACTCGTACATCGTCGGCCGCCGCCGGTGCGGCGGGCCCGAACGGATGACGAGGGACGGTCCGCCGTCGAGGAAGGGGGGTGGGGAAGGGGAGCCCGGCGGATGTCGCAGTCACCCTGGAAAGCTCGGCGGGGTTGGCGGCGTGAGAGAGGCCGGCGCGGACCGTCGCAGGTGGCGGCAGTTGCCCAAGGCGGTCAGGGCGAAGACTCCCTCGTGGGGGGCCACTTGTTCCCGGTCCTCATCGGATACGGGCTCAGGGATAAGGCCCGCGGTCCATTCGCCGGACGTGAGTATGGCGCCCCCGGGCACGGCCTTGCCCGGCTGCCAGCCGCGCTGCCGCAGCCGCTCCTCCGCCTGATGGCGCTGCTGCATGGTCAGGACCTTCCGGGTCAGGTACACGACGAAGGCTTTGCAATCCCGCTCCGGGGCCGCGGGTTTCAACACCTTGTACGGGCCGAACCCATGGCCGGCGAAGACCAGGTCTCCGAGGACTTCCTCCTGTGGTTTGGCCGCGGGCGGGGTCGGTCGCGGTGCGTCGGTCTGCGGCGAACGCGCGGCGGGCGAGGCGGTCGGCGCAGCCGTGGCCGTACATGCCGTCACCGAGAGGGCAGCCACCACACACACGGCTGCCAGGACCCCGGGTCGTCTCATGCTCTCCCTCTCCTGTGGGCCGCTTCCATTCGCGGCGCAGCGAAACCGAACAGGAGTGTGGCATGCGGGAATTCCCCGCGGCCCACGTGGGGTGCGCCCCGGCTGTGGGCATCCCTGGCCCATCAACCGCACGGTGGGTACCGTGACGAGGCTTCCGCCGCTTGGCCGTGGCCGCCGCGTCCCGGTCCACCGGTATCCGGTCCGGTGCTCCATGGCCGGCCTCCTCGGCCACCGCCCAACTATTCGTTCGCCACAGGAGGCGTCAGCGCCCCATGCGGGTAAGCCACTTGTCTCCCTACGGATCGGTGGTGAACGTACGTGACGCGCGCGGCGCCGTCCGCGGGTTTCGGGCTGACCCCGGGAGCAGCCGCAGCCGTTCGTGGAGCTGTCCGAGCAGCAGGCGGAGCTGGGCGGGCGTCGTGGCGGTGCCGAACAGGTAGAAGTCGGGACGGATGACGGCCGCGATGTGCCGGTGCTCGCGCAGGTGCGGCAGATAGCCGCCGTCGGTGTCCAGGTAGCCGTGCGCGGGGGCGTCCCGGGTGTCCGGGGAGTGCAGCGGTACGACGGTCGCGCCGATGGTGTGGAGGAAGGCGCGGTCGGCGGCGGTGAGGGTGCCGTCGGGGAGTGCGCCGTCGGTGAGGACGGTGAAGCCGCCGCCGGTCACCTCGTCCAGCAGTGCGGTCCTGCCCCGGTGGCTGACGCGGTGCTGGGGGGTGAGGTGGCCGGCCTGGGGGCAGCGGGTGGTGCCGTCGGGGCCGCGCTGGAGGACGCCCTCGCCGAGCACGGGGGGCGGTGTGGGCGGCAGCGCGCGTGCGGGATCGGCGCCGGCGGCGATCATGCGGGCGTCGCGCGCGGCGGCCTCCTCGGGGTCCAGGACGCACATGATCCGGCCCAGCACCATGGACATGCCTATGGCGTGCCGGATGTGCGCGCTGCGCTCGCTGGTGTAGGTGTCGAGCAGATCCGGGGCCGCGGTGCCGTCCAGTACCAGGTCCAGCTTCCAGGCGAGGTTCATCGCGTCGCGCAGGCCCGAGCACATGCCCTGGCCGGCGAACGGCGGCATCTGGTGGGCGGCGTCCCCGGCCAGCAGCAGCCGTCCCTGCCGCCAGTGGTCGGCCCAGCGCGCCTGGAAGGTGTAGACGGCGTGCCGTTCGAGGGTGCTGTTCTCGGGTGTGCGGCCCCATGGCTTCAGCAACGACCAGGCGGTTTCCCGGGAGTTGAGCTGCTCGGCGCTCTCCCCGGGCAGGCGCATGAACTCCCAGCGGCGGCGCCCGGGGCCGCCCGAGACGAGGGTGGTCGGCCGCCTCGGGTCGCACAGCTGCCAGTTCATGGGCGACCAGGGCACCTCGTCACGGGGAATGATGTCGACGATGAGCCAGTCGTGGAAGAAGCCCAGATCGGTGACGGAGGTGGCCATCCGGCCGCGGACGAAGCTGTTGGCGCCGTCGGCACCGATGACGTAACGGGCGGAGAAGGCCCGTTCGGAGCAGGTGTGCGTACGGGCGGTCAGCTGCACGGGGCCGTCGCCCGCCTCCCGCAGGTCCACCACCTCCAGACCGCGGTGGACGGTGACGGCGGGGAGTCCGGCGACGGCGGTGGCCAGTACGGACTCCAGCTCGGGCTGGGAGAAGAAGCTGGTGGTCGGCCAGCCGGAGGGGCCGGTCCCGGACCAGTCGATCCGTACCAGCCGTTCACCCTTGTGGTTGCG
Source organism: Streptomyces celluloflavus (assembly GCA_000720995.1). GTDB lineage: Bacteria > Actinomycetota > Actinomycetes > Streptomycetales > Streptomycetaceae > Streptomyces > Streptomyces celluloflavus. Next base: position 135,080 of record JOEL01000016.1, read on the forward strand.
CCACTCGTAGTGGTCGGGGACCGGGGCGGTGACGGCGCCGACCTGCTCGCCGACGCCCGCGGCCTGGAAGATCCGGCCGATCTCGTGGTCGAAGTTCACGGCGCGCGGCAGGTCGTACGGACGCGGCCAGCGTTCGAGGACGACGACGTCGTGTCCGGCCCGGCCCAGCAACAGGGCCAGCAGCTGACCGACCGGACCGAAGCCGACGATCGCCACGTCGTGGACGGCCGGTGACTCGACGGTCACCGGTCACCCCGCCGCACTGTGGGCTCCGGTCATCAGCGCGGCCAGGTCCTCCGGGTGGAGGAAGGACGGAGGCGGCGGCGGACCCCAGGTGAACAGGCTCCTGGCGCCTTCGAGGACGTCGGGGGTCCACAGCTGGTCGTCGATGATGCAGTCCATATCGGAGTAGTACTCGGAGAAGTTGCCGGCCGGGTCCTTGAGATACCAGAAGAAATTGGACCCGGCGTGGTGCCGCCCCAGTCCCCAGATGTGCCGCTCGGGGTGGTGCTCCAGCATGGCGGCGGCGCCGCGGCCGACCTCGTCGACGTCATCGACCTGCCAGGAGGTGTGGTGGAGGAAGGCGACGGGGGCGGCCAGCACCAGGATGTTGTGGTGGTCGGTGGAGCAGCGCAGGAACGCTCCGGTGTCCTTGAGGTAGTCGCTGGCCAGGAACCCCAGGCCGTCGCGGAAGAAGGCGGTGGTGGCGGCGAAGTCGGTGGTGCCGACGACGGCGTGACCGAGCTTGCCGGGCCGTACCGGTGCGGTACGCAGGACAGCGGGGGCGCGGGTGCCGGTGCGCTCCGCGCGACCGGGGCCGTTGTACGAGGTGGGCGGGGTGGCGGGCTGGGTGAGGCGCGGGGCGACCTCCAGGACGGCACGCACCCCCGTGGTCCTTTCGTACGCGGTCAGGGCGCTGTCCGTGGCCCGGCTCCCGATGCCCAGGCGCCGCAGCCGGGAGGCCGCGGCGGACAGGTCGTCGGGGGTGTCGGCGCCGACGCGGACCTCGACCAGGCGGCGGGTGGGGGCGTGGACGATACGGAGTTGGCGGCCGGCGTCGCGGGTGGTGAACCAGCCGTCGCCGTCGGGGGAGAGACCGAAGTCGGTGTAGTAGGCGGCTGTTTCGGCGGGGTGGGGAACCCCCATGGTGATGGAGGTCAGACGGTGCAGTGCCATGGGTAACTCCTCGGACGGAGCGCTGGGCAACATGCGTGCCGGGTGGGTGGACGGGAGAGGGAGCCCGCGGGCCGGGCGGCGGCGCGGTGCACCCTCTCGTTGCGCCGGGCGGCGGCGTCAGCCGGGGGGCCGGAGGCGTCAGCCGGGGCGCCAGAGGCGTCAGCCGGGGAGGAAAGTCTGGCGCAGTTCGCCGATTCCCTCGATGGCGCTGACGAGTTCGTCGCCGGGGGCCAGCCAGCGCTGCGGGTCGCGGCCGAGCCCCACGCCGGCGGGCGTGCCGGTGAAGATGACGTCTCCCGGGAGCAGCGGCAGCACCGCGGACAGCCCGGCGATCAGTGCGGGTACGGAGAAGATCAGGTCGCGGGTGCGGCCCTTCTGGACCTCCTCGCCGTTGATCGCGCAGCGCAGTTCGAGGTCGTCGGGGTTTGTGAACTCGTCCGGGGTGACCAGGAACGGCCCCATGGGGGCGAAGCCGGGGAAGGACTTGCCGAGGCTGAACTGCGGTGCGGGACCGGCGAGTTGGACGACCCGCTCGGAGATGTCCTGGCCGGCGGTGAGGCCGGCGACATGACTCCAGGCGTCGGCCTCGGACACCCGCTCGGCCCGCTTGCCGATGACCGCGACCAGTTCGATCTCCCAGTCGGTGTGGCCGCCCGGCGGGAGGGTGACCTCGGTGACCGGGCCGGTGATGCTGCTGACGTACTTGGTGAAGACCGGCGGCAGGCCCTCCGGCGCGGCGAACCCGGATTCGGAGGCGTGGTCCCGGTAGTTCAGGCCGATGGCGAGGAGCTGGCGGGGAGCCGGGGCGGGCGAGCCGAGGGCGGACGGTGCGAAGGCCGTCCCGGCCGGCAGTTCCGCCTGTCCGGCCCAGGCGCGGAATTCCGCCCACCGCTCGTAGACGGCCTGCGGATCGGCGGAGAAGAGGCCGCCGCTGGCCTGCTCGACGTCGATCGCCCGGTGGTCGGCGATCAGGACCAGGCGGCCGGAGAAGTTGGCGATACGCAACGGGAGCTCCTGTGCGGGGTCGCGGACCAACCGGGTGGTGTGGTGCCCGACGGCGCGGCGGTGACGGTGTCGGCGGTGAGAGCGGTGGCCACAGCACTGCGGACGCCTGCCGCCCGCTCGCGGATCGCCCGGTCACTCACTCGCTCACCCACTTACCCGCCGCGCACCGTTCGCCGTGCACTGCCCATCGTTCGCCATGCACCGTTCACCGCGGTTGGACCTATTCAGCATGATGATTACATTGATAATCCTCCACCGTCATACGCGCAGTCAAGGCCCCACGGCCGTAACCCTCATAATGAATTGCCCGGTAAGTGTCCGGCGCTCCACGGCAAGTGACGCGGCGTCGCCTGCCACGGAGCGGCGTACGGGGGCCGGTCAGGCTCCGGCGAGCAGTTCGGCCTCCTGCGCCGGGGACAGCCCGGTCGACAGCGCGGGCTCGCCGCGCTCGCGGTCCCAGGCCAGTACATCGGCCGCGGTCACCGCCAGCGGGGTCGCGGGCAGCCCGGCGGCCCGGGCGCGCGCCGTACTGCGCTGCTGGGAGGGCCAGTCCGACCGCACCAGCGGCAACACCGGCGAGACCGACTCGGGTGCCACCGGCACGATCTCGACCTGGCGGCCCGCCACGTGCGCACAGGTCTCGATGAGCCCGCCGAGCGTGGTGGGCTCGGCCGGGCCCATGGCGTGGAACGCGCCGGGCCGGTCGTCCGCCAGCAGCCGCACCACGAGGCGGGCCAGGTCGCGCGAGTCGACGATCTGCACGGGTTGCTCCGGGCGGCCCGGCAGCGCCACCCGGCCGCCGCGGGCGCCCCGGCGCACCCAGTAGGTGAACACGTCCGACGGGTCGTGCGGCCCGGCGACCCTCCCCGGCCGCACGATGGTGGCCCGTCCGCCGTACCGGGCGACCACATCGTCCTCACAGGCCACCTTGAGGGGCCCGTAGGTGTCCTCGGTGAGCTCCTCGGTGTCGCGCACCGGCGGCCGGCGCGGAGTGTCCTCGTCCGAGCCCGGTCCCACGCCGGTCCGGGCGTACACCGCGTTGCTGGAGATGAACAGATACCGGCCGACCCGGTCACCGAGCGCCGCCATCGCCTGCCCGACATGGCGCGGTACGTACCCGCTGACGTCGACGACCGCGTCCCAGCTGCCGTCGCGCAGCGCCGTGTAGTCACCGGTGTCCCGGTCGCCGATGCGCCGCGGTACGTTCGGGAAGAGACCGGCGCCGGTCCGGCCACGGCTGAACAGGGTCACCCCGGCATCCTGGTGCAGCGCCTCCGCCACGATCGCCCGGCCCACGAACGAGGTGCCGCCAAGTACGAGAATTTTCATGGTGCCCGACACTAACGGCACCCGCTGGCACGCCGGGTGAATACCGGGCGGCGGCCCCGGGGCGTGGCGCTTCGGCGTGCCGCGTCGGTGTGGCTCGGTCCGCGCCGTCGCCCGGCATCTCCCGTGCGTCCTGGTGGTCTTGGGCCGAAGCCGGCCCAAGACCACCGTGGGTTCAGGCCGTCGTCCGCTCCACGGGGATCCAGAGCTCGGCCTCGGCCTCCGACGCGTCCGGCGACAGCCGTGTGCGCAGAATCTCGGGACCCGGCCTGCTCCGGTACGGATTCGACGGGAACCACTGCGTGAACACGTCCCGCCACAGGTACTGGAGCGTCTGCGGGAACGGCCCGGAGTTCTCGAAGACGGCCCAGGTCCCCGCCGGGATGGTGAGAGCGTCCAGATCCTCAGGGGTTGCGGAACGGGTCACGACGCCGTGGTAGTAGTCGAGTTCGGTGCCCTCCGCCCGGCTGTCGGCGAGGTTGTCGCACACCGCAACGATCCCCTCCGGCTCCTGGTCGGACAACGCCTCGATACGCCGTAGCGTCTCCTGGCCGATGCCCTGGATGAACGCGGCGATGGCCGGGTTCACCCCCTCGTGGACGAGGGGGACCCGAGCCCTCTTGCCGGCCACACGGAACTCCTCCTTCTCCACTATCCGGTATCGCATGGTGGTGCTCCCTTCGACGACGAGGCGGAAGGACATCCGTGGCTGGGAGCGCAGCGCCGCGCCGGTCCGCCTGGCCTCGCCGGGACCGACCCCGTGCAGGGCACGGAACGCCCGCGCGAACGCCTCGCCCGAGCCGTAGCCGTAGCGCACCGCGACGTCCAGCAGGGTGCGCTCTCCGGCGAGCACCTCGGCACCCGCGACGGTCAGCCGCCGGCGCCGGATGTACTCCGACAGCGGGATCCCCGCCAGCGCGGAGAACAGCCGCCGCAGGTGGTACTCCGACGTCACCGCGATCCGTGCCAGTTCGGCCACCTCGATCCGCTGGTCCAGGTGGCGCTCGATGTGCTCCATGGCCTGGTTCAACGGCTCCAGCACTCCGGCCTCCTTCCCTTTCGGTCACTCACGTTAGGGAGGGCCCGCCCCGCCGGACCCGACTTCCCGTGCCCGCTCCGGTCGGGTGGCCCGAGGCATCGGCAATCGCACAGGACGCTCGGCCGGAAGCCGGAATTAGCACGGGAGTTGGCCGCGTCCCAGGCGGATCGCGCAAGCCTCACACCTGTTCCGGCTGGTCGAGGCCGAACTCCCGCAGGCAGGGCGCCAGACCGCTGAGGGTGACCTCCGGACGGTCCGTCAGCTCCCACCGGTCCCGGGTCAGGCGCAGCCGCTGGGAGACGACGGCGCTGCCGTGCAGGACGTCCCGGGCGATGCCGTCGGGCCGGTAGCCGAGCTTGTCGGAGACGCGCAGCGGGGCGGCGTTGTCGGTGAACGAACTCGTCGTGGCCTCATGGGCGCCGAGGCCGGCAAATGCCAGATGCAGCACGGCCGAGCGCATCTCGCGGCCGATGCCCTGCCCTTGATGCCCGAGGCCGAGCCAGGACGCGGTCCCCACCTCGCGGAGGATCCCGAAGTTCCGGGCCTCCATTTCCTGCACACCCACCGGGCGGCCGTCCACGAAGACCGCCAGGTCGAGCGTCCAGTCCTGCGGCGTCCAGGTGCCGCGCCGGGACCAGTGGCGCCGCAGTGTCTCGCGCGCCCGCTCGGCCGGCGGCAGATCCGTCCAGGGCGTCAGGAACGGCCGCCGGCCCGGCTCGTGCACTCCCTGCGCGGCCACGTCGGCCAGTTCGGCCAACTCGTCCTCGGTGGGGAGCCGTAGCTCCAGCCGGGAGGTCCGCACGCGCAGCCCCAGCAGGGGCCAGTGATCGATCAGCATGGGGCATTCTGCGCCCGCGATTCCGGACGACGCACCTCGTTTACGCCGTCCCGCCGCCCGCCGATGCGGACCCGCTCGACGACGTGGACCCGCCCTACGACGCGGACCCGTCCGCGTCCCGCGAGGACGGTGGCACGGCCGTGCGGCGGTACACGTCAGGCGGCGGTGGCCCCGGCCGCGCGGTCCGCCAGTGCCCGGATCTCGTCGGCGTAGCGCGGCCAGACCTCGCGCGGCAGGAAGTGGCCGACCCCGGGGAAGGTGACGAGCCTGGCGCCGGGGATGGCCGCCGCGGTACGGCGGCCGGCCGCGGTGCGCAGGATCTGGTCGTCCTCCCCGTGCAGGACGAGGGCGGGCATCCGCAGTTCGGCGAGGCGTCCGCCGTGCCACTTGGCGCCTATCTGGCGGCTCTGCGCATCCTGGTCGCGAAAGCCGGCGATCCCCCGCGCCGCCTCCCGGGCGACGGTGTCGCGCACCTCGTCCGCGTCGAACGGATAGCCGGGGGAGGCCAGGGCGCGGCCCACCGCGAGCGCCAGGGCGAGGTCGCCGTCGCGCCCCTCCGGGAAGCGCATCCTGGCCATCCGCAGCGGTGTGCCCAGGCGCAGATAGCGCAGTACGCCCAGGCCCTTCGCATCGCTGGGCAGGGCGGACGAGGAGGTGACGCTGCGCACCCGGCCGGGGTGGCGCAGTGCGATGCGCTGGGCCAGGAGGCCGCCCATGGAGTGGCCGAACAGGTGCGCCGAGTCCCAGCCGACGGCGTCCAGGACGGCGGCCGCGTCGTCGGTCAGGTCCTCGGCGCTGTAGGCCGGGGGTTGCCGGCGGAAGAGCGTGGCGAGCGGGGTGCGGCGAGGGGCACAGGGCAGATGGGTGGACTCGCCGGCGTCGCGCTGGTCGTAGACCACCACGTGGAAGCCGCGGTCCACCAGCGCGTCGAGCAGCCCCTGCGGCCACCAGAAGCGCGAGGCGGCGAGCCCCATGACGAGCAGCAAGGGGTCGCCGCCGGTGCCGCCGTGGTCGGTGAGGGCGAGCTGGACGGCGCCGTTGCGTGCGAAGCGCACCGGACCGGGGGCTGGACGGGACATGGCCTCTCCGTAAGTTGTTAGGCGGCCCGGGAGGGCCGGGTGTGGCTTATGGCTTCTTGCCTTCAGTGGCTTCCGAGGAGTGGCCGCCCGGCTCTC
>JOEL01000017.1 GCA_000720995.1 Streptomyces celluloflavus
CGAGTGTGCTGTGGGCCCTGCTGCGTGACGGGCGGCTCTTCACCTCCGCCCCGCCGGTCACGCAGGCGGCTTGACTTCATCATTGAGACTCCTCGACAGCGATCAAGCTCATGGACAGGCAATTTGCCCGCCACGGATCACCCTCTACCGGCCACCGCCCCCGACGCCAGAGCCACCCACCCATCCGTCCAGCCGTCCGCCCACCCACCGAGGGCGGCCCCGTCGCTTCCCCCCACCACGTCACCGCAGCGCGGCCGACCCGATCACCTCGCCGAGCATCGTCTGCTCGTCCTCCGGGAGCCGGCGCGCCGCATGCACCATGTGCAGCGCGGTCCGCAGCCGCAGCCGGTCGTCGTCCGTACCGAGGTAGCCCAGATAGGCCGGGAGCGTCAGTCCGAGCGCCGGGAGCTCGGCCCGCGCACACCACCGCGCCAGCAGTTCGCCGATCCGCTCATCGACGGCCCATGGCCCGGCCTGCTCACCACCACCTTCGCCCGCGGCCCCCGCCCCGGCTTCCAGACCCGGCAGCCCCTCAGCCGTGCTCCGCAATCCCGCCGCGACGGCGAACCGGTTCCAGTCGCCGTACCGCCCCTCGGGTATCTCGGACACACACTCGGCGGCCCGGACGAAATAGGCGTGTGCCAGGTCGAGTTGGCCGAGCTTCTGGTACGCATGGCCGATGTTCACGTACAGCGACGGATAGAAGCCCCGTACCCGCTCGTCGCCCACCAGGTCAGCGCGGTCCAGACATTCCTGGTTCCAGCGGAGCGTCTCTTCGGGCGAGCTCTGGTGCCGCGCGAGATAGTGCGCGGCGATGCACGCCTCGTAGTCGTCGGCCGCGATGTCCCAGGCCCGCCGGAAGAGTGTGTGCGCCGCATCGGCCCGGCCGTCCGCCTCCGCCCGCATCCCCTCGACACACAACCTCACCACCGGAAGCTCCGGATCCATCCGGGTGCCGCTCTCCTCAGCCATCAGCCTCTCCCTGCCTCAACCATCGGTGCGGCCGGCGCCGGCACGTCGCGCAGCGGCATCACCAACGTCGTGAAACTTCCCTGGTCGGCGGAGCGGACAACGACGGGCCGGTCCGCTGAAGCGATCTCCAACAACACATCGGGCCCCACCCCGGCCTCCAGCGCCGGCACAAGTACGGCCGGATCGAAGGCGATCCGCAGCGCCGGTCCCGTACACACCGCCCGCAACCGGACGGTGTCCCGCTCCCCGCCCGCCACTTCGAGTTCCGCCCCGGTCTTCCGCTGTCCCGCCACGCCATCCGCGCGGACGGTGAACGACACCACGCCGGCCCGCCCGTCGATTGCGTCCCGCAGCCCGCCCCGGTCGGTGATGATCCGATGCCGCCCGGCCGCCAGCCCCTCCAGCATCAACCGGTAATCCGGAAACACCCCGCACTCCCCGCGGGTGCTCCACCCAGCACCCTCGCCCTCCCACCGCGCCGGGAAGTCCTCCACGCCCCGCAGCCGAACCCCCGCGACGGCCTCCGTCCCCGTCCCTTCCTCCTCCGCACACTCCACCTCGACCGCCCCCTGCCGTACGGCCCAGTCCGCCAGCCCCCGCGCCGCGGCCGCGTCGATCAGCACCCGCCGCGGCCCGCCCTCGAAGTCCGCGGACCGCAGTACCCGCACCGCCAGTCGGTAACGGTCCGTGGCCACCAGCCGGACCTCGCCGTCGACGAGTTCGAGCAGCACACAGCCCAGCACCGGGAACTCCGCACGCGCCGCACCAGCGGCCACCGCGGGCGCCACCTGCCGTACCGCGCTGGCGAGTTCGGCGCCCCCGATACGAGCCCGCGCCCGAACCCGCCCGCACTCCGTCTCCCCCTCCACATCGCGCAGGAACCCCTCCAGCACCGTCTGGGCCGCACTGGCCGACCGCCGCGTCCGCTCCAGATGCCCCCGCAGTACGCCACGCGCCGCGTCCCCGGGCCCGTCCAGTACGACCGCGACATCCACCAACGCCAGCCCGGCCTCCCGCAACCGCCGCAGCCGCACCGCCCGCCCGCGCTGACCCGCCGCGTAGTGCCGATACCCAGTCGTCGCGTCCACCCGAGCCGGCCGCAGCACCCCGCAGTCGTCGTAAAACCGCAGGGCACTGGGCGTCAGCCCGACCCGCCGGGCAAACGCGCCGATGCTCAACAGCTCTTCGGTGTCGTCCATGCACGCGATTGTCGGCCTTCACCCAACCTGAAGGTCAAAACCCTCCACCCGCCAAAGCGGCCCCACCGGACCACCTGACTCGGGTGATCCGATGGGGCACCGCAGCCCAGCTTTCGGAAGCCGGCACCGCGATGCGGCCGGGAGCACCGGTGGGGGGCTTCCCGCCTGTGCGCTTGGGACCTCTCGGTGATCGTGCTATCCCTACCGCGCCGGAGTCGTCTTCGACTACGACTACGGTGACGGCCCATTCGAAGCCGTCGACTCGTCGGAGGGAACCGCGTGCCCGAACCCGGAGCGGTGAGATTCTGCCGCTGCGGAAGAGAGGCGGGAGAGGGAGCGAGAATCCGCCAACTTGAGTGCGGCAGAACATCGGCCGCCCGAGCCGCATGGCGCTCCCCCCACCGCGGTGAACGCCCAGGGCTTCCACTCCAGACTGCGACAGCGGCTCGGTCACCGGTTCAGGCCGGCACATCAGGCCACAGCAGGCTCCCGAACGGACAGCCGATCGCAGCTACGGAGGTGGCTACGGACCGTACGGACCGCTACCACCGCGAACCGGCTCCCGGATTCGCGTGCGCGCTGTGCCCTCTCGGCCGGCACTACGCATGCACTACGTGCGCACACGCATCAAGTCGCGAAGCCTACCCAGCTGTAGGGTCTCGGCGCTCGTGTCGGACGCCGCCTTCGTGGCCTGCGGTTCCGTCTGCTGTCTCGCGCTGCGTCGGACGCTGGAGTCTCGCGCCCGTTTCGCTTTCTCGCCCGGTCGCGGTTAACAGTTCGGGCCGTCGATCCACTGACCTGGGCTGTCCTGTCTCAGGGCATCCGTCAGACGACGGGCTTTCGACAGGGGGAGTCGCCATTTCGTCTGAGAACGCTGATGGTTCGGATTCTCAAACGACATGGCATTCGGGGAAATTGCCCTCTGGTCGGCTCAGCGGACCGGTGTCGTCTGGGCCAGGGCGATGAGCCAGTCGTCGCCTTGGCGGGTCAAGACGTAGGTCATGACACCGACCGAGGGCAGGTCCGACGAGCCCTCCGTCTCGTACCGTTCGTCGTGGACGGTCTTGGTGAGGCTGACGATGGCGACGTCGGGGGTGGTGAACCGAATATCGTCGACCTCCAGCGAGGTCCGGATGTCCTTGAGCGGGGAAGAGAGCGCTTCGGCCATGGCCGAAGCGAAGGCATCACGCCCGAAGAGGCGCCGACCAGCCAAGTTGACGATCACCAAGTTTGCGGCGTGCAGCGCAGGCAGCACGTCCGGGTCGATCTGCGCCTTCTGGGACCGCGCTACCAACTCGCGGATCCGCTGCTCGTCGGCGTCGTTGGCGGGGAGGGTGGAGTTCATGGTGTCCATTGAGGCAAACCTAGAACCTCAACTTAAGTTGAGGTCAATTCCTTCCGCACTGCAACAGGACATGGGCGGTCTCACGGCCGGTGTCGTATCCGACATCGATCCGACATTGGACGTGAGATTCCGACATGGGATTTGAGATCCCACACCAGCCCTCCCTCACGTCTGCGCCATGTCCACGAACCGCGAGTAGTGGCCCTGGAACGCCACGGTAATCGTCGCAGTGGGGCCGTTACGGTGCTTCGCCACGATCAGGTCGGCCTCGCCCGCGCGGGGGGACTCCTTCTCGTAGGCGTCCTCGCGGTGCAGCAGGATCACCATGTCGGCGTCCTGCTCGATCGAACCGGATTCACGCAGGTCGGAGACCATCGGCTTCTTGTCCGTGCGCTGCTCGGGACCACGGTTCAGCTGCGAGAGCGCGATGACCGGCAGCTCCAGTTCCTTCGCGAGCAGCTTGAGGTTTCGGGACATGTCCGAGACCTCCTGCTGACGGCTCTCGGCGCGCTTCGAGCCGCCGGACTGCATCAGCTGGAGATAGTCGATGACCACCAGCTTCAGGTCGTTGCGCTGCTTGAGCCGGCGGCATTTCGCGCGGATCTCCATCATCGACAGGTTCGGTGAATCGTCGATGTACAGGGGGGCGGCCGAGACATCCGGCATCCGCCGCGCCAGCCGCGTCCAGTCCTCGTCCGTCATGCTGCCGGATCGCATGTGGTGCAGCGCCACCCGGGCCTCGGCGGACAACAGACGCATCGCGATCTCGTTGCGCCCCATTTCGAGCGAGAAGATCACGCTCGGCAGATTGCTCTTGATCGAACAGGCCCGCGCGAAGTCCAGCGCGAGCGTCGACTTACCCATGGCAGGACGGGCCGCGATCACGATCATCTGGCCCGGGTGCAGACCGTTGGTCAGGGAATCAAGGTCGGTGAAGCCGGTGGGAACGCCGGTCATCTGGCCCTGGCGCGAGCCGATCGCCTCGATCTCGTCGAGGGCGCCCTCCATGATGTCGCCGAGCGGCAGATAGTCCTCACTGGTCCGCTGCTCGGTGACGGCGTAGATCTCCGCCTGGGCGCTGTTGACGATTTCGTCGACGTCGCCGTCCGCGGCGTATCCCATCTGCGTGATCCGGGTGCCGGCCTCGACCAGCCGGCGCAGTACGGCCCGTTCGTGGACGATCTCCGCGTAGTACTCGGCGTTCGCGGCCGTCGGCACGGACTGGACGAGGGTGTGCAGATACGATGCGCCGCCGACCCGCGCGATCTCCCCGCGCTTGGTCAGCTCCGCCGCGATGGTGATGGGATCGGCCGGCTCACCCTTGGCGTACAGATCGAGGATCGCCTGGAAGACGAGTTCATGGGCCGGGCGGTAGAAGTCGTCGCCCTTGAGCACCTCGACGACATCCGCGATGGCGTCCTTGGACAGCAGCATGCCGCCGAGCACCGACTGCTCGGCGTCCAGGTCCTGCGGGGGCACCCGCTCGAAGCCACCGGCCCAGGAGCCGCCCTCATCGTCGCCGCGGTCCTGGCGGTCACCGCGGCCGCGGCCCTTGCCCTCGCCGCGGCGGGAACGGGCGGCCGGCAGTCGGTCGCTCGGACCGGAGTCCGCCCAGGGGTCCTCCACGGGCTCGGGCATGCTCACCCCGGCACCTCCTCCCGTCCGCGAAGCGGACCTTGCTGTGCCCTTCTTTCTTACGGCACAGCTCTGACAATCGAGACGCCCGACTCCGGTTACGGCGCGTCGAGTTCGGACGATTCCTCAGGCCGGAACAGGCGGCGGGTGCCGGACTACGGTAGGCCCGTGGAGGCCGTCCGCCAATCTGGTTATCCACAGGCCATGTGGATGACGGCCTCATAGCTGTGGAGAAGTCCCCAGAACCTGTGCACGGCACGGGGGAAACATCTGTGGACAAGCACACAATCACTCCACCCTCACGCCTCCGACCTGCGCTTTTTTCATCCATAGGCTGTGGGGGAGAAAAACTTCTGCAACCTGTTCAAGATCGCGACAAACGACGCGGAGAAGGCAGCCTCACACAACGGAAAGTAAGGATCACAAGGCAGTTGCATCACTTACCTGTGGAAGATTAGATTGAGTCCATGTCACAGGCTCCCGCGACACCGCGGCGCACCGACCGTCGCCACGACCGCGAGATCATCGCGCTCGCCTTGCCCGCCTTCGGCGCACTGGTCGCGGAACCCCTCTTCGTCATGGTCGACAGCGCCGTCGTCGGACACCTCGGCACCCCCCAGCTCGCCGGCCTCGGCATCGCCGCCGCGCTGCTGACCACCGCCGTCTCCGTTTTCGTCTTCCTCGCGTACGCCACCACCGCCGCGGTCGCCCGCAGGGTCGGCGCCGGCGATCTCACCGGGGCCATCCGCCAGGGCATGGACGGTATCTGGCTCGCCCTGCTCCTGGGTGCCGCCGTCATCGCGGTCGTGCTGCCCACCGCACCGTGGCTCGTCGAGATATTCGGCGCCTCCGGCACCGCCGCCCCATACGCCACGACCTACCTTCGCATCAGCTCGCTCGGCATACCCGCGATGCTCGTCGTGCTCGCCGCCACCGGCGTGCTCCGCGGCCTCCAGGACACCAGAACCCCGCTGTACGTCGCCATCGGAGGATTCTCCGCCAACGCCGTACTCAACGTCGGCCTGGTCTACGGCGCCGGCCTCGGCATCGCGGGCTCCGCCTGGGGCACCGTCATAGCCCAGTGCGGCATGGCCGCCGTCTACCTGACCGTCGTGGTCCGTGGCGCCCGGCGCCACGGAGCCGCGCTGCGCCCGGACGCCGCGGGCATCCGCGCCTCCGCCCAAGCCGGTGTCCCTCTGCTCGTCCGCACCCTCTCGTTGCGTGCCGTACTGATGATCGCCACCGCGGTCGCCGCCCGGCTCGGCGACGCCGAAATCGCCGCCCACCAGATCGTGCTCACCCTCTGGTCCCTGCTGGCGTTCGCCCTGGACGCCATTGCCATCGCCGGGCAGGCCATCATCGGGCGCTATCTCGGAGCGGGCGACCGGGACGGCGCCAAGGCCGCCTGTCGCCGCATGGTCCAGTGGGGCATCGCCTCGGGCGTGGTCCTCGGCGTGGTGGTCGTGCTCGCCCGGCCGGCCTTCATCCCCCTGTTCACCTCCGACCCCGCGGTACAGGGACCGCTCCTCACCACTCTCCTGGTCGTAGCCGTCACCCAGCCGGTCTCCGGCATCGTCTTCATTCTCGACGGCGTCCTAATGGGCGCAGGAGACGGTCCGTACCTGGCCTGGGCGATGGTGGTGACGCTGGCCCTGTTCGCACCGGTGGCACTGGCCGTCCCCGCCCTGGGCGGCGGGCTGGTCGCGCTGTGGTGGGCGATGGCTCTGATGATGACCGTGCGCATGCTGACGCTGTGGCTGCGCACCCGCTCCGGCCGGTGGATTGTGACGGGAGCCTCCCGTTGAACCATCCCGGAATCCCGAACACATGTTGATAATGACCGTGTGCGCCCGCTCGCCAGAAAAACCATCCTGCCCCTGACCATGATCATCGTCGGGGCAACTGTCGTGGTGGGCTACGCCGCCGAGGAAACCGATACGGCCAGTGTCGGCCGCAGCAGCTTCGGGAAATCCGGCGACTCCGACGACTCCGACCAGACCCCACCGGACCAGGAGCCCTCCGCGACGGCCCCGGCCGACGACGGCAACGCGTACACCCCGCGCCGCACCGAACAGAACGCCCGGATCGGCGCGATCTTCGACAAGGACGACTCCGGCGATCACTTCTGCACCGCCAGTGTGGTGCAGAGCCCCGGCCGGAACATGCTCATCACCGCGGCGCACTGTGCCTTCGACAGTGACGCCGGGGCCACGATCGACAACCTCGTCTTCGCCCCCGACTACCGCAACGGCGACGAACCCACCGGCCTGTGGAAGGTCAAGAAGGTGATCGTCGACGACCGCTGGATCAAGTCGAACGACGAGAACGCCGACGTCGCCTTCCTCGTGCTCGACAGCAAGAACGGCAAGGAAATCCAGGACGTGCTGGGTGGCAATACCCTCGGCATCGACCGGGGCTTCGACAACAAGGTCAAGATCACCGGCTATCCCACCAGCCGTAACACGCCCATTACCTGCCAGAACCGCACCATGAAGTTCAGCGACACCCAGCTGCGGATCCAGTGCACCGACTTCGAGGGTGGCACGAGCGGCAGCCCCTGGCTGGCCGACTACGACCCCAAGAGTCACACGGGCACGGTCATCGGCGTCCTCGGCGGCCATCAGGGCGGCGGCGACGAGGACGATGTCTCCTACGCCGCGTACTTCAACGACGAAATCGCCAAGCTCTACAAGCATGCCCAGGACGAGGACTGAGACCGGACCTGCCCACCGGCACATACGGCAAAGGGCCGCACCCCGTCTCCGGGATGCGGCCCTTCAGCGTTGTGCTGCGATTACGCGGCGACGACCTCGACGCCGAGCTTCGCAACGACCTCGGCGTGCAGACGCACGGAGATCTGGTGCGCGCCCAGGGTCTTGATCGGCGTACCGAGCTCGACGCGACGCTTGTCGACGTCCGGGCCACCGGCAGCCTTGATCGCCGAGGCGACGTCGGCCGGGGTGACGGAGCCGAACAGGCGGCCCGCGTCGCCGGCGCGAACGGCCAGCTTCACGTTGACGCCCTCAAGCCGGCCCTTGACCTCGTTGGCCTGCTCGATCGTGGCAATCTCGCGGATCTTGCGACCGCGACGGATCTGCTCGACGTCCTTCTCGCCGCCCTTGGTCCAGCGGATCGCGAAACCACGCGGGACCAGGTAGTTACGGGCGTAACCGTCCTTGACGTCCACGACGTCGCCGGCGGTGCCGAGGCCGGAGACCTCGTGGGTGAGGATGATCTTCATGATTCGGTCACCCTTCCCTTATCGCGCGGTGGACGTGTAGGGCAGCAGCGCCATCTCACGGCTGTTCTTCACAGCCGTCGCGACGTCACGCTGGTGCTGAGTGCAGTTGCCGGTCACCCGGCGGGCACGGATCTTGCCGCGGTCGGAGATGAACTTCCGCAGCAGGTTCGTGTCCTTGTAGTCGACGTAGGAGATCTTCTCCTTGCAGAACACGCAAACCTTCTTCTTAGGCTTGCGAGCAGGCGGCTTCGCCATTGTCTCTCTCCAGTGAGTTCAAGAAGTTTGTGCTGACGCCCCAAGGCCCCTGGCCGTTTCACAGCCCTGTTTCACGTGAAACAGCGCGGAGACGAGCCAGCTGTACGGACCTAGAAGGGCGGCTCGTCCGAGTAGCCGCCGCCGGAGCTACCGCCCCAGCCACCACCGCTACCGCCACCCTGCTGGCCGCCGCCGGCAGGAGCGCTGGTCGCCCACGGGTCGTCGGCGGGAGCACCGCCGCCGCCCTGCTGCTGACCGCCGCCGGGGCCGCCGCCCCAGCCGCCGCCACCCTGGCCGCCACCGCCCTGCTGACCGCCGCCGAAGCCGCCGCCCTGACCACCGCGACCACCAGTCTTGGTGATCTTGGCCGTGGCGTTCTTCAGGCTCGCGCCCACTTCCTCGACGTCGAGCTCGTAGACCGTGCGCTTCACGCCCTCGCGGTCCTCGTACGACCGCTGCTTGAGGCGGCCCTGCACGACCACGCGGGTACCCCGCGTGAGGGACTCGGCGACGTTCTCCGCCGCCTGACGCCACACCGAGCAGGTCAGGAACAGGCTCTCGCCGTCCTTCCACTCATTGGTCTGACGGTCGAAGGTGCGGGGAGTGGACGCGACGCGGAACTTCGCGACCGCCGCACCGGACGGGGTGAAGCGCAGCTCGGGGTCGTCGACAAGATTGCCGACAACCGTGATGACGGTCTCGCCTGCCATTAGGGGAACCTCTCGGCGGGTGTGCTGCTGGCTGCTGGTGTTGCTGCTACTCGAACCCGGTTACCGCTGGACGCTGTCGCGTTCAGTGGGTCTCGGGACGGAGGACCTTGGTCCGGAGGACCGACTCATTCAGGTTCATCTGACGGTCGAGCTCCTTGACGACCGCAGGCTCGGCCTGGAGGTCGATGACCGAGTAGATGCCCTCGGGCTTCTTGTTGATCTCGTACGAGAGACGACGACGGCCCCAGGTGTCGACCTTCTCGACCTTTCCGTTGCCCTCACGGACGACGGAGAGGAAGTTCTCGATCAGCGGGGAGACAGCGCGCTCCTCGAGATCGGGGTCGAGGATGACCATCACCTCGTAGTGACGCATGTAGAACCCACCTCCTTTGGACTCAGCGGCCACGGTCGTTCCGTGGCAGGAGGGTCATGATGCGTTCCACGCCGAGCCGGTCCGGGTCATCCGGACAGACATGGGCGCAGACCGTACACAGTACCTCCCCTGGGGCTCCCGGTTGAAATCCGGCCGGTCCACCCCCCAATCTGGAACAGAACGGGTGTGAGCGGCGTTACAGTGCGCCGCCCTGTCATCGGAGGTGCCGCATGGCACAGGCAGTACGGACCCAGCGGAGTCTTCTCTCGCTTCTGAACAGCGACGGCAAGGCTCATCCCGTCGAGAACACCATGGTCGCCGTGACGGTGGCCCTCGGCGCGATTGCCATCTTCACCACCTTCTCCCACAGCCTGCACCTGGTCAGTTCCTGGGCCGGCCTGCTCGGGATCTTCGCCGGCATGTGGGGCCAGTTCATCTCCGCGACGACCGGTGAACGCTTCCTGCTGATCATCGGACTCGGAGCATCGGCCGTCGGCTTCTTTATCGGTATGGCACACGGCGGGCTCTTCGGCGGTGTACTCGGCTAGCCCGCGAGTACGCGTACGGGCCCGCTCCCGTACGTCTGAACGGGGCGCTCCCCAGTAGGCTTCGGCGCGAGAGCCGGAGCCCCGACCATGGGGACACACCTGCCGAGGAGCGCCCCGCATGAGCCTGACCCTGAGGACCATCAGCCGAGAGCAGCATCTGGCATACATCCAGAGCCTGCCCGCGGCCAGCCACATGCAGGTCCCGGCCTGGGCTGACGTCAAGGCTGAGTGGCGCTCGGAGAGCCTGGGGTGGTTCGACGCGAATGGCGAGCTGGTCGGCGCCGGCCTGGTCCTCTACCGCCAGCTGCCCAAGATCAAGCGCTACCTCGCCTACCTCCCCGAGGGGCCGGTCATCAACTGGTTCGCACCGAACCTGGAGGACTGGCTCCAGCCGATGCTCAAGCACCTCAAGCAGCAGGGTGCCTTCTCCGTGAAGATGGGTCCGCCGGTCATCATCCGACGGTGGGACTCCACGGCGATCAAGTCCGGCATCCAGGACCCGGACGTCAAGCGCCTGCGGGATGTGGAGGCAACCCACATCGAGCCGCGTGCCTTCGAGGTGGCCGACCGGCTGCGTCGGATGGGCTGGCAGCAGGGCGAGGACGGCGGTGCCGGGTTCGGCGACGTACAGCCGCGCTACATCTTCCAGGTGCCACTGGCCAACCGCTCCCTGGAGGATGTCCACAAGGGCTTCAACCAGCTGTGGCGCCGCAACATCAAGAAGGCCGAGAAGGCCGGCGTCGAGGTCGTCCAGGGAGGCTTCAACGATCTGGCCGAGTGGCAGCGGCTCTACGAGATCACCGCGGAGCGCGACCACTTCCGGCCGCGGCCGCAGAGCTACTTCGAGCGGATGTGGCAGGCCCTCAACTCCGAGGACCCCAACCGCATGCGGCTCTATTTCGCCCGCCACGAGGGCGAGAACGTCGCCGCCGCCACGATGCTGATCGTCGGTGGCCATGTCTGGTACTCCTACGGCGCCTCCGCCAACCACAAGCGTGAGGTTCGGCCGTCCAACGCGATGCAGTGGCGGATGCTGCGCGACGCCTATGCGCTCGGTGCCACGGTCTACGACCTCCGCGGCATCAGCGACTCCCTGGACGAGAACGACCACCTCTTCGGCCTGATCCAGTTCAAGGTCGGCACGGGTGGGCAGGCGGCGGAGTACCTCGGCGAGTGGGACTTCCCGCTCAACAAGTTCCTGCACAAGGCCCTCGACATCTACATGTCGCGTCGCTGACCGCTTCACCTCACCCCTTCGTATCCCCGACACACCCCAGCCACGAGAAAGGTTCCGGGCACGGCCATGGCGCTCACCCTCTACGTCGACACCGCGCGCTGGCGGGCGCATCAGCAGAACGTTCTCCAGCAGTTCCCCGGGCTGGTCCCGGTCTGCAAAGGCAACGGTTACGGCTTCGGCCATGAGCGCCTCGCCGAAGAAGCCACCCGCCTCGGCTCCGACATCCTCGCGGTCGGCACGACCTACGAAGCGGCCCACATCAAGGACTACTTCAGCGGCGACCTGCTCGTCCTGACCCCGTTCCGGCACGGTGAGGAACCGGTGCCGCTGCCCGACCGGGCGATTCGTTCCGTCTCCTCGGTCGAGGGCGTTGGCGGCCTGGTCGGCGCCCGCGTCGTCATCGAGGTGATGAGCAGCATGAAACGGCACGGCGTCTTGCCGGACGACCTGCCGAAGCTGGCCGCGGCCATCGAGGACGTCCGGCTCGAAGGCTTCGCGATCCACCTGCCGCTGGACCGGGCCGACGGGTCCGACGCGGTCGAGGAGGTCATCGGCTGGATGGACCGGCTGCGCGCCGCCCGCCTCCCGCTGCACACCATGTTCGTCAGTCACCTCAAGGCCGCCGAACTCGCCCGTCTCCAGCAGCAGTTCCCGCAGACTCGCTTCCGCGCCCGTATCGGGACCCGGCTCTGGCTCGGCGACCACGAGGCGACCGAGTACCGCGGCTCGGTGCTCGACGTCACCCGCGTCGCCAAGGGCGACCGTTTCGGCTACCGCCAGCAGAAAGTGGCCTCCGACGGCTACTTGGTCGTGGTGGCCGGCGGCACCTCGCACGGTGTCGGTCTGGAGTCGCCCAAGGCGATGCACGGTGTGATGCCGCGCGCCAAGGGCGTGGCCCGCGCCGGCCTGGCAACCGTCAACCGCAATCTCGCGCCATACGTGTGGGCCGGCAAGCAACGCTGGTTCGCAGAGCCTCCTCACATGCAGGTGTCGATCCTGTTCGTCCCGGGAGACGCTCCCGAGCCGCAGGTCGGCGAGGAACTGGTGGCCCATCTGCGGCACACCACCACGCAGTACGACCGCCTCGTGGAACGCTGAGCCGGCCGAGCACCCCGGCTTTCCGGAACGTCATGGGCCCGGTGCCGCAGAGATGTCTGCGGCACCGGGCCCCTGTGCTTACGTGCCCCGCGGCTCATTCCCGCACGGAGCCCCAGCGCACTTCTGGCGCACCCTCGAAGTGGCCCGCGTGCCGCGGCTCGCGATACGCCTGCCCAAGCACGAACACATCGGGTGCCCCGTCCAGGACACCGCCCGACGGATCGTCGTCGCCATCCCTGCGGATCACGTCGCGCTCCGGCATAAGGATGTCCCGTACGACCACGGCACACAGATAGAGAGTGCCCAAGAGGTGCACGACGATGACCAGTTGGTAGCCCTCCAGTGGCAGCCCCTGATGCTTGTCGCCGTTCCCCGTGTAGGCGAGGTACATCCAGATCCCCAGGAAGTACATGACCTCGCATGCCTGCCAGATCAGGAAGTCCCGCCAGCGCGGCCGGGCCAGTACCGCAAGCGGAATCAGCCACAGCACATACTGCGGCGAGTAGACCTTGTTGGTGAGAACGAAGACGGCGACAACCAGGAATGCCAGCTGCGCGAAGCGTGGCCGACGCGGGGCGTAGAGAGTCAGCAGCGCGATCGCACCACAGCCCAGAATCATCAGCAGCATGGCGTACGTGTTGACGTCCGCAAGGAAGTTCCCGGTGCGCTGCGAGATCAGCAGCCAGACCGAACCGAAGTCGATCGGCCGCTCCTGGCTGAAGGTGTAGAACTTCGTCCAGCCCTCCCGGATGTGGAACCCGGACGAATCGTGGGCAATCATCACCGGCACGTTCACCACAAGCCAGGCCACCACCGCGCCGGCCACGGTCTTCCCGTACGCACGCCAGGCTCCCGAGCGCCAGCACAGCATCAGCAGCGGCCCCAGCAACAGCACCGGGTACAGCTTCGCCGCGGTCGCCAGCCCGATCAGGACGCCGGCTGCCAACGGGCGACTACGTGACCACACCAGCATCCCCGCCGCGGTCAGAGCAACCGCCAGCAGGTCCCAGTTGATGGTGGCAGTGAGGGCGAAGGCGGGTGCCAGGGCGACGAGGAGTCCGTCCCAGGGACGTCGCCGGTGGGTGCGGGTCACGCACACCACGATGACCGCGGCGCAGACCAGCAGCATGCCGGCGTTGACCAGCCAGTAGACCTGCTCGCGGTACTGGATCAACCCGCTGTGCGGAGTCATCCAGGAGGCGACCTCCATGAAGGCACCGGTCAGCACGGGATACTCGAGGTAGTTCATCTCGCCGGGCAACCGGTCGAAATAGGGGATCAGGCCGTCGGCAAATCCCCGGCCCGCATAGAGATGCGGGATGTCGGAGTAGCAGGCATGCGTGTACTGGCTCGTGGCGCCGAAGAACCAGCCAGTGTTGTAGCAGGGCAGCTTCTGCACCATGCCGAGCGCGAACATACCGATGGTGACGAGCGCGATGATCCGGACGGGCGTCAGCCAGCTCGTACCGAGCAGCGCGCGACGACCTATCGGCCCCCCGATCAGCTCGCTCCCAGCCGCCGCCACCTCATCCCGTGTCGTCGGCCGCACGGGCTCGTCCTGTCGCACGCTCGTCATGACCCCATCCTGCCGCACAGACCTCGGACGGCCATGGCGAAGCCCCCGCCCGGATAAGTCGGGTCGGGGGCTTCGTAGCTTCATGTTTCACGTGAAACAGGCGATGTTTCACGTGAAACGGTCGGCGATCAGGGGTGGTGTTTGCCGCCGGGGCCTCCGAACAAGCCGCCTGTGGCATCTCCACTGCTGCCGGTGGTCGCGTCAGGGGGCGGGCTCGATTCGCCGCCGGTGCTGCCGCCCGGTAGACCTCCGGTACTACCGCTGGTGGTCGTGCCACCGCTGGTGTGGCAGTGAACGTCCCATTCGGCGCAGGTCTCGGTCGGGGTGGGAGAGGACGGCGTGTGAGACGGGGTCGCCGGGGGCGTAGGCGTCCCGGTCGCGGCCTTGGACGGCGGCGGTGTCGGCGGTGCAGTCTGCTGGGGCGGCGGCATGCCCTCCTCGTCGGCGCGCTGCCCGATGGGTTCGGCGGCCGGGAACGGCACCGATGGGACGCCCTTCATGGCCTGCAACATGTACTCGGTCCACACCTCGGTCGGCAGAGCACCACCGTGAATCGAGTCGAAACCGCCGACCCCGTTCATGGACAGCTGGCGCGGATTCTTCGGGTCCTCACGGAACATCGTGACGGCCGTGGAGAGCTGCGGGGTGTAGCCGACGAACCAGGCCGACTTGTTCTCGTCGGTGGTGCCGGTCTTACCCGCCGCCGGCCGGCCCAGCCGCTGCGCGTCCTTGGCCGTACCGTTCTGGATGACGTTCTCCAGCACCTTGGTCACATTGTTGGCGATCTTCGGGTCCATCGCCGTCTCATGCTTGGGCTTGTCAAAGCCCGGCAGGTCCTCACCCTGGAACTTCACCGCGGTCACCGAATACGGCTCGACCTTCGTCCCCGACTTGGCAAAGGTTCCGTAGGCGTCGGCCATGCGGATCGCGCTCGGCGTGGAGGTGCCCAGCGCGAAGGAGGGGTTGAGGCTCTTGTCGAAACTGCTCTCCGAGATTCCGGCGGCCTGCGCCATGTCCCGCACCTTGTTCATCCCGACGTCCATGCCGAGCTGGACGAACGGGGTGTTGACGGACTGCTCCATCGCCTTGACCAGGGAGATGTAGCCCCAGGGACGGTCGCTCTCATTGACTTGGTAGAAGGGCGTGTTGTCCTTCTTCAGGACGTAGTTGCCGTCTCGGTCCTTCACCTTGAGATGGTCGTTGCCGTTGTACTTGCTCTCCGGCGAGATCGGCTGACCACCGCTCGCCTTCGTCCCGTCCTTCATCGCCGCCGCGAGGACGAACGGCTTCCAGGTCGAGCCGACCGGCACGCCGAAGGTGTCGGCGTTGTTGCTGAAGTGGCCCTTGTCGTAGCCCTCGCCGCCGTACAGGGCGACGATCTTGCCGTCTCCCGGCACCACCGAGGCGGCACCGAACTGAACGTATTGGTCCTTTTCCCGCTTCTCCGGGTCGATGTATTTCTTGTCGACCTTCTTCACAGCAGCGGCGAGGTACTCGGTCTTCGCCTTGTCGAAGGTCGTCTGGATCTGATAGCCGCCCTTGTCGAACCGCGCTTCGCTGATATCGGCATGCTTGAGGACGTACTTCTTCGCCGTATCCATCAGATAGCCGATCTGGCCGGCCTTGCTGGCCACCGGCTTCGGCGCTTCGGGCATGGGGAACTTCTGGTACTTGTCCCGCTCGGTCTTTGTCATCAGCCCCGTCTCGACCTCTCGGTCGAGAACCCAGGACCAGCGGTCCTGGGCGCGCTTGGTGTTCGCCGCCCTCGAGGAGTTCGGGCCCGTACCGCCGGCCGGGTCGTACAGGTCGGCACCCTTGAGCACAGTCGCCAGCAAGGCGCTCTCGTCCGGCTTCAGATCGAAGGCGTTCTTGCCGTAGTACGCCTGAGCCGCTGCCTGGATTCCGTAGGCCCCTCGCCCGTAGTAGCTGGTGTTGAGGTAGCCCTGCAGAATCTGCGGCTTGCCTACTTTCCAGCCCACCTTGATCGAGATGAAGAGCTCTTTGAACTTCCGGTCCAGGGTCTGCTTCTGACTCAGCATCGCGTTCTTGACGTACTGCTGAGTGATGGTTGACCCGCCCTGAGTGTCGCCACCCTTGGCCATGTTCAGAAGCGCGCGGCCGATACCCACGGGGTCCACACCCGAGTCCGACTTGAACGAGGCGTTCTCCGCGGCAATCGCCGCATTCTGCATCGAGACCGGAATGTCGGCGATCTTGACGTTCTGCCGGTTCGTCTCACCGTCCCGGGCCATGACATCGCCATTGGACCAGAGGTAGACATTGTTCTGCTGCTTGGCGGCGGCGTTCTCATCGGGAACCTGCACCAACGCCAGCGCTATGCCTGCGGCGCCGACGATCAGGCCGGCAAAGCCGATGCACAGGGCGGTGACCAGCTTCCAGGACGGCACGAAGCGGCGCCAGCCGACGCGGTTGTAGCGCGGGTAGTCGATGAACCGCTTCTTGCCGGGCTTTCCGCTGCCACGGCCGCGTCCTCGCCCTCCCTCAGGACCACTTCCGCCACCGCCTCCGCGGCGCCCTCCGCCCCCATTCCCACCGCCGGACGCCATCGCCGCGGTATCGGAGGCCCGCCGACGACCACCACGCTGGGCGGCTCGGCGGGCTTCGGCCCGTCCGCCGGACGGCCGTTCCTGGCCATCCGGTTCTGAGTTGGGCGCAGGATCGGCGGCGGAGCCGCGCGAAGGCGCAGCTCGACGCCCCGACGACTGCTGTGCGGCGCGTCGGGCCGCGGCACGTCCACCACCTTGTGGCTCCGGCGGTTTGCGACGGTGCTCGCTCATGGAACGAATACTCCTCGGACAGGCGCGCTATCTCGTCGCCTGATGGCGGCAGTTATCTTCAGGTCCCCCCGACGCACGACCCGCACCTGACCAGCGAGCCGCACCGCACCGGAAACGGCGACGCCACATCTGGCCTCACGGTTCCCGGCGATCTGCATGCCGCACAGACTACGCAGGGCCAAAACCTGCCCAGGGTTGAAATTCCCTCCAAATCAGTCAGGTTGGGTAGTACGAATCGGTGATGTGACGCCGTTCACCGTCCCCCCACTTGTTCCGCCCAAGCGGCCGTTCTATCGTCTGGATGTATCGCTTCGATACATCAGCACGACATAAAGAGCGCCCGAGGACAGGGAGGCGAAGGATGAGCAGACGCTCCGGCGTCCTTGAGTTCGCCGTCCTCGGTCTGCTTCGTGAGTCCCCGATGCATGGCTATGAGCTGCGGAAACGGCTCAACACCTCGCTCGGGGTCTTCCGTGCATTCAGCTACGGCACCCTCTACCCCTGCCTCAAGGCACTGGTCGCAAGCGGCTGGCTCATGGAGGAGACGGGCGGTGCCCCGGACGGCGCACCCGCCGCGGCGCTGACAGGGCGCCGGGCGAAGATCGTCTACCGACTGACCGCAGCAGGAAAAGAGCACTTCGAGGAACTGCTCTCCCACTCCGGACCGGACGCATGGGAGGACGAGCACTTCGGTGTCCGCTTCGCCTTCTTCGGCCAGACATCGCGGGACGTACGGATGCGCGTGCTGGAAGGCCGCCGCAGCCGGCTGGAGGAGCGCCTCGAAAAGATGCGCACATCGCTGGCCCGCACCCGCGAGCGGTTGGACGACTACACCCTCGAACTACAGCGCCACGGCGTGGAGTCCGTGGAGCGCGAAGTCCGTTGGCTGAACGGGCTCATCGAGAGCGAGCGCGCCGGGCGCGATCAGCGTGCGCCCGAGCCCGCCGAGCGGGACAAGAAGGACTCTCCAGGAAACACGGGCGGCCTGCCCCGGCACCGGGGTGGTACCCGGCCGGATCCGTCCGATGACACCACCACATGAGGGCCTGCGCAGCAGGGTCTCATCGACAACACAGGGAGCAACCGGAATGGGTTCGGTACGCGTAGCCATCGTCGGCGTGGGCAACTGCGCCGCCTCGCTGGTACAGGGCGTCGAGTTTTACAAGGATGCCGACCCGAACAGCCGCGTGCCCGGCCTCATGCACGTGCAGTTCGGTGACTACCACGTGCGTGACATCGAGTTCGTGGCCGCCTTCGACGTCGACACCAAGAAGGTCGGCCTCGACCTCTCGGACGCCATCGGCGCCAGCGAGAACAACACCATCAAGATCTGTGACGTGCCGAACGCCGGCGTGACGGTCCAGCGGGGCCACACTCTCGACGGTCTGGGCAAGTACTACCGCATGACCATCGAGGAGTCCGAGGAGACTCCGGTCGACATCGTCCAGGTCCTCAAGGACAAGCAGGTCGACGTCCTGGTCTGCTACCTCCCTGTCGGCTCCGAAGACGCCGCGAAGTACTACGCGCAGTGCGCCATCGATGCCAAGGTCGCGTTCGTCAACGCTCTCCCGGTCTTCATCGCCGGAACCAAGGAGTGGGCGGACAAGTTCACCGCTGCCGGTGTGCCGATCGTCGGCGACGACATCAAGTCCCAGGTCGGCGCCACCATCACGCACCGTGTGATGGCCAAGCTCTTCGAGGACCGGGGAGTCATCCTGGACCGCACGATGCAGCTGAACGTCGGCGGCAACATGGACTTCAAGAACATGCTCGAGCGCGAGCGCCTGGAGTCCAAGAAGATCTCCAAGACGCAGGCCGTCACCTCCCAGATCAGGGACCGTGACCTGGGCGAGGACAACGTCCACATCGGTCCGTCGGACTTCGTGGCCTGGCTGGACGACCGCAAGTGGGCCTACGTCCGTCTGGAGGGACGCGCCTTCGGTAACGTCCCGCTCAACCTCGAATACAAGCTTGAGGTCTGGGACTCCCCGAACTCCGCCGGCGTCATCATCGACGCGCTGCGCGCTGCGAAGATCGCCAAGGACCGGGGCATCGGCGGTCCGATCCTCTCGGCGTCCTCGTACTTCATGAAGTCGCCGCCGGTGCAGTACTTCGACGACGAGGCGCGCGAGAACGTCGAGAAGTTCATCCAGGGCGACGTCGAGCGCTGAGCCGCCGCATCGTCCGATCGCAGGCCCCCGGGTATTCCACCCGGGGGCCTGCGGGCTGTGTGAGGCTGTGCACCATGCATGCTGTGCGCGATCTCCGCGTATTACTCCGTCTGCGCGACTTCCGTTCGCTCCTCGCCGCACGGCTCCTCTCCCAGGCGGCTGACGGCGTCTTCCAGGTCGCACTCGCCGCCTTCGTCGTCTTCTCACCCGAGAAACAGACCTCACCTGCGGCCATCGCCTCCGCCATGGCGGTCCTATTGCTCCCGTACTCCCTCCTCGGCCCCTTTACCGGCGTACTGCTCGACCGGTGGCGGCGCCGGCAGGTCCTGCTGTACGGCAATCTGCTACGGGCTCTGCTGGCCGCCGGAACAGCTGCGCTGGTCGCGGCCGAGGTACCCGACTGGCTCTTCTACGTCTCGGCCCTGTCCGTGACCGCGGTGAACCGCTTTGTCCTGGCCGGACTTTCGGCCGCGCTTCCTCGTGTGGTCGGCGGCGGGGAGCAACTCGTCATGGCCAATTCCCTGTCTCCGACAGCCGGAACGCTCGCCGCGACGGCAGGCGGCGGGCTCGCCTTCGTTGTCCGCCTCGTCGGCGCGGATGGGAACGCGGTCATCGTGCTGCTCTCTGCCGCGTTGTATCTCTGCTCGTCCCTCACCGCCCTGCGCATGCCGCCGGATCTCCTCGGACCTGACCCCGGGATGCTCCAACCACGCCTGGGAGAAGCGCTGTTGAGCACCGCGCGGGGACTTGTGGAGGGCCTGCGTCATCTCGCGGGACGGCGCAGACCTGCGCGTGCCCTCGCCGCAATGACCGTGGTCCGCTTCTGTTACGGAGCGCTGACCGTCATGGTGCTGATGCTGTGCCGATACTCCTGGGCGGACAACGAGTCCGGTGGCCTGGCCCTGCTCGGCATCACCGTCGGGGTGTCAGGAGCGGGCTTCTTCGCGGCTGCTGTCGTCACCCCCTGGGCCATCTCCCGGCTCGGCACGTCCGGCTGGATCGCATGCTGCGCCGCCACAGGGGCGGTGCTGGTGCCTGCTCTCGGCCTGTTCTTCGCTCCGGAGCCGATGCTGGCCGCGGCGTTTCTGCTCGGCCTCACCACGCAGGGGACAAAAATTTCCACGGACACGGTCGTTCAGTCATCGGTCGATGATGCTTTCCGCGGCCGGATCTTCGCCATCTACGACGTCCTGTTCAACGTCGCCTTCGTCGGCGCCGCTGCGGTGGCATCTCTCATGCTGCCGCCGGACGGAAGGTCGGCTGTTCTGCTCATCGTGGTGGCGGGCCTCTATGCGGTCGTCGTCGCGGCACTGGTCCGCTTCAGGCACCGCGGAACTCCCGCTCGCCCGACGAAGCCGCAGCTGCCGTAGCGGATTCGTATGACCAGGTACGTTACGGGGCGTCGATCACCTGCAAGAGTCGCAGCAGGTTCAGGGGGACTTCCGTGACCACACCGCCTCAGGGGCAAAGCCCGTACGGACCGAATCCGTACGGTCAGAACCCGTACCCACAGACACCCACCGCTCCAAACGGACAGCCTCAAGGTGGTCCGGCTCCGCAGGATGGTCATACCTATCCGCAACAGGGACCGCTTCCGCAGCAACCGTACGGCGGCCCCGGCCCCGGACCGACGCCCCCTCCGTCCGTTCCTCCGCGGGACACCGTGGGGAAGAAGATCACCCGTGTGGTGCTGGCCTTCGTGATCATCGGCGTGGTGATCGGCGGACTGGTCGGCTTCAACTCCGTCTGGAACAGCATCTTCGGTTCCGACGCTCAGAAAGCTGCGGTCGGTGATTGCATGCAGAACAAGGGCACCGCGTCAGACCCCAAGATGGAGTCCGTGGACTGCGGCTCATCTACCGCGACCTACCAGGTGTCGGAGGTCCACGACGACACCTCCGACACCTCGGTCTGCGACAAAAAGTATTCCGCGTACACCGAGAGCACCGGGGGCCGTCGGCACCGCTCCAGCGTCGTGCTCTGCCTCACCCACCTGAAGTAGCAGCGGCAGTGGTCCCGTGTTTCACGTGAAACACGGAACCTCATCGACAGCCGGTTTCACGTGAAACGTCAGTCCTGTCCCGCCCACCACTCCTTGAGGGCAGCAACCGCCGCGTCCCGCTCCATCGGGCCGTGCTCCAGTCGCATCTCGAGCAAGTGCTGGTACGCCTTCCCGACCTGCGGCCCCGGGGCGATACCGAGGATCTTCATGATGTCGTTGCCGTCCAGGTCCGGGCGGATGGCATCCAGCTCTTCCTGTTCCTGGAGCCGGGCGATGCGCTCCTCAAGCCCGTCATAGGCGCGCGACAGAGCATTGGCCTTGCGCTTGTTGCGGGTGGTGCAGTCCGACCGCGTCAGCTTGTGCAGCCGCTCCAGCTGCGGGCCGGCATCACGCACGTACCGGCGGACTGCCGAATCCGTCCATTCACCCATCCCGTAGCCGTGGAAGCGCAGGTGCAGCTCCACCAGCCGCGAGACGTCCTTGACCAGGTCGTTGGAGTACTTCAGCGCGGTCATGCGCTTCTTGGTCATCTTCGCCCCCACCACCTCGTGGTGATGGAAGGAGACCCGACCGTCGTTTTCGAATCGCCGCGTCTTCGGCTTCCCGATGTCGTGCAGCAGGGCCGCCAGCCGCAGCACGAGATCAGGCCCGTCCTCTTCAAGGCCGACCGCCTGGTCCAAGACTGTCAGTGTGTGCTCGTAGACGTCCTTGTGACGGTGATGCTCATCACGTTCCAAGCGCAACGCCGGCAGCTCCGGCAGCACCTGGTCGGCCAGCCCCGTCTCGACGAGCAGCCGCAGTCCCTTCAGCGGGTGCGCAGCCATGATCAGCTTGTTCAGCTCGTCCCGTACCCGCTCCGCGGAGACGATCTCGATGCGCTCCGACATCGCCTTCATCGCGGCGATGACCTCGGGAGCGACCTGGAAGTCCAGCTGGGCGGCGAAGCGGGCGGCGCGCATCATCCGCAGCGGATCATCGGAGAACGACTCCTCCGGGGTCCCCGGGGTCCGCAGCACGCGCGCTGCCAGGTCTTCCAGGCCATCATGCGGGTCGACGAACTCCTTCTGCGGCAGGAGCACCGCCATGGCATTCACCGTGAAGTCCCGACGGACCAGATCCGCCTCGATGGAGTCGCCGTAGGACACCTCGGGCTTGCGGGAGGTGCGGTCGTACGCCTCGGAGCGGTAGGTCGTCACCTCGATGTCGAACGAGCTCTTCTTGCAGCCGACCGTGCCGAAGGCGATGCCGACCTCCCATACCGCGTCCGCCCACGGCCGGACGATCCTCAGGACGTCCTCGGGCCGGGCATCGGTGGTGAAGTCCAGGTCATTGCCGAGCCTGCCCAGCAGCGCGTCCCGTACCGAGCCGCCGACCAGGGCAAGCGTGAACCCGGCCTCCTGGAAGCGGCGGGCCAGGTCGTCCGCAACGGGGGACACCCGCAACAGCTCGCTCACGGCACGGCGCTGCACATGGCTCAGCGCGTTCGTCGAATGCGGAGTCCGCGCGGACTGCGGGGCAGGGATGTCATTGTTGGCGTTCGGCACAACAGAACAGGGTACGTGGCCGCGCTGCGCGAAGCGTCACCTTAATAAGGGGACAGGCGCCCGGCCCGCTGTCCAACGATCATGTGGAGCAGTCCGCGGCACTACGTCACAGCGGGCCTCGTTACCATTCGTGGACGCACATTCCGACGACCACTGACGACGACGAGGGACGGGCGAGCGCGTGGCCGAGGCGGCAGGGTTCCAGGGGACTGAACGGCCGCGCGGTCGATGGCTGCGCAGGACCGCGGCACTGGTCACCGGAGTGCCCCTGCTCGTGGGGCTGATCCAGGTCCCGCACGCCCCCTCAGTGCAGGCGGCCCCGACGGGCTCCCGCACGGTCGACGTCACCATCGATGCGGTGTCGCCGTCCACCCCCGCCAAAGCCGACACGGTCACGCTCTCCGGGACACTGACCAACGACGGCAATTCCACGATCACCGACGCCCATCTCGACATGCGCCGCGGCCCGTCGATCAGCGACCGCAGCTCCATCGACAGCGCGGCCAAGCGCACCGGCTACTCGCCCGGCGCGGACGGCCCGGAGCTCGAAGGGCACAGTCAGAAGATCGACAAGCTGGAACCAGGTGTCAGCCAGCCATTCGCCGTCAGCGTGCCGGTCAAAGACCTCGATCTCGGCGACAACGGTGTGTATCAGCTCGGTGTCTCTCTCTCCGGGCGCACCCGGACCGCGCCCTCCGAGCAGGTACTCGGTATCGACCGAACCTTCCTGCCCTGGCAACAGGCCGATACCAACAAAAAGACCCAGCTCACCTACCTGTGGCCGCTGACCTCCCCCACGCACCTCACCGCCGAGACCATCGCCGACGCCCAGCAGACACCGGTCTTCCGCAACGACGACCTCGCCGCGGAGATCGCGCCCGGCGGGCGGCTCCAGCAGATGGTCGCGCTCGCCAAGAATCTGCCGGTGACCTTCGTCATCGATCCCGATCTGCTCGCCACGGTCGATGCGATGACGAAGTCGTACAAGATCGGCGGTCCGGACGGCCCCGCGGGCAAGAACCAGGCGGTCGCCAAGCAGTGGCTGAACGACCTCGAAGACGCGGTGAAGACGCACGAGGTAGTCGCGCTGCCCTTCGCCGACCCCGACCTGGCCTCGCTCGCCCACCACGGCAAGAGCGTGCCCAGCTCGCTCAGCCACCTGGGTCCGGCCACCGAGCTCGCCGGGAAGACCGTGGACACGATTCTCGGAGTCAAACCGCGTACCGACTTCGCCTGGCCCGTCGACGGAGCGATCGACTCATCGATCGTCGATGTCGCCACCTCGGCGGGCGCGCACAACGTCATCACCCGCAGCGACAGCCTGACGGAGTCCGGCGGGCTGTCCTACACCCCGACGGCGGCCCGGCCGATCGGTAGCGGCAACACCGCCATCGTCGCGGACGAGGGGCTCTCCCGGGCCTTCGAAGGCGATATGTCGCAGGCCGGGAATGCCACGCACGCGGTCCAGGAATTCCTCGCCCAGACCCAGATGATCACCCTCCAGGAGCCGGACCGGCAGCGCAGCATCGTCGTCGCACCGCAGCGCATGCCCTCGGTCAGCCAGGCGCACGCGATGGCCACCGCGCTGCGGGCCCTGGAATCCGGACGCTGGACACAACCGCTGAACCTCAGTGGCGCGGCCAAGGCCGAGCCGGATCCGGCGGCCGCCCGCAGTGTGCCGAGCCGTGCCGACTACCCGGCCGCACTGCGCAAGCAGGAGCTGCCGGCGGACGCCTTCCGGCAGATCCAGGACACGCAGTCCGCACTGGACGACTTCCGGGTGATCCTGTCCCAGCCGGAGCGCGTGGTGACCCCGTTCGGCACCGCCATAATGCGCGAGATGTCGACGCAGTGGCGGGGGGACGCCGGAGGCGCCGCCGCGTTCCGTACCTCAGTCCGGAGCTATCTCGACAGCCTGACCAAGAAAGTGCACCTGATCCAGAAGTCGGAAGCGACCCTCTCCGGGCGCAGCGCGACGATCCCGGTGACGGTCCAGAACAACCTCCTCCAGGGCGTCCAGAACCTCACGCTGGAGCTGAGTTCGTATCAGCCCAACCGACTGGATGCGGGCGAGGCGCAGCGGATCAAGGTGGACGGCGGGCACAGCCAGTCGTTCAAGTTCGACACCACGGCGAACGCCAACGGTCCCGTGCGGGTGAAGGCCCAGCTCTATGCCGCAGACGGCAAGCCGTACGGTGACCCGATGACCTTCGAGGTGAACGTCACCGAGATCACCGCGACGGTCATGCTCGTCATCGCGGGCGGCGTACTGCTGCTCGTCCTCGCCGGCGTGCGGATCTACCTCCAGCGCAAGCGCGCCGCGTCCCGACGCAGCGAGGACGGCCCGGACGGCGCCGATGACGGCGAAGGCACGGACGGCGACAACGGTGACACGGACGGCGACAAGCCCGAGCAGCCGAGTGACCCCACGCCGGACACCGGTTCGGAAAACCCGGACCCGTCCGGCTCAGGTGAGAAAGTGGACCGTTGATAGATGGCGGGGCCGGATGGCCGGGGACGGATGAGGTGGGGCAGCGATGAATGCGCCGTACGACGGTGACCGCGGCCGGGGCGCCGGTGGCGATCCCACGGAGCCGGTCCCTCCGACGCCCCAGGTGCCCGCAGCCCAGGACCCCTATGTCCAGGACGCGTACCGGAACAACCCCCACCGCGCCCAGGATCCGACGGCCCAGGATCCGGTCGCCGAGGCGCTGTACGACCGCGCCGCGCACCCGCCGCCGCCCCCGGGGCAGGCCCCGCAACCGCTCTATCAACAGCCTCCCGCACCACAGCACACCCCCGACCCGCAGCTGTGGGCTTCGCCTCCGCCGCCCGAGCCGCAGGGCCCGACCCGCCATCTCCCGTACGGCGACGCTGCCGCGACGACGCAGTTCGTGGGCGTCGACGATCTGATCACGCAGGCCGCCGACGAGCGTCCCGAACCCGATGCCTTCGCGCATCTCTTCCGGGACCAGCAGCAACGGTCCTACGAGCCGCAGCGCCCCGCAGCGCCCCCGTCCGTCCCCTCCGCGGCCGGCGGGGAGCCGGGGACGGAGGCGGTATCGCAGCAGTCCGCGCCGGCGCCGGAACCCGCTCCCGTGGCGGTGGCTGGCAAGTCTTCCGGCGGTCGTGCCTCCAGCCTGCTCAAGTCCAGCGCGCTGATGGCCGCCGGCACGATGGTGTCCCGCCTCACCGGTTTCGTCCGCTCGGCGCTGATCGTCGCCGCGCTCGGCGGTGCCGTGCTCGGTGACTCCTGGCAGGTCGCCTACCAGCTACCAACGATGATCTTCATCCTGACCATCGGCGGCGGTCTGAACTCCGTCTTCGTCCCCCAGCTCGTGCGGGCGATGAAGGAGGACGAGGACGGCGGCGAGGCGTACGCCAACCGGCTGCTCACGCTGGTGGTCGTGATCCTCGGGGCGCTGACGGTGCTGGCGGTATTCGCCGCGCCGCTCCTGGTGAAACTGGTCTCCTTCGACATCTCACGCGATCCGGCGGCCAACGAAGTCGCCGTCGCGTTCACCCGCTACTGCGTGCCCACGATCTTCTTCATGGGCCTGCATGTCGTGATGGGACAGATCCTCAACGCCCGTGGCCGCTTCGGCGCGATGATGTGGACCCCGGTCCTGAACAACATCGTCATGATCGCCACGTTCGGCCTGTTCATCTGGGTTTACGGTTCCGCGAAGACCTCCCACATCGGCGTCACCACCATCCCCTCCGAGGGCATCCGGCTGCTGGGGATCGGCACACTCCTCGGTCTCGTCGTCCAGGCGCTGGCGATGATCCCGTACCTGCGCGACGCCGACTTCAAGCTGCGGCTGCGCTTCGACTGGCGCGGACACGGTCTGGGCAAGGCCGCCAAGCTCGCCAAGTGGACCGTACTGTTCGTCCTCGCCAACCAGGCGGGCGTCCTCGTCGTCACCCAGCTCTCCACCTGGGCCGGCAACACCGCCGCCCAGCAGGGCCACCCGGGCACCGGCTTCATCTCCTACGCCAGCGCGCAGCTGATCTGGAACATGCCGCAGGCGATCATCACCGTCTCCGTGATGGCGGCGCTGCTGCCGCGGCTGGCACGGTCCGCCCATGACGGCGACACCGGAGCCGTCCGGGACGACATGTCCCAGGGGCTTCGTACCTCCGCGGTCGCCATCGTCCCGATCTCGTTCGGCTTTCTCGCCCTCGGCATCCCGCTCTGCACGCTGGTCTACGGCTCGTCGGGCGCCGGGATTCCGATGGGCTACATGCTGATGGCCTTCGGTGTCGGCCTGATTCCGTTCTCGGTGCAGTACGTCATTCTGCGTGCCTTCTACGCGTACGAAGACACCCGCACCCCCTTCTACAACACGGTGATCGTCGCGGCAGTCAACGCCGCCGCCTCCGCCCTCTGCTTCCTGCTCCTGCCCGCTCGCTGGGCCGTGGTCGGCATGGCGGCCTCCTACGGGCTGGCGTACATCATCGGTGTGGGTGTGGCCTGGCGCCGTCTGAGCAAGCGGATGGGCGGCGACCTGGACGGTGCGCACATCGTCCGGACATACGCGCGGCTGGCCGGGGCGAGCATTCCGGCCACGATCGTCTCCGGTGCCGTGGTGTACGGCATCATGCAGGTGCTCGGCAGCGAGTTCCTCGGCTCGCTCGCCGCCCTGATCGGCGGCTGTGTCGCACTTCTGGCCGTCTTCTACGTCGCCGCTCGCAAGATGCGGATCGAAGAGCTGAACGCCCTGGTCGGCATGGTCCGAGCCAAGCTGGGGCGCTGAGCGGGCACAACCATCGCCTGCCACCGTGTGTCGTGCATAGTGGCGGACTGTGGGCACAATTGTCTTGGCTCATTGAGCCTGCATCGGATGGGGAGGCAGGAACGACGGTGGCGGAACGGAGCACGGCTGCCGTCGGCGTGGCCGACACGAGCGGTGAGGAACCGCTGACCGCCAAGGCGGGTAAGGCCACGGACGACGGTGCAGAGGCCGAGAAGGTATCCGGCACGGAAAAGGACGCCGCACGCACTGACGAGAAGCGTGCCACGGCGCCCGAAGCGGAGCCGCCGGAGCTGCACAGCGGCCATAAGCTCGCCAGACGTTACCGTCTTGAGGAGTGCGTCACCCGTCTGGACGGATTCAGTAGCTGGCGTGCGGTCGACGAAAAGCTGCGCCGGGCCGTCGGGGTACACATCCTGCCGGCCGACCACCCACGGGCCCGCCCGGTGCTGTCCGCCGCCCGGTCCTCCGCGCTCCTCGGTGACCCCCGGTTCGTCCAGGTCCTCGACGCCGTCGAGGAAAACGATCTCGTATACGTCGTCCACGAATGGCTGCCGGACGCCATCGAACTCTCCGCCGTGTTCGCCAACGGCCCGATGGAGCCGCACGACGCCTACCAGCTCGTCAGCCAGATCTCGCAGGCCATGGCCGCCGCGCACCGCGAGGGCCTGTCGCATCTGCGGATCACCCCCGGCTCGGTGCTGCGTACGGAGTCCGGGCAGTACCGCATCCGCGGTCTCGCCGTCATGGCCGCGCTGCGCGGTATCACTTCCGAGCACCCCCAGCGCACCGACACCGAGGCGATCGGCGCGCTCCTGTACGCCGCCCTGACCCAGCGCTGGCCGTACGAAAGCGACGCCTACGGCCTTTCCGGCCTGCCGAAGGACGTCGGTCTGATCGCTCCCGACCAGGTACGGGCAGGAGTGCACCGCGGGCTGTCCGAGCTCGCCATGCGCGCGCTGGTCAATGACGGTGCCACGGCGTCCCGCCAGGAACAGCCGTGCACCACCCCGGAGGAACTGGCCAAGGCCGTCGCGGCGATGCCGCGCATCCGGCCTCCCGAGACGGCCTTCTCCACTCCGCCGCCCTACCAGCGCACCGGCTTTCAGCAGGGCACCTATGGTCAGCCGCAGTCCCGCACCGGCCAGTCGGCACCGCCCGTTCCCCTTCCGCCGCCTCCGCTGCAGAGCCGCACCGGCAAGGCACTCAAGTGGTCCGTCTCCGCGCTGCTCATCGCGGCTCTGGGGCTGGGCAGCTGGCAGCTGGCGGACACGCTGCTCAAGCGGGAAGGCGAACACGAGGGATCGGGCAACTCGCAGGCGGAGAACCACGCGCCGAAGAAGCACGTCAGCAAGCCGATCAAGATCGTTGATGCCACCGAGTACTACCCGGACGGCAAGCCGCAACACCCCGACCAGGTACGGGACACCTACGACGGGAACCCCGGCACCTACTGGCGCAGTGTGAGCTATCTCGAGGGACCGGACCTGAATCCGGCCTTCAAGAAGGGCGTGGGCATCGTCTACGACCTCGGCTCGGAGCAGCAGATAAGCAGCGCGTCGATCGGGCTGCACTACGGCGGCGATCACACCACCGTGACGCTCTACGCAGCCAATTCGCTCTCCTCGTCGGAGCCGCTGAGTTCCATGCGGAAACTCGGCACAACCCAGACTTCGGAGACCGAAGCGAAGATCAAGCTCAAGGAGCCGACGAAGGCACGCTACGTCCTCATGTGGATCACCGCGATGCCCCATTCGGAGCGGGACGACTACAGCGACAGCGGCTATAAGCAGGGTGTGACAGAGGTTTCCTTCGACAGCTGACGGGGGGTGGGCTCGGCGACCGCCGGCGGCGGAGTCTTCCGGTGCCGGCCGCTGAACCAGCCCTCCCCGGTCTCCCCCACGGGGGTCGTGTCCGTGAGTGTCCAGATGCGATCGTCATCGCATCGCAAAGAATGGCCTTCACTCGCCGTAGTCATCAATTTCACCACTTGCAGCAACCGGAATTCCGTTCCGCACCGGACAGCGCGACCGAGCCGAGTTCCCCAATACGCAGCCATGGGAATTTTGCGCCCCCTGTGCACTGGCTCCACCGCTCAAGAACGACACGCTTCGACCATCTGATCCGCCCGAGCTGCGCTCGGGCGGATCATTTACTTCCGTAGCACGGCGGGCTTCAATGGGACGCGAGATCAGGTAGCTATGGCCGGGGGGCCCGTGTCCACCGAGAGCGATGAGGTTTCGATACCGACCGACGCCGATCTCCTCGCCATGCACGTGAAAGGCGACACCGCCGCCTTCGGGGAGATCGTCCGACGACACCGCGACCGACTCTGGGCGGTGGCGATCCGCACTCTTGGTGATCGCGAAGAAGCCGCCGATGCCGTCCAGGATGCCTTGGTTTCCGCGTACCGTGCGGCCCACACTTTTCGCGGCCAATCAGCCGTGACGACATGGCTGCACCGCATCACGGTGAATGCCTGTCTGGACCGGGCCCGTAAGGCCGCCTCCCGACGCACCTCGCCCATCGCCGAAACCGAGCACCTCGAACAAATTCTTGAGCCGCACGAATCCGCCGCCATGCCTGCTGAGCGCCGGGATCTGCACCGCGAGCTGCTTGGCGCGCTGCGCACACTGCCTGAGGAGCAGCGCGCCGCTCTCGTGCTCGTCGATATGCAGGGTTACCCGGTCGCCGAAGCCGCCGAGATCCTCGGTGTCCCGACCGGCACGGTGAAAAGCCGCTGTGCACGGGGCCGTACCCGGCTTCTGCCCCTGGTCACCCATCTGCGCACCGACAACGGGGATAGCAGAGCCAGAAGCGGGGGAAGGAACCCGGCGCAGGGGCCATCCGTCCCACCGACGGCAGGACCGCATGACACAGGTGCCGTGAAGGGCGGAGGTGGGCGAGCGTGACGTCGACGACCGACACCGGTGAGCACCCGGAGGTCTCCGAGATCTCCGATCTCACGGATGGCCTGCTCTCACCGTCCCGTGCCGCTGCACTGCGCCACCATCTCGCCGCCTGTGCGCTGTGCGAAGACGTCTACGCTTCGCTGGAGGAAATTCGGGGTCTGCTCGGCACGCTCCCGGGCCCGACGCGGATGCCGGCCGATGTAGCCGGGCGCATCGATGCCGCGCTCGCTGCCGAGGTCCTGCTCGACTCCACCCTGCCCTCCAACGAGACGCTGGTTTCACGTGAAACAGCCACAGTCTCCGCCCCGGTTTCACGTGAAACCGAGTCCGGTTCGCCCATCGTCAGTGCAGCGCCCGGCCGGCCGAGCGGGCGGCCGCGGGGTGCATCCGGGCCGGGCCGTCAGACCTCAGGGGGCCGCAGGACCCGTTTGCGACGCTGGCCCAGGGTCCTGCTCGGCACCGCAGCAGCCGCAGCAGTGTTGGGCGTCGGTGGCATCCTGATCCAGAACGCCACCGGTGACGGCAGCCAGGGAGGCTCTCCGGTCCGGCACGCCCCGGCTGCTGAAAAGAGCGCGGGCGGTTCGGCTGGACTGACCTCCGCGACCCTCGGGGCACACGTCCACGACTTGCTCGCCTCGAAGGGGTCACGGAAGTCTCCGGATATCGGTACCCGAAGCTCCCCCGAGACTCCGCTACGTGGCAGTGCCGACACCGTCCCCTCGTGTGTGCGCCAAGGCATCGGCCGTACGGAGACACCGCTCGCAGCCAGTCACAGCGTCTACGGTGGGGAGGACGCCTACCTCGTCGTGCTGCCTCATCCGTCCGACCCCTCACGCGTCTCGGCGTATGTCGTCGCGTCCTCCTGCGTCTCTGCCGCTCCGCCTGTTCCCGGAAAGATTTTGCTGACCCACTCGTACCAGCGAGACTGAGCGGCGGGATGTGCACTGCGGCACTCCGGGAATGCCCGGCCCGTAGGATCCGTTGGGTGGGGTGAGAGTTTCGAGAGTGCCCCCAGCAAGCAGTCGGCAGAGACAAGGAAGACACCCGTGAGCGACGTCCGCAACGTGATCATCATCGGCTCCGGGCCCGCGGGCTACACCGCAGCGCTCTACACCGCCCGCGCGTCCCTGAAGCCACTCGTCTTCGAAGGTGCCGTCACCGCCGGCGGTGCGCTGATGAACACCACCGACGTGGAAAACTTCCCCGGGTTCCGCGACGGCATCATGGGTCCGGACCTCATGGACAACATGCGCGCTCAGGCCGAACGCTTCGGAGCCGAGCTCGTGCCGGACGACATCGTCTCGGTCGACCTCTCCGAGGAGATCAAGACCGTCACCGACACCGCGGGCACGGTGCACCGGGCGAAGGCCGTCATCGTCACCACCGGCTCGCAGCACCGTAAGCTCGGCCTGCCCCGCGAGGACGAGCTGTCCGGCCGCGGCGTCTCCTGGTGCGCCACCTGCGACGGGTTCTTCTTCAAGGAGCAGGACATCGTCGTCGTCGGCGGCGGCGACACGGCGATGGAAGAGGCCACGTTCCTCTCCCGCTTCGCCAAGACCGTCACGATCGTCCACCGCCGCGACACCCTGCGGGCGAGCAAGGCAATGCAGGAGCGTGCCTTCGCCGACCCGAAGATCAAGTTTGTGTGGGACAGCGAGATCGCCGAGATCCACGGCGAGAACAAGCTCTCCGGTCTGACGCTGCGCAACGTCAAGACCGGCGAGACGTCCGAGTTCCCGGCGACCGGCCTGTTCATCTCGATTGGCCACGACCCGCGGACGGAACTGTTCAAGGGCCAGCTGAACCTGGACGACGAGGGCTACCTGAAGGTCGAGTCGCCGAGCACGCGTACGAACCTGGCGGGCGTCTTCGCCGCTGGTGACGTCGTGGACCACACCTACCGGCAGGCGATCTCCGCAGCGGGCACGGGCTGCTCCGCAGCCCTCGACGCCGAGCGGTTCCTCGCGGCGCTCGCGGATGGCGAGACCGCCGGTGAGCCGGCGAAGGTCGCTTCCGTCTGACCTCGCACCCCCGCTTTCCCACTCACCCACGCAGTAAGGAGATTGCCATGGCCGGCGCCACGGTAACCGTGACGGACGACAACTTCGAAGAGGTCGTCCTCAAGAACGACAAGCCTGTCCTGGTCGAGTTCTGGGCCACCTGGTGCGGCCCGTGCCGCCAGGTCGCCCCGTCCTTGGAGGCCATCGCCGCCGAGCACGACGAGATCGTCATCGCCAAGCTGAACACTGACGAGAACCCGGCGACCACCGCCAAGTACGGCGTCATGTCCATCCCGACCATGAACGTCTACCAGGGCGGCGAGGTCGTGAAGACCATCGTGGGTGCCAAGCCGAAGGCGGCGATCCAGCGGGATCTGGCGGACTACCTCGTCTGAGGCACGCCGCTACGTTTCACGTGAAACGGGCCCGTCCCTTCAAGGGGGCGGGCCCGTTCTCTGTTCGCTGCCGCTACAGGGGCCGCAGGGCAGGTTCCTTCTGGACGGCACCCAGCAAGCGGTCGAGGGCCAGCTCGACATCTTCCTTCCACGAGATCGTGGTCCGCAGCTCCAACCGCAGCCGCGGGTACCGCGGGTGCGGACGTACGGTCTTGAAGCCCACCGCGAGGAGGTGGTCGGCAGGCAGGACACACGCCGGCCCGTTCCACCGGGCGTCTCCGAAGGCTTCGATGGCCTTGAAGCCGCGCTGGATAATGTCCTTGGCCACCGTCTGCACCATCACTCGCCCGAGCCCCTGTCCTTGATAGCCGGGGAGCAGCCACGCGGTGAGCAGCTGTACCGCATCCGGCGACACCGGGCTGGTGGGAAAGGCCATGGACCGCGGGACATAAGCAGGCGGGGCATACATCACGAACCCGACGGGCGCATCGTCGACATAGACCACCCGCCCGCAGGATCCCCACTCCAGCAGCACTGCCGAGATCCAGGCTTCCTTCTCAAGCTCGGGTCGGCCCGCCTTTACCGCGGCTTCGCCGCTGACGGGGTCGAGCTCCCAGAAGACGCAGGAGCGGCAGCGCTTGGGGAGATCCGGAAGGTTGTCCAGCGTGAGTGGTACGAGCCGTCGGCCCATGAAGCCAGGTCCTCACTTCCCTCGCCGGCCGCACCGCGGAACGCCGTCAGCGCCGCCCGTTCTCTGAGCAGACCGCCGACGAAGCCTCCGAGGACTGCGAGGCAGAACCCCGCTGCCCACGTTCCGGTGCGGTTCACCGATCGCATGGCCCTCTCCTCGATGTGAGGTGTCTCCACGTGGATGCGTGCCATACCCGATCGCATCGTATCCACCCTTTACGGGCGCGGATAGCGCCCAGAGAGCAAAGGCGGGCCGTGTTCCGGTATGGACTCCGGAACACGGCCCGCCCTTGAGCCAAAGCGGTCGGCTCAGCCTTCGTCGTCGCCTTCCTGAGTCAGCGACTGCCCCAGCACGCGTCCTTCGCCGGGGGCGAGCGTGCCGAGGATGCGCTCCAGATCGTCTATCGACGCGAACTCAACGACGATCTTTCCCTTCTTCTGACCGAGGTCGACCTTTACCCGGGTCTCGAAACGGTCGGACAGCCGGGAGGCGAGACCGGTGAGGGCGGGAGACACCAGGGCACCCGCACGGGGCCTCTTGGCCTTGCCCCCACTCTTACGACTCGGCCCCATCACCTTCACGATCTCCTCGACCGTGCGCACGGAGAGTCCCTCCGCCACGATGCGGCCCGCGAGGTGTTCCTGCTCCTCGGAGTCGTCCACGGGGAGCAGCGCACGGGCGTGGCCGGCAGAGATTGTTCCTGCCGCGAGCCGCTTCTGTACGGACGGCGGGAGATTCAGCAGACGCAGTGTGTTGGAAACCTGCGAACGCGAACGCCCGATCCGGTCGGCCAGTTCGTCATGCGTGCACGTGAAGTCCTTCAGCAACTGGTCGTAAGCAGCTGCTTCTTCTATGGGGTTGAGCTGTGCCCGGTGAAGGTTCTCCAGAAGCGCGTCGAGCAGCATCTTCTCGTCGCCCGTGGCCCGGACGATGGCCGGAATCCTCTCCAGCCCGGCCTCACGGCACGCCCGCCAGCGGCGCTCGCCCATGATGAGTTCGTACTTCTCCGGTGCCGTCTGACGGACCACCACCGGCTGTAGCAGACCCACCTCCCGGATGGAGGCGACCAGCTCTGCGAGCGCGATCTCATCGAAGTACTCCCGCGGCTGCCGCAGGTTCGGCTTGATCGCGTCCAGAGGCACCTCGGCGAAGTGCGCGCCCGCGACCTCTGATACCGCCGCTGACTTCTCCGGCTCGGTCGTTGGTTCCGTTTCACGGGAAACATCGTTCGTCGGCAGAGATGCGACCTTGGCTGCCGCAATTCCGCGCTCCGGGGTCAATACCGGTACGGCCGTCGGTGACGTCGTTCCCCGGCCCACCGCAAGCCCGGCATGGTCCGTGCTCTGCGGTGCCGCGGGGATCAGCGCACCGAGCCCACGGCCCAGCCCTCTACGTCGTTCGCTCACTGAGTCCCCTCCGACATGCTGTGCTGTGCTTCATAAGTGATGCTGAGTCCCCGGCTCTCGGCCCGGGGAGCTCCACGCAGCGCGATCTCTCTGGCCGCTTCGAGGTACGACAGCGCCCCACTGGATCCTGGGTCATAGGTGAGCACCGTCTGCCCATAGCTGGGTGCCTCGGAGATACGCACCGAGCGGGGGATGCTCGTACGGAGCACCTCGTTGCCGAAGTGGCTGCGCACCTCGTCAGCGACCTGAGAAGCCAGGCGGGTGCGTCCGTCGTACATGGTGAGAAGAATCGTCGAGACATGGAGCTTGGGGTTGAGATGCCCCCGCACCAGATCGACGTTCCGCAGGAGCTGTCCCAGGCCCTCCAGCGCGTAGTACTCGCACTGGATCGGGATCAGCACCTCGGCGCCGGCGACCAGAGCATTCACGGTCAGCAGGCCGAGCGAGGGCGGGCAGTCGATGAGGATGTAGTCCAGCGGCTGTTCATACGCCTTGATGGCCCGGTCCAACCGGCTTTCGCGCGCTACCAGCGAGACCAGTTCGATCTCGGCGCCGGCCAGATCGATCGTGGCGGGCGCACAGAACAGGCCCTCCACTTCCACCACTGGCTGCACCACGTCGGAGAGCGGCTTGCTCTCCACCAGCACGTCATAGATGGACGGCACTTCGGCGTGGTGGTCGATGCCCAGAGCCGTAGAAGCATTTCCCTGCGGGTCGAGGTCGATCACCAGAACTCGAGCACCGTGCAGGGCCAGCGAGGCTGCCAGGTTCACCGTGGTCGTGGTCTTGCCGACCCCGCCCTTCTGGTTGGCAACCACCATGACCCGTGTCTGATCGGGCCGGGGCAGCCCCTCACCCGCGCGGCCAAGTGTCTCTACCGCCAGTTGAGCTGCACGACCGATCGGGGTGTCGTCCATCGGGGGCGGCGTTTCACGTGAAACGTCGTCCCCGAACGACTCGCTACGGGGACCGGGGACCGGATCGGTCATCGGGCCCGCGATGTTGGCGTCGGACCGCAAGGATTCACTCTCCTCGACATCAGGCTCGGAATGTTCAGAGCCTGCCATGCTTTCGGCGTCGTGAACCAGCGAGGTCCGCTCTCCTGTGGAGGAATCCACTTCTGTGGATACTTTCCTCACCCTGGTGGGCTTGTGGCCACGCGGCACAGCAGCCGCCCGACCACGGCCGATGATCCCTTGCAGCAGAGAACGACGTTTCACGTGAAACACGATGCCAGCGTCGCGTCCGAATAGGCCGCGACACTCCGTCTTATATCGTTTTGATGGCGCCTGCGGAATTCGCCCCTTCAGTGATGCGGCGGACGACACGCCCGCCGCACCGGCGCCGACCTGCGCACCTCCGGCATCAGGGCGTCAGCGCCGACGGCCCCGGGACACACGGCTGACGCGCGCCGCCTTGGCCCGCTTGGCCGCAAAACGCACACCGCCGGGGCTCTCGCCCACCTCGACCCGCACCACGGTCGACAGCGGATCCACGATGCCCTCACCTACGTGGACCACCGAGGTTTCCACCACACCCAGCTTGCTGAGCGCCGCCCGAGCCCCCTTGAGCTCTTCCTCTGCGGCATCGCCCTTGAGCGCCAGCATCTCGCCGTAGGGACGCAGCAGAGGGACTCCCCAGCCGGCCAGCCGGTCGAGCGGAGCGACGGCCCGTGCCGTGACCACATGCACCTGAGGAAGCTTGCCCATGACCTCTTCGGCGCGTCCCCGCACCACCGTCACATGGTCGAGCCCGAGCAGCTCGACGACCTCCTGGAGGAAATTCGTCCGCCGCAGCAGCGGCTCCAGGAGCGTGATCTTCAGGTCCGGACGTACCAGGGCCAACGGAATGCCCGGCAGCCCCGCCCCCGAGCCCACATCGCAGACCGAGACACCCTTGGGAACCACTTCGGAGAGCACCGCGCAGTTCAGCAGATGCCGCTCCCACAGCCGGGGCACCTCGCGCGGGCCGATGAGCCCCCGCTTCACCCCCGCGTCAGCGAGCAATTCGCCGTACCGCACGGCCTCCGGAAAGCGCTCACCGAATACCTCCTGCGCCGCTTTCGGCGCGGGAGGAAGTTCCGCCGCTGGCTCCGTCACGGGAACCGCCCTTCCTCTGGGACTGCTTTTCCTGCCGGGAATCCGGGAGACGATCCAAGATCATCCCTGGAGTAACACAGAAGGCTGACAAGTTTTGGCCCCGCCTGCGAGCAGACGGGGCCAAAGACATCTGAAGCGCTGAGGGGTCAGGCCGGGAGGACAACCACGCGACGCTGCGGTTCCTCGCCCTCGGACTCGCTCCGCAGGCCGGCCGCCGCCACCGCGTCGTGGACAACCTTGCGCTCGAACGGCGTCATCGGGTCGAGCTTCACCGGCAGGCCGGTGCTCTTGGCTTCTTCCGCCGCCTTCGCACCCAGCTCCGCGAGCTCCGTACGCTTGCGCGCCCGGAAGCCGGCGATGTCCAGCATGAGACGGCTGCGGTCACCGGTCTCGCGGTGCACCGCGAGGCGGGTCAGCTCCTGGAGCGCCTCCAGCACCTCACCGTCATGGCCCACCAGCTTCTGCAGATCACGGCTGGTCGAGTCGCTGATGATCGACACAGCGGCGCGGTCGGCCTCGACATCCATGTCGATGTCGCCGTCGAGGTCCGCGATATCCAGCAGACCCTCGAGGTAGTCGGCCGCGATCTCGCCCTCCTGCTCAAGGCGGGTCAGGGTGTCGGTGCCCTCGGTGGCAGGGGTCGTGTCCGTCACGAAAGGACTCCTTCTTACTTCTTGGTCGGGTGCTTGGGGCGCTGCTGACCCTTGCGCTGTCCGGACTTGGTGGTGCGGGTGCCCGAGGCGGAGCTGCCCTTCGCCTTGCTGTCCGGCTTCTCCGGGGACTGCTTCTCCAGCGACTGCTTCTTCGACGCATCGGCGCCGGAGGCGGCGCCACCGGATCCGGCCCGCGTACGGCTCTGCGTACCGCCGCCCACAGCACCGGTGCCCGCCGTGGCCTGCCGCTTGGACTTCGGCTGACGCTTGGGCTGCTGGCGGTTCTGACGCGCCTCTTCGACGGCCTTCTTCGCCTCGACCACGGCCGGGTCCTCGACCAGCTTGCCCGCGGCGCGCAGCCGCTCCTGGCGCTCCGTGAACGCCTTGCTGCCGGGGGTGGGGTTACGGCGGATGACGAACATCTGCTGGCCCA
This sequence comes from Streptomyces celluloflavus, assembly GCA_000720995.1. GTDB lineage: Bacteria > Actinomycetota > Actinomycetes > Streptomycetales > Streptomycetaceae > Streptomyces > Streptomyces celluloflavus. The sequence continues at coordinate 38,048 of JOEL01000017.1, forward strand.
TGGTCCACACGTTGGTGGTCAGCCAGTAGACGAGAACACCGACGGGGAAGTTGATGCCGAAGACGGCGAACATGATGGGGAAGACGTACATCAGCATCTTCTGCTGCTGCATGAACGGCGTCTTCACCGTCAGGTCGACGTTCTTGGTCATCAGCTGGCGCTGCGTGTAGAACTGCGACGCCGACATCAGGATGATCATGATGATCGTGACGACGCGGACGTCGACCAGCGAAGCGCCCAGGCTCTCGATCTTCTCCGCGCTGTCCATGAACTTCGCCGCCAGCGGCGCACCGAAGATGTGCGCCTTCTGCGCGCTCTCCAGCAGCGGCAGGTCAATGACGCCGACCGTCTTGTTCTGCGCGATGTGGCTGAGGACCTGGTACAGCGAGATGAAGAACGGCGACTGGGCCAGAATCGGGAGACAGCTCGAGAGCGGGTTGGTGCCCGTCTCCTTGTAGAGCTTCATCATCTCTTCGGACTGGCGCTGCTTGTCGCTCTTGTAGCGCTCCTGGATCGCCTTCATCTTCGGCTGAAGCGCCTGCATGTTCCGCGTCGACTTGATCTGCTTCACGAAGAGCGGGATCAGGCAGATACGGATCAGCACCACCAGCGAGACGATGGACAGACCCCACGCCGCGCCACTGTCCTTGCCAAAGATGAGGCTGTAGAACGAGTGGAACTGGACGATGATCCAGGAAACGGCGTAATAGAGAGGTTTGAGGATCGTGTCCACGAATCAGGCTCCTTGGACGTTGGGCTGAGTCTCGGGCTGGGCGACAGGCTCAGGGACGGTGGGCCCGCCCAGGCGGCTCCTCAGCCGCTGATGCCAAACCGGACGCTTCCGGGGAGGGACGTGGTCGACGCCACCGAGCGACCACGGATTGCACCGCAGGATGCGCCAGGCGGTCAGCGCAGTCCCTTTCACCGCGCCGTGCCGGTCGATGGCGGTGTAGCCATAGTGCGAACACGACGGGTAGTACTTGCAGACCGGGCCCAGCAAGGGGCTGATGGTCCACTGGTAGATCTTGATCAAAAGCAGCAGCGGGTACTTCACCGTGCACTCCCTCCCGGGTCCAGGCCGGGGGTCCGGGGATCGTTCCCCGGGGGATTGCAGCCTCGTGGCACCCCTCCCAGCAGCCGCTGCAGCGCGGCGTCCAGGTCGCGGGCCAGCTGATCGTTATCCGCCGCACCCGCGCCGGGCAGGGCCCGTACGACAACCAGGCTACCGGCGGGCAGCCGGTCCAGCCGATCGCGCATGAGATGGCGGAGCCTGCGCTTGACCTTGTTGCGCACCACAGCGATGCCAACGGCCTTGCTCACGACGAAACCCGCACGCGTCGGGGGAACGCATTCCCCCGACGCGTGCGGGTCCGTTGCACCGCTACGAAAATGAACGACAAGGAGCGGGCGCCCGGCCCTGCGTCCCCGGCGTACCGCGGTCGCAAAGTCCTCGCGCCGCCTCAGCCGATGCTCGGTAGGCAGCACGTCATGGACCTAGGGTCTGGCTGCTCAGGCCGACAGGCGGGCGCGACCCTTGCCACGGCGGGACGCCAGGATCGCGCGGCCGGCACGCGTCCGCATGCGCAGACGGAAGCCGTGGGTCTTCGCGCGGCGGCGGTTGTTCGGCTGGAAGGTGCGCTTGCTCACTCGGGGGCTCCAGGAATACTTGTTGTCTCAAGAGAGACAAATGTGGGGCGTCTACTGGCTGTCACCGTGCGCCCACGAGTAGCTCGCAACGCCTTAGTGCACCGCTACACGATCACTGAGAGCGCGATCTTTGCCCATCGGAGGCAGGCGGCAGCAGCCATCGACAACTCGACCTGGTCACGGTACGCGCGGCTGCGCCATCCGGTCAAACCGGCCCTTGCCCGGTACGCACCGGCCCCTTGTCAGGACACACTATGCACAGCCTGTGGACAACAACTTGAATCCCCAGGCCCGCCCTGACTACCGTGGCAGAACTCCATTTACTTCCCGCCCGTCCTGAGAATCACACATTCGTGGGACTGTGAGAGAGCGTGCCCTGTGGCTGACGTACCTGCCGATCTTGCCGCAGTGTGGCCGCGCGTCCTCGACCATCTCCTACGTGCCGACGGCGACAGCCTCAAGCCCAAGGACCAGGACTGGCTCAAGCGCACCCAGCCCCTGGCGCTGGTTGCCGACACCGCGCTGCTCGCCGTCCCCAACGAGTTCGCCAAGGGCGTGCTCGAAGGCCGGCTCGCCCCCCTGATCGGGGAGGCCCTCAGCCAGCAGTGCGGGCGGCCGATCCGGATCGCGATCACCGTCGACGACTCCGCCGAGGAGCCCCCGGCGCAGTCCGCGCCGCCCGTTCCTCCGCAGCAGGCTCAGCACCAGGCACCCCAGCAGCCGCACGATGCGTACGACGGCTACGACAACAGGCAGGGATACGGGCGCCAGGGCGACGACCTCCCCTCCGTACGTCCCGCCTACCCCGGCTACCAGCAGCCCCGGCACGAGCAGGGTTCCTGGCCGCAGCACTCCCCCGGTATGGGCGGCGGCCCGCGTGAGGACTACGGCTGGCAGCAGCAGCGCCTCGGCGGTTTCCCCGAGCGCGACCCGTACGCCTCCCCGCCCTCGCACGTACAGCAGCACCAGCAGAACGACTACCGTTCGCAGGTTCCCGAGCGACCCGGTCCGCCCCAGCGCTCGGACGGTCCGCACTCCCCTTATGACCAGCCGCCGCGCCGCGACCTCACCGAGCACCAGGCCCCCGGGCACAACGGCCGCTCCGGGCCGCCCGCGCCCAGCGGTGCGCCCGGTCCGCTCGCGGCGCAGCCCGCGCCCGCGGCCGGCCCCGGTGAGCCGACCGCGCGGCTGAATCCGAAGTACCTCTTCGACACCTTCGTCATCGGTGCCTCGAACCGCTTCGCGCACGCCGCCGCGGTCGCCGTCGCCGAGGCGCCGGCCAAGGCGTACAACCCGCTGTTCATCTACGGCGAGTCGGGTCTCGGCAAGACCCATCTGCTGCACGCGATCGGGCACTACGCGCGCAGCCTCTATCCGGGCACCCGCGTGCGGTACGTGAGCTCGGAGGAGTTCACCAACGAGTTCATCAACTCCATCCGCGACGGCAAGGCGGACGCGTTCCGCAAGCGCTACCGCGATATGGACATCCTGCTCGTCGACGACATCCAGTTCCTGGCGAGCAAGGAGTCGACGCAGGAGGAGTTCTTCCACACCTTCAATACGCTGCACAACGCGAACAAGCAGATCGTGCTCTCCAGTGACCGGCCGCCCAAGCAGCTGGTCACCCTGGAGGACCGGCTGCGCAACCGCTTCGAATGGGGTCTGATCACGGACGTCCAGCCGCCCGAGCTGGAGACCCGGATCGCGATCCTCCGCAAGAAGGCGGTGCAGGAGCAGCTGAACGCGCCGCCCGAGGTGCTGGAGTTCATCGCGTCCCGGATCTCGCGGAACATCCGTGAGCTGGAGGGCGCGCTGATCCGGGTCACGGCGTTCGCCTCGCTCAACCGGCAGCCGGTGGACCTGGGGCTCACCGAGATCGTGCTGAAGGATCTGATCCCCGGTGGCGAGGACGCCGCGCCGGAGATCACCGCGACCGCGATCATGGCCGCGACCGCCGACTACTTCGGGCTGACCATCGACGACCTGTGCGGCTCCTCGCGCAGCCGGGTGCTGGTGACGGCCCGCCAGATCGCGATGTATCTGTGCCGTGAGCTGACCGACCTCTCGCTGCCGAAGATCGGTGCGCAGTTCGGCGGCCGCGACCATACGACGGTGATGCACGCCGACCGCAAGATCCGCGCGCTGATGGCCGAGCGGCGCTCCATCTACAACCAGGTCACCGAACTGACCAACCGCATCAAGAACGGCTGACGCGGGCGCCCCGCGTCCGCCGGCCGCCGCAGGCGACCAGGGCGCTTCGGGACGCGCTCCCGGGGCGCCCTCCGTCGTACGGGGAGACCGGGGGACGCGTTGGCGCGGAGGTGCGGCAGCGCGCCATGGGGGAGCTACGAGTGCCACAGGAGGCGTTCTGCGTCACGACCGGCCGCGACCGGAGAGGGCCCCGGACCGCTCGACGACCCCGGTGAACCGCCTCCGGAGCGGGTTCCTGACCCGTTCCGGCGCGTCCCAAACCTGTGGAGCGCGCGGTCGCTGTTCGATTCCGGGCCGGGACACGGCCTCTCTCCACAGATTGGGCAAGAATCTTCCGTCCACACCCTGGGGACTGGAAAGTTATCCCTGTGGGATCCACAGGCCGGTGTTCCTACGGGACATCGGACGAGGTCAGCCGGGTGTGGATTTGTGGCCAACCGTAATCCACAGGCTGTGGACGAAGATTTCGTCCACAGGGGGCGGGAGGGCTTGTCCACCGGCTGCCCACAGGAGCGCCGACGTTGTCCCCAGCTTCTCCACATCCCTGTCCACTGTTCGGCAACGCAACACCCGCTCTCACCGGGCCGAGTGAAAGCGGTCACACCGAGGCGGTGGGTTGGGCTGTGGGGAACGTGGGTAAGCCTGGGGACGGCACTGGGGAGAAGTACCCCTCGCCTGTGCATCGGGTGTGCAGAACTTTCGGCAGTCCACAGAACCGCCGGCTTGTCCACTGCCTCCACCCACAGGGCCGGTGGACAAAAAATCCGTGTTGACCTGCGCAAAGGCAGTTGTCCACGGTTTCCACAGGCCCTACTACTACGACCACGGATATCTACCGGGGAACTTGCTCGGAAACGGGGCCTGTGCACAACTCGGCCCGAGAGTGCCCCACGCCGATCGAGTCGACTTGACCCCGAGCCGCAACGACTGTCGGTGGCGTGCGTCAGACTGGTCTCCGGCAACTCAGCCGACGACGAAAGCCAGCAGGGCGAGAGCCAGCAACAGCAGGAGGCGGTTTCCGGTGAAGATCCGGGTGGAGCGCGATGTACTCGCGGAGGCGGTGGCCTGGGCGGCCAAGAGCCTCCCGGCCCGTCCGCCGGTGCCCGTCCTCGCGGGCCTGCTGCTGAAGGCGGAGGACGGCAGCCTGAGCCTCTCCGGCTTCGACTACGAGGTCTCGGCGCGGGTCTCGGTGGACGCCGATGTGGAGGAGGACGGCACCGTCCTCGTCTCCGGCCGGCTGCTCGCCGACATCTGCCGGGCCCTCCCCAACCGGCCGGTGGAGATTTCCACCGACGGTGTACGAGTGACCGTGGTCTGCGGTTCCTCCCGGTTCACCCTCCACACCCTCCCTGTGGAGGAGTACCCGTCGCTGCCGACGATGCCCACCGCCACCGGCACCGTTCCCGGTGAGGTCTTCGCCGCGGCCGCCGCCCAGGTGGCCATCGCCGCCGGCCGTGACGACACCCTCCCGGTGCTCACCGGCGTCCGTATCGAGATCGAGGGCGACACCGTCACCCTGGCCTCCACCGACCGCTACCGCTTCGCGGTGCGCGAGTTCCTGTGGAAGCCCGAGAGCCCGGACGCCTCCGCGGTCGCGCTGGTCCCCGCAAAGACGCTGCTGGACACCGCCAAGTCGCTGAGCAGCGGCGACACCGTCACGCTGGCGCTGTCCGGCTCCGGTGCGGGCGAGGGCCTGATCGGTTTCGAGGGTGCCGGGCGGCGGACGACGACCCGTCTGCTGGAGGGCGACCTGCCCAAGTACCGCACCCTCTTCCCGACGGAGTTCAACTCGGTCGCCGTGATCGAGACCGCGCCGTTCGTCGAGGCCGTCAAGCGTGTGGCGCTGGTGGCCGAGCGGAACACCCCGGTCCGGCTGAGCTTCGAGCAGGGTGTGCTGATCCTGGAGGCCGGCTCCAGCGACGATGCACAGGCTGTGGAGCGGGTGGACTCCGATCTGGACGGCGACGACATCTCCATCGCCTTCAACCCGGGCTTCCTGCTGGAGGGCCTGTCGGCCATCGACTCCCCCGTGGCCCAGCTGTCCTTCACGACCTCGACCAAGCCCGCGCTGCTCAGCGGCCGCCCGGCCAAGGACGCCGAGGCGGACGACGCGTACAAGTACCTGATCATGCCGGTGCGGCTGTCCGGCTGAGTCCGCTGACGGCCGACGGGGCGCGGCCCTCCGGCCAGGAGCGCGAGGGACATCTCTCGCGCGGTCGGGGTGCGCCGGTGCGGCCCCCCGGCCGGGGCGGCTGACGGCGGTGGAGCACGGGCCGCCGCGGCCCCGACGGAGGTCCGGAGCCCTTGGGGCGACCGGCTGACGCCCCGCCGATGAGCGCCCGAGCCCACAGGTGTGCACGCACCTGCGGGCGTAGGCTCGGACTCGGGTACGAAACGCAACGACTACGTGCAAAGAGGGTCTCTGATGGAGCTCGGTCTCGTCGGTCTCGGCAAGATGGGCGGCAATATGCGCGAGCGCATCCGCCGCGCAGGCCACACCGTCATCGGATACGACCGCAACCCGGACCTGGCGGATGTCCACAGCCTCGCTGAGCTGGTGGACAAGCTCAAGGGCCCGCGGGTCGTCTGGGTCATGGTGCCGGCCGGTGCCGCCACCCAGTCGACGATCGACGAGCTGGCCGAGCTGCTCTCGCCGGGCGACATCGTCGTGGACGGCGGCAACTCCCGCTGGACCGACGACGAGAAGCACGCCGAGGAGCTGAAGGCCAAGGGCATCGGCTTCGTCGACTGCGGTGTCTCCGGCGGCGTCTGGGGCCTGGAGAACGGCTACGCGCTGATGTACGGCGGCGCCGCCGACGATGTCGCCAAGGTGCAGCCGATCTTCGACGCGCTCAAGCCCGAGGGCGAGTTCGGCTCGGTGCACGCCGGCAAGGTCGGTGCGGGCCACTTCGCGAAGATGGTTCACAACGGCATCGAGTACGCGATGATGCAGGCGTACGCCGAGGGCTGGGAGCTGCTGGAGAAGGTCGACTCCGTCACGGACGTGCGTGAGGTCTTCCGCTCCTGGCAGGAGGGCACGGTCATCCGTTCCTGGCTGCTCGATCTGGCGGTCAACGCGCTCGACGACGACGAGCACCTGGACAAGCTCCGCGGCTTCGCCGCCGACTCCGGTGAGGGCCGCTGGACGGTCGAGGCCGCCATCGACAACGCCGTGCCGCTGCCCGCGATCACGGCCTCGCTCTTCGCGCGCTTCGCCTCCCGCCAGGAGGACTCCCCGCAGATGAAGATGATCGCCGCGCTGCGCAACCAGTTCGGCGGCCACGCGGTCGAGAACAAGAAGTAAGCCACACCACAGCCACACCAGCAGTTCGGCAGCCGGGGGAGGTCGGCGCACCGTCATGCACGTATCGCATCTGTCGCTCGCCGACTTCCGCTCCTACGCCCGGGTCGAGGTCCCGCTCGATCCGGGCGTCACCGCTTTCGTGGGCCCCAACGGGCAGGGCAAGACCAATCTCGTCGAGGCCGTCGGCTATCTCGCCACGCTCGGCAGCCACCGCGTCTCCTCGGACGCCCCGCTGGTGCGGATGGGCGCGGACCGGGCCATCGTCCGGGCCGCCGTCGTCGAGGGCGAGCGGCAGCAGCTGATCGAGCTCGAACTCAATCCGGGCCGGGCCAACCGCGCCAGGATCAACCGGTCGTCGCAGGTCAGACCGCGCGATGTGCTGGGGATCGTACGGACCGTGCTGTTCGCGCCGGAGGATCTGGCGCTGGTCAAGGGCGACCCCGGGGAGCGCCGGCGGTTCCTGGACGAGCTGATCACCGCGCGCTCGCCGCGGATGGCCGGGGTGCGCGCGGACTACGAGCGGGTGCTCAAACAGCGCAACACGCTGCTCAAGACGGCGGCGATGGCCCGACGGCACGGCGGCAGGCAGCTGGATCTGTCGACGCTGGACGTGTGGGACCAGCATCTGGCGCGGGCCGGCGCCGAGCTGCTCGCGCAGCGGCTCGATCTGATCGCCGCGCTCCAGCCCCTGGCGGACAAGGCGTACGGGCAGCTGGCGCCGGGCGGCGGGCCGCTGGCGCTGGAGTACCGCGGTTCGGCGGGCGAGGCGATGGCCGCCGCGTCGACCCGCGAGGAGCTCTACGGCGTGCTCCTGGAGGCGCTCGGCGAGGCCCGGAAGGGCGAGATCGAGCGCGGCGTGACCCTGGTCGGCCCGCACCGCGACGATCTGGTGCTGAAGCTGGGACAGCTGCCGGCCAAGGGGTACGCCAGTCACGGCGAGTCCTGGTCGTACGCGCTGGCGCTGCGGCTGGCCTCGTACGACCTGCTGCGCTCGGAGGGGGCACCGGGGCCCGCCGCGCCCGAGGGCGGCCGGCGGGCGGGCGAGCCGGTGCTGGTGCTCGACGACGTCTTCGCGGAGCTGGACGCCCGGCGGCGGGAGCGGCTGGCGGAGCTGGTGGCGCCGGGCGAGCAGGTGCTGGTGACGGCGGCGGTGGCCGACGATGTGCCGGGCGTGCTGGCCGGTGCGCGGTTCGCCGTCTCGGAGGGCACCGTGCGGAAGGCCGGGCCGTGAGCGGCGAGCAGCTGCCCGGACCGGGTGCCGAGTCCGATCGGCCCAGGGCGCCGGAGCTGTCCGGGGTGGATCTGGCCCGCCAGGCGCTGGTGGCCGCGAAGGAGCAGGCGCGGGCGCGGGGCGCCGCCGTACAGCAGAAGAAGCAGGCCAGGCGGGGCGGGCTGCGCTCGGGTGCGCGGGCGGACGGCCGCGATCCGCTGCCGCTCGGCGCGGCGATCAACCGGCTGATCACGGAGCGCGGCTGGGAGACCCCGGCCGCGGTCGGCGGGGTGATGGGGCGCTGGCCGCAGCTGGTGGGCCCCGAGGTGGCGCAGCACTGCGAGCCGCAGAAGTACGACGAGGACGCCCGGGTGCTGACCGTGCAGTGCGACTCGACGGCGTGGGCGACGCAGCTGCGGCTGCTGGCGCCGCAGCTGGTGGCGCGGCTCAACCAGGACCTGGGGCAGGGCACCGTAAAGCTGATCAAGGTGCTGGGGCCCGGTGGTCCGGCGCGGCGGTACGGGCCGCTGCGGGCGCCCGGCAGCACGGGGCCCGGCGACACCTACGGCTGAGCCGTAGGGGACCTGCGTACGGGTGTCTACGCATGGTGCGGATGAGACTCCGCTCACGGTAGCCCGTGGTTGACAGCCGGAAGCGCTGAGTGCCCGCTTAAGCGTCCTGGGGCCCCATCTCAGATATGGGGAGTCGGCGGACGTTAGTTCAGGGCGGCACATGACGACTCAGGTGCCTGCAAACCCCCATGAGTGTCAGCGCTACCGGTAGACTGGCAGCAATCCCGCCCACTCGCGGAACATGTCGAACGACGCAGCCGCTCCCGCCTGTCTTCCCAGGGGTGTCCCCCACAGGTGCGGAAGGGCTCGTGCTGTGCCAGAAAGGGCGCTTCGTGGCCGACTCCGGCGACCTCAACGAGAACAACACGGCTTCTACTGAAGAGGGGGTTCCTCTCGGCGCCATGGCCGACTCCTCGGTGGAGAAGTCGTACGACGCCAGCGCGATCACCGTCCTCGAGGGCTTGGACGCGGTCCGCAAGCGCCCCGGTATGTACATCGGCTCGACGGGCGAGCGCGGTCTGCACCACCTCGTGCAGGAGGTCGTCGACAACTCCGTCGACGAGGCGCTGGCCGGCCACGCGGACACCATCGATGTGACGATCCTGGCCGACGGCGGCGTGCGCGTCGTCGACAACGGCCGCGGTATCCCCGTCGGCATCGTGCCGTCCGAGAACAAGCCGGCCGTCGAGGTCGTGATGACCGTTCTGCACGCCGGCGGCAAGTTCGGCGGCGGCGGTTACGCGGTCTCCGGTGGTCTGCACGGTGTGGGTGTCTCGGTCGTGAACGCGCTGTCGCAGCGGGTGGCGGTCGAGGTCCGCACGGACGGGTTCCGCTGGACGCAGGAGTACAAGCTCGGTGTGCCGACCGCGCCGCTGGCCAAGAACGAGGCCACCGACGAGACCGGCACGATGGTGACGTTCTGGGCCGACGGCGACATCTTCGAGACCACCACGTACAGCTTCGAGACGCTGTCGCGGCGCTTCCAGGAGATGGCGTTCCTCAACAAGGGCCTGTCGATCGCGCTGACCGACGAGCGCCCGGACCACGTCGACGAGGACGGCAAGCCGCTCACGGTGCGCTACCACTACGAGGGCGGCATCGTCGACTTCGTGACGTACCTGAACTCCCGCAAGGGCGAGCTGGTGCACCCGACGGTCATCGACGTCGAGGCCGAGGACCGCGAGCGGCTGCTGTCGGTCGAGATCGCGATGCAGTGGAACACCCAGTACAGCGAGGGTGTCTACAGCTTCGCGAACACCATCCACACGCACGAGGGCGGCACCCACGAGGAAGGCTTCCGTGCGGCGCTGACGGGTCTGATCAACCGGTACGCGCGCGACAAGAAGCTGCTGCGCGAGAAGGACGACAACCTCACGGGCGAGGACATCCGAGAGGGTCTGACGGCGATCATCTCGGTCAAGCTCGGTGAGCCGCAGTTCGAGGGCCAGACCAAGACGAAGCTGGGCAACACCGAGGCGAAGACCTTCGTGCAGAAGGTCGTGCACGAGCACCTCACCGACTGGCTGGACCGCAACCCCAACGAGGCCGCGGACATCATCCGCAAGGGCATCCAGGCGGCGACGGCGCGGGTCGCGGCCCGTAAGGCGCGCGATCTGACCCGTCGCAAGGGGCTGCTGGAGACGGCGTCGCTGCCGGGCAAGCTGAGCGACTGCCAGTCCAACGACCCGACGAAGTGCGAGATCTTCATCGTCGAGGGTGACTCGGCCGGTGGTTCGGCCAAGTCCGGCCGTAACCCGCTGTACCAGGCGATTCTTCCGATCCGCGGCAAGATCCTCAACGTCGAGAAGGCGCGGGTCGACAAGATCCTCCAGAACAACGAGGTGCAGGCGCTGATCTCGGCGTTCGGCACCGGTGTTCACGAGGACTTCGACATCGAGAAGCTCCGCTATCACAAGATCATCCTGATGGCGGACGCCGACGTCGACGGTCAGCACATCAACACCCTGCTGCTCACCTTCCTCTTCCGCTTCATGCGGCCGCTGGTCGAGGCCGGGCACGTCTACCTCTCCCGTCCGCCGCTGTACAAGATCAAGTGGGGCCGGGACGACTTCGAGTACGCCTACTCCGACCCGGAGCGGGACGCGCTGATCGAGCTCGGCAAGCAGAACGGCAAGCGGATCAAGGACGACTCGGTCCAGCGGTTCAAGGGTCTCGGTGAGATGAACGCCGAGGAGCTGCGGGTCACGACCATGGACGCCGACCACCGGGTCCTCGGCCAGGTCTCGCTGGACGACGCGGCCCGCGCGGACGACCTGTTCTCCGTGCTGATGGGCGAGGACGTCGAGGCCCGTCGCTCGTTCATCCAGCGCAACGCCAAGGACGTCCGCTTCCTCGACATCTGAGCCCTGTCGGCCCTCCCCCCGCCCCGGGCGGGGGGACCTCAACCAGCCGCAGCTCGAAAGGACTTTGAATCAGCATGGCCGACGAGAACACTCCCGTCACTCCCGATGGCGTGACCGCCGAGGGCACGCCCGCCACCGTCGAAGGCGTGGGGATGCGCGTAGAGCCGGTCGGGCTCGAAACGGAGATGCAGCGCTCCTACCTCGACTACGCGATGTCCGTCATCGTCTCGCGTGCGCTGCCCGATGTGCGCGACGGCCTCAAGCCGGTGCACCGCCGTGTGCTGTACGCGATGTACGACGGCGGCTACCGCCCCGAGAAGGGCTTCTACAAGTGCGCCCGCGTCGTCGGCGACGTCATGGGTACGTACCACCCGCACGGCGACACCTCGATCTACGACGCCCTGGTGCGGCTGGCGCAGCCGTGGTCGATGCGGATGCCGCTGGTGGACTCCAACGGCAACTTCGGTTCTCCGGGCAACGACCCGGCCGCGGCCATGCGGTACACCGAGTGCAAGATGAAGCAGCTGTCGATGGAGATGCTCCGGGACATCGACGAGGAGACCGTCGACTTCCAGGACAACTACGACGGCCGTAACCAGGAGCCGACGGTCCTGCCGGCCCGCTTCCCCAACCTGCTGATCAACGGCTCGGCCGGTATCGCGGTCGGTATGGCCACCAACATCCCGCCGCACAACCTGCGCGAGGTCGCGGCCGGTGCCCAGTGGGCGCTGGAGAACCCCGCGGCGTCCAACGAGGAGCTGCTGGACGCGCTGATCGAGCGCATCAAGGGCCCGGACTTCCCCAGCGGCGCGCTGGTGGTGGGCCGCAAGGGCATCGAGGAGGCGTACCGCACCGGCCGCGGCTCGATCACGATGCGCGCGGTGGTGGCGGTCGAGGAGATCCAGAACCGCCAGTGCCTGGTGGTCACCGAGCTGCCGTACCAGGTCAACCCGGACAACCTCGCGCAGAAGATCGCCGACCTGGTGAAGGACGGCAAGATCGGCGGTATCGCGGACGTCCGCGACGAGACGTCCTCGCGGACGGGCCAGCGGCTGGTCATCGTCCTCAAGCGGGACGCGGTCGCCAAGGTCGTGCTCAACAACCTCTACAAGCACACCGACCTCCAGACGAACTTCGGCGCGAACATGCTCGCCCTGGTGGACGGCGTGCCGCGCACGCTCTCGCTGGACGCGTTCATCCGCAACTGGGTCAACCACCAGATCGAGGTCATCGTCCGGCGGACGAAGTTCCGGCTGCGCAAGGCCGAGGAGCGGGCGCACATCCTGCGCGGTCTGCTCAAGGCGCTGGACGCGATCGACGAGGTCATCGCGCTGATCCGGCGCAGTGAGACGGTCGAGGTGGCGCGTGAGGGCCTGATGGGCCTGCTGACGATCGACGAGATCCAGGCGAACGCGATCCTGGAGATGCAGCTGCGCCGGCTGGCGGCCCTGGAGCGCCAGAAGATCACCGCCGAGCACGACGAGCTCCAGCGCAAGATCGGCGAGTACAACGCGATCCTGGCCTCCCCGGAGCGCCAGCGGCAGATCATCAGCGAGGAACTGGCCGCGATCGTCGAGAAGTTCGGCGACGACCGGCGCAGCAAGCTGGTGCCCTTCGAGGGCGACATGTCCATCGAGGACCTGATCGCCGAGGAGGACATCGTCGTCACGATCTCCCGTGGCGGCTATGTGAAGCGGACCAAGACCGACGACTACCGCTCGCAGAAGCGCGGCGGCAAGGGCGTACGGGGCACGAAGCTCAAGGAAGACGACATCGTCGACCACTTCTTCGTCTCCACCACCCACCACTGGCTGCTGTTCTTCACGAACAAGGGCCGGGTCTACCGCGCGAAGGCGTACGAGCTGCCGGACGCGGGCCGTGACGCACGGGGCCAGCACGTCGCCAACCTGCTGGCGTTCCAGCCGGACGAGCGGATCGCGCAGATCCTGGCGATCCGCGACTACGACGCCGCGCCGTATCTGGTGCTCGCCACCAAGGGCGGCCTGGCGAAGAAGACGCCGCTCAAGGACTACGACTCGCCGCGCTCGGGCGGTGTGATCGCGATCAACCTGCGCGAGCGGGAGGACGGCTCGGACGACGAGCTGATCGGCGCGGAGCTGGTGTCGGACACCGACGACCTGCTGCTGATCAGCAAGAAGGCGCAGTCGATCCGGTTCACCGCGTCGGACGAGGCGCTGCGGCCGATGGGGCGCGCCACGTCGGGTGTGAAGGGTATGAGCTTCCGCGAGGACGACGAACTGCTCTCGATGAATGTGGTGCGTGAGGGTACTTTCGTCTTCACCGCCACCGACGGCGGCTACGCCAAGCGCACCCCGGTGGACGAGTACCGCGTCCAGGGCCGCGGCGGTCTGGGCATCAAGGCAGCCAAGATCGTGGAGGACCGGGGTTCGCTGGTCGGCGCGCTGGTGGTCGAGGCGACCGATGAGATCCTGGCGATCACCTTGAGCGGCGGTGTGATTCGTACGCGGGTCAACGAGGTCCGGGAGACCGGTCGTGACACGATGGGCGTCCAACTGATCAACCTGGGCAAGCGGGATGCCGTCGTCGGCATCGCACGGAACGCCGAGGCAGGTCGTGAGGCCGAAGAGGTCGACGGTCCCGAAGGGGCCGACGAGACCGAAGCGGCCGAGGGGACCGAGCCCACGGCAACCGAGGGCGAGCAGCCCGCGGCGGAGTAACACGAGGAGTAGAGCGTGAGTGGAGCCACGGGCGCTGCAGCGGGTGGACCGGGAACCGAGAAGGGTTCCCCGTCCGGACCCGCGACCGTGACGGAGGACAGCGCCCGTGGCTCCGCCGTTGCCGAGGACTCCCGACAAGAGGGCTCCTATCAGGGGGGAACCGTGACCGACACGCGTCAGCCGTATCCGCAGCCACACGCGCAGTCCCAGGGCGGACAGCAGCCGTACCAGCCGCCCCAGGCGTACAGCACGGGCGGCACCAAGGGCGCGGGGCAGCAGTCCGCGCGCCTGCCTCGTACGGACGCCCGTACGACGCCACGGACCCGTAAGGCCCGGCTGCGGGTGGCGCGGGCCGATCCGTGGTCGGTGATGAAGGTCAGCTTCCTGCTCTCCATCGCGCTGGGCATCTGCACGATAGTCGCCGTCTCGGTGCTGTGGATGGTGATGGACGCCATGGGCGTCTTCTCCGCGGTCGGCGGGACGATCAGCGACGCCACGGGCGCGGACGGCGGCGGCTTCAATCTCCAGTCGTTCCTGTCGCTGCCGAGGGTGCTGCTGTTCACCACGATCATCTCGGTGATCGATGTGGTGCTGGCGACGGCGCTGGGAACGCTCGGCGCCTTCATCTACAACCTGTCGGCCGGCTTCGTCGGCGGGGTGGAGCTCACCCTCGCCGAGGACGAGTGAAGCCCTGATGGGAGGGCGTTCCCAGGGTCGCGGGAACCGATTTTGGGAACGCCTCGGAAGTGCGCTAATCTTTCGTTGCAGCGAACGAGCGGCTATAGCTCAGACGGTTAGAGCGCTTCCCTGATAAGGAAGAGGCCCCAGGTTCAAGTCCTGGTAGCCGCACCGCATCATCGGCCCGGCCGGAGAATTCTCCGGCCGGGCCGATGTGTTTGCGCGAGTGCGGAAGTGGGGTGCGTGGCCGGGCCGGAGCCAGTTGTTGCCAACCGCGGCCTAGGTAACCGATCGGTATCGACCGGTGTGTATCATCGGCCACCATAGGTCCCCTACGTCAACGAAAGACGAGGTCGCGCGGTGAAGAAGCTTCTCCTGGTCGCACTGGCCGCCATCGGCGGGCTCCTCGTGTACCGCCAGATCCAGGCGGATCGCGCCGAGCAGGATCTGTGGACGGAGGCGACCGACTCCGTGCCCGCAGGTTCGGGTGTGTGAGACCCAGACGCACAGCACAATTCGTACGGACCCCGGTCGCCTGTGGGCGGCCGGGGTTCCGTGCGTCCGAGGGTGGGTCAGGGCGTAGGGGGACGGGTGAGGTACCGCGCCGGGCGGATTTATTTGCATTAGCACAACAATGAATTGCTATAGCAAATTCTGGTGTGATCTGTGTGGCCCGCGTGAGGTGCGGGGCGTGGCGCGCGGAGCTCCGGACGCGATTCGGGCTCTTGGCGGACACCGCGCGGGGCGGCGGTGGAGGATGGGGGTTTGGCCCGGCGGGGACGGCGCCGGCGGACGGGGTGGGCGTACCGGTATCGGCCGGCCGCGGCGTGGACTTCCGGCGGGCCCGCCGGAAGTGGCGGGCGTACGGCGGGAATTCGGAACCGATGAGGGGTGACCTGTGGTGACGCGCACGACGTACAGGGGGCTCGTCGCGCTGGCGGCGCTCGCGGTGGTGACGGCTCTGCCGGGGACGGCGGGCGTGGCCGCGGCCGGGGAGGTGCCCGCCTACCGGACGGCGGACGGCGCCACGGCGACCACGGGCACCCCGAGTGCCGCGGACGCGCCGCGGCTCACCCCCGGTATGCACACCGACTCCATCGGCCGCGGCGAGCGGAAGTACTACGCCGTCACCCTGGACGACAGGACCAGCGCGTATTTCTCGGCGGTCGCCGCGCCCCGGCCCGGCACCAAGGTCCAGGACTACGGCGACCAGTTGGCCATCAGCGTCCAGGACAGCGGCGGCGGCACCTGCGGCCCGGTCGCGCATCCGTCCTTCCACAGCGGCGGAGCGGCCTATCCCATCGCCGACTACGCCGTCCGCCGTATCGGCGCCGACAGGACGGACTGTCAGAAAGCGGGCCCGTACTACCTGGTGATCAGTCGCAAGGGGACGGCGGCCTCCGGCACCGGCAGTTGGCCGGTCGAGATCGGCTATCTCACCGAGCCCGCGCTCAAGGGCGGCACCCCGGACCGGCCCGGCGACGGCACATGGAGCAGTGCGGCGCCCGCTCCGCCCACCGACACCGACAAGCGCGACGCCAGGGGCGGGACCGGCTTCAACGACGCGGGGTCGGTCGCCAAGGGCGTGTGGCAGGACCGGATCAGGCCGGGCGAGGCCCGCTTCTACCGCGTACCGGTGGACTGGGGGCAGCAGCTCAACATCAGCGCCGAACTGCCGAATTCGACCCTCGCCGACTCGACGGCCGGTGCGGCGACGACCGGTGTCACGAAGTACGTCCCGAACGCGCTCGGGCTCAGCCTCTTCAACCCCGCGCGCGGGGCGGTGCGGGACAACAACTTCGTCTCGTACAGCGGGAGACCGGCCGCCACCAGGGAGTTCACCGCGCCCGTCGCGTACGGCAACCGCCTCCACCCGACCGGTGCGGTCAGCGCGATGCGGTTCGCGGGCTGGTACTACCTGGAGGTCACCCTCAACCCGGGGATGGCGCAGTACTTTCCCGAGGGCGCGGACCTCACCCTGCGGGTGGACGTCCTGGGCACGGCACAGGCCGGGCCCGGTTACTCCCGGCCGACCGGCGATTTCTCCGTCACACCCACCGACCGGGACATGGCCGACAAGGGGCAGCCCGCCCAGGGGGCGGCGAAGAGCGGCACCCTGATGGCGGTGGCGTACGCCGGGATCGGCACGGGTGTGACGCTATTGCTGGGGCTTGTGGTGTGGAGGGTGGTGGCGCGGCGCAAGTGGGCGCAGGGGGCTCGGGGGGCTGGTGTGGCTTCTGTGGGCTCTGTGGCCCCCGTGGTGCCTGGGGTGGTGCTTCCGGGGCCTGTGGTGTCCGGGGCGGTGCCCAGGAACCTTGTGGCGCCTGAGGCGGGGTCTATCCCGCCGGCGGGGTGGTCGGAGCCGTACGGGGAGTCGGGTCGGCCGATGCAGTCGGTGCCGGGTCAGTCGAATCAGTCGGGTCAGTCGGGTCTGCCGAATGAGCTGGGCCAACCGGAGTGGGCAGGTCGGCCGGGGCGGCCGCCTGAGGTGGAGCGGTCTTCGGCAACGCGGCCTTCGCAGGCTCCGCAGTTGTCGGAGTCCTCGAATTCCTCGCATGTGGCAGAGGCATCGCAGCCGTCTCAGACTTCGCAAGCATCGGCATCGGCATCGGCATCGGTATCGCCGTCGTCCCGGACGTCGCAGGAGGCTCAGGCGGCTCAACAGGGCCGGGAAGCGGAGCAGTTCGGGCCGTCACAGGGCTGGTAGCCGGGCGGCGGAAGGGTGCGTCAGGCGGCGAGCAGAGCCCAGACGCCGACCGCGATGCACAGCAGCGCGACGATCAGTACCGGGACCGCCACCTTCTGGGGCGGCCCCGGCCGCTTGTACGGGGCGGGCCCTGGTGGTGCGGGGACCGCGGCGGCGGCGTCGGAAGCGGTGGCTGTCATGGACGCGGGATACGCGGGATACGTGGGCTGGGCCATCGGCGACATGCCTGCCATGCCTGCCATGCCTGCCGTCCCTGGCGCTCCAGGTATCCCGGTCATCCCCGTCATCCCGGTCATCTGCGCCATTGGCGGCATGGGGGCGGGTTGTCCCGGGGCGGTGGTCGGGGGGTGACCGGGGACGGGGTGGTGGTCCGCCGTGTAGGGGCGGGTCGCGGACGGCTCCGGGCGGAGGCCGGCCGTCGGCTCGTAGGCCGGCGGCGGGGGCGGTGGGGTGGCGGGTGCGGGCGGTATGCCCTGGCCCGGAGGCGTGGCGCCGGGCAGGGGCGTCGGTGTGGGGGCGGGTGTGGCGGTGGGGGTGGGCGGTGCGGCCGGCTGTGGTGGTGCCGGGACGCTCTGCCGCGGTGGCGCGAGCTGGAAACTCCCGGTGTCCGACATGGACACCTGCCCGGCGGCCGTGCCGGTGGCCTGGTGGGCGGGCCCGGCGGGTGAGCCGACGTCCCCGAGTGCGCCGACGTCCCCGCGTGCGGCGCCATCCCGGCGTGCGGCGCCATCCCCATGCGCGGCAACGATCCCGTCCCCGCGCACGTCGTCGTCCCTGTACGAGCGGGGACCGCCGCTCCCGTGCGGGCCGGGGCTGCCGTTCCCGCTCGGGGCGGGGCGCTCGTTCCCGTGTGGGCCGTCGGTCTTGGTGCCGGGGCCCAGGGGCCCGTCCGCGCCGTATCCCGAAGGCAGCGGCCCGATGTGGTCGAAGACCTCGACGACCTCGTCCTCGATCGTCGTCTCCGGCAGCATCTCGACCGCCGGCAGGAGCGCCTTGCGCGCCCCCGTGGCCGTCCTGAACCGGGCCTGTGGATCCGGATGCAGCAGAGTGGCCAGCACCTGCCAGAGAGGTTCCGGTACGTCCTCGGGTGCGTCCGGGATGCCGTGCCGCGCGAAGTGCCGGATCAGCGCCTCGGAATCCGGTTTGCGGCCGGTGACCAGATAGAGCCCGACCAGGCCGACCGCGAACAGGTCCGCCGGGAAGTCCGGTTCGGCGCCCAGCATTTGCTCGGGCGCGAAGTAACCGGGCGTGCCCACCACATAGTTGGCCTCGGTGAGCCGCGGTTCGCCCTTGCGCATCGCGATGCCGAAGTCGGACAGCCGCAGATGCGGACGGCCGGTGCCGGTGGCCTCCAGCAGGATGTTCGCCGGTTTGATGTCGCGGTGCACCACACCCTCGGCGTGCACCGCCGTCAGCCCGGCCAGCAGCTGGTCCAGCAGCGTGCAGACGTACCGCGGCGGCAGGGGCCCGTAGTCGCCGGTCAGATGCGCCAGCGAGCCGCCGTTCACCAGGTCCATGGTGAACAGCACCTTGTCGTCGTCCGCGGCCCAGCTCGCCGGGGCCAGCACATGCGGGTGGTCGATCCGCAGCGCCTGCTCGCGGACGAAGCGCAGGAGGGTGTGTGCGTCGCTCTGCTGGAGCACCTTGGCCGCGACATAGCGGCGGCGGCGCTGGTCCCAGGCGCGCCAGACGGCGCCCACACCGCCCCGCCCGATCGGGTCGATCAGTTCGTACCGACCGGCGAAGATCTCACCCATAGCGCCCCGTCCGCCCTCTGAACTCCGCAAGTGCCGCTGTGGACGCGGCCGGCCAGCTCCGGTGCGCCCGCGAACTAGTTCTGGTGCGCCTCGTAGTGGGCGACCGCGTCGGCGGTGCGGCCGGCACCGTAGACCCGCAGGAACTCTGCCAGTTCGGGGTGCGTGGGGGCGAGGGTGTTCGCTGCGTCGATGATGTCCCCCGCATCGGAGACCGAACGCAGCAACGACTGAATCTCCCGCACCACCCGGCGCACCGTCGTCGCCCCTGTCGACGAGGTGGCCTGCGCGGTGTTGTTCAGCACCGATCCGCCGGCCGTCTTCTTGATCTCGTCCATGCGGTCGGTGGCCTCGGCGGCGCTGACGCTCCCGTCGGCGACCTGCCCGGCCAGCTCCTGGAGCGCCTGGACCCGCTGCACCACGGCCGGGTTGCCTATCTTGGCGCGCTGCCCGCTCATCAGCTGGGACAGCATCGGCGCGGAGAGCCCGAGCACGGAGGCCAGCCGGGCCTGATTGAGACCGAGGTCGTCGATCAGACGGCGGAACAGCGCACCCAGAGGGTCCCCGTACCAACTGCGCTGGAGTTCCCGGGCCCGCGCGGTGGCTTCCTGCTGTGCTGCGTCCATACCGTCTCCCCTGTCTCCCCGATCGCGCTTCACTGCCGCGAATCTCGCGAAGCATCCTACGGAGAGCGACCGTCCGGGGCGATACCCGGTCGGGAAAGCGACCGGGCACCGGGTACTCTGGTTCGCGACGGGGCCTTAGCTCAGTTGGTAGAGCGCTGCCTTTGCAAGGCAGATGTCAGGAGTTCGAATCTCCTAGGCTCCACAATAAACACCCTCTGACCTGCGGAAACGCAGCTTCGGAGGGTGTTTTTTTGCCCCTCGGAACGTGTCGGCGTGCCCAGGGGAGGCCGTGATTTCGGGGATTTGCTCGGTCGTGTCGTCTCGGTGGATCTCCTGGGCCCTGATGCTGCGGCCGGCCCGAGGCAGCCCCTTCCGGGCTTCGCGAGTTCGGGTGGGGCCGGGCTGCTGCGTGAGGCGCGGTGGCCCGTGATGTCCGGCCCGTACGTTGGCGGTACTTCGTGGTGGGCGGGGTGGCGCAATGAGCGCGATGTATCCGGAGTCCGCGCAGTGGCTGAGCCAGGTGCGGCGAAAGTGGCGAGAGTGCAGATGCTCTGGACCCCCGGGCCGCCCGGCGACGCGGCGGTCTCGTTGCTGCCACCGCCGCACGCCGAGAGGACGACGGTGAGGGCGAGACCGTAGGGGGGTGCCGCGGAGCTGCCAGGTGGTGCGGGTGCGTCGCGTCTGTGCGGCCACGGTCTGGTCCCTTTGCACTGCCACGGTCTGGTCCCCTTCGCCGCTGCGGGCCTGCCTGTGGTCAGCTTGATCGTTCGCGGGAGGGCCCGCACACGGTGCTCCCCGTACGGGCTGCCGCTTTCCGGCCGGGGTACGGAGCGGGGTCGCCTCTGGACGTACGCCGCCGGGGCGGCCGGCGCCGGTACCAGCGCCGCGGCGACGAACACCACGACCGTGCTGGAGTGGAACGCCGGACCGAAGCCGGACACGTGCCAGGCGTCCTGCACTCAGGGCTGTACGAAGATCTTGATCTGGTTGCTGCTGCTCGCCTTGTCGAGCAACGTACCGAAAGCACCGCCGACCACAGTGACATCGGGTCGATCGCAGGCCGCCCGAACCTGGCGTGCCGAGGTGGAGAAACCTCTACCTCGAACCGGCTGGTCAATGCCAATGTGCCGCAGCTGCGCCGTTTCTAGGCTGGATCACAGATACCGCGTGAGAAGCGCTACAGCTCATAGGGGAGCCCTCAGTGCACACTTCACAGGACCTCCGTCAGGCGGAGGCGGTACGGCTGGACGCCGTCTCGATGATCTACGGCCGAGGCGACAGCAAGGTGGCCGCGCTCCGCGGGCTCTCCCTGGGCTTCGCCGACGGCACCTTCACCGCCGTGATGGGTCCGTCCGGATCGGGCAAGAGCACCTTTCTGCATTGCGCGGCGGGGCTCGCCCGGCCCACCTCCGGAAGGGTCGTCGTCGGTGGTACGGACCTGTCGGGGCTGGACGACGACCAGCTGACCAAGCTGCGCCGGAACCGGATCGGTTTCATCTTCCAAGCCTTCAACCTGCTGCCCGCGCTGACCGTCATGGAGAACATCACGCTGCCCCTGCAGCTGGCCGGTGAGCGCCCCGACAAGGGCCTGATCCGCAACGTGGTGCAGCGCGTCGGCCTGGCCGAGCGGCTGGGCCACCTGCCCTCCGAGCTGTCCGGCGGCCAACAGCAGCGCGTAGCCATCGCCCGTGCCCTGGTGACCCGACCCGCGGTGGTCTTCGCGGACGAGCCCACCGGCGCCCTGGACACCCGCACCGCGGGTGCCGTCCTCCGTCTGCTGCGCGAGTCCGTCGACAACGCCCGCCAAACCCTGGTCATGGTCACCCACGACCCGGTCGCCGCCTCCTACGCGGACCGCGTGGTGTTCCTCGCCGACGGCGCCTTCGCCGGTGAACTGCTCCGGCCGACGGCCGAGGCCGTCGCCGCCCGGATGACCAGGCTCGGTGCCTGGCAGGACGACAACCAGCGCCAGGCCGTGGCGCAGCCCTCCGGGGGTCGGTACTGATGTTGCGTCTCGCACTGCGCACCCTGAAGTTCCGCAGGACCAGCTTCATCGCGACCTTCTGCGCCATGTTCTTCGGCGCCGCCATCGTCATCGGCTGCGGGGGCCTGATGGAGACGGGCTCACGGATGGCGGCCGAACCGCAGCGCCTGCACGAGGCGCCGGTCGTCGTCAGCGGCGTACAGACCCACCACTCCACCGCCCTGGCCGAGCGTCACCGCATCGACCCCGGCCTGGTCGGCCAGGTGGCCGGGGCCGACGGCGTCGGCAAGGCCGTCGGCGACGTCTCGTTCCCCGCCACCGTCCTCAAGGACGGCAAGCCGGTGACCAGTGGCTCGTCCTCGTACGGCCACGGCTGGGCCAGTGCCCCGTTCACCCCCTATACCCTCGCCGTCGGCAAAGCTCCCGCAGGCGGCGGCGAGGTCGTTCTCGACACGGCACTGGCCGAACAGGCCGGTGTCCGCCCGGGATCGACGGTCGGCATCGTCGTCGAGGGCACCACGCGGCAGTTCCGGGTCAGCGGCGTCGCGGAGCAGAACGGCGACCGCAACCCCCACGCGGCCGTGTTCTTCACCGATGACCAGGCCCGCACCCTCGCGGGCGGCCAGATCGACTCGATCGCCGTCCTGCCCGCGTCCGGCAGCAGCGCCGACACGGTCGCCGCAGCGGTGAGCACCGCGGTGGGTGACCGCGCCGAGGTGTTCTCCGGCGAGAGCCGCGGACTGGCCGAACTGCCCGGCACCCTGGCCGGACAGCGCACCGTCGTCATCCTCGCGGCCGTCTTCGGCTCCTCGGTCGTGCTGATCGTCATGTTCGGCGTGGCCTCCACCCTGGCCCTCTCCCTCCAGCAGCGCGCCCGCGAGATGGCGCTGCTGCGTGCCGTCGGATCCACTCCCACGCAGTTGCGCCGCATGATCCTCACCGAGACGGCCGTGCTGTCGGTGGCTTCCGTGCTGCTCGCCCTGCTGCCCGGATACGCCATCGGGCGCGGCCTGTTCGCGGTGCTGACGTCCAGCGGTGTCGTGTCGTCCTCGATCACCTACCACGCCGGTGCGGTCCCCATGGCGGTCGGCGCGATCGTCACCATTCTGGCCGCGGCGGGCGCCACCCGCTTCGCCGGACGGCGGGCCGCCCGCACCGAGCCGATCGCCGCGGTCGCCGAGTCCACCATCGGCACCCAGTGGTTCAACGTGCCGCGCCTGCTGTTCGCGCTCTTCTTCCTCGCCAACGGCATCGGCCTGGCCGTCGCCACCGCCACCGTCATGGAGGACGGCCCGACCCTCGCCAGCACCGCGGGACCGGCGTCCGTACTCTTCTGCATCGGTCTGGTCCTGCTCGCTCCCGGCATCACCACGTTCATGGTGGCGCTGCTCAAGCTGCCGGTACGCGCGTTCTCCGGACTCTCCGGCCGGCTCGCACTGCGCAACGCGGCCACCGCCAACGTCCGGATGGCGGGTGCCGTCGCCCCGATCGTCCTGCTGATCGGCATCGCCACCGGCACCCTGTACATGCAGTCCACCGAGAACGACGTCTCCCGCAGCTCCTACGACCAGAACGTCCTCGCCGACTACGTCCTCGACTCCACGACGGGCGGCTTCGCAGCCGGCGTCGTCGACCGGGTGCGCCAGACGCCCGGGGTGGCCGCGGCCTCCGAGCTCGTCACCACCCGCGGCTTCGTGGACGGTCCGGACGGCCCGGCCGAGGTCGACCTGCGTGGAGTCTCCGCAGGCGGTGTCGCGCAGAGCCTCGACCTGCCCAAGGTCGCCGGTGACCTGACCGCCCTCAGCGGCGACACGGTGGCCCTGTCCGACAAGAAGGCCGAGGAATACGGGGTGAAGGTCGGCGACAAGCTGCCGATGCACCTCGGTGACGGCACCAAGGTGAACCCCGCCGTCGTGGCCCTCTACGCCGACAACCCCAAGCAGCCCTACCTGACGATGCCCGCGTCCCTGCTCGCCGCGCACACCGGCGAGAGGCTGCCGCAGCAGATCCTGGTCCGGGCCGACTCCGGCAGCGGCGACCGGGCCCTCGAAGGCCTCGCCGCGCTCGCCGCCCAGCTACCCGGCAGCGAACTGGACGACAGTTCCTCGCTGGCCGGACGCAACAACCAGATCCAGCAGATCCTGGTCTCCGCGAACTACACGATCGTCGCGATGATCGTCGGGTACGCCTCGATCACGGTCGTCAACACCCTGGTGTCGGTGACCCGCAAGCGGCGTGCGGAGTTCGGTCTCCAGCGGCTCACCGGCGCCACCCGCCGCCAGGTGATCGGCATGCTGTCCGTGGAGGGTGCCCTGATCGGTGTCGTCGCCACGGTGCTCGGCACGATCGCCGCGGCGACGACCATCGTTCCGTACAGCCTCGTCAAGAGCGACTCGTATCTGCCCTCCGGATCCATCGGCATCTACCTTGCCATCGTCGGCGGATCGCTGCTGCTGGTGTTCGGTGCCACCCTGCTGCCCTCGTGGCGCGGCATGCGCGGCCCCGCCGTGGACACGGTGAACGCCGCGTGAACTACCGTTCCCGGCTGGGCCGTCGGGTCGCCCCAGCTCCCCCAGGAGGGGACGGCCCAGGGGGGACGGCGGGCCGGGGATGGGAGCATGAGGGCATGCAGACTGTGCCGGCCACGTGGCGGGGCCGACTGGTCCGGGCCTGTCGGGCCACCCTGTTCGGCGTCGCGATCGCCACCGGGGCCCTGCTGTCGGTCGTTCTCTTCGTCACCACGTCCTACTTCGTCATCCTGTGTGCGATCGGCATCGGCTTCCTCGCGCTGCCGTATCTGACCCGGGCCGTGCGCTGGCTGGCCGACCTCAACAGACGTGCGGCCGCCCGCTACGGCGTCCCCGTGGAGCGGCCGTACCAGCCCGCGCCGGAAGAGGTGGAGAAGGACATCGTCGGCTGGATGCGCACCTGCAAGTGGATCCTCGCCGACCCCGCGACCTGGCGGGACATGCTGTGGCTGCTGCTCAACTGCGTCGTCGGCCTCGCCGGGTTCCTACCGGCCGCCCTGCTCTACTACGCCGGGGAGGGCCTGTTCCTGGCCTGCGGCCTCTGGCTGCCCCTCGCCGACGACGGCACGGGTCGCTGGTACGCGTCCGTCACGGTCGACAGCTGGCCGGCTGCACTGTCCGCGGGGCTGCTGGCCGTCGTGGTGTTCGCCGCCTGGGTCTTCCTCGGCCCCCTGGTGCTCCGGGGCTACGCCTACTTCGTGCGCTTCCTGCTCGGCCCGACCCGCAGGTCCCAACTGACCTCCCGCGTGCGGTACCTGGCGGAGACCCGCTCCGGCGCCCTGGACGTGCAGGCCGCCGAACTGCGCCGTATCGAACGCGACCTGCACGACGGCGCCCAGGCCCGGCTGGTCAGCCTGGGCCTCCAACTCGGCTCCGTGGACCGCAAGATGACCCGGGACCCGGAGGTGGCCCGGCTGCTGCTGCGCCAGGCCCGCGCCTCCTCCGTGCAGGCCCTGCGCGAACTGCGCGATCTGGTCCACGGCATCCACCCGCCGGTGCTCGCCGAGCGCGGCCTGGCCGACGCCCTGCGCGCCCTGGGCCTGGCCAGCCCGCTGGGCGTCAGCGTCGAGACGGATCTGCCCGGCCCGCTGCCCGACCCGGTCGAGTCCGCCGTGTACTTCGCGGTCTCGGAGCTGCTGGCCAACACCCTCAAGCACGCCGACGCCGAAACGGTGCAGGTCGTGGCCCGGTACGCGGACGGCGTCCTGAACGCCCTGGTCACCGACGACGGCCGGGGCGGCGCCGACCTGTCCGCCGGGAGCGGTCTGGAGGGCATCCGGCGACGACTGGCATCCTTTGACGGGGTTTTGGAGATCGACAGCCCTCAGGGCGGTCCGACCGTGATGAAGATGGAGTTGCCGTGCGCGTTGTCCTCGCAGAAGACCTCTTCCTCCTGAGGCAGGGGATCATCCAACTGTTCGAGGAGTACGGTTTTGAAGTCGTCGCCGCAGTCGACAACGGCACGGACCTCGCCGCCGCGCTCGCCGAGCACCGCCCCGACGTGGCCGTCGTCGACGTACGGCTTCCGCCCACCTTCACCACCGAGGGCCTCCAGGCGGCTCTGCGGGCCCGCCGCGAGCAGCCCGGCCTGCCGATCCTCGTCCTCTCCCAGCACGTCGAACAGATGTACGCCCGCGAGTTGCTGGCCGACGGCACCGGCGGGATCGGCTATCTGCTGAAGGACCTGGACGACGAGCAGTTCATCGACTCCGTGCGACGGGTCGCGGCCGGCGGCACGGCCATGGACCCCGCCGTCGTCGCCCAGTTGATGACGAGCCACGCCCGGGACGAACCGCTTGCCTCGCTCAGCGCGCGCGAGCAGGAGGTGCTGTCGCTGATGGCCGAGGGCTGCTCGAACCTGGCGATCGCCCAGCGGCTCACCGTCACCGAGGGCGCCGCCGCGAAGCACATCTCCAGCATCTTCAGCAAGCTTCTGCTGCCGGCGTCGAGCGACAGCAACCGTCGGGTGCTCGCGGTTCTGGCGTATCTCAACGCCTGAGCAGCCCGTTTGGGGTAGCTCTAGGGGCGGCCGTCGGGCCCTCGGGCCCGACGCAGGCTGCACGCAGGGGGCTCGGCGTCTTTCCACCGTCCGGTTTCGGCGGGCATGCCTGCCTCCGTGGACGTGCTCGCCCTGCGGCATCCGGGCCGCCAGTGGGCAACGATCTCCAGCGTCGTGGTGTGCAAACGCCACCTAGTCGGGGCGTCCGAGCTCAACGAGGACCAGGCGTACATGCACACCTTGCGCTTCCTCCTGGAGCGGCTGTCCTGGTTCGCGCGTGACTCCTCGGCGATCATGACGTACACACTTGCCCACATCGTGCGCATGGAACTGGCCAAGCTGCGCGAGTACGAGGCGAACCTTCGGGGCGGGTACGACTGCCGCATCCATTGGCCGGCCCTCGACCCCAAGGGTGGGCGGATCGATCAGCTGAAGCGCATCGAGATGCTCCAGGCTGCCGACCTCGCGCGGCGTCCGCGACCTTCGCCGCCTTCAACCCGGACAAGTTCGGGAACGTGGAGACCCGCTACCTTCACGAGCTCAGACCGCGGCTCTACCGGCGAGGCCTCTCGCCGGTGGCCTCGTACGGATTGAAGATGCACCCGTGGACTGAAAGCACGAAGGCCGCCTACCTGTGGGTAGTGGCCTTGTGAAGCACGTCGATCGGCTGTAGACCGCCCAAGGCGTGCCGGCTTTTGAGCCAACATTCCGCTTATTGATGGTGCCCATCGAAGAGGACGAATAGGGCGGATTCTCGTTCTGATGCGACTGGCCGTTGATGAAGCTCTCGACCCGGTCGAGGGTCTTCCGATCTGCGTTCCGGTCTTGCCTCGGGTTGAGCGATTCGGCGACCCGCTGCTGAATCGGACGGCAGCCTATTTGCTACTTTGCTGGATATGGAGGGGCTCGGAAGCCTATGATTCCGGGGTTTTCATCGTAAGTGGGTTTCAGGCGCAACAGCTTTCGATGGTGTGCCCACCAGTGGGCACAGGGGGCCGATCGAGCGAAGTCGAGCAAGGTGTAGCAGGGGACAAAAGGGTTGGAAAGTCCGATTCTCTCGTCAAGACTTGGTAAAGCCACAGGTCGAAGCGTTGCCCGTTTCGGGTTCGACTCTCCTGGGCTCCACAAGATAAGTGCCCTCTGATCTGCGGAAGCGTGGTTTCAGGGGGCTTTTTTGGTGCCTATGCGGTGAGCGCATGTGTGCATATGTGCGCACGCCAAGGCGGGGACGGGGCATGCGGCCCTTCGCCCGGCCGGCCGGCCCCCAGGCGCATCACGCGGGACGGCGAGCCGGGGGTGCCCCCGGCGCCGTCGCGATCCGCCCTGTGATCGCGCCCGGTACGGCAGGAGCTGGCGCGGATTTTCCGGGCGGCCGCGATTTTTCTTGCCGTAGTTTCAACACACGCGGTGGGGCGCGCGTATCCCGTAGCGAACGTCGTCTCGGGAGATGGGGAAGCACCATGAACGCCTGGCGCCGAACGGATGCGAGCAGCCGTGGCTGTAAGCGGTAACCCGCTGCGGTGGCTGCGCGGACGGACGGCGACGACCGCCCCGGAGCCCGTCAGATTCCGGACGGAGCGAGAGGTGGGGGCTGCCTACGATCTCTACGGCGGCGAACTCTTCGGGTTCGCCTTCAAGGCGCTGGGCGACCGGCAACTCGCCGAGGACGTGGTGCAGGAGACCTTCCTCCGCGCCTGGCGGTCGCCACGCGGCTTCGACCCGGGGCAGGGCAGCCTGCGGACCTGGTTGTTCGCCATCGTCCGGAACCTCGTGGTGGACGCCATGCGGCGGCGCAAGGTCTCTGAGTGCCCCGGCCTCGCGCCGTGGGACGTGGCGCCCGAACCGTCGCCGGCGTTCAACGACATCGATCAGCTTCTTGACCGGATACAGCTCGGGGAGGCCCTGGAACGGCTGAGCCCGCAGCACAGAGAGGCGGTGGTGGGGGTGTACCTCGGCGGCCGTACCTGCGCCGAACTGGGGGAGGAGCTGGGAATTCCGGCTTCCACCATGCGCAGTCGCCTGTACTACGGGGTGCGGTCTCTGCGGCTCGTCCTGGAGGAGAACGGGTGGCTGGCACCATGAACAACGAATGTCTTCCCCACCGAGGGCTCCTCACCGAGCTGCTGCTGCTCGGGAGGCCGCTGCCGAAGGAGCTCTCCCGGCATCTGGTCCAGTGCCCGGACTGCACACGTGAAGCAGCCGAGACGCAGGACGTGGTCCGCACACTGCGGCGGGCGAACCCGCGCGAGGGCTGGGAGCCCGCACCGGACTCCGGACCGCAGGCGCGCCCTTCGTGGGGGCTCGGGCACCGCATCCGCCGGGAGGCGGCCGGCGCCGGGACCGCCCGGTTCCGTCCCTGGCGGGCGACCGCGGTGAGCGTCATCGTCGCCGCCGCCGTGGCCGTCGCGGCGATCATCCCACTCGGTGCGGCGGACCAGGCGGGCCGCACGGCCGACGCGGGACCAGTGGTGATGGTGCGTCAGGGAAAGATGGTGGACCGCCCGTGGGGCACCGAGGTCCCGGTGGCCCTGTCGGGCCTGGCGGCGGGCGAGACCTACCAGGTGATGACCGTCAACGCCCGCGGTGTGCGCATCCCCGCCGGCACGGTACGGGCCGAGAGCGGCGAGCGGGTGTCCTTCCGCATGGTGACCGCCATGCGGAAAGACACCATCACCGAACTGCTCGCAGAGGATGAGAGCGGGCACGTGGTGAGCCGCTTGCCCGTGGGCTCCTCCCCGGCCTGACAACCGCAGGGGCAACGGCCGACGGGGCGACGCCCCCGCCGGCCGTTGCCGGCGCCTCCCGCACGGCGGGTCGGCGAAGTCCCGTGAACGCGCGCTGTTCTCCGGTCCGTTCCCTCGACGTGCGGATGGAGGGACCTTCCGGGAGCGGGCAGGTCCCGTGGGTCCGGCGCCGCCTCTCCCGACGATCGGGCGATCTTTCGTTCAACGCGGTGCGGTGCTCGTGCGTATCCCTCATGAAAGCAGTCACCGGGCCGGCGGAGAGCACGAGCGGTACGCAGCAGTGCCGCTCTCCGGATGTGGCCGCGGTCATGTCGCGCTCACCCGGGCGCGGACCGGAAAAGGGTTCACGGACCTCGGCGAAGCCTCCGGTGGGAACCGGTACGGCGGAGGCCGCCGGTGACCGTGTCCGTGCAGGTTCGGGGACTCGCGTCGTGCAGGGCCGTACGGGCATCCACAGCGGGTGGGTGCCCTGAAGCAAGGAGATGTTCCACGTGAAACACGCCAAGGTAACTCGCCGGATACTTATCGGCGCCACCGCCGCTGCCGTCCTGGCCATCCCGGCCGCGATGGCTTCGGCGGACGAGGGCCCGGCCGCGGCCTCCGCGCGGCACGCCGCGGTACCGACGTTCGGCGCCTACAACGGAACCCTCGGCGGAGCCCCCAAGCCGTTCGACCCCCACATCAGCAACAACACCATGGCGGTCAGCCCGGACGAGCGCGTCGCGGTGGTCACGAACTCCAAGACGGACCACCTCGTCGTCATCGATGTGCGCCGGGGCCGGAAGATCACGAAGATCAACGGATACGTCAGCCCGCGCAACATCCTCTTCGCCCCGGACGGCAAGAGCTTCACCGTGTCCGACAGCACCCTCGGTGTCGTGGACCGGATCTCCCTGAGAAGCTTCCAGGTGGTCAAGCGCCTCCCGCTCGGCGCCGGAGTGTTCGGCACCGCACAGTCCAAGGACGGCAAGTGGCTGTACGCCAACAATGAAGCGGCGGGCACGGTCACGGTGGTCGACCAGACCGGCAGCAGGGCGGATGCCGTCCTCACCGGTTTCGCCGAACCGCGTCAAGGGGTCAAGCTCGCCCCCGCGGGGGACAAGCTGTACGTCACCAACTACAAGGGCGACCGGATCACGGTCGTCGACGTCAAGACCAGGAAGACCCTGCAGCAGATCGAGGGGTTCAAGGAAGTCCGGGGACTCTCCATCAGCCGCGACGGAACCCGGCTCTACGCCGCCAACAGCGGGACCGACACGGTGTCCGTCGTCGACACCGCGTCCGGCGCGACCCTGAAGCGGATCGCGGTGGGGAAGAAGCCCTACGGTGCCGCGCTCTCTCCCGACGGGAAGGTCCTCTTCTCCGGGAACCTGGAGGGTAATTCGCTGACCGCCGTCAACCCGGCCGACGGCAGGGTACGCGGCACGGTGAAGGGCCTGAAGGGACCCCGCCAGGCCATCAACTTCAGCGCCGACTCGAAGACCGCGTGGGTCCTCAACGAGGACCTGACCGTCGCCGAAGTCGATGTGGCCGCCCTCAAGGTGACCCGGACGCTCGGAACGCGCTGAGCCTCAGTGGCAGGCGGCCGCGAGGCCGCCTGCCACGGCGCGACGGTTGGGGCGGTCCGCTGTGGTCCGGGGCAGGATCCGGACCGGCCGCGTGCACGCTTACGGCGACGCTCCGGGACACCCGTGGAGTCGGCGACGATCTGCGCGGCGACGTCTTCTCCGGGCGATGCGGTCTCAGAGCGTCAAAGTCTCCACGAACGTCCCCGCTGACACCCAGGGCATCGATGCCGGCAAGAAGATCGTGGGCAGGAATCGGAGCATCATCGCTGATATCCCCGGCCTGCTGCCGGCAGTGTGGGTCACCGCCGCGCGGTGCGCCGCCTGCCGGACCAGGACGCAGTGCAGGAGTACGCACGCGGCATTCGCTGCCGTCTTGAAAGCGGCGATCTCGGCAGCGGTGCAGTTGCGGCCGGCGCGGCGACGCCGATGGATTCTGCAGTAATGGCAGTGGCCACGGGTATGCGTAAACGCTTGTGATTCATGAAGAATTCCCCTTGCAGTTCCAAGGGGAAAGGGCATATGGGAACGCCGATAAGTCCGACGGCCCACAAGCAGGTACGCCGGTGGCGGGCAGGGCGCGGCGGGCCTGGCCGACTGTTCCAGCCGCCCGCACACGACACTTCACCGCACTCCGGCCCGGACCGATGCCCAGGTCTGCACACTCAGGACACGGCGGAAGCTGGGACCGGCCCGGATCGGTCCGGTCCCGGCCCTACCGGCCACAGACCAACGGCAAAGTCGAACGCTTCACCCGCACCCTCCTGGACGAATGGGCCTACGAATGCCATCGAGCGCAACGGAAAACTGGGTCTTTCTCCCGGTTTTCCGGAGGAGCCGCAGCTGAGACGCGTCTCAGCTTTGGGTTCGACTCCCTGGGCTCCACAGTGTCAGAGGCCCTCCGACGTGCGGGAAACGCATATCGGAGGGCCTCTTTTCGTGCTTCTGGATGGCATGGGGCGGCCCGCCCCGAATGACCACCGCGACGCCGCCCCACCGGCCATCCCCGCCGCCCCGGGAGGAGCGGCGGGCACGGCCGGCGCCCTCGTGGCCGGTCGGTGTCAGGCCGGGGTGGGGCCGCCGTGTTCGTCGGAGTCGGGTCCGGCGCCGTCCGGCTTGGCCTGGGGCTCCCGGTCGGTGGCGGCGCCCCCGCCGCCGTCCACCGAGCTCAGCCGGCCGCGGTCGACGACCTCGGTGGGGGCGGGCGGCTCGACCAGCCAGTCCGGGTTGGCCTGCTTGTCCCACCACTTCCAGGCGGCGACCGCGCCGACGGCCAGGACGCCGACGATCGTGAGCCGCTTGGCGAGCTTGCCGCAGCAGGCCCTGCGGTGGTGCTTCCTGGCGAGCTTCTCGATTTCGGCGGCGGTCACCTGGCCGCGCAGGGCGGCGAGTGCGGCGGCGCCCCGGGCGAGGGCCTCCTCGCGGACCGGCTCGGCGGCGGCGCGGGCGCTGAGCACGGCGCTCTCCACCCGCGGCGCCGTGTACTCGGCGGCCTGCCGGGCGGCCTTACGGGTCCGGCAGGCGGCGCGGTTCGCCGCGGCGTCCACCTTGGGCGGCAGGGCGCCGCGCGCGGACTCGATGCGCGGCTGGAGATGGGTGTCGTAGTGCGAACGGGCCTGCTGCGCGGCTTCGGCCACCCTGGGGGCCATGCGGGTGCGGGCCTCATGGGCGTAGTGCACGGCGGTTTCCCTGGCCGTACCGGCGTACGGAGCCACCACCTCCGCGGCGTGCCGCACGCTGTCCTTGGCCGTACCGGTCGCGGTGCGCACGCTGTCCTTGCGGGTCACGGGATCCTCCTCCTCGGTGGCGTGTCCGGAGCTTCGGGGGCTGCTCCCCCAGGTCTGCTGGGTCGCCTGTCCACCCGATTGACGATCATGCCCGGTCGCGCGTCGTACGGCATGCGCGAACGGGCATCCGGGTCATTGCGGACCTTCCGGAGCCTTGGGACGACAATGCCACGGTTCGGCGTGGTGTGTGCCTGGTTCCACGGCCCCGGCGCGCGGAAAGAGGTCCGTACGAAGGCCGCCGGGAGGTGGCCGCACGACGCGCGGGCCGGTCCATGCGAGGATCGGGAACCGTCAGTGAAGACTTATGGAAGGTAGATCGTGGCTGAACAGCTCTACGCCACCCTGAAGACCAACCAGGGCGACATCGAGATTCGGCTCCTGCCGAACCATGCCCCCAAGACGGTCAAGAACTTCGTCGAGCTCGCCACCGGTGAGCGGGAGTGGACGCATCCGGCGACCGGCAAGAAGTCCAAGGACAGGCTGTACGACGGTACGGTCTTCCACCGCGTGATCAGCGGTTTCATGCTCCAGGGCGGCGACCCGCTGGGCAACGGCACCGGTGGCCCCGGCTATGAGTTCGGGGACGAGTTCCACCCCGACCTGGCCTTCAACAAGCCGTACCTGCTGGCCATGGCCAACGCCGGTCCGGGCACCAACGGCTCGCAGTTCTTCATCACCGTCGCGCCGACCGCGTGGCTGACCGGCAAGCACACCATCTTTGGTGAGGTCACCACCGACGCCGGCAAGAAGGTCGTGGACGCCATCGGCAACACCCAGACCAACCCGCGCACCGACCGTCCCGTCCAGGACGTCGTCATCGAGTCGGTCGTCATCGAGACCCGCTAGTCGGGTACGCCCCGGTCCGGACCGGCCCGGTCCGCTCCCGTTCGGTCCGGCTCGGCCCGGCCCGAATCGCGGGCGTGGACCGAGCGCGTCCCGCTCCGGGGAACCATTACGCCCCGCCCGGTCGTACACCGGGCGGGGCGGTGTTGTTACGCGCCGGCGGGCCGACGCCGGAGAGGACGAGGTAGGGGACCGATGGATCAGGTGCCAGGCAGCCCGCAGGAGCCGCACAACGCGCAGAGTGGCGACGGCCTGCCGGGCTGTTACCGCCATCCGGACCGGCAGACCGGCATCCGCTGCGCCCGCTGTGAGAAGCCGATCTGCCCGGACTGCATGGTCAGCGCCTCGGTCGGCTTCCAGTGCCCGGACTGCGTCCGCGGCAGCGGCGGCACCGGGCACTCGGCGCACGCGATGGCGCCGCGCACGATCGCGGGCAGCACGATTGCCGCCAACCCGCGGCTGGTCACCATGATCCTGCTCGGCATCAATGTGGCGGTCTTCGCGGCGGTCTACTTCGGCGACCGGCTGCACAGCGATCTGGTCGCCCGGTTCGACATGATCGGCCTGGCTCTGGACCCGGCGCTGGGCGGGCTCGTCGGAGTCGCCGACGGCCAGTGGTACCGCCTGATCACCGCGGTGTTCCTGCATCAGGAGATCGCGCACATCGCGTTCAACATGCTGTCGCTGTGGTGGCTGGGGCCGCCGTTGGAGGCGGCGCTCGGCCGGGCCCGCTACCTCACCCTCTATCTGCTCGCCGGTCTGGGCGGCAGCGCCCTGTCATATCTCCTCGCCGCACAGAACCAGCCCTCGCTCGGGGCGTCCGGCGCGATCTTCGGGCTGCTGGGCGCGACCGCCGTCCTGCTGCGCCGGCTGAACTACGACATGAAGCCGGTGCTGATCCTGCTCGGCCTCAACCTGGTCTTCACGTTCCTGTGGCCGAATATCGCCTGGCAGGCCCATGTCGGCGGGCTGGTCGTCGGCGCCGCGGTGGCGTACGGAATGGTGCACGCGCCGCGTGACCGCCGGACGCTGGTGCACATCGGGACGTGCGTGGTGGCGCTGCTGGCGATCATCGCCGTGGTGTGGGTACGGACCCTTCAGCTGGTGGGCTGAAGGGCCCGTTCCGTCAAGTTGTCCACAGTGCGTGGTGGATCTTGTGCATGCTGTGGGGAACATCCGTTCCGGATCGCACTGACCTACGTTTCCCCAGACAGGGCAGGGGAAGGGCGGGGTCGGGTGCGGGTGCCACCGGTCACACCGGCGTCAACCTCCCGGAAGTTATCCACAGATCTTCTGAAGTTTTCCCCGGCTGTGGATAACCGTGTGGATGGTCTTGGGCAGGGCTTGCCCTACTTCCACTGTGTGGATACGCCGAACCCCACCGCGATGAAGCCGAAGCCGCACACGATGTTCCAGTTGCCCATGGCCTTGATCGGGAGATCGCCTTCGGACACGTAGAAGAGGATGATCCAGGCGAGTCCGATAAGGAACATCGCCAGCATCAGCGGCGCGACCCAGCCACGGCCTGGGTTCATCTTCAGGCTGGTGGTCTTCGCCGGCGGCGGCGTGAAGTCGTCCTTCTTGCGGATCCGTGACTTCGGCACGAGGAACTCTCCTGTCGATGCGCTGCGTGACCGCGCGGGGCCGTACGGGATGGAAGCCGGGGGAGGAAGCGGCGGGGAGCGATTTCTCGCCCGGGGCGT
The DNA here is from genome assembly GCA_000720995.1 of Streptomyces celluloflavus. GTDB lineage: Bacteria > Actinomycetota > Actinomycetes > Streptomycetales > Streptomycetaceae > Streptomyces > Streptomyces celluloflavus. The sequence continues at coordinate 72,972 of JOEL01000017.1, forward strand.
CCGTTAGCGTAGTGCTTCCGCGGCGTCGTAAGGAGTAAGGGTACGTTGAGCAATTCCGCCGACTCCCCTGGCCGCCCCGCCCGCCGCCGTCTGCGGCCCGTGCGGATTCTCACCCTCGCCGTCTTCGCCCTCGCCGGCCTGATGTTCTGGCTGAGTTTCGACACCGCGCGGGGCACGAACCTCCGCTCGGACGATTCGATGCTGCGGCTCTCCGACCTCATCCAGGAACGCAGCAACAAGAACGGCACCCAGGACGATCGGAACGCCACCCTGCGCGCGGACGTCGACGGCCTCGCGCAGCGTGACAACGACAGCTCCAAGGCCGAGGACGCCAAGCTCAGGGCGCTGGAGAAGGACGCCGGCAGCAAACCGGTGGCAGGCCAGGGGGTGAGCGTCACGCTCACCGACGCCCCGCCGAACGCCACCGCCAAGATCCCCGGAGTGCCCGACCCGCAGCCCAACGACCTGGTCATCCACCAGCAGGATCTGCAAGCCGTCGTCAACACCCTGTGGCAGGGCGGGGCCAAGGGCATCAGGGTCATGGACCAGCGGCTGATCTCCACCAGTGCGGTGCGCTGCGTCGGTAACACCCTGATCCTCCAGGGCCGCGTCTACTCGCCGCCCTACAAGGTCACCGCCGTAGGCGACCGCGATGCGCTGAACAAGGCGCTGAACGCCGCCCCCGCCATCCGGAACTACCTCCAGTACGTGAACGCCTACGGACTGGGCTGGAAAGTCGACCAGCACGACACGGTGACTCTGCCCGGCTACTCCGGCACAGTGGATCTGCACTACGCACAGCCTGTGAAGCCGTAACCCGCGCGCCGCGGGGCGGCGGGAGGAGCGGGGCCGGTATGACGGTGCGGTGGATCGTGCGGACGGTCAGCGAAATCCTCGTCACCCTCGGCACCTTGATCGTCCTCTTCGTCGTCTACGTGCTCTTCTGGACCGGCGTACGGGCCGACAGCGCGATGGACGGCGAGCTCGGCGCCTTGCAGCAGCTCTGGTCGGCGGGACCGGCCGCCGGCGGCGGGAGCGGCGGCCCGGGTGCCACGGGCGGCAGCGGAACCGCGGCCGGACCGTCGGGCGGCGCCGCCGGGGAGCAACCGCGACAGCCCGCGTACGCGGACGGCACGTCCTTCGCCGTCATGTACATCCCGCGCTTCGGCGCCGACTGGGCCAAGCCCGTTCTCCAGGGCACCGCCACCGACACCCTCAAGCGCGGCCTCGGCCACTACGAGCGGACCGCGCGGCTCGGTGCGACCGGCAACTTCGCGGTCGCCGGGCACCGCAGGACCTACGGTGACCCGTTCAAGGACTTCCCGCAGCTGCGGCCCGGCGACGCCGTGGTGCTGAGCGACGGCATGACCTGGTTCACCTACCGCATCGACAAGCGGCCCTATACGACGCTGCCCAGCGACATCGGGGTGATCGATCCGGTGCCGCGGAAGTCCGGCTACGACGGCCCCGGACGCTATCTCACGCTGACGACCTGCGAGCCGGAGTGGGGTCACAGCCACCGGCTGATCGCCTGGGCACACCTCGACGCCACCCAACCCGTGGGGCGAGGAAGGCCATCGGCTTTGACCGGCTGACCCCCCTGCCCGACCCTCTCCCTTTACTCTGGTGGGGCAATCGACATCGTCATCGGCATCGGCAAGGGGACAGCGACAGCATGTACGGCTGGATCTGGCGGCATCTGCCGGGCAACGCATGGGTGAAGGCGTTCATCTCACTCGTGCTGGTGCTGGCGGTCGTCTTCGTGCTTTTCCAGTACGTCTTTCCGTGGGCGGAGCCGATGCTCCCCTTCAATGACGTCACGGTCGACCGAGGGATGGCAGCCGTCCGATGACCGCACGGATTCTCGTTGTCGACAACTACGACAGCTTCGTCTTCAACCTCGTTCAGTACCTCTACCAACTGGGCGCCGAATGCGAGGTGCTGCGCAACGACGAGGTCGCGCCGAGCCATGCCCAGGACGGTTTCGACGGCGTACTGCTGTCACCAGGGCCCGGCACGCCCGAGCAGGCCGGCGTCTGCGTCGACATGGTCCGACACTGCGCGGACACCGGCGTCCCGGTCTTCGGCGTCTGCCTGGGCATGCAGTCGATGGCGGTCGCCTACGGCGGTGTGGTCGACCGGGCGCCCGAGCTGCTGCACGGCAAGACCTCGCTCGTCTCCCACGAGGGCTCCGGCGTCTTCGCCGGTCTGCCCTCCCCCTTCACCGCCACCCGCTACCACTCCCTCGCCGTCGAGTGGGACACCGTCCCAGACGAGCTGACCGTCACGGCCTGGACGGAGACCGGGGGCGCCCCGGGTGCTGCGGCGGGGCGGATCGCGATGGGGCTGCGGCACCGAGAGCTTCCGGTGGAGGGCGTGCAGTTCCACCCGGAGTCGGTGCTGACCGAGTGGGGGCACCGGATGCTGGCCAACTGGCTGGTGGAGTGCGGCGACAAGGGAGCCGTGGAGCGCTCGACGGGGCTGGCCCCGGTGGTCGGCAAGGCCGGCGCGTGACCGCCCTGCGCCCCGAGCGTGAAGGGAGAGCCCACGAGCCGCACGAGCCACCGCAGCAGCCCTATGAGCCGCAGGATCCGTACGGGCGCCGCGATCCGTTCGAGACGGACGACGCCTTCGAGGCGGCGGTCGGGCAACTCGACGATCCGCTGAACGATCCGCTCCCGGGCCGGCCCGCACCGGCCCCGGCGCCCGCGCCGTACGGGCAGCACAGACGGACCGCCCCCGCCGCGCAGCCGGCACCGCCCGCCGCGTCCTCCGGGACCGGCGGGCGCCATGCCAACAGGCCCCAGGACAGTGGGCAGGGCGCTCCGCAGGCCACACCAGGGGCCGGGCGGCAGGGCTCACCGTGGTTCCGGCCGCATCAGGAGCCGGAGTCGCCGGTCCGGTCGCAGCCGACCGACCGACCGCAGCCGCAGCATCAGCCGCCGCCACCGCAGCCCTACGAGGCAGTGCCGCCGCAGCCGCGGCCCTATGTGCCCGAGCCCGCCGGACACGGCCAGGGCCATGGCCCCGGATACACCTCCGCGCCCACGCCGTCCGAACCGATATCCGCGCCCTACGCCGTACCGCGGGCCCCGGCCCCGGCCCGGCCGCCGTCCGGCGGACCGCGGCAGGACGACGAGACCATGGCGCTGCGTCAGGCTGAGGAGCTTGGTGCGACACGCTTCGACGGGCACGCGCCCGACCGTGAAACGGACGCTGTTTCACGTGAAACAACGGATTCACGTGAAACAGCGATGGTGCCGTCGTCCGGCGGCCGTGCCGCGCGACGTAAGGCCGCGCAGGAGGCCGCCAAGCGGGGCGGTAAGCGCGGCCGCCACGGTGGTCCGGCCGCCGCCGGTGCTGCCGCCGCCTCGGACGCCGAACCGGCGCCGGCGCCGACCTCCCGGCTGGCGGCGCGGCGTGCCGAGCGGGCCGCCAAGGACAGCCCCAGCCTGATCCTCAGCCGGGCGGTGGGCGAAGTGTTCATCACCCTCGGCGTGCTGATGCTGCTCTTCGTCACCTACCAGCTGTGGTGGACGAATGTGCTGGCCCAGCAGCAGGCCGGCGGTGCCGCCAACACGCTCCAGCACGAATGGAGCAGCGGCGCCGGGGAGAAGAAGAACCTCGCGGCCGGTGAGCGCTTCGCGATCATGTATATCCCGAAGCTGGATGTGAAGGTCCCGATCGCCGAGGGAATCGACAAGCACAGCGTGCTGGACCACGGCATGGTCGGCCATTACGACGAGCGCAGCGGGATCAAGACGGCGATGCCCTGGGACGCGAAGGGCAACTTCGCGGTGGCGGGCCACCGCAACACCCATGGCGAGCCGTTCCGCTATATCAACAAGCTCACCAAGGGCGACAAGATCGTCGTCGAGACGCAGGGCGCTTACTACACCTTCGAGATGGAGAGCATCCTCCCGCAGACCTCACCGAAGAACGTGAGCGTCATCCAACCGGTGCCGCAGGGTTCGGGGTTCAGCGGTCCGGGCCGCTACATCACACTGACGACCTGTACCCCGGAATTCACCAGTACCTACCGGATGATCGTCTGGGGCAAGATGGTCGACGAGCGACCGCGGAGCAAGGGCAAGCCGGATGCGCTCGACAGCTGAGCGAACGTAAAAAGGGGTACTACGCGGTGACTGCCACCGGATACGACGAGGACACCGACCGGTCGCCGTCCCCCGCGCCGCGCCGCGCACGGGGGATCATCGCCTCCGTCGTCAGCGTCATCGGCGAGCTGCTGATCACGGCCGGGGTGATCCTGGCCCTGTTCGTCGCCTACTCGCTGTGGTGGACCAACGTCCTCGCCGACCGTGAGGCGAACAAGCAGGGCGACCAGGTGCGCAAGCACTGGGCGACCAGCGGTCCCAAGGGGCCGGGCGCGCTGGACACCAAGGACGGCATCGGCTTTCTCCATGTACCGGCGATGAGCGGTGGAGAGATGCTGGTCAAGAAGGGCACCGACTCCGAGATCCTCAACGAGGGGGTGGCCGGCTACTACACCGAGCCGGTCAAGTCGGGGCTGCCGCAGGACAAGAAGGGCAACTTCACGCTCGCCGCCCACCGCGATGGACACGGCGCGAAGTTCCACAACATCGACAAGCTCAAGGACGGCGACCCGATCGTCTTCGAGTCCAAGGACACCTGGTACATCTACAAGGTCTACGCGACGCTGGAGGAGACCTCGAAGTACAACGTGGATGTCCTGGACGCCGTCCCGAAGGAGTCCGGTAAGCGTCAGGCCGGCCGCTACATCACGCTCACGACCTGCACTCCGGTCTACACCTCGAACTACCGCTACATCGTGTGGGGCGAGCTGGAGCGCACCGAGAAGGTCGACGCGGACCGTACGCGTCCGAAGGAACTGCGCTGAGCCGCAGCACCGGACGGGTTCCGCCCGCCTCCCCTCCACACAGAACGGAGCCCCGGTCGCCGTCAAGGCGGCCGGGGCTCCGTTCATACGTGGTGCGGTCCGTTAGTGATGGTGGCCCCAGGGACCGCTGATGAGACCACCGCCGTCGCTCTCGTCTCCGTTGTTGTCATCCCCGCCGATACTGATGGTGGTCAGCTTCACGGTGGTGGACTTGGGGTCGGTGGGCGTTCCCCCTGCCGGGTCCTGGGCGATAACCCGGGCCTTCTTGTCCTGCGGACTGCCGTCGGCGAACTGGATGTTCGTGTATCCGGCCTGCTGCAGCGCCTTCTTGGCGTCCTTCAGGGACTGGCCGACCACACTCGGAACCGGCGTCTGCGCCGCCGCCTTGCCGACCGTCAGCGTGACGGTCGAGTTGTTCTCGACCTGGGAGTTGGCCCCGGGGTCCATCGCCGTGACCTTGCCGACCTGCGACGGATCGGAGACTTCCTGCTCCTGCTTGTTCACCCGGAGACCGAGATCCGTCAGCTGCTTCGACGCCGCGTTGAAGTCCTGGCCCGTGACGCTCGGGACCGTGGTCTTCTTGGCCGCCTTGGCGATGGACAGCGTGATCTTGGTGTTCTTGGTCTTCTTGGCGCCGGCCTGCGGGTCCTGCTCGGCGACGGTGCCGGGGTCGCGTTCGGACACCGTCTCGTGGGACTCGACGTTGGTGAAGCCCTTGGCCTCCAGCTCCGACCGCGCGTCGGCCAGGGTCAGGCCCTTCACGTTGGGGACCGAGATCTCCTCGGGCCCGCTGCACATCGTGACGGTGACCGGGCCGTCCTTGTCGATCTTCGCGCCGGAGGCCGGCTCCTGCTTCGTGATCTGGTTCTTCTTGACGTTGTCGCAGGCCACACTGGAGCCCTCGGCAACCTTGAAGTTGCCGTTCAGCCCGGCGTCCTTGGCCTGGGCCAGTGTCTTGCCGACGAGGTTCGGCAACGACACCTTGCCGCTGTCGGCAGTGCCGCTGAACATCGCCTTGCCGATGAAGATCGCACCGACCAGCACGAGGACGCCCGCGGTCACCAGCAGAACCGTCGAGGTACGGCTCTTCTTCTGGCCGCCGCCCCGGCGCCGGTCGGGCCGCTCGTCGTAGCCGTAGCCCCCGTCGTCCGGGTTCATCGGCGGCAGCATCGCCGTCTGGCCCGCCGGGTCCTGCGCCCGCAGCATGGTGGTCGGCCGGTCCTGCTCGTAACCCGCCGCGCCCAGGCCGGCAGCGGCGGCGACCGGCTGGCCGTCCAGCGCCGCCTCGATGTCGGCCCGCATCTCATCGGCCGACTGATAGCGGTAGTCCGGGTCCTTGACCAGCGCCTTGAGGACGATGGCGTCCATCGCGGGCGTGATCTCGGGGTCGAAGTTGCTCGGCTTCTGCGGCTCCTCGCGGACGTGCTGGTAGGCCACCGCGACCGGTGAGTCACCGATGAACGGCGGCCGCACTGTGAGGAGTTCGTAGAGCAGACAGCCGGTGGAGTACAGGTCGGAACGGGCGTCGACCTGCTCACCCTTGGCCTGCTCGGGCGAGAGGTACTGCGCCGTGCCGATGACCGCGGCGGTCTGCGTCATCGTCATGCCGGCGTCGCCCATGGCGCGGGCGATGCCGAAGTCCATGACCTTGACCTGGCCGGTGCGCGTCAGCATGACGTTGGCCGGCTTGATGTCACGGTGGACGATGCCGGCCCGGTGCGAGTACTCCAGCGCCTGGAGGACACCGGTCGTCATCTCCAGGGAGCGCTCGGGCAGCAGCTTGCGACCGGAGTGCAGGAGCTCGCGCAACGTGGAACCGTCGACGTACTCCATGACGATGTACGGGATCGAGACCCCGTCGACATAGTCCTCGCCGGTGTCGTAGACCGCGACGATCGACGGATGGTTCAGCGAGGCGGCCGACTGGGCCTCCCGGCGGAACCGGGCCTGGAACGACGGATCGCGGGCGAGGTCCACCCGCAGCGTCTTCACAGCTACGGTGCGGCCCAGACGGCTGTCATGGGCGAGGTAGACCTCCGCCATGCCACCGCGGCCGAGCACCGAGCCCAGCTCGTACCGGCCGCCGAGGCGACGCGGCTCTTCCATAAGCTTCTCCAGCCCTCTCCGTCAGTCCCGACCGCACCGGTGTGTGGTCCGGCGGTGTGCTGTTCGGCCATACGGTACCCGGCACGCCGCGCCCTTCCAGGCCGTGGCCGTCACCTGATATCCGACCGGTATTGGCATGACCTGGGTCACTTCTTGCCTTGCAGAACCGCCTCCATGACGCTCTTCGCGATGGGGGCGGACAGCTTGCCGCCCGCGATGTCGTCGCGGAGGGTGTCAGAGCTTTCGATGACGACGGCCACAGCGACCGGTGTGCCCTTGTCGGTCTTCGCGTAGGAGATGAACCAGGCGTACGGGTTGTCCTTGTTGTTCGCGCCGTGCTGCGCGGTACCGGTCTTGCCACCGACCGTGACGCCGTCGATCTGCGCGTTGGTTCCCGTGCCTTCCTTGACCACGGTCTCCATCATCTGCTGGATCTTCTGCGCGTTCTCCGGCTTGAGCGGCTGGCTCATCTCCTGCGGAGTGTGCTGCTGGATGACGCTGAGGTTCGGCGCGACCAGCTGCTCGACCATGTACGGCTTCATCAGCTTGCCGCCGTTGGCGATCGCCGCGGTGACCATGGCCATCTGCAGCGGCGTGGCGCGGTTGGACGCCTGCCCGATGCCGGCCATCGCGTTCTGCGGCCGGTTGTCCTTCGGGTAGACGCTCTCCGAGGCGCGGACCGGGGTGTCGACCTCGTCGTTGTTGAAGCCGAACTTCTCCGCCTCGGCCATCATCGTCTTGTTGCCGAGGTCGGCGCTGATCTTGCCGAATACGGTGTTGCAGGACCAGCGCAGCGCTTCCCTGAGGCTGGCGTTCTCGCAGGGGATGTTGCCCTCGTTCGTCAGCGGCAGACCGGCGGTGTCGGGCAGCGTGTAGGGCAGCGGCGAGTTCGTCTTGGCGTCGATGTTGGTGTAGAGCCCGTGCTCCAGCGCCGCCGCGGCCGTGACGACCTTGAAGGTGGAGCCGGGCGGGTAGGTCTGGCGCAGCGCCCGGTTGAGCATCGGCTCGCTGGGGTCGTTCTTCTTCTGGAGCGCGTTGTACGCCTTGGAGTCCGCGTCGGTCATCCCGGCGAAGGTGGACGGGTCGTACGACGGGGTACTGGCCAGCGCCAGGATCGCGCCGGTCTCCGGGTTGAGCGCGACGACCGCGCCCTTCTTGTCGCCGAGCCCGTCGAAGGCGGCCTTCTGGGCCTTGGCGTCGAGGGTGGTCACCACATCGCCGCCCTTCTTCTTGCCGCCGGTGAACATGTCGACGGTGCGGCTGAAGAAGAGCTTGTCGTCGGTACCGCTGAGGATGCCGTCGTTCAGCTTCTCCAACTTGTCGGAGTCGAACGCCTGCGAGGCATAGCCGGTGACCGGCGCCCACATCTTGCCGTCTTTGTAGGTGCGCTTGTACTTGAAGTCGCCGCTGTCGGTGACCGTCGAGCCGGTGATGGCCTTGCCGTCGACGATGATGTTGCCGCGCGGCGTGCTGTAGCGCTCGATCGCGACGCGGCGGTTGTGGATGTCGTGCTTGAGCTCGTCGGCCTGGACGAACTGGACCCAGTTGACGCGGACCAGCAGAGCCAGGACGAGCAGGCCGCAGAAGATCGCGACCCGGCGCAGGGGCTTGTTCACGGGCGGACCACCTGGGTCATCTCGGCGTCGGTGGAAGGTGCGGGAGCCGGCGCGGGCCGGCGCGCGGTGTCGCTGATACGCAGCAGGATCGCGACGAGTGCCCAGTTGGCGATCACGGATGAACCACCCTGGGCGAGGAACGGCATCGTCATACCGGTGAGCGGGATGAGACCGGTGACGCCGCCGGCGACGACGAAGACCTGCAGCGCGAAGGCGCCGGTCAGACCGACCGCCAGCAGCTTGCCGAACGGGTCACGCGCGGCCAGCGCCGTACGCAGACCGCGCTCGATCAGCAGGCCGTACAGCAGCAGCATGGCCATCAGTCCGGCCAGGCCGATCTCCTCGCCGACCGTGGCGAGGATGTAGTCGCTCTTCGGTGCGATGCCGAGGATGAGCCGGGAGTAGCCCTGGCCGAGGCCGGAGCCGAGGATGCCGCCGGAGCCGAAGGAATACATGGCCTGGGCGGTTTCCGTGACCCCGCCGTTGGAGGCCAGCGCCAGCGGGTTGAGCCAGTTGTCGACACGGGTCTGGACGTGCGACTCGAAGGTGGCCACCGCGACCGCGCCGCCCCCGCTGAGCAGCAGACCGAAGACGATCCAGCTGGTGCGCTCGGTGGCGACGTACAGCATGACGACGAAGAGGCCGAAGAAGAGCAGCGAGGTGCCCAGATCGGTCTCGAAGACGAGGATCATCAGGCTCAGTGCCCAGATGACGAGGATCGGTCCGAGGTCGCGGCCCCGCGGGAGGTAGAGGCCCATGAAGCGGCGGCTGGCCAGGGCCAGGGCATCGCGTTTGACCATCAGATAGCCGGCGAAGAAGATCGCGATGATGATCTTCGCGAACTCGCCGGGCTGGAGCGAGCCGAGACCGGGAATCGTGATCCAGATCTTGGCGCCGTTCACACCGGGGAAGAAGACCGGGGCGACCAGCAGGACCAGGGCGACGACCATCGAGATGTAGGTGTAGCGCTGGAGGACGCGGTGGTCCTTCAGGAAGATCAGGATGGCGAGGAAGAGCGCGACGCCGAAGGTGGACCACATCAGCTGGTTGGGCGCCATCGCCTTGCCGAGCGAGGGCTCCTGGTCGAGCCGCCAGATGAAGATCAGGCCCATGCCGTTGAGCAGGGTGGCGATCGGCAGCATCAACGGGTCGGCGTACGGCGCCCACTTGCGGACGACGAGGTGCGCGATGCCCGCCAGCAGACCGAGCCCGAGGCTGTAGCCCAGGACACCGGCCGGGACCGAACCGTCCTTGGCCAGGCCGACGTTGACGTAAGCGAACACCGGGACCAGCACGGCGAAGACGAGCATCGCCAGTTCGGTGTTGCGGCGGCTCGGGGCTCCGATCGTGCCGATGGTGGTGGTGTTGGTGGTGGTACTGCTCATGAGTTGTACGGCCCCCTACGCCCTCACTGCTGGGTGCTGCAATTTTTTTCCAGCTTCTGCTGCTCCTCGGCGGAGGGGGCCTGGCCGGCCGCGGAAGAGGGAGTGTCGGACGGGGTCGTGGCCAGTGCGCCGGGCACGCCGCCGGTCTTGCCTGTTCTGTCGCCGGACGAACCGTTCTTGCCGGGGGTTCCGCCGGTCTGGCTCTTGCCCTTGGCGTGAGCCGCCTCGCGCTCGGCGGTCTCCCGCTGCTCCTTGACGCGGCAGGCACTGGCCTGCTTGCCGAGGTCGGAGACCCTCTCGCGCGCGTCGTTGCGGTTGTCGGCCGTAATGGTGCCCTTGACCAGGTTGCGCTGGTACAGCGGCAGGTACTTGAGTTCGATCTCGGGGTGGTCCTCGTCGACCTTGTTGAGCGTCATCCACGCCAGGTTCTGGCTGATGCCTTGGTAGACCGCGACGTGGTCGTCCTTGGCGCCGACGAAGTACTGGGTCTGCGTCCAGCGGTAGCCGCCGTAGAGCCCGCCGCCGATGACGCCCAGCACCAGCACGGTGAACAGTGACCGCTTGAGCCACTTCCCGCGCCGCGCGGGCTTGAGGTACTCCTCGTCGGTGAACGCGCCGAACGAGCCCTGCGGCGTCCCCCCGACCTCCGGGTCGCCGCTGCCGGGCGGGCCGAAGGCGCCTCCGTGGTCCTGCGGCGGTACGTCCCGGCGGCCGAGCTCGGCGGCGCGGGCGGCTGGCGTCTGCAAGGTGCTCGGGTCGCTGAGCTGGTGCTGGTTCTCGGCTACGGCGCCCACGATGACGGGAGTGTCGTTGAGCTGGGCGGCCATCGTTTCATTGCCGTCCACGTCCAGGACGTCGGCGACGATGCAGGTGATGTTGTCCGGTCCGCCGCCGCGCAGGGCGAGCTGGATCAGCTCCTGGATGGTCTCGTGCGGCCCGTGGTAGCCGGCGAGCGTCTCTTCCAGCGTCTGGTGGCTGACGACCCCGGACAGTCCGTCCGAGCAGATCAGATACCGGTCGCCGGCCCGCACCTCGCGGATCGAGAGGTCCGGCTCGACGTGGTCACCGCTGCCCAGGGCCCGCATCAGCAGCGAGCGCTGCGGGTGCGTGGTGGCCTCTTCCTCGGTGATACGGCCCTCGTCGACGAGCCGCTGCACCCAGGTGTGGTCCTGGGTGATCTGCGTCAGCAGACCGTCGCGCAGCAGGTAGGCGCGCGAGTCGCCGACGTGCACGAGGCCGAGCCGCTGACCGGTCCACAGCAGGGCGGTCAGGGTCGTGCCCATGCCCTCCAGCTGGGGGTCCTCCTCGACCATCACCCGCAGCTGGTCGTTGGCACGCTGCACGGCGGTGCCCAGCGAGGTGAGGATGTCCGAACCCGGCACGTCGTCGTCGAGCTGCACGAGCGTGGAGATCACCTCGGAGGAGGCGACCTCGCCGGCGGCCTGACCGCCCATGCCGTCGGCGATGGCGAGCAGGCGCGGCCCGGCGTAACCGGAGTCCTCGTTGCCCTCCCGGATCATGCCCTTGTGCGATCCGGCGGCGAAGCGCAGTGACAGACTCATGCGCACCTCACCCGTCGGTTCGGGGTACATCCGCACGGTGCCCACCCTCCGGTCGGGAGCACGCTCGGGTCCGCCGAGTGGACCGCCGCGGCTCGCTCGCTCCGCTCGCTCATTGTCGTACTACTTCCGCAGCTCGATGACGGTCTTGCCGATGCGGATCGGGGCTCCCAGCGGGACCGGAGTCGGCGTCGTCAGCCGGTTCCGGTCCAGATACGTGCCATTGGTGGAACCGAGGTCCTCGACGATCCACTGGCCGTCGCGGTCCGGGTAGATCCTGGCATGCCTGCTGGACGCGTAGTCGTCGTCCAGCACGATCGTCGAGTCGTGCGCGCGGCCCAGCGAGATGGTCTGTCCCTGGAGGGCGACGGTGGTCCCCGTCAGGGTGCCCTCCGAGACGACCAGCTTGGTGGGCGCGCCTCGGCGCTGACGGTTGTTGCCGCGGCCGCCTTCCTGGCGGCGCTGCTGTGGTGGCGGCGCGGCGGGCTGGCGCTGCGTACGCGCGTCCGGCCCACCTCGCCGGGCGGCGCCACGCTGTGTGACGCGCGTGCCGAACAGATCGCTGCGGATGACCTGAACGGCCACGATGACGAACAGCCACAGTACGGCGAGGAAACCCAACCGCATGACCGTGAGGGTCAGCTCTGACATTGCCCCCGCTTCACCCTTCGGCTTGCCGGTAAACGATGGTGGTACTGCCCACGACAATCCGCGAGCCGTCGCGGAGATTAGCGCGAGTGGTGTGCTGCCCGTCTACCACGATGCCGTTCGTGGATCCCAGATCCTGGATCGTGGGGGGCGTTCCGACCCGGATCTCACAGTGCCGCCGAGACACCCCCGGATCGTCGATCCGTACGTCGGCGTCGGTGGAGCGGCCCATGACGAGCGTGGGGCGCGAGATCTGGTGGCGGGTGCCGTTGATCTCGATCCAGCGCCTGGTCTGCGCATACGGCTGCGCCCCCGTACCGGGCGGTGCCGGACGGGGCATGGGCTGCGGGCTACCGGGAGGCGGGGACGAGGGCATCGGGGGCGGACCCACGTGACCTCCGCCGGGCTGGCCACCACGGGGCGCCGTGGCGGTGCGCTGGGCGGCGGCCGCCTGACCTGGCTGCTCCTGGGACGAGCTGGACGCAAGAGTGCGGCTGCGGACGCGGTACAGGCCGGTGTCGAGATCGTCGGCCTTCTCCAGATGGACCTTGATCGTGCCCATGAAGGTGTACCGCTGCTGCTTGGCGTAGTCGCGGACCATGCCGGAGAGCTCTTCGCCGAGCTGCCCGCTGTAGGGGCTCAGGCGCTCGTAGTCGGGGGTGCTCAGTTCGACGATGAAGTCGTTGGGGACGACTGTGCGGTCGCGGTTCCAGATGGTGGCGTTGTTGTCGCACTCGCGCTGGAGCGCGCCGGCGATCTCAACGGGCTGCACCTCGGACTTGAACACCTTGGCGAAGGTGCCGTTGACGAGACCTTCGAGACGCTGTTCAAAACGCTTCAGTACTCCCATGGAGCACCTCCTTCCTCAGTCTTCGTCGGGGTCGTCCTGATACTGCTTACTGATCGTATCCACGCGTCGGGAAATCGGCTGGTTCCCCTCTCCCGCCTGGAGGACGAGTGTCGCCCCTCACAGGGTTGCCCGGTGTTGGCCTTCTCCTTGCCCACTGCTTGTGCACTGCGATCGTAGATGTGCCCTGAAGACAGTGTCCCGCAACCGGCGGCGTTCCTGACCGGGCGGGTGCCCTGGTTCTTCTCAGGGTCGGACCCCCGGGTGCGGGCGCCGGCCCCCTGGTGGCGGACACCGCGAGTGTGAACCCTGTAGGGGCCGCCCGGCGAGCGGCCGGTGCCGCGGACGGCGGCCGGCCTCGGCCCGCTGCGCTGCGGGGACCGGGGAAAACGGGTGTGAAGGCACCCGCGACACCGTGCTAATCTTCTGCATGTCGGAAGGCGCTCGCACAAGACACCGGACCAAACGGCCCGGATCACGTGAGAGAATCAATCGGCAGCACCCATGCGCGGGTGGCGGAATAGGCAGACGCGCTGGATTCAGGTTCCAGTGCCCGAAAGGGCGTGGGGGTTCAACTCCCCCCTCGCGCACAGATGAGACCCCTGGTCTCCGGAGAAATCCGGCGGCCGGGGGTTTTTGTTTTGTCCGGTGGGGTCGGTGGGCCGGGTGGGCCGGCGATTTGCGGAGCTCGTCGGAATCGATGGGTTCGGTGTGTTCGACGGGTTCGGTGTGTTCGCGGGCTCTATCGGGTTCGTCGGTTCTGTGAGGTCGCTGGGGCGTTGGGGTCCGCCGGGCTGTTGTGTCCGGTGTGTTCGCGGTGGTGGTAAGGGCAGTTCGAGGCGTCGGGGCTGAGGGCTACGTCACATCCGGCGCGGTGGTCGCGTGCGTCAGGTCGTCACGTATGTCGTGGCCGTCACGTTCGCCACCGCTGCGCTGAAAGCACGGATGCGGGCGGTTTCGCGGGCGGGGTGGTGGAGGAGGCCCAGGACGGAGTCCGGGAGGCCGGTGACGGGGACGAAGGCGATATCGCGGCGGCCGTGGTAGTCGGCGGTGGGGCGGCAGAGGAGCATGGCACCGCGGCCGGCGGCGGTGAGGGTGATGCCCTCCTGCAGGGTGCTGACGGCGGGGCCGGCCGGGATGGGGCGGCCTTCGGGGGTCACGGTGGGGGCGTGCGCTTCGCGCCAGTAGGCGGGTGCGGGGCCGTCCGCGGAGATCAGGGGGACGGCGGCCAGTTCCTCGGCGGTGAGGGCGGCGCGGGACGCCAGCGGGTGCCGTACGGACAGGGCGAGGGTCTGCGGCTGGGCGGAGAAGACCGGGCCGAGGGTGAGATCGGGCTCGGCCGCCGGGAGCAGCGTGACGGCGACGTCGACCGCACCGCTGCGGAGCGCCCCGAAGGGGTCGCAGAACGGGATCTCGACGATCTCCGTGTCGCAGCCCGGGTGGCGGGCCTGGAAGGCGTCGATGGCGCGCATGATGCGGTCGTCCGCGGTGCCCTGGAAGCCGATGGTCAGCCGGCCCTCGATGCCGCGGGCGGCGGTGCGGGTGGTCTCCACGGTGGCGCGCAGGGCGTCGTAGGCGGGCCGCAGGGCGGTGCGGAAGTTCTCGCCGAGGGGGGTGAGGTGTACACGTCGGCTGGTGCGGTCCACGAGGCGGGCGCCGATGCGGGACTCCAGGGCGCGCAGGAGCTGGCTGACGCGGCTCTGCGAGACGTACAGGCGCTCGCCGGTGCGTCCGAAGTGCAGTTCTTCGGAGAGGACGAGGAAGCATTCCAGCTCGCGGAGATCCAGGCTGCTGGTGCCGGGGGGTTCGGGTGGACCGGGCATGGCGGGCTTTCGGTGCGGGTCGGCGGTGGCGGCGGGCGGTTGGCGGTCGGTGGTGGTGGGTCGATGAGTCCTGCTTATTGAAGGGTGAGGACTTCGGCGTTGTTCCCCGGTGGGCGTCGGCGTTGGCTGGGGGCATGACGGAGATCGATGAGGTGCGACCGGTGGGCGACGCGGAACCGGTGGGTCAAACAGCGGCTCGGACCGGCGAGTCGGGGCGGGTGCGGAGCGGTGGGTGGCCCGCTGTGGGGGCGCTGGCGGCGGGGACGTTCACGGTGGTGACGTCGGAGATGCTGCCGGTGGGGCTGCTGACGCCGATCGGGGGTGACCTGGGGATCTCGGACGGGACGGCGGGGCTGACGCTGACCGTCACCGGTCTGGTCGCGGCGGTGGCGGCGCCGGTGCTGACGTTGCTGGTGGGGCGGATGGACCGGCGAGTGGTGCTGGTCGCCCTGATGGGGATGCTGGCGGTGGCGAATCTGCTGGCCGCGAATGCGTCGAATGTCGTGGTGCTGCTGGTGGCCCGGGTGCTGGTGGGGCTGGGGATGGGCGGGGTGTGGGCGCTCGCGGCGGGGCTCGCGGTGCGGCTGGTGCCCGGTAGGCGGGTGGCGGTGGCGACGTCCCTGATCTTCAGCGGGGTGGCGGCGGCGTCGGTGCTGGGGGTGCCGGCCGGTGCGTTCGTGGGCGAACTCGGGGGCTGGCGCACGGCGTTCGTGGCGATGGCGGTGGTCTGCGCGGTGGTGGCGGTCGCGCTGGCCGCCCTGCTGCCGCCGCTCCCGTCGACCGGTGCGGTGCGGCTGAGCGGGGTGCTGGGGCTGTTCCGCAGCGCGCCGGTACGGACCGGACTGCTGCTGGTCGCGCTGTTGGTGACGGGGCATTTCGCGGCGTACACGTATGTGCGGCCGGTGCTGGAGGAGGTGGCCGGGGCCGGCGCGGGGCAGATCGGCACGCTGCTGCTGGCCTTCGGCGTCGCGGGTCTCGCGGGGAATTTCGCGGCCGGTACGGGGGCGGCGCGTTCGCCGCGCGCGACGGCGCTGGTGATCTGCGGGGTGCTGGCGAGTGCCGTGTTGCTGATGCCGGTACTGGGGCGCGGTGCGGGCGTACCGGTGGCGGCGGTGCTGCTGGCCGTGTGGGGGCTGGCCTACGGGGGCGTGTCGGTCAGCACGCAGACCTGGCTGATGGCGGCGGCGCCGGGCGCGCGCGAGGCGGCCTCGGCGCTCTTCGTGGGCGTGTTCAACGGGGCCATCGCGCTGGGGGCCTTCGCCGGTGGCCGGGCCGCGGACGGCTGGGGCACCACCGGGGTGATGTGGCTGGGCGGCGCGCTCGCGGTGGGGGCGCTGGTGACGGTGGTGGCGGGGCGGGCACCGGAGGGAGGCAAGAGGTGAGGGGCGAAGGGTGAGGGTGGGGCGAGCCCGGGGGCGTTGGGCACGGGGTTGTTGGCCTCGTGGCCGGGGGCGCCCCCGGGCGGCGCGGGGTGGTGCGGGGTGGTGCGTGGCAGCGCTGAGCGGTGCGGGTGGTGCGGTTCCGGGGGCGGCGGTCTCCGGCCACGAGACGGACCCGTAGCGGCGGGTGTGCGGCGCGGCGGGATGCGGGGAACCGGGCTGTGGCAGGCCGGAGTTGGGGCGTCCGGAGGTGTGGCGCCAGGGGCGTGTGCGTCAGGCGGTGAAGCGGTGGGCGAGGGATTTGGCCTTGGCCGCGGCGTTCGAGTGCGCCTTCTCGCGGGAAGCCTCGTACAGCGGTACGAGCTCGGCCATCGCCGGGTTGGCGGGCGCCATGGTCAGCTCGGGGACGATGAACTCGACGTCGAGGCCGAGCATGTCGCCCAGAACGGCCTGGAGGTAGTTCTGGACGTACTCGAAGCCCTCGCGGGGGGTGCCCGGCGCGTACGACCCGCCACGGCTGGCGACGACGACGATCGGGGTGCCCTTGGCGGACGGCTCGGCACCGGCCGTACGGCCCGGGATGATCACGTGGTCGAGCCATGCCTTGAGCGTCGAGGGGATCGTGAAGTTGTACATCGGGGCGGCCATGACGATCGCGTCGGCCTGCTCCAGCTCGTCGGCGAGCCGGGTGCGGAGCGCGAAGGCGGTCTGCTGCTCGGGGGTGCGCGCCGCGGGATCGGCGAAGCCCGCGGCGGCGCCGACGCCGTCCAGATGCGGCAGCGGGTCGGCGGCCAGGTCGCGGTGGACGACCGTGCCGTCGGGGTGCTGCTCCTCCCAGGTCTTGCGGAAGGCCGAGGTCACCGAGCGGGAGGCGGAACGGCCCTCGGGGAAGACGGAGGTGTCGAGAAGCAGAAGCGTGGCCATGGGGATCGGTCCTTCGGTTCGCAGCCGGACGGTGCGGCTCGCCAGTTGGATTCGTACGTAACTATTAATAGCATAGTGACTTACTTTTTCGCAGCAGCATACGGGAAGGCGGTATCCTGGGTGCATGGCGGACCACGACGAGGCGATGTGCAGGCAGGTCGACGGCGGGGTGACGCGCGTCTTCGAGGTGTTCGGGAAGCGCTGGACGGGTCTGATCGTCGCCACCCTGATGCCGGGTCCGGTGCACTTCGCCGACCTGCGGCGGGCGATTCCCGGGATCAGTGAGCGCATGCTGTCGGACCGCCTCATGGAGCTGGCGGTGACCGGCCTGGTCGTGCGCGAGGTGGACGCCGGTCCGCCGCTGCGCGTCGCCTACCGGCTGACCGAGGCCGGGCGGGCGATGGAACCCTCGCTCAAGGAACTGTCGCGCTGGGCCGAGACGTACCTTGCCGAGGGCGGGCAGTGTCCGGAGCGGTTCCGGAAGTAGCCGGCAGCGGTCGGAGACGACCGGAAACGACCTGAAAGTGGCCGGAGTGCTGCGGTCGGGGGTTGGATGGCGTGAGGCGGGCCGCCGCCGACCGCCGTGCTTGTGGTGCTGAAGTGTCCACCGGGCCGGGCGGGTGGCGCGGGCCGGGGCATGGCCCGGTGAGCTGCGTGAATGTGTCGGTGCGTCAGCCGAGTCTCTCCTGGGCGGCGTTGTAGCGCAGCAGGTATGACGCGAAGCGGTCGAGGTCGGCCTCGTCCCAGTCGGCCAGCCGCTCGTGGAACGCCTGGCGGCGGCTCGCGGTGACGTTGGCGAGCACCTGGGCGCCCTTCTGTGTGGGGTGCAGCACCTGGACGCGGTGGTCGTCCGGGTCGACGCGGCGCTCGACGAAGCCGAGTTTCTCCAGTGCGGCGATCTGCCGGCTGACCGTGGACTTGTCCAGGAAATAGTGCGCCGCGAGGTCGGTGGCCCGGCATCCGTTCTGGTCGTCGAGGTGCGCGAGCAGGGTGTACGAGACGAGCGACAGTTCGGGATGCATACGGGCGGCGGTGGCGCGGGCCCGGCGGGCGAACGCGGTCATCTCCTGCTGGATGGTCTCGACGGAGTCGTCGCGGTGGGCCACGGGGTTGCCTTTCGATGGAGTAGTTGTATAGTACAACGTGATCGAGAGTTGTATTAGCCAACCATCGATACCGAGTCGACTAGCTGAGAAGGCATTCCCCATGAGTCCGGTCCGACGTCCCGAGCACGGAAACGACCAGGGAAGGGGGCGCGGAACCGGTCATCGCCCGGGTGACGGAGGCGGCCGAGGGAGCGGCCATCGGGCCGGTCACTCCGCCGGGCTGCGCCACGTCCTGACCCACCTGGTCACCCCGTTGCTGATGTGTATCGGGATGGGGCTGGCCTACCTGGGCGCGTTCGCGAATCCGGCGCCGCACCACCTGCCGGTCGCGGTCGTGGGACAGGGCCGCAGTGCGCAGTTGCTCGCCCAGTCGATCAACGACAAGGCGGGCGGCGACCTGGAGGTACGGACGATCGCCGACCGGGCCACGGCGATCGAACAGCTCAGGCACCAGGACATCTTCGGCACGTATGTACTGCCGGGACAGGCAACGGGGCAGGGGACGACGGGCGGGACCAAGGCGGTGCCGGAGCTGGTGGTGGCGACGGCCGGGTCCGACACCAGCGCGTCGGTGGTGCAGAAGATCTTCACGCCGGTCGCGGCGCAGCAGGGCGCTCCGCTGAAGGTCACGGATGTGGCGCCGACCGCCGAGGACGACCCGACGGGGCAGGGCATCTTCTTCCTGCTGGTCGCGATCAGCATCGGTTCGTATGCCTCGGTCGCGGTGATCGGCGGTGCCGGGGCCGTGCTGCCGATCCGGCTGCGGGGCATGCTGGCGATCGGCACGTCCTTCGTCGTCGGCGTCATCGGGGCGCTGTTCGCCGGGCCGGTCTTCCACCTCGTCGACCACGGGCTGTGGGGGCTGTGGGGCATGGCCTGGCTGTACTCCGCGGGCATCCTGCTGATCGGCACCGGCCTGCACACCTTCCTCAAGCGCTGGACCACGCTCGGTGTGATGGCCCTGTTCGTGATGCTCAACTTCACGTCCTCGGGCGGGATTTTCCGGCCCGAGATGCAGAACGGCTTCTTCGCCGCGCTGCACGCCTTCTGGAATGGTGCGGGCTTCGTGGAGGGCACCCGCAGCCATGTCTACTTCGACGGCTACGGCCTGGCCGGGCATGTGTGGACGCTGGTGCTGTGGCTGGTCGTCGGCGTGCTGACGGTCGGGGCGGCGGCCCTGGCGGAGAAGCGGCGGCGGGCGGCGGAGGCGGCTGTGGCGGCCGGTGCCGCGGCGGTGGCGGCGGCCGCGGTGGCGGCTACGGTGCCGGAGCGCGCTCCGGTGGCCGGTCCTGAGGGCGGGTGTGACTCCGCGGGCGGGAGTGAACGCGAGGGGCGGCGTGGGGCTGCGAGTGGCGGTGTGAGTGGGGCGGTTGCGGCAGGGGACGCAGCCGAGGACGCCGGGGATGTCGAGGAAGAGATGGAGGAGGCCGTGGGGGTGTAGGTGGGATGGGTGATGGCGGGGCGGTGGCAGCTTCGGCTTACCGGCTTGCCGCCCCCGGCCTCTCCCAGCTCCATTCCTTCGTGCCTCCCCGTCCCCTTCCGAATTCGTGCCCTCGGAGTTCCCCTTCCCTCTCGCTTCACAAGCCTCTGACCTCGGACTTCGCCGGTGCGGCCGCTCCTCTGCGGGGAGTTTTCCACAGGCCCTGCGGGATGGTGCGGCCGGTCGGTAACGTCATTGGCAGGCGAGTCGGGGCGGACCGGCGGACCGGTGGGGTGCAGGTCTCGAAGGGGGAGGTGGCCCGCGATGTCGCGTGTGCCGAACGTACCGGGGTTTGCGAGGGCCGAGCGGCGGGGCGAGTCGCCCAAGGTTGCCGGACGGGCGCTGCGGGAGCGGGTTTCCCGCTCGGCGCAGGCCGCGCTGCCGATCGCGGCCGGTCGGCCGGACGCGGTCGCGGTGGTCGAGAGGTCCAACGCCGGGCGGCTGCCCGAGCTCACGCCGATACGGGTGGGCAGGATGGCCGCGAGCCCGTTCGCCTTTCTGCGCGGTTCCGCGGGGCTGATGGCGTACGACCTGGCGGGCGGCCCGGTGACGGGCATCGGCGCGCAGATATGCGGGGACGCCCACGTCGCCAACTTCGGCCTCTACGGTGACGCCCGCGGCGGCCTCGTCATCGATCTCGACGACTTCGACGAGACCCTGCACGGGCCGTGGGAGTGGGATGTGAAGCGGCTGGCGACATCGCTGGTGCTGGCAGGCCGGGAGGCGGGCGCCGGTGAGCAGGAGTGCCGGGAGGCGGCACGGGACGCGGCGGGCGCGTACCGGCGCACGATGCGGCTGCTGGCGAAGCTGCCGGTGACCGAGGCGTGGAACGCCGTCGCCGACGAGGAACTGGTGTCGCGGACCGACGCCCGGGATCTGCTGGGGACGCTGGAGCGGGTCGCCGCGAAGGCGCGCGGGAACACCAGCGCCCGGTTCGCGGCGAAGTCGACGGAGCGGGCGCCGGACGGCGGACGCCGGTTCGTGGATGCGCCGCCGGTGCTGCGGCGGGTGCCGGACGAGGAAGCGGCGGCGGTGGCCTCCTCGCTCGCCGGCTATCTGGAGACGCTCCCGGAGGACCGGCTTCCGCTGCTGGCCAGGTACGCGGTGCACGATGTGGCGTTCCGGGTGGTGGGGACCGGCAGCGTGGGACTGCGTTCGTATGTGGTGCTGCTGCAGGACCACCGGGGCGAGCCGTTGGTGCTCCAGGTGAAGGAGGCGCGCGGTTCGGTGCTGGCGCCGTATGTGGCGCGGGCCGGGTTCACGGTGCCGCCGGTGGCGCACGAGGGACGCCGGGTGGTGCTCGGGCAGCGGCGGATGCAGGTCGTCAGCGACACCTTGCTGGGCTGGACGACGGTGCGGGGCCGGTCACCGTCCCGCGGCCGGACCGTCGGCGCGGCGCACGAGAAGGGTGCGGGACTGCCGTACCAGGTAAGGCAGTTCAGGAACCGTAAGGGCAGCGTCGATCCGGCGAGGCTGTCCGGCGGCCAGTTGGACGACTACGCGCGGATGACCGGTGCGCTCCTGGCGCGGGCGCATGCGCACAGCGCCGATCCCCGGCTGGTGGCCGGCTACTGCGGCAAGGGGGAGGAGCTGGACGAGGCGATGGCCGAGTTCGCGGTGGCCTGTGCGGACCGTACGGAAGCGGATCACGCGGATCTGGTCGCGGCGGTGCGCAGCGGCCGGATCGCCGCGGAGACGGGAGTGTGAAAGGGGTGAGCGGGGCGGGTGTGGGCGGCGGTGGCCAGGGTGCTCACGGGCGGCTGAGCGGCCACGGCGGGCCGCGGTGAGGGAGGGCCGTACGCTGGCCGGGTGACGAACTCGCACGCGGAGAACGCGCAGGACGGCAGGGCCGGAGGCACGGTCGGCCAGGACGCCGGGCCGGGGACGGACGGGCACGATGCCGGCACGGCCGGCCGGACCGCCGGTACGGCCGGTCACGGCGGCTCACCGGCCGGGGACGCCGCCGCTGATCAAGCGGACCGGGACGCGGCGACGCGGCGGCTGGCGAAGGCCGTGCTGGCCGCGGAGCAGGCGCTGATCGAGTTCGAGATCGCGGTGGAGACCTTCCGGGTGGAGGTGGAGAACTTCTCACGCCTGCACCACCAGCGGCTCGGCCCGATGTACGCGCGGCTGGACGAGCTGGACGCGCAGATCGCCGAGGCCGTGGCGGCGCGGACGGGTGCGCCCGAAGACATCCGCAAGGCCCAGGAGGCGCGGGCGTCGGTGTTGCCGATGCCGGACGTGGAGGAGCTCTTCCACGGCTGGATGGGGTCGGACGGGCTGTTCCCCGAGGCGCAGGCGATGCTCACCGAGCAGTCGGTGCGGCCGCCGCAGAAGGTGCGGCCCAGCGAGGAGGCCCGCAAGGTCTACCGCGACCTGGTGCGCCGGGCCCACCCGGACCTGGCGCGGGACGATGCGGAGCGGGAGCGGCGGGACGCGTTCATCGCCCGGGTCAACGCGGCGTACGCCGCGGGCGACGAGGCGGCGCTACGGCAGCTGACGCAGGAGTGGGAGGCCGGCCCCGCGCCCGCCGAGGAGCGGCTCAGCGCGAGCGAGGAGCTCTACGCCCGGCTGGAGTGGCTGGCCGAGCGCAAGGAACTGCTGGCGGCCGTCGCGGCCGAGCTGGAGGAGAGCGCGATCGGCGCGATGATCAAGATGGCGCCGCAGGACCCGGACGCGCTGCTCGACGAGATCGCCGAGAAGCTGCTGGCCGATGTCGCGGAACGCGAGGCGTATCTGGCGCAGCTGGTCGGGTAGCGTCGGTGCCATGCATTTTGGTTCTCTGCCCACGGTCGGTGTCGACGCTCTCACGCCCGAGGACTTCCTCTTGGACGTACGCGAGGACGATGAGTGGGAAGCCGGGCACGCCGAGGGCGCGCTGCACATTCCGATGAGTGAATTCACCGCCCGCTACGGGGAGTTGACCGAGGCGGCCCCCGAGGGCGGCAAGGTCTATGTGCTCTGCCGGGTCGGCGGCCGTTCGGCACAGGTGGCGCAGTATCTGATCCAGCAGGGCATCGACGCGGTGAACGTCGACGGCGGTATGCAGGCATGGGAGGCCACCGGCCGCCCCGTGTCGGATGGCAAGGGCGGCTCGGGCACGGTCATCTAGCGGGGAGGGCGGTCCGAGGCCGTACGCGTAGCAGGTACGGGAAGTCTGCGCGCGAGCCGGTGCGGGTGGCCTGTGAGGGAATGCTGGTACGGGTGGTCCGCGCGGGAAGCCCGGCAGCGGACCTCGTGGCCGCGGCCCGTGGCCGGGCCCCATGGTTGGGTTCCAAGGCCGAATCTTGTGGTCGGGCCCCGCGGCCGGTTCCGTACGCAGGCCCCCTGACCCGCCCCGGACGGGGGCGCGGCAGGTCGCTCAGGGCCGGCAGCAGGGCGCCGCACGCCCTGCGCGCCCATGCTCCAGTACCTGCCCGGCCTCGTCCGGGCTTCCCCTCCTGGCCTCCTCCGCCGGGCCCTCGCTGCTGCTCAGTCGAGTGGGTATGCCGCGAGCAGGTCGCCGAGGGCTTCCTCGTGGGCGGCGGCGGGGCCGAGGGCGAGTTCGAGGTGTTTGGCCCAGGCGTGGTAGCGGTGCAGTGGGTAGTCGGTGTCGGCGCCGAAGCCGCCGTGCAGGTGCTGGGCGGTCTGGACGATGCGGCGTACGCCCTCGGCGGCCCAGATCTTGGCGACCGCGATATCGCCCGCGGGCGGTAGTGCGCCGGACGCGCCGGTGGCGAGGCGCCAGGCGGCCTGCCAGAGCGTGGCCTCCATGGCGCGCAGGTCGATGAAGCGGTCGGCGGTCTGGACCGCGACGGCCTGGAAGGTGGCCACGGGAAACCCGAACTGTTCGCGTTTGCCGGTGTAGTCGCTG
Source organism: Streptomyces celluloflavus (assembly GCA_000720995.1). Taxonomy (GTDB): domain Bacteria; phylum Actinomycetota; class Actinomycetes; order Streptomycetales; family Streptomycetaceae; genus Streptomyces; species Streptomyces celluloflavus. The sequence continues at coordinate 96,577 of JOEL01000017.1, forward strand.
GTCATGGCGAGGACGCGCTCGCCGAGGCCGAGCGCGAGCGCGCAGGTGCCGGTGGTCAGGAGATCACGGAGGGATTCCCAGGCGGCGGGGTCGGTGAGCGTTTCCGGGGCGCTGACGCGTACGGAGTCCAGGCGGACCTCGGCGAGGCGCTCGCCGCTCGTGGAGACCTGGTCGTCGAGCGTGACGCCGGCGCGGGTGCGCGGGACGAGGGCGAGGACGGGGTGGCCGTCGGTGGTGTGGGCGGGCAGCAGGATCCGGTCGGCGGCCTGGGCCCAGGGGACGGCGGTCTGGACACCGTCGAGGAGCCAGTCGGCGCCCTCCTGGCGGGCGGCCACGGCGAGTTCGGCCGGTTCGTGCCCGGTGCGTCCGCCGGCGGCGACGGTCACGACGAGGTCGCCGGTGGCGATACGGGGCAGCAGCTCGGCCCGTAGCCCGGCGGTCGCGTAGGTCTGGAGGGTGAGCGCGGCGGCACCGGACTCCAGCAGCGGGACGCGGGCCAGGACTTTGGACGATTCGCGCAGCACGAGGCAGAGCGCGATCGGGTCCAGGCCCGCGCCGCCGTGTTCGGGCGCGATCGGCAGGCTCAGCAGATCGGCGTCGGCGAGCTTGCGCCACAGTGCGCGGTCGAAGTCGTCGGCGACGGCTCCCGGGGTGAGCGCCGGGCTGGGCACGCTGTCGGGGGCGACTCCCGAGAAGACGGCCTCCGCCGCTTCGACGGCGGCCTGCTGCTCCTCGGTGAAGGTGAAGTCCACTGGTCTGTCCTCCCACGCGGCGCGTCGATCTGACGGAGCGTCAAGGTAGAACAGGTTCCAGGAATTGGGAATGGCGCCCGCGGTGGGAGTTGCCGGCAGTGGTCGGGAGGAGAGGGGTGGAAGGGATGGAGGGGTGGAGGGGTGCGGGCGAGCGGAACGGTGAGGGGAGGACAGGTGGACGGGCGGGGGTCAGCGGTCGAAGTCCAGCTCGACCTTCTCGGTGGCCGGGTGCGACTGGCAGGCCAGCACATAGCCGGCGTCGACCTCCTCGGCCTCCAACGCGAAGTTGCGGTCCATGCGTATCTCGCCGGAGACCAGGAATGCCCGGCAGGTGCCGCACACCCCGCCCTTGCAGGCGTACGGCGCGTCCGCGCGGTTGCGCAGCACCGCCTCCAGCAGCGATTCACCGTCCCGCACCGGCCAGTTGCCGGACCGGCCGTCGAGGGTGGCGGTCACCGTGCTGTGCGCGGGTGCGGCGACGGCCGGCGCCGTGGCGGTGCCGTTGTCGACGTGGAAGATCTCTTCGTGGATGCGGCCGCGGGGGACCTTCAGGGCGCGCAGGGCCCGCTCGGCGCCCTGGACGAGACCGTAGGGGCCGCAGAGGAACCAGCCGTCCACGGACTCGACGGTCAGCAGCGCGGGCAGCAGGGAGCGCAGCCGCTCCTCGTCCAGCCGCCCGGACGGCAGGCCGGCCTGCTGCTCCTCGCGGGAGAGGGTGTGCACCAGCTGGAAGCGCTGCGGATAGCGGTCCTTGAGGTCGGCCACTTCCTCCAGAAACATCGTCGAGGCCGCGGTGCGGTCGCTGCGGATCAGGCAGAAGCGGGCGTCCGGCTGCCGGGCGAGCAGGGTGGCGGCCATGGAGAGCACCGGGGTGATTCCGCTGCCGCCGACGATCGCCACGAAATGGCCGGGGCGCGGCTCCAGCGTGAACCGTCCGGCGGGCTCCATGACATCGACGGTGTCGCCGGCCCTCAGCTCCTTGAGCGCGTAGGCCGAGAAGGCACCGTCCTCGACCAGGCGGATGCCCACCCGCAGCAGCGGCTCGTCGGTGGCCGGGGTGCAGATCGAGTACGTCCGGCGGATCTCCTGGCCGTCGACGGATCTGCGCAGCGCGATGTGCTGCCCGGGGGTGTGCCGGAAGGCCGGGCGCAGCTCGGGCGGTACGTCGAAGGTGACGGCCACCGCGTCGTCCGTGAGCCGCTCGATCTCCCGGACCCGCAGTGGGTGGAACATCACAACTCCTTGAAGTGGTCGAAGGGTTCACGGCAGGACTCGCAGCGGCGCAGCGCCTTGCAGGCGGTGGAGGAGAACCGGCTCAGCAGGGTGGTGTCGGTCGAGCCGCAGTGCGGGCAGCGGATCGCTAGGTCGACCGCGACCGGTCCGCCGGCCGGGCCGGTGGGGCGCGGCGGGGCGATACCGAACTCGGCCAGCTTGCGGCGGCCCTCGGCGGTGATGTCGTCCGTGGTCCACGGCGGGCTCAGGACCGTACGGACCTCGACCTCGGGTATGCCGTGGTCGTGCAGCGCGCGCTCGATGTCGGCCGACATCGCCTCCACGGCGGGGCAGCCGGTGTAGGTGGGGGTGAGCTCCACCTCGACGCGGTCCGGTGCGGTCAGCCGCACCTCGCGCACCACGCCGAGCTCGGCGAGGGTGAGCACCGGCAGCTCGGGGTCGGGCACGGCGCCGGCCAGTGCGCGCAGCTCCGCTTCGAGGGCGGTGGGGGTCACCATGTCGCCCCCGGGTGGCTGCGGTGGAGGTGCTGCATCTCGGCGAGCATCCGTCCGAACGGTTCGGTGTGCAGGCCCTGCCGTCCGGCGCCCGCGGTCCAGGCGCCGCTCTTCGGGCCCTCGGGGACGGTGAGGGTGGCGCGCCGCAGGAGGCTGCCGATGCGCGTCGTCCAGGTGTCGTGCAGGGCGGACCAGGGGACGTCCAGACCGTCCACCGGCTCGAAGAGTTCGCCGGTGAACCGCCACAGCGCGTCCAGGCCGTGCTGCATCCGGCGGTGGCTCTCCTCGGTGCCGTCGCCAAGGCGCAGGGTCCACTGTTCGGCGTGGTCGCGGTGGTAGGCGACCTCCTTGACGGCCTTCGCGGCCAGCGGCGCCAACTCGCTCCCGCCGGCGGCGAGGTGCTCGTACAGCAGCTCCTGGCAGGTGGAGAAGTAGAGCTGCCGGGCGATGGTGTGCGCGAAGTCGCCGTTGGGCTGTTCGACGAGCTGGAGGTTGCGGAACTGCCGCTCCTCGCGCAGATAGGCCAGTTCGTCCTCGTCACCGGCGATGCTGAGCAGGACGCGGGCCTGGCCGAGCAGGTCCAGCGCGATGTTGGCCAGCGCGACCTCCTCCTCCAGGACGGGGGCGTGGCCGATCCACTCGCCCAGGCGGTGGGAGAGGATCAGGGCGTCGTCCCCGAGGGCCAGTGCCGGGGTGACCGTGACGTTCATCAAAGGTGCTGCACCCCGTCCGGGATTTCGTAGAAGGTCGGGTGGCGGTAGGGCTTGTCACCGGAGGGTTCGAAGAACGCGTCCTTCTCGTCCGGCGAGGAGGCGGTGACCTGGGCGGAGGGCACCACCCAGATGGAGACGCCCTCCGAGCGGCGGGTGTAGAGATCGCGGGCGTTGCGCAGGGCCATCTCGGCGTCCGGGGCGTGCAGGCTGCCGGCGTGGGTGTGCGAGAGGCCGCGCCGGCTGCGGACGAAGACCTCCCACAGCGGCCAGTCGGCGGGCCGCGAGGGCGTCTCGGCGGGCTGTGCTGTCGTCATCGGGTGGCCTCCCCCTGTTTGGCCGCGTGCGCGGCGGCTGCCTCGCGCACCCAGGCGCCATCCTCATGGGCCTGGCGCCGGCGGCTGATGCGCTCTTCGTTGCAGGGGCCGTTGCCCTTGAGCACCTCGCGGAACTCGGCCCAGTCGATCGGCCCGAAGTCCCAGTGGCCGCGTTCGTCGTTCCACGCCAGGTCGGGGTCGGGGAGGGTGAGGCCGAGGGCTTCGGCCTGCGGGACGCAGATGTCCACGAAGCGCTGGCGCAGCTCGTCGTTGGAGTGCCGCTTGATCTTCCAGGCCATGGACTGCGCGGAGTGCGCCGATTCGTCGTCCGGCGGGCCGAACATCATGAGCGACGGCCACCACCAGCGGTCCACCGCGTCCTGGGCCATGGCGCGCTGGGCCTCGGTGCCGCGGCTGAGCGTGAGCAGGAGTTCGTAGCCCTGTCGCTGGTGGAAGGACTCCTCCTTGCAGACGCGGACCATGGCGCGGGCGTACGGGCCGTAGGAGCAGCGGCAGAGCGGGACCTGGTTGGTGATCGCGGCGCCGTCCACCAGCCAGCCGATGGCGCCGGCGTCGGCCCAGGTCAGGGTGGGGTAGTTGAAGATCGAGGAGTACTTCTGGCGGCCGGAGTGGAGCATGTCGAGGAGTTCGTCGCGGCCGGCGCCGAGGGTTTCGGCGGCGCTGTAGAGGTAGAGGCCGTGGCCCGCCTCGTCCTGCACCTTGGCCATCAGGATCGCCTTGCGGCGCAGGGAGGGCGCGCGGGTGATCCAGTTGGCCTCCGGCTGCATGCCGATGATCTCGGAGTGGGCATGCTGCGCTATCTGCCGCACCAGTGAGGCGCGGTAGGCGTCCGGCATCCAGTCGCGCGGTTCGATCCGTTCGTCCGCCGCCACGGTGGCGTCGAAAACGGCCTCCAGCGCCGTCTCATCCGGCGCGATCGTCGTCATGTGGTGCCCCCTCGCTCCCGACCGACCGATCGTTCGGTTCAATGGTGAGTGGGCGGGCGGCGGGTGTCAAGCCTGTGGATAACCCGGGGAAGGGTGTGCCGGGCCCGGCCGCGTAGGTACGGTTCCGTGGCGGAGTCAGCCCGACGGGACGCTGGGAACGGGGCAGGAATGCAGTCATACGGGGACGAACCGCGGCCGTTGGTCGCGCTCTCGCTACCCTCGCGGATCGTCATAGGCGTAGCGGCCTGCGCCGTGGCCGTGGCCGTGGCGATACATCTGGCCATGATGTTCCTGCACGTCGCGCCGTCGAACACGCTCAGCAAACAGCAGAGCGAAGTGATCGGCGAGTACGTCTATCCGGAGTACGAGCAGAACTGGAAGCTGTTCGCGCCCAATCCGCTCCAGCAGAACATCGCGGTCCAGGTCCGCGCGGAGCTGCGCGGCGCGGACGGGGCGGCGCGGACCACCGGCTGGACCGATCTGAGCGCCCGCGACGGCCGGGCCATCCTGCACAACCCGATGCCCAGCCACACCCAGCAGAACCAGCTGCGCCGCGGCTGGGAGTTCTACCTCAACTCGCACACCGCGCAGGACCGCCCCAACGGCCTGCGCGGCGAGCTCTCCGAGCGGTACCTGCGGCGCATCGTGATGGCGCGGCTGGGCGCGGAGTGGGCCGCGGACGGTGAGGTCGAGCGGATGCAGGTCCGGTCGATGACGACGGCCGTCGCCCCGCCGCCGTGGAGCGCCGAGAAGATCAGCGACAAGCCCGTGTACCGCGAGCTGCCCTGGTGGCAGGTCACCGCAGCCGACCTGCCCGAGGGGGCGAAGCACCAGTGACCACCCCACCGGCGCCGCAGCAGCCACCGCACGCACCGCAGCCGACGGACCAGCCGTCGCAGCCGCACCCGTCACCACAACTGCCGCAGCAGTCGCCCGCGACGCAGACCGCGCAGCCGGACCCGGCGCACCAGGGGCCCGCGGTGTCCGCTGAGGCGCCGCGGCCGTCCGGCCCCGCCGCGCCGCCCGCCCCTCTGGAGGAGACCCGTATCGAGCGCGCCATCGGCCGCGGCTTCGCGCGCGTCACCGGCCGGGCGCTGGCCCCTTACCAGACCGCCGTGATACGGATCGGCTTCGCCGCGACCTGGCTGTTCTTCCTGCTGCGGGAGTGGCCCCACCGTCACATGCTCTACGGGCCCGACGGCCCCTGGAGCCTGGGGATGGCGCGCCAACTGCTCGCCGACAACCACGCCTTCTCCGTGCTGCCGTGGTCCGACGGCCGCGGCTGGTTCGAGTTCGTCTACCTGCTGGCCATCGTGTCGGCCGCGCTGCTGATGCTCGGCTGGCGCACCCGCACCATGTCGGTGCTCTTCATGGTCGGCGTGCTCTCGCTGCAGAACCGCAGCGTCTTCATAGGGGACGGCGGCGACAACGTCATCCACCTGATGTCGATGTATCTCGTGCTGACCCGGTGCGGGCAGGTGTGGTCGCTGGACGCGCGCCGAGCGAAGCGGGCCGCCGCCGCGTCCGGCCCGGAGCACGACCCCCTCGGCGTACCCGGCCGTGACCTGACCGGTGTCGTGCTGTGGGCCGTGCTCGGCCTCGCCCTGGCCGTCGCCCAGCTGAGCGGCTGCTACGGGCTCAGCTGGTTCGGGAGCGGGCCGTTCCCGCATCTCGGCTGGGCGCTGGTGTTCTGGGGCCTGTGGGCGGTGCACGGCCTGTGGTGGGCGGTGCGGCGGTACGCGCCGGGGGAGCCGCGGACCGTTCTGGACACCCTCGCCAAGCTCGCGCACAACGGCGCACTGCTGGTGATCATGGTCGAGGTCTGTCTGATCTACGCCACCGCGGGCTGGTACAAGATCCAGGGTTCGCGCTGGCAGGACGGCACCGCGGTCTTCTACCCGATGCACCTGGACTACTTCTCCCCGTGGCCGGCGCTCTCCCAGGCGCTCGGCGACAACGGGCTGAGGATCATGCTGATCACCTACGGCACGGTGATGGTGCAGGTCGCCTTCCCGTTCACGCTCTTCAACCGCCGTCTGAAGAACGTGCTGCTGGTCGTGATGATCTGCGAGCATCTCTCGATCGCGTTCCTGCTCGGGCTGCCGTTCTTCTCGTTGGCGATGATCACGGCCGACGCGGTCTTCCTGCCGACGGTCTTCCTGGTCTGGTTCGGCGCCCGGCTGTCGGGACTGCGCGGACGGCTGTTCTCGCGCGGCGCTTCCCCCGAGCCGGCCGGCGGGCCCGGTGGCGGCGGACCGGAAGCCCGTACGCACGGCGCCGACGGGGGCCATACGCTCGTGGGGTGAGCAGCGAACGAACCGCCCGGCGTGATGAGCGGACCCGACCGACCGACGAGACCCCCGCCCCGGACGGTGAGCGCACCGCCTCAGGCGAGCCGGTCCAGTACGACGAGGGGTACGGCCCCAAGGTCGGCGTCGGCCCGCATCCCGAGCCCTGGCCGCGGGGCGAGCGCTACGACCCCGAGCTGCTGGCGCACGGCGACCGCCGCAATGTGGTCGACCACTACCGCTACTGGACGCGCGAGGCGATCGTCGCCGACCTCGACACCCGGCGCCACGATTTCCATGTGGCCGTCGAGAACTGGGGCCACGACTTCAACATCGGCTCGGTCGTCCGCACCGCGAACGCGTTCCTGGCCAAGGAGATCCATATCGTCGGGCAGCGCCGCTGGAACCGGCGCGGTGCGATGGTGACCGACCGCTACCAGCACGTCCGCCACCACCCCGACACCGCGGACCTGACCTCCTGGGCCGCCGCCGAAGGGCTGCCGATCATCGGGATCGACAACCTTCCCGGCGCCGTGCCGCTGGAGACGACCGAGCTGCCGCGCCGCTGTGTGCTGCTCTTCGGCCAGGAGGGGCCGGGGCTGACCGAGGACGCGCGCCGGCACGCCTCCCTGGTCTGCTCGATCGCGCAGTTCGGCTCCACCCGGTCGATCAACGCGGGCGCGGCGGCCGCCATCGCGATGCACGCCTGGATCGGCCGCCATGCCCGTATCGAGGCGCCGGGCGCGCCCTGACGGCCTGCGGGCGCGCCCCGTCAGGGCGCGCCCGGCCGCCGTTCACGCCTGGCGCCGCACCTCCACCGTCCGGAAGCGGTTCGCCACGAACGCGCCGTCGCACAGCGCGGCGTTGGCCGCCGGATTGCCGCCGGAGCCGTGGAAATCGGAGAACGCCGCGGTCTGGTTCACATAGACCCCGCCGGTCAGGTTCAGCGACAGCTGCGCGCACTCCTCCAGACAGGCGTCCTCGATCAGCCGCTCCACCTCGGCGGAGGTGGTGTACGCGCCGACCGTCATGGCGCCCTTCTCGCGGACCGTGCGCCGCAGCAGCTCCACGGCGTCGGCCGCCGAGCCGACGGCGACCGCGAAGGACACCGGCCCGAAGTGCTCCGTCAGGCAGGCCGCCTCGGCGTCCGGCGCGGTGCCGTCCAGCTTGACGATCACCGGCGTACGGACGGTGGCCCCGGGGAACTCGGGGTTGGCCACCGCACGGGAGGCCAGGGCCACCTCGCCGAGCCCCGGCGCGGCCTCGATCCGCTCCGTGACCTGCGGGTTGACGATCGCGCCGAGCAGCGCGTTGGCCCGCGCGTCATCGCCCAGCAGCTTGCTCACCGCGTCGGCGAGATCGCTGACCACCTCGTCGTACGACTTCGGTCCGGCGTCCGTGCCGATGCCGTCGCGCGGGATCAGCAGATTCTGCGGGGTGGTGCACATCTGGCCGCTGTAGAGGGACAGGGAGAAGGCGAGGTTGCCGAGCATGCCCTTGTAGTCGTCGGTGGAGTCGATGACGACGGTGTTGACACCGGCCTTCTCCGTGAAGACCTGGGCCTGCCGGGCATGCGTCTCCAGCCAGTCGCCGAAGGCGGTCGAGCCGGTGTAGTCGATGACGCGGATCTCGGGGCGGACGGCCAGCGTCTTGGCCAGCCCCTCGCCGGGCCGGTCGACGGCCAGGCACACCAGGTCCGCGGGGAAGCCGGCCTCGGTGAGCACCTCGCGGGCCACCCGGACGGTCAGTGCCAGCGGCAGCACCGCGCGCGGATGCGGTTTGACCAGCACCGGATTGCCGGTGGCCAGCGAGGCGAAGAGGCCGGGATAGCCGTTCCACGTCGGGAAGGTGTTGCAGCCGATGAGCAGCGCGACCCCGCGCGGTACGGCGGTGAAGGACTTGGACAGCTCCAGCGGATCGCGCTTGCCCTGCGGCTTGGACCAGGGCGCCCGCTCCGGGGTGCGGACCTGCTCGGCGTACGCGTACGCCACCGCTTCCAGCCCGCGGTCCTGGGCGTGCGGGCCGCCCGCCTGGAAGGCCATCATGAACGCCTGGCCACTGGTGTGCATCACGGCCTGCGCGAACTCATGGGTGCGCGCGCTGATCCGGGCCAGGATCTCCAGGCACACCGCCGCGCGCACCTCGGCGCCCGCGTCCCGCCAGGCGGGGATCGCGGCGCGCATGGCCGGCAGCAGCACGTCCGCGTCCGGGTGCGGGTAGCTGATCTCCAACTCCGGGCCGTACGGCGAGACTTCCTCGCCGGTCCAGTCGTCCGTGCCGGGCTGGTCGAGCTCGAAGCGCTTGCCGCGCAGCGCCTCGAAGGCGGCCAGGCCGTCGGGCGCGGCGCTCTCGCCGTACGCCTTGGGGTGCTCGGGATGCGGGGACCAGTACGCGCGGGTGCGGATCGCCTCCAGCGTCCGGTCGAGAGTCGGGCGGTGCTTCTCGATCAACTGCGCTGCGGTCGTTTCGGCCGCCATCGGTGATCAACTCCTCGTCGAGCTGGGCGGAGAGCGGATGGGAAGAGAGAGCGGAAGAGCGGAGCGGGGGCGGGAATCCGGGGAGTGCAGGAGCGTGACTGGGGCGGACAGGCCGACGGAGTTAGAGTAACCGAACGATCGGTCGGGGCAAGAGGGTCCGGCGAACCTGTGGACAACGCGGTCGGGGAGGATGCAGTCGTCATGACGGCAATGGACACCAGCAGCACCGTGGCAGTGGTGGGCACGGGCACCATGGGACAGGGAATCGCGCAGGTGGCGCTCGTCGCCGGGCACCGCGTGCGGCTCCACGACGCCGTGCCCGAGCGGGCCGGGCAGGCCGCCGCGGCCATCGTGCGGCGGCTGGACCGCCTCGTCGAAAAGGGCCGGATCCCGGCGCACGAACGGGACGCCGCCCGCGACCGCCTCTCCCCCGCCGCCGGCCTCGCCGACCTGGCCGACGCCGCGCTGGTCATCGAGGCGGTCGTGGAACAACTCCCCGTCAAGCAGGAGCTGTTCACCGCCCTGGAGGAGATCGTCCCGGCGGACTGCCTGCTGGCCACCAACACCTCCTCCCTCTCCGTGACCGCCGTCGCGGGCGCGCTGCGCCACCCCGGCCGCTGCGTGGGCCTGCACTTCTTCAACCCCGCGCCGCTGCTCCCGCTGGTCGAGGTCGTCAGCGGCGCCGCCACCGACGAGGCGGCCGCCACCACCGCGTACGAGACCGTCGCGGCCTGGGGCAAGCAGCCGGTGCGCTGCGCGGACACCCCCGGTTTCGTCGTCAACCGCATCGCCCGCCCCTTCTACGCCGAGCCGCTGCGCGTCCACGAGGAGCGGGCCGCCGATCCCGCGACCATCGACGCCGTCCTGCGCGAGGGCGCCGGTTTCCGGATGGGCCCCTTCGAGCTGACCGACCTCATCGGCCAGGATGTGAACGAAGCCGTCACCCACTCCGTGTGGACGGCCTTCTTCCAGGATCCGAAGTTCACGCCCTCACTGGCGCAGCGGCGGCTGGTGGAGGCCGGGCGGTACGGCCGTAAGTCCGGGCGCGGCTGGTTCGACCACACCGAGGGCGCGAGCCGGCCCGAGCCGCGGACCGCCGCGTCCGGCCCGGCGCCCGGGGCCGTCGTCGTGCACGGCGAGCTGCCCGGTCCCGCCGCGGTGCTGCCCGAGCTGATGGCCGAGGCGGGCATCGACGTCACCCACGAGGACGCGCCGGGGGCGCCCGAGGGCTTCCTCCGGCTGCCCGGCGGCGCCCGTCTGGCCCTGACCAACGGCCATCCGGCGACGGGCCGCGCGCCCGGCGGCCACCTCCGGTTCGACCTCTCGCTGGACTACCGGGCCGCGACCCGGATAGCCCTCGCCGCCCCGGAGGGCGCGGCCGAGGCGGACGTCGCGGAGGCCGCCGGGCTCTTCCAGGCGCTCGGCAAACAGGTCAGCGTGATCAATGACACACCCGGCATGATCGTGGCCCGTACGGTCGCGATGATCGTGGACTTCGCGGTGGACGCCGCCGCCCGCGGGGTCGCGACCCCGGAGGACATCGACACGGCGATGCGGCTGGGCGTGAACTACCCCGGCGGACCGCTGGAATGGGCGCAGCGGCTCGGCACCCCCTGGATCCGGGACCTGCTGGACGCCCTGCACCACTACTACGCCACCGGGCGCTACGCACCGTCCTGGGCCCTGCGACGCCGTGCGGACCTCGATGGACGGATGCTCTAATCATGACCATGGCCAAGCGCGACACCTATACGCCCGATTCGCTGCTCGCGGTCGCCGTCGCGGTGTTCAACGAGCGCGGATACGACGGCACCTCCATGGAGCACCTCTCCAAGGCGGCCGGCATCTCCAAATCATCGATCTACCACCATGTGCGCAGCAAGGAAGAGCTGCTGCGCCGGGCCATAAGCCGGGCCCTGGACGGACTGTTCGACGTCCTGGAGGAGCCGGGCGCCGTCACGGGGCGGGCGATCGACCGGCTGGAGTACGTCACCCGGCGCGAGGCCGAGGTGCTGATGGACGAACTGCCCTATGTGACGCTGCTGTTGCGGGTGCGCGGGAACACGGACACCGAGCGGTGGGCCATGGAGCGCCGCCGCGAGTTCGACCAGAAGGTCGCCGACCTCCTGGAGCGGGCCGGCGCCGACGGCGATCTGCGGGCCGATGTCGACATCCGGCTCGCGACCCGGCTGCTCTTCGGCATGATCAACTCGATTGTGGAGTGGTACCGGCCGGGGCGCGGCGGCGCGGCGAGCCGCGACGAGGTCGCCGAGGCCGTGGTGCGGACGGCGTTCGCGGGCCTGCGCAAGCCCTGAGGACCCCGCCCGGCCCGCGTACGGCGGCTCCCGGCCGCCCGGCGGTCACCCCTGCTCCGGCTCCAGATCGGTCTCCTCGAAGACCAGTAGCGTGCGGGTGCTGAGCACCTCCGGGATCGACTGGATACGGGTGAGGACCAACTCCCGCAGTTCGCGGTTGTCCTTGGTGTGGACCAGCAGCAGTACGTCGAAGTCGCCGCTGACCAGCGCGATATGGGTTGCTCCGGGCAGCGCGGTGAGCTGTGCCCGCACCGTCCGCCAGGTGTTCTGCACGATCTTCAGCGTGATGTACGCGGAGGCGCCCTGGCCTGCCCGTTCCTGGTCGACACGGGCGCTGAAGCCGCGGATCACACCGTCGTCGATCAGCCGGTTTATCCGGGCGTAGGCGTTGGCCCGCGAGACGTGCACGCGCTCGGCGACGGAGCGGATCGAGGCCCGGCCGTCGGTCTGGAGCATGCGCAGGATCGACCGGTCGATGGTGTCCAGCGGGCGCGCGGGCGGCGCGTCCGGGGCGGGCACCACCAAGGGTGCGGCCGGGGGCGCGGCCGGGGCGGGCGCCGACGCCGGCGGTGCGCAGGAATTGGCCATCTGTTCGTCCGGCATATGCTCCCGCCTCCCCGCGATGGACGCCCTGTCTTCATCTCAGGCTGTGGAGAACCGTTTGTCCACAGGCTGACCGCGACTGTAGCCAAAATGCATTGTCGACCGAACAATCGGTAGGGAAGGGCTTGCCGCGGCCCGGTCTTCTTCATCCTGCCCGCCCGTCGCCCGCCCCCACCCCATACGAGGCGCTCCGCGCCACCCCTTCCCTTCGAGGAGGTGCTCGTCATGACGGTCCTTGAGCAGCCCGGCAGCAGTGGGAACAAGGGCACGCTGCCCGGTCCGCCGCCCGCCTGGCGGCCGCACGTCGATCCGGCGCCTCTCCTGCCCGACGCGACGCCGTACCGCGTACTGGGGACGGACGCCGCGGCCCGGCTCGACCCCGGTCTGCTGACGAGTCTGTACGTCCATCTGGTGCGCGGCCGCCGGTTCAACGCCCAGGCCACCGCGCTCACCCGGCAGGGCCGGCTCGCGGTCTATCCGTCCTCCACCGGCCAGGAGGCATGCGAAGTCGCCGCCGCGCTGGCCCTCGAAGACCGGGACTGGCTCTTTCCCAGCTACCGCGACACCCTCGCCACCGTGGCCCGCGGCCTGGACCCCGTACAGGCGCTGACCCTCCTGCGGGGCGACTGGCACACCGGATACGACCCGCGCGAACACCGCATCGCCCCCCTGAGCACCCCGCTCGCCACCCAGCTCCCGCACGCGGTGGGCCTGGCGCACGCCGCCCGCCTCAAGGGCGACGACGTGGTGGCGCTCGCGATGGTCGGTGACGGCGGCACCAGCGAGGGCGACTTCCACGAGGCGCTGAACTTCGCGGCGGTCTGGCAGGCCCCGGTCGTCTTCCTCGTGCAGAACAACGGCTTCGCGATCTCCGTACCGCTCGCCAAGCAGACGGCCGCGCCGTCCCTGGCCCACAAGGCGGTCGGCTACGGCATGCCGGGCCGGCTGGTGGACGGCAATGACGCGCCCGCCATGCACGAGGTCCTCACCGAGGCCGTGCGGCGTGCCCGTGAGGGCGGCGGCCCCACCCTGGTCGAGGCCATCACCTACCGCCTCGAAGCGCACACCAACGCCGACGACGCCACCCGCTACCGCGCGGCCGACGAGGTCGAGACCTGGCGGGCGCACGACCCGATAGCCCTTCTGGAGCGGGAGTTGGACGCCCGCGGTCTGCTGCCCGGGGAATTCGTGACCGCCACCCGGGACGCCGCCGAGGAGATGGCCGCCAGCCTCCGGGACCGGATGAACGCGGACCCGGAGCTGGACCCGATGGACCTCTTCCGGCACGTCTACGCCGAGCAGACCAGCCAACTGGCCGAGCAGGCGGAGCAGTTGCGCGCCGAACTGGCCGCCGAGGCCGCCGATCAGTCCGTCCAGGAGGCCCGCCCATGACGACGACCACCGCTCCGACGACCGCGCGCAAGCCCGCCGCCATGGCGCAGGCGCTGAACCGGGCGCTGCGCGACGCCATGGCCGCGGACCCGTCCGTCCATGTCATGGGCGAGGACGTGGGCACCCTGGGCGGTGTCTTCCGCGTCACCGACGGGCTGGCCAAGGAGTTCGGTGACGACCGCTGCACCGACACCCCGCTCGCCGAGGCCGGCATCCTGGGCGCGGCCGTCGGTATGGCCATGTACGGACTGCGGCCCGTCGTCGAGATGCAGTTCGACGCGTTCGCCTACCCGGCGTTCGAGCAACTGGCCAGCCATGTCGCGAAGATGCGCAACCGCACCCGCGGCGCCCTGCCGATGCCGCTGACCATCCGGATCCCGTACGGCGGCGGAATCGGCGGGGTCGAGCACCACAGCGACTCCTCCGAGGCGTACTACCTCGCCACCCCCGGCCTCCAGGTCGTCACCCCGGCGACCGTCGGTGACGCCTACGGGCTGCTGCGCGCCGCCATCGCCTCCGACGACCCGGTCGTCTTCCTCGAACCGAAGCGGCTGTACTGGTCCAGGGCCGACTGGTCACCCGACGACCCCGAGCCGGTCGCCCCGATAGGCCGCGCCGCGATCCGGCGGCCCGGCACCGACGCGACGCTGATCACCTACGGCCCGTCGCTGCCGGTCTGCCTGGAGGCCGCCGAGGAGGCCCGAGCGGAGGGCTGGGATCTGGAGGTCATCGATCTGCGCTCGCTGACGCCGTTCGACGACGAGACCGTCACCGCGTCGGTACGGCGCACCGGACGGGCCGTCGTCGTCCACGAGTCCAACGGATTCGGCGGCCCCGGTGGCGAGATCGCCGCGCGCGTCACGGAGCGCTGCTTCCACCATCTGGAGGCTCCGGTGCTGCGTGTCGCCGGATTCGACATTCCGTACCCGCCGCCGATGCTGGAACGGCATCATCTGCCGGGGGTGGACCGGATTCTGGACACCGTCGCCCGGCTCCAGTGGGAGTCGGACCGCACCGAGGGACGTGGTGACTGATGGCCGTGGTCCGAGAATTCACCCTGCCCGACCTGGGGGAGGGCCTCACCGAGGCGACGATCGTGCACTGGCTGGTCGAGATCGGCGAGGTGGTGGCCGTCGACCAGCCGGTGGTCGAGGTCGAGACGGCCAAGGCGATGGTGGAGGTGCCGTGTCCCTACGGGGGCGTGGTGACCGCCCGGTTCGGCGCGGAGGGCACCGAGCTCCCGGTGGGCGCACCCCTGGTGACGGTCGCAGTCGGTGCGGCGCCGGGTGAACCGGCGACGGAAGGGGCGGCGCCGGCCGGCACGGCCGCGGGGGATGCGACGGGTGCTTCCGGTGTTTCGGCTGGTGCTGGTGCTGGTGCTGGTGCTGGTGCCGGGGCTGGTGCCGGGGCGGCGGCTGCGGACGTGGCGGACTCGGGGTCGGGGAATGTGCTCGTCGGGTACGGCACGAGTGCGTCGACGGGGCGGCGGCGCCGGGTACGGCCGGGGGGAGTGGCCGGGGCCGGTTCGGGAGCGGTGCGGGGGGCGGTGCGGCCGCCTGCGGCCGGTGGTGCGGCCGGGGCCGCGGCTGCGGATGTGCATCCGCGGGACGGCGGCGCGGGGCCCGCGTACGGGGCGGGGAAGGCGGCATCCGGTGGGCGCGCGGTGGCCGTCATCTCGCCGCTGGTGCGCCGGATGGCGCGCGAGAACGGCCTGGATCTGCGGGAGTTGACGGGTTCCGGGCGCGACGGGCTCATTCTCCGTTCGGACGTCGAGCGGGCGATCCGGATACGGGAGACGGTCGGTGTGCGGCCGGGGGCGACCGGGGTGGCCGGTGCCGGTGTGGCGGGCACGGTGGGGGCGGCGACGGCCGCCGGAGCCGGGTCCTCCGCCGTGCCGGCGACTGCCGCCGGGAGCCGTTCCGGGGCGCCCGCGGGTGCCGAGCGCATACCGCTCCGGGGTATGCGCGGGGCCGCCGCCGAGAAGTTCACCCGCAGCCGCCGGGAGATCCCGGACGCGACCTGCTGGGTGGACGCCGACGCCACCGAGCTGCTCGCCGCCCGTAAGGCGATGAATGTGCCGGGCGCCCCCAAGGTGTCGCTGCTCGCGCTGCTGGCCCGGGTCTGCACGGTCGCGCTCGCGCGGTTCCCCGAGCTGAACGCCACGGTCGACACCGCGACCCAGGAGATCGTCCGGCTGCCCGCCGTCCATCTGGGCTTCGCGGCGCAGACCGACCGCGGACTGGTGGTCCCGGTGGTGCGGGACGCGCAGGCCCGTACGGTCGAGGGCCTGTCCGCGGAGATCGCCCGGCTCACCGAGACCGCCCGCGCCGGCGGCCTGTCCCTCGCCGAACTGACACACGGCACCTTCACCCTCAACAACTACGGCGTCTTCGGGGTCGACGGCTCCACGCCGATCATCAACCACCCCGAGGCCGCGATGCTCGGCGTGGGCCGAATAGCGGCCAAACCCTGGGTGCACAACGGCGAGTTGGCCGTCCGGCAGGTCGTCCAGCTCTCGTTCACCTTTGACCACCGGGTGTGCGACGGCGGTACGGCGGGCGGCTTCCTGCGGTTCGTCGCCGACTGTGTGGAGCAGCCCGCGCTGTTGCTTCGCGCGCTGTGACACCGGCGTGATCGCCACGCCCCCGGCGATACTCAAGGGGTGAGCGACCACACCGACTACGACGCCATCGTGCTGGCCGGAGGCGCGGCCCGCCGACTCGGCGGGGCGGACAAACCCGCCCTGTCCGTCGGCGGCCGCCCCCTCCTGGACCGGGTGCTCGCGGCCTGCCCCGACGCGGCGACCACAGTCGTGGTCGGCCCCGGACGCCCGACCCGGCGCGCCGTCGTCCCGGCCCTCGAAGATCCGCCCGGTGGCGGTCCGCTCGCCGCACTGGACGCCGGCCTGCGGCACACCACCGCCCCGACCGTCCTGGTGCTCTCCGCCGATCTTCCCTTCCTGACCCGTGCGACGGTACGGGCCCTCTTGGGGGCGGCGACCGCTATTTCGGGGGCGACCGCCGCTCCGGTGGCGACGGAGGGTGCTGCGGCACGCGAAGAAGACGGGGCACCCCGGGAAGCCGGGATGGCGGGCCATGACGGTGAGGCGTCTTCCGGACCTGCTGCTCCTGTCCCTGCTGCTCCTGGCCCTGCTGTGTCCCCCGGCTCTGTCGTTCCTCCTGGTCCCGCCGCGTCCCCCGGCCCTGCCGCGTCCCGTAGCGGTGATGCGGCCCCGTCCCGTGCTGCCGCCGCGCCTCGTCACGGTGAGGTGCCCCCGCGCACCGCCCCGCCCTGCGAAGCTGCCGTGGCCCATGACGCCGCCCCGCCTCGTGATGCCGCCGTGCCCCGTGAGGGCGCGGTGCTGCGGGACGGGGAGGGGCGGGACCAGCCGCTGGTGGCCGTCTATCGGGTCGAGCCGCTCCGCCGTGAGCTGGCCCGGTTGCGCGCCGCACACGGCACGCTCGCCGGACTGCCGCTGCGCGCGCTGCTGGCTGGACTGGCGCTCGTACGGGTCGAGGACGCCACGGCCACGGCGTCCTTCGACTGCGACACCTGGGCAGACATTGGCGCGGCACGCGCCCGTATCAGGGAGCATGGAAACGTGTTGGACGAATGGATCACCGCAGTCAAGGCCGAGCTGGGCATCGAACTCGATGTCGACACGGCGGCACTCCTCGATCTCGCGCGCGACGCCGCGCACGGTGTGGCCCGCCCGGCCGCGCCACTGACGACGTTCCTGATCGGTTACGCGGCGGGCCGGCAGGGCGCCGATGTGGCGGAGCTTGCCCAGAAGGCCGCCGCGCTGGCCAACCGCTGGGCCGCCGAGGACGCGGACGGCGGGGACGGTGCGGGCGGCGCGAAGGCGGACGGTGCGGCCGGGGCCGGTGGCGGCACGGGTGCCGAAGCGAAGCCGACGGAATGACCGACGGGGCGTTCGAGGACGCGTTTGACGACGCGCTCGCGCTGTTCGACGACGCCGTGGCGGCACCGCGCCCCGACGCCCGAACCACCCCGGGCACGCGGGACGGCGGTGCGAGCGGCCGCGTGAAAGCGCCTGGGCAGGATGCGCGCATGCCTGATATGCACATGCCGGATTCGCGCATGCCGGAGTCGCCCATGCCTGATGTGCGTCTGGCGACTGCGAACATGCCGGAGACCCACCGGATGGATACGCGCCCTCTGGACGCGCGCACCTCGGGTACGTATGCGCCGGATGCGTACGGGCTGGATGCGTACGGGCCGGACGCCCACGGGCCGGATACGTACAGGTCGGACGTGTACGGACCGGACGCGTACGGGCCCGACGCAGGCGTACCGCATCCGGCCGCTGCGGACATCCCCGTGGGCTCGTCCCCCCTCTCGGCCCCGTCCTCGTTCTCGTCCCCGTCCCTGTCGGCGTCCGTGTCCCCGTCCCCGGAGCCGAGCCCCGGATCAGGGCCGTCCCCGGACGCCGGGCGCGGCCGCCCCGACGCCGCCGGCGGTCCGGCCGGCACCCCCGACCCCGCCCCGGACGGCACACCCGGCTCGAACCGCCCCGCCGGTCCCGACCGCCCTTCCGGCCACGGCTCCCCTTCCGGTCCCCACGGACCCGGCGCCCCCGATGGCTCTTCCGGTCCCCACGGACACGACGCCCCCGGTGGCCCCGATGGCCCTTCCGGCCCTGACCACCCCTCCCGCAGCACCGAACCCGGTCACCCCCCAGAGGCCCCCCGGACCCACCGGACCAGCCAGGCCGCTCAGACCCCTGGCACCTCCAGTCCCACATCCAGCAGTCCCGCATCCACGGCCACCCCCGGCCGTAGCCGTAAGCGGCACCCCGCGCCCTCCTCCTGGCAGGCGGCCCGTGGCGTGGCCGCGCGGGCGGTGCGCGGCCCCCGGGTGCCCGAGACATCCGCGCTCGATGACGCCCTGGGCCGTACCCTCGCCGCACCGCTCACCGCCCTCACCGATCTGCCGTCCTTCGACACGTCCGCGATGGACGGCTGGGCGGTCTCCGGCCCCGGCCCCTGGTACCTCGACCGTGCCACCCCGGCCGACCGGCGCCCGCGCCCCGAAACCTCCCAGCCCGAAACCTCCCAAACCACGCCCGCTCCCCCCGCGGCCCCCGACCCCGGCATCCTGGCCGGTCATGCCCCCACCCGGCCGCTCCCCGACGGGCACGCGGTCCGCATCGCCACCGGGGCGCGCGTCCCGGCCGGCGCCACCGCCGTGCTCCGCAGTGAGCACGGCGAGGTCCGGGATCTGGGCGACGGGCGGGCGCGGCTGCACGCGCCCGCGCCCGCGACGCTCGGCCAGGACATCCGCCCGCGTGGCCAGGAGTGCGGCCGTGGTGATCAACTGCTGCCCGCCGGCGCCCTGGTGACGCCCGCCGTCCTCGGCCTGGCCGCGGCGGCCGGCTACGACGAACTCGCCACGTACCCCCGGCCGCGGGTCGAAGTCCTCGTCCTGGGCGATGAGTTGCTGCGGCACGGGCTGCCGCAGGCGGGCCGGATCCGGGACGCGCTCGGCCCGATGCTCGCTCCCTGGCTGCGGGCGCTGGGCGCGGTGGCGCCCCCGCCGCACCATCTCGCCGACGACGCCGACGCGCTGTACGCCGCCATCGCGGGTTCTACCGCCGATGTGGTCATCACCACCGGCGGCACGGCGGCCGGGCCCGTCGACCATGTGCACCCCACCCTGCGCAGGCTGGGCGCCGAGATACTGGTGGACGGCGTCGCGGTACGCCCCGGACACCCCATGCTGCTCGCCCGCCTCACCCCGGAACGCCACCTCGTCGGCCTCCCGGGTAACCCCCTCGCCGCCGTCTCCGGTCTGCTCACCCTCGCCGAGCCACTGCTCCGTACGCTCGCCGCCCGCCCCACCGCCGCCCCGTACCGCGTACCGCTGGCCGCCGCGGTCCATGGCCATCCCCGTGACACCCGGCTCGTCCCGGTGGCCTACCGCGACGACGACCGGTACGGCCGGACGGTGGCGCCGCTGCACTTCACCGGCCCGGCCATGCTGCGCGGGATCGCCGTCGCCGACGCGCTGGCCGTCATCCCGCCCGGTGGCCAGGATCGCGGCGCCGCCGTCGAACTGCTGGAACTCCCGTGGTCGGCGGGCCGGCCGGCGGACAGCCCCGGCGCCGACGGTCCGTACGACCCCGGAGCGGACCCCGGCCCCGCCGGCCGCGCACATCCCGTGACCGCGCCCGTGACCGATCCCCACCGATCCCCACCCCCCGCACCGCCCGCCGGAGGCTCTGCGTGAAGCTCCCGTCCCACGACGCCGCGGCGCGCGAGATCCCCGAGGACCACTCCCGCCGGGTGGTGCTGCCGCGCCGCACCCCCAAGGCGCCACTGCGGCAGGTCGCCCGCCGGCTGCTGATGGCGCTGCTCGTGCTCGTCGCGACGGTCTTCATCGTCTGGATAGACCGCGACCAGTACCACGACAACGCCGGTGGCACGGTCGATCTCCTCGACTGCGTCTACTACGCGACCGTCACGCTCTCCACCACGGGATACGGCGACATCGTCCCGTACGGGGCCACCGCGCGGCTGCTGAACATCCTGCTCATCACGCCGCTGCGGGTGCTGTTCCTGATCATCCTGGTCGGCACCACACTGGAGGTGCTGACCGAGCGCACCCGCGAGCAATGGCAATTGAAACGCTGGAGAAACGCTTTGCGCGATCACACCGTCATCGTCGGCTTCGGCACCAAGGGCCGTTCCGCCGTCCAGACCCTCTGTGCGACGGGCCTGACCCGCGACCGCATCGTCATCGTCGACCCGAGCCCGAAGGTCATCGAATCGGCCGTGGCCGAAGGGTTCGCCGGGGTGGTCGGTGACGCGACCCGCAGCGATGTGCTGCTGCGCGCCGAGATCCAGCGGGCCCGCCAGGTCGTCATCGCCACCCAGCGCGACGACACCGCCGTTCTGGTCTCGTTGACCGCCCGTCAGCTCAACAAGAAGGCCAACATCGTCGCGGCGGTTCGCGAGGAGGAGAACGCTCCGCTGCTGCGGCAGTCCGGTGCCGACGCCGTGATCACATCCGCCAGCGCGGCGGGCCGGCTGCTGGGGCTCTCCGTGCACAGTCCGAGCGCGGGCGCCGTCATGGAGGACCTCATCCAGCAGGGCAGCGGGCTCGACCTGGTCGAACGGCCGGTGGTGAAGGCCGAGGTCGGAAGGTCCGTCCGGGAGACCGACGACCTGATCGTCTCGGTCCTGCGTGGCCACCGTCTGATCGGCTACGACGATCCGGCGGCCAGCCCCCTGCAGTCCGCGGACCGGCTGATCACGATCGTCCGCGCGGCCATGCCGGAGGAGCCCGACGCCGCCGGCAAGTCCGGTGGCCGACCGGCCCGTCCGAAGTTTCCCGGCGGCGGGATCTCCCCGATGCGCCGGGTGGACGAGTAACCAGGCGGACGGATACGGATAACGCCTCCGGCACCGGGCGGACGGGAGCCGGACGGACGAGCATCCGGGCGGACGAGTAGCGGACGGGTATCCGGGTGGACGAGTATCCGGGTGCCCGGTAACGCCTCCGGCGCCGGGAGGACGAGCGACACCTCCGGTGCCAGACGTCCCGCGACACCGGCCCCGGAGACCGAGGTGGCGCACCGGCCCGGGAAACCGGCGTGGCGCACCGGCCGGGAAGCCGGTGGGCGGCCCCGCCCGGAAGACCGCCGGGGCGGTCCGTGATCCGCCACTTGGGTGCCGCCTCGGGCAGCGGCCCCGGGGCACCGGCCCCCGGTACGGTCCCGTGCTCGCACCGGCCGTTCCCGGCCCGGCCGTTGTCGCCCCCGACCGGCCTGTCGCCCCGTGCGGTATCGGCGAGTAGCCTCGCGCTCATGCGAGCGATCACTATCCCTGAGCCCGGTGGCCCCGAAGCCCTCGTCTGGGCGGACGTGCCGGACCCGCTGCCCGCCGAGGGCGAGGTCCTGATCGACGTCGTGGCGAGCGCCGTGAACCGCGCCGACCTGTTGCAGCGTCAGGGCTTCTACGACCCGCCGCCCGGCTCCTCCCCGTACCCGGGTCTGGAGTGCGCCGGCCGGATCGCCGCGCTCGGTCCCGGCGTGCACGGCTGGGCCGTTGGCGACGAGGTGTGCGCACTGCTGGCGGGCGGCGGTTACGCCGAGAAGGTCGCCGTCCCGGCCGGGCAGGTACTGCCGCTGCCGGCGGGCCTGGACCTCGTGTCGGCCGCGGCGCTCCCCGAAGTGGCCTGCACGGTCTGGTCGAACGTCTTCATGATCGCGCACCTGCGGCCCGGCGAGACGCTGCTGGTGCACGGCGGTGCCAGCGGCATCGGCACGATGGCGATCCAGCTCGCCAAGGCGGTCGGCGCCCGGGTCGCGGTCACCGCGGGCGGCCCCGAGAAGCTGGCCCGTTGCGCCGAACTCGGCGCGGACATCCTCATCGACTACCGCGAGCAGGACTTCGTCCAGGAGATCCGCAAGGCCACCGACGGCAAGGGCGCGGACGTCATCCTCGACATCATTGGCGCGAAGTACCTGCAACGGAACGTCAAGACGCTGGCGGTCAACGGACGGCTCGCGATCATCGGGATGCAGGGCGGGGTGAAGGCCGAGCTGAACCTCGCCGCACTGCTCTCCAAGCGTGCCGCGATCACCGGGACCGGACTGCGCGCCCGCCCGCTCAGCGAGAAGGCGGCCATCGTCGCGGCCGTGCGGGAACACGTCTGGCCGCTGATCGGCAACGGCCGGGTCCGGCCGATCGTGGACCGTACGATCCCGATGGCGGACGCCGCCGAGGCGCACCGCGTCGTCGACGCGAGCACCCATGTCGGCAAGGTCGTGCTGACCGTCTGAGCGGTCCCGCCCGCCCGGCGATCCGGGCCTCTGCCGTCCGTTCCCGCCCCTCCCGCCCCGTAACCCGGCCGACCTGTCCGAGATGCCGGGGTTACGGCCCCGTGTGACGCTGAACTCGTCACTCGACGGCTCGGCACGGGAGGGGCACGGTTGTGGCTCCAGGATTCCGTTCGCGCATCGCCACCGGCCTGTTGCTGGCCACCGTCGTCCTGCCGGTCCCCGTGGTGGCCACCACCGCGGCGGCTCCCTCTCCCGAACGGACCACCCCGGCCGATCGTCCGCCGGGCCTCGCGCACGCCGACGGGCCGCCCGGCGGCGGCATGGTCGCGCCCCCGCCCGTGGGCGGGAACGCGCGGGTCAGCTGGGGGCAGCACGGCCGCCCGGACTGGCTGCCGCGGTTCCCCGAGATGGCCGCCGTCCCCGAGCTGCCGGACTACCTCCCCGGTCTGCCCGACGTCGTCGCGGACCTGCCGGACAGCATTCCGGGGTTCCCGGACCGCCCGCCGTACTTTCCCGGCGCGCCGCCCGTGGACCGCCCGGAGGGCCTGCGTCCGAAGGCCCCGGACCGGCCAGTCCCGGACTCCGTCGCGCCGTCCGCACCCGCCCCGGCTCCCGCTGCCCGCTCCTCGGACGCCCCGGACCCGGTGCGTGCCCGGCCCTCCGCCCCGGCGAGTCCGGCGGCCGGCGGTGGTACGAAGGCCGGGCCGCCCCCCGCCGCCCCGCCGCATCGAACGGACCACGCCCCCGCGCCGGCGCTCTCCCCGCCCGGTGCGGCCCCTCCATGGCGGTCCCCCGCGCACCGCCCAGGTGCCGCCGGACAGCTCGCCCAGCGCCCGTACCAGTCGCTGCGGCCCACGCCCACCGCGCCTGCGGGGCCGCCCAGTGCCACACCGGAGACCACGGACGGCGAACAGCCCGCCACGACCGGTCCCTCCGCCCTCGAAAATCCGGCGGCCCGCGTCGAACGCGTCCTCCCGATGGGCGCCGGTCTCGCCCTCACCGGCCTTGGCCTCGCCTTTTTCGGTCTGCGCCTCCGCCGCCGATGATCTTTTCCGGACGGATCACGTTCTCTTCCGGACAGCCGCCAAGGCCCGTCTCCGCGCCGTTTCACGTGAAACAGCACACAGAGCGGAGCCGAGCGGAGGCGGAAAAAGGGAAGGGACGCGACGAGGCGACGGGGAGTCGCGCAGCCTGCGGGGAGCGGGCGGCCGCCCGGCCCGGAAGGTCCCCGGGCTCTTCCCAGGTCGTAGATCCCCGGACTTCCGGGGCTACCACAGTGTGGATGCGTCGGTACGAGAGAATGGCGGCATGGAGATGCCGATGAACGAACGGTCGCAGGAGAGTCCGCACGTCCTGGTTGTCGGTCCGGATGGCATGTCGCTCGGGACCGGTGGCGGGGACGGCGGCGACGAGTCCCGCGAGATTCCGGTGACGGACATGGTCGAGCAGCCTGCGAAGGTCATGCGCATCGGCAGCATGATCAAGCAGCTGCTGGAGGAGGTGAAGGCCGCTCCGCTGGACGAGGCGAGCCGGGTCCGGCTCAAGGAGATCCACTCCAGCTCGGTCAAGGAGCTGGAGGACGGGCTGGCGCCCGAGCTGGTGGAGGAGCTGGAGCGGCTCTCGCTGCCGTTCACCGAGGAATCGGTGCCGACGGAGGCGGAGCTGCGTATCGCCCAGGCGCAGCTGGTGGGCTGGCTGGAGGGCCTCTTCCACGGCATCCAGACCGCGCTGTTCGCCCAGCAGATGGCGGCCCGTGCGCAGCTGGAGTCGATGCGCCGTGCCCTGCCGCCCGGTGCGGTCTCGCCGGAGGGCGACGAGGAACACCCCGGTCACGGCGGCGCCCGCTCGGGCCCGTACCTCTAGGCGCGCCCGGCGGTAAGGCAGCGGGGCCGGCACACGACGCGTGTGCCGGCCCCGCCTTATGTCCTCGCGGATACCCGGTGCCCGGTGCCTGTGCCCGTCGGCACCGCTCCGGCCGGCAGTCGGTGGCCGGCAGCCGGTGGCCGGTCAGCCGCTGCGGCCGGTCGAGACGGTCAGCTGGATCGTCTCGGTGTTGCTCGGGGCCCACCAGCTGATGGCCGCCGGAGTCTGTTCCGTGACCGTGTTCTTGCCCCAGATCGCGCTGTCCTGCTCGGTGACCTTGTACTTCCAGCCCGCCGCGTCCAGGCACGCCTTCACCGAGTCCAGGTTCTTGAACCGGAACGACGGGAAAAGGATCTTGTTCTTGTCGCTGTAGCTCTTGGCCGGGCTGGTGCACTCGGTCGACAGGATCGTCGCCGTCTTGTCCTCGGGCCGGACGCTGGCGGTGGGCGCCGGCGAGTAGGTGTACGGCGTGTACGTGGACGTCGGCTTGTCGCCGGCCTTGTTGTTGTTGTCGGAGCCGCCGCTCAGCCCGATGCCGATCGCGATGGCGGTGACCACGACCACGCCGACCACCGCCGAGACGACGATGACGGGGGTGTTGTTCTTCCGGGCCGGGGGGACCGGAGCCATCGGCATCGAGGCCGTCGCGGGCTGCGGGGCGTACGGGGGCGGGGCCTGGAAGCCGCCTCCGTGGAACGGGGTGGGCGTCGGGGCCGGTGCCGGTGGCGGGTAGGCGTTGTTCGGCGGCGGGGGCGTCGAGGGCCCGAAGGCGGCCTGCGTCGGCTGGTACGGCTGCTGCACGTTCGGCGGCACGGGGGTGTGCGGGGTGCCGGTGGCGGCGGGGAACACCGTGGAGGAGACCGACGAGCCGCTGGTGCGCGCCCGCGGGCCCTCGCTGATGATCAGCGGCGTCGCCCCGGACTGCGCGGACCCCGCGATGCGCAGGCATTCCCCCCGCATCGCCTCGGCGGTCGGGAACCGTTCATTGGGGTTCTTCTTCAGCGCGCGGGCCACCAGCGCGTCCACGGCGGGCGGCACCGAGCGGTTGATGCCGGAGGGGACCGGCGGTTCTTCCTGGACGTGGGCGTACGCGATGGCGAGCGGGGAGTCCGCGTCGAACGGCAGCTGTCCGGTCAGCAGCTCGAAGAGCATGATGCCGACGGAGTAGAGGTCGGAGCGGGCGTCCACGCCGCGGCCCAGCGCCTGCTCGGGCGAGAGGTACTGCGGGGTGCCGACGACCATGCCGGTCTGCGTCATGGACGTCACGCCGGACTGCATGGCGCGGGCGATACCGAAGTCCATGACCTTGACGACATTGCGCTTGGTCATCATGACGTTGCCCGGCTTGATGTCCCGGTGGACCAGGCCCATCTCATGGCTCGCCTCCAGGGCGGCGAGCACATCCGCGGTGATCTTCAGCGCCTTCTCGGTCGGCATCGCGCCGTGCCGGGCGATATCGCTGTCGAGCTCCGAGCGCAGCGGCTGCCCGGCGACGTACTCCATGATGATGTACGGCACCATGCCGCCGTCGCCCGCGCCGGGGGCGCTGTCGGACAGCGTGTCCTCGCCGGAGTCGAAGACCGAGACGATGTTGGGGTGCGTGAGTTTCGCCACGGACTGCGCTTCGCGGCGGAAGCGTTCGCGGAATGCCGGTTCGCGGCCGAGCTCGGTGTGGAGCGTCTTGATCGCGACCTCGCGGTCCAGCACGCTGTCGTACGCGAGGTGCACGGATGCCATTCCGCCGGCCCCGAGAAGATCACGGAGCTGGTAACGTCCGCCGCCGACCGAACGGCCCTCGAAGTGTTCCTGAGCGCCGTCCTGGCTCATGATTCAGCGTCCCCCTAGGCGCACTGCCTGTACGCATGGAGATACGTACGGCGATCAACTACCGGAATTCCGCTGCCAAGTCTGCCCCAGGCCCCCGACACGTCAAGCTGTGTGCCCGTTCCGTGACCAGATGTGCAAGATCCCATCACGACGGTGAGTTCTCTCCGGGCTCCGCTCACCCCTGGTGAACTTGCGACACTCGGAGTCAGGGAGGTTTGATGGCCGGTCAACGACGGACCGGAGGGTGCCGCGGAGCCTGTAGCGTGCTCTAGCGAAGACCGAGACCTTACCGCTGTAACGCGGATCGATTCGACGGCGAGGACCGATGGCACCGACGCAGAGCCCGCAGGGCCCGTCCGATCCTGACGCCACCGGCTCCAATATCCCCGATGGACCGGAGATGTGGGGCAATGGAGGGCTGGTCGGCGATGGCCGCTACCGGCTCACGCACCGGCTCGGCCGGGGCGGTATGGCGGAGGTGTTCGCGGCCGAGGACGTACGTCTGGGCCGGACAGTGGCAGTGAAGCTGCTCCGCGCCGACCTCGCAGAGGACCCGGTGTCCAAGGCCCGCTTCACCCGCGAGGCACAGTCCGTGGCCGGGCTGAACCACCACGCGGTCGTCGCGGTCTACGACTCCGGCGAGGACTACGTCGGCGGCAACACCGTGCCGTACATCGTGATGGAGCTGGTCGAGGGCCACACCATCCGCGATCTGCTGCTGAACGCCGACGCCCCGCCGCCGGACCAGGCGCTGATCATCGTCTCCGGTGTCCTGGAGGCGCTGGCCTACAGCCACCAGCACGGCATCGTGCACCGTGACATCAAGCCCGCGAACGTGATCATCACGCACAGCGGCGCCGTGAAGGTCATGGACTTCGGTATCGCCCGTGCCCTGCACGGCGCGGCGTCCACCATGACCCAGACCGGCATGGTCATGGGCACCCCGCAGTACCTCTCCCCGGAGCAGGCGCTCGGCAAGACCGTCGACACCCGCTCCGACCTGTACGCCACCGGCTGCCTGCTGTACGAACTGCTCGCACTGCGGCCGCCGTTCACCGGTGAGACCCCGCTGTCGGTCGTCTACCAGCACGTCCAGGACATGCCGGTGCCGCCCTCCCAGGTCGCCGACGCGGTGCCGCCGGAGCTGGACGGCCTGGTCATGCGGTCGCTCGCCAAGGACCCCGACGACCGTTTCCAGACCGCGGAGGAGATGCGCGGCCTGATCCAGTACTCGTTGCAGATGCTGCACGAGCAGGGCGGGCACACCGGCACCTGGAACACCGGCCAGGTCGCCATGCACGAGGGCGGCCACACCCCGGCCATGGGCGTCGCCGCCACGACGGCGATGCCGCACCCCGACGCGGGGCAGACCGCGGTGAACCCGATACTGCCGCCCGGTATGCGGGCGGACGACGGCGGTTTCGAGGGCGGGCAGCGGCCGGCCCGCAGCGGCCGCGGCAAGATCTTGCTGATCGCGGTGCTCGCGCTGATCGCCATCGCGGCGGGCGTGGCCTTCGCACTCCAAAACGGCGGCGACAAGCCTCCGGCCGTGCCGGACACCTCCAAGTCCCCTTCGCCATCGGCCTCGGTGGACGACGAGACCAGCGAGCCGCCGTCGGACGAGCCGACCACACCGGAGACCCAGAAGGGCACTACGGGCAGCGACTCGGGCGGCTACACCCGTAGCCCGAACAAGCACACCCCCAAGCCGCCACCGTCCTCGCCGCCCCCCTCGGAGCCGCCGCCGTCCCTGCCGCCCACCCACGGCAACAACGGCGGGACCTCCAACGGTGGCAACACCAACGGCGGTAACGGCACCGGCGGCAATGGTTCCCCGACCAACGGCGGCACCGAGAACGGCGGTACGGGCAGCGGCGGGACCGGCAGCGGCGGGACGGGCACCGGTGGGACCGGAACCGGTGGGACCGGCACCGGCGGAACCGGCTCCACGACCAACGGCACCGCGGACGGCGGCACGCAGAACGGCGCGACCGGCTGAGACCGGCCGACGGACCGACCGATACGGCGGGCCGGGCACCAGGAACCCCTGGCGCCCGGCCCGCCGTCTCCGTTCCGCCTCCGCACCTGCCGGTCCAGCCGCTCCACAGGGGCGGCAAGCCCCACAGAAACGGCAAGTCGGCCCCCCCGTACCGCCCGCTTCAGCCGGTGAACGCGTCCCGGACCGCGGCGTATTCGCGGGTCCACCAGACCGCCAGCGCGGCCGCCGCCGGGAACTGCGGGTCGGTGCGCAGATCGCCCAGGCGGTAGCGCCAGGTGAGCATCCAGAAGTCGTTGAGCCGCTCCCACCACACCCGGTGCACCGCCGCCGCCAGCTCACCGGCCCCCGCGCCGCTGGCGCCGCGGTAGGCGTCCGCGTACGCCGCCACCTTCGCCAGGTCCAGCGTGCCGCAGGGGCGGACGAAGAAGATCGCGGCGGCGCGGACCGCCTCCTCGGCGCGTGGTTTGACGGCCAGCCGGTCCCAGTCGACGATCGCGGCCGGTTCGGTGCCGCGGTAGAGCACGTTCAGCGGGTGGAAGTCGCCGTGCACCCAGCCCGCGGCGGGTTCGGCCCCCGGGGCCGGGCGCCGGTGGGCCTGCCGCGCCAGCAGGGCCCGGCGCTCCAGCAGCCGGTGCTCGGCCAGTTCGTCGAAGCTGGTGCGCGGGCGGGCACCGCGGGCCAGCACCAGCAGCTCGTCGATCAGCTCGAAGGTGCGCGCCGGGTCCGCGCCGAGGTCCGCGTACGGCGGCGGGTGCGGGTGCGGTTCGGCCGTCATGACCTGCGCGAGGCCGGTGTGCACCAGTCCGAGCAGGGCGCCGAGCCGGCGGGACTGGCCGCGGGAGAGGGCGGCGCCGCCCAGGTGCCGGCCCTCGACCCAGGGGTGCAGGGCGTAGCAGCGGCCGTCCAGGACGGTGACCGTACGGCCGGCCGTGTCGGCGACCGGCGGGGCGACCGGCAGCCCGAGCGCGCCGAGCCGGCGGGTGGCGCGGTGCTGGTGGGCGATGGCGGTCCGGTCGCCGTCGAGGTGGTGCTTGAGGAAGTAGCGGCCGCGGGTGGTGGCGAGGAAGTAGCCGTGGTTGAGCAGGCCCTCGGCCACCGGTTCGCACGACAGCGGCTCCCCGGCGCCGTCGTAGCGGCGCAGCAGGGAGCCGAGGGTGTGCCGGTCGGGCGTCGCCGCCGTCCGGCCTACAGATGAGCGCAGCACGCGCCAGATGTTAGATCAACTGTGTCATGCCTGGTGGGCATACCGGAGGACCGGCACATCCGAGAGGCGGTGCAGTGTCACGAATTCCGGCTCGATGCACAGGAAGACCGGCTCGAAGGGCTCTCCGTCGGCCAGCCGCGGGGTGCGGCCGAAGAGGGCGCGTTCGGCGGGGGTGGGCTCGATGATCTTCGCGGTGCCGGTGAACTGGACGGACCAGGTGTCGCGCTCGTCGCTGTTGACGTTGTCGGCCTCGTACGCGACGACGCTGCCGTCCAGGGCGTGGTGGTAGTTGTACCCGCGGTGCAGCCGCAGGACCAGCCGGCCGTCGATGACGAGATGCCGGGTGACGGTGGTGAAGGGCAGTGCGCGCATGCTGGCCGACACCCGCCCGTAGGGGGTGCGGCTCAGCAGCTCGATGGCGCGCGAGTCATCGGTGGGCATGTACTCCACAATGCCCTCGGGACGGCTTCGGAGGTAGAGGCAACAGCCCCGAGATGGGGGGACATTGGTCCCGATCACCTGGTCGGCGGGGCCGGTCGGCCCGCGGTTCCCGCAGGGCCGTCCGCGCCCGCGCAGTACCCGTTCCGTGCCTGTTCAGCGCCGTTCGGCCTGCATACGGGCGACGTATGCGGCGGCCTGGGAGCGGCGCTCCATGCCGAGCTTGGAGAGCAGGCTGGAGACGTAGTTCTTGATCGTCTTCTCGGCGAGGTGGAGCCGTTCGCCGATGGCCCGGTTGGTCATGCCCTCGCCGATCAGGTCGAGGATCTTGCGCTCCTGCTCGGTGAGGTTGGCCAGCCGGTCGTCGCCTTTGGCGTTGTTGCCGTCGCGCAGCCGTTCCAGGACGCGGGCGGTGGCCACCGGGTCGAGCAGCGACTTGCCGGCCGCCACATCGCGCACCGCGGACAGCAGCTCATTGCCGCGGATGGCCTTCAGGACATATCCGGCCGCACCGGCCATGATCGCATCGAAAAGGGCCTCGTCGTCGGCGAACGAGGTGAGCATCAGGCATTTGATGTTCTCGTCCTGGGAGCGGATCTCGCGACAGACCTCGACGCCGCTGCCGTCCGGCAGCCGGACATCGAGAACCGCTACGTCGGGACGGGTCGCAGGGATCCTGACCAGGGCATCTGCGGCGGTGCCGGCCTCGCCGACCACCTCGATATCCTCTTCCACCGAGAGCATTTCGTGGACGCCCCGCCGGACGACTTCATGGTCATCGAGCAGGAATACCGTGATTTTTCCTTCTTCGCGCACGCCTCCAGTCTCACACACGAAGTCTTCCCGTGCTCCAGTTCACCGATATAACGTGCCGTTGTCCCGGCGGCCTGCAACGCTGTGACCTGGAGTTGTTCCCGAGCGTGCGCGATTTACTTGGAAATCCAAGCAAAATCGCAGGTCAGGGCTGTTTCCGCTTAGGCTTTGACAATGGGTAACGTGCGACGGGCAGGCCACTTCCGGGACGCTTTGTTCCACCCGGATCCGGCCGCGTTCGCACCCACCCCGTGCGCCGTATCGGATACCGGGTGAGCCGCAAAACGGCCACCGGCGGACCCCGGGGGCCGGACAGACGGAGGAGCAGCACGTGACCGTGGAGAGCACTGCCCAGCGGAAAACCACCCGCGGCGGCAGCAAGCGGACCACCGCCAAGAAGGCGTCGTCGGCCAAGGCCAAGACCCCCGACAACGCCGCTGACCAGGTGGAACAGGATCAGCTCGTACAACTGCTGACCCCCGAGGGGAAGCGGGTCGAGCACCCGGATTACGCCATCGACCTCACCCCCGAGGAGCTGCGCGGGCTCTACCGCGACATGGTGCTGACGCGGAAGTTCGACGCCGAGGCGACCACTCTCCAGCGCCAGGGCGAGCTGGGCCTGTGGGCCTCGCTGCTGGGCCAGGAGGCCGCCCAGATCGGCTCCGGCCGGGCGCTGCGCGATGACGACTACGTCTTCCCGACCTACCGCGAGCACGGCGTGGCCTGGTGCCGCGGTGTGGACCCGACGAACCTGCTGGGCATGTTCCGCGGGGTCAACAACGGCGGCTGGGATCCCAACAGCAACAACTTCCACCTCTACACGATCGTCATCGGCTCGCAGGCGCTGCACGCGACCGGCTACGCGATGGGCGTGCAGAAGGACGGCGCGGACTCCGCGGTGATCGCGTACTTCGGGGACGGCGCCTCCAGCCAGGGCGATGTCGCCGAGGCGTTCACCTTCTCCGCGGTCTACAACTCCCCGGTCGTGTTCTTCTGCCAGAACAACCAGTGGGCGATCTCCGAGCCCACCGAGAAGCAGACCCGCGTCCCGCTCTACCAGCGCGCCCGCGGCTACGGCTTCCCGGGCGTACGGGTCGACGGCAACGACGTACTGGCCTGCCTGGCGGTGACCAAGGCGGCGCTGGAGCGGGCCCGCACCGGACAGGGCCCGATGCTCATCGAGGCGTTCACGTACCGGATGGGCGCGCACACCACCTCCGACGATCCGACGAAGTACCGGGCCGACGAGGAGACGCGGGCCTGGGAGGCCAAGGACCCGATCCTGCGGCTGCGGACGTATCTGGTGGCCGAGGGCGTCGTCGACGACGCGTATCTCGCCGCGGTCGAGGCGGAGAGCGAGGCGCTGGGCAAGCGGGTGCGCGAGACCGTGCGGGCGATGCCCGACCCCGATTCCATGGCGATCTTCGAGAACATCTATGCCGACGGGCACGCGCTCGTCGATGAGGAGCGCGCGCAGTTCGCCGCGTACCAGGCGTCGTTCGCCGACGCCGATGCCGTCGCGGAGGAGAACTGACGATGACCGTCTTCGAGAAGATCACGCTGTCCAAGGCGATCAACGCCTCGCTGCGCGCCTCCATGGAGGCCGACCCCAAGGTCCTCGTGATGGGGGAGGACGTCGGCAAGCTCGGCGGCGTCTTCCGGGTCACCGACGGCCTCCAGAAGGACTTCGGCGAGGACCGGGTGATCGACACCCCGCTCGCCGAGTCCGGCATCGTCGGCACCGCGATCGGCCTGGCGCTGCGCGGCTACCGGCCCGTCGTGGAGATCCAGTTCGACGGTTTCGTCTTCCCCGCCTACGACCAGATCGTCACCCAGCTCGCGAAGATGCACGCGCGGGCCCTGGGCAAGGTCAAGGTGCCGGTCGTCATCCGCATCCCGTACGCGGGCGGCATCGGCGCGGTCGAGCACCACTCCGAGTCCCCCGAGGCGCTGTTCGCGCATGTCGCGGGCCTCAAGTGCGTCTCCCCCTCGAACTCCTCGGACGCCTACTGGATGCTCCAGCAGGCCATCGCGGGCGACGACCCGGTCATCTACTTCGAGCCCAAGCGCCGCTATCACGACAAGTCGCGCCTGGACACCGAGGCGATCCCGTACCCGCTGCACAAGGCCCGGGTCGCCCAGCCCGGTTCGGACCTGACGCTGGCCGCGTACGGGCCGATGGTGAAGGTCTGCCTGGACGTCGCCAAGGTCGCGGCCGAGGAGGGCAAGTCGGTCGAGGTCGTCGATCTGCGCTCGCTCTCGCCGATCGACTTCGACACCGTCCAGGAGTCGGTGGTCAAGACCGGCCGGCTGGTCGTGGTCCACGAGGCCCCGGTCTTCCTCGGTACGGGCGCGGAGCTCGCCGCCCGCATCACGGAGCGCTGCTTCTACCACCTGGAGGCCCCGGTCCTGCGCGTCGGCGGATTCCACGCCCCGTATCCGCCGTCCCGGCTGGAGGACGAGTACCTCCCGGGACTGGACCGGGTGCTGGACGCGGTCGACCGCGCGCTGGCGTACTGAGGGTTTGAGGAGAACCGTGACCATGACTGCGAGTACTGCGAACGACCAGCGCTTCCGCGAGTTCAAGATGCCCGATGTGGGCGAGGGGCTCACCGAGGCCGAGATCCTCAAGTGGTACGTCCAACCGGGCGACACCGTCACCGACGGCCAGGTCGTCTGCGAGGTCGAGACCGCCAAGGCCGCCGTCGAACTGCCCATTCCCTACGACGGGGTGGTGCACGAGCTGAACTTCGGCGAGGGCGTCACCGTCGATGTCGGGACGGTCATCATCTCGGTGGACACCGACCCCGGCGCCGGGCCCGTGGCACCCGCCGCGGCCCCCGCCGCCGAGGCGCCCGCGGCCCCCGCCGCCCCCGAGGAGGACGAGGAGCCGCAGGGCCGCCAGGCCGTCCTCGTCGGCTACGGCGCCGCACCGTCCTCGACCAAGCGCCGCCCGCGCCGGCAGCAGCCGGGCGTACCAGCCCAGCCGGCCGCGCTCCAGGCGGAGCTGAACGGGCACGCGGCGCCGGCCGCGGCCCCCGCCCCCGCGGCCCCGGTGGCGGCCCCCGCGCCTGCCCCGGCTTCCGTGGCGTCCGCACCGGCCGCCGGCCGGCCGCTGGCCAAGCCGCCGGTGCGCAAGCTCGCCAAGGACCTCGGCATCGACCTGGCGACGGTGGCCCCGACCGGCCCCGAGGGGATCATCACCCGCGAGGACGTGTACGCGGCCGCCGCCCCGGCACCGGCCCCGGCCGTCGCCGTCCCGGCCGCCGTCGCCCCGGCGCCCGTACCGGCCGTCGTCTCCGCCGACCGGGAGCGCCGGGTGCCGGTCAAGGGCGTACGGAAGGCCACCGCGCAGGCGATGGTGGCCAGCGCCTTCACCGCGCCGCACGTCACGGAGTTCATCACCGTCGACGTGACCCGCACGATGAAGCTCGTCCAGGAGCTGAAGCAGGACCCGGACATGGCCGGTCTGCGCGTCAACCCGCTCCTGCTGGTCGCCAAGGCGTTCCTGATCGCGATCAGGCGCCACCCGGACGTCAACGCGGCCTGGGACGAGGCGAACCAGGAGATCGTCTACAAGGACTACATCAACCTCGGGATCGCGGCGGCCACCCCGCGCGGCCTGATCGTCCCGAACATCAAGGACGCGGGCACCAAGACGCTCCCCCAGCTCGCCACGGAACTGGCCGAGCTGGTCTCCACCGCCCGCGAGGGCAAGACCTCACCGGCGGCGATGTCCGGCGGCACGGTCACCATCACCAACGTCGGCGTCTTCGGCGTCGACACCGGCACCCCCATCCTGGTGTGTAGGCGGGTGTTGCTACGTCATCCCTGGTAGGTCGGGAAGCCGGAGGTGTCGATCTTGTAGGTGTCCACGGTGATCACGTCACCGAAGGCGTACGCGGTGCTGGTGGCGTACCGGGGGCCTTCGGGGCCCGGCGTCACGTTCGACAGCACGGCGCCGGTCCCCTTCCGGGGGTCGACGATGAGGTACCAGGGAATCCCCATCCGGGGGTAGTCGCGCATTTTCCCTGCGTAGTCGTTCTCGGGGTTGGACTTGGAGACGACTTCGACAACGGCGAAGACGTCGCGCGGATCGACCGCGTCTCCCTCTTCGTCGAGGACGGCCTCGGGCAGCACGATCACATCGGGCCGGCGCATTATGCCGAGGGCTGGATCTTCCACCTCCGCGCCGCTCTGGGCGATGACACCGGGGGTGCTGCGGTCCAGCTGGGCGTTGAGCTGGCGGGCGATCCGGAAGGCGATGAGCTCGTGCCGTTTGGCGGGGCTCATCATCATGACGATCTCCTTGCCCGAGATTTCCACGGCCCAGATGTCGTCGGACTCGGGCAGCTGGTCGGCGATCTTTCGTAGGCGGGCATACGTGGTGTCGTTCATGGCGACTCCTCGCGACAAGTGTGACGCCTCGATTCTATGTGAGGGCCTCCGGTCCCGAACCGCGATCGCCCGCGAGGGCAAGACCTCACCGGCGGCGATGTCCGGCGGCACGGTCACCATCACCAACGTCGGCGTCTTCGGCGTCGACACCGGCACCCCCATCCTGTCAGGCGGCTGTGCTGCCGACCATGAGGATCTTGATCGCGATGGTCCCGTCGTCGATCTCGTAGGTGGCCCGGTAGGCACCGATGCGGAGCCGTCGCAGGCCGGTACCGCCGAGCTTGCTGCTGGCGGTCGGTTCAGGGTCGTCGGCGAGCGCGTTGATCGCCTTGACCAGCGGTTTTACCGCTTCGCCGTCGCGCGCCCTGAGCCGTTTGAGCCCCTCGGCGGCGGCCCGCTCCCAGATGATGGTGTAGTTCAAGAGACCGCCGTCCCCATGACGATGGCGTCGATCTGGCCCTGAGTGGACTTGGGGCCGCCCGCGGCGCGTGCGTACAGGGACACGGCCACGTCGGCGAAGTCGATCGCCGTCTCGCGGTCCTGCGCGTCCGCTGCCGAGTCCGCCAGCGCCTGCGTCCACCAGTGATTGAGGAACGCTTCGAAGCTGCCGGAGTCGGCCAGTGTGCCCAGCTCCGCGTAGAACGCGGCACGGTGGTCGAGGCGGAGTGCCGCGCCGATGGTTTTGACCGCGCGCGGGATGTCCCGGCCCGCGAACCCGGTGGCTTCCCGAGCCTCTGCCACTGCGCGCTGCCACTCGGCTGTCATGGTCGTCCCCTTTCGCCGTCCTGCCACGGTAACGCTCCAGGCGCCCTCGGGTTCCGGGCACGGAGCCGATCCTGAGCCTCGGCCACGGGCCCGCGGGTTACGCATCCACGCTCCTCGGCGTATCCAGCTCCGCCCACACCGTCTTGCCGACGGTCCGGTCCGCGACACCCCAGCGCGTCGCGAGCGCGCCGATGATGTGCAGGCCCCGGCCGGACTCGGCGTGGTGGCCCGGGTCGCTCCGGGGCAGCGGCCGGCGTTCGCCCTTCGGGTCGCTGACCGCGATCCGCAGGCAGCCACCGGCCGGGCCGCTGCGGAGGAACAGCTCCACGCGGAACAGCCGATCGCGCAGGCACCCGTGCCGCACCGCGTTGGTGATCAGCTCACTGGCCAGCAGCGCGGTATCCCCGGCGGCCTCCGGATGCCCCCAGTCGGCGACGAGCCGCGCCACCCGGCGTCTGGCGCGGGTGACGTTCGCGGGGTGCGGGGTGTAGTTGACGACGTCGTAGCGGTCGTCAGGCTCTCCGGCCTCCACAGCCATGGACGCGCACCTCCTAGTGCGGTCGTGGTGCCCGTACGGTGCGCGCTCGGTGATGACGGTGGCGATGCCGCGTCCGCGCAGGGCGGGGCGGTGCACTTCCGCCAACTGGCGCCGCTGTGCGAGCGGTTGGGGACTGACCGTAGCGGGGTTGGAGGTTGGGCAGCAACTACATCGGGCAGAAAATTCTACTCACCGGGGTTGTGTGCGAATCTTGACTGGCCACAGACTGAGGCAACTCACTGGGAAGGAGCGTGAGATGGCGGGTAACGGGCCCGACCGGGGGACATCGATCTCGACGGTGCTCGGGCGCAGGCTGGGCGGTGAGCTGCTGCGGATGCGTGAAGCACGCGGCATGCGCCAGGCACATGCGGCGGAAGCGTTGACCGCCTCCGTGCCGAAAGTCGCGAAGATGGAACGCGGTCTGGTGCCGATGCGCGATCCGGATGTCCGTGCGCTGTGCCACCTCTACGGCTTGGACGACGCGCAAGCTGTCGACGCCTTGCTGCGTTTGGCCAAGCTCGACCGCGAGCGCCGCAAGTCGAAAGGCTGGTGGGACCACTCAGCCGCGACGGCGCCGCTGGCTGAGTACATCGCGATGGAGAACGTCGCCAGTCGGATCCGGACCTGGCAGCTCGCGGTGGTGCCGGGCCTGTTCCAAACACCCGAGTACACGCGCGCGTTGGTTGCCGGTGTTGGCGGCGCGAAGACCCCTGACGCGGTTGATCAGATCGTCGAGGTGCGAAGGCGGAGGCAGGAGCGCCTTTCGGGGGAGAATCCGCTGGCCATGCATGCGGTGATCTCGGAAGGGGCGCTGCGTCAGGAGGTCGGAGGCTCGGCGACTATGCGTGCTCAGCTGAAGTGGCTTCTCGAACTCGCCGAGCTGCCTCAGGTGCGGTTGCAGGTGCTGCCCTTCCGCGTAGGCGCGCACCCATGTCTGACCGGCCCGTTCAACATCGTCTCGTTCGCCGAGGTCGAGGCCGTTGACGTCGTGTACATGGACACGGTCGGCGGAACTGTGTGGGTGGAGAATGCGGAGGGGAGCGCGCAGCACAGTTCGCGCTTCGACCGCATAGCCAAGGTCAGCCTGGGGGCCGCGGATTCCGCCACCCTCGTGGACAGCATTCGGAAGGGCCTGTGACGTGTTCGAGTTCCAGAAGTCCAGCTACAGCGGTGAGGGGATGGACTGTGTCGAGGTCGCCGTGAACATACCCGGCGTCATCGCCGTCCGGGACTCCAAAGACCCGGACGGCCCGGTGCTGAGGTTCGGGCCCTTGCAATGGGCTGCGTTCCGGCGGGCACTGACGGTTGCAGGTGCGGCCCTTCCGCAGGCACGCACCCATGTCTGACCGTTCCGTTCAACATCGTCTCGTTCGCCGAGGTCGAGGCCGTTGACGTCGTGTACATGGACACGGTCGGCGAAACCGTGTGGGTGGAGAGTGTGGAGGAGAGCGCGCAGCACAGTACGCGTTTCGACCGCATAGCCAAGGTCAGCCTGGGGGCCGGCGATTCCGCCACCCTCGTGGACAGCATCGGCAAGGAGATGTGACCGTGATCGATTTCGAGTTCCAGAAGTCCAGTTACAGTGCCCTCCACGGCGAATGCGTCGAGGTCGCCGTGAACATACCCGGCGTCATCGCCGTCCGGGACTCCAAAGACCCGGATGGTCCGATACTCAGATTCGCCCCCGAACAATGGTCGGCGTTCCAACGGATGTTGCCGCTCAGTCGAGGATGAGGTCCACGGCGCGGCTGAAGTGGGCCAGGGGGCCGGTCGGGGTGTACGGGTCGGGGTTCGTGGCGCCGCGGGTCAGTGCGGCGCCCGCCCAGACGGCGGCGACGATCAGCGCCACCACGACGGTGTTCCGGGCACGGCGTCCGGCGTTCGTCCTGGGCTGCATGGCTCTCTCCCCTTGAGTGGCGGAGCCTCCCCGGCTCCGTATCTCCATTCAGCCATGGGGTTCGGGCCGATCCGTACGCGTCAGGTACGGACTCTCGGCGGCTTTCCGTCCGCCTTTGGTCGTACACGGTGTACCTCTTCAGACAGAGGAGGGCCGGTCGAGGGGGGCCGACAGACGGGGGCCGGTAGGCGGGGCTGCCGAGGGGGCGGAAAGCCGTTTGCCGATGTCGGTGGCGCTGTTTACGGTCGGTGAAATGAGCACCGATACCATCATCCGGCGTTACCGGCCGGCCGACGCAGACGCCGTGACCGACCTGTGGGCCAGGGCCTCGAAGCAGGCGCACCCCTTCATAGTGGGGGAAGGGGAGGGCGAGCGGGCCCGCGTGCTGCGCGAGGTGTACCTCGTCCAGGCCGAGAACTGGGTCGCCGAGCGCGACGGCACCGTCATCGGGCTGCTCGGCCTGCTGCCGGGGGACGGGGACGAACCGGCGGAGATCGGCGGTCTCTTCGTGGCGCCGGAGGCCCAGGGCACCGGCGCCGGACGGGCCCTGCTGGAGCACGCCGCGGCGCTGCGCGGTGCGCTGACCCTGGAGGTCTTCGCCCGCAACGAGCGGTCCCGCCGTTTCTACACGCGGATGGGCTTCACGGAGTCCGGCCGGCGGCCGGACGAGGAGACGGGGCACGAACTGGTCGCCATGGAGCGCGTGGCGCCGCTGAAGTCGGTGTCCTGGCTGCATCTGCGCGACGGGCTGCTGCTGAGCGTGCGGACAGAGGGGAACGACACGTTCTACCTGCCGGGCGGGAAGTACGAGCCGGGTGAGACCGCGGCGGAGGCGCTGTCCCGGGAGCTCGCCGAGGAGGTGGGTGTGGTGGTGCCCGCGGATGAGCTGACCGTCGCCTTCGACATCCACGCTGTCGCGCACGGCAGGGACGGCCGGCGGCTGCACATGACCTGTTTCACGGGCGGACCCGAGACCTTCGAGCCGGTGCCGGGCCGGGAGATCGCCGAGTTCGCGTGGCTGGGGCCGGACGATGCGGACCGGTGCGCCCCGGCGTTCCGCCAGGTCGTGGCGCGGCTGGTGGCCGACGGCCGGATGGCGGGCTGAGCGAATGACCGGGGAGCTTGGCGGGCGGTCGGTCCGTCGGGCTCCCTAGTCGGGGTAAAAGGCGCCTTACCAGCACAAACGTCGCCGCCGGTGTCCGTATCGCGGACACGGCATTCGTATGTATATCTGTTGTATCTATCCTGTGTGCATGGCATCCGCAGCTCCGTCCGCGCCCACCGTCCCTGCCCGGCGATCCGGCTCCACCGACACATCCGCCGACCAGTCCACGGACCGGATCGCCAAGCCGCCCGCCAGACCGGCGGTGAAGCAGCCGCCCGCCGCCGAGCGGGTCTACACGCACATCAAGGACGCCGTCCTGGAGCGTCGCTACGAGGGCGGGATGCTGCTCACCGAAGGGGAGCTGGCCGAGGCTGTGGGCGTCTCGCGGACACCGGTGCGCGAGGCGCTGCTGCGGCTGGAGGCCGAGGGGCTGATCAAGCTCTACCCGAAGAAGGGCGCCCTGGTGCTGCCGGTCTCCGCGCAGGAGATCGCCGATGTCGTGGAGACCCGGCTGCTGGTCGAGAAGCACGCGGCGGCCAAGGCCGTACCCGCGCCACCGGCGCTGATCGGCGAGCTGGAAGAGCTGCTGGCGACGATGAAGGAGCAGGTCGCGGCCGGCGATCTGGCCGCCGTCTCGGCCACCGACCGCGCCTTCCACGCCGCCATCGTGCGCAGCGCGGGCAACCAGATCCTGGACCGGCTCTACGAGCAGCTGCGGGACCGGCAGCTGCGGATGGGCGTCGCGGTCATGCACGCGCACCCCGACCGGATCGCCAAGAACATCGCCGAACACGGCGAGATCCTGGAAGCCCTGCGGGCCGGCGACCCGGAGGCGGCCACCGACGCCGTGCACCGGCACGTCAGCTGGGTCCGCGCGCTCGCGCAGGGGGACGCCCGATGAGCGGAAGTACCGGCGCCGGGGGCGGCGCGGCGCGACTGCTGCCCTCGGACCCGCCCGGCGGCGGCAGGGCGATGGCCGTCTGGGGCATCGGTGTCGCGGTCTACTTCGTCGCGATCACCTACCGTACGAGCCTGGGCGTGGCCGGCCTGGACGCCGCCGACCGCTTCCACATCAACGCCTCGGCGCTCTCCACCTTCTCCATACTCCAGCTGCTGGTCTACGCGGGCATGCAGATACCCGTCGGCCTGATGGTCGACCGGCTCGGCGCCAAGAAGGTGCTGACCGTCGGCGTCGTGCTCTACACCGTCGGCCAGTTCGGCTTCGCGCTCTCCGAGTCGTACGGCCTGGCGCTCGGTTCGCGCGCGCTGCTCGGCTGCGGTGACGCGATGACCTTCATCAGCGTGCTGCGGCTGGGCTCCCGGTGGTTTCCGGCCCGCCGCGGTCCGCTGATCGCCCAGATCGCCGCGCTCGTCGGGATGGCGGGCAATCTGATCTCCACGCTCGTCCTCGCCCGGCTGCTGCACAGCTTCGGCTGGACCCAGACCTTCGCCGTCAGCGCGGTCGGCGGCATCGTCGTCCTGATCGTGCTGCTGCTCTTCCTCACGGACCACCCCAAGGGCCACGAACCGCCGCCCGCGCCCGCCGAACACACCGGCGCCACGTTCATCCGCCGCCAGATCACGGACGCCTGGCGCGAACCCGGCACCCGGCTGGGCATGTGGGTGCACTTCACCACCCAGTTCCCCGCGATGGTCTTCCTGCTGCTGTGGGGCCTGCCGTTCCTCGTCGAGGCACAGGGGCTCTCCCGCGCCACCGCCGGTGAACTGCTCACCCTGGTCGTACTCGCCAACATGGCCGTCGGCCTGGTCTACGGCCAGATCATCGCCCGGCACCACGCGGCCCGTACACCGCTGGCGCTGGGCACCGTCGCCGTCACCGCCGTGCTGTGGGCCCTCACCCTGGCCTGGCCGGGCGACCACGCGCCCATGGCGCTGCTGATCGTGCTCTGCGTGGTCCTGGGCGCCTGCGGCCCCGCCTCGATGATCGGCTTCGACTTCGCCCGGCCGGCCAACCCGCCGGAGCGCCAGGGCACCGCCTCCGGCATCGTCAACATGGGCGGCTTCACCGCCTCGATGACGACCCTGCTCGCGGTCGGCATCCTGCTGGACGCGACCGGCAACAACTACCGGATCGCCTTCGCCTCGGTCTTCGTCCTGGAGGCCCTCGGCGTCTCGCAGATCCTGCGGTTGCGGCGGCGCGCGGTGCGACGGGAGCGGGAACGGCTAGTCGTGAGCCGGGTGGAGGCCGTCCACGTCCCCGCCTGAGGCGTCCGGGCGGCGGTGCCCGTCCGGGGCACTGGGTGAGGGATGCCCGTCCGGAGCCGGGGTGTCCGGGTGGCGCGGGGCGGAGCTGTTCTCCGGGGTGTTCGCGTCGCCCGGTCCGTTCCCGCCCGGCGTTTCCCCGTCGGACGTTTCCCCGTCGGACGTGGCGGTGTCCGGCGCGGCCGCGTCCGACGGGCTCTCTTGCGACCGGCTCTCTTCCGGTGGGCTCTCCTCCGATGGACTCTCTTCCGGCGGGGCCGCATCGGTCCGGTCGCGCTCCGGTGAGGCGAGCCGCTCCCGCAGCCGGCCGTGCCGGAACTGGTAGACCGAACCGGCCTGCCGCAGTACGCCCCGCTGGTGCGCCTCCTCGCAGAACGTCATCAGCCGCCAGGGCAGCCGGCCGCGCAGGGCGAGCAGCCAGCGGGTCAGCTCGTACTGCGCCCAGGCCGAGCGGGCGAGAATCCACAGGACGACCGTCACCCCGGCGAGGACGAGCAGCGCGAGCACGGGGGGTGTGACATCGATGAAGACGCGCAGCGCGGAATAGGCGAGCAGACAGCTGGCCAGGGTGATCAGCGTGGCGCTGACCGCCCGTCTGCGGGCGCCGGTGAGGACGGTACGGGGGGACGCCGCCCTGTCCTGCCGCGGCGGTGCCGACAGCAGTCCGTAGCCGAAGACGACAACGGCGAGGGTGGCGGCGGTGATCAGCAGCGCGGGTGTCCGGGCGGCGACCGGGGCGGGGGAGAGCGGCCGGTACTCGGGCAGGTCCGACCGCTTGACCTCGACCATCTTGTACTCGTCGGCGGGGTTGTTGCTGTTCGGGTTGTCCACGACCAGCTGGTAGCAACGGCCTTCGACCACCACATGGCAGGTCGATGCGTTCAGGTTCACGAGATTGATCCCGAGGACCGCCAGGGAGACCAGGCCGAGCAGCACCCCGACGGTCGCCAGCGCCGCCAGCAGATTGCGGCCCAGCTTCGTGAGATACCGGCGGGCCTGTCTCAGCCGCCCGCGCTCCTGCTCGATCGCCTGCCACACCGGCGTCATCAGGTACTCATCGGTGACCGGGACGACGAACAGGAAGCCGACGACGACGGCCGCGACCCCCAGCCCCACGTACAGCCACGGCCCACGGATCTCCGGTACGGCACCGCGCGCGAAGAACAGGGCCGCCGCGTACCAGACCGTCCCCACAACGGTGCCGAAGAACCCGGGGTGCCGGCCGAGCATGCTCTCCGGCAGCCGCCACCACGCCAGGTCGTCGCCGTCGGCGCGGCGTGCCAGCTCCGTCAGCCACCGCCGCGCGGAATCCGCCGGCCAGTGGTGGGCCGGCCGGTCGTGGCCCTCCGGCTCCGCGGACGGTGCGGGTTCGTCCTTGAAGGCCGCGGGCACCACGCCGTCCAGCAGATGCCCCTCCACCTGCGCGGCGTCCGGGAAGGCGTCCGGGTCGAGCAGAGGGTCGAGCGGGGCGCCGGTGCGGGCGTACTGGGCCCGGAGCAGGGTGACCATCAGCGGGCTGCTCACCACGGCGTCCATCCCGGGGCGTTGGGCCAGCTCCGCCAGGGCCGGGCCCCACC
Source organism: Streptomyces celluloflavus (assembly GCA_000720995.1). Classification (GTDB taxonomy): domain Bacteria; phylum Actinomycetota; class Actinomycetes; order Streptomycetales; family Streptomycetaceae; genus Streptomyces; species Streptomyces celluloflavus. The sequence goes on from JOEL01000017.1 coordinate 139,558, forward strand.
GGTCGGGGTGCTCCCCGTTGTCGGCCTTGCGCAGGAAGCCGGTGACGGCGGAGAGCGACACCGGCTGGGCTTCCACCACCACGGCCCGCGTCACACCGGATCCCTGGGCGGCCACGTCCCGGAACTCGCGGGTGCGGCAGGTCAGGATGACCGGGTCCCCGCTGTCGAAGGCGCTGTCGATCTCCGGGAGAGCGGCCGCGCGGTGGTCCGCGCCGATTTCGTCCAGACCGTCCAGGACGGGCAACACCCGCCCCGCGTCGACCAGTTGCCGCGCCGTCACCTCGCCGGTGAGGACGGAGCCGTAGTCCTCGCCGATCCGCCGTATCGTCCAGTCCCGGAGCCTCTCCTGCTTCGGAGACCAGGAAGCGAGCGGGAGCAGCACCGGGACCGCCGCGGGCTGCGGCTCGTTCGCCAGCGCCAGTACGAGCCGGATCGCCAGCGTCGTCTTGCCGGAGCCGGGCTCGCCCAGGAGCACCATCCGCCGGTGCTCCGACGCCCGGAAGGCGGCGACCAGCCGGTCGAGCGGGTCGGCGCCGGGATCTGTTTCACGTGAAACCGCGGCGGCAGGCTCTGTTTCACGTGAAACAGGTAACGCCGCGCCGGCCGTCCAGCCGACGGGCAGCGGATCCGGCAGATGCAGTCCGCGCTTGCGGGTCTCTTCGCGCCACTGGCCGTACACCACATCCGCCAGCGCGGTGGCCGCACGGTCGATCGGCGAGGGCTCCGCGACCAAGGAGTACGAGATGTCGCCGACGATGGATCCGGTCTGGATGACGGGCCCCTGGTGACCGTTCGCGATGTGGTTCCCGACCGAACCGATCGTCGGGCCGTTGCCGTCCCGGGGTGTGCCGTCCTTCGCGTTCACGGACCCCTCCATGACCAACGTTGACCGAGTGCCTCTCGTCAGACGCCGGGCCCGCCCTGCCGGTTCCCGCCGGTGAGCCCGTTCCCGGACCGGCGCGACCGCCGCTGGGGGTCTCCGCTACGGCGTGACCGCGAGCTGGTCCAGGATCGCCGCGGCCAGCTCGTGGTCACCATCGACCTTGACGCGTTCGGCGACTGCGGCCGGGCGGACCCGGCCGCAGGCCAGCTGGACGAAGGTGTCCCAGTCCAGCGCGAGCGTCACGGTCGGGCCGAGCGAGACACTGCCGTCGACCGTGGCCCTGCCCTCCGCGTTGACCCGGACCGTGCGCAGGAACTCCAGCGGCCCGCTGACATCGAAGACCACGGCCGAGTCGGCGGGCGCCTGCGCCCGCTTGGCGACGACGACGGGCAGCGCCTTCACCAGCAGATCGCGCGTCAGATACGCGCCGGGGGAGTCGAGGTTGCCGGGCTTGCCGAGCACCCGGCGCAGGTCCTGCTCATGCACCCAGACATCGAACGCCCGCTGCTGCAAGACGAACTCCAGCGTGCGGTCCTCACCCAGCGGGCTGCGCATCTCGGCATCCGGCTTACGGGTCTCGTTGCGCAGCTGCCGGGAGCGGCGGATGACGGTGTATTCGAGCTCGCTGACCATCTCCAGTGCGGTGTGGTGCCGGCGGACATCCACCTGCACCTCCATGCGGCGCGCGAACTCGCTGCGGACGTGGTAGAGGTCGCGCGGCAGCGTGTGGATCGGCCGCGGGTCGCCCAGCATCTCGCACTCCACGCCGATGATGTGCGAGACGACATCGCGCACGGACCACCCAGGGAGGTCCGTCGCCACGCTCCACTCGCTTTCGACGAGCGGCTTCACCAGCTCGACTATGGCCTCTATGGAATGCGTCCAGGCGTCGATGGAAGACTGGAGGCTGGGATGGACGGTCACGTGACCCCTCGGACTGTTCGTACGCGGGCTGCTGTCTGTGCAGTCAAGTTACGCTGCGCACGGGCACCCCGGCAGTGCTTTCGGGGGACCATCGTAGGCAGATGTTCGACTGCGGACGGCTTCGGAAGCGCGGTCGGTGATATCGTGCGCGACCCTTTACCCCGGTTACCCCGGATTGCCGCGACCTTGACGGAGTCGGGCGGCTCCCGCCGCCCTCGGCCGCCCTGCCCGCTCCGCCCGCCCGCGCCGCCCGCCGCGCTCCGACCCGCCCGCCCGGCCTCCCGCGGCCGGCCAGCTCAGCCCGCCCGGCCCCGTCCCGTCCCGCCGTTCAGCCGTCCCCGCGCTCCCGCTCCGCCAGCCGGATCACACACACCGCGATGGCGATCAGCAGCGGCGGATCCGCGTCCTCCCGTACGACATCGACCGCATAGGTGTCGCGCAGGGTCAGCCAGCGCCGCGAGATGTCGGCGAGCAGCTCACCGTCGTACTCGACCGCGAACTCGCGGTCCAGGATCTTGCCGCTGACGTCCAGTTCCGTACCGTCCACCATCTCGACGCGGTAGTGGTGGCGCAGCAGCGAGAGCCGCTTGCGCCGGACCGTGGCCAGCGGCCGGTCGTCCCGCTCGATGGTCATCGCATCGCGCAGGCTGAGCATCTTCTTCCGGATGACGATCAGCACCCGCCGCTGAAGGTCCTTCAGCTCGAAGGTCTCGCGCAGCCGCAGCGCCTTCCCGTCCACCAGGAAAACGTGGCGGCCGTGTTCGTCCTCGATCCAGTAGTCGTCACCGATGCCGAAGATCCGGTCGCGTACGAGATATTTCATGGGTCACGTGTTCCCCGCCGCCCCGGTGGAATGCGCGGGCACCGGGGTGACGTTGAATATCCACATGGCTTCACGTGCGCGCGTCAGGGCCCCCGAGCTGGTCGGCAAGGGCGGTTGGCTGAACACCGGCGGTAACGATCTGACCCTCTCCGACCTGCGGGGACGCATCGTTGTCCTCGATTTCTGGACCTTCTGCTGTGTGAACTGCCTGCACGTCCTGGACGAGCTGCGGGAGCTGGAGGAGCGGCACCGCGACACCGTCGTGATCATCGGGGTGCACTCGCCCAAGTTCGTGCACGAGGCCGACCACCAGGCGGTCGTGGACGCCGTCGAGCGCTACGGCGTCGAGCACCCGGTGCTGGACGACCCGGAGCTGGTGACCTGGAAGCAGTACGCGGTGCGGGCCTGGCCGACGCTCGTGGTGATCGATCCCGAGGGCTATGTCGTCGCCCAGCACGCCGGTGAGGGGCACGCGCACGCCATCGGCACGCTCGTCGAGGAGCTGGTGGCCGAGCACACCGCGAAGGGGACGCTGCGGCGCGGCGACGGCCCGTACGTACCGCCGGAGCCGGTCGCCACGGATCTGCGCTTCCCCGGGAAGGCGGTGCGGCTGCCGGCCGGCACGTTCCTGGTCTCGGACACCACCCGGCACCAGCTCGTGGAGCTGGCGGCGGACGGTGAGCGGGTGCTGCGCCGGATCGGGACCGGCGAGCGCGGGCTGGACGCGGACTCCTTCAACGAACCGCAGGGCCTGGCGCTGCTGCCCGGGGGCAAGGTCGCCGTCGCGGACACCGTCAACCACGCGATCCGGGTCTTCGACCCCGTCAGCGGCACGCTGGAGACGGTGGCCGGTACCGGCAAGCAGTGGTGGCAGGGCTCGCCCACCTCGGGACCGGCCCGTGCGGTGGCGCTCTCCTCGCCGTGGGATATCGCCTGGTGGCAGGACCGGCTGTGGATCGCGATGGCCGGGGTGCACCAGCTGTGGACGTACGACCCGGCGTCCGGCACGGTCGCGGTCGCGGCCGGTACGACCAACGAGGGGCTGGTCGACGGCTCGGCCGCCGAGGCGTGGTTCGCCCAGCCGTCCGGGCTCGCGGCGGCCGGCGACCGGCTCTGGGTCGCCGACTCCGAGACCAGCGCGGTGCGGTGGGTGGAACGGGACACGGACGCGGCGGGCGGTAGCGGCGACGGTGGCTATGTCGTCCGTACGGCCGTCGGCACCGGGCTGTTCGACTTCGGGCACCGGGACGGCGCCGCCGGTCAGGCACTGTTGCAGCACCCGCTCGGGGTGACCGCGCTGCCCGACGGCTCGGTGGCGATCGCCGACACGTACAACCACGCGCTGCGCCGCTTCGACCCGGCGACCGGCGAGGTGACGACGCTGGCCACCGATCTGCGGGAGCCCTCGGCCGCGGTGCTCGTCGACGACGACATCGTGGTGGTGGAGTCGGCACGGCACCGGCTGACCCGGCTGCGGCTGCCCGAGGAGGCCGTCCGCGTCGAGTCGGTGGCGCACCGCACACAGCGCGCGGCCACCGAGGTCGCCCCCGGTGCGCTGCGGCTGGACGTGGTCTTCCAGGCCCCCGCCGGGCAGAAGCTCGACACCCGGTACGGCCCCTCGACGCGGCTGCTGATCAGCGCGACGCCGCCGGAGCTGCTGGCCGACGGCGCGGGCGCGGGCACCGACCTCGCACGGGATCTGGTGCTCGCGGACGGGGTGACCGAGGGCGTCCTGCACGTCTCCGCGATGGCCGCGTCCTGCGACGACGACCCGGCCGTCGAGTACCCCGCCTGCCATGTGCACCAGCAGGACTGGGGCGTCCCGGTCCGGGTCGTCGAGGGCGGTGTGGCGCGGCTGGGGCTCGTCCTGGCGGGGCTGGACGCCGAGTAGACCAGCGGGGCCCCGTCGCCGGGCCGGGCCCCGTCGCCGGTAGGGCTCCGTACCGGACGTCAGCCCGCCGAGCCGGACTTCAGCTCGGCCTTGGTGAGGCTGACCTGCCAGTCGGTGACCTTGGCCGCCGGGCCGACGGAGACCGGGCCGCCCGGGAAGTCGACCCGCGCCGGGCCCCGGTGCGCCCCGTGCAGGCCGTTGCCGAGGAACTCGACGGTAGCGAAGGTCTGCTTGGTGCCCCGGGTGGCGGCGGTGGTGGTGGGGATGCTCGCCCAGGCGTGGCCGCGCGGGCGGAGCGCGACCGAGTGCCCCACCATCGACGGCCCGCCCTCCAGGAAGCCGAGCGGCTCCTTGGCGGCGCCGAAACGCAGCGCCGGTGCGTCGTAGAGCTTGCAGGGGGAGCCGGAGCGGTTGGTGAACTCCACCACCACGTGCGACGGCGACGCCTTCTGGAAGAACCGCAGGCTGTCGGCGGTGGGAATGCACGTACCGGCCGCCCTGGACGCGGCGCCCGCCCCCACACCCGCGCCGCCGCCGATGATCCTGCGCTTCTTGCTCTTTGACGACGAGGACGACGAGGACGACGAACCGGCCGAGGACGACGTCTGCTTCTGCGACTTCGACCTCGACTTCTTGGCGTTGCCGGAGCAGCCCGTCAGCGCGAGCGTGCCGGAGAGCCCGATCGCCAGCGCGGCGTAGGCGGCGGAGCGGCGGCGGGTGCGGTATGCGGTCATCGATGGTTCCCCCGTGGAGTTGTGGCGATCAGCGGCGATCGGTGCGGTGCGGATCGGTGGCGGCGCGTACATCGGCGAACCGTGGGCGGGATTCCGCGTCGGTGCCTCCGAACGTGCCGCTGTACGTGCCTCCGTAGGCCCGTAGGTGTCATGGCACCGCCACGATATCGATGGCCGTCCGTGGCGCCGGAGCCGGTTCGGTGCGCACCGCGGGCCGGGGCGCGGCGGACGCGCCGGGCGTCCCGCGCGCACCAGCCCTCCCGTACGCACCGGCATCCCCCCACGCACGGCGAAGGGCGCCCGCCGGGGGAAAGCGGGCGCCCTGGTTCATGGGGTGCGGGGTGGGGACGGATCGCCGTGCGGTGGTCTACCAGGCGATGGCGGCGGCCGGGTCGGCCTGCCAGTAGGTCACCCACGCGCTGTCGTCGATGTACGCCGAGCCGCCCGGCAGCGCCACGTTCGCCGAGCCGCCGATGCTGCCCTTCCCGTCGCGGCCGGGGAGGCTGACCGAGAGCGAGGTCATCTTGTTGCCGTTGCGGCCCGCGCCGTCGGCGGAGGACGTCATCACGGCGGCGTAGCCGGACTCGCCGGGGGCGAGGGTGACCACGGCCTGCGGCCTGGTGGCCGGGAGGTTGGGCACCGGCGACTGGGCTTCGTCGAACCGCAGGTAGGGGGCCTCGTAGAGGTCGCAGACGGCACCGGAGGTGTTGGTGGCTGTCAGCAGCAGGTGGTTGACCGGCCGGGCGAGCGGCTGCACCGTGAAGTGGATCTTCGCGGCGTCGCAGGCGGTGTGCCGGGTGCCGGAACCCGCGTCGACGGTGCCGGGGTGCCGGATGACACCGCCCGTCCTGGCGGCGTTGCCGCCGTGGCCCACCGACGTCTTCTCCGCCGCGACGGCGGCGTGCGCGCCCTGCTCCGCGGCGCTCCGGCCGGTGCCGCCGTCGTTCCGAGCTCCCTGCGAGCCGCCCTGGAACGTGTCGCCGCCCTGGGACGTGTCACCGACGGAGGCCGTGGTGTCGTCCTGCGGCGCCGGGTTGAACGGCTTGGCGGCGGCGGTCTTGAGCGCGTCCTCCTGGCTGCCGCAAGCGGTGAGGGAGAGCGCGGCGACGGCGGTCAGTCCGGCGGCGGCGATCCGCAGCGTACGGCGGCGGGCGGTACGGGCGGTGGCCCGGTCTCTGGCGGTGCTGTCGGCGCTGGCGTTACGGGCGGTGGTGTCGGTGCTCGGCATATCCGGTCTCCCCCGGTAGGTGGCGTCCTGCGGTCCGCCCGGTGGTCGTCCGGGCAGCTGTCCTGCGGTCTGCCTCGCGGTGGCCCGCGAGGTGTGCTGCTGCCAGTACCGCGGGGTCTGCTGCTACCTGTCCCGCGGAGTGTTCCGCTGTGTCCTGCTGAGTGTCGTACTGCGTCTCGTGCTGCGTCTCGTGCTGTGTGTCCCGCGTTCTGTCCACAAGACTGCCGCCCGCCGCTGCCGTATCACTAACGCCCGCCTAACGCCCACTTTGCGGCCGGGCGCGTGGCCGGTCCCGCACCGCCCACCGGCCCCGGCTCACCGACCCCGGCCGACCGGCCCCGGCCCACCGCCCGGCCACCGCTCTACCGCCCCGCCTCACCGCCTCCGTCCCGTCGGCCACCGGGCTGACCCGGCCGGCCAGGCTCGCCCTGCCCGTCCCGTGCGAACAGCTGGGTGAGCGTGCTGATCGTGTAGACGTCGGTGGCTTCCTCGTCGACCAGATGCATTTCGGCGAGCCGGTCGAGGGCGTCCTGGGTGCGCTCCGGGTCGTCGTACCCGGCGAGCGCCGCCGCCACGGACGCGTTGAGGTGCCCGTCCGCGCTGGTGGCCAGCGCGGAGAGCAGCCGCGCGTCGTCCGCCGACAGCCGGGCCACGGACATCCGCAGCGCCGCCGCGATCCCGGTGTCCTCCGCCGACAGCAGCGCGAGCCGCCGCCGTTCGTCGCGCAGCGCCGCGGCCAGCCGGGCCAGCCGCCAGCGCGGCCGGGCGGTCAGCTGGGCGGCGGCGGCCCGCAGCGCCAGCGGCAGCCCGTCGCAGAGCGCGACGAGTTCCTGCGCGGCGGCCGGGTCCTCGGCGACCCGGTCGGCGCCCAGCATCGCGCCGAGCAGCGCCGCCCCCTCCTCGTAGCCGAGGACCTGGAGGCCGACCGGCAGGGCGCAGTCGGTGGCCACCAGGCCGTCCAGCCGGCTGCGGCTGGTGACGACCGTGGCGCAGTGCAGGCCGCCGGGCAGCAGCGGCCGGACCTGCGCGGAACTGCGGGCGTTGTCCAGGACGACCAGCAGCCGGCGGTCGGCGACCAGCGACCGGAACAGCGCCGAGGCGGCCTGCGCCGAGGTGGGTACCCGCTCCGGCGGGGTGCCGAGCGCGAGCAGGAAGTCCCGCAGGATCTCGGCGGGCGCCGCCTCGTCGCCCTCGCCGAAACCGCGCAGATCGGCGAAGAGCTGGCCGTCCGGGAAGGCCGCGGCGTACAGATGCGCCCACTGCACGGCGACGGCGGTCTTGCCGACCCCGGCCGGTCCCGCGACCACCGCGAGCGGGCTCTCGCCGGTCGACTGGGTCGTCAGCGCCGCGGTCAGCGCGGCGAGTTGGCGTTCCCGGCCGAGGAAGCGGGCGGGCGGTCTGGGCAGCAGCCGGGGCGCCTGGGCGGCGGGACCGGATCCGCCCCGCGCACCGGTGGCCCCGGCCGTCCCGTCAGCCCCGCGTGAGGCGTGCGGACCGCCCTGTGCGGGTACCCGGCCGTCGCCGGCCGCCGCGGAGCGGTCCGCGCCGCCCGCCGTGTCGGTACCCGCCCCACGCGTTCCGCCGCCGGCCGCGGCACCCGCGCCCCGCCCGGACGTGGCGGACTGCCCGCCGGCCGCCTCCGCCCGCAGGATCTCCTCGTACGCACCGCTCAGCCGCTCGCCCGGATCGACGCCCAGTTCCTCGTTGAGCAGCCGGCGGGTGCGGTGGAACCACTCCAGTGCGTCGGACTGCCGCCCGGTCCGGAACAGCGCCCGCATCAGCGCGGCGATCAGCCCTTCGCGCAGCGGGTGGCTGACCGCGGCGGAGTACAGGATGGTCGCGGACTGCTCGTGCTCGCCGAGCGCGCCGTGCGCCCGCGCCAGCGCCTCGACGGCCGTCAGCCGGCGCTCCTCCAGCGCGTGCGCGGCGGCGGCGAACGCCGGGCTGGTGACCGTGCCGGTCAGCGCGGGCCCGCGCCACAGCCCCAGCGCCTCGCGCAGCAGCGGTACCGCGTCGGCCGGCGCCGCCTCGGGCCGGGCCCGCGCGACCAGTTCACCGAAGCGGTGGGCGTCGATCAGCTCCTCGGGCAGCCGCAGCAGATAGGCCGAGCCGTGGGTGGTCAGCTCGATGCCGTGCGCGCTCGCGCCGCCTTCGGCGAGCGTCGCGCGCAGCCGCGAGACATGGCCCTGTACGACGGTACGGGCGTGTTCGGGTGGTTCGTCCTCCCATAGGAAGTCGATCAACTGATCCAGCGGGACGGTGGTGTTGGGCTGCAGCAGCAGCAGCGCCAGCACACTGCGCCGTTTGACGGGCCCGAGCGACAGCTCCCCGGATCCGGTCGTTACGGCGATCGGGCCCAGCATCGAGAATTCCAACTCAGCACTCCAGGAAGGCCGTCAGGGCGTTCGCCAGCAGATACGGGTCCTCGGCACCGCACAGCTCGCGCGCCGAGTGCATGGACAGGATCGCGACACCGATGTCAATCGTGACGATCCCGTGCCGGGCGGCGGTGATCGGGCCGATCGTCGTCCCGCACGGCATCGAGTTGTGGGAGACGAACGACTGCCAGGGGACGCCGGCCCGCTCGCAGGCCGCCGCGAACACGGCCCGCCCGCTGCCGTCGGTGGCGTACCGCTGGTTGACGTTCACCTTGAGGATCGGGCCGCCGTTGGGCATCGGGTGGTGCCCCGGCTCGTGCCGCTCGCCGTAGTTGGGGTGGACGGCGTGGCCGGTGTCCGACGACAGGCAGATGGTGCCCGCGAAGGCCCGCGCCCGGTCCTCGTACGAGCCGCCGCGCGCGAAGACAGAACGTTCCAGCACCGTGCCGAGCAGCGGACCGTCCGCGCCGGTGTCCGACTGGCTGCCGTTCTCCTCGTGGTCGAAGGCGGCCAGCACCGGAATGGACGTCAGGGCGCTCCCGGCGGCGGCCGCCGCGGTGAGCGCGGCGGTGCCGGCGTGTACGGAGATCAGGTTGTCCATCCGGGGGCCGGCGACCAGTTCGCGGTCGCGGCCCAGATAGGCGGGCGCCTCGACGCTGTGCACCATCAGGTCCCAGCCCTGGATGTCCCCGGCCGCGACGCCGGTCTCCGCCGCCACGAACGCGATCAGATCGCCCTCCGCGACCTCGCCCAGCCCCCAGATCGGCGTCATGTGCTGCTGCTTGTCGAGCTTCAGCCCGTCGGTGTTCACGGCCCGGTCGAGATGGATCGCCAACTGCGGTACGCGCAGCAGCGGCCGGTCGATGTTCACCAGCCGGTTGCTGCCGTCCCGCAGCGTCACCCGCCCGCTGAGGCCCAGATCGCGGTCGAGCCAGGTGTTGAGCAGCGTGCCGCCGTATACCTCGACGGCGATCTGCCGCCAGCCCCGCGCACCGGTGTCCGGAATCGGCTTGACGCGCAGATTCGGCGAGTCGGTGTGCGCCCCCACGATCCGGTACGGGGTGGTGGCGGTGGCGCCCTCGGGGACGTACCACGCGATGATGGCGCCGCCCCGCAGTACGTACTTCCCGCCGCTCTCGCCGTCCCACGCGTCGGTCTCCGCCACCTGCCGGAAGCCGGCCTTCTCCAGCCGCTGCGCCGCGTTCGCCACCGCGTGGTAGGGGGACGGGCTGGCGGCGAGAAAGGACATCAGGTCGTCGGTGTGGCCGCGATCGAAGCGGGCGGAGTTGCTCATGGATTCAGCATAAGGAGGGACAGCCCGCATTCCCCGCGCCCGTAGGGCGTGACGCCGCTCCCTTCCGGCCACGATGGCTGCATGAACCACCCAATTTGCTGCCGAAGGGCAGGATTCCGGTTCCGTGGAGGGCGGGAGACGGTGCCTCACCTGGCACTGCGGCATCATCCCGGCACCGGTGCCCCACCGGGTCCGGACACCGCGGTGCCCGCCTCCCGGGGGGAGAGGGAGGCGGGCACCCGCAGTCTGAACGGTGATTCTGAGAGAGAGCTAAGAACGTCCGCGGCCGACGGGAAGACCCTGGGGCGGGAAGGGCCCGGGGCCCCGTCGGCCCCGGGACCGCCCCGGGCTCCCCGGAGCGGTCCTGACGCGTCCCGGGAACGCGGCTGTGTTTCCGTCGATTCCGTCTTTTCCGTCGGTTTCGCCGCACTCGCCGCTTTCGCCGTCTTCGCTCAGAACGCGGCCTCGTCGAGCTCCATCAGGGACTGGTCGACGGACTCGGCCAGCCCGCGCTGGACGGAGACGTCCGGCAGGACGTTGTGGGCGAAGAACTTCGCCGCCGCGATCTTGCCCTGGTAGAAGCTCTTGTCCTTGGCCGAGGCCGCGGGCAGCTTCTCCTGGGCGACGGCCGCGCCCTTGAGGAGGAGGTAGCCGATGACGACGTCACCGGAGGCGAGCAGCAGGCGGGTGGTGTTGAGGCCGACCTTGTAGATGGACTTGACGTCCTTCTCGGTGGCCGCGAGGTCGGTCAGCATGGCGCCGACGATCGCCTCCAGAGCGGCGGCGGCCGTGGCCAGCTCGCCGCGGGCCTGCTCCAGCTCCGCGCCGCCGGCGGCCTCGGCGAGGAACTTCTTGATCTCCTCGGAGAGGGCGGTGAGCGCCTGGCCCTGGTCGCGGACGATCTTCCGGAAGAAGAAGTCCTGGCCCTGGATCGCGGTGGTGCCCTCGTAGAGGGTGTCGATCTTGGAGTCCCGGATGTACTGCTCGATCGGGTACTCCTGGAGGTACCCGGAGCCGCCGAAGGTCTGGAGCGACTGCGCCAGCTGCTCGTACGACTTCTCCGAGCCGTAGCCCTTGACGATCGGCAGCAGCAGGTCGTTGAGCCGGGTCGCGGCGCTCGCGTCCTCGCCGGCCGCCTCCTGCGCGATGATCGTGTCCTGGACCGACGCGGTGTAGAGCACCAGGGCGCGCATGCCCTCGGCGTACGCCTTCTGCGTCATCAGGGAGCGGCGTACGTCGGGGTGGTGGGTGATGCTGACGCGCGGCGCGGTCTTGTCGGTGAAGGCCGCCAGGTCCGGGCCCTGCACCCGCTCCTTGGCGTACTCCAGGGCGTTGAGGTAGCCGGTCGACAGGGTGGCGATGGCCTTCGTGCCGACCATCATCCGGGCGAACTCGATGATCTTGAACATCTGGCGGATGCCGTCGTGCTTCTCGCCCAGCAGCCAGCCCTTGGCCGGGTGGTTCGCGCCGAACGTCATCTCGCAGGTGTTGGACGCCTTCAGGCCCATCTTGTGCTCGACGTTGGTGGCGTAGGCGCCGTTGCGCTCGCCCAGCTCGCCGGTCTCCCAGTCGAAGTCGTACTTCGGCACGACGAAGAGGGAGAGGCCCTTGGTGCCCGGACCGGCACCCTCGGGGCGGGCGAGGACGAAGTGCACGATGTTCTCGGACATGTCGTGCTCACCGGAGGTGATGAAGCGCTTGACGCCCTCGATGTGCCAGGAGCCGTCCTCCTGCCGCACGGCCTTGGTGCGGCCGGCGCCGACGTCCGAGCCGGCGTCCGGCTCGGTCAGGACCATGGTGGAGCCCCACTGCCGGTCCACCATCAGCTGCGCGATGCGGCGCTGCTCCTCGGTGCCCTCGTCGTGGAGGACGCCGGCGAAGGCGGGGCCGGAGGCGTACATCCAGATCGCCGGGTTGGCGCCCAGGATCGTCTCGGCGAAGCCCCACAGCAGCGAGCGCGGCGCGGTGGTGCCGCCCAGCTCCTCCGGGATGCCCAGCCGCCACCACTCGGCGTCCATGTACGCCTGGTAGCTCTTCTTGAAGGAGTCCGGAACCGGCGCGGTGTGGGTGTCCGGGTCGAAGACCGGCGGGTTGCGGTCGGTGTCGGCGAAGGAGTCGGCCAGCTCGTTCTCGGAGAGCCGGGCGATCTCGGAGAGCACGCTCTTGGCGGTGTCGACATCCATCTCCGCGAACGGTCCGGTGCCGTACACGCTGTCGCGGCCGAGGACCTCGAAGAGATTGAACTCGATGTCGCGGAGATTCGACTTGTAGTGCCCCATGGGTACGGCTCCGTAAAGGCTCGGGAGGCTGGGACCTCAAAACGCAATACCAGCAAGTAGCTATCGATAATGCTACCCACGGGTAATAAGGCGCAACCCCCAATCGTCCATCTGTGACGAGCGTCCCTCGCGGGCGGGGTACCCGAGGCCGTACGGACCGGCGTCCGGCGTTCGCGGGCAGACGGGTGCGCCGGCTTTGCGGACGGGCGGGTGGCGCCCCCGCCGACTCAGTACGCTGGGCGCATGTACGGCTACGACCAGAACGCGGGCGTTGGGCAGCAGTACGGTGCGCCGCAGCCCCCGCCGCAGCAACCGGCCCCCGGGGGCTACGGCGAGCAGCCGCTGTATCCCGAGCCGTCCCCGCCCTCCCTCGCCGACGCGGTGCGCGCCTTCACGACCGGCTCGATGTCGGCCGAGGACTTCCAGGGCATCTTCTCGACGTCCAAGGTCTACTGCCCGCGCGGTGAGAACCCCGGCTTCCTGGCGCTGCACAACACCCAGCAGCCGGTGATCCCGATGTTCACCTCGCTCAAGGAGCTGCGGCGGTACGCGGGCAAGGAGTCCAAGTACTTCGTGATCACCGGCGCCGAGGTGCTCGACCTGCTGCCGACCGGCTACGGCTTCGTCCTCGACATGGAGGGCGACCACCGGATGGTCTTCGACGCGAAGGCCGTGGAGCAGATGGTCGACTTCGCGATGCGCCGGATGTACGGCTGACGGACGCCCCCGGCGGGCCGGTGCGGACCGGCCCGCCTCTCTCCTGACCTGGTGCGACGCACCCCGGACCGGCCCGACGCCGCCCTTTTTGATGCCGTGGCGGCGGGCCCGGGAATTCCGCACGCCTTGCTAGTTGTTCACCCTTCAACTAAATTGAAGGCGAACGACCGAGGAGGCCGTCATGCCAGCTGTGACCGTAGAGAACCCGCTGACCCTGCCGCGCGTCGCGGCACCCGAAGCGGCCCGTCCCCGTCCCGTGCTTGCCGTCGCCACCGCCCCGAGCGGTTTCGAGGGCGAGGGATTCCCCGTACGCCGGGCGTTCGCCGGCATCGACTACAAGCACCTCGACCCGTTCATCATGATGGATCAGATGGGCGAGGTGGAGTACGCGCCGGGCGAGCCCAAGGGCACGCCCTGGCACCCGCACCGCGGCTTCGAGACCGTCACCTACATCATCGACGGGATCTTCGACCACCAGGACTCCAACGGTGGTGGCGGCACCATCACCAACGGCGACACCCAGTGGATGACGGCCGGGGCGGGCCTGCTGCACATCGAGGCGCCGCCGGAGAGTCTGGTCATGTCGGGCGGTCTCTTCCACGGGCTGCAGCTGTGGGTGAACCTGCCGGCCAGGGACAAGATGATGGCGCCGAGGTACCAGGACATCCGCGGCGGCCAGGTCCAGCTGCTCACCTCCCCCGACGGCGGCGCGCTGCTGCGGGTCATCGCCGGTGAGCTGGACGGTCACGCCGGTCCCGGCATCACGCACACGCCGATCACGATGGTCCACGCGACGCTGGCGCCGGGCGCGGAGATCACGCTGCCCTGGCGTGAGGACTTCAACGGCCTCGCGTACGTCCTCGCCGGCCGCGGCACGGTCGGCGCCGAGCGCCGGCCGGTCCGCATGGGGCAGACCGCCGTCTTCGGCGCCGGTTCCTCGCTGACCGTCCGCGCGGACGAGCAGCAGGACTCCCACACGCCGGACCTGGAGGTCGTCCTGCTGGGCGGGCAGCCGATCCGTGAACCGATGGCCCACTACGGCCCGTTCGTCATGAACACCCGCGCGGAACTTCAGCAGGCGTTCGACGACTTCCAGAAGGGGCGGCTCGGGACGATCCCCGCGGTGCACGGGATGTCCGAGGGCGGGCTGTAGGGCTCGGCAGGACCGTATGCGGACGAGTCCGGTCCGGGCACGGGCGGGACTCGTCCGTGCCGGCGGGCGGGGCCGCTTGCGGTGATACCGCTTGGGTTCACAGGGCCGGGGCGGCGCGGTGCGCGCCCTCCCGGCCCGAGCCGATGCCCGTAGCGCGCACCCCGCGCGGGGCGGCCCCGCCCGCCGGGTCCGCCCCATCTCGTCCCCCCGCCCCGTCGATGCGGGTCGTCGGGTGGCGGCGCGTGGTGGACTGTTCGGGTGCGAAATGACTCGGGTCAAGGACGTCCGCTGCTTCCGACCGCCGCGCGGCGTGCCGCGGCCTGGTGTGGGGTGGTGTTGCTGTTCGCGGCCGTGGTGGCCGTGGGGGTGCTGTTGTGTGTGCAGCTGAGTGCGGCGGTCACGCCCGTACTGCTGGCGTTGCTGGGCAGTGCGCTGCTCGGGCCGATGTACCGGCGGCTGGTGGCGATGAAGCTCAACCGGTCGCTGGCGGCGGGGCTGACCTCGGCCGTGCTGCTGATCGCGGTCGGCGGGGCCTGCTATGTGCTGGTCAGCGTGCTGGTCGACACCGGTGACGAGATCCTCGGCTCGCTCAAGGACGCCGCCCGTGACCTCTCCCAGCACTTCAGCACCGTCGGCACCTCACTGAACGACCTCGCCACCAATGCCAAGCAGCTGATCGCGAAGTTCGGTGGCACCGCGGCCTCCGGGCTGCTGGCCGGGGTCGGCGTCGTCGCGCAGATCATCACCGCCGGGGTGCTCGCCCTGCTGCTGACGTTCTTCTTCCTGCGCGACTCGGACAAGGCCGTGCGCGCGCTGCACGACTGGGCGCCCGGGGACTCGGCGCCCCAGCTGGAGCGGATGGCCCGCCGCGGCTTCCAGGCCATCGAGGGCTTCATGCGCGGCACCACCCTCATCGCGCTCATCGACGCCACCTGCATCACCATCGGCATGCTGATCCTGGGCGCGCCCGGCGCGGTCGGCCTGGGCGCGCTGGTCTTCGTCGGCGCCTACATCCCCTACCTCGGCGCGTTCATCTCCGGCACGGTGGCGATCCTGGTGGTCTTCGCGGACCAGGGCATCGGGAAGGCGCTGTGGGCGCTCGGCATCGTGCTGGCCGTGCAGGTGCTGGAGGGCCACATCCTCCAGCCGATGATCCAGAGCCGCACGGTCCAGATGCACCCGGCGACGGTGATGCTGGCGATCACCGCGGGCGCGAGCATCGCCGGCATCATCGGCATGCTGCTCTCCGTCCCGCTGACCGCGGCGATCTCCGGTGTGCTGCACGAACTACGGCTGCACTACGCCGCTGACTCGGACGCGGATGCCGATGCGGGGACGGACTCCTCGCAGTCCGGGCCCGGGGACGCCGGGCCCGCGGCTTCGCCCGCGTCCTCGTAGAGCTCGAACCAGGTCGATTTGCCGTCGCCGCGCGGGTCCACGCCCCAGGCGCCGGCCAGGAGGTCCATCAGGACCAGGCCGCGCCCCGAGGAGGCCAGTTCGCCGGGGCTGCGGCGGTGCGGGAGTTCGTCGCTGCCGTCGGCGACGTCGACGCGGATCCGCCGGCCGCCCGCCGCACCGGAGATCTCGGCGATCAGCAGCGCGTCCCCGTCCGTGTGCATCAGGACGTTGGTGACCATCTCGGAGACCATCAGTACCGCCGAGTCCACCTGGTCGGGGTCGGCCCAGTCGTGCAGCAGGTCCCGTATCTGGCGGCGCGCCTCGGCTATCCGCTCCGGTTCGGCCTGCGCGATGTTCAGCACCGTGCGCCGTACGGGCCGCGGCGCCAGCCGGCCGCCGGTGCCCACTCCGCAGCTGCCGCCCGCGCGGCTCAGCAGCAGGACGGCGATGTCGTCCTCGCGGCGGTCGGCCAGCGGCCCGGTGGTGTGGTGCGAGAACGGACCGTGCACGGCCTGGACCAGGGCGTCGGCGAGTCTGTCCAGGCTCTCGCCGTCGTACCCGCCGTCGTGCGCCTCGACGATGCCGCGCAGCCGCGCCCAGCCGGTCTCCAGGTCGTGGCCGCCGGTCTCGATCAGCCCGTCGGTGCAGACCAGCATCGTCTCGCCGGGCTCCAGGACCAGCCGGGTGGTGGGGTAGTCGGAGTCCGGGTCGATGCCCAGCGGCAGCCCGCCCGCGGTCGGCCGGACCAGCATCGTGCCGTCCGTCGCCCGGATCGCCGGGTCCGGGTGGCCGGCCCGCGCGATGTCCAGCAGCCCGGTCGCCGGGTCCACCTCGATGTACAGGCAGGTCGCGAAGCGCTGGTCCGCGCGCTGGCCGCGGGTCGCGGTGTCGTTGATCCCGGCCAGGAAGCGGGAGGCGCGGGAGAGCACCGCGTCGGGGTGGTGGCCCTCGGCGGCGTAGGCGCGCAGCGCGATCCGCAGCTGCCCCATCAGGCCCGCGGCCCGTACGTCGTGCCCCTGGACGTCGCCGATGACCAGCGCGATCCGGCCGGACGGCAGCGGGATCATGTCGTACCAGTCGCCGCCGACCTCCAGACCGCCGCCGGTCGGGACGTAGCGGGCGGCGACCGACATCCCCGGGATGTCCGGCTGCACCGTCGGCAGCATGCTGCGCTGCAGGGCGACGGCCAGTTCCTGCTGCGACTCCTGCACGCCCGCGCGGGCCAGCGCCTGGGCCAGCATCCGGGCGACGGTGGTCAGCACCGAGCGTTCGTCGGGGGTGAAGGTGACCGGCTGGACGAAGCCGGCCATCCACGCGCCGATCGTCCGGCCCGCGTTGACCAGCGGCAGAAACGCCCAGGACGTCCGGCGGAAACCGCTGACCAGGGGCCAGCTCTCGGGGAAGCGGCGGCGGTAGGCGTCGGGGGTGGGGAGGTAGATGGCCCGGCCGGTGCGGACGACCTCGACGGCCGGGTACTCGGTGGTCATCGGCATGTCGAGGAAGGGCCGCTCATCGCCCGGCCGGTGGCCGTGGTGGCCGATGACGGTGATCCGGTCGCCCTCGATGCCGAATACGGCCAGCCCGTCCGGCATGAAGCCGGGCATGGACAGCCCGGCCGCGACCCGCAGCACCTCGGCGGTGGACCGCGCCTCGGCCAGCGCCCGGCCCGCGTCCAGCAGGAACGCCTCGCGCGAGCGGCGCCAGTCGCCGGTGATGGGGGTGTGCGCGGCGGAGGTCCCCGGCTGCGGTTCGGGCACCTCCTGGAGGGTGCCGACCAGCTCGTAGCCGCCGTCGCCGGCCGGTTGGGGGCGGGAGCGCGAGCGGACGATGCGCAGCACCCTGCCGCGCTCGTCGACGATCCGCAGCCGGGCCTCGGCGAGCGTCTCCTCGGCGACCGCGAGGTTGATGACGCCGTTGATCTCGGTGTAGTCGACGGGGTGGAAGCGGGAGCGCACGGCGGCCTCGCTGAGTACCGTCGGCCGCGCGGGCAGGCCGAGCAGCCGGGCCGCTTCGGCGTCGAGGGTCACCCGTCCCGATGCGTTGTCCCAGCGCCACAGGCCGGTCGCGATGGCAGCCAGAAGATCCTTGGTGCGCATCTGACTCACTTTATGTGGATCTGCAGGCACCCGGCTCATACGGGTCTGACGAGGGCCGGTGGACGAGGCGGCGGCGACCGTCCGGCCGGCCGCCGCGGGGGTCCCGGCCCCCGTCCGCACCCCGGGGCCGATCCCGGCCGGTCCTGATGCGTATATGTCAATGAGCTGCCGGGAGCCGGGACGGTAACCTGGAGCGGTTATGTCAATCCTGGGGTGGCCCTCCGAGTGAGCTTGCGGGGGCCGATCGGGTGGTCGGACGGGTGGTCGGGCGGTGGTCACGCCCCCGCTCCTCGCAGCTGCCGACAACTCCCCATCCCGACTCGCGACGACTTGGATGAGCGATGCACCGGTACCGGTCCCATAACTGCGGCGAGCTCCGAGCCGCGGACGTCGACACGGACGTCCGCCTCAGCGGCTGGCTGCACAATCGTCGTGACCTGGGCGGCATCCTCTTCATCGATCTGCGTGACCACTACGGTCTCGTGCAGCTCGTCGCCCGGCCCGGCACCCCCGCCAACGAGGCGCTCGGCTCGCTGACCAAGGAGTCCGTCGTCCGGATCGACGGCAAGGTCAGCGCGCGCGGCGCGGACAACGTCAACCCCGACCTGCCGACCGGTGAGATCGAGATCGAGGTCACCACGGTCGAGGTGCTGGGCGCCGCCGAGCAGATCCCCTTCACGATCAACGCGGAGGACGGGGTCAACGAGGAGCGGCGCCTGGAGTACCGCTTCCTGGACCTGCGCCGCGAGCGCATGCACCGCAACATCATGCTGCGCACCGCCGTCATCTCCGCCATCCGCCACAAGATGGTGGCCCTCGGCTTCAACGAGATGGCGACCCCGATCCTGTCGGCGACCTCCCCCGAGGGCGCCCGCGACTTCCTGGTCCCCTCCCGTCTGCACGCCGGCAAGTTCTACGCGCTGCCGCAGGCCCCGCAGCAGTTCAAGCAGCTGCTGATGATCGCCGGGTTCGACCGGTACTTCCAGATCGCGCCCTGCTTCCGCGACGAGGACGCCCGCGCGGACCGTTCGCCGGGCGAGTTCTACCAGCTCGACGTCGAGATGAGCTTCGTCGAGCAGGAGGACGTCTTCCAGCCGGTCGAGCAGCTGATGACCGAGCTCTTCACCGAGTTCGGCAACGGCCGCACGGTCACCTCGCCGTTCCCCCGCATCCCGTTCCGCGAGTCGATGCTCAAGTACGGCTCGGACAAGCCGGACCTGCGCGCCGAGCTGGAGCTGGTGGACGTCTCCGGCGTCTTCGCGGACTCCGGCTTCAAGGCGTTCGCCGGGAAGCACGTCCGCGCCCTGGCCGTGCCGGACACCGCCGGCCAGTCGCGGAAGTTCTTCGACCAGCTGGGCGACTTCGCCGTGCAGCAGGGCGCGAAGGGCCTGGCCTGGGTGCGCGTCGGCGAGGAACTGGCGCTGAGCGGCCCGATCGCCAAGTTCCTCACCGAGGACGACGTCAAGGCGCTGGTCGCGGCCCTGGACCTCAAGCCCGGCCACGCCGTGTTCTTCGGCGCCGGTGAGTTCGACGAGGTCTCCAAGATCATGGGCGCGGTCCGGGTCGAGGCCGCCAAGCGGGCCGGACGCTTCGTCGAGGACGAGTTCCGCTTCTGCTGGATCGTCGACTTCCCGATGTTCGAGAAGGACGAGGACACCGGCAAGATCGAGTTCTCGCACAACCCGTTCTCCATGCCGCAGGGCGGTCTGGAGGCGCTGGAGACCAAGGACCCGCTGGACATCCTGGCCTGGCAGTACGACATCGTCTGCAACGGCACCGAGCTGTCCTCCGGCGCGATCCGCAACCACGAGCCCGAGGTCATGTACAAGGCGTTCGGGATCGCCGGTTACGACAAGGACACCGTCGAGGCCGAGTTCGGCGGTATGCTCCGCGCCTTCAAGTTCGGCGCCCCGCCGCACGGCGGTATCGCCCCCGGCATCGACCGCATCGTCATGCTGCTGGCCGACGAGCCCAACATCCGCGAGACCATCGCCTTCCCGCTCAACGGCAACGCCCAGGACCTGCTGATGGGCGCCCCGAGCGAGGTCGAGGAGGCGCGGCTGAAGGAGCTGCACCTGACGATCCGCAAGCCGCAGGTGAAGTAGCGGACGCAGCGCGAAGCGGCGGTCCGACCGCCGCCCGACGGGCCCGGAACCGGTGACGGTTCCGGGCCCGTCCGGCTTGTACGGCCGCCCCCTTCCGGCCGGGCAACCCGATCGCCGCCGCACCGCGTTCCCTGGTTGTGGACACACGAGGACCAGCAGCCGCCGCCCCGGGGACAGCTCGGCCCCGCCCCGCACCTTGGGGGAGGTGAGGGGCGGGGCGGGAACGAGCGGGGCCTCCGCCATCGGGAGGGGGACGATGGCGGAGGCCCGGTCGCGTCGGCGGTGGGTTCAGGCGTCGGGTTCAGGCGGTGGGAGCCCCGGCGACGCGGCGCTCGCCGCCGTTGTTCTCCTGCCAGAACCGGTAGACGTCGACGGCGTCCGCGCGCTCCTCGTAGCGCATGGGGAGGCGGCGGTCCTGCCAGGGCTTGGCGAACTCGTCGTAGAAGGTGGCCAGTTCGAAGTACTTGCGGTCGTCGACGTAGTGGGGCTCGTAGGCGTCGCGGGTGGTGAGGAAGACGACCTCGTCCGGGGAGCAGTAGTACAGCGAGCCCAGGCACATCGGGCAGGGGTGGGCGAGCACGTAGATGGTGGTGCCGGTCAGGTGCTCGGTGCCCAGCTTCGTGCAGGCGTCGCGGATGGCGAGGATCTCCGCGTGGGCGGTGGGGTCGCCGGTCTGGGCGACCCGGTTCGGGCTCTCGGCGAGGATCTTGCCGTCCTTGGCGATGACGGTCGCGAACGGACGGCCGCCCTCGGCGACGTTCTGGCGGGCGAGGTCGATGGTGCGCTGGACGAAGTCCATGGGGGTCCTCCGGAAGGGGAAGGGGGGAGGCGGTGGGGGCTGCCACCCGGGGCGGGGGGGGGGGGGGGGGGGGGGGCCCGCCCCCCCCCCCCGGGGGGCCGCGCCCGGCGGGGTTGGGGGGGGGGGCGTTGCGTGGGGGGGGATGATGCCGTCCCCGAACTCCTCGTGGATCAGCGCCTTCAGCGTGGTGCCGTAGACCTGGAGCATCTCGTAGAAGCGGTACATCGTCGGATCCGTCGGGATCCGGTTCGGCATCGAGCCGCGGACCGGGATCGTCTGGAGCAGCATCGCCGCGTCATCGTCCAGCCCCAGCAGCTCGGCGACCGCCTTCGCGGACTCCTCCGGCAGCGGGTGCTGGCCGAGCACGGCAGCGGTGGTGAAGGCCACCGACAGACCGGATGCCTCGGCGATCTGCTGCCAGGACAGGTCCTTGCGGATCTTCGCCTCGACGGCGGCGTCGGCCAGGGCCTGGCGGGCGGTGGGGTCGAACTGGGCGTGCACCATGATCGGTACGTCCTTCCTTCTCGGGTGAGTTGAGCGGGTGTGGGGTGTCAGGCCGCGAGCGCGGGGCCGGCGGCGGTCAGATCCTCGACGGTGCCGGTGGCGATGTCGAAGACCCAGCCGTGCAGGGTGACCTTCCGCTCCGCCAGGGCGCGGGCGACCGAGGGGTGGGTGGCCAGGTTCGCCAGCTGCGCGCGCACGTTCTGCCGCACCAGGGCGGGGACGTCCCCGGCGGCGGTGGTACGGGCCCGGGAGGCGTCCGCGTGCCGCAGCCAGGTGGCGACCGCCGGGGCGCCGCTGAGGTCGTGGCCCTCCGCCAGGGCGGTCATCGCACCGCAGGCGGAGTGGCCGCAGACGACGATGTCCCGGACGCCCAGCGCGGCGACGGCGTACTCGATGCTCGCCGCCACCCCGTCGGCTCCGGGGGTGTGGGCGGGCACCAGGTTGCCGGCGGTGCGGATGACGAACAGGTCACCAGGCTCGGTGCCGGTGATCAGCTCCGGGACGACGCGGGCGTCGGAGCAGCCGATGAACAGGGTGTGCGGGGTGTGGTGGGTGGCCAGGTGGGCGAAGAGCTCCGCCTTGGCCGGGAAGACGTCCCGTTGAAAACGGGCGACGCCTTCGGTGAGGTCCTGCATGATCACTCCCTTCGGTGGTGATCGGCCCCTGCGGGCTGGTGAGATCCACCATGCATGACCTGTGCCTATAGCGTCCAAGAGTTGTTAACCATCGAAGCCAGTGGTCGCATCTATAGTTGCCTCATGGCCGCTCTCGAACTGCGTCATCTGCGCTACCTGCTCGCCGTCGCCGAACATGGCAACTTCACCCGCGCCGCCGAAGACCTGCACATCTCCCAGCCCACGCTCTCCCAGCAGATCAGGCAGCTCGAACGCACCCTCGGCGTGCAGTTGCTGGACCGCACCGGCCGCACGGTACGGCTCACCGACGCGGGCGCCGTCTACACCGACCACGCCCGGCGCGCGCTGCGCGATCTGGCCGCCGCCGAACGCGCCGTCCACGACGTCCAGGACCTCTCCCGCGGCCACCTGCGCCTGGGCGTCACCCCCACCTTCACCGCCTACCTCGTCGGCCCGCTCACCGCCGAGCTCCACACCCGCCACCCCGGCATCAGCCTGACCCTGGCCGAGACGACTCAGGACCGCATCGAAGCGGCCCTGCTGGCCGACGACCTCGACGTCGGCATCGCCTTCGCCGGCCCCCACCCGTCCGGCATCACCGCCACCGCGCTGTTCACCGAAACCCTCAGCCTCGTCACCGCCGCCCGGCACACCCCGGCCACGCCACCGCCCCTACCGGTCCATGCCCTGGCGGACCGGCAACTGGCGCTGCTCAGCGGCGACTTCGCCACCCGCGGCCATATCGACGCCTACTTCGCCGACCACCGCATCGCCCCCCGCATCACGGTCGAGGCCAACTCCCTGCAGGCCCTCACCGAAATCGTCCGGCGCACTCCGCTGGCCACCGTCCTGCCCGACGCCATCACCCACGACCACCCCCACCTCACCCCCATCCCCCTCGACCCACCCCTGCCCACCCGCACCGTCACCCTCCTGCACCGGCACGGCGCCTACCACAGCGCCGCCACCCGCGCCTTCACCCGGCTCACCCACGACCTCGTCCGCACCCGCGGCTACACCCCGCCGCCGGCCCAACTCCCCTCCGGAGACGGGTCGGCCGAATCGATTCCGGGGCGGCGATCCGGCGGTGATGATTACTAACCGTGGAAGCGGGTGGTCTCGTGCAGTGCCGCGCGGGGGACGGTGATGCCGTTCACGGGGGCGGCGGCGTCCGCGTAGCCGAAGGAGATGCCGAACAGGAGCTTCCGGTCCTCGATGCCGAGTGACTCGCGGACGGTGCCGGCGTAGAAGCTCAACAGCCCCTGCGGGCAGCTGGCGATGCCGTACGCGCTCAGGGCCAGCAGCAGGGTCTGTCCGTACATGCCGACGTCGGCCGCCATCCGTTCCTCGGCGGTGGGCGGCAGGAACAGCAGCGCGACATGCGGGGCACCGTAGAACCTGAGGCTCTCGGCGTTGAAGGCGTCGCGCCGCTCGTGGTCGTCGCGGCCGATGCCCAGCGCGCCGTACATCGCCGCGCCCGCCGCGCGGCGCCGCGCCTCGTGGGCACCGCGGTACATGTCCTCCCGGTACGGGAAGTCCAGCGACATGCGCTTGTCCGCGTGTGCGGCGAGCAGGTCCGCGCTCAGCCGGTCCCGGGCCGCCCCGCTGACCACCTCGACGTGCCAGGGCTGGGTGTTGGAGTTGGACGGCGCCGCTCCCGCCAGGGCGAACACGGCCCGCAAGGTCTCCTCCGGTACGGGACGCCGATGGAACGCCCGGACGGCGCGCCGGCCGCGGATCAGTTTCTCGGCGTAGTCGGACAGGTGGGCGGGGCCGTCCGGCAGGTGGTCGGTGCCGTCCGGTAGGCAGGTGGTGGCCATGACACTCCTCAACTCATGGGGACGATGGAGGCGATGGGTGCGGGTACGGATGCGGATGGCTTCCCGGTGGGCGGGCTACCGCTCCAGGTAGGACTCGACGATCCGGTCCGCGGCCTCTTTCAACGCGCTCGCGGACCTCTCGGCCGAGTAGATCTGTGTGGTGATGCCGGCGCCCTCCACCAGCATTTGCAGCATGTAGCCCAGGGATCGGGGGTCGCGGACCGGCAGTTGCGAGACCAGTTCCGTCAGCAGTTCCAGGTACTCGGCCTTCAGCGCGTCGACGGCCACCCGTACCGGATGTTCGCGATCGGGAAACTCGACGGTCGCGTTCGCCAGCGCGCAGCCGCGGTAGCCGGGCTCGCTGATCTGGTCCGCGATCTCGGTGATCACATGGCGCAGCTGGGCCCGCGGGTCGTCCGGGCACGCCGCGCGCGCTGCCTCCAGCCAGACGCGAGAGGGAACGGCTTTCGCCTTCACGTAGGCGAGCGCGAGGCCGTCCTTCGACTCGAAGTTGCGGTAGATGCTCGGCTTCCCGACACCGGAACGCTCCGCGATCTCCGCCACACCGGCCGACCGGATGCCCTCGCGGTAGAAGAGATCGCACGCGGTCTCCCATACGCGCTGACCGGCCGGCGAGCGGCGGGCGTCCTGTGCTGCCATCAGATCTCCTCCGGAGGTGGGCCGGTGAACTGCTGTCGGACGCGCGGGCGCATGGGTGCATGGGTGCACGGACGCCGACGTTTTGCGCTGCCCGTCTCGGGGCGCGCGCATCGCACGTCGCACGTCCCACGTCGTGGCGTACCGATCGGTACGCAAGGGACCGTACCGATCGGTACGACCGGCGTCAAACCTGCCGGGTCGGTCAGGCCGGTCAGGCTGGCCAGGCCGGGTCTGACGGGAGGCGAGCTGCCCGTCACGAAAGCCCCACACCCGTACAACCTGCCCGCCCTTTTGGGTGTCTAGGAGTGAGCTGTCGGCAGATGTGTATATGAAGTAGAGAGTGTGTCGGTGCTGTGTACGGGCTGCCGGACGGTGATGACGGTGCATCCATCGGGCCGGTGTGAAGGCTGCGAGCGCGCGTCGGGTCTGCCGCGTGACATCGCGGTTCCGGTGGCCGCACCGGCGGCGCGGCCGCACCCCGCCGTGCGGACCGCCTCCCCGTGGGGACCGGCGGCCGCGGTGCTGGCGCTGCTCGGCATTTCCGCCGCGGCGGCCGTGTTCTCGTTCGTCGTCCACTTCCAGCTCTACGGCCTGCTCGACCTGATCTCCGGTGACGGGCCCGATGACGTCGCCCTGGACGCGGCCGAACGCGCCGACAATCTCCAATCCCTCGCCGAATGGTGCCAGTTGGCGACCCTGTTGCCGACTGCGATCGCCTTTGTGGTCTGGTTGCGGCGGGTCCGGTTGAACGCCGAGGTCTTCGTCCCCGACGGACACCGAAGGGCGCGGGGCTGGGTGATCGGCGGCTGGCTGGTACCGGGGATCAACTTCTGGTTCCCCAAGCAGATAGCAGACGACATCTGGCGCGCGAGCCGCCCGTACGCGCCGGACGGCACCCCGCAACGGGCCTCACTCGCCCCGGTCACCCTCTGGTGGGCGGCATGGCTGGCGGACTTCGCCGTCGGGTGCGTCTACAGCGGTCTGATCGTCAAGGCCGAAGAACCGGACGAGTTCCGCACGGTCATCGACGCGTTGATCGTCGACGATGCCCTGACCGTCGTCGTCGCCGGGCTCGCCGCGCTCTTCGTCGCCCTCCTCTCCCGGATGCAGACGGCGAAGCTCCGTCAGGGGCCGCTGCCGACGCTGGTGGTCAGCCTGGAGTGAACGTGCCGGGGGCGCGCCTGCTCGGCCTCGGCCCGGGGCGGAAGCCCGGCAGATAGCCGGCCTGGTGGCCCGCCGGCCCGGCAGTTCGGCTCGGCCTGGACCGGCCGATGAGCGGCGCTGCCCGACGCGCCCTGCTGGGAACCCGAGCAGCAGGACCATGGGGACGCTGGTGTCGGTGTGGTGCGCGAAGTGGCGTGGGTCAGCTCGCGCGCGCCAGTTCCAGCAGCTCCGGAACGCCCTCGGCCGAGGCATGCCCGGTGAAGGCGGGGACGAGGTCACGCACCAGGGCGACACAGCGAGGGGCGCCGATGCGGTTCGCCATGGTCAGTGCCTCGGATGCGGCCGCGGCGGCCTGGTCGATGTCGCCGGAGCGCAGAAAGGCGCCGGCTTCGTATGTGCGGAAGACCGCCCGCGTCTTCGTCCGGGCATGCGGCAGCAGGCCGGTGCCTTCCTGGATGAGCTGGTGCGCCTTCCGGGGATCGCCGAGATCCAGCTGGCAGCGACCGCTGTCGACCGCCAGGTCCGACGGAGACATCCAGGCGCACCACGCCGGAGACGGGTCGCCGGCGGCAGCGCCGAGTTCCCGCTCGGCGGCGGCGAGGGAGCGGTTGCAGACGGCTGATTCGCCGAGCGCCGCGTGGGCCCGCGCCTTGCGCAGATGCAGCAGCGACCGCGCCGTGGGGTGCGTGACGCGGGTGAGGGCGTGCTCCAGGATCTCCACCGCCGTCCGCGGGTCGCGGAGCCAGGTGGCCTGGTAGGCGAGATCCGACAGCACTCCGGCGCCGAGGTCGCGGTCACCGCTGGCGTGGGCGCTGTGCAGGGCCCCGTGCCAGAAGCGCGCGGCGGAGGCGTGCCGGCCGTGGTCGAAGCGGTACCAGCCGACCGTCTGTGACAGGCTCGCGGCGAGGGCGTGCAGCCTCTTGCCCATCCCTGAGGTGTAGCGGCCGTCGGCGATCAGATCGGTCACAGTGGTGAGGTGGGCGTCCAGGAGCCGGGCGGCGTGCTGGCGCTGCTCCGTGGCCAGGGCCGTGAGCCTGACGCTGTGGTCCTCCAGCATGTCCACGAGGTTCGCGTCCACGCGGCTGCCGCCCCGCGCGTCGGCCATGGCGGACGGTTCGGATACGGCCCACTGGAGGGCGATACCGGTGAGCGAGGCCCCGGTGTAGCCGAGGAAGGCTCGGCGGTCGATGGACAATTTGAGAGCCTCTCGCAGTGCGGGGACGGTGCTCCCGGGGCCGAGGGACAGCGTGCTGTCGTATCCGGGAACCCAGTGCGGCCAGCCGAGGGCGCGCACGAGGGCGGGGTCGGTGTCGAAGACTTCGGCGAGGAGGTCCTGAGAGTCGTCGTCGGGGTTGGCGCGGCCGTTCTCCCACTTCGAGATGCGTTGTTTGACGGCTCCCGAGCGCAGCCCCCGACGCTCCGCCGTCTTCCGGATCTTCCGGGCCAGATCGGTCTGCGACCATCCGCGCATGCTCCGGGCGTAGGCGAGGGGATGGCGGATTTGGTTCTCCACGGGTGTATCCCATCATCGAGCCGGGTGGGAAGAGTACCGCCGCGACGGCCGGGATTACCTCGGGGCTACAGCCAACTCCTGTGCGAATACGTGCGGTTGAGCTCTACTCGGTGAAGCTGGAGCGCAGGGGGCGCCGGCGGAGGAGAGGGCGATGACCGGAACTGAGTTCGCCGGTGAGCACAAGGCCGCTGCCGGGTACCTCGATGCGGCAGCCAATGGGCACGGCGAAGAGAAAGCGTTGCTCGTCCATTGGGCATTGCAGCGGGTACGAGCTCAGTGCCCCCGAGTGGTGGAGATCGGTCCCGGCGGGGGATCGGCCGTCAGCTTTCTCGCCTCTCGGCTGGCCTCGGAACAGGAGCGCCAAAAGAACATCAGCCTCACCCTCATCGAAGCTCCGGGAGTGGCGTCCGCCTCACTGAAACAGGCGATGGCGGAGTTCAGCAAGGTGGGCAGTTGCGAATTCGTCAGCGGATTCGCTCAGGACATCGGGACCATCGTCAGCGAACCCGCCGATGTGATCAGTGCGTCCGCGCTGCTGCACGAGGTGTACTCGTACAGTGGCGGGTACGGTGGGCTGCAATCATTGATCAGGGCGCTCCCCGGAGTTCTGAAACCCGAGGGGCTTTTCGCCTACCGCGATGTCTACGCGGTAGAGGGCTCTTCCCTCCACGAACGCGCCGTGCAGACCTACGACTCAAAACCGTGGATCCAGTTTCTTCGCATGTTCCTCCCGTCGTATCTCCGAGAGGGAACGCATCCGTATCACGGCGCGGCTGACGAGGTTCTGGTCCGGCAGGATTCACGGATCGTGCCGATGGAGAGTCTCGACGAGGAGACGTACGCATTCGTCTCCGCTCCGGTGGGTATCTTCCGCGAAGTGCAGCGGCACTACCTCACCTTCCGGGACCATATATGGAGGTCGGGCGTGCTGGGATTCAGGCCCGTTCTCGACGGTCAGCTGTCCTCGGACTGGATCGACGCCAAGTCCGGGCACAAGCGCGTGCACTACAGCATCACGGAGGCGGACTGGCTGCCTGCGTCGCAGAAGAAGACGCTGCTCATGCTGAGCGAGCGATACGCGGACCACTACACGGTGGACGGTGACATCTTTGACGAATTCACCGATATAGCGCTGTCGATGTTCCTCGGTCTGGCGGCGGAGGGCGCATCGGAATGTGCCGATGTACGGGATCACTGGATGGTTCGGGAAGGGCGGGAAACGTACGCCTACCTGACGGCAGATGAACTGCTCACTGCATTTGCCGTCAGCTCGGTCGAGGCGCCTCAGGGCGGGCGGAGCGTGCTGATGCCCATCCGGGTATCCGATGTTCTCCAGCGGGACAGGAGCTACTACAACCGGTACCTCAGGAAGAAGCTTCCGAATCGTCTCAAAGACGCCAAGCAACTGGTGCTGTTCTCGAACATATCCCTCACGGATTCATACTCTCTGGAGTCGGCGATGAATTCTCTCCAGCGGTGGTGCAGCAAGGCCGGCCTTGCCCGCGTGTACTCGGCATTGAACGGAGGAGGATGGTATGGCGAATGACGTCACGGAGATCGAGCGGAAGCGGGTCTTGCCGGACGACGGCAGTGCGGCGAAGTCGCTGCTCACGTCGCTCGGATATGTGGGAGCGGGGCCGACGACCGAGGTCGACGTCTACTATACCCGGCCCGATGTGGACTATCTGGCGACCGTGGAATGCCTGCGGGTCCGTCGTCGGTACGGCTTCGCGGAGATCACCTACAAGCCCGCGTCCGACGCGCGGACGCACAGCGCTGCTGATGTGGTCGCCAAACGGGAGACGAACGTCGTGCTCAGCGGCCCGGGGCAGGCGTGCGATGCGGAGCGCCTGCTGGCGGCTATCGGTATGCGACGTCTGGTCAGGGTCGAAAAGGTACGTGCGCTGTTCCGCCATCCGGAGCTGCCGGGGGTCGCGGTCAGCATTGACACGGTTCCCGGGGTGGGCACCTTCATCGAGACCGAGGTGAACCGGACGGATCCCGACGGCGCCGTCGCGCTCATCGAGCGGATCGAACGGCAGCTCGGGGTCGCGGACTGCCCGCCCGTCTCCCTCCCCTACCGGGATCTCGTGCGCCAGGCCATGGCCACGGGGTAGGCAGCGTGGACGTGCCCCCGTGGACGTACCCCGCATGGCCGTACCCCGCGCTCCGAGGGTGCTCAGGTGCGAAAGGGAGCGCAAGGTGGAAGGCACCCCAGGAGAGCAGGTGGGCGGGAGAACGGGCAAGCGGGAGAACCGGCAAGCAGGAGAGCGGGCGGACAGGCGAGCACCTCGCGGAGAGGAGAGTCGGATGACACCTGACCGGCAAGGGGCGAAGGCGTACCGGACCGTTGGGGGCGACGGTTTCGAAAGGGCGCGGCACCGGCCCCTGGGGGTGGTGCGGCACGCCGCGCGCGTCGCCCGTACGGGAGGTGCCGCGGCGCGTATCGGGCTCGAACGGGGCGGCGGTGCGCGGGTGCGGCGGCTGGCGGGGGCGGCCGAGGACCGGGTCCGTCAGCGGCTGCGGCCGACGCGGGCCCGGATGCGTGCGCTCGTCGCCCGCCCCGGCGGCCAACTGGTCTGGCAGGACGTGCCCGTACCCCCGCCGCCGGGCCCGGACGGGGCGCTGGTGCACCCCATCGCCGTGGCCACCTGCGATGTGGACCGCCCGCTCGCCCTGGGGACCGTGCCCTTCCCGCTGCCGCTGCACTTCGGGCACGAATGCGTCGCCGAGGTCCTTGAGGTCGGCGAGGCGGTGACGTCCGTCCGGCCCGGTCAGCGCGTCGTCGTCCCCTTCCAGATCAGCTGCGGCGCCTGCCCGTCGTGCCGCGCCGGCCGCACCGCCAACTGCACGGGGACGCCGCCCCTTTCGATGTACGGTTTCGGGCTGGCGGCCGGTCACTGGGGCGGCGCCTACAGCGACCAGCTCGCCGTTCCGTACGCGGACGCCATGCTCGTGCCCCTGCCCGACGCGCTCGACCCGGCCGCCGCCGCGTCCGTGGCCGACACGGTCTGCGACGGCTACCGGCATGTCGCCCCGCACCTGCCCGCGCTGCTGGCGCGCGACCCCGATACGCGGGTGACCGTCCTCGGCGCGCTCGGCCCGGACTCCGCCTTCGGCGCGAGCTGCCCGCTGTACGCCGCGCTCACCGCCAAGGCCCTCGGCGCGCGGCACATCGTCTTCGCCGACAGCCGCCCGGCCGTCCGCGCCCAGGCCGACGCCCTGGGGTTGGAGGGCGTCCGCCCCAACACGCTGCGCGTCAGGCCGAGTTCACCCTTGGTCGTGGATGTCAGCGTCGATGCGCGCGGACTGGCCCTGTGCCTGTCCCGGACCGCCCCCGACGGTGTGTGCAGCAGCGGCGGCAGCTTCGCCGGTACGGCCAGGATCCCCCAGCTCCAGATGTACGGCCACAACGCCACCCTGCACGTCGGCCGTACCCACGCCCGCGCCCTGATCCCCGGCGTCCTCGCCCTGATGGCCGACGGGCGGCTGCGCCCCCAGGACGTCATCACCGAACTGTCCGCCCTGGACGACGCGCCCCGCACCCTGGGCCGGCACATCCGGGGGGATGCGACGAAGACCGTACTGACGGTTTGAGGGGCGGGCGGGCGAGCGAGCTGGTCGGCGTAGGGGCCGGTGGGCGCCCTGACCGCCGGGCGGGCGGCAGCCCCCGGACCCGACCGGACCCGCCCGGCCCCCCTCGGACCAGCTCGGAAACCGGACCCGAGGCACACGTCAGGACCGGTTCAGATAAGCGAGAACAGCCAGCACGCGCCGGTTGCCGCTGTCGTCGTCGGTGATGCCGAGTTTGCCGAAGAGGGAGGTCGTGTACTTGCTGATGGCGCTCTCGCTGAGGAAGAGCCGCCGGCCGATGGCCTGGTTGGAGAGTCCTTCGGCCATCAGGCCGAGCACGGAGTGTTCGCGTTCGGTGAGCTGTTCCAGCCGTCGGTCCGAGGACCCGCCGGCCAGCAGCTTGGCGATGACGGCCGGGTCCATGGCGGTACCGCCGCCGGCGACGCGTTCCAGCGCGTCGATGAACTGATCGGCGTCGAAGACGCTCTCTTTGAGGAGATAGCCGATGCCCCCGGCGCCGTCGGCCAGGAGTTCGCGGGCATAGAGCTGTTCGACGTGCTGGGAGAGGATCAGGACCGGCAGTCCGGGCAGTTCGCGGCGGGCGGCGAGAGCGGCCCGCAGGCCCTCGTCCGACTGGGTCGGCGGCATCCGGACGTCGATGAGGGAGACATCCGGCCGCCACGTCAGCAGCGCGTCGAGCGTCTCGGGGCCGGTGGCCGTCGTCGCCACCACCTGGTGTCCGTACGCCTCGATGAGGCGGACCATCCCGTCGCGCAGGAGGTAGAGGTCTTCGGCTACAACGATTCGCATGGCACCGCCATCTTCACACGGGTCGGACCGCCCGCCGGGCTGGTGATCTCCAGGGTGCCGTCGAAGGCCGCGAGGCGGCGGCGCAGCCCCGCGAGTCCACCGCCGGCCCGCACCTCGGCGCCGCCCCGGCCGTCGTCCTCGACCTCGACGACGAGGCAGGTGCCGGTACCGGCGCCCGTACCGGTGCCGTCCCGGGTGAGGGAGATCCGCACCCGGGTCGCGTGGGCGTGTTTGACCGCGTTGGTGACCAGTTCGGCGATGCCGAAGTACACGGCGGATTCGATCGGCGGGTCCAGGCGCAGCGGGACGTCGGCGCCGACGGTCACGTCGAGCGGGCTGTCCAGGGCGAGCGCGCGGACGGCGTCGACGATCCCGCGTTCGCTCAGCACCGGTGGGTTGATTCCCCGGACCAGTTCGCGGAGTTCGGTCAGGGACGTGGCGGCGCCGGTCCGCGCCTCCCGCATCAGTGCTTTGGCCTGCTCGGGGTCGGTTGCCAGCAGCTTCTCCGCGGTCGCCAGGGAGAGCCCGAGCGAGACCAGGCGGGCCTGCGCCCCGTCGTGCAGGTCCCGTTCGATCCGGCGGATCTCGGCGGCCTGTGCGACCGTCGTGTCCGCGCGCCGGGCGGTCAGCTCGTCCACCCGGTCCGCCAGCGCCATCGCGGGCGACGGGCGCAGGAAGCGGACGGCCACCGGCACGACGGGCCGCCAGGCGTACGGGGCCCCGGCGGCGGCCACGACCAGGCCGAGCGCCCCGGCGACGCGGGCGACGGGCCCCGGCTGTCCGAGCCCGAGGACCGCCGCGGCCACTCCGGCGGGCGGGAGGGCCGCGACCAGGCCCGCCGTGAACGGCACGATCGCCGTGAACCGCAGGTCGCGCCAGTTGGCGGGGTCCTGCCACCGGATCCGCCACCGCTGGTCCATGAGGGCGTCGCGGCTGGTGCGTTCGTAGCCGAAGCCGTTCCACCAGTACCCGGTGGACATCCGCGTCACCGGTCCGGCCTGCCGGTATCCGGCGGGGATGGCGGTGGCGGTCCACCGCGCGACGAGATGGCGGACCAGTTGGCAGACCGGGCGGGACAGGGCGAGCGTGCCCACGCTCACCAGCACGAACGGTGCCAGCCACGACCACGGGTTGGCCGCCCCCCACCAGATCCCCAGCGCCACGGCGGCGGCCCACACGGCCGGGATCAGCATGCTGACCACCATCACCGCACAAGCGCGCACGAACCCCACGCAGGCACTCGCCCCCCACGACACGACCTGTCGCATGACCCTTCCTTCCCCTTCGTCCTGCCGACCCTGGCCCCGTGCTGTCAGCGATGCGCTGATCAGGCCGGTCCGGCTCGGCGCTTTTCCCACTGTGCACCGTGTGGATCCCGATGCCCCGGGGACCGGCTCCGGAGTGGGTCTGGCCCCACCCGGCCGTACGTCCAGGCGCATACCGCGCCACCTCCGCGCTCCCTAGCGTCGACACCGCACCGATCGACCACACGAGGGAAGAGAGACAGCGACATGGAAACCGCCGACCACACCACGCCCGAGGCCGGGCCCGCCCACCTCAACCACCCGCGCAGCCAACGGGCCTTCGGCCGGACGAAGGCACTCGTCGCGGTCTACGGCGCGCTCGCCGCCGCGGTCCTCGGCACGGTCGTCATCCGCGCGCTCACCGGGCAGCCGGTGACGTCGTTCATGTGGGGCCGGTCGGCCGGGGTGCTCGCGAGCGCCGCGGTGACCTACTGGCTGACCGTCCTGGCCGCACGGGGAGCGCGCTGGGCCTATCTCCGGGTGCGGATCATCTCGGTCGTCATGCCGGTCGCGATCATCGCCGTCGACCTGATCCCCGGTGTCTGCCCGCCGTGGTTCGCCCTGATGCAGGCCACCTGCGCCCTCGCCATCGCCGCGACCGCGTTCGTCGTCAACGGCTCCGGGCTGCGCGCGGCCTTCCCGAAGTCGCGCTGACCCTCGGTTTCGTCCGGGGCGCCCGCACCGCCCGTACCGGCCGTCGGCTGAGCAGTTTTGGATAAGTTCTCGCACGGCTCGCCGCGTAGCGTGAAGCACATGTTCAACGCCATCACGCAATCGCAGATATACGTTCTCGACCAGGACGAGGCCCTCGATTTCTACGTCGGCAAGCTGGGCCTTGAGGTCGGCGCCGATGTCCCCCTGGGCTTCATGCGCTGGCTGACCGTCTGTGTCCCCGGCCACCCGGAGCGCCAGATCCTGCTGGAGAAGCCGGGCGCTCCGGCGATGTCCGAGGAGACGGCGCAGCAGGTCCGCGAGCTGGTGACCAAGGGCGCGATGGGCGGCTGGCTCATCTTCACCACGGATGACTGCCGCAAGACGTACGAGACGCTGCTGGGCCGGGGCGTCGAGTTCACCGAGGAGCCCACCGACCGCCCGTACGGCACCGACTGCGGTCTGCGCGACCCCTTCGGCAACCGCATCCGCTTCACCCAGCCGAGGGCCTGAGTACCATCCCGGATCACGAGCACCAGGGGCGCCGACGGCGAGTTACGGACCGGAGGACGGTGACGCGGGCGGTGCCGTCCCGCCCCGCGCTCTCGCTCCGGCGCTCCGGGCCGCGGACGCGATGTCCTGGAGGGCCGCCAAGTGCCGGGCCAGCGCGTCGTGTCCGGTGGGCGTGAGGGAGAGCCAGGTGCGGAAGCGCCTGCCGACGGCGCCCTTGCGGATGCCGAGGTATCCGGCGGCCTCCAGCCCCGCGGCGGCCTTGCTGAGGACCGAGTCGGATACCTGGCAGTAGTCGCGCACCGTCCCGAACTCGGCCTCGTCGCAGGCGGAGAGAAAGGCCGCGACGGTCAGCCGGGTGGGGTGGCGGAACGCCGCGTCAAGGGCCGGACCGTCCGTTGGCGGTACGTCCGGAGTCATACGTACTCCCGCAGCTTCCGCTCGACCGTGCGGTTCTGCTGCACGGCATGGACCCAGACGCCGAGCCCCAGCGCCGTGCCCGTCACCGCGACGGTGGCCGGGACCCCGAGCCCGAGCAGCCGGCACACCCCCGCCACCAGGAGGAACGCCGCGAGAACGGCGAGGGCGACCGCCCGCTTCCGCGCTCCGGACCGCCCCACCAGCACACCGGTACTCCGCTTACGGAGCCGGGCGAGCCCGAGGCCGAGCAGGATGACCGGGAGACCTGCCCACGTCCACAGGCCGGCGGTGCCTTCGGCGTGGGCCAGGCCCATACCGACGCTGTAGGCCGTCAGGAGGGCGGCGGCCGACGGTCCGTACCAGGCGGGTACGAGTTGCGCCTGGAGCGCGGCCCGGCTCCGGGCCGCCTCGGCATCCCGCAGGGCGCTCGCGGCGGCGTCCGGGTCATCCGGCGACGCGGCCGGACTCGACGGTGCGGCGGGGGTGCTGTCCTGCGCTGACATCGGGTGTTCCTGGCCCCTCGGTAGGGAAACGACCGGCTGCCGGCTGTCGGGCACCGGCTGATGATTGCCATCATTTCAAGGTCTTTCCTTTTTGGAAAGTCAATGATGTTTCGGCGTCCGGTCTCGTGGGCCGACCGCTGTGCCGGGTGCGGTGCCAGGGTGCGGGTCACCGCGCGGCCGGAGGTGGCCGACCGGCGTCGGCGTCGGCGGCGGGACTACGTGCGGGGCCTGCTCGCTCCCGTCAGCCGTAAAAACGGCCGGCAGCCGGCCGAGTTCGCCGAGCACCGCGCCCCCGATGGCTTCCACGGGGGCACGGTGGGACGAGCCGGTGGACGGTCGGCGGGGGCCTCGGCGAAGGTACGGCGCCCGGTCCGCCCGGTGCTGGGCTGTCGGAGAGCGTCCTACCGTGCGCGCGTGCCCGGACTGCCGTGCCGCTTCCACCGGTCAAGGCGGCCGTTGGGGCGGCTGCGGGGCGCGGTCCGCTCGATCGCCCCGTGAGGAGTGTTCGAGCGGACCGCGGCCGGCTGCGGTGCGCTGTCCTGCCAGGCCGCGACCAGCCGGCCATGCAGAGCGCCTGCGGGCCGAAGACGTGAGCGTTACCGAAGGCGGTCGGCGCGGAGCGCCGGCCGCTCCTGAGGGTCAGATCCGCGTGGAGAGCGGTACGGATATCTGCTTCATCCAGGTGCCTGCCGCGAAGTCACGTGCCTTGATGACGACGCGGTCGCGGTGCACTTCAACCTGGAGACCCTGGTTGAAGTTACCGGGAACCGTGATCTCGCCGCCCTGTCCGTTGTCGGCGAAACCGGTCTGCACGGCGCCGGTGTTGACCACCGAGAAGCCGTCGAGGTTGGCGGTGCCGGGCACGATGCGCCGCACGTACCAGTCGGAGAGGGTCAGGTCCCAGTGGGTGTGGCCGCTGAAGAGGAACACATCGCGGTAGCGACCGAGGAGGCCGAGGAGGCGATCGGGCTGGAGGTAGTCGCTCATGTAGAGCTTGTTCCGGGTTCCGGAGACGGTGTTGGGCAGCGGGTGGTGGGACATCACCATGACCGGCTTGCGGCGCCGCGCCCAGTACCGCAGGCGGGTTTCGAGCCACTGGAACTGCGCCTCGCTGATCCACACCTCGTCCCACAAGGAGTGGTCGTGGTACTTCATATAGCGCTCGGTACCGAGGGTCAGAACCGGGATGCCGCCGAATGTCGTCTCCGCATAGATCCTGGACCGCCCGGCGAATCGGTAGAAGCTGCGGAAGAGGGATTCCTCGGTGGCGCCGTTGGGCCAGGTGCTCTGGGCGAGCGTGTCCGGGTCCGCCCACTTGGGGACGTAGAACTCATGGTTGCCGATGGCCCAGGCCACCTCGCGCGGCTTCGGCCCCCGGTTCAGCACCTTTTGCACATCGGCGTACTCGAAGTCGTAGCCGCGCGGCGTGATGTCCCCGACGACGGCCATGCCCGAAGAGCGCGGGTTGGTGGCCTTGATGTCCTTGAGCGCCTGGGCGAAGTCGCCGAGATCGCCCTGAATGTCACTGATGACATTGAACGTGGCCACAAGATCGCGAGCGCCGTGGGCGGCTGCTGCCTCGGCGGTCCCCTGGGCGAGACCTCCGAGCACCAGTGCTCCGGCGCCTGCGCCGAGCAGGGATCTGCGTTCCATGGTCTTACCTTTCGGCTGTCGCGCGGGATCAAGGGACATCAGCTCCGCGCTATGGACTAGACCCGTTATCAATAAGCGATCAAGTGGGCGGCCAGGTGAACGGGCACTGTCACGTTGTCGAGACCGGGGAGCCGGACCGGTGCGGCTGCCTCGCCCCGGCGATCGAGTCGGCCCTGTTCTCCCGAAGGTACGGCGAAGTGACAAGTAGCTCTCTGTAGCGGAGGACATCCTGAGCGAGGAGAAGTGGCACAAGAGGCTCACCGACGCCGACCGGCGGGCCCCGTCCCCGCTGTTCTGGACCCACGTCCCGCACCGCCCGGCAAGATGACGCCGCGCTGCCGGAGCTTCGAGCCGGACGAGCCCATATCTCGCTGCTCATCGAAGATTCTTGGAGCGGAGCCAGGTGCGGATGGCTTCAATGTGTTGAGCCTTGTTCTCAAGCGGCAGCCAGTGTCCTGCGGGCACCCGCGCCACGGTGAGATCTGCGCAGGCCGCGCGCATCGGGTCGCCTTGGCCGTTTCCCGAGATGTTGCAGATCGCGTCCCACTCGCCGTTGACGAACAGCACCGGCTGCGTCAGGCGCCCGCCGTCGGGTGCTTTGCGCGCGTAAGCGATGTTGGCTTCGTCGTTTGTGTACCACGCAGAGGGAGGACGAAAGCCGTGAGTTGCGAACGCCTGCACCAGGGTGTCGAAGTCCGCCGGTGGCCAGAGAGCCGGATCGGCCGGCGTCGGCGGTGCGTGGTGCACGGCGCCGAAGCGTCCGCCGTCGCGTGTGACCGTGGCCGTCGGTGAGATGGCGCCGATCGCGGCGGGGCTGCCCGGTTGATATACCGATGCCAGCGTTGCCACCGGAGCCGCGTCAAGGTCGGCGACCGCCGCTTCGAAGTGTGTCGTGTAGTAGCGGTAGTAGTCCCACTGTCCGTCCGGATACCGGTCGGCCGGGTAGAGCTGACGGTCGACCAGGGGTATGAGTGTGGCCAGGCTGTTGGCGGTGGGGTAGTAGGCCCACGAGGTCAACACCACGCCGCGGCACCGCTCCGGCTCGTGAGCGGCCACTGCTCCCGCCACGACGCTGCCCCAGTCGTGGCCGATCCAGACCGCGGTTCTGCCGCCGAGATGGTCGTGGAGCTCCGTCAGGTCCATCACGACCTCCTCGACGGTGTAGGCGTCGGTATCCGCCGGGGCGGAGGATTCGCCGTACCCGCGCAGATCGGGCGCGATGCAGTGCCACCCGTCGGCAGCGAACGCCTCCATCTGGGCCCGCCACAACAACCCGATGCCCGGCCACCCGTGGAGGAAGAACATCAGCGGTCCATCGGCTGGTCCGCACTCCAGGTAGTGCGTGGTGTGGCGAGGCGTGCCGAAAATGCGCGAGACCAACGGCGGTGCGATATCGCGCCGGACATCGTCCTCGCCATCCCGTCGACGCGCGTGGGCGATTCCGGCAACGAGAGCGAACAGGACCAGTGCGATGTCCAGGGCTCCATACACGACGGCTGTTGGTTTGAGTCCGAATCGCTCGACAGCGAGCCCGGCGGCGAGCGCAGGCACACTGAAGGCGAGATAGCTGACGATGTACATCGTCGCGAACACCTGGCCCCGTCGGGCGGTCGGTGCCGCCTCACCGAGGGCATGGACGGCGAACCGGAACGTCGCCCCGAACCCGAATCCCGCAATCAGCGAGCCGACGACGTAGAGCGGCAGTACACCCGTCGACATGGCTGCGATGGTGACCAGGACGCCAATGGCGAGGGGCCCGAGGCCGAACCATGCGCGGTGCCGTGGCGGAGCGAAGGCCGACGCGACAGTGCCCGCCGTCCCCGCGACGAAGAAGACGCCGAGGATGACGCCCACGACGAAGTGGCTGTGCACGTCGAGGACCGTGGTGAGGATCGACGATCCGAGCGAGAGGTACAAGCCGCCAAGGGCCCACGTCGCACTGATCGACGGCACCAGTGCGACGAAGACCGGCCGCGTGGCCCGCGGGAGTTGAGCGCTGGGCAGCAGTGACCGCCACATCCTTTCCCGGGGTGGCGAGTCGGATCGAGCTTTCTCGGGAACCAGCCAGACGAGTGCCGCCAGCACCAGGTACACGGCGGTGAGGATCCAGAAGACGAGTTGGCGGGGCAGTGGCGCGAACTCCACCAAGGCGCCGGCGAGGACAGCCCCGATCGCTATCCCCAAGGAAGGGACCGCGCTGCTGATGGTCGAGCCGAGCCGGGGGTTCGGCGCGGACTCCATGATCAGGGCCGTAGTGGCGCCGGCGGCTGTCCCCACGGCAAGCCCCTGCACAATGCGCGCGGCCATCAGGCCGCCGACGCCGGTGGCGACGGTGAAGAGCAGCATGCCCAGAGCGAGCAGCACCAGGGCACCGCAGGCGACAGGCCGACGGCCCACCCGGTCGGAGATCGATCCGACGGTCAACAGGGCGGCGAGCAAGGCGAGGACGTAGACGGCGAAAACGACCGTCAAGGTGAACGTGGAGAGGTCCCACAGGCGCTGATAGACCGGGTAGAGGGGAGACGGCGCCGAAGCGGCAGTGAGCGTGGCTGCGCCCACGGCCCCGGCCAGGAAGAACGAAACTGAACGGTTGAGCACGCGACCTCCAGCGAAATGCAATGATCTTTGCTTTAGCCCGGGGCGGCTCATCGTAGTAGAAGCAAAGATCTTTGCGTATGCTGGTGACGTGTCTCACCAAACAGCCGCCAGCCGCCCCGGAGGGCGGAGCAGTCGAGTACTGACCGCGATCTACACCTCGGTCGGTGAACTCGTGGGCGAGGGCGCCGAGAAGATCACGTTTCCCGTGATCGCCGAACGGGCCGGGGTCAACCCGACGACGCTCTACCGACGCTGGGACAGCGTCCACGCTCTCCTTGAGGAAGTCGCTGTCGCCGCCCTGACCCGGGACGGTGAGTCAGCGCCCGACACCGGATCCCTCCAGCAGGATCTGACCGAGTGGGCGCAGGTCATCGCCCGCGACATCACACGCCCCCACCGAGCCCGATACCTGCGCGCGATGGTGTCGGCCCGCACCGAGACCGTCGCGAGTTGCCCGGTCACGGAGAAGCGGCGCGAGCAGGCATCGGAGGTGGTGAGCCGGGCCCGCGAACGCGGTGAGAAGACACCGAGCGTCCCGCAGATCCTCGACCATGTCATCGCACCTCTGTACCACCACGTCGTATTCGCCTTGCCCATCGATCGCGAGTACGAGCGACGTCTGGTCCGCGATGTGCTGGCCATGGCTGAGTGACAGGCTGTCCCGCACATGCTGGACGCGCTGCCGGACCTGCACGGTGGCGTGAGCCGGAGAGCGGCGGAACTTCGCGTCGCGGCCGGCCCGCAGATCGAGACCCGCCCACCCGTCCGGGGCCGCCACCGTATGCCGTCCATCAGCTGCCGCCGCGTCCATACCGGCGGACGGCCCGACCTGATGCCCCGCGGCAACAGCGGCTCAAGTCGGGCCCACCGGCCGTTCGTCGGATCCCCACGTCCCACAGGACATGATCACCAACGATCGAGATCAACTCTCGCCAACAGACCCTGGTCGGCCTACGCGGTGGTGGCGATGCCGCCGTCGACGGGGATCACGGTGCCTGTCAGGTATGCGCCTGCCCGGCTGGCGAGGAACACGGCGACGCCCGCCATGTCGTCGTCGCGGCCGATCCGGCGTAGTGGGGCCGACGCGGCGATCGCCTCGCCGAACTCATCGAGGGTTGCCGCCATCATCGCCGACGGGAACGGTCCCGGCGCCACGGCGTTCACGGTGACGTGCTGCGGTCCCAGTTCCTTGGCGAGCACTCTGGTGAGTTGATGCAGTGCGGCCTTGCTGCTGGAGTACGAGTAGTTGGGCCGCTGGGGGATGTGGATGGCGGCGATGCTGCCGATGTTGATGATCCGCGCGGGATCGTCGGCGGTGCCCGCCCTGCGAAGTGCCGGCAGCAGCGCCTGGACCAGCCAGAACGGCGACTTCAGGTTGAGGTCGACGACCGTGTCCCAGGCCGCGTCCGGGAACGTCGCCAGCGGCTCGTCCCAGATGGCGCCCGCGTTGTTGACGAGGATGTCGAGACGCTCCGAGTCGGCGGTGACGAGGTCGGACAGTCGCCGGCACTCGTCGTGGCGGGACAGGTCGGCGGGAATGGCCCGCACCTCACCGAATGTGGACAGCTGTTCCTGTGCCTGAGCGCACGC
Organism: Streptomyces celluloflavus; assembly: GCA_000720995.1. GTDB lineage: Bacteria > Actinomycetota > Actinomycetes > Streptomycetales > Streptomycetaceae > Streptomyces > Streptomyces celluloflavus. The sequence continues at coordinate 180,168 of JOEL01000017.1, forward strand.
TTCTGCGTTGCGTGAGCTGATGACCACGCGGGCGCCCGCCTGGAGAAGGCCACGCGCGATCATCATTCCGATGCCTCGGGTGCCACCGGTGACGAGCGCGCGCTTTCCCCGCAGCTCGAAAAGTTCTGCATGCGTGGTGAATTGGTTGTCTACCACTTGCCGTCTTTCCAGTTGGTCGTGCGGGATGATGCGTCGATGCGTCGACGCGTTGGGTGTTCGGTTCAGCTGTCTCAACGCTATGGCTTTGGAGCGCACTCCAAGCAAGCGGATCCCGGTCCCGACGGACCGCGTCCGCAACCGCCTCAAGCGCGGATCGCGAGGCGGACGGCCGCCCAAGTCCGACAAGGACGACTACAAGCAGCGGCACTCGCGTTCCGGGACGTGACGGGAACGCCGACGGAAGCGCACGCGCACCAACAGGGCCGTCCGACGCGGAGGTGCGTCGGGCCCGACGAGCGGCGAGGCCCGCGCCAGGCGTTCGCGGACGGGATCGGCGAAGGCCGGCGCGGCGAGCTGGTGGCCTCGATGTCCCGGCGGCCGCGCTCAGGCGCGGCGGACCCGCCAGAGCCAGGCGGCCGTGCCGGCGATCGGGACGAGTACCGCCAGGTTGGCCAGGGTGGACACGACGGTCGGGGCGGCGCTCGACGTGTTGCCGTTGGCCAGGTTCCAGGTGGTGAAGAGGACGGTCGGCAGGACGACGGTGAGCAGCACGCCGGTGGTCTTCTGGACGGCGGTCCAGTGCACCGAGGTGCAGAGGAGTACCGCGCCGGTGATGCGGAACAGGACGCCGAACAGCGGCCCGGGGAGGTAGGGGAAGACCATGATGAAGGGCACCGAGAGGGTGAGCATCAGGAGCGGGACCAGGGGGTGCACCTTGCCGCGCCGGGCGGGCGCGCCCGCATCGCCCCGGGCCGGGACCCCGGCGGCCCCGCTTCCCGCCTCGGCCAGCGCCGTCGCCGCGATCGTGCGGGGGTCCCCCAGCTCCGCCAGGACCTCGCCGATCGCGGCATCGGGGCGTTCGGCGCGCGTCACCTCGACGTGTTCGGCGAGGTCGGCGAGGAGTTCCTGGCGGCGGTCGGCGGGGAGTGCGGAGGTCTCGCGCTCGACGGCGGAGAGGTAGTCGCGTACGAGGTCGGCAGAGGTCTTCATGCGAGGTCTCCGGTGGAGGGGTGCGGGGTGTTCAGGAAGGCGTCGACGGCGTTGCGGAAGCCGGGCCAGACGCGGGTGAACTCGTCGAGTGCGGCCCGGCCGCTGTCGGTGAGCGCGTAGTAGCGACGGGGCGGTCCGGAGGCGGACTCCTGCCAGGTGGTGGTGACCAGGTCGTCGCGGCGGAGCCGGGAGAGCAGCGGGTAGACCGTGCCCTGGCTGGTGGCCAGGGCGCCGGATTCCTCCAGGGCGTGGAGGAGTTCCACGCCGTAGCGGGGGCGGTCCCGCATCAGGGCGAGTACGCAGTACTCCAGGACACCCTTGCGCAGCTGGGCGGCTGCCCTCGCCTGCTTGGTCGAATCACCTGGTTCCATGCGATGCAAGATACCTGGTGGGGCAAGTGGAGGGGAATGGGGGGTGCGGATGCCCTCGGCCCGTCAGCCTGGCGGTGTCGGCGCTTACGAAGACCCGGCCCTGCCTCCCGGAGGACCTGCTGCGGCACGGTCCGCGCCGCTTCCACACCGGCTCCGCCGAACGCGGCACCGGCCACGGCCTCGGCCTGACCATCGCCCTCGGCCAAGCCGGCCTGCTCGGCGCCGAACTGCACCTGGCCAACGCCCCCGACGGCGGAGCCGTGGCAACGGTGCGCCTGCCGCACTGACGCCCCGCGGCCGGCGTCCTGCTGCGGAACGGCTGCAAACCGGTGCGGTCGCTGATACACGGCTGCGCACGCCCCGACGCGTTCGCGGGCCACTCTTCGAAGTGCACCCAGTTGGTTCCGCACTCAGAGGAGAAAGCCGATGAACACCCCTGACAACGCCCTCACCGTCCAGCCCAGCCGGGCCCGGAGCGGCCTGGTCACGGGGATGCTGGGCGCCGGTGCGCTCACCGCCCTCGCCGCCGGGCTGCTGATCGTCGGCGCGTTCACGGCGAACGCGAATGCGGGTGAGAGCTGGCAGCCCGCCGGCGTGCTCGGCGCGATCGCGCTGTTCCTGGGCGGGACACTCCTGGCTGTCGGCGCGCTGGGCTGCACGATCCTGCGGGCCCGAAACCGGTGACCGCCCGGACCGCCGCCACGACTCGGGCACCCATCCGACAACAAGGACGGCGTCGAGGGCACCCCGTCCTTCGCCATGGACGGCAAAACCTGACCGGCGTCAACGGCAAGAGCCCTCTCATGACGCTGCGATCGACAAGGCACCAAGCGTGCGCGCTGACGGACTGTGAAGGGATATCTCCTGCATGCGGAGCAATCGAATATTTTTGACCGTGGTGCTGGGAGTGGCGGCGGCCTCGGTTCCCCTGCTGGCTCCGTCGGCGGCTTCGGCCGCGCCGGCCGACGCGGCGCTGTCGGCGTACTTCGATCAGAGACTTGACTGGCAGTCCTGTGATGACGGCGGGCCCGCGGAGTGCGCCGACGTCGAAGTGCCTCTCGACTACGGTCGTCCCGGCGGGAAAAGCATCAGCATCGCGGTATCGCGGATCAAGGCGAGTGAACCGTCCGAGCGGCATGGCGTGCTGTTCATGAACCCCGGCGGCCCGGGCGGTGAGGGACTCACCCTGCCGGCGATGATGCTGGAGAAAAACGTCATTCCGGATTCCGTCAGCCGTCGTTTCGACCTGATCGGCTTCGATCCGCGAGGCGTGGGCCGGAGCGCTCCCGTCGACTGCGGCCTGACAGACCAGGAGCTTTCCCTCAGCGGCCCTGCCTATCGGCCCGAGACGTTTGAGGAGGATGTGTCACGGGCTCGGACCGTCGTGGAGAAATGCCAGGGCAAGAACAGCGGTGTCCTGGCGCACATCACCACCCGGAACACGGCCCGCGACATGGATGTCATCCGCGGAGCGCTTGGCGAGAAGAAGATCTCCTACCTCGGTATTTCCTACGGGACCTATCTCGGAGCCGTATTCACCCAGATGTTCCCGGAACGGGCCGACCGGTTCGTCCTGGACAGCGCGATGAACCCCGGACGCGTCTGGCGGGGAGTCTTCCAGGACAGGGCGCAGGACACGGAGAGGGCCTTCACCCGGTGGACGCAATGGACCGCGCAGCGGCACGCCACGTATGGGCTGGGAGACACCCCCGACAAGGTCCGCGAATCGTTCTGGGCCCTGTTCAACAGGCCCGCCCCGAATCCGGTCCATGATTTCGTCTCCGGCTTCCCCACCGTGTTCTACGACGTCGACAAGGCCGCCAAGACGATCGCCGGACTCAACACGGCCGACCCCACCAATGCTCCCGCCTCCGGGACCCCCGGGAAACCTGCTGCCGGGCCGTCCGCAGCGTCCGGCGCGACCGGCAACTTCTACTCCGCCTACTGGAGTGTGACGTGCGCCGACAGCGACTCCTGGCCCCGGGACCCCGAGCAGTACAGCCGTGATGCGGCCCTGGACAAGCAGAAAAATCCGCTCTTCGCGGGCTCCGCGTCCAACATCAACGCCTGCGCGTTCTGGCCGAAGGCCACCGAGCCCACGACCACCGTGGACAACACAACCGGTGCGCTGATCGTGAACAACGAATGGGACTCGCAGACCCCGCTGGTCGGGGCCACCGGCCTCCACAAGGCCATGAAGGGCTCCAGGATGGTCACGGTCCATGACGGTGTGGGACACGGTGTCTACGGAACCAACCCCTGCGCGGACCACGCCGTCAACACCTACCTCACCACGGGCCGACTCCCGGAGAAGAACCTCAGCTGCCGCAGCACCGGCTGACCAGCATCATTACTCAACGTAACCATCCGGGGAAGCTATCTCCTCCAACGGCCGAACAGCGCCTTCGGGCCCTCCCCGGTCGTCCAGGCCCGCGCGTCCACCCACACCCGCAGTTCCGCCTCCGCCTCGGCGAACTCCGTGTACTCCAGGATCCGCCGCAGCTCACGGACGTGATCGAGCCGGAGCGTTCTCGCCGGAACGCCCCCGCCGGAATGACGGTTCGGCCGGGGCCCGGCGGTTCGGCATCACCGTGCGCACAACCGGTCCAATGCCGACCGGCTCTCCTCGTCCGCGGCGCGGTAGATCACCAATCGCTGGTCCGGATCCTGAAGTGGCACCAGCACTTCGAAATGCACGGTGATCGCACCGACGTCAGGACGCCGCATCACCTTGCGCCCGCGGCCGTTGACCTTGACGTCTCGTTCGGCCCACAAGCGCGCGAACTCCTCGTCACCAGTGGTGAATTCGGTGATGAGGTCGGTCAGCACCCGATCCTCCGGATGTGCGGCCCACGCGGCGCGCAGATGGGCGATTCCCTCCCGCACGACGCGTTCGCGGTCGACGTAGAACTCGCGTATTTCCGGGTGCATCAGGCACAGCCACATCGAGTTGCGCTGCGGCGGCGGCAGGGTGTCGAAATCCAGCAGCAGCCTGGCCATTTCGACATTCCAGGCCAGGATGTCGTAGCGGTGGTTCATCAGCATGGCCGGCAGTGGCGAGAGGTCGGTGACCAGCCGGGTCAGCGGCGGCACCGCCGTGGTGGCGGGCCCGTCGGCGTTGCGGGGGCGGCGCTGCCGGGCCAGGTCGAAGAGGTAGGTGCGTTCGTCGGGGGTCAGGCGCAGCGCCTGGGACAGCGCCTCCACCACGTCCGCGGAGGGGCGCAGCCCGCGGCCCTGTTCCAGCCGCACGATGTAGTCGACGCTGACCCCGGCCAGTTCGGCGACCTCTTCGCGGCGCAGTCCCGGGGTGCGCCGGGACTGACGGCGCGATGGCAGACCGAGAGCGTGCGGGTCCAGGCGTTCACGCCGGTTCCGCAGGAACGCGGCCAGTTCCTGTGTGGTGTCCACGGTGGGGGTCGTCATGTTCGCTCCAACAGCCAGGGTGGGACTGGCCTTCCCAGGAACTTCCCTCCCTTACTCCCGGCTCGCGGCGGTCACAGACTCGTACCCGACAACGGATCACAGGCACAGGAGGCCACCATGTCGCTCACCCTCGACAGCTACCGGCTGCTGGGCCGCTCCGGGCTGCGGGTCTCACCGCTGGCGCTGGGCGCGGCGACCTTCGGCACCGAGTGGGGCTGGGGCGCCGAGCGGGACGAGGCGCGCAAGCTGTTCGACCATTACGTCGAGCGCGGCGGCAATTTCATCGACACCGCCAACACCTACACCAACGGCAGTTCCGAGCGCCTGCTGGGCGAATTCACCCGCGACAACCGCGAAAGCCTGGTGCTGGCGACGAAATACACGACGCTGCGCCGGCCGAACGATCCGAATTCCGGGGGCCCGCACCGCAAGAACCTCTTCGCGTCGGTGGAATCCAGCCTGCGGCAGATGAATACGGGCTACATCGATCTGCTCTATCTGCACGTATGGGATTTCACGACGCCGGTCGAGGAGATCCTGCGCGGTATGGACGATCTGGTCCGGCAGGGCAAGGTCTTGTACGTGGCGATCTCCAACGCCCCGGCCTGGCAGGTGTCGCGCATGCAGGCGATCGCGGACCTGCGCGGCTGGTCACCGCTGGTGGCGCTACAGATCGAATACAACCTGATCGAGCGCGGCGGGGAACGCGACCTGATTCCCATGGCACGTGAGATGGGGCTGGGGGTGATCCCGTATTCACCGCTGGCCGGCGGGGTGCTCACCGGCAAGTACAGCCGCGACGACCTGACCCCGGCGGATGCCGCATCCGGCGACGGCACCCGCAAGAGCTTCAACTTCGCCCGGGGCACGCTCACCGAACGCAACCTCGCCATCGCGGACGTCGTGCAGGAGGTCGCCACGGAGCTGGGCCGCACACCCGCCCAGGTCGGGCTGGCCTGGACCCTGCTGAACCCGGGCGTGACGGCACCGGTCATCGGCGCCCGCACCCCCGCGCAACTGGCGGACAATCTGGGCGCCTTGGAGGTCGGCTTCACCGCCGCCCAACTGTCCCGCCTGGACGCGGCCAGTGCGGTCGGACTGGGCTACCCGCACGACATGCTCGCCAGCGACATGGGCCGCGCGTTCGCCCAGGGCGACCTGAAGGTCGAAGCCCGCCGCTGATACCCGTCCGAGCGCCGGGGGCGGCACCACCGTCGCCCCCGGGGCGATCACCGGCACACCTCTGCCGTGGACGGTGGACGGTGGACAGCGGATAACGGATAGCGGACAGCGGATATGGCCCGTGATCCGTCCGGGGAATCCGTATCCCCACCGCAGCGAAGAATCGGGCATCAGCGAATCGGGCAGCGACTCGCAAACGTCCCTCTTGCCCGGTGTTAGCAGGGTGTTAGGGGAGCGGCAGCCCCTCGATAGTGGCCCCGGGCAGAGTGGTTGTCGTACCGAGGAGAGAACGACACCGACTGCCCCTGGGGGACCCGAAATGCGCTCCAACACCACCGTCCGCACCGCCCGTCGCCGCACCCTCCGCGTCGCCGCCGCGGCCCTGACCGCAGCCGCCGCCCTCACCCTGACCGCCTGCTCCGGTGCGGACGTCGCCGGTACGAAGGCCGCGGGTCAGACGGACACGGGCGTGGCCGCCGAGTCCGGTGGCGCGGGTGCCTCCGCCGGGGCGCAGGGTCCCGACGGGGCGCAGGGCTCCGAGGCTCAGACGGACTCCGGCGCCAAGGCCGACGCCAAGACCGACGCCAAGGTCGACGCCAAGGCGGCCACTTCGGGCAGGCAGTCGAGCACCGCGGGCAAGCAGTCGGGTACCACGCACGCCAACAGCGGTGGCCGGGCGGCCTCGGGCGTCGAGCGCTGCCACACCTCCGGGCTGAAGGCAGCGTTCGCCATGGGCGAGGACGCGACCCCGGACCCGAACGCGAGCGGCGCGACGACCACCAGCATCGTGCTGACCAACAAGGGCAGCCGCACCTGCGTGATCGGCGGCTTCCCGGGCGTGGACCTCAAGCCCGACAACGGCGGTACGAGCTGGTCGCTGCGCCGCTCCTCGGCCAAGCACGGCTCGATCACCCTGAGGCCCGGGGACAGCACCGACTTCACGATCAACCTCGGCCTGACCGAGAACAACGCGGAGGGCTCCTGGAAGCCCGCCTCCGTGACCGTCACCCCGCCGAACGAGACCACCTCGCTGTCCCTGGCCTGGCCCTGGGGCCCGCTCATCGACCAGCAGGCCGCCACCCACACGGCCACCTTCGTCAACCCCATCGGCTGACCACTCCGGCGCGGGCTCGTCCCGCCGACGCCGATCCGAGAACGTCCGCTGCCCCGGTCTCGCACACCGGAGCAGCGGACTTTTCGTTGTACGGATCCGCGCCCGAGGCGTCGGGTCGCCCCCAGGGGTTGCCGGGCTCCGCCCGTTCCGGCGTATGTGGTCCGGCTTTGCGCACGAAGGTGTGGTTTAGGCGGTGTGGCCGACTTGCCCGGTAGGCGGCGGGGAAAGACACCAATGGGCCGACCGCGATTGACGTCGGTGGGCCGCCACGATCTACGGCGGTCGCAACTGCCCCTGGGAATCAGGGAAGACAGCGCCAACGGCCCGGTGAGAACGGGTGCGTCGCACGGCCACGGCCGACGGGGCAACTGCCCGTACCCGCATCAACGCCCGTTCGGGCACGTCCGGTGCCCGGCCAGCCTCAAGGAGAGATCGTCATGACTGCATCACAACGAGTACGCCGGATCGGCCTGCGCACACTGGCGGCCGGCGCCGTCGCGGCGTTCCTCGCCACGGCCGCCCCGGCGACCGCCACCGCCGCCTCGTCACACGGCGGTGCCGCGACGCGGGACGGGGAAGTGATCGTCTGCCACAGCGTGAGCGCGGAAGGGCCCAACGTGTTCGGGCGGGACTGCGACACCGACCGCTGGGGCCCGCTCGCCGACTTCACCATCGCCAACCGCGAGGGCAAGGCGTACCGGTGTGAGACCGGTTGGGCCGAGGGACGCCTGTGGGTCAGCGGCCAGGGCTGTCGGCCGGCCGACAGCGACGAAGACTGATCTCCACCGCGCGCCTCAAGGGCGCATGCCCCCGGCCGGGTTGTGCTGCCTCAGGTCCTTGATGGACCGGGCACGCCCTGGCCCGTCAGGACCGGCGAAGGCGGATGCCCTCGCCGGTCCTGACGGCTGTGACGGACTATGGCCGCAAGCCCTGTTGTGGCGCGTCGGCCGGAATCAGGAACCGGCGGTCGCCGCCGCCAGCGTCGTGGCCATGCGGGGCGAAGTGAACAAGTTGGTCGCGTCGCCGGTCGACGGGTGGTACGAACCCCACTTGAGGTAGTCCGAGGTGCCGTCGTAGGTGGTGCCGGTGTACTTCGTCGCGCCGTTGGCGAACTTCTGCTTCACACCGTCGAACCACAGCTCGATGGTTCCGTCGGTGCGGCCCGCGTGGATCTTCAGGGCGTAGGAGTGCCATTCACCGTTCTTGACCGGGGCGCTCCACAGCGGTACCGCGACGTGTTTGTAGGTCCACGACTGGAGGCGGATGCGGCCATTGGTGGCGTCCAGCTCGATGGGGTGATTCGCCGTGCCGGAGCTCGGGCTGCACTTCAGCTGGAAGACGTAACGGCTGTTGCTGTCGCGGATGTCGACCTTGGACGACCAGCCCAGGTAGAAGGTGCTGCCGGACTTCAGGGTCGGGCCGACCACCTCGCAACGCTCCTGGCCGCCGGCCTGGCGGGCCCGCCAGACTTTTCCCTTGACCGCGTCGCTCGCCACCCCGAAATTGCCCTTGGCGCACTGGACACTCGGGAACGTGGCGGGACCGGCCTTGATGTCCGGGGTCCACAGCACCTTGCCGCTCGGTGCGGACGAGTTGGTGCCCACTGGGCCGTTGGCCGGTGCCGCCTGGGACGTGCCTTTGGCGTCGGCGGGGCCCGCCGCGGCCGGCCATGCCAGGGCGGCGACGGCGGTGGTCAGACCCGCCAGTAGCCCGACGGTCACCACCGTTTTCCGTGGTGACTTGCGGGTTTCTCGGGTGCGAGACATCTGGCTCCTTGTCGCCATCGGGACCTTGCGGCTGGAAGCAGGAAGTGTGGCGGGACCACTGGCCAGATGTACACCCAACCGCTTGTGAAATCTGCGGAAACTGAACGGGGGTGTGGACCGGGTGGTCCGCCGAGCGGGGTCCTTGCCCGCTCAGCGATCCTCCAGGACCCGAGACTTCACGCCGTACGCGGGGTGCGCGACGCCCGCCGTCCCGTCACGACCGGTGAAAACCGTTGGCCGCACCGGTTTTGACGGCCGTGACGAAGGAGTTCCACGCGGCGGCGGGGATGACGAGCGCCGGGCCGTCCGGGTTCTTGGAGTCCCGGACGGGGACGATGCCGGGGATGTCGTCGGCGACCTCGACGCAGTCGGCGCCGTCGGCGTTGCTGTAGCTGCTCTTGCGCCAGCGGGCTGCTCCGGCGAACTCTTGGGCGATCTCGATGCAGTTGCCGCCGCTGGAGTTGCTGTAACTGCTCTTGCGCCAGGTGGCGGCCCCAACGAACCCCTCTGCGACCTCGATGCAGAGACCTCCGGATCCGTTGCTGTAGGTGCTCTTTCGCCAGGTGGCGTCGCTCAAATCAACGCGGACGCTTGCCATTTCCATACTCCTCTGCTGCTTGCCCGATCATTTTGAGAGAAGCCTCCGGAGACAGTGCGGTGGCTCGGAGTCGACCGTAAGCCTTTGCGTAGTCCTTCACGAGTCCCGGATCATCGACGGTCTGGCCGGAGTACATGCCCTCTGAGTACATGAGGGGCGGGGCATCATCAAAGGTGAAGAGCCATGTGGCACCCATCATGAAGGGGTGGGCTCCTGCGTTACACGGAAGGATCTGTGTAATGAATCGACGCTGCTGAGCTACGTCGACGATATGAGCAAGCTGCTCTGCCATCTCGTCATGCCCGAGGATCGGCTGCCGCAAGATCGACTCATGCAGGACGATCCAGGACTCGGGGCTCTTCGGATCCTCGTGGATCCAAGAACGCTCACGCCTTGCGCTAACCCTCGCGGCAATCAGTTCCTCAGTGGCCAAAGGGTCGCTGGCTCGAATAACTGTTCTGATGTATGGCTCCAGTTGTAGCGGCCCGGGAATCAAGAGGGGATTCCATGACTCGATCTCCTTCGCGTTTCCCTCCAGTTGCGCAATTTCGGTGAAGTACCCCGCGTGAGCGCCCTTCCGGGCCTTCTGTACGTCTTTGCAGCACCGCTCGAAGTAGCCGTCCGTCTTCAGCAACTGGTCGACGTGGCAGGCCAGGCGTAGCGGCATGAGTCGCTGGCCGCGCTCGATCTCGCTGAGGTAGCTGACTGCGTAGAAGCTGCCTTTGACCGTCGCCTGAAGGGTGAGGCCCGCCGCCTCCCGTTTCCAGCGCAGTTCCTTGCCGTAGAAGGCTGGGATGCTCACCGAGCCGTCAATGTCTTTGCGTGCGGGCATGGTTCACCGTTCCACGGGTCGTGCGGTGTAGTCCGAAACACTTTTACGCTACGCCGCGTCACGGCACTCTGTGAGCGTTTCGTCACAATGCGCACAGGGAGGCATACGCCCATGTCCGACCGTCACCACACCCACGCCAACGCCCGTGTCCACGATCACGATCACCACCCCGACGTGCCCGACTGCGTCGGCCGGCTGCGGGCGGCGCTGGAGGCAAACGGCATCACGCTGCCGTCGCTGGGTGTCGATCTGCCGACGTTCGCGGGCGGTTGGAGCACGCCGCTGGTCGCGCTCGGCAACTGCAACGCGGAGACCGCGCAGCGGCTGACCGAGGCGCTCGTCCGGGCGGCCATCCGGTGACATCGCCGCACCAGCCACCGCCACCCCGGCCACCCGTACCGTCCGCACCACCCGCCCCGCTCCGGCCGCTGACCGTCTCGTTGCTCGCCTTTCCCAAGGAGGTGCCCGCGCTGCGGCACGCCGTGCGCGAGTACCTGGGTGGGCCCTGTGCCGATGTGCAGCTCTGCGTCAGCGAAATGCTCAGCAATGTGATCCGGCACCTGGGGGAGGGCACCCCCGTCACCGTCACCGTCCGGGTATCGGGGGACGGGGACGGCCGTACGTGGGTGGAGGTCACCGACCCCGATCCGCGTGCCCTGCCCGTGCTCCGGCAGGCGGCCGGTGACGACGAATCCGGGCGGGGGATAGCGCTGCTGGACGGGCTCGCCCTGTGCTGGGGAGTCCGTCAGGGAGCGGCGAGCAAGACCGTCTGGTGTGTGCTCGCGGGCGGGTGATGCCGCGCCTCATACGCCCGTCAGCCCGTCGATCCGTTCCCGGAATCACGTCCGCTCCACCTCCGCCAGGCGCTCGGCGAACGTCTGACCGGCACCCGACCCGCCTGAAGGCGCGTCACTCAACAGATAGCGTCGGGGCACACCGAGTGACGGTGTGTCCCCGACGAGACAAGGACTCGCCATGCTCGTTTCCGTGATCGGCTGTGGTCACCTCGGCATCCCCCACGCGGCGGCGATGGCCCACCTCGGCCACCAGGTCATCGGTGTGGACGTCGACCAGGCCAAGGTCGATCGGCTCAACGCCGGTGAGTGCCCGATCTTCGAGGACGGCCTGCCCGAGCTGCTGGCGCGCCACACCGCGAGCGGCCGGCTGCGGTTCACCACCGATATCCGCGATGCCGCCGCCGTCGCCGAACTGCACTTCATCGGCGTCGGAACCCCTATCGACGCCGACGGCCGTTCCTACGACAACGGACAGGTCTTCGGCGCCATCCGCCAGCTCGCGCCCCACCTCCACCGGCCGTGCACGATCGTCGGGAAGTCCACCGTCACCGTCGGGACCACCGTCCAGGTCACCGCCCTCGCGCAGCGCCTGGCCCCCGTCGGCAGCGCGGTCGAGGTCGTCTGGAACCCGGAGTTCCTGCGGGAGGGCCACGCGGTCGAGGACACCCTGCGCCCGGACAGGCTCATCGCCGGCGTCACCAGCGCCGAGGGGGAGAAGGCGATCCGCGAGGTCTACGCCGGCATCCTGGACGCCGGTGTGCCGATCTTCATCACCGACCCGCAGACCGCCGAGCTCGCCAAGGGCGCGGCGAACAGCTACCTCGGCTTGAAGATCTCGTACATCAACGCCGTCGCCGACATGTGCGAGGCCGCGGGCGGCGACATCTCCAAGATCGTGGAGATCCTGGGCATCGATCCGCGGATCGGCGCCGGTGGCATGAGGCCCGGCATCGGCTACGGCGGTGGCTGCCTTCCCAAGGACGTCCGCGCCTTCACCGCGTCCGCCCGGCAGCTCGGTGCCGACCGGGCCGCCGGGCTCCTGCTCGCCGCCGAGCAGGTCAACGAGACCCGTATCGACGTGGCCATGGGCCTCATCACCGGTGCCCTGGGGGACCGGCCGGTCGAGGGGGCCCGGGTGACCGTGTGGGGTGCGGCGTTCAAGCCCGGCACCAACGATGTGCGCGAATCCCCGGCCCTCGCCCTCGCCCACGCCCTCCAGCGGGCCGGCGGCACCGTCACCGTGCACGACCCGCAGGCCGTGGCCACGGCCATGATCCGCAACCCCGAACTCGACTACACCGACGACCTTCCCGCTTCTCTCGACGGCGCAGACCTCGTCGTCCTGGCCACCGAATGGCCCGAGTACCGGCAAGCGAACCCGCAAGCCCTCGTGGACCGTCCCGCCAATCCCCTGCTCATCGACTGCCGCACCACCCTCGACCCCGAGCCCTGGCGCGCGACGGGTTGGACAGTCCACCAGCTCGGACGACCCGGGAAATAGAAAGTACGGCAGGGTTCGGCCAGCAAGACCGTCTGGTGCGTACTCGCGGGCGGGTAGCGCCGTCGCGTCTCATACGCCCGTCGTTCCGTCGATGCGTTCTCGGATGAGGTCGGCGTGGCCGTTGTGGCGGGCGTATTCCTCGATCATGTGGACGTAGATCCAGCGCAGGGAGACGGGGGTGCCCTGGAAGTCGCCGGTGGTGTCGAGGGGGAGGTGTGCGGTGGCCGTGCGTGAGGCGCGGATCTCTTCCTGCCAGAGGGCCAGCGTCCCGGTGAGGGTGGCGTCGGGCGGGGGTGTGAAGCCGCCGTCGGCCACGGTGGGGTCGAAGGCGGCGCCGCGTACGGTCGGCAGGTCGGCGCCCGTGAGTACGCGGCGGAACCAGGTCCGTTCGACCTCCGCCAGGTGCTCTACCAGGCCGAGCAGGGTGAGGGGGGAGGGGGCGGCGGAGAGCGTTCTGGCTTCCGCTTCGTCCAGGCCGGCGCATTTCGCGGCCAGGGTGGCGCGGTGGAAGTCGAGCCAGGATTCGAGGGTGGTGCGCTCGTCGGCGGTCATGGGCGGGACGGGGCGATCGTCCGGGGTGGTCGTGCCGGTGGTGGTCATGGGAACAGCGTTCCAGCCGCCACTGACAATCGCCCCGTCCCGCTCGGCGGCGGGCGCGGGCTACGTGGCGGAGCGGCCGAAGAACTCCAGTTCCGCGATGGCCACTTCCTTGTTGCCGGTGGCGCCGTACGCGGCGCGCAGCACCAGCCGTACGGTCGTCGCGTCCCGTACGCGGACATCGAGACGCTGCACGCCGCCGTCGTTGATCCGGTGGTGCGAGGTGTACGCCTTGCCCGCCGAGTCCGTGACGATCAGGTCGAACTCCTGGGGCCGGGCCTGGGCGGCGGCCTGGGCGGCGCGCGGGGAGGTGCCGGGGGTGATCAGGACGGCGAGCAGGTCGGTGGGCTGGCCGAAGCCCGCCTCCAGCCACTGGCCGGCGGCGCTGCCCGAATAGCCCGTCCCCCACCAGGTGTTGGAGTAGCCGTCGAAGGCGCGGTCCGGGCCCTGCTTCGCGTCGGAGTGCGAGGCTTTCCAGGTCGTGGGGTGGACGGGGACCCGCTTGGCGAAATGGTCCTGGACGGCCCGTGCGGCGGGCGGTCCGCCGAAGATGCCGCCGACCACCAGGGCCGCCACCCCGGCGGCCACCGCCACGCGGACGATCCAGCGGGACCGGCCGCGGCCGAGCCGGGGCCGCTGGCCCGCGTAGGGGCCCTCGGCGGGGAGCTCACCGCGGTCCTTGAGCAGGCTGGTGCAGCTGCGGCAGAAGTAGCGCCGTGGCGCGTTCGGCGTGCCGCAGCCGGGGCAGGGCGGGCCCTGCTCGGGGCCGACGTCCGCGTGCGGCGTCCGCACCTGCGGGCGGGCGGCCTCGGGGCGGCCGGGCAGGACCGTGCCGGGTGCCTGCGGCGGCGCGGCGGGGCTCGCCTCCGGTACGGGGACGAGCAGGGCGCGGACGGCGGTGTCGCTGAGGGGGGTCCCGGTCGCGGGCGGGGATGTGGGCGTGGGTGTGGGCGGTTCTTCGAGGTGGTGGCCAGGGGCGCCCGTGGCCGGGCCGTATCCGGTGGCGCCGTGTGCCTGCCTGGGGTCGGTGCCCGGCGAGGGGCCGAAGGACGGCGGCGGCGGGCCGAAGGAGGGCGGCGGCGGTCCGAAGGACGGGGCGCTGTCCACGGGCCCGGCGGCGGGCGGCATCGCGGTGGCCGGGTGCGGGGGCGGGGTGGGATGGCCTGCGGCGGGCGTCGCCGGGGCCGGGCCGTCGGCGGGTGTCGCGGGGATCGGCAGGGTCGGGTCGTCGTCCGCCGGTGCCGGTCCCGGTGCGGCGCCGGAGGCCGCCCCGGGTGCGGCGCCGGGCGTGGCCGTGTCCGCCCCGGACGGCCGGGTCGGGGTGTCCCAGCGGAGGAAGGCGCCGCAGGAGTCGCAGAAGGACTGGCCCGTCTGGCGGGCGGGCGTGCCGCAGTCCGGGCAGGCCGTGGTGGGGGCGGTCATGGTCAGGTGCCTTCCGGGGCAGAGGGGGCGTACGGGTTGTCGGGGACATAGGGCGACGGTGCGGCCGCCGGGCCCGTCACCTCCACCGTGAAGGGGAGGTGGGCGGGGCGGGCCGCCGCGACCACCGCGCGTACCCGGTGGGTGTCCACGGCGGCCGGGTCGGGCACCCGGAGGGTGACATGGAGGCCGGGGCGGGGTGAGCCGGGGAAACCGCCGAGGGGGCGCGCCGACCAGGTGGCGCCGCCGCTCTCGGTGATCTCGGGGCTCACCCCGAAGGCCAGTTGGAGGGCGCCGCGCAGACCCTGGGAGGTGCCGCGCAGCCGGTGCAGCCCCACCGCGGTGGCCACCGCGTAGCGGCGGACGGGCAGCGCCTCGGTGCCCTCCAGCTCCGCGCCGACCCAGGTCGCCAGCCAGTCGACGAAGTCCTCGGGGGCGAGCGCGGGCATGAAGTAGGCGTCCAGGCAGTCCAGCACGTTGAACAGCGGTGCCAGCACCACGTCCAGGCCCTCGACGAACCGCTGGGCGAAGTCGTCGTCGGCGTAGACCCCGGGGAGCTGGTCGCCGAGCGGGTGCACGGAGCGGAGGTCCGGGACGGTCCCGCGGTACGAGGCCGGGGTGCCCGGCGTGGCCTTCGAGAAGGACAGGGGCGTGGTCATCGGGCCTCGATCACACGGATGCGGTGGTCGAAGGGGAACAGCAGCGCCGACGGGTCGAGTTCGAGGCGGTCGGTGGCGTCGCCGCGGCGGCCGGTGAGCGGGTCGGCCGGGTGCAGCAGGACCTCGTCGACGAGCTCCACACCGGGCACCCGTTGCAGTGCGGCGAAGATCTCGCCGGAGTGCAGCGGGCGGCCGAACGGCCAGCCCGTCCCGTGCGCCCCGCCGGTCAGCGGGTCCAGATAGGCGTACAGCGCGTCCAGCGCCTCGGTCCGTACCCGCTCGGCCTTCGCCGCCCGGAAGGAGTGCAGCGTCGCGACGACCGTGACGCCCTGGTAGAAGGGCGGGCCGACGGCGAGCCGGGTGCCCAGGGGGCGGCGCTCGTCGAGGAAGGAGGTGACGCGGCCCAGCAGTTCGTCCCCGGGGACCAGCTGCTCGAAGCGGAGCCGGCCGTCCCGGTCGGCCACGGCCTGCGGGACGACCAGCACCCGTACGGCGTTCTCCCCGGCCTGCGGTGTGTCCACCGACAGGCAGCAGATGCGGGCGGCCTCGGGGGCGGCGCGGCGGGCGAGTTCCTCGTAGTCGCGCGCGGTCACCGCACGCTCCTGGGCGCGCAGGGCGATCGGCGCCCGCACCTTGGCCTCGCGCACCGTCTCGCCGTCCACCCCGCCGCGCGCCGCCTCGCGGTTCTCCACCGAGGCGATGTACGGGATGGAGCTGCGCAGCACCTGGATCGCGCCGCGCGCCACATTGCCGGTGCGCCCGCCGCCCGTGCGGTAGTGCGTCGCCCGGAGGGCGCTGCCCTTGGGCGGTACGGCCCCGTACTGCGCCATGGAGCCGTCCGGCAGGCGTACGGAGGGGCCGAAGGCGATCTCACCGGTGGCGGCGTCCAGGGTGAGGTGCCGGTCGGCGGGGCCGGACGAGGCGAAGTCGGAGACCACCTCCCACGGCTCCCAGCCCTCGCCCGAGGAGATCTCCAGGAGCAGCGGCGGGCGGCCCGCGACGACCGGGGACTGCGCCAGGCGCAGCCGCTGGCCGGGTACGCCCGCCGATTCGCCCAGCGGCTCGTCCCGTACGGACTCGGCGTGGGTGGCGGGCGTCGTCCCGCCGATGGTGAACGCGGAAGCGGCCCGTACGGTCGGGGAGTTGCTGTAGAAGGGCTGGCCGGCTACGGCGGCCACGACCCGGCAGCGCAGCCAGCCGCCGTCGGTCCGGCCGACGCGGGAGACGGTGTGGCCGGCGGGGACGTGCAGGACGACCTCGCCGGGCCGGTTCAGGCCGCCGGTGGAGTCCTCGTCCACCTCGCAGGCGGTCCAGCCGTCGGCCGTCCACGCCTCCCAGACGAGCGGCGGCTGGCGCGGGTCGACGCCGACGCCGTCCACCCGGCTGTCCAGCCGCAGTACGGCGATGCACCGGGGCACCGCCGCCGACAGCCCGAAGAGCAGGGTGTCGCCGGGCTGCGGCGCGGCCGCGAAGGCGGGCACATCGCGGCCGCCGAAGATGTCCTGGCCCCGGTCCTCGGGGGCGGCCCCGGACTCCTGGCGCAGTACGGCGGTCAGTTCGCAGGGCACGACGGTCAGGTCCTCGTCCGTCGCGAAGGCCACCGCCTCCTCGGTCTCGGTGCGGCTGGTGGCCACCTCCGTACCGGCGGGCAGGACGACCGGTTCGGGCTGCGGCGCGGAGAGCCGGAAGGTCACGTCGGCGCGGGCCGCGGACGGCGGGAAGAGGGTGATGCCGAGCAGGTCCAGGAAGGCCAGCTGGTTCTTCTCGGGCACCCGGTTGAGCCGGTAGACGAGCTGGTCGGCCATGTGGGCCACGGCCTCGATCAGGGTGACACCCGGGTCGGAGACGTTGTGGTCGGTCCACTCCGGACAGCGCTGCTGGATGTAGCGCTTGGCGTCGTCGACGAACTGCTGGAAGCGCCGGTCGTCGAGGTGGGGGGCGGGCAGAGCCATCACAGATCGCTTTCGGTTGCCGGGGACCCGGTGGCGGACTCTCCGGAGGACGGGATCACGTAGAAGGGGAAGACCAGGCTGCGCGGGTTGTTGGTGCCGCGCACGGCGTAGGTCACATCGATGAAGAGGACGGACGGGTCGTCGGGCGCCGGGCTCACCTCGACGTCCAGGACCTCGATGCGCGGCTCCCAGCGGTCGAGTGAGGAGCGCACCTCGTAGCGGATGCGGCCCGCCGTCGCCTCGTTGACCGGCGAGAAGACCATGTCGTGGACGGCGCAGCCGAATTCGGGCCGCATCGGGCGCTCGCCGGGCGCGGTGGCCAGCACCAGCCGGATGGACTCCTCGATCTCCCGCTCCCGGCGGGCCAGCGCGATCCCGCCGCCCGCGTCCGTACGCAGCGGAAAGGCCCACCCCGCGCCGACGAAATGCTCACTCATGTCCCACGCTTCCCACTGCTCCTCGACCCGCCATTCCCCCGCGCTGCCACTTCGCTACAACGCCGCTTCGCCACGCCGTTACTCCCGTGTTCCGCAACGGCGTTACTCCGTCAGGCATGTCCTGCGCCGCGCCGATCCGCCGCACCGTCCCGCTTCGCCTGCCCGCTTCGCCATGCGGCTCCGCCCCGGCTCAGAACGGGATGCCGTTGCGGAGGACGGCCGGGGCCATCAGGGAGACCGTCGAGACCGAGTTGACGGTGACCGGCCCCGCGGCCTTGATCCCCACCGTCCCGGCCGCGTTGATCTGCGCCATACCGCCCGCGTTCACGTCGAACTTCGCGCCCGCCTTGACGTCCACCGACCCGCCGGCCCGCAGGCTCAGCGAGCCCCCGGCGGTCAGCGACAGATCGCCGCCCGCCTTGATGTCCACCTTGCGGGTGCCGGTGATGGTGACGGACCCGTCGCTGCGGACGGTCACCTCGGTGCGGGCCTCGTCCAGGTGGACGGTGAGCGAACCGTCGCCGGTACGCAGCCGGATACCGCGCGCCATCCGGGTCCTGGCGTCCAGCAGCTCGACGGTGTGGCCGCTGCGGGAGGCGAGGCTGCGCCAGTTGATCCGGCCGCTGGTCGGGTCCACGGGCTCGATGCCGTCGGGGTCGGGGGTGGGCTTGTCCACGCCGTTGTAGAGCCCGGCCAGGACGTACGGATGCTCCAGCGAGCCCCGGTCGAAGGCGCACAGCACCTCGTCCCCGACCTCCGGCAGCAGCAGCCCGCCGCCCCGTACGCCGCCGAACTGCGCGACCCGGCACCAGTCGCTCTCGTACGTCTCCGACAGCCAGGGGAAACGCAGTTTGACCCGGCCGAGCCGGAGCGGATCCTTGGCGTTGGTGACCTCGGCGACGGCCACGCCCGGCAGCGCGGGGGCGCTCTCGGGGCCGCCCGACGCCAGCCCGTACAGCGACCGGAACTGCCGTCCGGAGACGGTCAGCCAGGTGGTGAACTGCCGCCCGGACTCGAAGACATGGCGCACCCCGGTCGCGGTGTACTTCCCCTCGAACGGGAAGCCCGCGCCCTTCAGCGCCACCGGCCGGCCCGGCAGCAGGTCCGGATTGCCCTTGACCGCCACCTCCAGCTCGGCGAAGGAGGCGGTCACATCGTCCGCGAGCGCGCGGGCGGCGTGGGTGACCTGGGCCTGGGTGGTGTACGGGGTGCCGGTGGAGGTCAGCTCGGCCGGGCCGAAGGGCGAGGTGACCTGCGACGGCTTGAGGTCGGCGTCGATGTCCTCGCTGGTGGTGGCCGGGGACTCGGCGGACAGGGCCCGCTTGGCTCGCATGTCCCAGCCGCGCGCGCCCGCCCGGTCGACCTGCCCGGCGGCGGTCATCGCGACCCGGCTGCGCAGCGCGTTGTGGCCGAACTCCAGGACGTAGGGGCTCTGCGCGGCCGGGGTGGTGTCGGCGGGCGCGCCGGAGGCCGGCGGCAGCGCGCTGAACCGCAGCTTCCCCTCCTGGTCGAAGGAGAGGTGGACGTCGTTCTCCTGCGCGAGGCGGGTGAGGAAGTCCCAGTCGGTGATGTTGGGCTGGGTGGCCAGCTCGTAGACGGTCGGGGTGGAGTCGACGGTGCCGAGGCTGAGCTTGTTGCGGGTGGCCAGGCGGCGGACGATGTCGGAGGCCGTCATCTGGGGGTAGCCCGCCACGCGTCGGTTGCGCAGCAGCCGGTGGCCGGGGTCGTACCCGCGGACGACCAGGGACTTGCCGCCCGCGTCGGCGTCCACTTCGAGCGCGGTGATCTCGCCGGTGAGCAGGGGTTTGCCGCGCTGCCCGTCGGTGAACGGGGCCAGTACCGCCTTCGCCCCGATCTTGATCAGCGGGAAGGTCTCCAGGATGTCGCCGCCGGGGTCGCTGAAGGTGAGCTGGAAGGCGGAGGGGACGTTCACGCTGGCGTCCACCCAGCCCTCGACGAGGAGGACGGCGAGCTTGTCGGGCAGCCGGGTGCCCTCGATCTCCACATGCAGAACGCTCGTGTAGGTCTTGTCGCTCATCGGGTGGCCTCCGCCTCGTGCCTGTTCCGGCCGCTGCCGCGCTCGTCGTGGTGTTCGTCCGCCGCCGGGATCAGCAACTCCGTACCGGGGTGCAGCCGCATCGGGTCGTCGATGTCGTTCGCCTCGGCGATCCGCCGCCAGCGCGTCGCGTCCCCGTACTCCCGCCAGGCGAGCAGCGCGAGCGAATCGCCCGCGACCGTCCGGTGGACCCGGCGGGCGGAGAGCGCGCCGGACGTGGGGTTCTGCCCCTTGGTGGGCATGGACACTTCGGTGAGCGCGAGGGAACAGGTGGCGCGGAGCGGCTCGCCGGTGGGGTTGAAGAGGGTGTACGAGGCGCTGGCGCTGGTCACGTACGCGATGAACTGCACCGTGTTGAAGGACCCCCAGGAGAACTTCACCCACGGGGGCGAGGGCCGCTTGGTGTTGATGCTCTGCGGTGTCACCTCACAGCACGACAGCAGCAGTTCGACCTGCTTCTGCACCTTGCCGCCGTTGGGCGTCCCGGAGGCGTCGAGGAACACCTCCAGCTGGAGGGTGGCCGGCTGGGCGCCGGTGAACTGCGGCGGCGCACCGCGCGCGTAGGCGACGGCGGCCTGGGTCTGCCAGTTGGCCGCCCGGCCCATCTGAATCTGCGTCGGATTGAACTGGAACTCCACCTCGCCGATCCGGCCGCCCATGGACCCGCCGAGGTCGGTGGGCGGCTGGTGGATGGCGAGCGAGGCCCGTACGAGGCTGGCTCCCGCCTTGCCGCCGGTCGGCGCGGCCATCTCAGGCACCTCCCGCGTCGGTGAAGCCGTGATGCGCGATCTCCAGCGTCTCGGTCGCCACACCCGGGCTGGCCGGGTCCAGCGTCGGCCCCTGCCAGCGCACCGGCAGCACCTCGACCAGCCCCCACTGCGCGACGATCGAGCCGTCGGCGCGGAGCGCGGCGATCTGCGCGGTGGGCCGGGTGATGCCGGTGGCCAGGGAAGAGATCCACGAGGCGACGCGGGCGGTCTCGGCGGTGAGGGGACGGGTGAGACGGATGGTGGAGAACGTCACCCGGGTGGGCAACTGCCACACGAAACCGTTGTTGCCGCCCTCCTGGCGCTGCTCGACCTCGACCTCGGAGGCGAGGCCGTCACAGCCGTTGAACAGCCCGAGGTCCTGGCCGTCGATGGTCAGCTTGAAGAAGACGGTGGAGCCTGGGTCCTTGGTGGAGGGCATGGGTGGCCGGGTCTTTCGTGTGGGCTGGGTGGGCTAGGAGGGTCGGGATGGGGCCGGTGGTACGGGGTGGGACCGGGGTACGGGACGGGTTCAGCGGCCGTGGTCGCGGAGCCGGCCGATGCGTTCCCGGTCGCTGCGCAGCTCCGCCCGCAGGAGGCGGGAGAGCGGGGCGACCAGCTTGCGGGCCAGATCGTCCAGTTCGGCGGCGGTGGTGAAGGCGGGAGGGGGAGGGGCGGAGGCGGAGGTGACGGCAGGGGTGGTTGAGCTGGGCGCGGTGCGGGTGGTGGTGGGTGGCAGTGGTTTCTGGGTGGGCGCGGGGGCCGAGCGCTTTTGGATGGGGGCGCTGCGTTGTAC
>JOEL01000018.1 GCA_000720995.1 Streptomyces celluloflavus
GCCATGCTCCGCGACGGAACCTTCTACGAACCCCGAACCCCCGAAGCAGCCACCACATGACCAACTCGGGCTTGACGAAAAACATAGAGGCACCCCCCGCGCCTCATGACGCCGCCCGCCGCGTAGCGGTCGCCCCGTACACGATCCCGAGGGTCACGACGACGGCGCCGAGCAGCACGGCGGGTGGCAGCCCGGCCGGCTGTCCGTCCGGCCCCCGGACGGCGCCCATGAAGTCGAGTGGCGCGAAGCCGTTGACCGTGCCGTACCAGAGTGGCAGGTAGGCCGCCTGGAAGAGCCGGTGCGTACGGCTCAGGGTGCCCAGCACCAGGGCGAACGACGGGATGAACAGCGCGCCGCACAGCCAGTGCAGCAGCCCGGGGAAGTCGGCGCCCGTCAGCATGCGCAGCGCCGGCCCGATACCGCTCACCGCGGTGAGCAGGAATCCCGCGCCCCACTCCGCGGCGATCCGGCGCCGCGCCGCGGGGTAGGCACCGAGGACCGCCTCGACACCGGCCTCATGGCGCTGGGTGCCGAGCCGGGACCACAGCAGTACGGGCCAGATCCAGGCCAGCGGAAGCAGGATCCGGCTCGCACCGGTCGCCGACGTGACCATCTGGGCGACCACGGTGAGCAGCAGGACCCCGGCCCACCACCACCGCGGGGTGCCCTGGAGCAGGATGCGCACCTCACCTGCCAGCAGCCGCAGGGCCGGACTGCCCGGCCGGACCGGAGCGCGCGGGACGTCCTGGAAGGCGGCCGGCCCCGCCGCCGGGACGACAGTTGCGGGCGCACCGAGGTATGCGTCCTGCGCACCGCCGGTGCTCTCGGCCCCGGACGGCTGCCCGCCGGAGCGCGCGGGGTCGAACCTCGGGAACCACAGGGCGGGGAGCACCACCAGCACCAGAGCGAGCAGCACCAGCACCAGCCTGCTGACGAGGAACTCCGGCGACGGATCGAAACCGGCCCAGTCGAAGGTGCGCAGCGGTTCGTCCACGAAGGTCAGGCCCAGGCTGAACTCGCCGACCCGGTGCGGGTCGATGCCCTGCGCGGCCATACCGGTGCTGAGGGACTGCACGACGCTGTGGACGCCGATGCCGCCGAGCGGCGCCTGGGGCGACTGTCCGCCGATCGCGACGACGGACCAGACGAAGAACCACACGATGTTGCCAAGTCCCGCGCGGAGCAGCGGAATGGTCTCGAAGAGCAGCGCCGCCGCGGCGGTGAGTGCCGTCAGCGGCAGCGCGATCAGCACGAACGGCGACAGCAGCCGGACCGGATCGACGGCCAGGTCCTCCCCGCGCGCCAGCTGCATGACCACGGCCGTCACCGCGAGGACCCCGAGCATCGAGGCGAGTACCAGGACACTGCTGAGGAACTTCGCGACCAGATAGGCGGAGGTACGCAGCGGTGTCGCCGCGAGGAGCCGGCCGACGCCGGTGCTCTCGTCGCGCGAAAGGGCGTTGCGGACCACGTAGAACCCGGCGAGCGAGAGCCAGACCGCACTGGCCAAAGCGACGATCATGCCGATGTAGGCGCTGTTGTAGGTGCCGCGGTAGCTCCCCACCTGCACGACGACCCAGTTGGACGACGAGGCCGGGGTGGCGAGGTACCCGAGGGCGACGGCGGCGATGAGGATCGCCGCATAGGCCGGGCGCCGCACCCGGTCCCGGAAGTCGGCGACGGCGAGCCGGACGAGCATCGGCACCATCACGCCCGCCCGTCGCGCCGGGCGGCGGTGCACGCAGGCCGGGCCGGGACTTGGTTCACGATGGCCAGGTACGCGTCCTCCAGATCGGGCGGCACCTGCTGCGCGGTCGCGTACGGCGGGGCGTCGGCCAGCAGCCGCACCCGTACCCCGCCGGAGGTGTGCGCCAGCCGGCTGACCAGGTTCTGCTGCCGGATCGACGGGACGTCGGCCGGGTCCGCCAGGATTTCCCACACTCGCCCCTCGACCGCCGCGAGCAGCTGGTCCGGCGCCCCGCGGCTCAGGAGCCGTCCCTGGGCGACCACCGCGATGTCCGAGGCCACCGACTCCACGTCGGAGACGATGTGCGTGGAGAGCATGACCACCCGGTCCGTTGCGAGATCGCTCAGCAGATTGCGGAAACGCACCCGCTCCTCGGGGTCGAGACCGGCCGTGGGCTCGTCCACGATGATCACCTGGGGGTCGGCGAGCAGGGCCTGGGCGATACCCACCCGGCGCAGCATGCCGCCCGAGTACGTGCCCAGCGGCCGCTTGACCGCCTCGGTGAGATTGACCAGCGCCAGCAGTTCGTCGATCCGGGCACGCGCGGAGCGGGCCGAGAGCCCCTTCGCCGCCGCGAGATAGGCGAGGAACTCCCGTGAGGTGAGGTTCGGGTAGACCCCGAAGTCCTGCGGAAGATAGCCCAGCGCCCGGCGCAGTACGCCCGGTTCGGCCACCACGTCCGTCCCCCGGAACAGGACTTGGCCGCCGGTCGGGCGGGTGACGGTCGCGGCGATCCGCAGCAGGGAGGACTTCCCGGCGCCGTTCGGACCGAGCAGCCCGAGCAGCCCGGTGTCCAGCCGCATGGTCATACCGTCCACGGCACGCTTGCCGCCGCGGTAGACCTTGGTGACGTCGATGAGTTCCAGCACGGTTCCGGTCCTCACGCGTCGAAGGTGCGGCCGGCGGTCCGCGGTGCGGGTGCCGCGGCCCTGATGCCGTCCTGTCCCGTGGGCACGCCGTGCACCCGGACATTCGGCGCCCCGCCCGCGAACGGGCGGCGCCGCGCCCCGGGTTTCGCCCTCCCGGCGTCGGCGCACCCCGCGACGGCGGCCGGTGCGCCGGGCGCGGCCGGTGTGGCGAGGGTGGCGGCGGCCCTCAGGCCCTTTGTCGCCGTACGACGGAACACAGCTACCTCCGGAGATCTTGGCGGGACGCTCCCAGGTTCGCCGTCGGGGACCCCCGGCACATCTGCCGTTCGGCAGATATCCGGGACGCGGCGCCGGCCCACGACCACGGCGAACGCCGGGCGGGGAAACCACCGGGCCGTTGGCCATCCGGTGGGTCGCGCCAACTCCCGGAAACGCAAAAAACCCCAGATCAACTGGGGTTCTCGCTGGTGTCCGAGGGGGACTTGAACTCCTCGCAGGGATACCACCCAATTTCATCTCATACGGATGGAATGAGATGTTCTGGACTGCGGTGTTGGCCCCCCGCGGTCCGAAATAGGATCTCGCCGTGCCCCAGACCTCGACGGAAGACCATTATGCGCGTGCCGCGATACGCCATCATGACGACGCGATCTATCTCCACGACGACGGCCGACTGCCCAACGCAGACCATCACTTCGGCTTCGCAGTGGAGTGCGCTCTGAAGAGTGTGATCCTTCGGTACACCCAGGTGTCGATGAATCCGACCAAGCCGGGCAAGCCTCCGAGCGTGAAACCCTGGGCTCCCGATGCGGCGGGTAAGCCCCAGCACTTCGGTCACCTCCCGGGCCTGTGGTCCGACGTGGCACTCCTGCTGCATGGCCGGGGCGGAAGCATACTGTCCGGTGTCCTCGCAGCCTCGGAGCCCTTCGACACCTGGGCCGTGGAAGATCGCTACCTTGATGGGGCTGCTGTCGCCGACCCCGAGGTCCGCAGCCGCAGGGCGGCGGCCCAACAGATTCTCAGTCTGCACCAGCAGGCGCTCATCGCCGGAGTGCTCACGTGACCTACCTGACCGATCCGGTCCGTTTTGACCAAGCACGGCCGTTTGCGGAGGCCACTGCCCGCAACGCGGCAGCCTCGGGGGCCGATGTTCTACTCGTCAGAGACATCTTGGGCAGGTTCTCCCTACTCGTGGACGACCGCGAGACCGCAATCGATGCGGGGAAAGCCGAAGGCTGGCGGGATCGACTCACGACCACTCTCGGCAAATATGCGACCGACCGGCCGCTTCTCTTCGCCTCCGACCTCTTCCAGCCCGATTCCCTGTTCGCTTCACCGCGGGTCTCCCCCCTGATCGGCTACAGCCCAGGCCCCGGGGAGGGACACATCCATTTGCTCGAGAACACTGTTGTGGGCGAGGACTGGGCCAAGGTCAGCACCCCCGTCGCGGAAGCCGGCGGGGTCCGTACGGCACGCACCGCCGTCTACGGGATCAAGGGAGGCGTGGGCCGGTCCACAGCTACCTTCATGCTTGCCAAGCACCTCGCTGACCTGGGGCATTGCGTACTTGTCGCCGACTTGGACCTGGAGTCCCCCGGCTCAGGCCCGTTGCTGGTCGCGGAGGATCAACTTCCCCAGTACGGAATCGTCGACCAGCTTGTGGAGTCGGCATTGGGAAACGACGAGGGCTTGGACCTGGTGGCGCAGGCCACCCATGCGCACGTCAAGGGCAATGGTGAGCTTTGGGTCGCGCCGGCCCGCGGGCGGGGGGTCCCTGGAACCGAGTACGCCTACGTCGAGAAACTCAACCGCGTCTACGCCGACGTGCCCACCCAGAGCCTTTCGGATTTCGCGGACCGGCTGGAGGCGGCCGTCAGCGCTTGCGAAGAGGCCGTCACGAGGGCGAGTCGGCGCCCGGATGTCGTGATCATCGATAGTCGTGCCGGGATCCACGACATTGCGGCCGTCGCCCTCTCACGTCTCTGTGACCTGGCACTTCTCTTCGGTAGCGACAACCGGCAGACGTGGGAGGGCTACCGCGACCTTTTCGCAGCGTGGCGCTCTTCGGGGCAGGCTCCTGTGATCCGAGAGAAGTTGCGAATGATCGCCTCGATGGTTCCGGATTCGACGGACCGCCCCAAGGAACAGTACTTGGAGGCATTCCGGGACCACGCCTGGTCTTGTTTCTCTGTCCTTTACGACGATCTTGTCGGCGACGACGCCTCGGGTTTCAACCCCAGCCCAGAGGACGAGTCGGCACCACACGCGCCGATTCCTATCTTGTTCACCCTGGAACTCGTCGGTCTCGATGCCGCCGCGACATCCGGCTGGGATGATCGCTCGTTCGTTCGGACTGCGTACGATTCCTTCCTGGAAACTGCCACCCGCCTCATGATCGAAGGACCGTGATGACTACCCCGCTTGGAGCCGAGGAGTACCGAGACCTGTTGACTGCGGCACTCCCAGACGCTCAGGATGCGGACACGGTAGAGCCCACGCTCTCGAATCTCTTCACCCCGGACAGTCATCGCTTGGCGCTCCACATGGATGCGACTGTCGTACGCGGCGGTCGCGGGGTGGGCAAGACCTTCTGGTACAGGACACTCCTGGATGATCAACTGCGCGAGGTTGCTGCCGAGGAGTACCGCATCGAGCGACTTCGGCATCTCAAGGTTCACCCTGGTTACGGCACGCGAATCGCCCCCCAGCTCTACCCGAGTCCAAACGTGCTGCGTAGCCTGCTGGACGCCGGAGTGACCCCGTACGACTTGTGGAACACCGTGCTGCTCATGGCACTCGGCCAGCCCGAGATTCAGCAGCCCATGCAGTGGCCGGAACGCATCCAGTGGGTTCGGGCGCACCCTGAAGAGCGCGACCTGACTATCGCTGAGGCCGATCGCCAGGCCCTGGCCGAGAAGGCCACGCACCTCATCCTCTTCGACGCCCTGGAGCATCTGCATTGGGACCGTGGCCAGGCTGACCGCCTCGTCGCCGGCATCCTGCAGCTTGCCCTGGAGATGCGCCTGGGGACGAGGAACATCCGCTGCAAGATCTTTATCCGACCTGACATGTTCGACGGCGCGCTGCTGCACTTCCCTGATGCCTCGAAGCTGACGGCCAATGCGGCCAGCCTGAAGTGGAGCACCACCAACCTCTACGGCCTCTTCTTCCACTACCTCGGCAACTATGACAGCGAGGGGGCGGAGCGCTTCCGCGCATTGCACGACGGCTGGACCGGGCACACGCACGGTCGGCACCGGCTGCCCCCCGCGCTGCTGGGTGATCAAGGCACTCAGGCAGATATGTTCGGCCGGCTGGCGGGCGCTTATATGGGAGCGAATTTCCGTAAGGGCATCACGTACACCTGGTTGCCGAACCACCTCATGGACGGGGTCGAACAGGTCAGCCCGCGTAGCTTTCTCAACGCTCTGGGGATGGCGGTCAACGAGACACGCAGCGACTACGCGGCGCACCCATACGCCATCCACCACGAGGGGATCCGGCGCGGTGTGCAGTCCGCATCGCGTACGCGCGTCGACGAAATCCGAGAGGACATGCCGTGGGTGCACACCGCCATCGCCCCCTTGAACGGTCAGCAGGTTCCGATCGACCAGAATCTCTTGCTGGGGCGGTGGGCAGAGGCTGACCTGACGGTGCAGCTCCAGCGCGAGTCGGCCCGTGCCAGTGCCTCAGGCAACGGTGCGGAAGTACGGACCGGCCCCCGGTACCCGGACGATTATTTGCGCCTGATCGACGAGCTGATTGCCCTCGGCGTGATGCGGCGGCGCAAGGATGGCCGGATTGACCTGCCGGACGTGTACCGGATTGCGTTCTCCATCGGGCGCAAGGGAGGCGTGCCGAAGGTGCAATCCTGAATCCGCCTCGCCTCGCTCTGTCTCCCTGCCCTGGTTCCGCTGGCCAGCAGTAGGGGCTCGGCAGGGCGGACGGGCCTGCGCCGTATGCCGACGGAGAGTTGGTGAGAGGTTCAGCGTTCTCCTGGTCTGACCTGGGGAACGCTGAACCGTTGGTCACGCCACAGCCGGAGAAACAGAAAAACCCCAGATCAACTGGGGTCTCTGCTGGTGTCCGAGGGGGGACTTGAACCCCCACGCCCGATAAAGGGCACTAGCACCTCAAGCTAGCGCGTCTGCCATTCCGCCACCCGGACAAGGTGTCTGCCGGGGCGGCTGGGCCGTTCCGACATGGAAAACAATAGCAAACGTTCGGGGGTGGTCGATCACCCGTACATGTGACCGGGCGGGCGGCTGTGACCTGCGGATGTCGGGAGTATTGCGGCCTTGGGCGCAGCGGCCGCGAGGTGGAGGATGGCGGTGGACCCCCGCCGCGGACCGCGCTCCTCGGGGGAGCGCGGTCCGCGGCCGTGAACCAAGAGGAGGCAGTGTGAGCGAGTCGCAGCCGGCCCGTACGGTCACCGGCGAGGACGAGGTCGTCGACCTGTGCCGGGACCTGATCCGGATCGACACCAGCAACTACGGCGACCACTCGGGCCCGGGAGAGCGGGTGGCGGCCGAGTACGTCGCGGAGAAGCTCGCCGAGGTCGGGCTGGAGCCGCAGATCTTCGAGTCCGCCAAGGGCCGCGCCTCGACCGTGGCCCGGATCGAGGGGGAGGACCGCTCCCGGCCCGCGCTGCTGATCCACGGGCACACCGACGTCGTACCGGCCAACGCCGCGGACTGGACCCACGACCCCTTCTCCGGCGAGATCGCCGACGGCTGTGTGTGGGGCCGTGGCGCGGTCGACATGAAGGACATGGACGCGATGACGCTGGCGGTCGTCCGCGACCGGCTGCGGTCCGGCCGCAAGCCGCCGCGCGACATCGTGCTGGCCTTCCTCGCGGACGAGGAGGCGGGTGGCACCTACGGCGCGCGCTATCTCGTCGACAAGCACCCGGGGCTCTTCGAGGGCGTGACGGAGGCGATCAGCGAGGTCGGCGGCTTCTCCTTCACCGTCAACGAGAACCTGCGGCTCTATCTCATCGAGACGGCGCAGAAGGGCATGCACTGGATGAAGCTGACCGTGGACGGCTCTGCCGGACACGGTTCGATGATCCACAAGGACAACGCCATCACCGAACTCTCCGAGGCCGTCGGACGGTTGGGGCGGCACGAGTTCCCGGTGCGGGTGACGAAGACACTGCGGGCCTTCCTCGACGAGCTGGGGGACGCGCTGGGCACCGAGCTCGACCCGGAGAACATGGACGCCACGCTGGCCAAGCTCGGCGGCATCGCCAAGCTGATCGGCGCCTCGCTCAGGAACACCGCCAACCCGACGCAGCTGGGCGCCGGCTACAAGGTCAACGTCATCCCGGGCCAGGCCACCGCGCACGTCGACGGCCGCTTCCTGCCCGGCTACGAGGAGGAGTTCCTGGCCGACCTGGACCGGATCCTGGGCCCGCGGGTCGAGCGCGAGGACGTGCACGCGGACAAGGCGCTGGAGACCACTTTCGACGGCGCCCTGGTGGACGCCATGCAGTCGGCGCTCCAGGCCGAGGACCCGATCGCGCGCGCCGTGCCGTACATGCTCTCGGCCGGTACGGACGCCAAGTCCTTCGACGACCTCGGAATCCGCGGATTCGGGTTCGCGCCGCTGAAGCTGCCGCCGGAGCTGGACTTCGCCGGCATGTTCCACGGTGTGGACGAGCGGGTTCCGGTGGACGGGCTGAAGTTCGGCGTCCGCGTCCTCGACCGGTTCATCGACCAGAGCTGAAACGCGGGGTCGCGACGGCAGAGCTGAATTCCGGGAGCGGAAACCTCGAAGCCGAAGTCTGTGCGGATTACCTGCCATCTGTACGGACTTAGCTGAAAAGAGTGAATGCCACCATCGGTTCGTAGCTTCAATGGTCCGTTTCTCGTTGCAGTGTGTGCGATCCGCGGCTGGGGTCGCGTTGCCACAAGGAGGAACAATGATCAAGAAGATCGTCGCTGCCGCGGCGGCTTCCGGTGGTCTCGTGCTCGCCGGCAAGGACATCCAGGTGCCGGTACACGTACCGCCGAATGCCCGCGGCAACTCGATCTCACTGATCGGACTGTTGAATCCCGCCTTCGGCAACATCTGTATCACCACGTGACGTTGTACCCGTAAGGGTCTGTTCCCGGTCGGCTCCGGAGCGCATCACCTGCGTTCCGGAGCCGCTGGGTATTTCGGCGGGCGGGTGGGATCGCCACTCGCGCGCATTCATGAAGGCACAAGGCAGGGGAACCAACCTATGAGACAGGTCGCGCGAAAGGGCCTGATCACTATGGCGGCCGCGGGCGGCGTAATCGCCGTCACCGGTGGCTACGCGTTCGCGGATGCGGGAGCCCACGGGCTCTCGGCGCATTCACCCGGTGTGGTGGCCGGCAACACGATCCAACTGCCGGTCGACGTACCGGTGAACGCGTGCGGCAACACCATCGACGTCGTCGGACTGCTCAACCCGGCGTTCGGCAACCACTGCGCCCACGCCTCCCATGGCGGGCGGCACGGCGCGCACGACGGCGGCGGCCGGAACCGGGAGACCTCCGGCCGGCACCACGGCGCCGAAGCGCACGGATCGGCCGTGCACTCGCCCGGCGTCGGCTCGGGCAACACCGCGCAGGTACCGATCGACGTACCGATCAACGCCTGCGGCAACACCGTCGATGTCGTCGGGCTGCTCAACCCCGCCTTCGGGAACGAGTGCGGGCATGTATCGCCGACGAGCCCGGAGTATCCGCGGCACCCGGAGCACCCGCAGCACCCGGACAAGCCGACCCCGCGGATCCCGTCGCACCCGCGGACTCCGGAGCACCCGCGGACCCCGGAGCGCCCGGGGCACCCGAGGAGCCCGGAGCACCCGCAGAGCCCCCGGACTCCGGGGAACCGGGTCACGCCGGACACCCCGGCGAAGCGGACGCCTACCGTGAACGCGCCGCACTCGCAGATCGTGACGACGCCCGCGCCCGTCAAGCAGCTCGCGCACACCGGCGCCGGCACGATCGGCTACGCGGTACCGGCGAGCGCCGGGCTGCTGCTCGGTGGCGCGCTGCTCTACCGCCGGGCGCGCACCGCGCGCAGGTGAGCCGGGCCGGCTTGACCGGCACTCGTCGGCCGGACCGGCGCTGAAGGGAGCGGGCCCCGCACGGACGGGGCCCGCTCTGCTGTGTGCTCACCCGCTGTGCGCACACCGTCGCCGTGCTCACCCGGCGACGGCGCTCACCAGGTGGCGCGCAGCTGTCGGATGATCCGGCGGCGCAGCCGCGCCTTGCGGCTCCCGTCGGGGTAGAGGCGAAGTCGGTCCAACTCCCAGTGTCCGTACTCGGCATGGTCGGTCAGCAGGCGTGTGGCGGCCTTGCGGGAGACCCCCCGTGGCACATACACATCGCAGAATTCGTATTCCGGCATCGC
Source organism: Streptomyces celluloflavus (assembly GCA_000720995.1). Lineage (GTDB taxonomy): Bacteria > Actinomycetota > Actinomycetes > Streptomycetales > Streptomycetaceae > Streptomyces > Streptomyces celluloflavus. The sequence continues at coordinate 10,003 of JOEL01000018.1, forward strand.
ATCTATTGTGCGGGACCGGCCCCGGTACGGATAGCGTCTGCACTATGTCTGATGCTGCGCAGCCTTCCGCTGCCGAGGTACGTGCCGCCGCCGAGGCGGTCAAAGCCGCGCTGGACCGTCACCTCGACGCGGTGGAACGCCGCTCGGGGCAGGATGATCCGGCCGTGTACGCCGCCTTCGACGAGCTCGCCGCGGCGGCAGAGGTCTACGACGAGCTGCTGTACGACACCTATGACGAGGTCACGCCGTTCGAGATCCCCGGGAGCGACACGCTGCCGGCCTACGCGGGCCCGGAGGAGCCGAGCGCGCTGAGCGTGCTCATCCGGCGCGACTACACGGTCGCCGAGCCCCAGCGTCTGCTGCATCAGGCGCAGCGCATCGCCGATCTCGATCCGGACGCCGCCGACGCCGCGGTGCGGGACGGTGCCGACAGCGCCGGTATGGCGGCCGGGGTGGTCGGCAGCAGCGTGCACGCGGCGCTCGGCGTGCTGTTCGGGGAGTTCGAACCGGACGAGATCGCCTCCCGGCACAAGGAGTTCGGCCTGGAGGAGGGCGACTCCACGCTGTGGGTCACGGCCGCCGACGAACCGGCCGAGCCGGGGGAGTGGCTGTCCACGCCGTTCGACCAAGCCGACCCCCAGCGTGTGGTGTGCCGCTTCGACGTCAGCTCGGTCTTCGACGAAGAACCGGGCGAGGAGGACGACGACCTGCTGGAGGCACTCGACCGGGAACGGTGAGGGCGGGACGGTGCGCCTGCCCCTGGGGCGTGCGCACCGCCGCCTCGCATATGCCGCTGCCCCGGCCCGTCGGGAATGTACCGACGGGCCGGGCAGCGGTGTCAGGGGCCCGGGACGGCCCTCCCGGGGCGGTCAGCCGGCCGCCGCCGCGTCCGCCGCGGCCTGGACGCTCTGCGTCTGGAGCAGGGTGCGCAGCCGGGTGGTGCGCTCCTTGACGGGCACCTCGGCGACCGCGCGCGGCAGCGCCTGGTCGACGCCCTGGACGACCGACAGATGGCGCTCGCCGCGGCTGAAGGCGGTGTAGACCCAGGCGCGGGTCAGGCCGCCGGCGGCGTCGCCGGGCAGGACCACCACCGCGGCGGGCCAGCGCATACCGGCCGCCTGATGAGCGGTGAGCGCCCAGCCGTGCCGGACCGCACCCGCGCCGACCTGCTCGCGCGGCACCACGACGGTCCCGCCGTCGCAGTCGAGACGCAGACCGGCGGCGTCCGCGCCGGTGACCTTGCCGGGCAGGGTGCGGCCGGGGGCCGGGGCGTAGGCGACGTGATCACCCGGGTCGAAGCCGCCGAAGCGGCCGGGGCCGGGGTTGAGCCGCTCCTTGAGCGCGGTGTTCAGCGCGCGGGTGCCGGCCGCGCCGCCGTGGCCGACGGTGATGACCCGGGTCTGCTCCGCCGGGACGCCGAGCGCCCGCGGTACGGAGTCGGCGACCAGCTGGACGGTGCGGTGCACCGCCTCTCCGGCATCGCGCACCGGGACGATCACGACCTCCTTACCGGGGGCCTCGACCTGGTTCAGCTCGCCGATGCCGATGCCCGACACCAGCTCGCCGATCGGGCCGGAGTCCGGTGTGCGGGAGGCGACCTGGGGGCAGAACCGGGCGGCGAGAAGGTCGGCGAAGAGCCGGCCGGGTCCGGCGGACCACAGGACCCCGGGGTCGCCGCTGAGCACGAGCCGGGTCCCGTCGGTCAGCGATTCGATGAGCAGCGCGGCCGTTTCCAGATCCAGCTGCGGTGCGTCCAGCACGACCAGCAGATCGAGTGCGAGCGCGCCGTCCGTGTCCCGGCCGGGGCCCTGCTGCCCGGAGAGCAGGTCCGCCACCGTCACCGCGGCCGCGCCCGGGTCCGCGGCGTCCGTGTCCGGTGCGGCCTCGGTGAGGTGTGCCGCCAGGCGCCGGCGGCCGTTCTCGCTGTGGGTGGCGCCGAACGCCCGCAGCCCCAGGGCGCGGGCCGCGGCGATCAGTGCGGCGGGCTCGGCGCGGGCCGCCTCGGCGCCGGTGTGCGCCACCAGACCGCTGTCCGCGGCGGCCCGGATCAGCTCGGCGGCCGACGGTGAGGGCGCGGCGGCCGCCGCGGCGGCCCAGTCGGCCGCGGACGGCCGCGGCCGCCGGTACCCGGCCCCGTCGTCCTCCTGCCGGGCGTCGGGAGCCGCGGGGGCGCCGCTCACGCCATCCGCGCCGTCCGTGGACCCGGGCGCCGCTGCGGCCTCGTCCGCCGCACCGTCGTCGCCCGACTCGGCTGCGTCCGCGGTATCCCGCTCCGCCCCGGCGGCCTCGAAGGTGTTGAGCAGGCGCGCCAGACCGTCGGCGACGCTCTCCTCCGCCATCGCGAACCGGTCCAGGCCGAGCAGGATCCGGACCGGCTGCTCGGCCTCCTCGTCATCCGTGGCGGGGCGGGCCCGGCCCGGTGTGTCGATCGCGTCCTGGAAGACCAGGACCGCGCCGTCGGCGATCGCCGTCTGGAGGGCGTCGTCGGGGTCCGGAACGGCGCGCTGGGCGAGGGCGGCCCGCAGCGCGGAGGCTTCCAGCGCGGAGTGGCCCGCCACGGCGGCCTGCTCCAGCAGCCAGCCGACCAGCGCCTGCGCGCGCCGCTCGTCGGCCGGTCCGCAGGCGGCGCCGAGCAGCGCCCGCGCGAAGCCGTCGGCCTGCTCGGGGCGCACCCCGGGCACGCCGAGCAGCTGCCAGGGGTCGGCGGCCAGTGCCTCCGCGGCCCGCTCACCGAGCGCCTCGGCGGCCTTCTCGGCCAGCGCCTCGGGAGCGCCGCCCGCCGCGAGGATCTGTCGTACGCCGTCGACACCGGGGACCGTCGCCACCACGGGGCGGGGGGCGGACGCGGGGGCGGCCGGGGTGCCGTCCCCGGGGGCGGCGGCCGGCCTGGACGGGCCGGCGGACCCGTTCGCGGTCCGCTGCCGTGCCGCCTCGGGCGCCGGGCCGCCCACCGGGGCGGGCTGTTTGACGACGGGCGCCGCGGGTGCGGTGCGGCGCGGCGCCTCGGCGAAGAACGAGGCGGCCGAGCGCTCACCGCTCTCCACGGCCCGCACCGCCGCCGCCAGCGCCGCAGCCGTCGCGGCGGCCGGACCGGAGTTCCCGGATGGTGCCGGAGTTGTTGGCTTGGGCGGCGTGCCGTTCGTCTCTGCCGGGTGCGGTGCCGTGGTGTTCGGGGCCGGTTCGTCGCTGTTGGCTCGTGTGCCGTCATCGCTGATGCCGGCTGTCGTCCCGGTGCCCGCAGTCGAGCCGGGCGCCTGGTCAGCAGCCGGTGCCGTAGCTGTCGCGGTGGCCGGACCGGAGTTCCCGGATGGTGCCGGAGTTGCTGGCTTGGGCGGCGTGCCGTTCGTCTCTGCCGGGTGTGGTGCCGTGGTGTTCGGGGCCGGTTCGCCGCCATCGGCCCCCGGCGCGCCGTCACCGCCGCCGTCGGCCGCCGTCTCGGTGCCCGCCTCCGGACCGGCTCCTTGCTCCGCTGCCGGAGCCCCGGCAACCGGGTCCCCGGAATCCGCGCCCGCTGCCGCATCCGCGTCCGGCGCCACCACGTCCGCCCCCTGAGCCCCGGCGTCCTCGCCGGGTGACCGGGCATCCGTAGTGCCGGGCGCGGCCTCCTGCTCGGGCGCGGTCTCGCCGGCGGGGCGGTCGGTACTCACAGCGTGCTCCAGTCGTGATCGGGATAGTGGTGCACCGGGGCCGACACATCGTCCAGCGCCCGGCGGATCTCGTCAGGAAGACTAAGGGTCTCCACTGACAGAGCCGCTCTGAGCTGCTCTCCGGTACGGGCTCCCACCAGCGGGGCGGTGACCCCGGGGCGGTCGCGGACCCAGCAGAGCGCGACCTGGAGCGGGGTGACGGCGAGGCCGTCGGCGGCCGTGCTGACCGCTTCGACGATCCGGCTCGCCGCCTCGTCGAGATACGGCGCGACGAACGGCGCGAGATGTTCCGAGGCACCGCGCGAGTCGGCCGGGGTGGCCCGGCGGTACTTGCCGGTGAGGACGCCCCGGCCCAGCGGGGAGGAGGCCAGTACGCCGACGTCGAGGTCGCGGGCCGCGGGCAGCACCTCGCGCTCGACACCGCGCTGGAGGAGGGAGTACTCCATCTGCGTACTCGCCAGCCGGCTGCGGACACCGGGTGCGGCGAGCTGCCAGGTGGCGGCCTTGGCGAGCTGCCAGCCGGAGAAGTTCGACAGGCCCGCATAGCGCGCCCGGCCGCTGGTGACGGCGAGATCGAGGGCCTGGAGGGTCTCCTCCAGGGGGGTGTGCGGATCGAAGGCGTGCAGCTGCCACAGGTCGACGTAGTCGGTACCCAGCCGCTCCAGAGAGGCGTCCAGGGAGGCCAGGAGGTGGCGTCGGGAACCGTCGGCGCGGCGGTCCGCCTCCAGGACGCCGCCGGCCTTGGTCGCGATCACCAGATCGGCGCGCGGCACGAGCGCATCCGTCAGCCGGCCCAGGAGATATTCGGACCCGCCGTCGGCATAGATGTCCGCGGTGTCGACGAGGGTGCCCCCGGCCTCCCAGAACGTCTTGAGCTGATCGGCGGCTTCCTGCTCGTCCGTGTCGCGTGCCCAGGTCAGGGTGCCCAGCCCGAGGCGGGACACGCGAAGCCCCGTACGGCCGAGGTGCCTTTGCTCCATGGACCTTGAGATTACTGGCCGCCGGTCCGGATCAGGGGACCTGTGGACAACCCGCCGATGACGGCTCGCGGCCCTGGGCGCTAGAGTCCCCGCAACAGCGACGTTACTGATCAGTAAGGGGAGCGGCATGAGGCTTGGCATCAACCTCGGCTACTGGGGCGCCGGCATGGACGCGGACAATCTCGCGGTGGCGCAGGAGGCCGACCGCCTCGGCTACGCGGTCTGCTGGGCCGCCGAGGCGTACGGCTCCGACGCTCCCACGGTGCTCTCCTGGGTCGCCGCCCAGACCGAGCGCATCGACATCGGGTCGGCGATCCTCCAGATCCCGGCCCGTACGCCCGCGATGACCGCGATGACGGCCGCGACCCTGGACTCGCTCTCCGGCGGCCGGTTCCGGCTCGGTCTCGGCGTCTCCGGGCCGCAGGTCTCCGAGGGCTGGTACGGCGTCAAGTTCGACAAGCCGCTGGCGCGCACCCGCGAGTACGTCGACATCGTCCGCAAGGCCATGACCCGCGAGCGGCTCTCCTACGAGGGCGAGCACTGGACGCTGCCGCTGCCCGGCGGCCCCGGCAAGCCGCTCAAGCTCACCGTGCACCCGCAGCGGGAGCACATCCCGCTCTACATCGCGGCGATCGGCCCCAAGAACCTCCAGCAGACCGGTGAGATCGCCGACGGCGCACTGCTGATCTTCCCCTCCGCCGACCACCTGGAGGAGACCGCGGTCTCGCACCTCCGGGCGGGCCGCGAGAAGGCCGGCAAGACGATGGAGAGCTTCGACGTCTGTCCGACGCTGCCGCTCGCCGTCGGCGAGGACGTCGGCGCGCTGGCCGACATGTTCCGGCCGTACACCGCCCTGTACGTCGGCGGGATGGGCAGCCGCAAGCAGAACTTCTACAACCAGCTGGCCCGGCGGATGGGCTACGAGAAGGAAGCCGCCGAGATCCAGGACAAGTACCTGTCCGGCGACAAGGACGGCGCGGCCGCGGCCATCCCGCAGCAGCTGATCGACCAGACCACGCTGCTCGGCTCCGTCGAGCGGATCGCGGAGCGGATGCAGGCGTACGCGGCGGCCGGGGTGACCACGCTGACGCTGGCGCCCGCGGGTTTCACGCTGGCGGACCGGGTCGCGTCGCTGCGGGCGGGTACCGAGGCGCTGGAGCGCGCCGGGCTGGCGTAACGGCGGTCGTGGGGGGCCGGACATACGGAAAGCCCGGCGCCGGTGGCGCCGGGCGGCCCCGGCGCAGCGGCCGTGGTGGGGGCTCGGGGGTCTTCCCCGCCACGGCCGTCGCCCAGCACAACGCCCCCGTGAGCGCACCGGTTACGCCCGGACACCAGCGCACCGGTCGTCCGGACGGGTGACCGGACGGGCCGTGCGGTTGCCGCCGCCCCTGCCCCGCATTTCACTTTCCCGTGCGGGCGTGTCCGTTCGGAGGTGGCGCAGCTGTTCTCGGCCCGGAGCCTGTTCCAGGAGATCATCGAGCACGACGAGTCCTACCGGCTGTTCTGCTCGGTGGCCGCCGGCGGCGAGGCACAGGGCGGCTGGGAGAACGGCCGGATCGCCGCGCTGCTCCCCGCGTCGCTGCGCGAGCCGGCGCCCAAGGTCACCCGGCACGGCGCCGACGAGGACAAGCACGGCCGGACCTTTCACGCCCTGCTGCGCAAGCGCGGTCTCACCCCCGTCGAAGTCCCCGCGGCGATCGACCACACCATGCTGCTGGAGCGCCGGGGCATCGGCCTGGCCCACGACAGGCTGCGCCGCGACGAACCGCTCGGCGAACTCGACATCGTCACCTACCTCGCGCACAGCCGGGTCACCGAACAGCGCGCCGCCGACCAGATGGGCATGCTCAGGAACTCCTTCGGCGACCACCCCGAGGTGGGCCGGGCGATCCGGATGATCTCCCGGGACGAGGAGAACCACCTCGCCCACTGCCACGAGGAACTGCTCCGGCCGGCCCGCGCCGGGCACGGCCGGGCGATCCGGCGGATCCTGTGCGATTGCGCGCTCGCCGAGACCGGCGTCCACCGGGACGTCAGCCTCGCCGTGCTGGACCGCATGGGCCGCATCCTGGGCTGGTCCGCGGCCAGGTCCGCGGTGCTCGCCACGGCCGTCCGGACGATGCACGGCCATGAGCGGCTGGGCGGCCGGCGGCGCATGACCGGTCTGCGGATGCCCGAGCGGCGCGACGCGCCGGGCGGCCCGGCCACCAACGCACCAAAATACGCCTGAGCGGCCCGGCCGCAGGGCCCCGGGCGCCCGGTCACAGCCAGCCGCGGCGCTTGAACAGCCGGTACAGCGCGAATTCGATGCCCACCATCACCAGCAGGACCACCGGATAGCCCAGCGGCCACTTCAGCTCGGGCATGTCGGTGAAGTTCATGCCGTAGATCCCGGCGATCAGGGTGGGGACGGCGGCCAGCGCCGCCCACGCCGAGATCTTGCGCATATCGTCGTTCTGTCGCACGCCCACCTGTGCCAGATGGGCCGCGAGAATGTCCGAGAGCAGCCGGTCCAGGCCCTCCACGGAGTCGTTGGCGCGGGTGAGGTGGTCGCCGACATCGCGGAAGAACGGCCGGGCATGGCCGGGCACGAAGGGCACCCCGGGGTTCTGGAGGCGGACCATCGGCTCCAGCAACGGACCGGTGGCGCGCCGGAATTCGAGCACCTCGCGCTTGAACGCGTAGATCCTGGCCGCGATGTTCTTGGTGTCGCCGCCGTTCGAGGAGAACACCTCGGCCTCCAACTCCTCCAGGTCCAGCTGGAGTTCACCGGCCACCTCGATGTAGTCGTCGACCACCGCGTCGCTGACCGCGTAGAGCACCGCCGTCGGGCCGTGCCGGAGGATCTCCGGCTGGTGCTCCAGCCGCTGGCGCACCGCCGTGAGCGGGCTCGCCTCGCCGTGCCGCACCGTGACGACGAACGAGTCACCGACGAAGACCATCAGCTCGGAGGTGGTCACCGTGTCGGTCCCGGCGTCGTAGCCGACCGGCTTCAGCACCACGAACAGCGAGTCCTCGTACACCTCCAGCTTGGGCCGCTGATGCGCCTTGAGCGCGTCCTCGACGGCCAGCGGATGCAGCCCGAACTCGCTGCTGACGAGGTCGAACTCCTGCTGCGTCGGCTCGTGCAGCCCCAGCCACAGGAAGGAGTCGCCGTCGGCCCGCGCCGCGGCGAGGGCGGTGGCGAAGTCGGCCGTCCGCTCGGTGCGGCGGCCCTCCCGGTAGATGGCACAGTCCTTGATCACACCCGGCATTCTCCCCCTCGCCCGGCCGCCCGTCGCCACCGTGGACGCGGCACGTAGGCTGGCGGACATGCCCACGCTGATCCTGGTGCGGCACGGCCGCTCCACCGCCAACACCTCCGGTGTGCTCGCCGGACGGATGCCCGGTGTCGCCCTCGACGAGCGCGGTAGCGCCCAGGCCGCGGCGCTCCCCGCGCGGCTGGCCGGCGTACCGCTGACCGCCGCCGTCTCCAGCCCGCTCCAGCGCTGCCGGGAGACCCTGCGGCCCCTGCTGGCGGCCCGCCCCGGACTGCCGCTGTACGCCGAGGACCGGATCAGCGAATGCGACTACGGCGACTGGTCGGGCCGCAAACTCGCCGAGCTGGCCGATCAGCCGCTGATGGAGGTCGTCCAGCGGCACCCGTCCGCCGCCGCCTTCCCCGGCGGCGAGTCGATGCGGGCCATGCAGGGCCGCGCGGTGGACGCGGTCCGCGACTGGAACGCCCGGACCGAGGAGGCGCACGGCGCCGAGGCCGCCTACCTCATGTGCTCGCACGGCGACATCATCAAATCCCTTGTCGCCGACGCCCTGGGGATGCACCTCGACCTCTTCCAGCGGATCTCCGTGGAGCCCTGCTCGGTCACCGTGATCCGCTACACCCGGCTGCGCCCCTACCTCGTACGGCTCGGTGACACCGGCGACTTCGGGGGTCTGGTGCCCCGCGAGGACGCCGGCCCTGTGGACGGGGAGCGGGACGCGGCCGTCGGAGGCGGCGCGGGAGCGCCGTGATCAGCGGGCGCAGTAGGGTGGGTCCACGGCGCTGTCCGCCCTGTCCCTGCGATCCGCACCGTGACCGCAGGACCTTGCAGCGACCGCACTGACCCCGCAGTCGAGCAATCGGAGCAGGACGTTGTCCCGTCAGGTGTTCTTCTACGACGCGCCGGACCGCTTCGTGGCCGGTACGGTCGGGCTGCCTGGCCGTCGTAGCTTCTTCCTCCAGGCCACCGCGGCCGGCCGCACCACCAGCGTCGCCCTGGAGAAGACCCAGGTGGCCGCCCTCGCCGAGCGGATCGACGAGCTGCTGGACGAGGTGGTGCGGCGCAGCGGCGGCAACGCCCCGGTGCCCGCCGTCGCCCCCACCGAGCTGGCCGACTCCGCCCCGCTGGAATCGCCCGTCGAGGAGGAGTTCCGGGTCGGCACCATGGCGCTCGCCTGGGACGGCGAGGACCAGCGGATGATCGTGGAGGCGCAGGCGCTCGTCGAGATGGACGCCGGCAGCGACGAGGACCTCGCCGAGGCCGAGGAGCGGCTGCTCCAGGACGACGAGAACGGCCCGCCGATGCTGCGGGTGCGCCTCAGCGGAACCATGGCCAGGGCGTTCGCCAAGCGGGCCCTGGAAGTCGTCAACGCCGGGCGCCCGCCGTGCCCGCTGTGCAGCCTGCCGCTCGACCCGGAGGGACACGTATGCCCGCGCCAGAACGGATACCGACGGGACGCCTGAGCGCCATGGAGCCCTCGGGCGGGCCGGGCGGAGAGGCCGGGGCGGTGCCGTCCCCCGCGCCGCCGCGGGACGGCGCGGGAGCGGCGCCGGAGCCCGCCACCGGGGTGTCCGTCGCGTTGCTGGCCGAGGGCGAGCTGACCGTGCGCGGCCAGATCCGGGAGGCGTCCAACGCCGTGCTCTACTGCACGGTCGCCCTCGACGGCCGCACCGCCGCCTGCGTGTACAAACCGGTCGCCGGGGAGCGCCCGCTGTGGGACTTCCCCGACGGCACGCTCGCCCAGCGCGAGGTCGCCGCGTACGAGATCTCCCGGGCGAGCGGCTGGGACCTGATCCCGCCGACGGTGCTGCGGGACGGCCCGTACGGCACCGGCATGGTCCAGGAGTGGATCGAGGCGCCCGACGGCGCGGTTCCGGAACTGCTCGCCCTGGTCGAGGACGCGGAGCCGGGCCCCGGCTGGAAGGCGGTCGGGTTCGCCGAGACCGGCGCGGGCCGCACCGCGCTGCTGGTGCACGCCGACGATCCGCGGCTGCGGCGGCTCGCGGTACTCGACGCGGTGATCAACAACGGGGACCGCAAGGGCGGCCATCTGCTGCCCGCGGCCGGCGGCCGGCTCTTCGCCATCGACCACGGTGTGACGTTCAACGCCGAGGACAAGCTGCGCACGCTGCTGTGGGGGTGGGCGGGGGAGCCGCTGACCGAGGAGGCACTGACGGTCCTGCGGGGCCTCCAGGAGGCGCTGGCGGACGCCACGCCGCTCGCCGCCCGACTGGCCGAATTGATCACCGGCGCCGAGATCGCGGCGCTGCGGGCGCGGGTGGCCGGACTGCTGCGCAGCGGCCGGCACCCCGAGCCGGGCGGCCAGTGGCCGCCGATCCCCTGGCCGCCGGTCTGACCGGGGCGGCCGGCCGGTCGCCTCTCGCACGCTTCGCCGTCGAACGCAAGACCGCCTATCCGGCCAAGACATCCGGTCCGGTTCGAATCCGGAACATGCGTCCGGTTACGCTCAATGCATGCATGCATGGCCCGCTTCTGAGGTCCCCGCCCTGCCTGGCCAGGGCCGCGACCTGAGGATCCACGACACCGCGACCGGCGGACGGGTATCCCTCGACCCCGGTCCCGTCGCCCGTATCTACGTCTGCGGCATCACGCCGTACGACGCCACCCACATGGGGCACGCGGCGACCTACAACGCGTTCGACCTGGTTCAGCGCGTGTGGCTCGACACGAAGCGCCAGGTGCACTACGTGCAGAACGTCACCGATGTCGACGACCCGCTGCTGGAGCGGGCCGTCGCCACCGGCGACGACTGGACGGCGCTCGCCGAGCGCGAGACCGCCCTGTTCCGCGAGGACATGACGGCCCTGCGGATGCTGCCGCCCCGGCACTACATCGGCGCCGTCGAGGCGATACCCGGCATCGTGCCGCTCGTGGAACGGCTGCTCGACGCCGGTGCCGCCTACGAGCTCGAAGGCGACATCTACTTCTCCGTCGCGTCCGACGCCCACTTCGGTGCGGTCTCCGGGCTGGACGCCGCGGCGATGCGGCTGCTCTCCGCCGAGCGCGGCGGCGACCCGGAGCGGGAGGGCAAGAAGAACCCGCTCGACCCGATGCTGTGGATGGCCGCCCGCGACGGCGACCCGAGCTGGGACGGCGGTTCGCTCGGCCGGGGCCGCCCCGGCTGGCACATCGAGTGTGTCGCCATCGCCCTGGAGCATCTGGGCATGGGCTTCGACGTCCAGGGCGGCGGCTCCGACCTCGCCTTCCCGCACCACGAGATGGGCGCCTCGCACGCCCAGGCGCTCACCGGCGAGTACCCGTTCGCCAAGGCGTATGTGCACGCCGGGATGGTGGCCCTGAACGGCGAGAAGATGTCCAAGTCCAAGGGCAACCTCGTCTTCGTCTCCACGGTGCGACGGGCCGGCACCGACCCGGCCGCGATCCGCCTCGCGCTGCTCGCCCACCACTACCGCGCCGACTGGGAGTGGACCGACTCGGTGCTGACCGAGGCCGAGGAGCGGCTCGCGCGCTGGCGCGCCGCCGTCTCCCGCCCGGACGGACCGCCCGCCGACGCCCTCCTGGAGGAGATCCGCACGGCCCTCGCCGACGACCTGGACTCGCCCGCCGCGCTCGCGGCGGTCGACCGCTGGGCCGCCGCGCAACAGGCCGATGGCGGCAGCGACGAGGGCGCCCCCGGCCTGGTGTCGCGCGCCGTCGACGCGCTCCTGGGCGTGGCCCTGTGACGGTGCCGACGGCGCCGCGCTGACCTCCGCCCGCCGACCCTGGGGCGCTTCCGCCGGATGGCGGGGGCGCCCCTCTTTCTTGTTGGTGCCTTGCCGGTGGCCTGAAGCCTGACGGTTCCTTGCCGCCGTCCGCGGTCCGCCGTCCGCCGTCCGTCACTCGGTCATCGGCCCGCGCTGCCGCAGCGGCCGGAAGTCCGGCAGCGCGGTTGAGGGGGATCAGGTCCGCGCCGGGCCGGTGGATGCGACGGAACCAACAGGGCTGCGGGCGGCCGTCGTCGCCGGACCGCCGCCTCGCCGGAGCGACGGCGTGCCGCCGTTCGTCAACGCGGGCCCGGCGGTGCCGAGATGGCGGGACGTCAGGCCGTACCAGGACCGGACGGCCCGCTCGCCGCTCGCCGCCTGCCCGGGACGTCCACCCGCAAGGCGCGCCCTCTGGTACCCGACACGAGGACGGCGGGGTGACCCGCGACGCCCCCACCGGGTGTCCGCCGGGTACGGAACGGGGGCGCCGGACGGCCGTTGGTGCGGCCGGTCCGGCGCCCCCGGTGCGGTGCGCGGGCGGGAGCGGGCTCAGCGCCCGGTGCCGGTGTCCTTGTCCGCGGGGCCGTCCGCGGGCTTCTCGGCGCCGGCGGCGTCCGGGCCGTCGGAGAGGTCCGGGGTGTCCGCGGCGTCGGGGGCGGGAGAGGCGTCCGGGGCGGGTGCGGCCGCCGGGCCGGCGGTGTCCGCGGGCGTCGTGGACGGCGCGGTCCCGCCCTCGGCGTCCGTCGTACCGGTGCTCGCCGGCTCCGTGCCGTCGGCGGCGGACCCGGTGTCGCGCGGCTCCTTGGACACCGGCCGGGCCGGCCGGGTGCGGCCGCCCGCCGGGTCGCGCAGATAGCCGCCGTCGCGGCCGTCGGCGAGCCCGCCCTCGGTCGCCACCCCCGGTCCGGCCTGCGGGTCGCGGCGCCGCAGATAGCGCTCGAACTCGCGGGCGATGGCCTCGCCGGACGCCTCCGGCAGCTCCGCGGTGTCGCGCGCCTCCTCCAGCGACTGGACGTACTCGGCGACCTCGCTGTCCTCGGCCGCCAGCTGGTCGACGCCCAGCTGCCAGGCGCGCGCGTCCTCGCTCAGCTCGCCGAGCGGGATGCGTACGCCCAGCAGGTCCTCCAGGCGGTTGATCAGGGCGAGGCTGGCCTTCGGGTTGGGCGGCTGGGAGACGTAGTGCGGCACCGCCGCCCACAGGCTGACCGCGGGGACGCCCGCGTGGGTGCACGCCTCCTGGAGGATGCCGACGATGCCCGTGGGGCCCTCGTAGCGCGACTCCTCCAGATCCAGCCGGGCGGCGAGGTCGGCGTCCGAGGTGACGGCGCTGACCGGGACCGGGCGGGTGTGCGGGGTGTCGCCGAGCAGCGCGCCCAGCACCACCACCATCTCCACGCCCAGCTCGTGGGCGAAGCCCAGCAGTTCGTTGCAGAACGACCGCCAGCGCATGCTGGGCTCGACACCGCGGACCAGGACCAGATCGCGGGGGTGTCCCTTGCCGTCGGCGTCGCCGACGCGGACGACGGAGAGCCGGGTGGTGGGCCAGGTGATCTTCCGGACGCCGCCGTCGAGGAAGACGGTCGGGCGGTTGACCTGGAAGTCGTAGTAGTCCTCCGCGTCGAGCGCGGCGAAGACCTGGCCCTTCCACTCCCGGTCCAGATGGGCGACGGCGGCGGAGGCGGCGTCGCCGGCGTCGTTCCAGCCTTCGAACGCGGCCACCATGACCGGGTCGATCAGCTCGGGCACCCCCTCCAGCTCGATCACCCAGCGCCTCCTTCCGACCGGTCGGACCGCCTCGGGGCGGCCGCCGGCAGCAGTTCCGTTACGTGCGTTCCCCACACTACGGCGTCCGGGGTGCCCGTCCGCAGCCCCTGTGCAAGAAGGCGTACCTATTCATCCGACCTGTTTCCGGGATTGTTCGTTCAACTTCCGTACGGGGTCTGGACGCTGCCTTGCGGGCAGGGCTATACATCGGATGACCAGGAAAGGTCCGATGTTCTTCCGCGGCACCTCAGGGGGCGTGCGCATGGCCGTAACCGACACCGTCACGGAGCTGGAGGTCCACGATGTCCGCTTCCCCACCTCGGAGCAGCTCGACGGCTCGGACGCCATGAACCCGGACCCCGACTACTCCGCCGCCTACGTCGTGCTGCACACCGACGGCGGAACGCCGGGATACGGCTTCTGCTTCACCATCGGCCGCGGCAACGACGTGATGGCCGCCGCGATCCGGGCGCTCGCCCCGTACGTCGTCGGGCGGCCCGCGCCCACCACCGCGGCCGGTCTGGCGGCGCTGCACCGCGACCTCACCCATGACTCCCAGCTGCGCTGGCTCGGCCCGGAGAAGGGCGTGCTGCACATGGCGGCCGGCGCCGTGGTCAACGCCGCCTGGGACCTGGCGGCCGGCCGCGCGGGCCTGCCGGTCTGGGAGTTCCTCGCCGCGATGACCCCCGAGGAACTGGTCTCGCTCGTCGACTTCCGCTATCTGACCGACGCGCTGACCCCCGAAGAGGCGCTGGCCCTGCTGCGCGCCGCCGAGCCCGGCCGGGCCGCCCGCGCCGCCCGCCTCAGAGCCGAGGGCTACCCCGCGTACACCACCTCGCCCGGCTGGCTCGGCTACGACGACACCAAACTGGTGCGCCTCGCCCGGGAGGCGGTGGCCGACGGCTTCGGGCAGATCAAGCTGAAGGTGGGCGCCGACCTCGACGACGACCTGCGGCGGCTGCGGCTCACGCGGGACGCCGTCGGGCCCGGCGTACGGATCGCGGTCGACGCCAACCAGCGCTGGGACGTGGCCGAAGCGGTCCGCTGGATGACCGCGCTGGCGCCGTACGCCCCGCACTGGATCGAGGAGCCGACCAGCCCGGACGACGTCCTGGGCCACGCGGCGGTGCGCGCCGGGCAGCCGGTGAAGGTCGCCACCGGCGAGCACGTCGCCAACCGGGTGGTCTTCAAACAGCTGTTGCAGGCCGGCGCGGTGGACTTCGTCCAGATCGACGCGGCCCGGGTGGCCGGGGTGAACGAGAATCTCGCGATCCTGCTGCTGGCCGCGAAGTACGGCGTACCGGTCTGTCCGCACGCCGGCGGGGTGGGGCTGTGCGAGCTGGTGCAGCACCTCGCGATGTTCGACTACGTGGCGGTGTCCGGCAGTTGGGAGGACCGGGTGATCGAGTACGTCGACCATCTGCACGAGCACTTCACCGAACCCGTCGTGGTGGAGCGGGGCCGCTACCGGGCCCCGGCCGCGCCCGGGTTCTCGGCCCGGATGCGGCCCGAATCGGTCGCCGCCCACCGCTTCCCCGACGGGCCGGTGTGGCGTGCCCGGCGGCGCCCCCGGGACGCACCGGACGTACCGGCCGCCCCGGACGGGCAGAACGAGCAGAGCGGGTACGGCAGGAACGGCGAAGAAGGAGTCTCCGCATGACCGACGGACAGCGGACCGCGGCGCGGTCCGGGCAGCTACGCGACTTCGAGGGGATGGGCGCCCTCGTCACCGGCGGCGGCTCCGGCATCGGCGCGGCCACCGCCGCCCTGCTGCTGGACCGCGGCGCCAAGGTCGCCGTGCTGGACCGCGACCCGTCCGGCGCGCCCGCCGGGGCACTCCCGGTGCGGGCCGATCTGACCTCCGACGCCGCCGTACGGGCCGCGGTCGACGAGGCGGTGGCGGAGCTGGGCACCCTGCACACCCTCGTCGGCAACGCCGGTATCGGCGCCGTCGGCACCGTCGAGGACAACGACGACGCGGAGTGGCAGCGCGTCCTGGAGGTCAACGTCCTGGGGCTGGTGCGCGGTGCCCGCGCCGCGCTGCCGCATCTGCGCCGCGCCGCGGCCGGCCGCCCCGGCCACGTCTCCATCACCCATACCTGCTCCATCGCCGCGACCGCGGGGCTGCCGCAGCGCGCCCTCTACAGCGCGAGCAAGGGCGCGGTCCTCTCGCTGACCCTCGCGATGGCCGCCGACCACGTCCGCGAGGGCATCCGCGTCAACTGCGTCAACCCCGGCACCGCCGACACCCCCTGGGTCGGCCGGCTGCTGGACCAGGCCGACGACCCGGCCGCCGAACGTGCCGCGCTCAACGCCCGCCAGCCGATGGGCCGGATGGTCACCGCCGCCGAAGTGGCCGCCGCCATCGCCCACCTGGCGTCCCCGGCCGCCTCCGGCATCACCGGCACCGCACTCGCCGTCGACGGCGGGATGCAGGGCCTGCGCCTGCGCCCCGCCACCTGACCCCGACCGCACCCGAGCCGCACCCCACGACCGAGGGACCTCCATGAGACTGCGTACGACCGGCGCGGCGGCCTGCGCCGTCCTGCTCGCCACCGCCGCGCTCGCCGGCTGCAACCGCGGCAGCGACACCGCGGGCGGCAAGATCGGTATCGATATGCCCCGTACGGATACCGACTTCTGGAACTCCTACCAGCAGTACCTGCAGAAGGACCTGGACCGGGACAAGGTGCCCGCGCTGCCGCTGTCCAACTCGCAGAACGACATCGCCAAGGTCGTGGCCAATGTGCAGGCGCTCACCGACCAGGGCGCGAAGGCGATCGTGATGGCCCCGCAGGACACCGGTGCGATCACCGCCGAGCTCCAGCGGCTGGCGGCGAAGAAGATCCCGGTGGTGAGCGTGGACACCCGCCCCGACGAGGGCGAGGTCTACATGGTCGTACGCGCCGACAACCGCGCCTACGGCGAGAAGTCCTGCGACTACCTGGGCAAGAAGCTGGGCGGCAAGGGCCGGGTCGCCGAGCTCCAGGGCGACCTCAGCTCGATCAACGGACGGGACCGCTCCGAGGCGTTCGCGGCCTGTATGCGGCAGAAGTACCCCAAGATCACCGTGCACGAGCTGGCCACCGACTGGAAGGGCGAGGTCGCCTCCGCCAAGCTCCAGAGCCTGCTCGCCCAGCACGGCGACCTCGACGGCATCTACATGCAGGCGGGCGGCGCCTTCCTCCAGCCGACGCTGGCCCTGCTGGAGCAGCAGAAGCGGCTCCGGCCGGCCGGGAGCGCCGGCCACATCACCGTCATCTCCAACGACGGCATCCCGGACGAACTGGCCGCGATCCGGGCCGGCAAGATCGACGCCACCCTCTCCCAGCCGGCCGATCTCTACGCCCGGTACGCGCTCTTCTACGCCAGGGCGGGGCTGGCCGGGAAGACCTTCCGGCCCGGCCCGACCGACCACGGCTCGACCATCGTCAAGATCAAGAACGGTCTGGAGGACCAGCTGCCGGCGCCCCTGGTCACCAAGGACAACGTCGACGACACGAAGCTCTGGGCCAACCAGCTAGAGAAGAAGAAGTAACGGCGGTGGCGAGCACCGGCCACACCGCGCCCGGCCCCGCAGGGCCCGCCGCGGACCCCGCGGTCCGCGCCACGGGCATCGTCAAACGCTACGGATCCACCCTCGCCCTCGACGGCGTCCACCTGACGGTGCGGCCCGGGGAGGCGCACGCGCTCGTCGGCCGCAACGGCGCGGGCAAGTCCACCCTGGTCTCCGTGCTGACCGGGATGGTGCGGCCGGACGGCGGCACCGTCGCCTTCGGCGGTGCGCCCGCGCCCGGCTGGGGCGATACCGCCGCCTGGCAGCGCAAGGTCGCCTGCGTCTACCAGAAGTCGATGACCGTGCCGGAGCTGACCGTCGCGGAGAACCTCTACCTCAACCGCTTCCCGGGCGGCCGCGCCATCCGCTGGCGGACCCTGCGCGCCCGCGCCCGCGAACTGCTCGCCGAGTACGGTGTCGCGGTCGACCCGGCCGACCGGATCAAGGATCTCGGCGTCGAGCAGCGGCAGTTCGTGGAGATCGCGCGGGCGCTGTCCTGCGGCGCCCGGCTGATCGTCCTCGACGAGCCCACCGCCCGGCTCGACGCGGGCGGTATCGAGCGGCTCTTCGGCAAGCTGCGCGGTCTGCGCGCCCAGGGCGTGGCCTTCCTGTTCATCTCGCACCACCTCCAGGAGGTCTACGAGCTCTGCGACACCGTCACCGTCTTCCGGGACGCCCGGCATGTGCTGACCGCCCCGGTCGCCGGGCTGCCCAGGACCGAACTGGTGCGGGCGATGACGGGGGAGGAGCCGGCCGCGGCCCGCCCGGTGCGCACGGCCGGGCCCCCCGCGGGCGAGCCGGTGCTGCGGACCGAAGGGCTGGTGCTGGACGGCCGGTTCGCACCGCTGGACCTGACCGTACGGGCCGGTGAGGTGGTGGGCCTGGCGGGCGCGACGGCCAGCGGGAACACCGCGATCGGCGAGACCCTGGCCGGGCTGCGGACGCCGGGCGGCGGCCGGATCACGGTGCGCGGCCGGCCGGTCCGTACCGGCAGCGTGCCGCACGCCATCGAGGCGGGCATCGGCTACGTCCCCGAGGACCGGCACCGCCAGGGGCTGATCCCGGGCCGCAGCGTCGCCGAGAACGCGACCCTGACCGTCGCCGACCAGCTCGGGCCGCTGGGGACCGTACTGCCCGCCAGGACCCGGGAGTTCGCCCACCGCATGATCACCTCGCTGGACATCAGGACGACCGGACCCGGACAGCCCGTCGCCGGCCTCTCCGGCGGCAACCAGCAGAAGGTCGTCATCGCCCGCGCCCTGGCCCGCGAGCCGAGCGTGCTGGTCGCCGTCCGGCCCACCAACGGCGTGGACGTCAGGTCCAAGGAGGCGCTGCTGGGCGTCGTCCGGGAGGTCGCGGACGGCGGCAGCGGAGCCGTGATCGTCTCCGACGAACTGGACGATCTGCGGGTCTGCGACCGGGTACTGGCCGTCTTCCACGGCCGGGTGGTCGCCGAGTTCGGCAGCGGCTGGAGCGATCACGAACTCGTCGCGGCGATGGAGGGGATGGCGGCCGGCGGGAGCGGGCCCGGCGGACCACGCGAACGGTACCCGGGACGGCCGGCGGGCACCGACGGCACCGACAGCACGGACGGAACGGAAGGGACCGCGCCATGACCGAGACCGCATCGCCGCCGGCCACCGAGGCGGCCGCCGGGGTGCCCGGCCGGGCCCGGCCGTGGCCCGGCCTGGCCCGCTGGCGGGACTTCTCCCTGGTACCGGTGATCTTCGTGCTGGGCGTCATCGGCTTCATCGTCTCGCCCGCCTTCCTGACCCGGGACAACCTGATCGGCGTCATCCAGCAGTCCACCGAACTGGGCCTGCTGGTGCTCGGCGAGGCGCTCATCCTGATCAGCGGACGGATGGACCTGTCGCTGGAATCGACCATCGGGCTGGCGCCGGTGATCGCCCTGTGGCTGGTGATGCCCGCGCACGGCGCCCGCTTCGCCGGCCTGGAGCTCTTCCCCGCCTGGACGGCGATCCCGCTCTGCCTGGCCGTGGGCGCGGCGGTCGGCGCCACCAACGGCTTCCTCATCCTCAGACTGCGGGTCAACGGCTTCATCGCCACCCTCGGCATGCTCACCATGCTGCGCGGCCTGCAAGTGGGCATCTCCGAGGGCCGCTCCATCGGCAACGTCCCGGAGTCCTTCGCCTACCTCGGCAAGGCCGACTGGCTCGGCGTCCCGGCCGCCGTCTGGATCTGCCTGGCCCTCTTCGCGCTCGGCGGCGCGGCGCTGGGCTATCTGCGGCACGGGCGGGCGCTGTACGCGATCGGCGGCAACCCGGAGGCGGCGAAGGCGGCCGGTATCCGGGTGGACCGGATCACCTGGATCGTGCTGGCCGTCGGCGGCGTCCTGGCGGCCTTCGCCGGCATCCTCTACACGGGCCACTACGGCGCCGTCTCCGCGAGCCAGGGCAACGGCTGGATCTTCCAGGTCTTCGCCGCCGCGGTGATCGGCGGGATCAGCCTCAAGGGCGGCCGCGGCACTCTCTTCGGCGCACTGACCGGCGTCCTCACCCTCCAACTCGTCATCAACGTGATGACACTCGGCGGGGTGCCGCCGCTGTGGACGCAGTTCCTCAACGGCCTGATCATCATCATCGCGCTGGTCATCTCCCGCTTCACCAGCGGCGAACAGCAGGACTGAAGGGTGCCCGCGATGCCGTCCGCACCGTACGGACCACGGGAGCTGGGGCGCAGCGGCGTCACCGTTCCGCCCCTCGGCCTGGGCTGCGCACCCCTGGGCAACCTCTACCGCGCCGTCCCCGAGGAGCGCGCACAGGACGTGGTGCGCGCCGCCTTCGCCACCGGCGCCCGGTACTTCGACACCGCCCCGCACTACGGCGCCGGCCTCTCGGAGGAGCGCCTCGGCCGGGCGCTGCGCGGCCACGACCGCGGTGCGTACACCCTCTCCACCAAGGTCGGCCGCCGGCTGCGGTCGCTCGCGCCGGGCGAGGCGGCCGACGGCGAGGGCTTCGTCGACGCCCCCGCGCGCGCCCGGGTACGGGACTTCTCCCGCGACGGCATCCGGGCCACCCTCGACGCGTCCCTGGCCCGGCTCGGCGTGGACGCCGTCGACATCGTCTATCTGCACGATGTGGAGAACCATCTGCGCGAGGTCTACGAGACCGGCTTCCCGGCACTCGCCGAACTCCGCGACCAGAAGGCCGTACGGGCCATCGGCTTCGGGATGAACCACAGCGGTCCGCTGGCCCGGCTGGTCGCCGATCTCGACGTGGACGTGGTGCTCTGCGCGGGCCGCTGGACCCTGCTGGAGCGCACCGCCTTCGACGAACTGCTGCCGGTGTGCGCGCGCCGCGGCACGTCGGTGGTGGTCGGCGGCGTCTACAACTCCGGTCTGCTGGCCGACCCGTCGCCGGGCGCACCCTACGACTACGCCCCCGCGCCCGCCGCCCTGCTCGACCGGGCCCGGCAACTCGCCGCCGTCTGCGCCGAGTTCGATGTCCCTCTCAAGGCCGCCGCGCTCCGCTTCCCGTTCGGGCACACCAGCGTCGCCGCGGCCGTCGTCGGCGCCGCCACCCCCGGGGAGGTCGTGGAGAACGCCGCGCTCTTCACCCGTGACATCCCCGACGAGCTGTGGCACACCCTGGTGGCCCGCGGTCTGCTCGACGCGGACCTGCCGCTGCCCCTCGCCGAACCGGGAGCACACCCCTGATGCGTATCGACGCCCATCACCACCTGTGGGACCTGACCCGGCGCGACCAGCCGTGGCTGGACGGGGCCTGGGCCGAACCGATCCGCCGCAGTTACGCGCTGCCCGACCTGGTGCCGCACCTGGCCGCGCACGCCGTGGACGCCACCGTGCTCGTCCAGTCCTCGGCCTCGTACGCGGAGACGGCCGATCTGCTGGCCGTGGCGGCGGGGGACGGGCCGGTGCGCGGTGTGGTGGGCTGGGCCGATCTCACCGACCCCGGGCTGGCCGGTGTGCTGGCCGCGCTGCCCGCCGGTCTCGTCGGCATCCGCCACCAGGTGCAGGACGAGCCGGACCCCGACTGGCTGACCCGGCCCGACGTGCTGCGCGGCCTGGGCGCCGTGGCCGGCGCGGGCCTCGTCTACGACCTGCTGGTCACCCCGCGCGAACTGCCCGCCGCACTGGCCGCCGTACGGGCCCTGCCGGAGCTGGCCTTCGTCCTGGACCACGCGGCCAAACCCGCGGTGGCGCGCGGGGACTGGCAGCCGTGGGCGGCCGGGATCGCGGACCTGGCCCGGCTGCCGAACGTCAGCTGCAAACTGTCCGGCCTGGTCACCGAGGCCGACTGGGCGGCCTGGCGGCCTCCGCAGATCCTGCCGTACGCCCGGCACGTCCTGGACGCCTTCGGACCGGAGCGGGTCCTCTTCGGCTCCGACTGGCCGGTGTGCACCCTCGCCGCCGGCTACGCGGATGTCGTCGCCCTCGCGGAAGCGGCCACCGGCCACCTCACCCCGGCCGAGCGGTCCGCCGTCTTCGGGGGGACGGCCGGGCGGGTGTACCGCGTGGCGGCCGGATAGCCCAGCCCAGCACTCCACAGCGACGTCCGGATTCCGCCAGCTTCGGGCGCCGCCTCACCGCAGGATCGAGTCGTACCGCGGCGGACCGCGGTGCGGGAACCATGCTCGATGCAAAGGTGATGAGGACGATGGCGATGACGACCCCCGCCGGGACGGCGACAGAGACGGCCGCGGCGGACACCGGCACCCGGCCGCTCGACGGCAGGGTGGCCCTGGTGACCGGCGGCAGCCGCGGCATCGGGGCGGCCATCGCGCTGCGGCTGGCGGCCGACGGCGCGGCGGTGGCGCTCACCTACCAGCACGGTGAGGACCGCGCGGCGCAGGTCGTCGAGCGGATCACACGGGACGGCGGACGGGCCTGGGCGGTACGGGCCGACAGCCGGGACCCGGAAGCGGTGTGGGCCTCGGTGGCCGGTACCGCGGACCGGTTCGGACGGCTCGACATCCTGGTGAACAACGCGGGCGTCGGCCTGATCGGCCCGTTCGAGGGGGTCTCCCTCGCCGATGTCGACCGGGTGCTGCAGACCAACGTCCGGGCGCCGTTCCTGGCCGCCCAGGCCGCGGCCGCGCACCTGGCCGACGGTGGCCGGATCATCTCCATCGGCAGCTGTATGGCCGAGCGGTCCGCCTTCCCCGGCGGCGCCCTCTACACCACCAGCAAGGCCGCGCTCACCGGACTGACGAAGGCCCTCGCCAGGGAGCTGGGGCCGCGCGGGATCACCGTCAACCTGGTGCACCCCGGCCCCATCGACACCGATATGAACCCGGCCGACGGCGAGAGCGCGGCACTGCAGGCCGGGCTCACCGCCCTCGGCTCGTACGGGCGGCCGTCGGATGTCGCGGCGACCGTGGCACATCTGGCGGGCGAGGGCGGGCGGTATGTCACCGGCGCCGCCATCTCGGTGGACGGGGGCTTCGCGGTCTGATCCGCCGCCGGGGCGCGGGCACCCGGTGACCGGGGCGCCGGTCACAGCGTCGAGCGCAGCCACTGCTCCACGCTCGCGATGTGCACCGTCGCCCAGGCCCGCGCCGCCTCCGCGTCCCGGTCCCGCAGCGCGCCGATGATCGCCCGGTGCTCGGTCAGGGTGCGCCGCACCGCGTCCTTCTGCGTCAGCCCGCGCCAGATCCTGGCCCGGGTGGTCGGCCCGGACAGGCCGTCCAGCAGCGAGCAGAGCACGGAGTTGCCGGACGCGGCGACGATCCCGCGGTGGAACTCCAGATCGCCGGCGACCAGGTCCTCGACGGAGGGTTCCGGGCCCAGCGCGTTCAACTGGTCCTCCAGGGCGTCCAGTTGCTCCGGTGCCAGCCGGCCGGCCGCCATCGCCGTGGCGGCCGGCTCCAGGATCCGGCGGACGGCGAGGAACTCCAGCACCGTGTCGTCGCGGTGGAAGTCCACCACGAAACTCATGGCCTCCAGCAGGAGTTGCGGATCGAGGCTGGTGACGTACGTGCCGTCGCCCTGGCGGACGTCCAGGATGCGGATGAGGGAGAGCGCGCGCACCGCCTCGCGCAGCGAGTTGCGGGACAGGCCGAGTCCGGCCGCCAGCTCGCTCTCCTTCGGCAGCCGGTCGCCCGGCCGCAGCGCCCCGGAGACGATCATCCCCTTGATCTTCTCTATCGCCTCGTCGGTGACCGCCATGGCCGCCCTCCCCGCTAGGACCCGCCCGGACGTCCGCACAGACATCCGATGTATGGGCCCATTATGACCTGTCGCCGCCGGGCCGGCCGCGGCGGTGCGGGGTCCGCCGGGGGAGCCCGCCCCCGTCACGGCCGCGGCGGCTCCCACAGCGTGCTCGGGGCCTCGCGGCGGACCACGGGCGCGATCTCCTCGGCGAACCGCTGCAGGGTCTCCAGCTGTTCGGCGTGCCCGAGCCCGAAACCGTCGACGGTGACCGACTGGAGGTCGTGCCCGTAGACCTCGTGGTAGCCGAGGATCTTGTCGATGATCTGCTGCGGGCCGCCGATCAGCTGCGGACCGTCGGCGATGGCGGACTCGATGGTCCGGAAGGGGGTGTTGTAGCCCGTCCGGCCCGCCAGGTGCGGCTGGAAGGTCTGCGCGACCCGCGCCTCGTACAGCTCCTTGTACCGCGCCACCGCCTGCCGGTCGGAGTCCGCGATCAGCAGCCCGCCGGAGCCCGCCGCGACCCGCGCCCCGGCCGGGTCGTGGCCGTACGCCGCGTAGCGCTCGCGGTAGTACGCGATCAGCTCGGCGTACGCGGCGCGCGGCTGTATCGCGTTCGCGGTGAACAGCGGATCGCCGTGCCGGGCGGCCAGCTCGGGGGAGTTGCGGCTGGTGGCGGAGCCGTGCCAGATCCGCGGCAGCCCGCCGTAGGGCCGCGGCAGCGTCGTCACGTTCTTCAGCGGCGCCCGGAACTCCCCCGCCCAGTCGAGGTTCTCCTCGGTCCACAGCCGGCGCAGCAGCTCGTACTTCTCGGCCTGGAGGTCCCACTGCCGGTCCTCGTCGAGTCCGAAGAGGTCGAAGTGCCCGGCCTCGGCGCCCTTGCCGACGACCAGCTCGATGCGGCCGCGCGCGAGCTGGGTGAGGGTCGCGTAGTCCTCGGCGACCCGGACCGGATCGAGGATCGCGACGACCGTGACCCCGGTCAGCAGCCTGATCCGGGTGGTCCGGGCGGCCAGCGCGCCCAGCACCACCGCCGGGCTGGACGACAGGAACGGGCCGGCGTGCCGCTCCCCGACGGCGTATCCGTCGAACCCCAGCCGCTCGGCCGCCACCCCGGTCTCGACGACCTCGGCGAACCGGTCCGCGGGGGAGGGGAGTTCACCGGTCAGCGGATGCGGTGCGTGGCCGATGAGCGAGAGCACGGAGAATTTCATGGTGTCCTTCCGGCGTCGGGGCCGCCCGGGTCCGCCGGCGGGTGCCGGGGCGGTCGGTGGGTTCTCCCACTGTGCGCGCCGGACGTTGCCGCCGTATGGCAGCCGCATGGCACCGCCACGGGGCTGACCGGGGACCGCGCCGGGGGCCCGGCCGCGGCCCGCGGTACGACGATGGGGCGGCCCCGGAGGGACCGCCCCATCGTTCCGGCACCATGACGTGCCGTCGGCGTGCCTCAGCCGGCCAGCATGTCCTTCACCTTGGCGCGCACGTCCTCGGTGTCCAGACCGCGGATGGTCAGGGTCGTCCGGCGGCGCAGCACGTCGTCGACCGTCTCGGCCCACTCGTGGTCCCGGGCGTAGGCGACCTGGGCCCAGATCTCCGGCGCGTCCGGGTGGATGCGCTCGGCCAGCGCCGGGTCGTCGTTGGCCAGCCGCGCGATGTCGAAGGAGAGCGAGCCGTAGTGGGTGGCGAGGTGCCGGGCGGTCTCCGGGGACATCCGCGGGCCCGGGGTGCCGCCGTCGATCAGCAGCCGGTGCGCGACCGCGTTCGGGTTGGCGATACCGGGCAGCGGGAGCTTCTTCGGCAGCTGCGAGATCGGCTCCATGTCGTCGGCCAGCGGGTGGCCGGGCAGCGCGGCGAGCTTGTTCATGACCGTACGGCCGATGTGCCGGAAGGTCGTCCACTTGCCGCCGGCGACCGACAGCATGCCGCCGCTGCCCTCGGTGACGACCGTCTCGCGCTTGGCCTTGGAGGTGTCGCCGGGGCCGCCGGGCAGCACCCGCAGACCCGCGAAGGAGTACGTGATCAGGTCACGGGAGAGCTGCTGGTCGCGGATGGAGAACGCGGCCTCGTCCAGGATCTGCGCGGTGTCCTTCTCGGTGACCGCGACGTCCGCCGGGTCGCCCTCGAACTCCTCGTCCGTGGTGCCCAGCAGCAGCATGTCCTCCCAGGGGAGGGCGAAGGTGATGCGGTACTTGTCGATCGGGGTGGCCAGTGCGGCCTTCCAGGGAGCGGTCCGCTTGAGGACCAGGTGCGCGCCCTTCGACAGCCGGATCGAGGGGGCCGCGTTCGGGTCCTCCAGCTTGCGCAGGTGGTCCACCCACGGGCCGGTGGCGTTCAGCACCAGGCGGGCGTTGACGCCGAACTCCGTACCGTCCAGCCGGTCCTTGAGCTCCGCGCCGGTGACCCGGCCCTGGGTGAAGCGCAGGCCGGTGACCTCGGCGTGGTTGAGGACCGTGGCGCCGGCCGCGACGGCGGCGCGGACGGTCATCAGGGCCATCCGGGAGTCGTTCATCTGGTCGTCGCCGTACACGGCCACGGCCTTGAGGTTGTCCGTGCGCAGCTCCGGCACATCACGCTGGGCCTTGGCCGGGCTTATGACATGGCCGACGCCGTCGCCGAACGCGGAGAGCGCGGAGTAGGCGAAGACGCCCGCGCCGAGCTTGGCCGCGCCGTGCGGGCCGCCCTTGTAGACGGGCAGGTAGAAGGTCAGGGGGTTGGCGAGATGCGGGGCGACCTCACGGGAGACGGCGCGCCGCTCGAAGTGGTTCTCCGCGACCAGCTTGACCGCACCGGTCTGGAGGTAGCGCAGTCCGCCGTGCAGCAGCTTGGAGGAGGCGGAGGAGGTGGCGCCGGCGAAGTCGCCGGCGTCCACCAGGGCCACCCGCAGCCCGGCCTGCGCGGCGTGCCAGGCAGTGGAGATGCCCAGGATGCCGCCGCCGATCACCAGGAGGTCGTACGTCGCCTTGGAAAGCTGCTCCCGAGTTTCGGCGCGGCTCGGGTTCGAACCGTCGGCCGGGTGCGTCCCGAGTGCCGGGACGCTCTGCGTGGTGGTCATGATTACTCCTCGACAGTGCTGTCATCGAGCCAGCCCATGGAACGCTCCACGGCCTTGAGCCAGCTCTTGTACTCGCGGTCCCGGGTGGCCGCATCCATCCGGGGGGTCCACTCGGCGGCCCGGCGCCAGTTGGCGCGCAGTTCGTCGGTGCTGGACCAGAAGCCGACGGCCAGTCCGGCCGCGTAGGCAGCGCCGAGACAGGTCGTCTCGGCGACCATGGGGCGCACCACAGGGGCGTCCAGGAAGTCCGAGATGGTCTGCATCAGCAGGTTGTTGGAGGTCATTCCGCCGTCGACCTTGAGCGCGGTCAGCTCGACGCCGGAGTCCTTGGTCATGGCGTCGGTGATCTCGCGGGTCTGCCAGGCGGTGGCCTCCAGCACGGCGCGGGCGATGTGCGCCTTGGTGACATAGCGGGTCAGGCCCGCGATGACACCGCGCGCGTCCGAGCGCCAGTAGGGGGCGAACAGGCCGGAGAAGGCCGGTACGAAGTAGGCGCCGCCGTTGTCCTCGACGGTGCTGGCCAGCGTCTCGATCTCGGCGGCGCTGTTGATCAGGCCCATCTGGTCGCGCATCCACTGCACCAGCGAACCGGTGACGGCGATGGAGCCTTCCAGGGCGTAGACCGGGCTCTGGTCGCCGATGCGGTAGCCGACGGTGGTCAGCAGCCCGTTGTACGAGTTGACGGGCTCGGCGCCGGTGTTCATCAGCATGAAGGTGCCGGTGCCGTACGTGGACTTGGCCTCGCCCTGCTCGAAGCAGGTCTGGCCGAACAGCGCGGCCTGCTGGTCGCCGAGCGCGGAGGCGACCGGGACACCGGCCAGCACGCCGTGGGCGGTGGTGCCGTACACCTCGGCGGACGACCGGATCTCCGGCAGCAGCGCGGCCGGGATCTCCATGGAGTGCAGGATCTTCTCGTCCCACGCCAGGTCGTGCAGGTTCATCAGGAGGGTGCGCGAGGCGTTGGTGACGTCGGTGACGTGCACACCGCCGTCGACGCCGCCGGTGAGGTTCCAGATGACCCAGGAGTCCATGGTGCCGAAGAGGATCTCGCCGCGCTCGGCGCGCTCGCGCAGGCCCTCGACGTTGTCCAGCAGCCAGCGGACCTTCGGCCCCGCGAAGTACGAGGCCAGGGGGAGGCCGGTCTCGCGGCGGAAGCGGTCCTGGCCGACGTTGCGGCCGAGCTCCTTGCAGAGCGCGTCGGTGCGGGTGTCCTGCCAGACGATGGCGTTGTGGACCGGCTCACCGGTGTTCTTGTCCCAGAGCAGCGTGGTCTCGCGCTGGTTGGTGATGCCGATGGCCTTGACGTCGGCGGCGGTGATCCCGGCCTTCTCGACGGCGCCGGCGACGACCTGCTGGACGTTGGCCCAGATCTCGTTCGCGTCGTGCTCGACCCAGCCCGGCTTCGGGAAGATCTGCTCGTGTTCCTTCTGCTCGACCGAGACGATCTGGCCGTCCTTGTCGAAGACGATGCAGCGGCTGGAGGTGGTGCCCTGGTCGATGGCGGCAATGAACGGGCCATGCCCGTGGGAGGAAGTCCCGTGGCCGTGGGAGGAAGTGCTGTGGGAGGAGGTACCGGTGTGGTGGGTGTCGCTCATGGTGTGCTCCAAGGAAGTCTGTGCGGGCTCGTGCGGGGCGGTCGTGCGGCTCAGGCGAACGCCACCTGATAGATGCCACCGGCGATGGCTCCGCCGATCAGCGGGCCGACGACGGGGATCCATGCGTAGCCCCAGTCGGAACCGCCCTTGTTCGGCAGCGGCAGCAGTGCGTGCACGATGCGCGGGCCGAGGTCACGGACCGGGTTGATGGCGTAACCGGTCGGGCCGCCCAGCGACAGACCGATGCCGACGACGACGAACGCGACCAGCAGCGAGCCCAGGACACCGACGCCCTTGCCGTCGGCGCTCAGGCCGAGAGTGAGGATCGACAGCACCAGTACGACGGTGGCGATGATCTCGGTGGCCAGGTTCTGTACGACGTTGCGGATCTCCGGGCCGGTGGAGAAGATGCCCAGGACCGGACCGGCCTTCGGCGAGGCGGACTGCTCGACCATGCCTTCGTGGTCGACCGAGTCGAGGTAGCCGTAGTGCTCGGAGAGCACCGTCGGGTCGGTCAGATGCGCCCGGAACTGGCCGTAGTACGTGATCCACACGAGCACCGCGCCGATCATGGCGCCGAGCAGCTCACCGGCGAAGTACACCGGCACCTGGCTCCACTCGATGCCGCCCTTGATGGCGAGGCCGATCGTGACCGCCGGGTTCAGGTGCGCGCCGGACTTCGCGGCGATGTAGGCACCCGTGAGGACCGCGAAGCCCCACCCGAAGGTGATGGCGAGCCATCCGGCGTTGTACGCCTTGGAGCGTTTGAGCGTGACGGCGGCGCAGACGCCCCCGCCCAGCAGGATCAGAACAGCGGTACCGATGGTCTCGCTGATGAAGATGTCGGAGCTGGACACCCGCGACTCCTTTGTCCTTCGTCCAGAGAAAAGCGAACCCCGGGTCCCTCCGGTGGCCCGCGCCCTCCGAGAGGGCGGTGGTCGGCCCGCGGCATTGCCCCACCATAACGAAGATAGCCGAGAGGTGTTCGACAATGTCGACCGACGAACGGCAGTTTTATTCACCAACCGGACGTCGTCAAGAGTTCCGTGACCAGAAACCTAGATGAACATATGGGGTGAATCGGGTCAGAATCGCCCTGCGCCAAGATCCCGGGACACCGCGCGTGCGCAATCCCGCACCGCGGCGACGAGCTCGGGCCGCAGTTCACCGTCCCGGCACACCCGCTCCACGGCTCCGGTGATCCCCACCGCCCCCACCGGCATCCGCCGCCGGTCGTGAATCGGCGCGGCCACCGACGCCACGCCCTCCCAGGTCTCCTCCACGTCCGCCGCCCAGCCGCGCGCCCGCGTCAGGTCCAGCAGCTTCTCGAAGTCCGCCGGCCCGGTCACCGTGCGCGCGGTGAACGCCTCCTGCGTCGCCTCGACGGCCTCGCTGTGCGCCACCGGGTCGTACGCCGAGAGCACCTTGCCCAGCGCCGTGCTGTGCAGCGGCTGCATCGCCCCGACCTCCAGCACCTGCCGGCTGTCGTCCGGCCGGAAGACGTGGTGCACGATCAGCACCCCGTGCTGGTGCAGGACCCCCAGATAGGCGCTCTCGCCGCTGGAGCGGGCCAGGTCGTCGGTCCACACCAGGGCGCGGGCGCGCAGCTCGTGCACGTCCAGATAGCTGTTGCCCAGACGCAGCAGCTCGGCGCCGAGCTGGTAGCGGCCCGACGCCGGGTCCTGCTCGACGAAACCCTCCTGCTGGAGCGTGCGCAGGATCCCGTGGGCCGTGCCTTTGGCCAGCCCCAGCGAGGAGGAGATGTCCGAGAGTCCCAGCCGCCGTTCCCCGCCGGCCAGCAGCCGCAGCATCGCTGCGGCGCGCTCCAGCGACTGGATGGTGCGTGCCATGAGGGCAACCTCCAAAATGAGCGATTCGACAATGCTGAACGATATCGGCCCATGCCGACCCAGGGGATCAATTCCGGTCGATGAACGATCAAGGACGGTGCACCGGCCCCCGCCGTCGGACCGTCGCCACCCCGCCGTCCTTCCCCCCGTCCACGCCGTGGAACGGGGAACACCTGCGGCGGGCCGCCAGCTACGCTGGCCGGGTGCGCCCTCTACCGGAGGCCGCAAAGCCGACAGCCGTCGCAACCAGGGGAGCATCTCCATGGCCTCGTACACGCCATCGTCCACCAGCACATCCCGCGTCGAATCGCTCCGCGAGGCGCTCGCCTCCCGGGTGGTGGTCGCCGACGGCGCGATGGGCACGATGCTCCAGGCGCAGGACCCCACCATGGAGGACTTCCAGCAGCTCGAAGGCTGCAACGAAATCCTCAACGTCACCCGCCCCGACATCGTCCGCTCGGTGCACGAGGCGTACTTCGCGGTCGGCGTCGACTGTGTGGAGACCAACACCTTCGGCGCGAACTTCGCCGCGCTCGCCGAGTACGACATCCCCGGCCGGGTCTTCGAGCTCTCGGAATCCGGCGCCCGCGTCGCCCGCGAGGTCGCCGACGAGTTCACCGCCGCGACCGGACAGCAGCGCTGGGTGCTCGGCTCGATGGGCCCCGGCACGAAGCTGCCGACGCTGGGCCACGCCCCGTACGTGACGCTGCGCGACGCCTACCAGCAGAACGCCGAGGGCATGATCGCCGGCGGTGCGGACGCCCTGCTGGTGGAGACCACCCAGGACCTGTTGCAGACCAAGGCCGCCATCCTGGGCGCCCGCCGCGCCCTGCAGGCCACCGGCACCCGGCTCCCGGTGATCTGCTCGGTCACCGTCGAGACCACCGGCACCATGCTGCTGGGCTCGGAGATCGGCGCCGCGCTCACCGCGCTGGAGCCGCTGGGCATCGACATGATCGGCCTGAACTGCGCCACCGGCCCCGCCGAGATGAGCGAGCACCTGCGCTATCTGGCGCGCAACTCCCGCGTCCCGATCTCCTGCATGCCCAACGCGGGCCTGCCGATCCTGGGCAAGGACGGCGCGCACTACCCGCTGACCCCCGGCGAACTCGCCGACGCCCAGGAGACGTTCGTCGGCGAGTACGGGCTCTCGCTGGTCGGCGGCTGCTGCGGTACCACCCCCGAACATCTGCGGCAGGTCGTCGAGCGGGTACGGGGCCTGGCGCCGACACCGCGCAGCCCGCGCCCCGAGCCGGGCGCCGCCTCCCTCTACCAGACCGTCCCGTTCCGGCAGGACACCTCGTACCTGGCCATCGGCGAGCGGACGAACGCCAACGGGTCGAAGCGGTTCCGCGAGGCCATGCTGGCGGGCCGCTGGGACGACTGCGTGGAGATGGCCCGCGACCAGATCCGCGAGGGCGCGCACATGCTCGACCTGTGCGTCGACTACGTGGGCCGGGACGGCGTCGCCGACATGGAGGAGCTGGCCGGCCGGTTCGCCACCGCCTCCACCCTCCCGATCGTGCTGGACTCCACCGAACTGGACGTGCTGCGGGCCGGGCTGGAGAAGCTCGGCGGCCGGGCGGTCATCAACTCCGTCAACTACGAGGACGGCGACGGCCCCGAATCCCGGTTCGCGAAGGTCACCGCGCTGGCCGCCGAGCACGGCGCGGCGCTGATCGCGCTGACCATCGACGAGGAGGGCCAGGCCCGCACCGTCGAACACAAGGTCGCCATCGCCGAGCGGCTCATCGAGGACCTCACCGGCAACTGGGGCATCCTGGAGTCGGACATCCTCATCGACTGCCTGACCTTCACCATCTGCACCGGCCAGGAGGAGTCCCGCGGCGACGGCATCGCCACCATCGAGGCGATCCGCGAGCTCAAGCGCCGCCACCCCGACGTCCAGACCACCCTGGGCCTTTCCAACATCTCCTTCGGCCTCAACCCGGCCGCCCGCCTCGTGCTGAACTCCGTCTTCCTGGACGAGTGCGTCAAGGCCGGCCTGGACTCCGCCATCGTGCACGCCTCCAAGATCCTGCCGATCGCCCGGCTGGAGGCGGAGCAGGTCGAGGTCGCCCTCGACCTGGTCTACGACCGGCGGCGCCCCCGCCAGGGGGACGAGCCGGCCTACGACCCGCTGCAGCGGCTCATGGCGCTCTTCGAGGGCGTCAACACCAAGTCGATGCAGGCCGGCCGGGCCGAGGAACTCCTCGCACTGCCCCTGGAGGAGCGCCTGAAGCGGCGCATCATCGACGGGGAGAAGAACGGCCTGGAAGCCGACCTGGACGAGGCGCTGGCGGACCGTCCGGCCCTGGAGATCGTCAACGACACCCTCCTGGAGGGCATGAAGGTCGTCGGTGAACTGTTCGGCTCGGGCCAGATGCAGCTGCCGTTCGTGCTCCAGTCCGCCGAGGTCATGAAGAACGCGGTGGCCTATCTGGAGCCGCACATGGAGAAGTCCGACGCCGACGGCAAGGGCACCATCGTGCTGGCCACCGTCCGCGGCGACGTGCACGACATCGGCAAGAACCTCGTCGACATCATCCTGTCCAACAACGGCTACAACGTCGTCAACCTCGGCATCAAGCAGCCCGTCTCGGCGATCCTGGAGGCCGCCGAGGAGCACCGCGCGGACGTCATCGGGATGTCCGGACTCCTGGTCAAGTCCACCGTGATCATGAAGGAGAACCTCCAGGAGCTCAATCAGCGCAAGATGGCCGCGGACTTCCCCGTCATCCTCGGCGGCGCCGCCCTGACCCGCGCCTACGTCGAACAGGATCTGCACGAGATCTACGAGGGCGAGGTCCGCTACGCCCGCGACGCGTTCGAGGGCCTGCGCCTGATGGACGCGCTGATCGCCGTCAAGCGCGGCGTCCCCGGCGCCACCCTGCCGGAGCTCAAGCAGCGCCGGGTGCCCAAGCGCGAGACGGCCGCCCCGGAGGCGGAGGAGCCCGAGGGCTCGGTGCGCTCCGCCACCGCCACCGACAACCCGGTCCCCACCCCGCCGTTCTGGGGCACCCGGGTCGTCAAGGGCATCCAGCTCGCCGACTACGCCTCCTGGCTGGACGAGGGCGCGCTCTTCAAGGGCCAGTGGGGCCTCAAGCAGGCCCGTACCGGCGACGGCCCGACCTACGAGGAGCTGGTCGAGACCGAGGGCCGCCCCCGGCTGCGCGGCTGGCTCGACAAGCTCCAGACCGACAACCTGCTGGAGGCCGCCGTCGTGCACGGCTACTTCCCGTGCGTGTCCAAGGGCGACGATCTGATCCTGCTGCACGAGGACGGCACCGAGCGCACCCGCTTCACCTTCCCCCGCCAGCGCCGCGGCCGCCGGCTCTGCCTGGCGGACTTCTTCCGCCCGGAGGAGTCCGGTGAGACGGACGTGGTCGGCCTCCAGGTCGTCACCGTCGGCTCGAAGATCGGCGCGGCCACCGCCGAGCTCTTCGCGGCCAACTCCTACCGCGACTACCTCGAACTGCACGGCCTGTCCGTGCAGTTGGCGGAGGCGCTGGCCGAGTACTGGCACGCCCGGGTCCGCGCGGAGCTGGGCTTCGGCGGCGAGGACCCCGCGGAGGTCGAGGACATGTTCGCCCTCAAGTACCGCGGTGCCCGCTTCTCCCTCGGCTACGGCGCCTGCCCCGATCTGGAGGACCGGGCCAAGATCGCCGACCTCCTCGAACCGGGCCGGATCGGCGTCGAGCTCTCCGAGGAGTTCCAGCTGCACCCCGAGCAGTCCACCGACGCCATCGTCATCCACCACCCCGAGGCGACGTACTTCAACGCCAGGTGAGACACCGTGTGACCGGCCGGGCGGCCGGTCACACGGCCGGTCACGTGATCGACGCGGGGCCGTGCGGGGAGTCCCCGGACGGCCCCGTCCGCCGTCGCCCCGCGCGCCGCGGCCAACCGTCGTAGACTGGTCGGTCCGGTAGTGGCCGGCCGCCTCCCCCGCCCGGGATGGCGGCCGGCCCTTTCGTCCCTTCGGGGACACCCTCACGGAGGTGGCTGGATGACCAGCAGCGTCCCCGCGGTCGGCACCCGTACGGCCGATCCCGCGACACTCCAGGCGGTCTTCCTCGACCTGGACGGCACGCTCGTCGACACCGAGGGCTTCTGGTGGGAGGCCGAGTCCGCGGTCTTCGCCGAACTGGGCCACACCCTGGACGAGGCGCACCGCGAGGTCGTGGTCGGCGGGCCGATGGCGCGCAGCGCCGCCTATCTGATCCAGGCGACCGGCGCCGATATCGCCCTGGCCGAGCTGACGCTGCTGCTCAACGCGCGCTTCATGACCCGGATCGCGCACGGGGTGCCCCTGATGCCGGGCGCGCGCCGGCTCCTGGCGGAACTCGCCGCCCACCGAGTGCCCACCGCCCTGGTCTCCGCCTCGCACCGCGGCGTCATCGACCGGATGCTGCATTCGCTGGGCCGGGAGAACTTCCGGCTGACGCTGGCCGGTGACGAGCTGCCCCGGACCAAACCGCATCCGGACCCCTATCTGACCGCGGCGGCGCGACTGGGCGTGGACCCGGCGCGCTGTGCGGTCGTGGAGGACACCGTGACGGGAGTGACGGCGGGGGAGGCCGCGGGCTGCCGGGTCGTCGCCGTGCCGTCGGTCACGCCGATCGCCCCCGCGTCCGGCCGCACGGTCGTCGGCTCACTCGAAGAAGTGGATCTGCCTTTTCTCCGGGCCCTCATCACGGAAAGCCGGTGAGCCGTGCACTGAGCGTGTCCTGCCGAAAGCGGAAGGAACTGTGGGCAGCGGTGTGCTCATTTTCCGTGACGAATGCACCGAACGAATTCCCGTACACATGTGCACAATTGCGTGAGTGAGGTTTCTCACGCGCCAGTGCGTCGACAGCAAGGTCAACTGTTGTTCCACGGAGCCTTTTCGGGACTCCTCCCGGGGGTAAGTGTCCGGATTGATGGGGCAGCGTACGAAACGTTCCACCGTCCGGATATCGGTGACCTGGCTGCTGTTATCCGGGCGTGATATCCGGTCAACTCTGTTGTGTCCCGGACCCGCTGGCCGTTCCTACTAATGTCGACGCGAGCAACACCTCTGCGCTGATAAGGAACCTGCCGACGATGAATCGCAAGACCTTGGTGCTGCCGGCCCTGGCCGGTCTGCTCGTCCCCGCACTCGCGGCCTGTGGCAGTACGGACGGCGCGGGCGAGGGCGGTGATCCGATCGTCGTCGGCACCACCGCCGCGATCGAGGCCATCAAGGACGCGCCGGCCCCTCTCGACCCCGCGCAGGCGTACGACGTCGACGCGATGAACGTGCTGCGCCCCAGCCTTCAGACGCTGCTGCGGCTGCCCAGGACCGGTAACGCGCCGGTGCCCGAAGCGGCCGAATCCTGCGGCTTCCGCGACACCCAGAACGAGCAGTACCGCTGCACCATGCGCAGCGGCCTGAAGTTCTCCAACGGGCATCCGCTCACGGCGAAGGACGTCAAGTTCTCCATCGAGCGCATGCTCACCATCAACTTCGCCCGGGGTCCGGTCTCGCTGCTCAGCGGTATCGACAAGGTCGAGACGCCGAGCGAGAGCGAGGTGGTCTTCCACCTCAAGAAGCCCGACGCCACCTTCCCGCAGAAGCTCGCGACGCCGTCCGCGTCCATTCTCGACAGCGCCGTGTACCCGAAGGACCGCCTTTTCAAGGGCTTCGACATCACGGGCTCCGGCCCGTACACGGTCAAGATCGAACGCAGCGGTGAGCGTGTCACCAAGGCGATCTACACCAAGAACCCGAATTACAAGGGCGGGATCACGGTGAAGAGCGACAAGGTCGAGATGCTGTTCTTCAAGGACTCCAAGTCCATGGAACAGGCGCTCCGCAAGGGCGACATCGACATGATGAACCGCAGCCTGTCGCCCGAGCAGATCCAGGGTCTGCAAAATGCCCGCGACAAGGGCATCACGCTCCAGGAGATGCCCGGCGCGGAGATCCGCTACCTCGCCTTCAACACCGACGACCCGGTGATCTCCGACAAGGCCGTACGCCAGGCCATGGCCCAGCTCGTGGACCGCGCCGCGCTGGTACGCGATGTGTACGCCTACACCGGCAACCCGCTCTACTCGCTGGTCCCGGCCGGCCTCACCGGCCACGTCAACTCCTTCTTCACCAAGTACGGCAACCCGAACGTGGCCGAGGCCCGCAAGATCCTCCAGCAGGCGCACGTCTCCACCCCGGTGAAGACGACCCTGACCTACACCAAGGACCACTACGGCGCCATCACGGCCAAGGAGTTCAAGGAGCTGCAGAACCAGTTCAACAAGAGCGGCCTGTTCGACGTCGAGATCAAGGGCATCGACAACTGGCAGGAGTTCCGCAAGGACCAGACCGAGGGCAAGTACGCGATCTACGGCATGGGCTGGTACGCCGACTTCCCGGACGCCGACAACTACATCGCGCCGTTCATCGGCAAGGGGAACTTCCTCAACATCCCCTACCGCAACGCCAAGATCGAGAGCCAGGCGATCATCGGCACCCGCCAGCAGGCGGACCGCAATGCCGCCGCCACCGGCTTCCAGCTGGCCCAGAACATCATCGCCGACGACGTACCGATCCTCCCGCTGTGGCAAGGCAAGCAGTACGTCGCCGCCCGGGACACCGTCACCGGCTCCGAGTGGGCCCTCAACTCCTCCTCCTCGCTCCAGATCTGGGAGCTGGGCCGCGGCGTCGGCAAGTGACGCCCGGCTGAGCCGAGCGTCCGGCGCGGACACGACGGCGGGGCCGGCCCGAGGAATCCTCGGGCCGGCCCCGCCGTCGTGTCTCCGGCTCCGGCCGTGCCGGGTGCCGCGGCCGCTACTGCGCGCCGGGGCGCACCAGCCCGCTCTCGTACGCGTACACCGCGGCCTGCACCCGGTCGCGCAGCCCCAGCTTCGTCAGCACATGGCCGACATGCGTCTTGACCGTCGTCTCGCTCACGAACAGCTCCGCGGCGATCTCGGCGTTCGACAGCCCGCGGGCCACCAGCTTCAGCACCTCGACCTCACGCTCGGTGAGGGTGTGCAGCGTGTCCGGCATCGGCTCCTCGCCCGACGGCAGATGCCCGGCGTACTTGTCCAGCAGTCGGCGCGTGATGCTCGGCGCGAGCATCGCCTCGCCCGCCGCCACCACCCGGATCGCCTGCACCAGCTCATTGGCCGGCGCGTCCTTGAGCAGGAACCCGCTGGCACCCGCCCGCAGCGCCTCGACGACGTACTCGTCCAGATCGAAGGTCGTCAGCACCAGCACCTTGGCCGGGCCGTCCTTCGCCGGGCCGGTGATCTGCCGGGTCGCCTCGACACCGTCCATCCGCGGCATCCGGATGTCCATCAGCACCACATCGGGCTGTAGCGCCCGCACCTGGTCCAGCGCCTGGAGACCGTCGCCGGCCTCGCCGACGACCGCCAGATCCTGCTCGGCCTCCAGAATCATCCGGAATCCCGTGCGCAGCAGGGGCTGGTCGTCGACCAGCAGGACGCGGATAGCCACGAACACTCCTTCGTTAGATCTGCTCCATTCTGCCCTGCGCCGCCCCGTCGCCGTCCGCCGGGCGGACCGGCAGCGGATAGACCGGGGGAGTGCCGCCGAATTCCGGGCAGTGCGCCTGGTGGTCGCACCAGCCGCAGAGCTTGGTCGGCCGCGGCTGCCAGTCCCCGGAGTCCGTGGCCCGCTGGATCGCGTCCCACAGCGCCAGCAACTTCCGCTCCACACCCCGCAGATCGGCCTCGGACGGGTCGTACGTCCGCACATCGCCGCTGCCCAGATACACCAGCTGCAACCGCCGCGGCACCGTGCCCCGCAGCCGCCACATCACCAGCGCGTAGAACTTCATCTGGAACAGCGCGCCCTCGGCGTACTCCGGCCGGGGCGCCTTGCCGGTCTTGTAGTCGACGATCCGCACCTCGCCCGTCGGCGCGATATCGACCCGGTCGATGAACCCCCGCAACCGGAGCCCGGAATCCAGCACCGTCTCCACATACAGCTCGCGGTCGGCCGGCTCCAGACGCGTCGGATCCTCCAGCGAGAACCACCGCTCCACCAGCGCCTCGGCGTCCGCCAGCCACGTCCCCAGCCGCTCGCCCCCGGGATCGTCCGCGAACAGCTCCGCCAGCTCCGGCCGCTTGGCCAGCAGCTTCTCCCACTCGCCCGGCACCATCGCCCGCGCCCCGGGCGCCGTACGCTCCGCCGCCGGCGCGTCGAAGAGCCGCTCCAGCACCGCGTGCACCACCGTGCCCCGCGTCGCCGCGGCGCTCGGCTTCTCCGGCAGCTTGTCGATCACCCGGAAGCGGTAGAGCAGCGGGCACTGCATGAAATCGCCCGCCCGCGACGGGGAGAGCGCGACCGGACGCCCGCCGGCCCCCGCCGGCGAACTCTCACCCGGCTGCGGTCCGCGCGGCGCCCCCGGTCCGGCCGCGGCCTGCCGCGGGTCCGGCCCGCCCTGTTCACCCTGCGTGGCCGCCCGGGCCTTCTCGGTGCTCGTTCCCATGCCATAAGACCCTACGGCCCGCCACTGACACCGCGCACCGTTCCGAACGGTGTCCGGGCGCCGTCCGGGGGCCGGGGGCCCCGCGGCGGATCACAACACCGCATTCCGCATACCATCGACGCCAGACCCCTTTGCCCTGCATGATCGAGAGAGATCGCGCCGAGCAGGTGCGAAGGCCGTATTTCGACGAGGGGACGCCGTGGACGAGAGCGGGAAGCCGCAGGACCCCCAGGAGTCCGGGCCGCCCCAGCCGCCCAAGGGCGGCAAGGAGCGCCGGGCGCCCGCGCCGGACGGCGGGAAGCGGAGCCCCGGCGGCGGCATCCTCATGGGCCGCCCCTTCGGCGTGCCCGTCTACGTCGCCCCCAGCTGGTTCCTCGTCGCCGCCCTGATCACCTGGGTCTTCGGCGGCCAGCTGGAGCGCGTACTCCCCGAGCTGGGCAGCGCCCGCTACCTCGTCTCGCTCTTCTTCGCCGTCGCCTTCTACGCCTCGGTGCTCATCCACGAGCTGGCGCACACCGTCGCGGCACTCCGCTTCAAACTCCCCGTACGCCGCATCCAGCTCCAGTTCTTCGGTGGCGTCTCGGAGATCGAGAAGGAGAGCGAGACCCCCGGCCGGGAGTTCGTCCTGGCCTTCGTCGGCCCGCTGCTCTCCCTCGTCCTCGCCGGTGTCTTCTACGCCGGTATGCAACTGGTCGAGCCCGGTACGGTCCCCGGCGTCCTGCTCGCCGGCCTGATGATCTCCAACCTCATCGTCGCCGTCTTCAACTTCCTCCCCGGCCTCCCGCTGGACGGCGGCCGGATGCTGCGCGCCGTCGTCTGGAAGCTCACCGGCAACCCCATGAGCGGCACCGTCGCCGCGGCCTGGGTGGGCCGCGCCCTCGCCGTCACGGTCCTCATCGGCCTCCCCCTGCTCACCCACACCGGCGCCCTCGGCAACACCCGCCCCGAGATCGGCGGCGCCGACTCGCTCACCGACGCCCTGCTCGCGGCGATCCTCGCCGCCATCATCTGGACCGGCGCGGGCAACAGCCTGCGCGTCGCCCGGCTGCGCGAACGCCTCCCCGACCTCCAGGCCCGCAACCTCACCCGGCGCGCCGTCCCCGTCGAGACCGAGACCCCCCTTTCCGAGGCACTGCGCCGAGCCAACGACGCCGGCGCCAGCGCACTGGTCGTCGTGGACGGACAGGGCGAGCCCACCGCCCTCGTGCGCGAGGCCGCCATCGTCGGCGTCCCCGAGCACCGCCGCCCCTGGGTCGCCGTCGGCACCCTCGCCCAGGACCTCAGGGACGGTATGCGGGTCTCCGCCGAGCTCGCCGGCGAGGACCTCCTCGAATACCTGCGGGCCACCCCCGCCACCGAGTACCTCGTGGTCGAGGACACCGGCGAGATCTACGGAGTGCTGTCCACCGCGGACGTGGAGCGCGCCTTCGTCTCCGCCATGGCCCGCCACTCCTGAGCCGCCCGCCCACCCCGCCGGGAACCCTCTGGTCCCGGGCGTCCCCAGGGGCCGGTAGGCTGGTCACATGTCCGAACCGACCGGTGCCGCCCGCCGTCGCGGGCCCTTCAAGGTCGGGGACCAGGTCCAGCTCACCGACCCCAAGGGACGCCACTACACCTTCACGCTCGAAGAGGGAAAAAGCTTCCACACCCACAAGGGAGCCTTCCCCCACGACGAGCTGATCGGTGCTCCCGAGGGCAGTGTTGTCCGTACCACCGGGAACGTCGCCTACCTTGCGCTGCGCCCGCTGCTCCCCGACTACGTCCTGTCCATGCCCCGCGGCGCCGCCGTGGTCTACCCCAAGGACGCGGGGCAGATCCTGGCGATGGCCGACATCTTCCCCGGCGCCCGGGTCGTCGAGGCGGGGGTGGGATCCGGCTCGCTCAGCAGCTTCCTGCTGCGCGCCATCGGCGACCACGGCATGCTGCACTCCTACGAGCGCCGCGCCGACTTCGCCGAGATCGCCACGCAGAACGTCGAGCGCTACTTCGGCAGCCCGCACCCCGCGTGGACGCTCACCGTCGGTGACCTCCAGGACAACCTCTCCGACACCGACGTCGACCGCGTCATCCTCGACATGCTCGCCCCCTGGGAGTGCCTGGAGGCCGTCTCCAAGGCCCTGGTCCCCGGCGGCATCCTGTGCGCCTACGTCGCCACGACCACGCAGCTGGCCCGCACCGTCGAGGCGATCCGCGAGCACGGCACCTTCAACGAGCCGTCGGCCTGGGAGTCCATGGTCCGCACCTGGCACGTCGAGGGCCTGGCCGTCCGGCCCGACCACCGCATGATCGGCCACACCGGCTTCCTGCTCACCGCCCGCCGCCTCGCCGACGGCGTCGAGCCCCCGCTGCGCCGCCGCCGGCCCGCCAAGGGCGCGTACGGCGACGACTACACCGGACCCGGCAAGGCCGAGGGTGCGGCGGCCGCGGGCAGCGGCTCCGGAGAGCGCGGCTGACCCGCGCTCAGGACACCGAACCACCAGGCGCCGCCGACGAGTTCCCCTCGGGAACCGTCGGCGGCGCTGTTTCGTTCTCCCCGCAAAACTCCGGATCGGCTGGTTCCTCGGCGCCCCGTCCTGTGGAACGATGCCGGTCACTCCCACCGCCACAGCTCTTCACAGGAGTTACCCCGCGTGCAGCCCTTGGCAGGCCCGGACCTTCCGCACACCCAGCCCCGCCCCATGCACTGGCTCGTCACCGCCGCCGCCCTCGCGGCGGTCGTCGCGGCCGCATCCTTCGTCCAGCCGCCCGACGCCACCGCCACCACCTCGGGCGACGCCGGGACCGGCCGGCGGTCCGCGGCGGCCCCCGATCCGGCCAAGGCGACCTTTCCCGTCGACTGCGGCCCCCACCGCCTCGACGTGGTGACGAAGGCGTCCGGCGACCTCGACGGCGACGGCACGGCCGAGACCGTCGCCGTGGTCCGCTGCCACTCCGAGGCCGGCACCCCGCCCAGCGGCATCTACGTCCTCGCCCAGCCCGCCGACGCCAAGGCCGCACCGCGGATCGTGGCCACCCTGCTCGCGCCCGCCCGGAAGCTCAGCGTCGAGGACTTCGCCCTGCGGCGCGGCGTGATCTCCGCGACGCTCCTGGGCTACTCCACCACCGACGTACCGCGCTGCTGCCCCGACGTCCGCACGGCCGTCAAGTGGCAATGGAAAGGCGGGAAGTTCGTCCAGAGCGAACTCCCCGCCACGTCGAGCACCGAGCGTGCCTGACCCGTCACCTGGCGTACGAGCGTCTTCCGTGGTGTCTACGCCACGCCTACGCTTCGTCGACGCCGTGTCTACTCCGCGTCCGGACCGTACACCTCGACCCGGTCCGCGACGCGGCGGACGTGAATGCAGTCCCCGGGGCACTCCTTGGCGGAGTCCCGTACGTCATTGAGCAGTGTCAGCGGGACGGGCGTTGTGGCGCCCTTGTCCTGAAGCAGCTCGTCATCGGCGCTCTTCACATAGGCCAGGCCATCGATGTCGAGCTCGAAGACCTCCGGCGCGTACTGCGCGCAGATACCGTCGCCGGTGCACAGGTCCTGGTCGATCCAGACTTCAAGCTCTGGACGGGCTTCATCCTGTGCGGTCATCTCGCCTGCCGTTCCTACTTACGTGAACCAATTTTGACTAAGTGGTGCCAGCCCTGACGGGTGTTGACCGACTCGACGATACAACCGCTCGCTTTCCGATGTTGTTGGGTGGGTATTCCCTTGGCGTGAGGACGTGCGCAAGGGTGAAGATCGGACACACCCCGACAGTCTTTTCGATCTAGGGGTTTCAACCTGCACCGGCCCAGGTAGGGTCAGGAAGCGTCCAGCTCCTTGGAGGAGGTGAGGACCGTGGCAGCCCACGACGACGACATGAACCGCGGCATCCGGCCGGGGCGAGGGTCTGAAGATCCCGCCGGCCAGGTTGCCTATCTTGAGCAGGAGATCGCCGTCCTGCGACGCAAGCTCGCCGACTCTCCGCGGCACACGAGGATTCTCGAAGAGCGGATCGTCGAGCTGCAGACCAACCTGGCCGGCGTCTCCGCTCAGAACGAGCGACTCGCCAATACACTCCGCGAGGCCCGCGACCAGATCGTCGCGCTCAAGGAGGAAGTCGACCGGCTCGCACAGCCGCCGGCCGGCTTCGGCGTCTTCCTGCAGGCGAACGAGGACGGTACGGCCGATATTTTCACCGGCGGCCGAAAGCTCCGGGTGAATGTCAGCCCCAGCGTGGAGACCGAGGACCTCCGGCGCGGCCAGGAGGTCATGCTCAACGAAGCGCTCAACGTGGTCGAAGCCATGGCGTACGAGAGCGCGGGGGACATCGTCACCCTCAAGGAGATCCTTGAGGACGGCGAGCGCGCCCTGGTCATCGGGCACACCGACGAGGAGCGGGTGGTGCGGCTCGCCGAGCCGCTGCTGGACATCACCATCCGCCCCGGCGACGCCCTGCTGCTCGAACCCCGCTCCGGTTACGTCTACGAGGTGATCCCGAAGAGCGAGGTCGAGGAGCTCGTCCTCGAAGAGGTCCCGGACATCGACTACACCAAGATCGGCGGCCTGAGCGGCCAGATCGAGCTGATCCGGGATGCCGTCGAGCTTCCGTACCTCTACCCCGACCTTTTCAAGGAGCACGAACTCCGCCCGCCCAAGGGCGTCTTGCTCTACGGCCCGCCCGGCTGCGGCAAGACGCTCATCGCCAAGGCGGTCGCCAACTCCCTTGCCAAGAAGGTCGCCGAGGTGACC
The DNA here is from genome assembly GCA_000720995.1 of Streptomyces celluloflavus. Taxonomy (GTDB): domain Bacteria; phylum Actinomycetota; class Actinomycetes; order Streptomycetales; family Streptomycetaceae; genus Streptomyces; species Streptomyces celluloflavus. The sequence continues at coordinate 52,762 of JOEL01000018.1, forward strand.
GGGCAGCCCGCGGGGAAGAGCTTCTTCCTCAACATCAAGGGCCCCGAGCTGCTCAACAAATACGTCGGCGAGACGGAGCGGCACATCCGCCTGGTCTTCCAGCGGGCGAGAGAAAAGGCCAGCGAGGGCACCCCCGTCATCGTCTTCTTCGACGAGATGGACTCCCTCTTCCGCACCCGTGGCTCCGGGGTCAGCTCGGACGTGGAGAACACCATCGTCCCGCAGCTCCTCTCCGAGATCGACGGTGTGGAGGGCCTGGAGAACGTCATCGTGATCGGCGCCTCGAACCGCGAGGACATGATCGACCCGGCCATCCTGCGCCCCGGCCGCCTCGATGTGAAGATCAAGATCGAGCGCCCGGACGCGGAGGCGGCGAAGGACATCTTCTCGAAGTACCTCACGGAGCGGCTGCCGCTGCACGCCGATGATCTCGCCGAGCACGGCGACTCGCGCACGGCCGCGGTCGGCGCGATGATCCAGTCGGTGGTCGAGCAGATGTACGCGGAATCCGAGGAGAACCGCTTCCTGGAGGTCACCTACGCCAACGGTGACAAGGAAGTCCTCTACTTCAAGGACTTCAACTCCGGAGCCATGATCGAGAACATCGTCGGCCGTGCCAAGAAAATGGCGATCAAGGCATTTCTGGAACACAACCAGAAAGGTCTGCGGGTCTCCCACCTGCTCCAGGCATGCGTGGACGAGTTCAAGGAGAACGAGGACCTGCCCAATACCACCAATCCGGACGACTGGGCTCGTATCTCCGGTAAGAAGGGTGAGCGGATCGTCTACATCCGCACACTGGTCACCGGAAAACAGGGCGCGGACACCGGTCGCTCCATCGACACCGTGGCGAATACCGGCCAATACCTGTAACGCCGCCCTCCGGCTGCGGATGTCCTGCACGGGGCGTCCGCAGCCGGTTGCTTTTCCGGGGGCGCCCGGACCGTTCCCGCAATGGGGCACGGTGGAGCAGGGAAAACCGGACTGGAGCAATGACTGTAATGATCTCCCCAGCACCGCAAAGGCGTTCTAGGCTCTTCGGTACCGCCGCGTCGCGCTGTCCGGGAGCGGAGATCGCATACGGACCGGAAGCGCAGCGGTACTTGAGCGCCGTCCCCGTCCGGGGGCGCCGCCGGGCAAGGAGGGCCGCATGACCGTACGGCGAGTAATGGGCATCGAGACGGAGTACGGGATCTCCGTCCCCGGTCACCCGAACGCCAATGCCATGCTCACCTCGTCCCAGGTCGTCAACGCCTACGCGGCCGCGATGCACCGGGCACGGCGTGCCCGCTGGGACTTCGAGGAGGAGAACCCGCTGCGGGACGCCCGTGGCTTCGACCTCGCCCGCGAGGCCGCCGATTCCAGCCAGCTCACCGACGAGGACATCGGCCTCGCCAATGTGATCCTCACCAACGGGGCCCGGCTCTACGTCGACCATGCGCACCCCGAGTACAGCTCTCCCGAGGTCACCAATCCGCGCGACGCGGTGCTGTGGGACAAGGCCGGCGAACGGGTCATGGCCGAGGCCGCCGAGCGCGCCGCCCAGGTCCCCGGCGCCCAGCCGATCCACCTCTACAAGAACAACACCGACAACAAGGGCGCCTCCTACGGCACGCACGAGAACTACCTGATGAAGCGGGAGACCCCCTTCTCGGACATCGTGCGGCACCTGACCCCGTTCTTCGTCTCGCGCCAGGTGGTCACCGGCGCCGGCCGGGTCGGTATCGGCCAGGACGGCCATGAGCACGGCTTCCAGCTCAGCCAGCGCGCCGACTACTTCGAGGTCGAGGTCGGCCTGGAGACGACCCTCAAGCGGCCGATCATCAACACCCGCGACGAGCCGCACGCGGACGCGGAGAAATACCGCCGCCTGCACGTCATCATCGGCGACGCCAACCTCTCCGAGATCTCGACGTACCTGAAGCTGGGCACGACCTCGCTGGTGCTCTCCATGATCGAGGACGGCTTCATCGCCGTCGACCTGGCCGTCGACCAGCCCGTGCGCGCGCTCCACCAGATCTCGCACGACCCCACACTGCAGCATCTGGTCACGCTCCGCAGCGGCCGCACGCTCACCGCCGTACAGCTCCAGATGGAGTACTTCGAGCTGGCCCGCAAGTACGTCGAGGACCGTTACGGAGCGGATGCGGACGATCAGACGAAGGACGTCTTGACCAGGTGGGAGGACGTGCTCGGGCGGCTGGAGAACGATCCGATGAGCCTGTCGGGCGAGCTGGACTGGGTGGCCAAGCGGGAGCTGATGGAGGGCTACCGCCACCGCGACGGCCTGGGCTGGGACGCCGCGCGGCTGCATCTCGTCGACCTCCAGTACGCCGACGTACGGGCCGAGAAGGGCCTGTACAACCGTCTGGCGGCCCGCGGCAAGATGCAGCGGCTACTGGACGAGCCCGACGTCGCGCGGGCCCAGCTGAAGCCGCCGGAGGACACCAGGGCCTATTTCCGCGGCCGCTGTCTGGAGCAGTACGCGGACGACGTCGCGGCCGCCTCATGGGATTCGGTCATTTTCGACCTGCCGGGCCGTGACTCCCTGCAACGGGTGCCCACACTGGAGCCGCTGCGCGGCACACGCAAGCACGTCAAGGAACTCCTGGACCGGTGCCGTACGGCCGAGGAACTGGTGCGGGTGCTTTCCGGCCGCTGAGCCGCGGCGGATACGCGGCACATTCGCCGCGATCCGCCGCCGTTCGGCGGCTGAAATGGTCACGGTGCGGGAATCATCGAGGTGACTCCCGGACGTTGCACCAAGTGCAGGGCCGATGTCAGACCCTGCTTGTAGGGTCTGATCTTGCAGGTCACATCGAGCGGGGCGAACCGAGCGGGGTGAGGGATATGGCGACCAAGGACAGCGGCGGCGGGCAGCAGAAGGCGACGCGTTCCACCGAAGAGGTCGAGGAGCAGACGCAGGACGCGGAAGTTTCCGAGGACCTCAAGGAACGCCAGGAAAAGCTGTCGGACGACGTGGATTCGGTGCTGGACGAAATCGACGACGTCCTGGAGGAGAACGCCGAGGACTTCGTGCGGTCCTTCGTGCAGAAGGGCGGCGAGTAGCCGGCCGTGGTTCCGGTGGCCGTGTCGGTGGCGTTCCGCGGAACGCCACCCGCGGTGCCGGGAGCGCGGGCGGCTGCCGGTCGGGGGTCCGCAGAGGCCGTCCCGGCGGCAGGCCGGTGCGGTGCGTCGCACCGGAGATACCGCGTCCGCGGTCCGGTTCCGGAACTCGCGTGGATCACGACCACGGGGCGGGTAGGGTCCGAGGCGTACTCAGCCTCGGCTGCAACGCAGGCAGGGGCCAATTCAAGGATCGGCCGGACACCTTGGCGGGCGGCCGAATATCCGGAAGGAAACGTGTGGAAGCCAACACTCGTAGCACCGGGCGTCTACCAGCTGCCTTCCTGACGCCTGGATCCTCGTCGTTCATGGACTTCCTCGGTGCGCACTCTCCCGATCTGCTGCCGGGAAACCGGCCGTTGCCGGTCGTCCAGGGCGCCTTCGAGGCGCCGCACGGCACGACCATCGTGGCGGCGTCCTTCCCCGGTGGCGTGGTGCTCGCCGGTGACCGGCGGGCGACCATGGGCAATGTCATCGCGCAGCGCGATATCGAGAAGGTCTTCCCGGCCGACGAGTACTCCGCGGTCGGCATCGCCGGCACGGCCGGTCTCGCCGTCGAGATGGTGAAACTGTTCCAGCTGGAGCTGGAGCACTTCGAGAAGGTGGAAGGCGCCCAACTCTCCCTGGAGGGCAAGGCGAACCGTCTCTCCACGATGATCCGCGGCAATCTCGGGATGGCCATGCAGGGCCTGGCCGTGGTGCCGCTGTTCGCCGGCTGGGACGTGGACCGGCAGAAGGGCCGCATTTTCTCCTACGACGTGACCGGCGGACGGTCCGAGGAGCACGGTTTCACGGCGACGGGATCCGGTTCCGTCTACGCCCGTGGCGCCCTGAAGAAGCTCTACCGCCACGATTTCTCGGAGAACCAGGCCGCCACGGCTGTCGTTCAGGCGCTCTACGACGCCGCGGACGACGACGCGGCGACCGGTGGGCCCGATCTGATCCGGCGGATCTACCCGATCGTCACGGTCATCACCGAGGACGGTTTCCGGAGGTTCACCGAAGCCGAGGTCTCGGAGATCGCGCGCGCCATCCACGAGGGCCGGCTGGAGCTGCCCGACGGCCCGCGCGCCGAACTGCTCTGACGGGACGGATGTTCCGGAATGCATTCGCCACTGATAGAGCTCTTGACAGAAAGGGACGGATAGCCGGTGTCGACGCCGTTCTATGTCTCACCCCAGCAGGCCATGGCCGATCGGGCCGAGTATGCCCGCAAGGGCATCGCACGCGGCCGCAGCGTCGTGGTGCTTCAGTACACCGACGGCGTGGTATTCGTCGCCGAGAACCCCTCCCGCGCCCTGCACAAGGTCAGCGAGATCTACGACCGCATCGCCTTCGCGGCGGTCGGCAAATACAACGAGTTCGAGAATCTACGAATCGGCGGCGTGCGCTATGCCGATCTGCGCGGCTATACGTACGATCGTGAGGACGTGACCGCGCGCGGTCTCGCCAATGTCTATGCCCAGACGCTCGGCACGATCTTCTCCAGCGCCGCCGAGAAGCCGTACGAGGTCGAGCTGATCGTCGCCGAGGTCGGCAACGCCGCCGAGGACGACCAGATCTACCGGCTGCCGCACGACGGCTCGATCGTGGACGAGCACGGCTCGGTCGCGGTGGGCGGCAACGCCGACCAGATCAGCAACTATCTCGACCAGCGGCACCGCGACGGTATGACGCTGGGCGAGGCGCTGAGGCTGGCCGTCGACTCGCTGTCGCGCGACAACAACGGCGGTGAGCGCACGCTGACCGCCGAACACCTCGAGGTCGCGACGCTGGACCGTACGCGGCCGCAGCAGCGGAAGTTCAAGCGCATCCTGGGGCGTCAGCTCTCCCGGCTGCTGGAGGAGAACGCCCCGGCGGGCGGCGCGAAGCCCGTGGCGGACGCGGGCGCCGAGGAAGCGTCGGACGCGGGAGGCTCGGCCGGGCCGTCCGGCAAGGGCGCCAAGGACAACGGCGCCAAGGACAACGGCGCCAAGGACAACGGCACCAAGGGCAATGGTGCCAAGGGCAACGGCGTCGCGCGGAAGGGCGGCTCCGGTGCCTCGGGCGCGGACTCCCCGGAGGAGTCCGGCGGATCGTCGGACGCGAAGGACTAGCACCGCAACCGGGCCATGGGTCCGGGCCGCGCGCCCCGGTGGGTCAACGCCCGCCGGGGCGCGCGGCGTTCCCGGTCCGGGACGGAATACCGGCGCCCGCCGGCGGGGCCGTGGAGCCCCGGGCGACCAGCTCGACCGGCAGGGCGGGGACCGCGGCCGGGCCGCCGTCGAGTACCGCCAGCAGCGCCCGCATACCGGCCTCGCCGAACTCCTCGGCGGGCAGCCGCACGGTCGTCAGCTCCGGCTCGACCGCCACCGCGAGGGCCAGATCGTCGAAGCCGGTCACCGAGACGTCTTCCGGTACCCGCAGGCCCAGTCGGCGGGCGGCCTTGAGCGCGCCGGCGGCCAGGATGTCGTCGTCGCAGAGCAGCGCCGTGGGGCGCGGGCCGGGGCCGGTCAGTACGGTGTGCGCCGCGTGCAGACCGGCCGCCACGCTGAGCTCGGCCGGCTCGCGGCGCAGCACGGCCCCCGGGGCCTCGTCGAGCGCCGCGCCGAGCGTGCGGGCGCGCAGCGCGAAGGTCCAGGAGTCCACATCGGCCGCGAGATGGGCGAGATGACGGTGGCCGAGGCCGAGCAGATGGGCCGCCAACTGCCGGACGCCGCCGGCGATGTCGAGGTTCACGGTGGCGGTGGCCCGCTCGTCGTCCGGGTCGCTGTCCAGCATCACCAGGGGCAGTCCGGCGGTGCGCAGGGCGGTGAGCGCGTCGGCGGCCATGGACGAGGCGAGCACGCCGTCCAGGGTGGCCGCTGCGGAGGCGAAGGGGTCGCGGGCCGGTCCGATGCCCTCGGGGGACGGGTAGAGCACCACGCCGAAACCGTGGTCGGCGGCGACCCGGGCCGCTCCGGTGTAGACCCGGGCGTAGAACTCGGTGGTGAGGGCGGGGACGACGAGGAGCACGGTGCGGGTGCGTCCCATGCGCAGGTTGCGGGCCGCGAGATTGGGGCGGTAGCCCAGATCACGGGCGGCGGCGCGGACGGCTTCGGCTTTGGCGGGGGAGACCCGGCCACGCCATTTGTCGCCCAGGACGAGGGAGACGGCGGCCTGGGAGACCCCGGCGGCGCGGGCGACGTCCCGGCTGGTGGTGCGCGGGGCGGCCGGTGGCGCAGTGGGCGGGGCGGCGGACGTACCCGGGGTGCTCGATTCGTCGGAGGTGCCCGGGGCGTCCGGTGGAGGTGCCGCTCCCGGCCCCGCCTGCGCCACCGCGGCCGGCCGTCCGGTCTCCCCGGGGGGCCGGCGGGGCGGCTCGCGGTGGGCCCGTGTCGGGTCCTTGTCGCTGGTCACCGGTGGTTCGCTCCTTGCGCTCTCCGCTGCGGGGTGGACCCGCGAGCTGCCGTCATGGTACGTATTACGCCGCACGTTATACGTAACACGTCCGGCTGATCTGGACGAAGTCAGACGGAACCGGACGGAAAACGGAAAGGGGCAGGAATGGCCGCGGGATATGCGGAGCTGCTCAGGACCCGGCACGCGGCCCGGCTGCTGGCGGGGACCCTGGTCGGCAGGCTGCCGAACGCCACCGCGGCGCTCGCCGTGGTGCTCTTCGTCCGCGCCGAGGGCGGCAGCTACGCGCTCGCCGGTGTGCTCTCCGCGGTCTACGGGATCTCCAACGCCATCGGTCAGCCGCTGCTCGGCCGGGCCGTGGACGTCTACGGGCAGCCGCGGGTGATGCTGCCCGCCTCGGTCCTCTCCGCACTGGGGATGGCGCTGCTCGCCGCCGTCGGCCTCGACGTGCTGTGGCTCGCCTTCGTCGCCATGGTGATCGCCGGTCTCTTCACGCCGCCCCTGGAGGGCGGTCTGCGGGCCCTGTGGCCCGGGGTGCTCAAGCGCGCGGACCGGGTGCACGCCGCGTACGCGCTGGACGCGGTCGCGCAGGAAGTCATGTTCGCGGTGGGACCGTTGCTGGTCACGCTGTGCGTGGCGGTCTGGTCGGAGCGGTTCGCGCTGCTGGTCATCAACCTGATCGGGGTGCTCGGCGCGCTCTCCGTCGTGCTCTCCCCGCCGTCTCGGCAGTGGCGCAGCGCGCCGCGTGAGGCGCACTGGCTGGGCGCGCTGCGCTCCGCCGGGCTGCTGGTGCTGATCGGCGCGTTCTTCTTCGTCGGGCTGGCGCTCGGCTCCATCGCGGTCGCGGCGGTGGCGTACGCCGATGAGCACGGCGGCGGCATGGTCTCCAGCTGGCTGCTCTCCGCGTTGGGGGCCGGCGCGCTGGCCGGTGGCGTCGTCTACGGCGCCCGCGCGTGGCCGGGGCTGCCGGAGAACCGGCTGCGGCTGCTCGTCGCCCTGCTGGCGCTGGGGTATCTGCCGCTGGCGCTGACTCCGGGGGTCGTCGGGATGACGGCGCTGACCGGTGTCGCGGGGGTGTTCCTGGCGCCCGCCCTGGCCTGCGCGTTCGTGGTCGTGGACCGGCACGCGCCCAAGGGCACGGTGACGGAGGCGTTTTCGTGGCTGGTGACGACCTTCGGAGTCGGCTCGGCGGTGGGCACCTCGGTGGTGGGGCCGGCGGTGGAGCACGGCGGGGCGAGGGCCGGATTCGCGGTGGCGGGCGCCGGGGGGATCGCCGCGCTGCTCGTTCTTTTGTCGACGAAACGCTTCCTGGGGGATCCCGGGCCGCACGAGGACGGCGCGGGACCGGCGGAAAATGATCGAAACGGGGCTGTCGAACCCGGTTTCAGAGCAGGCCATCAGGCGTAATGTTCAGTCATGGACCGCCGCATTTTCGGGCTGGAGAACGAGTACGGCGTCACGTGCACGTTCAGGGGACAGCGCCGACTGTCGCCTGACGAAGTGGCGCGGTACCTCTTCCGCCGTGTCGTGTCATGGGGCCGCAGCAGCAATGTCTTCCTGCGGAACGGCGCCCGCCTGTACCTCGACGTGGGTTCGCATCCGGAATACGCAACTCCCGAATGCGACAACGTGACCGAGCTGGTCACCCACGACAAGGCCGGTGAACGCATTCTCGAAGGCTTGCTCGTCGACGCAGAACGCCGCTTGCACGAGGAGGGAATCGCGGGCGACGTCTATCTCTTCAAGAACAACACCGATTCCGCCGGTAACTCCTACGGCTGCCACGAGAACTATCTCGTCGCCCGCCACGGCGAGTTCTCCCGGCTCGCGGACATCCTCATTCCCTTCCTTGTCACCCGTCAGCTGCTGTGCGGCGCGGGCAAGGTGCTGCAGACCCCGCGGGGCGCGGTCTACTGCGTCAGCCAGCGCGCGGAGCACATCTGGGAGGGTGTCTCCTCCGCGACGACCCGCTCCCGCCCGATCATCAACACCCGCGACGAACCGCATGCCGACGCCGAGCGCTACCGCCGGCTGCACGTCATCGTCGGCGACTCCAACATGTCCGAGACGACCATGCTGCTCAAGGTCGGGGCCACCGATCTCGTCCTGCGCATGATCGAGGCGGGCACGGTGATGCGCGATCTGACGCTGGAGAACCCGATCCGGGCCATCCGCGAGGTCAGCCACGACATCACCGGCCAGCGCAAGGTGCGGCTGGCCAGCGGCCGGGAAGCCTCGGCCCTCGAAGTCCAGCAGGAGTATTACGAGAAAGCCGTCGACTTCTGCGAGCGCCGCGGAATCCGTACGGGCACCGTGGAGCGGGTCCTGGAACTGTGGGGCCGCACGCTGGAGGCGATCCGGGACCAGGCCCTGGACCGTATCTCGACCGAGATCGACTGGGTGATGAAACATCAGCTCATCGAGCGGTACCGGGCGAAGAACAACATCACCATGTCCCACCCGCGGGTGGCGCAGATAGATCTCGCATATCACGATATCCACCGCCGCCGGGGGCTGTATTACCTCCTGGAGAGGAAGGGACAGGCGGCGCGGGTCTGCAACGATCTGAAGATCTTCGAAGGGAAGTCGGTACCGCCGCAGACCACCCGGGCCCGGCTGCGCGGCGACTTCATTCGCCGGGCGCAGGAACAGCGCCGTGATTTCACGGTCGACTGGGTGCATCTCAAGCTCAATGATCAGGCGCAGCGCACGGTGCTGTGCAAGGACCCGTTCCGGTCCGTGGACGACCGGGTGGAGAAGCTGATCGCCGGGATGTAACCGGAGGGAATGCCGTGGTGTGCCGAGGGCCTGTGGGTTCTCGGCACATTGCTGTGTCGCACCGGGAAACGCCTCTGAGGACAGGTCGTAGAGTGGCGGGCATTGCCCACCCACCCCACGATCCCGAGTTGGACTGATGAACCTCACGAAGAACACCCGTCGCGCCGCCGCCGCGGCGCTGACCGTGCCCATCCTGCTGTTCACCGCTGCCTGCGGGTCCGACGACGGCAAGGGCTCGTCCGACGGAGCCGTCGTCAAGGTGGAGGGCAAGGAGGGGGCGAAGCCCGAGATCACCGTGCCCAAGGACGCCAAGCCCGCCGACAAGGCCGTCACCAAGAACCTCATCGAGGGCAAGGGCGAGGTAGTCAAGAAGGGTGATCTGGTCCGGCTGGACTTCGCCGCACAGACGATGAAGGGCCAGAACCTCGGCAGCAGCTGGACGCCGCAGCCCGGTGCCAAGGCGGGTGCGCCGCGTACCCAGGTCGTCAGCGAGGTCACCGACCAGATGACCCAGCAGATGCTGCCGCCGAAGGTGATGTCCGCGGTGGCCGGGCAGAAGGTCGGCAGCCGCTTCGAGGTCGAGGGCACCGCCAAGGCGCTGATCGGCGAGGGGCTGAACCCGCAGTCGGGCATCAAGCCCGAGGACGGCCTGGTGTGGGTCGTCGATGTGGTCGGCGCGAAGAAGGTCGACAAGAAGGCCAAGGCCGAGGGTGAGCAGGCGGCGCCGGAGAGCGGTATGCCCGAGGTGAAGGCCGCGGACGAGAAGGCCGCGACGATCACCGTCCCCAAGGGGGAGAAGGCGCCGACCGATCTCAAGGAGCAGGTCCTCATCAAGGGCAAGGGCCCCGAGGTGAAGGCCGGTGACGGGCTGATCGCGCAGTACACCGGTGTGAAGTGGGAGGACGGCAAGAAGTTCGACTCGTCCTGGGACCACGGTGGCGCGACCGCCTTCCAGATCGGCACGGGTCAGGTCGTCCAGGGCTGGGACAAGGCCCTGGTCGGCAAGCACGTCGGTGACCGGGTGGAGATCGTGATCCCGCCGAAGCTGGGTTACGGCGCGAGCCCGCAGCACGAGCTGGCGAAGAACACCCTCGTCTTCGTGGTCGACGTCGTCGGCACCGTCTGACCGCGGTCTGCCAGACTGTCGCAGTAATCGTCGTGATTCGTAAGTAGGAGCACATTCGTGAGCATCGACAAGCCCGAGATCGAATTCCCCGAGGGCCCGGCTCCCACCGAGCTGGAAATCGTGGACCTGTGGGAGGGTGACGGGCCGGTCGCGCAGGCCGGGGCCACGGTCGCCGTCCACTACGTCGGCGTCGCCTTCAGCACCGGCGAGGAGTTCGACGCGAGCTGGAACCACGGCAGGCCGCTCCAGTTCCAGCTCGGGGCCGGCCAGGTCATCTCCGGCTGGGACCAGGGTGTGCAGGGCATGAAGGTCGGCGGCCGCCGCCGGCTGACGATTCCGCCGCACCTCGCGTACGGCGACCGCGGCGCCGGCGGCCGGATCGCCCCGGGCGAGACGCTGATCTTCGTCTGTGACCTGGTCTCCGTCTGAGACCGCCGCCGACACGTCCGAGGGCCCGTGCCTGCCCAGGCACGGGCCCTCGGCTTTTGCCGTGAGCAGCCTGGACGGTACGGTCAACGGTCGGGAGTGCCACGAGAAAGGGCGTCGATGGCGATTGCCAAGGCCGAGCGGCTGATGAACCTCGCGCTGTGCCTGCTGGGGACGCGCCGCCCGCTGACCAAGCGCGAACTGCGGTCGTCCATCGAGGCGTACATCGAGGCGAACAGCGACGATTCGTTCAACCGCATGTTCGAGCGGGACAAGGACGATCTGCGCGAGCTGGGCCTGGTCATCGAGACCGTCGACAGCATCGACGGCGAGGTCGGCTATCTCGCCCGCCGCGACAGCAACCGCCTGCCCCCGATCACGCTGGACGCGGAGGAGGCCGCCGCCCTGGGACTGGCCGCCAAGATCTGGCAGCAGGCCCGGCTGGCCGGTGCCGCCAGTGGCGCGCTGCAGAAGCTGCGGGCGGCCGGGATGCCGCTGGCCGCCGACGACGGCGACTTCGACGCGGGGGCGCCGCACAGCGCGCTCGAACCCCGCATCCCCGCCCACGAAGCCGCCTTCGAGCCGCTGATGCTGGCCTGCCGGGACCGCCGCCCGGTGGTCTTCGACTACCGCAAGTCCAACGCCGCCCGCCCCGAGCCGCGGCAGGTCGAACCGTGGATCCTGGAGTGCTGGCGCGGCCACTGGTACGTCGCGGGCTGGGACCGGGACCGACGCGCCGAGCGGGTCTTCCGGCTCTCCCGGATCACCGGCCGGGTCCGCTCCCGGCAGGGGGCGTTCACCGCGCCGGTGCCCGACCACGTCACCGTCCGCGAGACGGTCGAGAGCTGGGCGGGCGAGACCGCCACCGGTATGGCCCGGATCAAGCTCCGCGCCGACCACGGCTATCCGCTGCGCGCCCGCGCGCTCACCGTCCGGGCGCTGGGCGACGGCTGGGACGAGCTGGAGATCCCCAACGGACGCGGACTCGACGCCTGGCTGGTGGAGTTCGGGCCGGACGTGGTGGTGCTGGAACCCGCCGAACTGCGGGCCGATGTCGTGGACCGGCTGCGCGCCGTGGCCAAGGGCTGAGAGGGACACGAGAACCCATGGCGACCAACGCGATCGACCAGACCCGCCGGATGCTGTCCCTGGTGACCTATCTGCGCGAGCGCCCCGGCGCCCGCGTCAGCGACGTCGCCCGCGCCTTCGGCATCACCGAGGACGAGCTGATCGCCGACCTCGACGTCCTGCCGATGTGCGGTACGAGCTTCCGCGGCGGCGACCTCCTGGACATCGACACCGACGGCGACCGCATCTGGTGGCACAACCCCGACGATGTCGCCGAGCCGCTGCGGCTGGCGGCCGACGAGGCCACCGCCCTGCTGGTCGCGGCCCGCGCCGTGGCCACTCTCCCCGGACTGCGCGAGGGCGACCGCCAGGCGCTGCTGCGCGCCACCGCCAAGCTGGAGGCGGCGGCCGGCGAGGCGGCGGGCGCCAGTGCCCGGCTCTCGGTGACCTTCGAATCCGAGGGCGGGGTCTTCGCCGATGTGGACCGCGCCATCGCCGAGCGGCGCCGGCTCTGGCTGCGCTACTACTCGCCGGCCCGCGACGAGCTGACCGAGCGCGAGGTGGACCCGATCCGCCTCTTCGCCGTCGGGCACACCTATGTGGAGGCGTGGTGCCGGCTCTCGGAGGCCCGCCGGACCTTCCGGCTGGACCGCGTCGCCGAGATCAGGCTGCTGGACGCGCCCGCCGACCCACCGCCCATCGAACTGCGTGACCTCTCGGAGGGCCTGGTGCAGCCCGCCGCCGAGGACCCCGAGGTCTCCATCGAGGTCGGGCCGGGCGGCCGCTGGGTCGCCGAGTACTACCCGCACGACAGCGCCGAGGAGCTCCCCGACGGCGGACTGCGCATCACCCTGCGCACCCCCGACCCGGCGTCGCTGCGGCGGCTGGGGCTGCGGCTGGGCCGGGACGGCCGGATCGTGTCGCCGCAGGCGCTGGCCGACAGCGCGCGGCAGGCGGCGGCGCAGGCCCTCGCGGCGTACGACGACTGAGCGCGGCTCCCGGGACACCGTACGGAGGAGGCAGCGGAGGATGACGACCACGACGGCGACCACCACCCTGGCGACGATGGCCGCGCCGGTGTTCTTCAAGGCGGCCTGCCCGGACTGCCGGGGCCGCTTCGAACTGGCCTCGGACGCCTTCCGGCTGGCCATCGGCGGCAGCCGCCGCACCACCTTCTACTCCTTCACCTGCCCCGCCTGCGCCCGCCCGGTGCGCAGGCCGGCCGGCGAGCGGATCGTCGAGCTGCTGACCGGCGGCGGGGTCCGTACGCTCCGGCTGCACACCGGCTGACACCGTCCCCGTACGGCACCCCGCGGCTTTCCGCGGACGCCCGATAGGCTCACCCCATGCTCTGGCCCATGATCGCTGTCGCCCTCGGCTTCCTCGGTATCGCCGTGCTCGGTGTCCTCGCCATCCGGGTCTTCGTCGAGGTACGGCGGCTGGCCCGCCAGGTCGGTGCGGCGTCGGAGCGGATCCAGCGGGCCGCACAGGACCTGGAGCGGGCCGCGACGCCGCTCGCCTCGCGGGTGCACGAGGCGACGCGGGACTGACACCTGCGGCACCCTGCTGCGACGGGAATCCGGGAGGTACGCTGCACCCGCGGACCGCACCGCGAGCAGGGGGAGGCAATCCGGAGTATGCACAGGGATTGCCCAGCGTTCACCACCGAACGTTACGATCGACGCAGCACCAGGACGCCAGTCCGACCCCATCGGCAGGCACCACAGCAGACGCCGCCCCGGCGAGAAGGTAGTCGCACATGCTCAGCAACCTGAGGCCCACCGAGATCATTCTGATTCTCGTCGTCGTCGTGCTGCTGTTCGGCGCCAAGAAGCTTCCGGACATGGCGCGTTCGCTCGGCAAGTCGGCTCGTATCCTCAAGAGCGAGGCCAAGGCCATGAAGAAGGAGGGCGAGGCGGAGAAGGCCGCGGCCGGTGCCGCGCCCGAGGCTGCCCCCGACGCCGCTCAGCAGACCGTGCCGCGCACGATCCAGGCGGCTCCCGGCGATGTGAGCAGCGCGCGTCCGGTGGCCGAGCCGAACCGCACCCCCCAGAGCTGACCTGAGCCGACCCAGCCGCACCGACCACGTCGGGAGCGGCTGACGCACGAGACGAGGAAGTGGGTTGCCCAAGTCCGCCCGCAAGCAGGAGAAGGACCCCGACGGGCGGATGCCGCTCGCGGAGCATCTGCGTGAGCTGCGCAACCGGCTGCTGAAGTCGGTGCTGGCGATCGTGGTGATCAGTGCCGTGGCGATGTGGCAGTACCCGGCGATCGCCCACTTCGTCACGGGTCCGGTCATCGACGCCGTCGGCTGCCCCGACACCGCCGCCGGCCTCGGGCCGCGTACGCATCCGTGTGCCCAGGTCACCGCCAACGGTCTGCTGGCGCCGTTCACGATCATGCTCAAGCTGTCGCTCACCACGGGGCTCGTGGCGGCCAGCCCGATCTGGCTCTACCAGTTCTGGGCCTTCCTCGCCCCGGGCCTGCACTCCCACGAGAAGAAGTACGCGCTGACCTTCGTCGGCGCCGGCGCGCCGCTCTTCCTCGGCGGCGCCTACCTCGCCTACGCGGTGCTGCCCACCACGGCCGGCGCGCTGGTCGGACTGACCCCCAGCGATTGGACCAACCTCTTCCCGGCCGACGAGTTCCTGGACATCGTGACCCGCATGGTCATCGTCTTCGGACTCGCCTTCGAGCTGCCGCTGCTCCTGGTGCTGCTGAATCTGGGCGGGGTGCTCTCCGGCCGCCGGATCCTGAGCTGGTGGCGGTTCATGGTGCTGGGCATCACGATCTTCTCGGCCATCGCCACCCCCACCGGTGACCCGCTGACCATGTGTCTGCTGGCCGCGCCGATAGTGCTGCTGTTCTTCGGTGCCGTCGGCATCTGCCTCTTCAACGACCGCCGCCGCCAGCGCAACAACCCGGACGCGGAGCTGAGCGACGACGAGGCGTCCGAGCTCGACCTGACGCCCGCCCCGGTCGCCGAGATCGAGCCGGTGGCCTCCAACCGGATGCTCCCGGAGCAGGCGAGCGGTGACTCCGGCAAGGACGAACCGCCGCGCCGCAACGGCTACGACGACGTGACCTGATCCGTCCGGCGTCCCTCCGGGTGACCGGCGGGACACGGTCCGTCGTGGATGACGGCCCCCGCGCTCGCTTCGAGCCGGGGGCCGTTCCGCTGCCGGGGGCGGGACGGGGCGTATCGAGACGGGGGCCGCCGGTACGGGTTCGGCGCGTACCGGCCCTCATCGCGTACCGGCCCTCATAAAGATCGGGTCGTTGTCAGAGGGGGCCGGTAGGCTCGTAAGCACGATGACCGAGGACATGTCCCCTGCTGAGCGCTATGCCGCCGCCAAGCTCAGGGCGGCCGAGCAGGCCACCGCACTCGCCCCTTTCCGAGAGATGTACGACTTCGACCTGGATCCGTTCCAGATCGAGGCGTGTCAGGCCATGGAGGCCGGGAAGGGCGTGCTGGTCGCGGCCCCCACCGGATCCGGCAAGACGATCGTCGGCGAATTCGCCGTCCACCTGGCCCTGGAACAGGGCCGCAAGTGCTTCTACACCACGCCCATCAAGGCGCTGTCGAACCAGAAGTTCCAGGATCTGGTCAAGCGCTACGGCGCCGGCAAGGTCGGCCTGCTGACCGGCGACAACAGTGTCAACGCCGATGCCCCGGTGGTCGTGATGACCACCGAGGTGCTGCGGAACATGCTCTACGCCGGCTCGCGGTCGCTGTCCGGGCTCGGCTATGTGGTCATGGACGAGGTGCACTACCTCTCCGACCGCTTCCGGGGCGCCGTCTGGGAAGAGGTCATCATCCACCTCCCGGAGTCGGTGACCCTGGTGTCGCTCTCGGCCACGGTCTCCAACGCCGAGGAGTTCGGCGACTGGCTGGACACGGTCCGTGGCGACACCGCCGTGATCGTCTCCGAGCACCGGCCGGTGCCGCTGTGGCAGCACGTCCTCGCGGGCCGCCGGATATACGACCTGTTCGAGGAGCGCGACGGACAGGGCGGCGGCCGCCGCGAGGTCAACCCCGACCTGGAGCGGCTGGCGCGGATGGAGAACAGCCGGCAGACGTTCGGCCGGGACAAGCGGCGGGCCCGCACCATGCGCGAGGCGGACCGCGAGCGCGAGCGGCGCCAGCGCAACCGGATCTGGACGCCCGGCCGGGCCGAGGTCATCGACCGCCTCGACAACGAGGGCCTGCTGCCCGCGATCACCTTCATCTTCAGCCGGGCGGGCTGCGAGGCGGCCGTCCAGCAGTGCCTCTACTCGGGCCTGCGGCTCAACGACCAGGAGGGCCGGGAGAAGGTCCGCCGCATAGTGGAGGCCCGGACGGCCGGCATCCCGGACCACGACCTCCATGTGCTGGGCTACTTCGAGTGGCTGGAAGGTCTGGAGCGGGGCATCGCGGCGCACCACGCCGGCATGCTGCCGACCTTCAAGGAGGTCGTGGAGGAACTGTTCGTCAAGGGGCTGGTCAAGGCCGTCTTCGCGACCGAGACGCTCGCCCTGGGCATCAACATGCCCGCGCGGTCGGTGGTGTTGGAGAAGCTCGTCAAGTGGAACGGCGAACAGCACGCCGACATCACCCCCGGTGAGTACACCCAGCTCACCGGCCGGGCCGGGCGGCGCGGTATCGATGTCGAGGGCCACGCCGTGGTGCTGTGGCAGCGCGGTATGGACCCGGGCGCGCTGGCCGGTCTCGCCGGGACTCGGACGTATCCGCTACGGTCCTCCTTCCGGCCGTCGTACAACATGGCCGTCAATCTCGTCTCGCAGTTCGGCAGGCACCGCTCGCGGGAACTGCTGGAGATGTCCTTCGCGCAGTTCCAGGCCGACAAGTCGGTGGTCGGGATCACGCGGCAGGTGCAGAAGAACGAAGAGGGCCTGGCGGGCTACCGCGGTTCGATGACCTGCCATCTCGGCGACTTCGAGGAGTACTCCCGGCTGCGGCGGAACCTCAAGGACCGCGAGACGGAGCTGGCCAAGCAGGGCGCCGTGCAGCAGCGGGCGGCCGCCGCGGCGGCGCTGGAGAAGCTCAAACCCGGCGACGTCATCCACGTGCCGACCGGCAAGTACGCGGGTCTCGCGCTGGTGCTGGATCCGGGCATGCCGCCGGGGCGGACGAACGGCTACCGCGGTTTCGACGCGCAGGACGGCCCGCGGCCGCTGGTGCTCACCGCCGAGCGGCAGGTCAAGCGGCTGGCGTCGATCGACTTCCCGGTGCCCGTCGAGGCGCTGGAGCGGATGCGGATCCCCAAGTCCTTCAACGCCCGCAGCCCGCAGTCGCGCCGCGATCTGGCGTCCGCGCTGCGCACGAAGGCCGGGCACCTCGTACCGTCGCGCCATCGCAAGCCCCGCTCGGCGGCCGCCGACGACCGGGAGATCACGCGGCTGCGTACGGAGATCCGGGCGCACCCCTGCCACGGGTGCGACGAGCGTGAGGACCACGCCCGCTGGGCCGAGCGCTACCACCGGCTGCTGCGGGACACCCGCCAGCTGGAGCGGCGGATCGAGGGGCGGACGAACACCATCGCGCGCACCTTCGACCGGATCTGCGCCCTGCTGACCGAGCTGGCGTACCTCGAAGGCGACACCGTCACGGACGAGGGCCGCCGGCTGGCCCGCCTCTACGGCGAGCTGGACCTGCTGGCGAGCGAGTGCCTGCGCGACGGCGTGTGGGAGGGGCTCGACCCGGCCGAACTGGCGGCCTGCGCCTCGGCGCTGGTGTACGAGGCGCGGCAGGCGGACGACGCGGTGGCGCCCAAGCTGCCGGCCGGCCGGGCCAAGGACGCGCTGGCGGAGATGGTCCGCATCTGGGGCCGGCTGGACGCCCTGGAGGAGAACCACAAGATCAACCAGGCGGAGGGCGTCGGCCAGCGCGAGCCGGACCTCGGCTTCGCCTGGGCCGCGTACCGCTGGGCCTCCGGTGCCGGCCTCGACGAGGTGCTCCAGGAAGCGGAGATGCCGGCCGGCGACTTCGTCCGCTGGTGCAAGCAGCTGATCGACGTCCTCGGCCAGATCGCCGCGGCGGCCCCGCCCGGCGGCACGGTCGCACGTGCCGCCCGCAAGGCGGTGGACGGTGTGCTGCGCGGTGTCGTGGCCTATTCCTCGGTGGGCTGAGCGGTGAGCGACGGCGCCCGGCCGGGATCCGGCCGGGCGCCGTCGCCGTCGTCCGGCGCCGGGCGCGTTACGCGGCGGCCCGCTCCGCGTCGCGCTTGGCGACCTCCTCGCGGACGATCGGGATGACGTACCGGCCGAAGTCGATCGCGTCGTCGAGCAGGTCGTAACCGCGCGCGGAGAGGATCTCCACGCCCAGGTCGTAGTAGTCGAGCAGGGCCTGCGCGACGGTCTCCGGTGTGCCGACCAGGGCGGTGGAGTTGCCCGCGCCGCCGGTCTCCGCCGCGGTCGGCGTCCACAGTGCCCGGTCGTGCCGCTCACCCTGGGCGGCCACCGCGAGCAGCCGCTGCGAACCGGCGTTCTGCGGGTTCGTCAGCGGGTGCCGGCGGCTGAGCGTGCCGCCCGCCTTGCGTGCCTTGATCCGTTCCAGGGTGCGGTGCGCCTTCTCCCAGGCCAGTTCCTCGGTCGGCGCGATGACCGGCCGGAACGCGACCTGGATCCGAGGCACGTCGGTGCGGCCGGCCGCCCGCGCCGCCTCCTTGACCGAGGCGATCTGCTCGGCGGTCTGCGCCAGCGGCTCGCCCCACAGGCAGTAGATGTCCGCCTCGGCACCGCCCGCCGCGTACGCCGCCGCCGAGGAACCGCCGAACGACACCTGCGGGTGCGGCTGTTGGACGGGGAAGGTGTCCGAGACGAAGTCGTGGAAGCGGTAGTGGGTGCCCTCGTGGTCGAAGGGCTCGTGGCTGGTCCAGATCTTCTTGACGAGGCGGATGTACTCGCGGGTGCGGTCGTAGCGCTCGTCCTTGGTGAGGGTGTCGCCCTCGCGGCCCTGTTCGTGGTCGTTGCCGCCGGTGATGAAGTGCACGGCGAGCCGGCCGTCGCTGATCCGGTCCAGTGTGGCGAAGGTCTTCGCGGCGAACGTCGGATAGGAGACGTTGGGCCGGTGCGCCACCAGGAGTTGGAGGGTCTCGGTGCGCGCGGCGATATAGGCGGCGGCCGGGGACGGGTCGGGGGAGCCGGAAGCGTAGGCGAACAGCACCCGGTCCCAGCCGTACTCCTGGTGGGCGCGGGCCAGCTTCAGCGTGTAGTCCTTGTCGAAGGAGACGCCGGAGCGCGGGGTGACTTCGGAACCGTCGTTGGTTGCGGCAATGCCGAGGAACTCGACAGGCATGGGTGCGGCCTCGTCTTCTCGTAGGTCATGCGGGCGTACGGAATCGCCGTACGGGGAAGGGTGGTGCGCTACGGAGAAGTCAGCGGCAACAGGAAGCGGACCACACTCGACCGAAGTCGATGTGGTCGCGGGTGACCAGCCGCGGCTGAGGAGGCATACCGCCAGTTGAACAGGCGTCCGTGCGCCGCGTCAACCAATTCCTGTGGCGGACGGCCCACTTCGCGGCGCAGCGGAGGAGCGGATGGGGCGGGGCGGGCGCATGGTGGAGGACGCGTCCCACGGCGGGCCGGGGGCGGCCGGGCCGTGAACGGGCGGCCGGGCGCCGGCCGTGGGCGCGGCCGACCGGATATCTCCCTTCAGGAAGGACGCCATGAGTTCACGCAGAACGTTTCCGGCCACCGACACCGACACCGACACCGACACCGCCGCGGGCACGGGCGAGGGGACCGGCCGGGCCGCAGCGCCCGTGCGGCGCTTCGGGAAGGTCATCAGGCTGCGGCCCGAGCACCGGGAGAAGTATCTGCGGCTGCACGCCGATGTCTGGCCCGCCGTACTGGCGACGATCACCGCCTGCGGGCTCCGCAACTACTCGATCTTCCTCCAGGGCGATCTGCTCTTCTCGTACGTCGAGTACGCCGGCGACGACTACGCCGCCGATATGGCGCGGATGGCCGCCGATCCGGTGACCCGGGAGTGGTGGCGGCTCACCGACCCCTGCCAGCAGCAGACCGAGGGAGCGGTGGCGGGGGAGTGGTGGACGCCGATGCGCGAGGTCTTCCACCACGACTGAGCCCTCGGCGCGGCCGGGACGGGGCGCGGTCCGGGGGTGCGCCCGTGTCCTGCAATACGCGATATGTCGCGTATTATCCTGCCTTCCAATGTCGAGATATATTCGGGAGCGGATATGCGGGAGGGGGTGAAAGTCATGATGGCGAGGCGGCGGAAGCTGAGCAATCCCCTGGCGCTGGCGGTGATGGCGCTGCTCGGCGAGCGGGCGATGCATCCGTACGAGATGGCCCGGCTGCTGCGGCTGCGCGGCAAGGACGAGACCATCAAGATTAATTACGGATCTCTCTACACCGTCGTCCAGAGCCTGGAGCGGCACGGGTTCGTGGAGCCCGTCGGCACCCAGCGCGAGGGGCGCCGCCCCGAGCGCACGCTCTACGGGCTCACCCCGTCCGGCCAGGAGGAACTGCACGACTGGCTCGCCGACCTGGTGTCCGTCCCCGTCAGGGAGTTCCCGGCGTTCGCCGCGGCGCTCTCGATGCTGCTGGTGCTGCCGCTCGACGAGGCGTGCGAACTGCTCGACGAGCGGGTCGGCCGGCTGACATCGCAGTGCGCCGCGGCCCGCGACGCGCTGACCGGCTTCGCCGACAAGGTGCCGCGCATCGTGCTGATCGAGTCGGAGTACCAACTCCATATGACACAGGCCGAGATCGCCTGGATCCGCGCCTTCCGTGAGGAACTGGCGGAGGGCTCCGTCAGCGGCGTCGCGGAGTGGCGCGAGCGGGGCGAGAGCGGGGAGATCCCCGAGGCGTGGCGGGCGCTGGAGGGCGGTCCGGCGGAGGACTGACCGGAGGTACGACTCCGGTGGGGCCGCGCCAACGGCCCGAACGGACCCGTGGGAAGGGGGCCGGGCGCCCTTCGCCGGGCCCCGGGCCCGGACGTCCGGGAGCGCGCCGTCCGGATGCCGGGCGGCGCGCTCCGGTGGGTGTGTACGGGTCAGCGGGCGGCCGTCGGGCCCGGTGCGCGGTTCGGGCGGGTGCCGTCCGGCGCGGGACCGCCCGGCGCCTGGAGGCAGCGGCCCGTGCGGAGGCGGAGGACGGCGCGGATGCCGAGGAAGAGCAGGACGCCGATGGGGGAGAGCAGGACGGTCAGGGCCAGCAGCGGCCCCGTCACCAGCGGGTGGACGCCGAGCGCGCGGGCCTCGCGGTACATCCACTGCCCCAGGAAGAGGTCCCAGGCGATCACCTGCGCCCAGATCGCCCCGGCGCCGCCGCCGAGCGCCACCAGTTCCTGGAAGCCGGCCAGGCCGGGGCTGCTCACCGCCGCCCACAGCTGCGGGAACACCGGGACGGCCAGGGCGAGATAGACCGCGAGGACCGGCACCATCGGCAGCGGCGAGGCGGCGATCCGGTCGGTCCACCGCCACCCCGGGGCGAAGATCAGCAGTGCCCAGAACGGTGCCGCGAGAGCGAAGGCCAGATCGAAGAGGGTGCTGTTGGTCATCCCGTCAATTCCCCTTCATGAGCGAGGTGTTGGATGCCTCGGTGCTCGTGTGCGCCGGTGGTGCGGGGGCGGCCGGGTCCGGCGGCAGGACCGGCTCCGACGGCCGGGGCGGCCGGTTGCCGGTGGAGGCGGGCCGCCGCCGCAGTGCCACGTACGTCCCGGCCGCCGTTGCCGCGAGGACGGCGCCGAGCGAGACCAGGGTCGCCGCGTCCGGGCGGAGCAGCGCCTGGCCGCGGAGTGCCTGCCAGGTGGTCAGCGCGAGCAGTGCGGCGCACCAGCCGGCCGCGACCAGCACCAGGCGCAGCCGTACCCGCTCGTCCCGCAGCCGGGCGAACCGGCCGGTCAGTGCCTCGATCCCGAACAGGAACAGGGGCAGCGCCTGGAGCGCGTGCATACCGACGAAGTGCGGGATGCGCAGATCGCCGCCGGTGGTGTTCCAGCCGGTGAGCGCCATGGCCGGGCCGCCGTCGGGGACGCCGACGCTGTGTGCGCCGATCACGGTCCGCACCCCGGCGGCCTGCTGGTCCGGGGTGCGTATCAGCATCAGCCCGCCGAGCAGCAGGCCGATCAGGGCCAGCGCCAGGCCGAGCCGGATCGCCCAGGTCGCGGCGCGGTCGCCCAGCGGGGCTCGGAAGAGGAGGACCGCGATGAGCAGGGTGCCCGCCCACAGGACCGCGACGGTGACGCCCATCGTCGTGAACAGGGCCCCGTCCAGCGGGGTTTCGACGTTGAAGTGGCTGCGCCGGCCGCGTACGGCCTGGCCGGTGATGACCGCCATCTCGACGAGCCCGGACGCCACGACGGTGTGCGCGGCCCACCGGCCGGCCCGGCTCGGGGCGGCGCGCCGGGACAGCATCCAGTCCAGCGTGAGCCCGTATGCCGCGAACGACACCGCGAACTTGAACGGTTTGAACCAGATCGGCGCGCCGGCCAGGACGCGGTCGTCGACGATCAGGCCGGCCGCCGCGACGACGGCGAGTGCGGCCATCGCCCAGGAGAAGGCGAGCAGTGAACGGTGTCTGGTCATGAAGCCCCCATGGAGTGGACAGCAGAGTTATGGATAGTGGCGCTCTCTGCTATCTGATAGCGGGACTATCTATGATGGGGAGCGGATTGGCAAATACCGGGAGGCGGCGCGGCGGCCGGACGGTACGGAACGCCGGAACGCCGGAGCACCGGCCCGGCGTAGGAGAGGGCGGCAGATGCGCATCGGGGAACTGAGCCGGGAGACGGGTGTGGCGGTCCCGACGATCAAGTACTACGTACGGGAGAAGCTGCTGCCCGCGGGCCGGCTGACCAGCCCCAACCAGGCCAGCTACGACGACACCCACGTGCGCAGACTGCGGCTGATCCGCGGGCTGATGGATGTCGGAGGGCTCTCGGTCTCGGCCGTCCGCGAGGTGCTCGCCGCCGTCGACTCACCGGGGCCGGTGCACGAGGTGCTGGGTGCGGCGCAGGACGCGATCACCCCGCCGGTCACCGCGCGGCCGGCGGGGATGGAGGAGGCGCGGCGCGCGGTCCTGGAGCTGCTGCGCCGCCGCGGCTGGTGCATCGAACCGGCGCACCCGTCCGTCGAGGCCATCGCGGTCGCGCTGGCCGCCTTCCGGGGCTTCGGGCACGGCGAGTTCGAGGAGGTGCTGGACGCCTACGCCGCGGCGTGCGAGCGGATCGCCGTCGCCGATCTGGCGTTCGTGGGGCGCCATGCGGAGGTCGACGGGATCGTGGAGAGCGTGGTCATCGGGACCGTACTGGGGGACGCGGTGCTGACGGCGATGCGCCGCCTCGCGCATATGGACGCGTCGGCCCGCCGGTACGGCGAGGAGGGCCGGGAAGCGGGCGAGGGCGCCCGGGAGGTGTCCGGCGGACCGGACACGCCCTCCTGACGGGCGCCCTCGGGGCGTACCGCGCCGGTGCGCGGCGCGGGGGTGCGTGCCCGGTGATGCGGCCGAGGCGCGCGTGGCCGGGCGTGGTGCGGGTGGATCAGGAGGTGGCGGCCGCGGGCTCCTGCTCCGCCTCGACCTGCCGGTTCCAGTCGCGCTTGGACGCCTGCCAGCCGTCCTCGTCGTGGCCGCGGCGCCAGTAGCCGGAGATCGACAGGTCCTCGCGCGGGATCTCCCGCTCGACCCGCAGCAGCCGCCGCAGCTCCTTCACGAAGCCCGCCTCACCGTGCACGAACGCCTGCACCTGGCCGGGCGGGAACTCCAGCGCCGCCACGGCGGCGACCAGTTCACGGCCGACCGGCGCGCCGTCGCGGTGCAGCCAGGTGATCTCGGCGCCGGCCGGTGCGTCCAGCTCCTGCCGCTCCGCGCCGTCCGCGACCTCGATGAAGGCGTGCACCGGCGTGCCCGCCGGTATCCGCGCGAGGGAGGCCGCGATGGCCGGCAGCGCGCTCTCGTCGCCCGCCAGCAGATGCCAGTCGGCGTCCGCCCGCGGTGCGTACCCGCCGCCGGGGCCCAGCAGCAGCGCCTCCGCGCCCGGCTGCACCGTGGCCGCCCACGGCCCGGCCAGCCCCTCGTCGCCGTGCACCACGAAGTCGACGGCCAGCTCGCCGGTCTCCGCGTTCCAGGACCGCACGGTGTACGTACGGGTCCTGGGCCACTGGTCGCGCGGGAAGTCGGCGCGGATCCGCGCCATGTCGAACGGCTCGGGGTAGGCCACTCCGGGCAGCGGGAAGACCAGCTTGACGTAGTGGTCGGAGTACTCGCCCGCCACGAACTTCGCCAGTCCCGCACCGCCCAGCACCACCCGCACCATGTGCGGGGTGAGCCGCTCGGTGCGCACGACCTCGGCGCGGTGCAGTACGGGCTTCTGGCGGGCTGGACGCTCTGCTGCCACGGCGGTCTCCCTGACACGGTGAATGGTTAGGTTTACCTAACCTAACAGTTCACCCTTGGAGGGTGGAGAGCAACCGCTGCAAAGATCCGCCCAAGCCCCACCGCGCGGCGAGCGCCGCCAGCCGCTCGGGATCGGCGGGCGCGGCCGGCAGCGCGTGACCGGCGTCCGGAACCGGAACGTCGGTGGCCACCCGTACGACCGTCGGGGCGACGTCGAGGTAGGGGCCCGCCTCGGTCAGCCGCTTGCGCTGCGACGGGGTCAGCTTCGAGGCCGGATCGCCGGCGGCGGCCCGGATGCCCGCCAGGTCGCCGTACGCGGCCAGCAGCTTGGCGGCGGTCTTCTCGCCGATGCCCGGCACGCCCGGCAGACCGTCGCTGGGGTCGCCGCGCAGCAGCGCCAGATCGGCGTAGCCGGGCCCGTCCACGCCGTACCTCTCGCGCAGCCACGCCTCATCGGTGATCTGGAGCGTGCCGACGCCCTTGAGCGGATACAGGACACGGATGCCGCGCCGGTCGTCGACGAGCTGGAAGAGGTCGCGGTCGCCGGTGACGATGTCCACCGGTCCGTCCGCCCGGCCGGTCAGGGTGCCGATGACGTCGTCCGCCTCGTAGCCCGCGGACCCGATGCGCGCGATGCCGAGCGCGTCGAGGACCTCCTCGATCACCGGGACCTGCGGTGCGAGGGTGTCCGGGATCTCCTCCGCCGGGGCCGCGGCATCCCCGGGGGCCTCCTCGGCGACCCGGTGCGCCTTGTACGTGGGGATCAGCTCGACCCGCCACTGGGGGCGCCAGTCGGCGTCCATGCAGGCGACCAGGTCGTCGGGGTGGTGGTCCTGGACGAGCCGGGCGATGAAGTCCAGCAGGCCGCGCACCGCGTTGACGGGTGTGCCGTCCGGGGCCCGGACCGAGTCCGGCACCCCGAAATAGGCGCGGAAGTACAGGGAAGCGGTGTCGAGGAGCATCAGGCGTCGAGTCACCTACCGCATGATGCCGTATGGCTCAAGCGCCCCATGGATGTGAACTGGATCACTGTTCGGTTTGAGGCGGGGCGGGCCGGGCAGGCGCGCAGCCGGAGTGGACCCGGCGGAATATCGATTTTTCCACCGGTATAGGCGGGCGGAACCCGCGCCGCTCCACGACCTGCCTACGGGGGTGGCAGGTCGTTTCTCGTGCGACAAGAGAGGTGTATGTGTCCAGGCTGCAAGCCGAACACCTGTACAAAGTGTTCGGCAGACGACCCGAGGACGCGGTCCGCAAGCTCGAAGCCGGCGCCAGCCGCGACGAGCTGCGGTCCGAAGGCACGACCGCCGCGGTGATCGACGCGTCGATCGAGGTGGACGAGGGCCAGATTTTCGTCGTCATGGGTCTGTCCGGATCCGGTAAGTCCACGCTGTTGCGTACGCTCAACGGGCTGCTGGAGCCGACTGCCGGGACCGTCCGCTTCGACGGCCAGGATCTGACCTCGCTCAGCGACAAAGAACTGCGCAAGGTCCGCTCCCAGAAGATCTCCATGGTCTTCCAGCACTTCGCGCTCTTCCCGCACCGCAGCGTGCTGGAGAACGCCGGCTACGGGCTGGAGGTGCAGGGCGTACCGCGGGCCGAACGCGAGCGGCGCGCCACCGAGGCGCTGGAACTCACCGGCCTCAAGGGCTGGGAGAAGTCCTGGCCCGACGAGCTCTCCGGCGGGATGCAGCAGCGCGTGGGCCTGGCCCGTGCGCTGGCCACCGACGCCGATCTGCTGCTGATGGACGAGTCCTTCAGCGCCCTCGACCCGCTGATCCGCCGCGATATGCAGGACCAGCTGCTGGAGCTCCAGAAGACCCTGAAGAAGACCATCGTCTTCATCACCCACGACCTCAACGAGGCGATGCGCCTCGGCGACCGGATCGCCGTCATGCGCGACGGCCGGATCGTGCAGATCGGCAGTGCCGAGGACATCCTCGTCACCCCGGCCAACGACTATGTCGCGTCCTTCACCCAGGACGTGGACCGCACCCGGGTGCTCACCGCCGGCGCGATCATGGCCGACACCGACACCGTGTTCGGCACCACCACCGCGCAGGGCAAGAAGATCGGCACCGCCGAGGAGTTCCTCGCCGCCGCGCCCGCCACGGCCCGCGTCGACACCCCCATCGCCGAGCTGTTCACCCCCTGCTCGACCAGCACCGTCCCGGTCGCCGTCACCGACGAGCGGGGCGAGGTCCTCGGCGCCGTACCGGCCGGCCGGCTGCTCGCCGTCCTCGGCGAGCCCAAGAAGCAGGAACCGCCCGCCCCCGCCGCGCAGGCCCCGGAAAACGGGCACCGGACCGCGGACCGCGACCCCGAGGGCAAGGTGATCGCCGGTGCCTAGGATCCAGATAGGCAGCTGGGCCAGCGGCCTCGTCGACTGGCTGCGGGACAACGTCGCCTGGCTCTTCGACTTCATCACGTATGTCCTGAACGGGTTCTACAACGCGGTCCACGTGGTCCTGGCCGCCCCCGC
Organism: Streptomyces celluloflavus; assembly: GCA_000720995.1. GTDB lineage: Bacteria > Actinomycetota > Actinomycetes > Streptomycetales > Streptomycetaceae > Streptomyces > Streptomyces celluloflavus. The sequence continues at coordinate 79,506 of JOEL01000018.1, forward strand.
ACCGCTCGTCCTCGCCGGCATCCTCGCGATCCTCGCCTGGTGGCTGCGCGGTCTGCCGGCGGCTCTGCTGACGTTCCTCGGCTTCGCGCTGATCGATTCGATCGAGCAGTGGAACGAGACCGTGTCGTCGCTGTCCCTGGTGCTGGTGGCCTGCATCATCACGGTCGCCGTCGCCATCCCGCTCGGCATCCTGGCGGCCCGCAGCCGCGCGGTGGGCGGGGTGCTGCGCCCGGTGCTGGACCTGATGCAGACGATGCCCGCGATGGTCTACCTGATCCCCGGCATCCTCTTCTTCGGCCTCGGCGTCGTCCCGGGCATCGTGGCCACCATCGTCTTCTCCATGCCGCCCGCGGTCCGCATGACCGAGCTGGGCATCCGGCAGGTCGACGAGGAACTCGTCGAGGCGGCCGAGGCGTTCGGCACCCCGCCGCGGCGCACGCTCTTCCGTGTGCAGCTGCCGCTGGCGCTGCCCACGATCATGGCCGGTATCAACCAGGTCATCATGCTGGCGCTGTCCATGGTCGTCATCGCCGGCATGGTCGGCGGCGGCGGTCTGGGCGGTTCCGTCTACAACTCGCTCAGCTCCGTGGACGTGAAGCTGGGCGCCGAGGCGGGTCTGTCGGTCGTCATCCTCGCCGTGTACCTGGACCGGATGACCGGTGCGCTCAACCAGCGCGTCTCCCCGCTCGGCCGGCGCGCGCTCGCCAAGGCGCAGGCGGCGCTCGGCGGGATGAAGTTCCTCTACTGGAAGCCCGCCACCTCCCTCGCCACCGTCGGTGTGGTCGTGCTCGCACTGGTCGCCGGCGGGATGAGCGTCTTCGGCAAGGACAGCGCCGGCAAGGGTGCCGCGGCCAGCGACGGCGGCGGCCGCTCGATCAGCCTCGGCTACGTCAACTGGGACGAGGGCCGGGCCACCACCTTCCTGTGGAAGGAAATCCTCGAACAGCGCGGCTTCAAGCCCAAGGTCCAGGCCCTGGACGCCGGTCCGCTCTTCGCCGGCCAGGCCCGCGGGGACATCGACGTGCAGTCCAACGCCTGGCTGCCGACGACCCACGCCGAGTACTGGAAGAAGTACCAGGACAAGCTGGAGGACCTGGGCACCTGGTACGACAAGACCTCCCTGGAGATCGCGGTCCCGTCCTACATGAAGGACATCAAGACCCTCGACGACCTCAAGGGCAAGGGCGGCGAGCTGGGCGGCCGGATCACCGGTATCGAGCCGGGCGCCGGCGAGATGAAGATCCTCAAGGACAAGGTCCTCAAGGCGTACGGCCTGGAGGACGAGTACAAGGTCCAGGAGTCCAGCACCTCGTCGATGCTCACCGAGCTGGACCGCGCCATCCACGACAAGAAGCCGATCGCCGTCACGCTCTGGTCCCCGCACTGGGCGTACAACAAGTACGACCTCACCAAGCTCAAGGACCCCAAGGGCGCCTTCGGCTCCGGTGACAGCCTGCACATGCTGGGCCGCAAGGGCTTCTCGAAGGACGAGCCCCAGGTCGCCGGGTGGATGAAGAACTTCCACCTGGACGAGGAGCAGCTCACCAGCCTGGAGAACGAGGTCACCAAGGCCGGCGTGGGCCATGAGCAGGACGGTGTCCGCGCCTGGCTCAAGAAGAACCCGGGCCTGGTCGACAAGCTGGCCCCGTCCGCGAACGCCGACTACGCCAAGGGCAAGGACGCGGGCAAGGCCCCCAACATCGGCTACCCCGCGTGGGACGAGGGCATCGCCACCACGTACCTGTGGAAGAACGTCCTGGAGAAGCGCGGCTACAAGCCGAACATCCGCAACCTCGACGTCGGCCCGATGTGGACCGGCCTGTCCACGGGGCAGATCGACGTCGAGACCGATGGCTGGCTGCCGGTCGCGCAGAAGCAGTACTGGGACAAGTATCAGAACGATCTCGTCGACGTCGGGGCCTGGTACGACAAGACGTCCCTGGAGATCGCGGTGCCCTCGTACGTCAAGGGCGTGAAGACCCTCGACGATCTGCGGGAGCACAAGGACGAGTTCAAGGGCAAGATCATCGGGATCGAGCCGGGCACCGGCCAGATGAAGCGCCTCAAGGAGGTCGTCGCGCCCGAGTACGGCCTGACGGACTTCGAGGTCACCGAGGCCGGTACCAGCGCCATGCTCGCCGAGCTGGAGCGGGCCTACGCCAAGAAGGAGCCGGTCGCGGTCGTCCTGTGGTCCCCGCACTGGGCGTACAGCAAGTACGACCTCACCAAGCTCGCGGACCCCAAGGGCACCTGGGGCGCAAACAACCAGATCAAGACCATCGCCAACAAGTCGTTCCCGGAGAAGTTCCCGGAGTTCAACGGCTGGCTGAAGAACTGGAAGATGAGCCCCGAGGAGCTCGGCAGCCTGGAGCAGGCCATCCAGGACGCCGGCAAGGGCCATGAGGACCAGGGCGTCGAGAAGTGGATCGACGCCCACCCGGGCATCGTCGACAAGATGGCCCCGGTGAAGTAACCCGCGCCGGACCACCGACGCAGACGCGGCGAGCCCCGCCCCGGCACCGAGCCGGCGGCGGGGCTCGCCGCATCCGTCCCGTACCTGTGGCCCGTCCCGCCGCGCCACCCGCCCGCGTACGGTGGGCGGATGACTCCTCGCCGTGCCGTCCGCCGTGTGGTGTCCCTGGTGCCCTCCCTCACCGAAGCGGTGGCGGCGGGCGATCCCGAGCTGCTGGTCGGCGCCACCGACTGGTGCAGCCACCCCGCCGGACTCGACGTAAGCCGTATCGGCGGCACCAAGAATCCCGACACCGCCCGGATCGCCGCCCTCGCACCCGATCTCGTGATCGCCAACGAGGAGGAGAACCGCCCCCAGGACCTCGACGCGCTGCGGGCCGCGGGGCTGGACGTGCTGGTCACCGAGATCCGCACCCTCGACCAGGCGCTCGGCGAACTGGCCCGGGTACTGGTGCACGGCTGCGGGCTGCCCCGTCCCGGCTGGCTGGACGCCGCCGAGGCCGCCTGGCGCGACCTGCCGGCCCGCCCGGCGGAGGTGACCGCCGTGGTGCCCGTCTGGCGGCGGCCGTGGATGGTGCTGGGCCGGGACACCTTCGCCGGTGACCTCCTCGCCCGCCTCGGCGTGCACAACCGCTACGCCGGGCACGCCGACCGCTATCCGCGCATCCCGCTCGGGGAACTGCGCGACTGCGGCGCCGGTCTCGTGGTCCTCCCGGACGAGCCGTACCGCTTCACCGCCGAGGACGGCCCCGAGGCGTTCCCCGGCCTGCCCGCCGCGCTGGTCAGCGGCCGCCATCTCACCTGGTACGGACCGTCGTTGACGCGGGCACCCGGCGAGCTGGCGGCCGCGGTGGACGCGGCGCTGAACACGACGGCGGGCTGAGGCGGGCGTCCGGCCCTGCCTCAGCCCGCCGTCATCGGACGGGGTCCCGCCCGGTTACGCCGTGGCCGGCTGCGGCTGCGGCTTCGCCGGCGGGGCGAGGAGCCGGCCGCTGGCCAGCCCCATCGCGGTGCGGGTACCGGCCACCACGACGGCTGTCACCAGCAGCAGGTACAGGGCCACCGCGAGCCAGGTGAACGCCGTCAGACCGGTGTGCCGGGCGAGGCCCGCGGCGCCGGTGACACAGGTGCCGACGGGGAAGGTGAAGCCCCACCAGGTCATCGCGAAGGTCATCCCGCCGCGGAACGCACGTATCACCATGGCCGCCGCGAGCGCCAGCCACAGCAGCGCGAAGCCCATCACCGGCACGCCGTACAGCACCGCGAACGCTCCCATCGCGTGCGCGTAGGAGGCGTCGACCGTCCCGGGGGCGGCGTCGGCGAGGTTGTTGACCGCGGTGGTGGACTGGCCCAGCGGGCCGAGGACGAGAAACAGCGTCGGCGTCAGGGCGAGCGGCAGCGGACCGTGGTGGATCAGCCGGGCCAGGATGACCGGCAGCATGATGAGCGTGGCCAGCAGCGACATGCCGAACATCGCGTAGCAGGCGAGCAGCATCGCCTCCTGCCACTGGCCGGCCGGCAGATGCGGCACCAGGGCCGGGCCGAGCGCCGCGGAGACCATCGGCGCGACCAGCGGCAGGATCCAGACCGGTGAGGCGGTACCGGTCTCGATCCGGTGCCGGGTCACCATCAGGTACGGGATCGCCGCGGCGGCCGCGAGTCCGACGAGGGTGCCCAGGATCCACAGCACACTGTCGGCGGCGACGGCGGCGCTCTCGCCGATCAGGTCCTTGCCGACGGCGAGGGTGCCGCCGCCGACCGCGAGCAGCGCCATCGACAGGCACCCGTAGAACGGCGCGACCGTCGGATCCAGCAGATGCCCCCTGGCCTGGTCGGTGTGGCGGGCCCAGTGCACGGTCCGGGCGGCCACCAGCGTCAGCAGCATCAGCGCCGACAGCGCCCAGACGACCCGGTACGCCACGCGCAGGCCCGGTATGTCGAGCGGCAGGGTCGCGCCGGCGTTGGCGACGATCGCCGTGCCCATCACGGCGGCGTACCAGTTCGGCCCGAGATGGCGGACGGAGGGGACCGCGTCGGGGGTGGCGCCGGTGGCGGCCGTGGACCGGGAAGGTGCTTGCGCGAGTGTTGCCATGGCATCAGCGTCGCCCGCCCGGTCCGGCCCCACCAGGGACATCGTGTCTATGGGGACATAAGCTGGAGTTATGTGCAGCGGGGTGGACGGGGGCGTGACGGGCGGTGCGGGGCGCGCCCGGGGGACGACGGCGCGCGGCGGCGAACGGGCGCGGACATGAGCGGCGCACCGGGGGAGCGGGTACCGGAGGGTGGCGTGCCGCTGGCGCACCGGGTGCCGGATCTCGGCGCGCTGGAGCTGCTGCTCGCGGTCGCCCGGCTCGGCAGTCTGGGGCGGGCGGCGCGGGCGACCGGGATCACCCAGCCCGCCGCCAGCAGCCGCATCCGCTCGATGGAGCGGCAGCTGGGCGTCGCGCTGGTGGACCGCTCGCCGCGCGGCTCCGAGCTCACCGACGCCGGCGTCCTCGTCACGGACTGGGCGCGCCGGGTGGTGGAGGCGGCCGAGGCGTTCGACGCGGGCGCGCAGGCGCTGCGCGGGCGCCGGGACTCCCGGCTGCGGGTCGCGGCCAGCATGACCATCGCCGAGTACCTCCTGCCCGGCTGGCTGGTGGCGCTGCGCGCCCAGCGGCCGGGGACCGCCGTCTCGCTCTTCGCGGGCAACTCCAGCGCGGTCGCCGCCCGGCTGCTGGCGGGCGAGGCGGACCTCGGATTCGTCGAGGGGCTCGATGTACCGGCGGGCCTGGACGGCGCGGTCATCGGCCGCGACCGGCTGATCGTCGTCGCCGCGCCGGCCCACCCCTGGTCCCGGCGCCGCCGGGAGCTGACCGCCGCCGAACTCGCCGCGACCCCGCTGATCCTGCGCGAACGCGGCTCCGGTACCCGTCAGGTGCTGGACGCGGCGCTGGCCGGGCACGGCGGCCTGGCGGACCCGCTCCTCGAACTCGCCTCCACCACCGCGGTCAAGGCCGCCGTGGTCAGTGAGGCGGCACCCTCCGTGCTGAGCGAACTGGCCGTCGGCGAGGAACTGACCGCCCGCCGGCTGGTCGAGATCCCGGTCGCCGGCCTCCGCCTGGTCCGTGATCTGCGCGCCGTCTGGCCCACCGGCCAGCGCCCGGCGGGTCCGGCCCGGCACCTGCTGGGGCTGACCCGCGGCGCGGCCTGACGGCCGGGCCCGCCGGGTGCATCGCCCCTCGGCGCGGCCGGGCCCGTCACCCCGCGGCGCACGCCCGGTCGCGGGCCGCGGCCACCAGGGCGTCCATCACCCGGGTGTCCGTACCGGCCTCCGGATGCCACTGGACGGCCAGCGTGAAACCGCGCGCGGCCGGCAGCTCCAGCGCCTCGACGGTGCCGTCCGCCGCGTACGCCGAGACGCGCAGCCCGCGCCCGAGCCGGTCCACCGCCTGGTGGTGGTACGTCGGCACGGAGACCGGTTCGGGCAGGGTGGCGCCCAGCAGCGTCCCCGCGACCGGTTCGACGGTGTGCCGGGCGAAGACCCCGGGCGGACCGGCGTGGTCGTCCAGATGCTGGACGAGGGTGCCGCCCAGCGCCACGTTCAGCAGTTGCAGCCCCCGGCAGATGCCCAGCAGCGGGACGCCGCCCGTCAACGCGGCCTCGATCAGGGCCAGTTCCCAGGCGTCCCGCTTTGCGGCGGGCGGCCCGGTCAGGGGGTGCGGCTCGGCGCCGTAGCGGGCCGGTGCCACGTCCGGGCCGCCGGCGATCACCAGCCCGTCCAGGCGGGCCACCGCCGCCGCGGCGGCGGCCGGGTCGTCCGGCGGCAGCAGCGCCGCGAGCCCGCCGGAGCGCTGGACCAGCCGGGGGTATCCGGCGGGCAGCAGGGCGGCGGGCAGCGTCCACACCCCCCAACGGGCCTCTTCCAGATAGGTGCTGATGCCGATGAGCGGCTGGGACATCGGGTCCTCCGGGTGGTGCGGGGATGCGTACGGGCGGAGCGGCCGGCGGCGCCGCCGGGCCGGTCAGTCGCGGGACAGCTCGGCCTCGGCCGCCGCCAGCGCCGCGAACTCTTCCTCGGGCGCGGCCGCCACCAGGCGGTGCCGCGAGTAGCAGGCGAAGTAGGCCAGGGCGGCGGCGTACACGCCGAGCGCGATGAGGGCGGCGTCCTTGTCGACCAGGAACGTCGCCACCAGCGCGGCGCAGGCGAGCACGAACGCGACGGACGAGGTGAGCACGCCGCCGGGGGTGCGGTAGGGGCGGTGCAGACCGGGCTCGCGGCGGCGCAGCACGATATGCGAAAGGGACATCAGGGCGTAGGAGATGGTGGCGCCGAAGACCGCGGTGTTGAGCATCCGGGCGCCGTCGCCGGTCGCCGCCGCGAGTCCGAAACCGAGCGCGCCGGGCACCAGCAGGCCGAGGTAGGGGGCCTTGCGGCGGCTGGTCAGGGAGAGGAAGCGGGGCAGATAGCCGGCCCGGGAGAGCGCGAAGAGCTGCCGTGACCCGGCGAAGATGAGCGAGAAGAAGGAGGCCACCAGGCCCGCGAGGCCGGCGTAGTTGACGATCCGGCTGACCGTGGTCGGCTCGCCGTGCGGCTGGAGCGCCTGGACCAGCGGATCGCCGACCGACTGGATGGCGGCCGAGCCCCGGGCGCCGGTCGCGGCGGTGAAGGTGATCAGCGCGAGCAGCAGCAGAATGCCCATCGCGGCGCCCATGGCCTTCGGCAGCACCCGGGCCGGGTCCTTGGTCTCCTCGGCGGCCAGCGGTACGCCCTCGACGCCGAGGAAGAACCACATTCCGAACGGGAACGCGGCCCAGATGCCCAGTACGCCGAACGGCAGCCAGGAACTGGCCCCGAAGGCGCCCGGCCGGACGGGGATGTCATTGAGCGCGTCCACCCGGAAACCCGTGAACGCCGCGCAGGCGAAGACGAGGATCGCGGCGACCGCCACCGCGGTGACGACCAGGCTGAAGCGCAGCGCCTCGCCCACGCCCCACAGATGGATGCCGATGAAGAGCACGAAGCAGGCGAGCGAGACGGGCCAGCCGGCGTGCAGGCCGAACAGGCCCAGCGACTGGACGTAGTCACCGATGAAGAGGGAGATCGCGGCGGGCGCCAGCACATACTCGATGAGGATCGCGGTGCCGGTCAGGAAGCCGCCCCAGGTGCCGAGCGCGCGCCGGGCGAAACCGTAGCCGCCGCCCGCGGTCGGCAGGATCGAGGCCAGCTCGGCCAGTGCGAAGACCAGGCAGGTGTACATCAGGCCCATCAGGACGGCGGCGATGGCCAGACCGCCGAAACCGCCGTGCGCCAGACCGTTGTTCCAGCCCGAGAAGTCGCCGGAGACGACGTAGGCGACGCCCAGGCCGGTCAGCAGCAGCGGTCCCGCGCTGCCGCGGCGCAGCGCCCGCCGCTCCAGATAGGCGGCCTCGGGGGAGGCGGCGCCGCCCGGGGACGAAGGGGACGGTGCGGTCTGCGAATCCGTGCTGTCGGCCATGCGCCGCTCCTGCCTCGCCGAGGGGTGTCGGAGTAAAGGTCCAGCGGCATACCTTTGCCGTCCGTACCGCTCCCGCGCAAGACCCGTGCGCGAAACAGTGGCTAGGGCCTCGGGGCGGTCAGGAATCCCCGCAGCAGGGCGGCCGTTCCGCAGCAGTGCTCGCGCATCACCTCGCGGGCCCCGTCCGCGTCACCCGCCAGCACCGCCGCCACCACGGCGCTGTGCTGGGCCTGCGAATGCTCCAGATTGCGCACCAGCAGCGGAATGCAGTCCAGCAGATCGTTCACGCGCGCCCGCACCGCCGCGTACTGGGCCGCCAGCGACGGCGAACCGGACAGCTCGGCGAGTGTCAGATGCAGCAGCGTGTCGCGCCTGCGGTACTCCGTCAACGGTGCGTCATGGGTCGCCGCCAGCGCCTCGCGCAGCCGGTCGCCCTGCGGGCCGCCCAGCCCGTGCGCCGCGCACAGCCCGGCCGCGCCCACCTCCAGCACCTCCCGGAAGCGCAGGGTGTCCTCGACGTCGACCTTCCCGATCCGGCGCCGCAGCTCGGCCTCGTCCGGATTCTCCGTACGCACCCGGACGAAGGTGCCGCCGTAGCGTCCGCGCCGGCTCTCCACCAGGCCCTCGTCCTGAAGGACCTTCAGCACCTCGCGCAGCGTCACCCGGCTGATCTGCAGATGGTCCGCCAACTCCCGCTCCGCGGGCAGCCGTTCGCCCTGCGGGACCAGGCCCAGCCGGACGATCTGGAGTATCTGCTCCAGCGCCTCCTCGAAACCGTTGCCCGCCCGCACCGGCCGCAGCACCGGCGCCAGCCGGTCCGCCGCACCGTCCATCGGAACCCCTTCCCAAGTAATGGTTCGTGTGCCTACCTTATGACCTCCGGATGCAGTGACAGGAGGCAACACCGTGGCTGACCGCACGCCCCCGCTCTCCGTCGAGGAACTCAGAGTCCTCGTCGACGCCGGGGAGATCGACACTGTCGTCCTCGCCTTCACCGATATGCAAGGCAGGCTCCAGGGCAAGCGGTTCGCGGCCCGCCACTTCCTCGACACCGTCCTGGAGCACGGCACCGAGGGCTGCAACTACCTCCTCGCCGTCGACGTGGACCTCAACACCGTCGAGGGCTACGCGATGGCCTCCTGGGAACGCGGCTACGGCGACTTCGCGATGCACGGCGACACCGCCACCCTGCGCCGCACCCCCTGGAACCCCGGCACCGCCCTGATCACCGCCGACCTGGCCTGGCACGACCGCTCCCCGGTCGTCGCCTCCCCGCGCCAGATCCTGCGCCGCCAGCTCGACCGGCTCGCCGCACGCGGCTGGCGGGCGTACGCCGGCACCGAGCTGGAGTTCATGGTCTTCCAGGACACCTACGAGGACGCCTGGTCGCGCGGCTACCGCGGGATGAACCCCGCCAACCAGTACAACGCCGACTACTCCATTCTGGGCACCGGCCGCGTGGAGCCCCTGCTGCGCCGCATCCGCAACGAGATGGGCGCGGCCGGTCTGACCGTGGAGTCCGCCAAGGGCGAGTGCAACCTCGGCCAGCACGAGATCGTGTTCGTCTACGACGACGCGCTCACCACCTGCGACCAGCACAGCGTCTACAAGACTGGCGCCAAGGAAATCGCCGCCCAGGAGGGCATGGCGCTCACCTTCATGGCGAAGTACGACGAGCGCGAGGGCAACTCCTGCCATATCCACCTCTCGCTGCGCGACGAGGACGGCCGGCCCGTACTGGCCGACGCCGACGGCCCCTACGGCATGTCGGCGACCATGCGGCACTTCCTCGCCGGACAGCTCGCCGCGATGCGCGACTTCACGCTCTGCTACGCCCCGAACATCAACTCCTACAAGCGCTTCCGCCCCGGTTCCTTCGCCCCCACCGCCGTCGCCTGGGGCCCGGACAACCGCACCTGCGCGCTACGGGTGCTCGGCCACGGCCACGGACACCGCCTGGAGAACCGCCTGCCCGGCGGCGATGTGAACCCCTACCTCGCGGTCGCCGCCATGGTCGCGGCCGGTCTGCACGGGATAGAGAACGAGCTGGAACTCCCCGAGGCGACCACCGGCAACGCCTACCGGGGCGACGCCGCGCACGTCCCCACCACCCTGCGCGAGGCGGCCGAGCTGTGGGAGCACAGCCCGATCGCCCGCGCCGCGTTCGGCGACGAGGTCGTCGACCACTACCGCCACATGGCCCGCGTCGAACAGGACGCCTACGACGCGGCCGTCACGGACTGGGAGCGCTTCCGCTCCTTCGAGCGCATGTGAGGAACGAGAAGTGAGCACCGTCCCGCACGAGTTGGACATCATCAACCCGGCCACCGAGGAGGTGGTGGCCACCGTCCCCACCACCGGCCCCGCCGAGGTCGACGCCGCCGTCCGGCGGGCCGCCGCCGCCCAGCGGAAATGGGCCGCGCTGGCCCCCGGCGACCGGGCCCGGATCCTGCGCCGGTTCGCCGACGTCGTCGACGCGCACCTGCGGCCACTGGCCGAACTGGAACTGCTGGAGGCCGGGCACACCCTGGCCAACGCCGAATGGGAAGCGGGCAACGTCCGCGATCTGCTGCACTACGCCGCCGGGGGAGTGGAACGCCTCAACGGCACCCAGATCCCGGTCGCGGACGGCCTGAACATCACCTTCCAGGAGCCGCTCGGCGTCGTCGCCGTCATCGCCCCCTGGAACTTCCCGATGCCGATCGCCGCCTGGGGCACCGCCCCCGCGCTCGCGGCCGGCAACGCCGTCCTCCTCAAACCCGCCGAGACCACCCCGCTCACCGCGCTCCGGCTCGCCCGCTACGCGCTGGACGCCGGCCTCCCGGAGGACCTCTTCCAGGTCCTGCCCGGCGAAGGACCGGTCACCGGCGCCGCCCTCGTCGACCATCCCGGCGTCGCCAAGGTCGTCTTCACCGGCTCCACCGCCACCGGCCGCCGGATCGCCGCCCGCTGCGCCGCGCAGACCAAACGGCTCACCCTCGAACTCGGCGGCAAGAGCCCCAACATCGTCTTCGCCGACGCCGACCTCGAAACCGCCGCGGCCGCCGCCCCCGGCTCCTTCCTCGACAACACCGGCCAGGACTGCTGCGCCCGCAGCCGCATCCTCGTCCAGCGCTCCGTCCACGACCGCTTCATGGAACTGCTGGAGCCCGCCGTACGGTCCTTCACCGTCGGCGACCCGGCCGACCCCGCCACCCGGATGGGCCCGCTGATCTCCGCCGCCCAGCGCGAGCGGGTACGGTCCTACGTCCCCGAGGACGCCCCCGCCGCCATCCGCGGCGAGGTACCCGCCGGCAAGGGATTCTGGTACCCGGCCACCGTCCTGGAGGGGCGGCCCGAGGACCGGACCGCCGTCGAGGAGATCTTCGGCCCGGTCGCCGTCGTCCTCCCCTTCGACGACGAGGCCGACGCGATCCGGCTCGCCAACGCCACCGAGTACGGGCTCTCCGGCTCCCTGTGGACCCGCGACGTCGGCCGCGCCCTGCGCGTCTCGCGCGCCGTCGCGGCGGGCAACCTCTCCGTCAACTCGCACAGCAGCGTGCGCTACTGGACCCCGTTCGGCGGGTTCAAACAGTCCGGCATCGGCCGTGAGCTGGGCCCCGACGCGCTGACCGCCTTCACCGAGACCAAGAACGTCTTCATCAGCACGACCAAGGAGCAGTGAAGTGAGCGACCAGACCCTCCCCGTGTCCTCGGCGGGGGCGACCCCGGTGTGCCGCCGCCTGGTGGGCCGTACCGCGGTGATCACCGGAGCCGGCAGCGGCATCGGCCTGGCGGCCACCCGCCGGCTGGCCTCCGAAGGCGCGAACGTCGTCTGCGCCGACATCGACGCAGCGGCCGGCAAGGCCGCGGCCGAAGCGGTGGGCGGCACCTTCGTCCAGGTCGACGTGACCGACTCCGACCAGGTCGCGGCGCTCTTCGAGACCGCCTACGACACCTACGGCTCGGTCGATATCGCCTTCAACAACGCCGGCATCTCACCCGCCGACGACGATTCGATCCTCACCACCGGACTCGACGCCTGGAAGCGCGTCCAGGAGGTCAACCTCACCTCCGTCTACCTCTGCTGCAAGCATGTGCTGCCCTATATGCAGCGCCAGCGCCGCGGCTCCATCATCAACACCGCGTCCTTCGTGGCCGTGCTGGGCGCCGCCACCTCCCAGATCAGCTACACCGCCTCCAAGGGCGGGGTGCTCTCCATGTCCCGCGAACTGGGCGTCCAGTTCGCCCGGGAGGGCATCCGGGTCAACGCCCTGTGCCCGGGGCCGGTCAACACCCCGCTGCTCAAGGAACTGTTCGCCAAGGACCCGGAGCGCGCCGCGCGCCGCCTGGTGCACGTCCCCGTCGGCCGGTTCGCCGAGCCCGAGGAGATCGCCGCCGCCGTCGCCTTCCTGGCCAGTGACGACTCCTCCTTCGTCAACGCCGCCGAATTCCTGGTCGACGGCGGTATCGCGGGCGCGTACGTCACCCCCGTGTAGCCCGGGGCACCCGCGGATGCCACGCCCGGCCGGACCGGCGTGCCCCGCGGGTACCGTCCGCACACCACCTCGGGACCGGCGCCACCGCGTGCCGGTCCCGCTCCCGTCGCCGCCCCTCACCTCGGAGACCCCATGCGCAAGAGGCACGCCCTCGCCCTGGCACTCGCCGGCGCCACCACCGTCTCGGCCCTCGCGGCCACCGCGCCCGCCACGGCCGCCGCCCCCGCGAAAGCCCCCGCCCGCAGCCACTGCCCCCAGCTCTCCAAGAGCATTCCGTGGTACGGCGACAACCGCGCCAAGCTCCAGAAGATGATCGACGAACGCGGTCTCTGCGGCCACCCGTCGCCCGGCCCCGAGGGGCGCCCCGTCGCCGCTTTCGACTGGGACAACACCGTCGTCAAGAACGACATCTCCGACGCCACGCTCGCCTGGGCCCTCCAGCACGACAAGATCCTGCGGCCCAAGAGCTGGCGGGACACCAGCCCCTGGCTCACCAAGGCCGCCGACCGCGCCCTGACCACGGCGTGCGGTACCACCGTCCCCGCCGGCCACCCGCTGCCCACCGCGAAGAACACCGCCTGCACCGACGAGATCATGGAGATCCGCGGCGAGGGCAGGACCATGAGCGGCGCCCCGGCGTTCGCCGGCGACTGGAACCACCGCCGCACCGTCCCCCAGTACGCCTGGGTCCCGCAGCTGTTCGCCGGCCTCACCCCGGCCGCCCTCACCTCCTACGCCCGGCAGGCCCGCGCCCGGAACCTCGCCGCGCCCGTCGGCACCGAGCAGACCGTCGGCACCCACACGATGGCCGGCTACATCCGCTACTACGACCAGCAGAAGGACCTGATCCGCACGCTCAAGGCCGCCGGATTCGACGTCTACATCGTCTCGGCCAGCTCGGAGACGGTCGCCGCGGCGTGGTCCGGCGGCGTCGGCGTGGACCGGGCGCACACCATAGGCATCCGCAGCACGGTCCGCGACGGCAGGTTCACCACCGGCATCCGCGGCTGCGGCGACGTCAAGGACGGGCGCGGCGAGGCCATCCCGTACATCGACGGCAAACGCTGCTGGATCAACCAGGAGATCTTCAAGATCAAGGGCGCCGAGGCATGGCGCAAGCAGGACCCGGCGCACCGCATCGCGCTGGGCGGCGGCGACGCCGACACCGACGTCACGTTCGTGGGCGACGCCACCGGCGCGCACCTGGCCATCAACCGCAACAAGAGTGAACTGATGTGCCGCGGCTACGACAACGCCGACGGCCGCTGGGTGGTCAACCCGATGTTCATCGATCCGCTGCCCCGCAAGTCCGGCGGCTACCCCTGCGCCACCAAGGGCTACACCAACACCGACGGCGCCCCCGGCCCGGTCCGCCGCCCCGACGGCACCGTCGTCCCCGACCAGCGGGACCGGGTCCACGGCTGACGGACGCTCCGGCGGACACCGGGCCCGGTGTGGCGTGCCCCGCGGCGCCCTGCCGCGGGGCCCCGTCACAGGAAGGTGCGCCCCTCACCGCGGTACGTCGGCACCGTCGCCACCACCCGGTCGCCCTCCACCAGGTGCAGCGCCGCGAACCGCTCGCACAGCTCACCGGCCTTCGCGTGCCGGAACCACACCCGGTCGCCGATCAGCAGCCCGTCGGCGGCCGGCCCCAGCAGCGGCGTCTGCACCTCACCGGCCCCCTCCTGCGGGTCGTAGCGCAGCCCGGCCGGCAGATACGGCACCGGCAGCCGGTCCGCCCCCGGCGCGCCGGACGCCGGATAGCCGCCGCCCAGCACCGTCACCACGCCGGGCCCCGGCCGCCGCACCACCGGCTGCGCGAACAGCGCCGCCGGACGCCCGTGGAACGAACGGAAGTTGTCGAACAGCCGCGGTACGTACAGCCCCGAACCCGCCGCGATCTCCGTGATCGCCGCCTCCGCCGCCGTGTGCTGCACACTGCCCGTACCGCCGCCGTTGACGAACTCCAGCCGCGGCGCCACCGCCCGCACCGCCCGGACCGCCTCCCAGCGCCGCCGCGCCAGCTCCTTGCGCGCCGCCGTCTGCATCAGCCGGACGGCCCGCGAGAACACCGGCTTGCCGTCGACCTCGTCGCCCACACCCGCCACATGCCCCTCGTACGCCATCAGCCCCACCAGCCGGAAACCGGGGCGGCGGACCACCGACCGGGCCAGCGCGGCCAGCTGGGCGGGCGTGCGCAGCGGCGACCGGCGCGCCCCGACCCGCACCTGTCCGCCCAGCAGACGGTAGGAGGTGTCCAGTTCCAGGCAGACCCGGACCTCCTCGCCGCCGCCGGCCGGCCGGGCCGCGTCGATCAGATCCAGCTGCGCGAGATCGTCCGCCATCACCGTCACCGCCGCCGCCAGCTTTGGATCCGCGGTCAGCGCGGCGAACCCCGCCCGGTCCGCCGACGGATACGCCAGCAGGATGTCGGTGAGGCCCGAACGCGCCAGCCACAGCGACTCGTCGAGCGTGAAACTCATGACGCCCGCGAAGCCGTCCCGTGCCAGCACCCGCTCCAGCAGCGCCCGGCAGCGCACCGACTTGCTCGCCACCCGGATCGGTTTCCCCTGGGCGCGGCGCACCAGATCGGCGGCGTTGGCGTCGAAGGACGCCAGGTCGACGACGGCCAGCGGCGCGTCGAGATGGGCGGTGGCACGGTCGTAACGGGCCTTGTCGCCAAGCGCGTCAGCGGTGTTCGGGGACATGGCCGCAGCCTGCCAGACGGGCCTACCGCTGGGTAGGGGAGAGATCGCGACAGAGTGGACACGGGGTGGACACAGGTTGGAGGACCGGCCGCACCAGCCCGTAGAGTGGCCGGGCGCCACCACCGGCAGGTCCATGGCGTGTTGTCCGGATACGAACCATCCTGTCCGATCCCGCTCGCGGATCGGACCGGGGGCAAACGGCGCGAGGGGGAGCGCGGGTGAGCACCGACGCCGATTTCGCGGACGCGCACCGCATCCCGCCCATACCCCCGCACCCACCCCACCGGCCCGCCACCGCCGCGCCCCCCGACGACGACCCGACAACCACCGCCCTGCGCCTCCCGCCCACCGGCTCGACGCCCCCGCCGCGGGCCGCCGCCGACGAACCGGCCCGCGCCGCCGCGCCGTCGGCCGTCCCGGGCGTTCCTGCCGTGCAGTCGGTTGCCCCCGCCATGCCGTCGGTCGCCCCCGTAGTGCCGCAGGTTGCCCCCGTGGTGCCGCCGCCGGTGGAGCCCGCGATGCCGCGCGGTGCGGTGGCTGCCGCCGGTCCGGTCGGTCCGGTGGCTCCGGCCGGTGCGGTGACTCCGGCCGGGGCCGCCGCGCTCGCCTCGTCTGCTGGTGCCGCTGGTGCCGCTGGTCCTGCCGGTTCCGGTGGTTCCACCGGCACTACCGGTTCCACTGGGCGTACCGGCGGCACTGGGCGTACCGGCACTACCGGCCCCGCCGGGCCTACCGGCCCCGCCGGGCCTACCGGCCCCGCCGGGCCTACCGGCCCCGCCGGGCCTACCGGCCCCGCCGGTCCCACTGGTCCTGCCAGTCCTTCTGGTCCCACCGGTCCCGTCCCCCCCTCAGTCCCCGTACGTCCCGCTGCTCCCGCCGGCCCGCCGCGCCCCGCTGTGCCACCGGCCCCGCCGTCCGGCCCGGCGTCGTCGTCCGCCGTCCCGTCGTCCGCCGTCCCGCCCCGGCCCCGTACGGAGCCGCCCTCCACCGGCCCGCAGCCGCCGCCCCGGCCGGAACGCGCGCCGGACGCCCCGGCCGCCGGAGTGCCCGCGCCGGAGCGGCCGGTGGAGCGCCCCGCCTCCTTCCGTGACACCGCGGCCTTCCACCTGGCCAACAGTCAGGACCTGTGGAGCGGCGGTACGGACGCTGCCCCGGAAGTCCGGCGGCCCGGTACGGGCTCCCGCACGCGCGCCGTCACCCCGCCGCCGCGCGCCCCCGGCGACACGCCGCGCGCCTCCGTCACCGCGCGCCCACCCACGCCCGCCGAGATCCCAACCTCCGCCATTCACGCGGGAGTTGTCCCGGCGCCGACCGTTCCGGCCACCCCCGCCGTCCCGCCGCGGCCGCCGGGCGCGCCCGCGGGTGCGCGGCGGGCGCGCGTCCGGGCGGCCGCCGCCGCGGTCTGCCTCGTCCTCGGTATCGGCCTCATCGGCGGTGCGGCGGCCGGGAGCTGGCTCGCCAACAGCTCCGACGCCCGCCCGGCGGCCGAGGCCGCCTTCACCAAGGGCCGCGACGTCTGGCACAACGCCCCTGTGGACACCCTCTTCCCCCGCACCCTCAACAGCCTCGGCACCGGACCGGGCGGCGCCGACCGCCACTGGACCCGGATCGCCGTCGCCCCCGACAGCGGCTGCGCCGGCGCCTTCGACCCGCTGCTGGCCAAGGCGCTCTCGCCGGTCGGCTGCGCCCGCCTGCTGCGCGCCACCTACGCCGACGCCACCCGAACCGGCGTCGTCACCGTCGGCGCCCAGATCACCACGGCCGACCGGACCGCCATGCAGGCCCTGCACGCCCGCTTCAGCACCGAGAAGCTGACCGCCCGGACGGACCTGATGCCCCGGCCGTACCCCGCCCAGGGCACCCTCGCCGCCGGTTTCGGGACCGCCCAGCGCGCCAGCTGGAGCGTCCGGGTACTGACCGACCTCCCGGTCGTCGTCTACGCGGTCTCCGGCTTCGCCGACGGCCGCTCCGTCGCCGACCCGCAGGACGCCGAGGCCGCGACCCGGCCCGGCGCCACCAGCACCCCCGCCCAGTCCGGGCTGGGCCATGGCGCGAAGGACCTCGCGGACCACCTGGAGGCGGCCTTCCGCAAGGCGTCCGCCGGTACCCCCCGGGCCACGGAGGCGACGAAATGACCAGGGCCGTACTGCGCGGCGCCGCCGCCGCGCTCTGCTCCGCCGTACTGGCCGTACTGCCGGCCGCCCCGGCGCGGGCCGACGGCATCCGCGCCCAGGAATGGTCGCTGGAGGCCATGCACACCCAGGACGCCTGGCGCACCACCAAGGGCGACGGCGTCACCGTCGCCGTCCTGGACACGGGCGTGGACGCCGACCACCCCGACCTCAAGGGCCAGGTGCTGCCCGGCAAGGACCTGGTCGGCTTCGGCGCCGGCCCCGGCAACCCGGCATGGGCCCAGCACGGCACCGCGATGTCCGGCATCATCGCGGGCCACGGCCATGGCGCGGGCCGCGCGGACGGGGTGCTCGGGGTCGCCCCGGAGGCCCGGATCCTGCCGGTCCGGGTGATCCTCGAAGACAGCGACCCGCAGCGCAAGGAAGCCCGCGCCGAACGCGCCGGCGCCCTCGCCGACGGCATCCGCTGGGCCACCGACCAGGGCGCCGACGTGATCAACCTGTCGCTCGGCGACGACAGCAAATCCGCGCACCCCGAGCCGCGCGAGGACGCCGCCATCCAGTACGCGCTGGGCAATGGCGTCACCGTCGTCGCCTCCGCGGGCAACGGCGGCGAGGACGGCAACCGCGCCTCCTACCCGGCCGCCTATCCGGGCGTCATCGCGGTCACCGCCGTCGACCGCTACGGCGCCCGCGCCCCGTTCTCCACCCGCCGCTGGTACGCCACGCTCTGCGCGCCGGGCGTGGACGTCGTGATAGCCAACCCGGACCGCAAGTACTACGAGGGCTGGGGCACCAGCGCCGCCGCCGCCTTCGTCTCCGGCGCCGCCGCGCTGGTCCGCGCCGCGCACCCCGGTCTGAGCCCCGCGCAGATCCGCCGGCTGCTCATCGACACCGCGCAGGACGCCCCCGAGGGCGGCCGCGACGACACCTTCGGCGCCGGTCTGGTCGACCCGGCCGCCGCCATCGAGGCCGGCCGGAACCTCCGGCCCGCCCCCCAGCTGCCGGCCCCCGCCGCCTACGCCCACCGCTATTTCGGCGCCGGACCCACCGCCGCGCCCCGGGAGGACGGCGCCGCCGGCTGGCTCCCGTGGACCGCCGCGGCCGCCGGTCTGGCCCTGCTGACCCTCGCCGTCCACCTCCGGCGCCCCCGCCCCGCGGCCGTCGGCTGAATCGTCCACCGCGCGGGCGTTCCGGGGCCCGGCGCCCCGCCCCGACGCCCGCGCGGCACCGCCCGCACCACGGCGCCACACCGCGCGAGGTGCGGAAAGACCGAGCCGCTACGCTCGCCCCGTGCAGAAGAACATCCCGGACCCCGGCTACTCCGACGACGACGGCTCCGCCGACCCGGCCCTCGCGGCCGCGCTGGCCGCCTACGACCAGGACCGCGGCACCGAGCCCCAGCTGCTGTCGGCCCTGACCGGTGCCCGCGTCCTGGTGCCGGTCGTCGCCGTACTGGGCGAGACCGAGACCGGCCCGGACGGTCTGCGGCGTGAGAAGACCAGCGATATGGCGGTACCCACCCTCCAGGCCCCGGACGGCCGCCGCGCGCTGCCCGCCTTCACGTCCATGGAGACCCTCAAGCGCTGGCGCGCGGACGCCCGCCCGGTGGCGGTACCGCTCCAGCAGGCGCTGCTCGCCGCCGCCCACGAGAAGGCCGACACGGTCGTCGTCGACCTGGCCGGACCGGTCACCTACCAGCTCACCGGCGCCGCCCTGCGCGCCCTCGCCGAGGGCCGGGAGAGCGCCGACCCGCTCGCCGACCCGGCGGTCACCGACGCGCTGCGCGCCCTCCTCGCCGCTGTGCCGGGCGTACACGTCGCCCATCTCGCCCCGTCGGCCGAAACCGACGCCACCCTCGCGATCGGCCTCGTGGCCGACGCCCCCGCCGCCGAGGTCGCCGAGCGGCTGGCCCGGTCGCTGGCCACCGACGAGGTACTCCGCGGCCGCCTCGTCCGCGGCCTGGACCTGGCACTTCTGCCGCCCGGCGCCGCCCCGGCCGGGGAACCGCTCTTCCGTCGCTGACCCCCTGGTACCGGCCTCCCGTCCCGTCCCGCCGGACGGCTCTCCTCGCCGGGCCCCTCCTCGCCAACGGGCGCGTTCGTCTCCACGGCCCCACAATTTCGGGGAGAGCTCAAGATCCACGCGAGGAGAGCCCCATGGAGACCACGGAGACCCGTCCCGTCGTATGCGAATTCCTGGGCACGCTGCTCCTGGTGTTCTTCGCCGTCGGCTCGGCAGTGCTGGCGGGCGAGTACATCGGCACCTTCGGCATCGCCCTGACCTTCGGCTTCACCCTGCTGGCCCTCGCCTACGCCCTGGGTCCGATCTCGGGATCCCATGTCAACCCGGCGGTGACCCTCGGTGTGCTGCTGGCCCACCGCATCACCCTCCGTACGGCCGTGGAGTACTGGATCGCGCAGATCCTGGGCGGCATCGTCGGCGCGGCCCTGCTCTTCCTGGTCGCCAAGCAGGTACCGGGCCTGAAGACCCACGAGGCGTTCGGCACCAACGGCTGGGGCGACCGCTCCGCGCTGCACATCAACCTCGGCGGCGCCTTCGTCGCCGAGATCGTGCTGACCTTCCTGCTGGTCTTCGTCTTCCTCTCGGTCACCCACCGGGTGGCCGTGGTCGGCTTCGACGGGCTGCCGATCGGTCTGGCGCTCGCCGCCATCCACCTCGTCGGCATCCCGCTGACCGGTACGTCCGTGAACCCGGCGCGCAGCATCGGTCCGGCCGTCTTCGCGGGCGGCGCGGCCCTCACCCAGCTGTGGCTGTTCATCGTGGCGCCGCTGATCGGCGGTGCGCTGGCGGCCGTGGTGCACCAGATCACCCACCCGCCGGACCCCGCCCTCGCCGCCGAGGACGTACCCGGCGAGGTACCCGGGCAGGCCCCCGGCGAGGAGCCGGCCTGACGGCCGGGCCCCGGAGACAGGACGAGCCCCGGCCGTCGTGGCCGGGGCTCGTCCTGTCTGTTTCGCCGGGTCAGCCGTAGACCGGGCCGGTGAACTTCTCGCCGGGGCCCTGGCCCGGCTCGTCCGGGACGACCGAGGCTTCGCGGAAGGCCAGCTGGAGCGACTTCAGCCCGTCCCGCAGCGGCGCCGCGTGATAGGAGCCGATCTCGGTGGCACTGGCGGTGACCAGCCCGGCCAGCGCCTGGATGAGCTTGCGCGCCTCGTCCAGGTCCTTGTGGTCCTCGCCCTCCTCGGCGAGACCGAGGTTGACCGCCGCCGAGCTCATCAGGTGCACCGCGACCGTCGTGATCACCTCGACCGCCGGCACCTCCGCGATATCGCGGGTCATGGCGTCGAAACCGGGGGCTGCCTGGTCTGCCGGGTCCGCCGGGTTGGGGGCGGCGGGCTGCTGCGGGCTCTGCTCACTCATGTCTGGGGACTTCTCTTCCTGCTGAGGGGGTCGTGCCCACCTTATGGCCCACCTCCCGATGCCTTCGCGCGGGCCGGTCGGGTCCGTCCGGGGACGAAAGGGGTGCCCGCCCCTTGACTCGTGTATTCTGGTGTTCCGACCGGCCGGACACGCATGTGACCGGCCCACAAGTGGAGGCTCCGATCTCCCACCCGCACCGGCCTCAGGGTCGGCGGGTCAACGGTCTGGCTGCGCCCCGCGGAGACTTCGCGGCGGTGCTCCTGAACCACTTCACGGAGCCCCGCCTGTGTCCCGTCCGGGGCGTTTTTGTTGTACCGGCGCGGTTGGTCACACCGAAACAGACGTTACGCGGCAGTCCGCCAGGCCGTCGCGTGGTGCTACCGAGGAGGATCCATCAGCGCCGAGCCCCGCATCAACGACCGGATTCGCGTCCCTGAGGTGCGACTCGTCGGTCCCAGTGGCGAGCAGGTCGGCATTGTGCCGCTTGCCAAGGCCCTGGAGCTTGCGCAGGAGTACGACCTCGACCTGGTCGAGGTGGCGGCGAACGCACGTCCGCCGGTCTGCAAGCTCATGGACTACGGGAAGTTCAAGTACGAGTCGGCCATGAAGGCCCGTGAGGCGCGCAAGAACCAGGCGCACACGGTCATCAAGGAAATGAAGCTCCGGCCGAAGATCGACCCGCACGACTATGACACCAAGAAGGGTCACGTCGTCCGGTTCCTCAAGCAGGGTGACAAGGTCAAGATCACGATCATGTTCCGTGGTCGCGAGCAGTCCCGCCCCGAGCTGGGCTTCCGGCTGTTGCAGCGGCTCGCGTCCGACGTGGAGGACCTCGGCTTCATCGAGTCGAACCCGAAGCAGGACGGCCGAAACATGATCATGGTTCTCGGTCCGCACAAGAAGAAGACCGAGGCGATGGCCGAGGCCCGTGAGGCGCAGGCCGCCCGCAAGGCGGAGCGCCAGGGTGGAGCACCCGCGGACGAGTCCGCCGAGGAGCCTGCCGAGGCGTGATTCCCGGGCGTGAGCCGCGGATTCACACCGGGGCACCCGCCCGGAAACCAAAACCGATACATCTGACGCTCCCGCGGGCCGGTCCGTGCCGGTGGGAGCGCCACTGACGAGGAGAGAACGGCGCATGCCGAAGAACAAGACGCACAGCGGTGCCAGCAAGCGCTTCAAGATCACTGGTTCCGGCAAGGTGATGCGCGAGCGCGCCGGCAAGCGCCACCTGCTCGAGCACAAGTCGTCCCGTCTGACGCGTCGCCTCACCGGCAACGCCGAGATGGCCCCGGGCGACGCCAAGAAGATCAAGAAGCTTCTCGGCAAGTGAGTCCGTGCGCCCCGCCGACGGCCGGGGTGCAGGACCTGGACCGGGTCCACATTCGAACCGGGTCGCGTGAAGACAACCGCGGCCCCGCTACAAGGAGTTAACAAGTGGCACGCGTCAAGCGGGCAGTCAACGCCCACAAGAAGCGCCGGGCGATCCTCGAGCAGGCCAGCGGCTACCGTGGCCAGCGCTCCCGCCTCTACCGCAAGGCGAAGGAGCAGGTCACCCACTCCCTCGTCTACAACTACAACGACCGCAAGAAGCGCAAGGGCGACTTCCGGCAGCTGTGGATCCAGCGCATCAACGCCGCTGCCCGCGCCAACGGCATGACGTACAACCGCTTCATCCAGGGTCTGAAGGCCGCCAACGTCGAGGTGGACCGCAAGATCCTGGCCGACCTCGCGGTGACCGACGCCAACGCGTTCGCCGCGCTGGTCGAGGTCGCGCAGAAGGCGCTGCCGAGCGACGTCAACGCCCCGAAGGCTGCCTGAACTTCAGCCTGACGACGGTGTGACGCGGACCCGTAGGCCACGGCCTGCGGGTCCGCCGCCGTTTGCCGGACCGTTCGCCCGGTCCCCACGCACCGAACGAAAGAAGCGAGCCGCCGCCCATGGGCACCCCCGAGCTGATCTCCCCGCGTTCCCCGCGCGTCGCCGCCGCCCGGCGGCTGGCCCGCCGTACCTTCCGCGGCAAGGAACGCCGGTTCATCGCCGAGGGCCCGCAGGCCGTACGGGAGGCCATCGCGCACCGCGTCGACGGCGAGCCCACGCTCATCGAGCTGTTCGCGACCGTCGAGGCCGCCGACCGGCATGCCGAGATCGTCGCGGCCGCCGACGCGGCCGGGGTCCGGGTGCATCTCGCCGACGACCGGACCGTCGCCGACATCTCGCAGACGGTCACCCCGCAGGGCCTGCTCGGCGTCTGCCGGTTCCTCGACTCGCCGTTCGAGGAGATCCTCGCCGCCCGCCCGCAGCTGGTCGCGGTGCTCGCGAACGTCCGCGACCCCGGCAACGCCGGTACGGTGCTGCGCTGCGCGGACGCCGCGGGCGCCGACGCCGTCGTACTGACCGACGCCTCCGTGGACCTCTACAACCCCAAGTCCGTACGGGCCTCGGTCGGCTCCCTCTTCCATCTGCCGGTCGCGGTCGGCGTGCCGGTCGACCGGGTCGTGAGCGGGCTCCGGACCGCCGGGGTGCGGATCCTCGCCGCCGACGGCGCGGGGGAGCGCGATCTGGACGCCGAGCTGGACGCGGGCGCCATGGGCGGGCCCACCGCCTGGGTCTTCGGCAACGAGGCGTGGGGGCTGCCGGAGGAGACCCGCGCGCTGGCGGACGCCGTGGTGCGGGTGCCCATCCACGGCAAGGCCGAGAGCCTCAATCTCGCGACGGCCGCCGCCGTCTGCCTTTACGCCTCGGCCCGTGCCCAGCGCACCGTCGGCGGCTGCCGCGCGGTGTCACCCGGCTGAGGGGCGTCCGCCCGGTCTCCGGGGTACATACGGTCCGTCCTAGTAGTCTTGCGGGCTCGGGGCCCGGAAGGGGGTAGCGGGAGTGAGTGTGAGGACGTCCGGCACCACGGTCGCCGCCGGCCCCTGCCCGCCCGGCGGTGCCGCGGACGGTCCGGCGCCCGCCGACGGCGCGGGCGCGCTCGGGGCCGGTCTCGGTCTCGACCCCGACACGCTGCCCGACGGTCTGGTCGTCGCCGATGAGGGCGGCCGGGTGATCTGCTTCAACGCCGCGGCCGCCAAGCTCACCGGCATCGCCCCGCAGGACGCGCTGGGCCGCCCCCTCGAACAGGCCCTGCCGCTGCAGGACCTCGAAGGCCGCCGCTGGTGGCAGCTGACCGACCCCTACGGCGGGCTCGCCATCCGCAGCGGCCAGCCGGAACGCAACCTGCTGCTGGGCGGCCGCGAGGTGCTGGTCTCCGCGCGCTACGTCCGCAGCCGGCCGACCGGTCCCCTCCAACGGCTGGTCATCGCGGTGCGCGGCACCGAGGCCCGGCGCCGTACGGAACTGAGCCACGCCGAGCTGATCGCCACCGTCGCCCATGAACTCCGCTCGCCGCTGACCTCGGTCAAGGGCTTCACGGCCACCCTGCTCCAGAAATGGGAGCGCTTCACCGACGACCAGAAGCGGCTGATGCTGGAGACCGTGGACGCCGACGCCAGCCGCGTCACCCGCCTCATCGCCGAGCTCCTGGACATCTCCCGGATCGACTCCGGGCGGCTGGAGGTGCGCCGGCAGCGGGTCGATATGAGCGCGGCGGTCCGCCGGCACGTCCAGGCGCAGACGACCGCGGGACAGCGGCCGGACCGCTTTCTGATCCGGATGTTGGCGCCCCTGCCCGATCTGTGGGCAGACCCGGACAAAGTGGACCAGGTGCTGGGGAACCTCCTGGAAAATGCCGTGCGGCACGGTGCGGGAACGGTCACCATCGAGGTCGGACCGGCAGCGGACCGCGCCGATACGGAAGGGACGTCCGTCACCGTGAGCGACGAAGGCCCCGGAATCCCCGAGGAGTCGATGAGCCGCGTCTTCACCCGTTTCTGGCGGGGCAGCAAACGCGGCGGCACGGGCCTGGGCCTCTATATCGTCAAGGGCATCGTCGAGGCACACGGCGGGACGATCACGGTCGGCCGGGCGCCGGCCGGCGGCGCGCAGTTCCGATTCAGCCTGCCCGTCGCGGCCCCGGCCTTCATGGCCTGAGGAGCAGCGGCGGGCGCCCCGGCCAGGGGCTTGGAACAGCCCTGGCAGCCATCCCCTTAGACTTGACCTTTGGCACCTTTGGCGCACAAGCATCGCGGGCACAAGCGCGGGCTCGGCATCCGAAGTTTGTGATCGAAGAGCCGAGGCCAAGCGAAGCGAAGCCAGACCACCGGAAGCACGGGAAGAGATGTCCGCACCCAATAAGTCGTACGACCCTGTCGAGGTCGAAGCCCTGAAACCGGAAGAGATCGCCCGGCGGGTCGACGAGGCGCTCGCCGCCGTCGCCGCCGCGGCCGATCTGGAGGCGCTGCGCGAGGTGAAGGTCGCGCACACCGGCGACCGCTCGCCGCTCGCCCTCGCCAACCGCGAGATCGGCGCCCTGCCCCCGCACGCCAAGGCGGACGCGGGCAAGCGCGTCGGCCAGGCCCGCGGCCGGGTGAACCAGGCGCTCAAGGCCCGCCAGGAAGAGCTGGAGGCGGAGCGCGACGCACGCGTGCTCGTCGAGGAGGCGGTGGACGTCACGCTGCCCTACGACCGCGTCCCCGCCGGCGCCCGGCACCCGCTGACCACCTTCATGGAGCGGGTCGCGGACGTCTTCGTCGCCATGGGCTACGAGGTCGCCGAGGGCCCCGAGGTCGAGGCCGAGTGGTTCAACTTCGACGCCCTCAACTTCGTGCCCGACCACCCGGCGCGCCAGATGCAGGACACCTTCTTCGTCCAGGGCGACGGCACCCGGGGCGACGAGTCCGGTGTCGTGCTGCGCACCCACACCTCGCCGGTCCAGGCCCGTACGCTCGTCGACCGCGAACCGCCGGTCTACGTCGTCTGCCCGGGGCGGGTCTACCGCACCGACGAACTGGACGCCACGCACTCCCCGGTCTTCCACCAGATCGAGCTGCTCGCCGTGGACGAGGGCCTGACCATGGCCGACCTCAAGGGCACCCTGGACCATATGGTCCAGGCGCTGTTCGGGGCGGACATGAAGACCCGGCTGCGGCCGAACTACTTCCCGTTCACCGAGCCGTCCGCCGAGATGGACATGGTCTGCTACGTGTGCCGCGGCGAGTCCGTGGGCAACCCGGACCGCCCCTGCCGCACCTGCTCCAGCGAGGGCTGGATCGAGCTCGGCGGCTGCGGCATGGTCAACCCCAAGGTGCTCATCGCCTGTGGTGTCGACCCCGAGAAGTACAGCGGCTTCGCCTTCGGGTTCGGAATCGACCGGATGCTGATGTTCCGGCACAACGTGGAAGACATGCGCGACATGTTCGAGGGCGACGTCCGGTTCACCCGGCCGTTCGGGATGGAGATCTGATGCGGGTCCCGCTTTCTTGGCTGCGGGAGTACGTCGACCTGCCGGCGACCGAGTCCGGCCGCGACGTACAGACCAAGCTCGTTGCCGTCGGCCTTGAGGTCGAGACCGTCGAGCGGCTGGGCGAGGGTCTCAAGGGCCCGCTCGTCGTCGGCCAGGTGCTGACCATCGAGGAGCTGGAGGGCTTCAAGAAGCCGATCCGCTTCTGCACCGTCGACGTCGGCACCGCCAACGGCACCGGCGAGCCGCAGGAGATCGTCTGCGGTGCCCGCAACTTCGCCGTCGGCGACAAGGTCGTCGTGGTGCTGCCCGGCGCCGTGCTGCCCGGCGACTTCAAGATCGCCGCGCGCAAGACGTACGGCAAGACCTCGCACGGCATGATCTGCTCCGGCGACGAGCTGGGCATGGGCGACGACGGCACCGACGGCATCATCGTGCTGCCGCCGGAGCACGAGACCGGCAGCGACGCCATCGAGCTGCTCCAGCTGGTCGACGAGGTCCTGGACATCGCCGTCACGCCGGACCGCGGCTACTGCCTGTCGATGCGCGGTGTCGCCCGCGAGACCGCCACCGCCTACGGCCTGCCGCTGCGCGACCCGGCGCTGCTGGACGTGCCGCCGCCGAACGCGTACGGCTACCCGGTCCAGGTCGCCGACCCGATCGGCTGCACCCGCTTCACCGCCCGCACGGTCACCGGTCTGGACCCCGAGACGCGCTCGCCGCTCTGGCTCCGGCGCCGGCTCCAGAAGGCCGGGATGCGCCCGATCTCGCTGGCCGTCGACGTCACCAACTACGTGATGCTGGAGCTCGGCCAGCCGCTGCACGCCTACGACCGCACCAGCGTGGACGGTCCGATCGGCGTCCGCCGCGCCCTCGCGGGCGAGAAGCTGACCACCCTGGACGGCACCCAGCGCGTGCTGGACGCCGCGGACCTGGTCATCACCGACAACCGCGGCCCCATCGGCCTCGCGGGTGTCATGGGCGGCGCCAACACCGAGATCGCGGACGTGGTGACCGACCCCGAGACCGGGCAGGTCCACGGCACCACCGAGATCGTGGTGGAGGCCGCGCACTTCGACGCGCTGTCCATCGCCCGTACGGCCCGTCGGCACAAGCTGTCCTCGGAGGCGTCCAAGCGCTTCGAGCGCGGAGTGGACCCGCAGGCCGCGTCCGCCGCGGCGCAGCGGACCGTCGACCTCCTGGTGCTGCTGGCCGGCGGCACCGCCGAGGCCGGGGTCACCGAGGTCGTCTCGCCCAGCGGGCCGCGCACGATCACCATCTCCGCGGACCACCCGGACAAGGTCGCCGGGGTGACCTACGGCCGCGAGACCGTCGTCCGCCGCCTCCAGGAGGTCGGCTGCGATGTGTACGGGCAGGACGAACTGGTCGTCACGGTGCCGTCCTGGCGACCGGACCTGAGCGACCCGAACGACCTGGCCGAAGAGGTCATCCGGCTGGAGGGCTACGAGAATCTCCCCTCGACCCTCCCGCGGCCGCCGGCCGGCCGTGGCCTGACCGAGCGTCAGCGGCTGCACCGCCGGGTCGGCCGGGCGCTCGCCGGGGCGGGCTATGTCGAGGCGCTGAACTACCCATTCACCGGGCAGGCCGTCCTCGACCAGCTCGGCATCGAGGCGGACGACCCGCGCCGGCAGGCCGTCACCCTCGTCAACCCGCTCTCCGACGAGGAGCCCGACCTGCGCACGACGCTGGTCCCGGGGCTGCTCAACGCGCTGCGCCGCAACGTCGGCCGCGGCTCGCACGACCTCGCGCTCTTCGAGACCGGTCCGGTCTTCCGGGCGACCGGCGACGAGAAGCCGGCCACCCGGCTGGTCGTCGACCGCCGGCCGACCGATGACGAGATCGCCTCGCTGGACGCCTCGCTCCCGCAGCAGCCGCGGCGCGCCGCCGTGGTGCTCGCCGGGGCCCGCGAGCAGGCCGGCTGGTGGGATTCCGCCCGCCCGGCGACCTGGGCGGACGCCGTCGAGGCGGGCCGTACGGTCGCGCGGGAGGCGGGTGTCGAGCTGATCGTCCGGCAGGACCAGCACGCCCCGTGGCACCCGGGCCGGTGCGCGGCGCTGCTCGCGGTCGTCGACGGCGAGGAGATCCTCGTCGGCAACGCCGGTGAGCTGCACCCGCGCGTCATCAAGACGCTCGGCCTGCCGGAGCGCACCTGCGCGATGGAGATCGACCTGGACCGCGTCGAGCGGGCCTCGGCCGGTCCGCGGCGCGCCCCGCGGATCTCCACCTTCCCGGTCGCCACCCAGGACGTCGCGATCGTCGTCGACGAGACGGTGCCGGCCGCGGACGTCGAGGCGGCGCTGCGCGACGGCGCGGGCGACCTCCTGGAGTCGGTGCGACTGTTCGACGTCTTCACCGGCGAGCAGCTCGGCGCGGGCAAGAAGTCCCTCGCGTACGCGCTGCGCTTCCGCGCCGCCGACCGCACGCTGACCGCGGAGGACGCCACGGCGGCCCGTGACGCGGCGGTCGCGGCGGCGGTGGAGCGCACCGGAGCGGCGCTGCGCGGCTGAGCGCGGCCCCGCCCCGCCGGGGAACGGTATGAGGGGTGCGGGTGTGGACGGCAGGGATGCCGTCCACACCCGCACCCCTTTCGGCGTTCCGGGGGAGAACCGGCCCGTCCAGGACCCGGAGGGGAGGGGCGGGGCCCGTGCCTGGCGGGTGCGGGTGATCCCGGCGGCCCGGCCACCGCCGCAACGGCCGTGCGGAGCGGGGCAGTTCACGGCGGCGTCCGTCCATGGCGCCCGTCTCCGCTTCACACCCCGTGTGAAGCGCGGTTCACTACGCTGATCTGACGAAGTCAGTAAGTCGACAAGGCCAAGAGCCGTCGGCCCACGGCCGGCCCGGCTCACCGGGAGGCCGGTATGGAGCCCAACACCCTGCTCGACGCGATCCTCGACGAGGCCGGCATCTCGCACGCCGGGCTGGCCGCACGGATCAACCAGCTCGGCCGCGCCCGCGGCCTCGCCCTGCGGTACGAACACACCGCGGTGGCCCGCTGGCTGAAGGGCCAGCGGCCGCGCGGCCAGGTACCCGACCTGATCTGCGAGATCCTCGGCGACCGGCTGCACCGCGCCGTAGGACTCGACGACATCGGGCTCAGCCGGCCGGGCCTGCGCCGCGGCCCCGTCACCCCGCTCTCCGGTTTCGTCGAGCGCGCCACCGCCCTGTGGCGGTCCGACGAACAGCAGCGGCCGCACATCCTGGCCGCCCCCGCGCTCACCGGCACCTCGGCGGTCATGCCCGTATGGGAGTGGGAGAACCCTCCCGAGGACTCCGACGTCTCGCGCGCCGGGATGTCGCGCGTCGGCATGGCGGACATCGAGATGCTGCGCACGGCGCGGACCCACTACGAGCAGATGTACCGGAAGGCGGGTGGTATCGCGACCAGAGCACGCATCGTGGGATTCCTCAACACCGAGGCGGCGCCGCTGCTGCGGGGCAGCTACACCGACGCGACAGGACGCCAGCTCCACCGGGCCACCGGCGGGCTGGTCGCCGTCGCCGGCATCTGCGCGTACGACTCGGACGCTCTCGGGCTGGCCCAGCGCTACTTCCATCAGGCGTTACGGCTGGCCAAGGCCAGTGGGGACCGCGGCCTCGGCGCGTATGTGATCGCGCTGCTGGTCAACCAGTCCCTCTTCGTACGGGAATACCGCCAGGCGGTCGCCTTCGCGGAGGCGGCGCTGCGGGCCGCGGGCCCGCAGATCACCCCGGCGCTCTCCGCGGACCTCTACGCGATGCAGGCCAAGTCCTACGCCCGGCTCGGCGACGGCGCCAGCGCGCTGGCGTGCATCCGGCGCGCGGAGGCGGCGGCGGAGCGCATCCGGCCGGGCCTCGAACCGGCGGAGACGGGCTATGTCCAGCCCGGCCTGGTGAACGTACAAGTGGCGGAGGCGCTGCTCAGCCTCGGTGATCTGCGCTCCGCCCGGGAGCAGGCGGACGCCGCCGTCGACACCCCCGCACACGACCGCGGCCGGGTCCACCGGCTGGCCATGCTCACCCATATCGAGCTGCGCCAAGGCGATGCGGACCGGGCAGTGGCCAACGCCGCGCAGATGACCGAGCAGGTCAGGGGCATGGAGTCGCAACGGTTGCGGGACCGGCTGCGGGCGGTGCGCGAGCATCTGGCCGAGACCGGGAGCTCCGCGACCGACGCGGCCGCCGATCTCATCGACGAGGTGCTGCGCGTTCCGCTGTGACCGGGCTCGTGTCACCTTGCCGGCTCAAAACGGCGGAAGGTGACATCAAGTGCGTTGGAACAACCTCAGCGAACAGACCGTGTACGCGAACCCCTGGTTCCGGGTCAATCTCGCCGACGTGGAACTCCCCGACGGCCGCCACCTGGATCACTACCTGATCCGGATGCGGCCCGTCGCCGTGGCCACAGTGGTCAACGAGGCCAATGAGGTGCTGCTGCTGTGGCGCCACCGGTTCATCACCGACGCCTGGGGCTGGGAGCTGGCCGCCGGTGTCGTGGAGGACGGCGAGGACATCGCGGCCGCGGCCGCGCGGGAGATGGAGGAGGAGACCGGGTGGCGCCCCGGCCCCCTCCGGCACCTCCTCACGGTGGAGCCGTCCAACGGCCTCACCGATGCCCGGCACCACATCTACTGGTCCGACGAGGGCGCCTTCGTCGGCCAGCCGCAGGACGACTTCGAGTCCGACCGGCGGGAGTGGGTCTCCCTGAAGCTGGTGCCGGACATGGTGGCGAGGGGGGAGGTGCCGGCCGCCAACATGGCGGCGGCGTTGCTGATGCTGCACCACATCCGGCTCGGCTGACCGGCCCGCCCCGCCGCTGCCGGCCCTCTCTCACCGGGCCACGGCCTGCCACAGGGTGACCAGTAACGCCGCGAGCCCCGTGAGCGCGGCGAGGGACGGCAGCGGCCAGCGGCCGCTCTCCAACTGCGTGACGCGGGCGTGGAGTTCGTCCGCGTCACGCTCGTACTGTGCCGAGCGCTGGGCGATCAGCGCCAGCCGGCCTTCGACTTCGGCGGTGCGCACATCGAGGCGGCGCCTCAGCTCCGCCAGGTCGGCGGCCACCAGATCGGGTTCGGGGTGGGCGGTCACGGTCCGCTCCTCATTCCTCTCGCGAACGACTTCGTTCTCCGTACGGCTACCAGTCAACTGCCCTGCGGCGAAAGGCGGGAGCGTGTGCGGAGCGACGCTGCGAGTCACCGGCGCACACCCCGTGTGAAATTACGGAGAGTGATGATTGGGGAGTGGTGCGGGCGGCCTACGTGCGGGGTGTGCACCGTCCACGTTCAGGACGGTCATCCGCTGCCCGGAAACGCGGGACCGCGCGTGTTCACCCGGAACCAGCGGGCGCCTGTGGCGGGCGGGCACGCGCTCGGTGCGCGCCGGTTCAGTGGGCCGACGGTGTCGGGGACGCCTGCAGGTGCTTGGCCCGGTCGACGCTGCACACCTGCATTCCGAAGGACCGCAGTCGCCACAGGGTCTTCGTCGAGGGTTTCTGGATGGCGTCGGCGTTGGGGTAGCCCTTCTCGTCGTGGGCGACGTTGTTGAGCGCGTAGACCTTGCCCTCGGGCGTCGTGAAGGTGATGGCGAAGCCGCTGTATCGGGTCTTGTCGCAGCGGACCTCGCCCTCCTCGGGCTGCACGGGCCAGGCGGAGCCGAGCTGGCCGGCGGTGATGTGCTGCGGATTGGTCGTCACCGCCGGCCATTTCGTGAGGGCGTCGCCCTCCTGCGCCGAGCAGCCCGAGACGAGCAGCGGGACGGCCAGCCCGGCGGCCGTCGCGATCAGCACGCGGGCTCGTGACGTGCGAGTGGGAGCGGTCATGAGTTTTCCGCCGCCTTTCGTGTGGCGTGGGTGATGCCGAAGGTGCAGAGGGCCGTCACGACGAGGCTCACCGGAAGGGTCACCGAAATGCGGTGCAGATCCAGGTAGTTGGCCCAGGAGTAGGGGATCAGCGCCCACAGGTTCTGCTGCATGGCGGTGCCGCCGACGAGCACGCCGAAGAGGATGCCGATGATCCCGACGACCACCGCGACGGCCTGCGAGGTACGGATGGCCAGCCAGAGGGTGAAGGTGGTGAGCATCGCGCCGACCACCGCGCCGGTGAGCGCGAGCAGCCAGGCATGCCCGGCCGGGACGCCGGCTGTCAGGTAGAGGAGGGCGGTGACCAGCGATACGGCGACCGTGACGGCGACCGCGGCGCCGGTGAGTACGAGAGCGGGGCCCCGGGTGCCGGTGGCCCGCGAGGCGACCGCCCGCCAGCCCTGGCCGGCGGCGCTCCAGACCACCAGGCCCAGTACGAGGGTTCCGATGGGCAGCACCAGCAGGGTGAACAACTGGACACTGGCATCCGGGGCGTGCCAGGACAGCCACAGCGCGATCAGGCCGACCGAGCCGGGGCACAGCCATGTGAGCGCGGTTCCGCGGAGCATGCCGAGCACGGCGGCCACCACCCGGGGACCGCCCGGCTCAAGGTGCGGGGCGGGCTCCGTGACCGTGCCCAGGATCGCCGTGGCCCCCTGCGCGGAAGCCGTCGGCGAGGGCGCCGTCCGGTGCTCGACGGTCCGGGTGCCGGGTCGGCGCAGCCGCGGCAGCAGGAGGAACGGCACCGCGAGCAGCGCCCCCAGGAGGGCGGATGGCCACGGGGAGGCGCTGATGAGCGCGGAGTGGGCCTCCAGGGCGACACCGTTGGCGTGCGTGCCGATCACCGGCAGGGCTCCGCGGTCGAGCCAGGTGAACGGCAACGCCGCCCAGGCGGTGGACTCGGCGTTCACCACCCCCAGCACCGTCCACACGAGTCCCACGGCGAGCGCCACCCGCCACGAGGTCTGCCGTGCCAGCCACAAGATCAGCGCCAGCATGCCGAGTTGCGAGATCCAGGGCACCAGGACGGCTTCCAGCGCGCGGTCGGCGGGGACGCGCTGCGCGCTGGACAGCGCCCCGAGGACGAGCAGGGGCGTACCGGCGCCGAGCACGTTGAGCAGCAGTGACCGTACGGCCAGGACGGCGAACCGGCTCAGCTGCCGGTACGCCGGGCGGACGGGCCGGTACCGGGTGCCGCCGCCGCGGGCGCCGCGGTCGATGCGGGCCGCCGTGGCGACCAGCAGCACGGTGAGCATCGGGCCGACGAACATCGCCCACAGGTTCTGGTACCCGAGGACGTCCTGCCAGGACCTGCCGGGGCCGGCCGAGACGAACACCGCGCTGCTGACGAGGCCGAAGGCCAGTCCGCCCAGCGGCAGATACGCCACGGCGCTGCGTCGCCAGGTGGCGAACTCGGCGCGCAAGGTCGCGGGCAGGCCGGGAACCGGCGCCGTCGGTGCGGCGGTGGTCACGACACCACCGTCCCGGCTTCCTGCGGGTGGCCGGCCAGCGTGAAATAGGCGCGTTCGAGATCCCCGTCCGGCGCCAGTTCGGCCAGGCTTCCCTGGTAGCGCAGGCGCCCTTGTGCGATCAGGCCGATGTCGTCCGCGACGGAGGCGACTTCGCCCAGCAGATGGCTGGAGAGGACGATGGTGCGGCCGGTGTCCGTGAAGCGGCGCATCATGGCGCGCAGCGCGGCGATGCCCTCCGGGTCGAGACCGTTCTGCGGTTCGTCCAGGATGAGCAGGTCCGGGTTGCCCAGCATGGCGATGGCCAAGGCCAGGCGCCCCTTCATGCCGGTGGAGAAGGTCTTGGCCTTCTTCCGTTCCGTGCCGGCGAGTTCGACCGCCGCCAGCGTCCGCTCCACCTCCTCCTCGGGCAGGCCGAGCAGATGTGCGTGCACCATGAGGTTCCGCCGCGCGGACAAGTGGCCGTAGAAACTGGGCCCGTTGACGCTCGCGCCGATGCGGGACAGGGCCTGCCGGTCCCACGGCCGGCCGAACAGCCGCACCTCCCCCCTGGTGGGAGGCAGCAGGCCCAGGATCATTTTCAGCGTGGTCGACTTGCCCGCACCGTTGGGGCCCAGCAGGCCGTAGACCCTGCCGGGGCGTACGAGGAGGTCGGCGGAGTCGACGGCGGTCGAGCGGCGGAAGACCTTGGTCAGGCCCCGCGTCTCGATCACCGGGAGCGCTCCCGGGGGCGTCTGGGGAACCGGTGCCGGTTGCATGGCACTCCTTTCTGCTACGCGCTGTAGCACATTTGGGTGTGGGGATGCCTCATGCGTTGACGGTGGCGAGCGCTCGGCGGGCCGCCGGGGGCGGCCCGCGCGGGAGTCTCAGAGCAGGATGGCCGCGGCGCCGACGGCCGCCACGATCACGGCACGGACCGACCACGCCTGCCAGGCCGGCAGCGTCCGGGGCGGGTCGGCCAGCGCTCTGGCGCGATGGGTGAGTTCGATGCCGGGGTCGAGGAAGGCTATGCCGCCCCCGGCAGGCGCGAGGCCGCGACCGGCCGCCCGGGAGCCGGCCTCGATCTGCGCGCACAGGGCACGGGCCACGGCCGCGGCGCCGTAGGTCTCACGGGCCTCCTGGTCGGCCCGGAGTTCGGCGGCGAGCCGCATCTCGCCGAGGATCGCCTTCCGCCCGGGAATCCACCACCACGACCGCAGGGCACAGGTGGCGAGGAAGATCCACAATGGGTGATGCGCCCGTGCGTGGGCGCGCTCGTGACGGATGATCGCGGACGCCTCGGCGGACTCCGCCACGGCGGCGGCCAGGATGATCCGGGGGCGCACCAGGCCGACCGTACTGGCCAGGCTCCGCGGGGACCCGGCGTCGTCGTCCACGATCCAGATGCCGCCGCACTGGCGGGGCGCCAGCATCGTGACCGTACGTGCGGTGCGCGCCACGCGTAGCGCACCGGCCGCGAACGATACGGCCAGTGACACCAGCGGTACGACGGAGGCCGCCAGTATCAGCTGCGACCCGAGGGCCGACAGGATGTGTGCGGGGTCGGCGTCAGTGATGCCGTTGCTGATGCCCCAGGCGATCGGCGCCCGCCACGGCAGCGCCTCGCGCAACGGGCTGTGCGGCAAGTAGGGCACGGCCACGGCCAGCAGGGGAGTCAAGGCGGCCGCCACCGCGAGGGTGAACCGTTCGCGGGGCGGTAACCGCAGCGTCAGGCGGCGCAGCAGATGCCATGCGCCGACGGTGGCCAGCGGGCACCATACCGCGAGCATCACCTGCGGGTAGCCCAGCCAGTTCGCACTCATGCGGCACCCCCCGGCGCATCCGGCGGTTCCTCCGCACGGGAGTCACGAGGCGGGTCGGTGATGCCGGCCAGCAGGGCGCGCACATGCGCGAGTTGCCCGGCGTCGCCGCTGACCGCCCGGACGAAGTGCGCCACGGCGAGGTCGCCGAATCCGTCGACCACCTGGCGCACCTGCTCGGCGGCCACGCGCTGCTCGACCTCGCGCCGGGACTGCCGTGGCCAGTAGACGTACTGGCGGCCTTCCTTGCGGCGGTCGAGCAGTTCCTTGATGACCAGACGCTCCATCACCGTCTTGATGGTGGTGTACGCCTGGCCGCCGTCCAGGTGCCGGACGCAGCCGGCGACATCCAGCTCGCCCTTCGACCACATGACGTCGAGAATCGCCAGCTCAAGCGGTCCGAAGTGAGCCGCCAGGCCCTGACGCCGTGCATCCCGCGGTGACATGCTACAAACCATAGCAGTTCGTTGTTCCCGTCGGCAGATGTTCAGTACTCGCCGATCGATCCCTCGCGCCGCGCCCGGGACATCCCGGCCGCGAAGGTGGCCAGCCCGATGGGCAGCATCACCGCCGACCAGACGGCCAGGTGCGTCAGCGACGGTGCCACCTGCGCCAGACCGGCGTCGACCAGGAGCGATTTGCGTATCCCGTCCAGCGCCTGGGTGGTGGGCAGCGCCCTCGCGACGGACTGGAGCCAGCCGGGCAGGATCGAGACCGGATACATGACGCCGGAGAGCAACGTGGTCAAGGTGGTGATGCCCCAGCGCACCGGATCACCTCGCTTGGTGATGAGCAGCACGCCGCAGCCGGCCAGTCCGAAACTGCCCAGGGTGAGCACCAGCAGAGCCAGGACGGCCAGTGTCGCCAGCAGGTTCACGGAGACCGGGACGTCGAAGACCGCTCCGAACACCCCGAACATGACCACGGAGCCGAACGTGGTCCCGATCAGCCCACCGACGCCGGAGAACAGCATGACCCGGGTCAGCGGTACGGGCATCACCACCACCGATTCCAGGGTGCCGGTCCGCTGCTCGGTCTGGAGGTGATTGCTGAAGGCCCCCAGACTGACGGCGACGAACCCGGTGAACACCGATCCGGACATCAGGAAACTGATGATGTTGCCGCCGTACCCCTGAATGCCGGCGAACGTGTTCCCCTGCTGGAGGAACTTGCCCATGAGGAGGAACTGGACCAGGGAGACCAGGCCCGTGACGGTGCCCAGCGCGATGGCGGTCCGGTAGGAGCGGCGCTCCCAGTAGATCTGGAGCACATGGACTCCGAACTGCCGGACGACGTTCACCGCACCTCCTGCGAGGACGCCGGTTCGGGTGAGCCGGCCGCCGATGCGTGGCGGACCCGTCCCGCCCCGATCTGAAGGAACCGTCCGGTCGCCGTCCGCACGTCGTCCTCGTTGTGCGTGGAGAACAGGGCGCTGCCGCCGCCCTCGGCGTGGCCGGCGAGGATCCGGTGGAACCGTGCGACGTTCTCGGCGTCCAGGTTCGCCGTGGGTTCGTCGAGCAGCAGCAGTGGTGGACGCCCCAGCAGCGCGCGGGCCAGGCCGAGACGTTTGCGCTGCCCCAGGGACAGCCTCATGAAGGGTGTGCCGGCCTGCTCCGACAACCCCACACGGTCCAGGACGTCCGCCGCCTCGCGCTTGGCGCGGGCGCCGAACAGACCGCGCAACGAGGCGTAGTAGCGCAGGTTCTGGGCGCAGGTGAGCCGGAAGTAGAAGCTGCGCTCCGGGTACAGGGACACTCCGAGGTGTGCCCGCGCGGCCGCCGGGCGGCGCACCATGTCCCGGCCCGCGACGCTCACCGAGCCCGTGGTCGGGGTGATCAGACCGCACAGGATCTTCAACAGCGTCGTCTTGCCGGCCCCGTTCGCCCCGAGCACCGGCACCAGGTGTCCGCCCGCCACGGTGAAGTCCGCTTCGGTGAACACCGGAGTTCCGGCCTTGCGGTAGGACATCGAGACGTTCCGTACGGTCAGCACGCCGCACCTCCGCAGAGCATGGCCTCCGCCGTCGTGATGCGGTCCCGGTCCAGGGAGACGAGCGCGACCGCGGCACCGCCCGAACCGGTCAGGAAGCCGGGCGAGTCGGTCTGCGCCCCCGGGACGTTGTCGTTGCGCAGTCCGAACACGGCGCGCGGATCAGCCATCTCCAGCAGCCGCTCAAGCGTCGCCTGCGCCGGGCCGCCGCACTGCCGCCCGTACGAGGCGGCCACCGCGGCGACGTACCGCTGGACGGTGATCCGGCCCGCGATCCCGTGGCACAGGGAGGGGTTGTCGATGTGCCGCAGCTCGGCCGGGCGCCGCTCGACGGACTCCAGCAGGCCGATGGCGGTGTCGAGGAATCGCTCGTCCACCCTCGCGCAATGGGCCAGCGCGACGGCCCCGCCCAGGTTCCCGTAGCACCACGCGGACCGCGCCAACCCCTGCTGCCCGCGCTGCCGGTCCGGAGGCAGCTTGAAATAGGGCAGGCCGGGGCCGTAGCCGGTGTCCACGAGACAGTCCGTGATCAGTGCGCCCAGGACCGACACCGCGCGGCTCAGCGCCGGTGAGGTCAGACCGCGGGCCGCCGCCGTGCCCAGGAGGGACGCGACACCCGAAATCCCGTGGGCGAAACCGAGGTTCAGATAGCCCCCGTGCAGCTGGGGCGGCCCGTTCCGCTCCACCTCCGTGATCTTTCCGGCGGGCGTCCACAGCCCCAGCGGTGGCGGCACGAGGACCAGTCGGCAGAAACGGTCCACTATGCGCTCGGCCATGGCCCACCGCCGCTCGTCGGCGTCACCGGAGGCGAGGAGGTACATCCCGGCCCCGGCGAGCCCCGAGATCACGTCGTAGTCCGCGCAGGCCAGCCCCCCGGAGGGAGGAAGCGCGGCCAGCTTGTCCTCGACGCGCGTGATCAGGGTGGCCTCCACGTCGTGGAGGGCCCGGCGGTAGCGTTCCCCGCCGCGGGACAGGGCGCGCAGGGCGTAGGCGACCGACGCCGACCCGCCGAACAGCCCGATTCCGAGGTCCACGGTGCGGACGTAGTGCTCGACCAGGCGCCGGGCATGCTCGAAGGCGAGCCGGTCCCAGCCGTCGTCGGGGCGGAGCTCGTCGGCGGCCGAGTACACCAGGGCCATACCGAGGTCGCCCGGATCGGTGCTGAGCGGATGCCATGCCACGGCCGGCTCGCCGGTGAACGGATTCGGAATCCGCAGATCGGCCAGGTCACCGCGGTAGTCGCGCAGCCGGTCCAGAATGTCCCAGCCGGTGTCCACCGCCTTCCGCCGCGCCCGCTCGCCGATCGGTGCGGCGGACACCCGCTTCTCGTCATGCACAGTCACGGCCGGATCGTCCTTCCCTGTATGCCTGGGCGCGCCTGACGGCGTCGAGGAGAAAGAGCGCTTGGTACTCGCGGTGCCGGGGCAGGCCCAGCCGGTTGGCGAACATGTGCAGCAGGCTCTGCAGGGTCATCGCCCGCAGCGGCCAGGGCCGGCCCTCCCGGGTGAGAGCCTCCGCCAGTGCCCGGGTGCCGGGCAGCAGATGGTCGCGGAGCAGCGGGCTCGCCCCGAGCGCCGCGTCCGACGGCGGTCGGCGCACCAGTGGACGGACCGCCCGGCGCAGATCGGGACCCGCCGCGGAGAACTCGGCCCGATAGCCGTTGCCGACGGTCTCCAGGAGATCGCGGGTCTCCCCGTCGGTGAGCTCCAGGGCCGACAGATACCCGTCCAGCAGATGGGCGGCGTCCCGCAGGAGCGAACCCGGCGGGCCGTCCAGTGGTTCCCTGCCGCCGAGCGTGTGCACCGCCCGCGTCACCTCCGGCGCCACGCACAGGAGGGTGCTGCCGGCGAGGATCCGGGACTCGGTGCAGAAAATCTGCTCCGCGATCGGCATGGCGCCGGCTCCGCCGTACCGTTCGAGTTCCCGGACATAGGTGTCGACGGAGAAGCGGTGGGCGAGCCGGTCCCGTACGCACCCGCCGATCACCTCGCGCACCCGCTCGAAGGGCACCGGGCCCGAACGGACTCTGATGCGGAGGTGGTCGGCGGGATCGCCGTAGCGGACGTAGAACCAGTTGTTCGCGAACTCCTCGCCCGCTCCGGCCAGTCGGGACAGGATCTCGTTCTGCGCCTCCCGCTCGCCGTACACCCGCAGATACCACCACTCGTCGCCCGGTGCGAGGGTGCGCAGCGCGTCGGCCGCCACGTCGTAGCGCGGTGCCGCCGGGGGCGGGGGAGCGGAGACCGGTCGGCGGGCGACCGCCGAGAACACCGCCTCGCTCGCGTACCGGCGGCCCGCACGGTCCCGGACGATGCCCATCCGGTGCGGCGCGGGGGCCTGCGCGACGAACTCCGCACCGTCCCCCGCCTCCCGGCGCAGCAGGTCACGGTGGATCCGGTCGGCCAGGTGCAGCAGGAGGCGGTTGTCGTGCGTGCCGATGTGGACGTGGTCCGGCAGCCCGGCCTCGGCCGCCCACCGCACGAGCCGCTCGTCCTGTTCACCGGGAGTTCCCGTCAGCGCCGGGACGCGCCACATGGGCGGGGAGAGGGTCACGCCGCCGAACTCCACCCCGGGCAGGAAGTCTGCCAGCGGCTCCAGCTCGCTCCAGGTCCAGGCGGGCCTGCACACACCGTCCAAGGCGATCTCCTGAAGGAACCGCACCACACCGGTGGCGATCTCCGGGGTGACCAGATTCGCCGTGCGGATCTCCACCGGCCTGCCCGTGGGGGCGTGGACCAGATGGAATCGGCCGCCCTCGACGCCGACCAGCAGGTCCGCGAACGCGATCTGTTCCGGCGCCGGCTCACCGGCGTCCTCCCACACGCCCGTCGTCACCTTCAGCCGGTAGTCGTACACGCTCGGCGCGACCGCCACGTTGTTCACCCGCGACCGGTTGCTGACGTAGTCCAGCTCGCACAGCAGCGCGTCGCCGTGCACCGCCTTCTCGGCGCCGATCACCTCGCGGACGTGCGCCTCGACGGCAGGGTCGCCGTGCGCGAACCTGCCGCCCGCCTTCCCCGCGGGGGTCGCCACGCCGACCGGGGACAACGTGATCCGGATGTCTTCCCCTTCTCCCCGGTCGAGCTGGAAGAACACGTCATAGCTCGTCGGCGGCGTCCCGGCCGCGGCCGGGAACGCGGCGAGATCCTCCGGCGTGATCGTCACGGTGGTGGTGCCGGTGCGCCGGGCGCGGTCGATCAGGGCGGCCCGCAGCCGACGGCCCGCGAGGAAGGACTCGTCGCCGTGCTGCACTCCTTCGTTCGGCCGGTGCGGCGAGGACGGGTACCCGGCGGGGGCGCCGATGCCCCGTACGGGGTCGAACAGGCGGTGCAGCGGGACGAGCGACCGGCCGAAGGTGTCGGCGAACAGCTCGGTATGGCGCCGGAGTTCCGGGAAGCCGGACGACAGGAGCGACATCCGCATCAGTGCGTCCACCGCCGCCTCGATCTCCGGCGCGATGTGCGCGGGCACCTGCCCCGACATCGCCAGGGACAGGTCGACCTGGAGCTGTTCCTGCACCGCGTTGCCGTCGGTCCGCAACGCGGCGTAAACGGCCCGCAGTTCGCGGGTTCCCTCGCCGACCGCGGTGGCGCGATAGGAGGCGATGGCCTCCCGCGCGGCCCGCAGCCGCTGCGCCAGCCGGCCGTCCCCGCCCTGGCAGGCGCGGGTCCACCGGGCCATGGGATCGGTGTCGAAGGCCGACGGCGTCAACTCGGTGAGGAGGATCCCGTGCCGGACGAGCTGGCCGACGAAACGGGCCAGTACCTCGCGGTCGGCGTCCGGGAACGCCTCGGCGAGGCTTTCCCGTATCGCCGCGAGCGCAACGGGGCGGTGGGCCATGCCGATGGCGTGCCGGACCGGCGGTGTGTGTCTGACGCTGGACGTCTCGTTGACCTTTCCTTCGTCCGCCTGGGGGTTCACCATCACCGCGATGCGGTCGCCGGTCAGGTACGCGGTGGGGTTGGCCACCACGCGCAACCGGGGGCCGAGGCCGGCCACGGCGAGATCGGTGAGGTCCTTGAGATAGGTGAAGCCGACCCGGGCGTGCTTCCGGTGCTCTTCGCGTCGGCCCAGCACGAGCGGCTCGGCCCCGAGACCGACGACCGCGGTCCCTCCGAAGACACCGAAGGGCGTGGTGCGCGTGGCGATGCGCAGCGCGTATTTCAGCAGCGCCCGGTAAAGCGAGTGAATCTTTTTGCCGTGTGTCCGGTGACCGCCGCCCGCGGCGGCCGGCGCCGACAGCAGAGAGTCGACCTGATCCGCGAGAACGGAGCTGGCCACGCACACGGACTCCCGGAAGACCGCCTCGGACCACAGTCGGCGAATTCCGTCGAGCGGATCGCGGTCGGCCGGCCGATCCGGATAGAAGTCGGTGGGCAGGATGGGGGACCGGAGCAGTACGCGGTGCGATATTTGATATTCAGAACGCGTCATGAGCAGTATTCGTCACCAATTCAGTGATGCCGTTGCGGCCAGAATCTCGCTGAGGTCCAGCAGTGTTTCGTCCGTGCCGTACCAGGACTGCACCCCGGTCAGGTTGAGGATGACTTCGTCTACGTCGGCGGCTGCGTATTCGGCCAGACCGGCGGCAATGTCGGCGGGTCTGCCGTAGAGGAATGCGCCACCGGCAACCAGTGCCCGTGCGGCGGCGGTGGAATCTCCTGTCGAAACGTCGATTCCGGCTCGGGCCAGCATGTCCGCGTAGTGCGGCAGCACGAGGTGTCCGCCCGCGGCCAGATGGGCCAGTCCGGCCGGATGTCGGCCCCGCCGGGCCACCGCCACGGGAACCGCGGCGATGACGCGAGGGCGGGGCCGGGCGGCCGAGGCGGCGCCCTCGGCCACTTCGGGCACCACGACCCGCCGCACGTAGTCGGCGGGGGTCAGCCAGGTGAGCGCCGCATCGGCGACCTCTCCTGCGGTCCGCGCCATCCGGCGCCGCAGGACGCCCAGCGCGAGCTGGACGCGCGGGTGCGCCACCGGTGGCAACGTCTGCCCCGCGTGGAAGTACCGGTGAGCGGAGCCGGCGCTTCGGGCCGGGGGATCCCAGGGCTGCGCCAAGCAGTCCCGGGTGGCCCGCAGGAATTCGGCACTTGCCGCGACGGGGTCGCCGTAGGGCGCGCCCAGCCTGGTGCGTTGCACCGCCCGGCTGCCCGGCCCGTATCCGATGACGGCCGGATGCCCGGTGACGGCGGCCACGGTCCGTGCCTCCAGCGCCGCCTGGGCCGGGTGCCGCAGCGGCGTGACCAGAACGGAGGTGCCCGCCGGGACCCGATACCCCGCTCCGGCCAGATAGGCGAAGGTCGCGGCCGGTTCCAGCCCGTAGCTCTGGCCCTGCCAGAGGCGGGTGAGCTGGGAGTCATGGGCCACGTGGCGCGCGAACGGTACGGCCTGCTCGACCGTCCCGGGAACCGTCGGTAAGAGCAGCGAAAGCCTCATCGCCGCCCTGCCGGCGGGAGCCCCAGGCTCCTCAGATAGGAGTCCGACAGCACCGCCGAGCACGGATCGTCCCCGGTGACAGCCGGTTCCGCCAGTTCCCAGTGGTCGATCAGCCGGCTCGTCACCTTGATCAACTCCTGGTCACCGGAGTCCAGTACGGCTCTGACCAGCCGGTCCTCGACCTTGTGGCGCAACGAGACCGCGAACGGGCTGTCGCACTCCGGCAGACAAGGCCCCTGGTAGAGAAGCAGGGCGTCAGCCGGCCTCCCCGCCTCGACGAGAGCGAGGGCCGTCAGCGCGTCGACCGCAACGGGCTCGGGCAGCACATAGCGACGGCCGGGCGCCACGTAGTGCACGGCGATGCCCAGCTTGCGGGCCCGGTACGCCAAGGTGGGCAGGGTCGAGGCGGACACATCCCGTTCGTACATGCGATGGTGCAGGCCGTCGCGGCTCATGGACCCGCCGGCCGCGGCCAGCGCCGTGATGAACTCCATCGTCCTGCTGCTGGTGACCGGCCTGCCGTCGACTTCGAACCGGCCCAGAACGCTGATCTGCGACCCGGCCGGCAGATCCACCCTCAGTTGCGCGTCAAAGTCGAAATGCGGAAGCGCGGGCGATACGGAGAACATCTTTTCGATATACGCCACTTGCCTTGATGATGCCGTTCCCGACATTCGTCACTACTCCCCCGATTGCATTCACGATGATCACCCGAAGGGCGAGCGTGACGCGGACTTCAGTCATTCCGCCCAACGGGTAGTGCATACACTTGCTACACGCTATCGCAAGATGTCGGATGGTCAACAAGGCATTACGCATCCCGCATTACTGCGGAAACGCCAGAAGTATCAGAAGCCCCAGCGCCGGGAGCAATTACCTCCGCCTTCCCTGCATATCGGGCAAATGGGGTGGTTTCCGTGTGACTCCCGTGTGATCGGCGTGTGAATTGCGCTTGGCAGGCTGTGCCTCGGCGAACGCGACGACCGTTCGCAACGACTCCGCATGAGCACCTGGAGAAAGGGAAAGAAATGTCTGACTTCGACCTCGACGCCAAGGTTGTGGACAACGAGACCGGCGAGCCGGCCCCCCGGATCACCAGTTGGTCGCTCTGCACCCCGGGCTGCGTCACCGCCGCGGGCTGCACCACGAGCGTCTGTACCCAGGGCTGTCACGTCAGCAAGTAAGCAGGTCCGGTCCGTTTCCGGCGAGACGGTTCCGAGCGCCGGGGCCGTGGCCGGACTCCCGTACCCCGCTGCGGCCCCGACGGGCCCGGACCACGCCATGGTCCGGGCCCGCCTCGTCCGTTGCTCCCGCCTTCGCGCTCCCGCCGAAGAGCCGGCCGGCGGTAGGGCCCGGCGCTCCGGCCCCCGCTCCGAACCAGGTACTTGCCAGGGGCCTTCGGGACTACGCCAGGACGGGAATCGAGGCCGGCCCGCGAACGAGACGGGTGTGCCGCCAGTCCAGTCGATCAGGCGGTACGGCAAGCCGGATTCCGGGGAACCGGATCAGTACCGCTCGCAGAGCGATCTCCGCCTCGGCCTTGGCCAGGGGAGCGCCGACACAGCGGTGGATGCCGTGGCCGAAGCTGAGATGGGAGGCGGCGTTTCGGTCCAGGTCGAGCAGGTCCGGCGACGGAAACCGCTCCGGGTCACGGTTGGCGGCTCCCAGAGCGACCAGTACCGGGACACCGGCCGGGATATCGGTACCGCCGAGCGTGACGGCCTCCGTGGTGAACCGGAAGGTGGCTGTACTGACGGGGGAATCGAACCGAAGCAGTTCGTCCAGCACGGCTGGGACATCGTCCGGATTCTTCCGAAGGTGATCCAGCTCGGCAGGGCGCTGGAGCAGCGCCAGGGCGGCGTTGCCGAGGAAGTTGGTGGTGGTTTCGTGCCCGGCCACGAGCAGCAGCACCGCCAGAGAGACCAGCTCTTCCTCGCTCAGACGGTCGTTTCCGTCGCGAGCCGATATGAGCCGGTCAAGCAGAGAGTTACCGGGGTCCAGGCGCTTGGCGGCGATGAGGCCCGCCATGTAGTCGGCCAGGGAATGCGAGGCCGCGTCGATGACATCGGGCTTGCCTGCCGCGAACAGCTCTCCGGACCAGCGCTGGACGTCGGGCCGCTCTCCCTCCGGTACTCCGAGCAGTTCGCAGATC
Source organism: Streptomyces celluloflavus (assembly GCA_000720995.1). Classification (GTDB taxonomy): domain Bacteria; phylum Actinomycetota; class Actinomycetes; order Streptomycetales; family Streptomycetaceae; genus Streptomyces; species Streptomyces celluloflavus. The sequence continues at coordinate 124,194 of JOEL01000018.1, forward strand.
ACGATGACCGGCAGTGGTGCCGCCAGGCCGGCCACGAAGTCGAACTGTTCGCCGACGGGCCACTGATCCAGCAACTCGTCGGTGACCCGGGCAATGAACGGACGCAGCTCCGCGACGGCCCCGGTCGTGAACGCCTTGGTCACCAGCTTGCGCAGCCGGGTGTGCCGGGGTGGGTCGCTGGCCAGCATGGTGTGCGCCACCGCAGGGTGCAGGCGACGCCGTGACCCCTTGCCCGCGAAGAAGGCGGCCGTGTCCTTCGAAAGCCGAGGGTCGCCGAGAGCTTCCCTCGCTTCCGCGTAGCCGGTGACCAGATAGCTGATGTGCCCATCGGACCCGGTGGGCACGGATTGCACCGGGCACCTGGACCGCATGGCCGCATAGGTGGGGTAGGGGTCCTGGAAAAAGCTGGGGCCTTGAGTCGGGTCGGTCATGCTTTCAGGCTCCAACAGGTTCTGGCCGGCCGTCATCGGCGACGCGCCCGACACGGTGCGCGTAGGCGTCGGCCACCAGGAGGAGCCACTCCGTGTCCGCTCGGAGGTCCTTGCGGGAGGCGGCCTCGGCCGCCCGGTAGGAGGTGGAAGCCCGCAGCAGCCCGTCCCGCGCGCTGACGGGGTGGCTTGCACGGGCTTCGGCCTCCAGACGCTCGGCGGTGGACAGCCAGGCGTCGTGACGGCCGTTGTAGTCGCCGGAGGTGACCTGGGAGGCGGTTGCGACGACTTCACCGACGTCCGAGCCGCCGTGGACGGCCAGGCCGAGATGACGCAGGGTCTCGAATCAGAACTGCTGATCGTCCTGGAACATCAGCTGCTGCATCGCATCTCCCTCTCAAGGAGGGCCCGGAAGGTGCGCGGGGGCCGACCGGTGAGGCGCTGGACGGTGTCGGTGATGCGGTCCTCCGCCCCTTCGGCGATGGCACGGTCCATGCCGGCCAGCATTGCGGCGAACTCCACCGGCACCTGCGTCGTGAGATGGTCGCGCATCTGCTCGTAGGACAGGCGGTGGTGGGCAACGGTTCGGCCGGTGACCTCGGTGATGACCGTGGCGATGTCGTCGTGGCCGAGTGCCTCGGGTCCGGTGAGGACGAGATCGGTGTCGGGGGCTTGCTCGTCGGTCAGCGCGTGCACGGCGACGGCCGCGATGTCCTCGGCGTCGACGAAGCCGACCCGGCCGCTTTCGGTGGCGGTCCGGATGATGCCCTCGTCGCGGATGCTGCGGGCGTGCGCGTGCGTGCCGGTGAAGTTCTGCATGAACCACGAGGGGCGCAGTACCGCCCACTGTTCGAAGAGATCGGTCAGGGCTCGGTGCACCTTTCCCACCGCCGGGCCGCCCTCGGGGATGGCCGAGGAGCTCAGCAGCACCGCGCGGTGCACGCCGGCGGTGCGGGCCTGATGGAGGAACGGCAGCATGGTCGCCGCGGGGTCGGAGTCGCCCAGGGGCGGTATGAGGTAGACGCGGTCGACGCCGTTGAGGGCGGCCGCGTGGGTGGCGGGGTCGTACCAGTCGAAGGGGACCGGCTCGGCGCCGGCGACCGGGGCGGCCCGGCGGCTGGCGGCTTTGACGCGGTGGCCCGCGGCCGTCAGCTGTGCGGCGGTGCGGCTGCCGGTGGTGCCGGTGGCGCCGATGACCAGAGTGGTGCCGGCGGTGGTCATCGGCTGCTCCCGGTGAAGTCGGTGCCGGGTGCCTGGACGGCGAGGGGGTTCCAGTAGTCGCGGTAGGAGGTGATGTGCCCGTCTCGAACGGTCACGACGGCGATGTAGGTCATGGCGAAGGGAGCGTCGCTCTCCACCAGGCGGCCGACGCCGCGCATCTCGACCACGATGGTCTGCGGATCGGTGGTCTGGTGGATCCGCAGGTCGGGGAAGTCATGCAGGTCGATGTGGTCGGGGTAGTGCCGCATGTAGGCGGCGATGGCCTCCTGGCCCTCCAGACGCCGGGGCCAGCCGTCGGGGGCGAAGGGGAACTCCATGAGGCCGTCCTCGGCCCACAGGGCGACCCACGCGGGAATGTTCTTGTCGAGCAGCAGTCGCAGGCTGTGGCGGTACAGATCCGCCGGAGAAGTCGATGCGTGCATGGGTATCCTCAGCTCTAGAATACGGACCCTGGGTCCGGTTTGACGATACGGACCACGGGTCCGGTTTGCAACTGGAGGAGCAGCATGCCCGACGGCAAGTCCCGCAAAGACGCCGCCCGTAACCGGGAGGCGGTGCTCGCAGCCGCCGACGCCCTTTTCGCCCGTCGTGAAAGTCCCGCCGACATCACCATGGCCGACGTCGCTTCAGCGGCCGGCGTCGGCAAGGGCACGCTCTTCCGGGCCTTCGGGGATCGCGCCGGGCTGCTCCGCGCGCTGTACGAGGCGCGGCTCGAACCGATCAGGCAGGCCGTCGAAGCCGGCCCAGCGCCCCTGGGGCCCACGACCCCACCGCGGGATCGCGTACCCGCCCTGCTGGACGCCGTCCTCTGTTTCAAACTCGACAACCGGCGCCTCGCGCTGGCCCTGGAGGAAAACGGGAGCGGCAGCCCGTACCAGGCGGAGCACTACGAGCGGTGGCACGGCCTGCTCCAAGCCGTACTGGAGCAGATCCCCGGCCTGACCGACAGTGACTTCACCGCCCACGCCCTGCTCGCCGCCACACGAGCCGACCTCGTCGAGCACCTGGCCGGCGAAGAGCGCATTCCGCGGGAGCAAATGCGGGCACAGTTCGCGAACTTCGTCACCAGAGTTCTGGCCTCCGGCTCACTGCAAGGGGTGACCGCCGAGGAGTGATCAAGGATCGGCGAGTCCTTGATCAGCGGGGCCTCTCGCAGACGGTCCTTTGCGCGAGCAAGATCAATCACGAGCCGCCGAACTCCCGCAGAACTCGGATTTGCTCTCAGAACCCGTTCTCACTCAAAAGCGGGACGTGCCCCCTTCCAAGACTTGCATTGTGCGAAAACCCAGGCCCATGACGGACCCTCAGCAGCCCTCCCCGAGCGACCGGACGGACGCCGACGACGTCGAACAGCACGCCTGTCCGAAGTGTGACGCCCGGCCCGGCTCGCCCTGCCGCTCGCGCGGCGGCGCGGTCGCCTCCGCCTGCCACACCCGCCGCTTCGCCATGGTGCCCCGGCCGAAGAAGGCACTGCGGGTGCCCACGGGGGTGCGGGTGGCGGCGGAGCCGGCGACGGCGTCGACCAGGTGCACGACCTCGCCGACGGTCGTGTCCGCGCGTCCGGCACAGTGCACCGGGCCGAGGAAGCGTAGGTGGAACGCATGGCGGTGGACATGAAGCGCGGGCCTTCGCGATCCGGGAGGCTAACGCACGCGTTCGCGCAGCGCGAGCACGGTGGCGGCGTCGGCCAACTCCCGCTGGGGAACCCTGCCGCGTGCCCTCTTCGGGGGCGTCGACGTAGCTGATCCGCCGCAGGCACCTCTACAGCGCCACGCGGTCTTTGACGAATAGGCGTTGGGTCCGGGTCTTGCTCGGCGCCCCGTCGGAGCATCACGCCGGCGGCCACCTCGTCGCCGGGCGTTTCGCGCGGGATACCGAGGACCGCCACGTCCTGCAGGTCGGGGTGTCGGTGGAGCACGCCCTCGGACTCGCGTGGATGCGCCGAGCGCCTGCGGCATCCGGTGTCGAACCTCAGAGCGCCCGCTCCGCCTCGGGGTGCGCATCGCAGGCGCGTACGGCGGACAGGGATTGCTTCTGCCGGCCGTCCGCGTCGAAGTTGTCCGGCGAAAGCCACTCCCGCAGCGCCTTGCCGACCTGGGGCCACTCGGCGTCGATGACGGAGTACCAGGCGGTGTCCCGGCTGCGGCCCTTGTAGACCACGGCTTGGCGGAAGATCCCCTCGAAGGTGAAACCGAGCCGCTGTGCCGCCCTGCGCGAGGGCTCGTTGAGGCTGTCGCACTTCCACTCGTAGCGCCGGTAGCCAAGCTCGTCGAAGACGTAGGACATCAGCAGGAACTGTGCTTCCGTCGAGATCGGGGTCTGCTTGAGCAGGGGCGAGAACGCCACGTTTCCCACCTCGACGACGCCGTTGGACGGGTCTTGGCGCATCAGGGAGAGGGTGCCCACCGCCTTGCCGCTGCGCAGGTCGATGACCGCGTAGTGCAGAGGGTCGTCCGCCTGCGTCACCGTCACCACGTAGCCGCGGTAGTCGTCCCGGCTCCCGAACGGACCGGCCATCATGTAAGTCCAGTCCCTGCCGTCCGCCGCGCGGGCGTAGGCGGAGTACAGGTCGTCGGTGTGCCGGTCCGCGTCCAGCGGTTCCACCCGGCAGAAGCGGCCGTCGAGGGTGACCCGGGCGGACGCCGGACGGACCGTCCAGTCGGGCAGCGGGTGGCCGATGGGCTGGCCGTATTCATTCAGACGTGCGGACATTCTCTTCTCCCGCTTCGTGTCGGTTGCTGCCAGGCTAGGCAACCGGTGGACCCCCGGTAAGGTCCATAACGGAGTCATTCCATAGGTCCACTCCCGTTCTGTCCGCGAGGGGGCAGGGTGCACGAGCAGTGGAGGCTCCGGACCGCTCAACTACACGATCGTCGAACTTTCGTACACGCTGGCCCGGTTCAGGCGCGCCCAAACCGGACTGAAGCCGGCGCGGCGCACCGGATTCGCGGCACACCTCTAGCCGCAATACCGGTGACTTTGGTGGTTTGGGGTCGTTGGGTGGGGTGTGCCAAGGCCCGGACAGGTGAAGTCGTCAGCGGACGAGCGGCTTTCGGATCGGA
>JOEL01000019.1 GCA_000720995.1 Streptomyces celluloflavus
GTGCCATACCGCCGGTGTTGGGCGTGGTGGCGGTGGCGGCGTAGGAGGCGAAGAGGGTCCAGGCGGGGGCGTCGTAGTGGACGCAGAGGAGCAGGGCGGCCGCGACGGCGTCGGGGCGGGGTGGGGCGTACGGGCGGGGGCGTGACGGGGCGGGCGGCGAGGAAGAGGATCACGGGTCCACGGTCGTGCCGGGCCGGATGCCGCGTCCAACACCTGATCAACGCCTGTTCACGCGGATGGGTTGTGAATGGTGCGGGGTGGCTGGCAGCGTGGCGGGGTGTCGTATGACGTGGAACCGCGCTTGCTCCGGGCGTTCGTCGCCACCGCCGAGGAACTGCACTTCACGCGGGCCGCGGCCCGGCTGTACGTAGCGCAGCAGGCGTTGAGCCGGGACATCCGGCGGCTGGAGCGCGGGCTGGGGGTGAGCCTGTTCGCGCGTACCACGCGGCAGGTCGCGCTGACGGTGGAGGGGGAGCGGCTGCTGCCGTACGCGCGGCGGGTGCTGACCGCACAGGACGAACTGGCCGCCGCGTTCCGGCCCGTGCCCGAGCGGCCGTTGCTGGTGGATGCCGGGGCGCCGGTCGGGACCGCGTACCGGGTGCTGGCCACGGCTCGGGGGCGGGTGCCGGAGAGCTGTGAGCTGGTCGCCCGGTTCCACGGCGGGCTGACGGGGGCCGCGGGGGAGATGGCGGCCGGGCGGCTCGATGTGTCGTTCGGGCGGTTCGCGGCGCTGCCGCCGGGCGTACGGGCCGGGCTGGAGCACCAGCCGGTGCGGCTGGAGCCGATGGCGGTGCTGCTGCGGGAGGACCATCCGCTGGCCGCGAAGTCCGCCGTGCCGCTGGCCGGGCTGGCCGGCGAGACGCTGTACGCGGGCGCCGGGAATCCGGGGACCGCGGAGTGGACCGATCTGGCGGCGCAGCTCTTCGCGGGGCAAGGGATCGCGATGGCCGAGCCGTTTCCGGAGATCGACGGGGCGCAGGAGTTCGTGCGGGTGGTGCGGAAACAGGGCTGGTCGGTGCTGGCGAGCGTGGAGTTCATCGAGGTGCCGGGGATGGTGCTGCGGCCGCTGGTGGACCCGGTGCCGCTGTCGCCCGTCTCGATGGTGTGGCGGCGGGGACTGCGGCACCCGGGTCTCGACGCGCTGCGGGCGACCGCTCGTGAACTCGCCGAGGCGGGTGGGTGGTTGACCGCACCGGCGGGGGCGTGGCTGCCGCCGGAGGATGCTCGGGTGATGGGGGTGGATGTGGCGGGGGGGCGGGCGAACAGTCGGACAGGGCGGACGGCGGACAGAGCGGACGGGCAGGCGGAGGGGCGGACAGCCGGACAGCAGACAGGCGGACAGGCGGGCGGACGGCGGACAGGCGGACGGACAGGCGGGCGGGCGGTGGTGGATGGGGCGGAGGGTGCCCAAGCGTGCGGGGAGATGCCGAGGTGCGGGCCCCTCGGGGTCCTGGCGTCATGGACGGGGGTGGGCGGATGCGGTGTTGCCGTGGATGAGCGGGCCGGCGAGGAAAGGCCGGCTGATGAGCAATGCCGGGCTGATGAGTAACGCCAGGCTGATGAGGAAGGTGGGGAAGGCAGTGAGGAAAGGGGTGTGGCGCAGGTTGCCGCCGGTGCGTGGATGTCGGCCGGTTCTCCGGCCGGAAGCGGCCGGAAGCGGGCGGCGGCCGGTACGGGAGCCGTGGGGAAATACTGGAGGTCCGGGACGGTCGGATGATGTCTGCCGGTCCGGCGGCTGGTCACCCCGGTGCGGCCCGGGCCGGGGCGGTGGGCGGGTGCCCGAGCCACCACACCACTCCGGGCGGAGCGGGGCGGAGAGAGCATGAGCGAGCGGCAGACCGATGCGCGGGTCGTGGAACGGGCCGATGCGCGGACCGAGAAACAGGCCGAAGAACAGGTCGATGCGCGAGCCGAAGAACAGGCCGATATGCAGGCCGATGAGCGAGGCGGTGCGCGGGCCGGGGCGCAGGCCGTACCGGAGGCGCGTCCGCTGGACGGGTTCACCGTCGGGGTGACGGCGGCCCGGCGGGCGGCGGAGCTGGGGGCGCTGCTGGAGCGGCGCGGGGCGCGGGTGCGGTACGCGCCCGCGCTGCGTACCGTCCCGCTGCCGGACGACGCCGGGCTGCGCGCGGTGACCGGGGAGCTGATCGGGGACGCGCCGGACGTGGTCGTGGCCACCACCGCCGTCGGGTTCCGCGGCTGGGTCGAGGCCGCCGAGGGCTGGGGTCTGGGCGAGGCGCTGCTCGGCCGGCTGGCCGGGGCGGAACTGCTGGCGCGCGGTCCGAAGGTGCGCGGGGCGGTCCGGGCCGCCGGGCTGACCGAGCGGTGGTCACCGGCCTCCGAGTCGATGGCGGAGGTGCTCGACCGGCTGCTGGCGGAGGGGGTCGCCGGGCGCCGGGTGGCCGTACAGCTGCACGGGGAGCCGCTGCCGGAGTTCATCGGGGCGCTACGGGCCGGCGGTGCGCAGGTCGTCGCCGTACCCGTCTACCGCTGGCTGCCGCCCGTGGACATCGGTCCGGTGGACCGGCTGCTGGACGCGGTGACCGGCGGCGGTGTGGACGCGGTGACGTTCACCAGCGCCCCGGCCGCCGTGTCGCTGCTGCGGCGCGCCGAGGAGCGGGGCAGCCGGGAAGAGGTGCTGGCGGCGCTGCGGCGGGAGGTGCTGGTGGCCTGCGTGGGGCCGGTCACCGCGCGGCCGTTGCAGGCGCACGGCATCCCCGTCGTACAGCCGGAGCGCTTCCGGATCGGGCCGCTGGTGCAGCTGCTCTGCCGCGAACTGCCGGACCGGGCCCAGGAGTTGACGGTCGCCGGGCGGCGGGTGGAGATCCGCGGGCACGCCGTCGTGGTGGCGGGGGAGCCGCGGCCGGTGCCGCCCGCCCCGATGGCGCTGCTGGGCGCGCTGGCCCGCCGCCCCGGACGGGTGGTCTCCCGCGCCGAGCTGCTGCGTGCCCTGCCGGGCACGGGCCGGGACGCGCACGCGGTGGAGACGGCGGTGGCCCGGCTGCGGGCGGCGCTGGGCGCGCCCGAGCTGATCCGGACCGTCGTCAAGCGGGGGTACCGGCTGGCGGCGGAGCCGTCAGCGGGGACGGACGGGGGCGGCGGGGTGTGAGGGCGCCCCGCGCGCGGCCGGGTGGCGTACGGCCCGCGGTGACGGCGTCGCCGTACGGCGTGGCGCTCGGCGAGGCGAGGCGTACGGCGGCGCGCAGGGCTCCCGGCCCCGTACGCCGCATCCGCTCTCAGAGCCCGTCCTCCGTGCCCGCTCGCGCAGGGGCCGCGTACGGCCCGGCCCCGTGCGCCGCTTTCGTCAGGACGGGTTGTTGACGCGGATCTTGGACTGGCCGTGCTTGCGGGTCTCCCAGTCCTCCATGAAGCGGGCCTCCAGACCGTGCTTGCGGGCCAGCTTCACCAGGGTCTCGGTCCGGTAGTAGAAGTCCTCGCGCAGGACCTGGTGTTCGGCGCCCTCGGTGCGGTCGAAGGTGAAGTCGAAGAAGCCGCCGGGGGCCAGGATGCGGCCGACGTTGGCGAAGCACTCGTCGATGACGGTGATCGGCGAGTGCGAGAAGACGCTGTGCGCGTGGACGACGTCGAAGTGGGCCTCCGGGAGGAAGTCCAGCTTCAGGTTCTGGGTGATCGTCAAGTGCGGCAGTTTGGGCTGGAGTTCGTACGTCGTCAGGGTCTGCTTCGCCGATATCAGGATGTCCGGCGAGATGTCGATGCCGTAGTAGTTGCCGGCGTCGAGGTGGGCGATGAAGCGCCAGCCCGCCCGCAGGTTGCCGCAGCCGATGTCGAGCATCCGGTGGCTCGGCTTGAGGCCGTGCTCCGCAAGGTAGTTGAACTGCATCTCGCCCAGCGCCAGCCACCGTTCATGGGTCTGGCTGCCGACCGCCGCCTCCGGGTTGCGGTTGGTGTCGGAGGCCATCACCGCGCGGTAGTAGTCCACGTGGTTGGGGTGCTTGAGGCGCAGCCAGGTGTCCCGCGCGGTGCGCTTGACGTACGGGGTGATTCGGGCCGGGTTGCGCACCGCGTAACTGAGCTTGTGCGTCAGGCTGGCGCGGTTTTTGAGCATGGATGTGCGCGACATGGAGACCTACGTCCTGAGGAGCGGGAGGGGCGGAGGCGCGGCGGTGCGGCACGGCGGGTCCTGCGCGCGGGCCGACCGTCACCCAGCGGACTATACAACAGAGGTATACGCGGAGTGTCTACACGAGAGGTGTACATGAGGTGTTTAGGTGGGATGTGTGCACGGAGGGCCGGTCATCGGAGGGTTCCTTCCGCAGACCGTCCCGGGCACTCTGACCTCATACGCGTTGTTCCCTAAGGAGTGACAGGCACATGGCGGCGCCACACGGCCTGCGGTTCGACTGCGGGCGGATCTGCCTGGACCTGGTGGCCACGACCAGCGACCCCCCGGCCGAACGGCTCACCGGTCCCGAGCATCTGACGGCCTGGCTGGTCGGAGCGGGGGTGGTGCCGCACGGCGCGCCGCTGGAGGGCGTCGACGGCCACTGGGTCGCCCGCTTCCGGGCGCTGCGGGAACTGCTGCGCCGCGTCGTGCACGACGAGCTCCGGGGCCGGGCGGCCGATACGGACCTGGTGCTGCTCAACACCGCGGCCGCGGCCGCCCATCCGCCCGCCGTCCGGGCGGTCCGCGCCGAGGACGGCTCCCTGGCCCGTACGTTCCCCGGGCCGCCCGACTGTGCCGGGCTGCTGGCCGCGGTGGCGCGGGACGCGGTCGGGCTGCTGACCGACACGGCGGCACGCGGCCAGCTGCGCCAGTGCGCGGGCGCGAACTGCACGCTGGTCTATCTGGACACCTCCCGCGGGCGGCGCCGGCGCTGGTGCTCCAGTGAGGTGTGCGGCAATCGGGAGCGGGTGGCGCGGCACCGGCGGCGGACGACGGGACGGGAGGCGGCGGGGCGGGACGGCGATGGGTGAGGGGTGAGGTGACGAGGGGGAGCCGCGGGTCTCATGTCCGGCGGCCCCGTGCCTACCGGTCTCGCCCCCATCGGCCCGCGTCCACCGCTCTCGTGCCCACAGGCCCCGCACCCCCTGGCTCCGCGCCCATTCTTGATCGTTTCAAGATCCGGACCCCGGGTGCGGCCGGTCGGCGGACCATCTCTGGGTCAACATCCGACCAACTGCGCCCATATTTGTCCGTTAAGGCGGATGCGCGAGGTTCCCGGTTCGCGTACGGTTGACGGCTGCCCTACGCACAGCAGAAGGGGGCCTGGGTGGCCGCGCAGAACGCCACGCACGCACCGGATCACGCTTCGGATTCCGTTCGCGACCGTGAGATCGAGTCCGAGCAGACGCATCTCGACCGCGTCTACCGGCGCCTTGAGGAGAAGATCCACGAGGCAGAGTTCCTGATGGACGACGCCGCCAAGCGCGGCCAGGTCGGCACGCCCGGCGCGCTCGCCGAGCGCGACGCCCAGGTCTTCCAGGCCGGCGTCCATCTCCACCGGCTGAATTCCGAGTACGAGGACTTTCTCTTCGGCCGGATCGACCTGCTCCTCGGCAAGGACGGCAAGAAGGGCCCGGACGGCGCGTACACCTCCGTCGAGCCCGCCGACGGCGCGATCGAGGACGGCCGCGCGGAGATCGCCGAGACGCTGCACATCGGGCGGCTCGGCGTCCTCGACGCGGACTACTCGCCGCTGGTCATCGACTGGCGGGCACCGGCCGCCGCGCCCTTCTACCGCGCGACGCCGGTCTCCCCCGGCCGGGTCGTACGGCGCCGGGTCATCCGCTCCAAGGGCCGCAAGGTCCTCGGCGTCGAGGACGACCTGATGCGCCCGGAGGTCACCGCGACGCTGGACGGCGAGGAGCTGCCCGCGATCGGTGACGGCGCGCTGATGGCCGCGCTGGGCCGGGCCCGCAGCCACACCATGCGGGACATCGTCGCCTCCATCCAGGCCGAACAGGACCTGGTCATCCGCGCCCCCGCCGCGTCCGTGGCGGAGGTCGAGGGCGGGCCCGGTACGGGCAAGACCGCCGTCGCCCTGCACCGCGCCGCCTACCTGCTCTACCAGGACCGCCGCCGGTACGCGGGCGGCATCCTGATCGTCTCGCCGACGCCGCTGCTGGTCTCGTACACCGAAGGGGTGCTGCCGTCGCTCGGCGAGGAGGGCCAGGTCGCCATCCGGGCGCTCGGTTCGCTCGTCGACGGCGCGGAGGCGACCGCGTACGACCCCCCGGCGGTCTCCCGGATCAAGGGATCGAGCCGGATGCAGAAGCTGCTGCGCAAGGCGGCCCGCGGGTCGCTGGAGACGGCGGCGCCGGGCACGGGCGCGCGATCGTCGGAGGACGGCCGGCCGGGCGGCGCCGGGGCCCCGGCGGAGGAGGCCGCCCAGCTGTCCCTGGAGGACCTCTTCGCGGCGGCCGGGGACGACGCGCCGGCGGCCCCCGCCGCCGGTACGGAGGACGGCCGGGGCCGCCGCCGGGTCCGCTCCCCGCGCGCGGACCAGGAGCCCGCCGCGGCGCCCGCCCGGCTGCGGGTCGTCGCGTTCGGCGGCCGGATCGAGCTGGAAGCAGAGGAGCTGCGCGGCATCCGGCACGTCGCGCTGGGCGGGACCGCGCCGGTCAACCTGCTGCGCCCGCGCGCCCGCCGGCTGATCCTGGACGCCCTGTGGACCAAGTCGGGGGCCGCCCGGCGCTATACGGATCCCGAGCTGGCCGCCGAGGTCCGCCAGGGCTTCGACGAGGACATCGGCACCGAGCCGGACTTCCAGGAGTTCCTGGACGCCTGGTGGCCGGAGCTGACCCCGCGCGGGGTGCTGGCCGCGATGGCCGACGAGCGCCGGCTCGGCCGCTGGGCGCGCCGGGTGCTCAACCCGCGCGAGGTGCGCCAACTCGCCCGTTCGCTGCGGCGGCTGGACGGCGCGGGCCAGGGGCCGCTGTCGGTGCACGATGTCGCGCTGCTGGACGAACTGGAGCTGATCCTCGGCGCCCCGATGCGGCCGGCCCGGCAGCGCGAGGCGGACCCGCTGGACCATCTGACCGGTCTGGAGGAGCTGTCGACGTTCGCCGACCGCACGGCGGGGCGCGGCCGGCGCGAGCGGCTGGCGGAGGAGCGCACCGACTACGCCCACGTCATCGTCGACGAGGCGCAGGACCTGACGCCGATGCAGTGGCGGATGGTCGGCCGGCGTGGCCGGCACGCCACCTGGACCGTCGTCGGCGACCCGGCGCAGTCCTCGTGGTCCGACCCGGACGAGGCCGCGCTCGCGCGCGACGAGGCGCTGGGCACCCGCCCGCGCCGCCGCTTCACGCTCACCGTGAACTACCGCAACCCGGCGGAGATCGCGGAGCTGGCGGCCAGGGTGCTGGCGCTGGCGATGCCCGGTATGGAGTCGCCGCGGGCGGTCCGCGCCACGGGCCTGGAGCCGCGGTTCGCGGTCGTCGCCGACGCCGGCGGCCGGGCCGCCGCGGAGGCGGAACTGGCGCGGGCCACCGTCGAGGAGGCCGGCCGGCTGCTGGGCGAGGTGGACGGCACGGTCGGTGTCGTCGTCGCCATGAACCGCCGGGAGCAGGCCCGCGACTGGCTGGCCGGTCTCGGCGACCGGGTGGTCGCACTGGGCTCCCTGGAGGCCAAGGGGCTGGAGTACGACGCGACGCTGGTGGTCTCGCCGGCCGAGATCGCCGACGAGTCCCCGGCCGGGCTGCGGGTGCTCTACGTGGCGCTGACCCGGGCCACCCAGCAGCTGACCGTGCTCTCCGCCGGACGCGACGAGCCGGACGCGCAGGGGGTGCCCGACCTGCTGCGGGACTGACCGGGCGGACGGTGCGCGGCGGGCGCCGCGCACCGCCGTCCGGGGGGCCGCGAACCGGTCCCGTGGGACGGGATTCGCTTCTGGAGATGGTTTGTTAGCCTTGGAGGCGGCACCGGCCCGATCCAAGCCCCCGGGCCCAACCATCGTCGCTACGAGCGACCACTTGCCGCGAGGCGAGCATGGCGGGTCGGTGCCGCTCAGCACGAGGCGCGGGCGTCCCTCCTCCGGGAGGGGCGCCCGTCGCCGTTTCCGGAAGCGGTCCGCCGGGCCCGCCGGAGGGGGGTTCCGTACGAGAGGCCGACTCTCTTATGGTGGAAACGTCTTTCCGAATTCACTGGCTGGTTACCGTATACCGGCTGGTAGGTGGGACGATCGGATGATGCGCTCCGGATCCGGCGTGGCCGGATCACGGAGCGGCGCGCAGAGTGAAACAAGGGAAAGCAGAGGAAGTCGGCCATGGCAACGGCGCCTAGCGTCTCGTATTCGATGACGGTGCGACTGGAAGTTCCCGCGAGCGGCACCGCCGTCAGCCAGCTCACCACGGCCGTGGAGTCCTCCGGCGGGTCGGTCACCGGCCTCGACGTGACCGCCTCCGGCCACGAAAAGCTCCGGATCGACGTCACCATCGCCGCGACATCCACCGCGCACGCCGACGAAATCGTCGGCAAGCTGCGCGAGATCGAGGGCGTCTCGCTCGGCAAGGTCTCCGACCGGACCTTCCTGATGCACCTCGGCGGCAAGATCGAGATGGCGTCCAAGCACCCCATCCGCAACCGCGACGACCTGTCGATGCTCTACACCCCGGGTGTCGCACGGGTCTGCCAGGCCATCGCCGACAACCCCGAGGACGCCCGCCGGCTGACGATCAAGCGCAACAGCGTCGCGGTCGTCACGGACGGCTCCGCAGTGCTCGGCCTGGGCAACATCGGCCCGATGGCCGCACTGCCCGTCATGGAGGGCAAGGCGGCCCTCTTCAAGCGCTTCGCCGGTATCGACGCCTGGCCGATCTGCCTGGACACCCAGGACAGCGACGCGATCGTGGAGATCGTCAAGGCCATCGCCCCCGGCTTCGCGGGCATCAACCTGGAGGACATCTCGGCGCCCCGCTGCTTCGAGATCGAGGCGCGGCTGCGCGAGGCCCTGGACATCCCGGTCTTCCACGACGACCAGCACGGCACCGCCATCGTGGTGCTCGCCGCGCTCACCAACGCGCTGCGCGTCGTCGGCAAGAAGGCGGCGGACGTACGGGTCGTCATGTCCGGTGCGGGCGCGGCCGGTACGGCCATCCTCAAGCTGCTGCTCGCGGCCGGCATCCAGCACGCCGTCGTCGCCGACATCCACGGTGTGGTGCACGCCGGCCGCGCGGACCTGGTCTCCGCCGACCCCGACTCGCCGCTGCGCTGGATCGCCGACAACACCAACCCCGAGGGCGTCACCGGCACCCTCAAGGAGGCCGTGGTCGGCGCGGACGTCTTCATCGGCGTCTCGGCGCCCGACGTCCTGGACGGCGACGACGTCGCGAAGATGGCCGACGGCGCGATCGTCTTCGCGCTGGCCAACCCCGACCCGGAGGTCGACCCGGCCGTCGCGCGGCAGACCGCCGCCGTCGTGGCCACCGGCCGCTCCGACTTCCCCAACCAGATCAACAACGTCCTGGTGTTCCCCGGCGTCTTCCGCGGTCTCCTCGACGCGCAGTCCCGTACGGTGAACACCGAGATGATGCTGGCCGCGGCCGGCGCCCTGGCGGATGTCGTCCTGGAGGACGAGGTCAACCCGAACTACATCATCCCCAGCGTCTTCAACGACAAGGTTGCGGGCGCGGTGGCCGATGCGGTACGGAACGCGGCGAAGGCCGGAGATCCGACTGTGACGGCCGCCACGGGGCTCTGACACGGCGCGTCGTGTGACACGCCGTCCGCGAGGCCCCCATAGGGTGGCTGGCAGCGGACGACCGCCGCCCTCCGGGCCGGACCCGGAGCGGCGCGGTACGGAACGTCACCACTACGAGGCAGTGGCGCTTTTCGTGTGACCCTCCAGGGTGCCGGATTGGCTTTACCGCCGCAGGTGGGGGCAGGATGCTCCCCCGAGGACTTTGTCCAGGGGGGACCCCCGGGGCACGAGGGAACTGATGGACAGACCCGGGTCCGGGGACTGTCCGAGGACCCTGGCAGCATCGGCTTCGATGTCACGCCTCATTGGCAAGAAGAACACGGGAGTACAAAAATGAACCGCAGTGAGCTGGTGGCCGCTCTGGCCGATCGCGCCGAGGTGACTCGCAAGGACGCCGACGCCGTTCTGGCCGCTCTCGCCGAGGTGACGGGCGAGATCGTCGCCAAGGGCGACGAGAAGGTCACCATCCCTGGCTTCCTGACCTTCGAGCGCACCCACCGTGCCGCTCGTACCGCGCGCAACCCGCAGACCGGCGACCCGATCCAGATCCCGGCCGGCTACAGCGTGAAGGTCTCCGCGGGCTCCAAGCTCAAGGAAGCCGCCAAGGGGAAGTAAGACCCCTCAGTACGGCTGAGAAGGGCGGCCATCCCTCCCAGGGATGACCGCCCTTCTCGCATGCCGTGCGCCGGTGTGCGGGCCGTATGGCCCGCTTTCCGCCGCCGTTTCCGGCCGCTCCCGGGGGCCGGTACGACGAGGGCGGCCACCCGGTCCGGGTGGCCGCCCTCGTGTGCGCGGGGGCGCGGCGCGGACGCCGGGCGCTCAGTCGCGCAGTGCGCCGTTCGGCAGCTCGACATGGGCGCCGAGGCTGATGAGCTTCTCCATGAAGTTCTCGTAGCCGCGGTTGATCAGGTCGATGCCGTGCACCTGGGAGGTGCCCTGCGCCGCCAGCGCCGCGATCAGGTACGAGAAGCCGCCGCGCAGGTCGGGGATGACCAGATCGGCGCCCTGGAGCTTGGTGGGCCCGGAGACGACCGCGGAGTGCAGGAAGTTGCGCTGCCCGAAGCGGCAGGCGGAGCCGCCCAGGCACTCGCGGTAGAGCTGGATGTGGGCGCCCATCTGGTTGAGCGCCGAGGTGAAGCCGAGCCGGGACTCGTAGACCGTCTCGTGCACGATCGACAGGCCCGACGCCTGGGTCAGCGCGACGACCAGCGGCTGCTGCCAGTCGGTCTGGAAACCGGGGTGGACGTCGGTCTCCAGCGCGATGGCGTCCAGCGAGCCGCCCGGGTGCCAGAAGCGGATGCCCTCGTCGTCGATCTCGAAGGCGCCACCGACCTTGCGGAAGGTGTTCAGGAAGGTCATCATCGACCGCTGCTGCGCGCCGCGGACGTAGATGTTGCCCTCGGTGGCCAGCGCCGCGGACGCCCAGGACGCGGCCTCCAGGCGGTCCGGCAGGGCGCGGTGGGTGTAGCCGTCGAGCCTGTCGACACCGGTGATCCGGATCGTCCGGTCGGTGTCCATGGAGATGATCGCGCCCATCTTCTGCAAGACGCAGATGAGGTCCTCGATCTCGGGCTCCACGGCGGCGTTCGACAGTTCGGTGACGCCCTCCGCCAGGACGGCGGTCAGCAGCACCTGCTCGGTCGAGCCGACCGACGGGTACGGCAGCCGGATCTTGGTGCCGCGCAGCCGCTGGGGGGCCTCCAGGTACTGCCCGTCGTCGCGCTTCTCGATCGTCGCGCCGAACTGGCGCAGCACGTCGAAGTGGAAGTCGACCGGCCGGCCGCCGATGTCGCAGCCGCCCAGACCGGGGATGAAGGCGTGGCCGAGGCGGTGCAGCAGCGGGCCGCAGAACAGGATCGGGATGCGCGAGGAGCCCGCGTGCGCGTCGATGTCCGCGACGTTGGCGCTCTCCACGTGCGACGGGTCGAGGATCAGCTCACCCGGCTCGTCACCCGGGCGGACCGTCACGCCGTGCAGTTGCAGCAGCCCGCGCACGACGCGGACGTCGCGGATGTCGGGCACGTTGCGCAGCCGGCTCGGCCCGCTGCCGAGGAGGGCGGCGACCATCGCCTTCGGTACGAGGTTCTTCGCACCGCGAACCCGGATCTCGCCCTCCAGCGGGGTGCCACCGTGGACAAGCAGTACGTCGTCGTCAGTAGAGACGGTCATGGATCTCGCGTTCCTGGAGACGGTCTAGGGCCAATGAGAAATGGTAAGGGCGGCGGAGGGGGTGTCCTGCGGGCTGTGTGCGGTCCAGGCGTGTAATGGCTTTGTCACAACACGCTCGGCTACGGTCCGCCTTTGATCTGTAATCACCTTTTGGCCGTAAATCCACCTTTGTATCGCGAAGGGGCAATTTGCGGCGGTCGTGGCGCCGATCCGGTGCCCGTGCCGTGCGCCGGGGCTGCCGCCGTACGCCCTGCCCTGCTCTCGCACGGGTCCCGTCGTTGACTCCCCGCACCGGGCCGAAGTGCGGGATCATGTGGCCATGCCCGAGGTGTCCTCGCTCACAGGCCGACTGCTCGTCGCGACACCCGCGCTCGCCGATCCGAACTTCGACCGCGCGGTGGTGCTGCTCCTCGATCACGACGAGGAGGGCTCCCTCGGCGTGGTCCTCAACCGCCCCACACCGGTCGGCGTCGGGGACATCCTCGCGTCGTGGGCCCCGCTGGCCGACGCGCCGGGCGTGGTCTTCCAGGGCGGTCCGGTGTCGCTCGACTCGGCGCTCGGGGTGGCGGTGGTGCCCGGCGGCCTGTACCGGGAGGGCGGCGGCCCGCCGGTGGGCAGCGGCGCCTGGCCCGGCGCGGCCGATGCGGAGGTGGCCGGCGAACCGGCCGCGGACACGGCGGAGGGCGGACGGTCCGGGGACGAGCCGCTGGGCTGGCGCCGGGTGCACGGCGCGATCGGCCTGGTCGATCTGGAGGCCCCGCCGGAACTGCTCGCGGCGGTCCTCGGCAGTCTGCGGATCTTCGCCGGGTACGCCGGGTGGGGGCCCGGCCAGCTGGAGGACGAACTGGTCGACGGCGCCTGGTACGTCGTCGACTGCGAGCCCGGTGACATCTCCTCACCCGATCCGGAGCGGCTGTGGCGCGCGGTGCTGCGGCGTCAGCGCAGCGAGCTGGCGATGGTCGCCACGTATCCGGACGACCCGTCGCTGAACTGAGCCGAGCCGAGTTGAATCGAGCCGAGCCGAGCTGCACTGAACCGAGCTGAGCTGCGGGCTGAGCTGAGCTGAGCTGCGCCGGGGCCGGTTCGGGCCGGGGGTGACGACGGGCCGCGGGCCGTGTGGTGCCGGGCGGGCGGCCGGGTCCGCGGGGACGTTGTTACGGGCTCGTCATGGGGGATTGTCAGACCCCGTCGCTAAGGTTCGAGATGGCAGGGGACGGTGCGCGGACGGACGCGAAGGCGGGGCCGCGCGAGACGAACGGGGGACGGCCATGCACAGGCCGAGCGTGCCCGAGGACCTTGATCATCCGGAGCGGCTGTGGGCCCGCGCCGCGACGCTGGCCGTGGTGGCGGCCGCCGTGCCGGACATGGACGAATTCGCCCGGACCGGCCAGGGGCTGGTGTGCTGGAACGGCGGCGGCAGCTACTGGTGGCGGCTGGAACTGTCCGGGGACGGCCGTGCGCTGCTCTGCGGGCAGGACGCGGACGGCAGTCACACGCACTGGGGCGGCAGGCGGCTCGACTTCCTGTCGGGCGGCCCCGACTGGCTGCCCCGGGAGCGGTTGCGGGAGGACGCCGAGGGCGGACTCCTCGGCTTCGTGTACTGGTGGCAGGACGGGGTCTGGAGCCGCGCGCCGTATCCCGGGCAGCTGCCGGACGACGGTCTGGCGACGGCCGTGAGCTGGGCCGCGGCCGGGGACACCGCGGTGGCGGAGATCGTCCAGGAACTCGTGGCGCGCCGGGAGACGGACGCCGATCCCCTGGCCGCGGTCCACGGCTTCCTCGCCGCCGCCGAGGCCCGCACGGTCGGTGCGGCGGAGATAGCGGAGCTGCTGGACGCGGTCTGCGACCGGGACTCCTGGTACGACGTGCGGCCGGCCGCGGCCCTCGCGTTCGCCACCGAGCTGGGCCTGACCACGGGCGACCGGGGCGGGCTGCGGGTGGCGTCGTAGGGCGAGGGGGACGGCGGCCGCGCGGGCGCGGGCGCGGGGTCAGCGCCCGGCGGGTCCCGTCCGTGCGGCGCGCGCCGTGCCCTCGGGGTGTGCGGCAGGTGCCGGGTGCGCTCGCCGCTCCGCCAGTGCGAAGAGGCGCTCCGCCAGCGGGTGGGCGTCGCGGGCGGGCAGCGCGAGGTGGACGGGTACCGGCGGCGCGTTCTTGAGGCGTACGTACCGGATGCCGGGGTGGGTGTGCCGCCGGGCCACCGGCTCCGGTGCCACACCGACGCCGTGGCCGGCCGCGACCGCTTCCAGCCACTCGTCGAAGTTCCCCGCGGTGCAGGCGAGTCGGGGGCGCCGGCCGACGGGCCACAGGTCGGGTGTGGTGCTGCCGGTGACGGTGTTGACCACCAGCGGCAGATCCGCCAGCTCGGCCCAGTCCAGCACCCGGCGGTGGGCCACCGTGCGGACGGCCGCGGCCATGGCCGCGGTGCCGGACCGGGTATCGGCGTGCCCCGCCGCGCGGTCCCCGGCGTGCTCGCCGGCAGGGTCTCGCGGGTGGCCGTGCGGATGGTCGTCCGCGTGGCCGGCGGCGCGCAGCGGGGTGCGGGACAGGGCGGCGATCCGCGGTTCGTGGAGCAGGAGGGTGGTGCGCAGCCCGGCGCCCGGGGGGATGTCGCCGCGCAGTACCACGATGTCCGACTCCCCGGTCTCCAGCCCGGCGAGCGGGGAGTCCCGGCGTACCAGCCGGACGCCGGCGCCGGTCGCCGCCTCGAAGTCCGCGGTGAGCGGGGCGCAGGCGGCGGGCAGCAGCGAGGTGAAGCCGAGGCGCAGGACCGCGGGCCCGGCGGGGGAGCGGAGCGCGGCGGCCAGCCGGGGCAGCAGCGGGGCGAGGTCGTCGTAGAGCCGGCGGCCGGCGTCGGTGAGCTCGACGCGGCGGGTCGTACGGTCCAGCAGCCGGGTGCCGAGGGCGGTCTCCAGTGCGCGGACGGTCCGGGTCAGGGCGGGCTGGCCGGTCCGCAGCCGGTCGGCGGCGTGGGTGAAGCTGCGCTCGTCCGCGACGGCGAGGAAGCCGCGCAGATGCCGCAGTTCGACGCCGTCGAAGGCGGCGAAGCCGTCCGGACCGTCGGGGCTTCCGGGGCTTTCGGGGCCGTGGCCGGCCCCCGCCGTCGCCCCGGCCGCACTCGCCGCATCCGCCGCATCCGCCGTATGGCCGGTATCCGCCGGGCCGCTCGCCTTCGCCGTACGGCGCGTATCCGTTGTACGGCGGGTATCCGCCGCACAGCGGCCATCCGCCGTACCGCGCGTATCCGCCGTACGGAGCGTGTCCCCCGCGCGGCCCGGAGCCCTGTCGTCATTCATGCCGCCCCAGCATAAGTGCGGCCCCGCGGGCATTTCCCCGGGCATCCGGAGACTGCCTACGTTTCCCGCATCGGTTCATCCCGGGGCGCCGGTGCCCCGGAAGATCAGGGGAGTTGAGCGCGGTGCGCAAGGTCTGGCTGCTGACGCTGGGGGCCTTCACCCTCGGCCTGGACGCCTATGTGATGGCCGGTCTGCTGCCGGTCCTGGCGGACGACATCGGTACCCGGGTGTCCCTGGCGGGGCAGCTGGTGACCGTCTTCACGCTGGCGTACGCGATCTCCGCGCCGCTGGTCGCCGGGCTGCTGGCCGGAGTGCGGCCGCGGGTGCTGATCCTGGCCGCGCTGGCGGTCTTCACACTCGGCAACGGCGTGACGGCGCTCGCGCCCTCGCTGGGCGCGCTGCTCGCCGCCCGGGTGGTCGCGGGCGCCGGGGCCGGGGTCTACTCGGCGCTGTCCACGGCGGCCGCCGCCGCACTGGTCCCCGAGGCGCGGCGCGGCCGGGCGCTGGCGCTGGTGATGGGCGGGATGAGCGCGGGCACCGTACTGGGCGTGCCGATCGGGGTGCTGCTGGCCGAGCACACCGGCTGGCGCACCACGATGTGGCTGGTCACGGGGCTCGGCGCGGTCGCCCTCGGCGGTCTCGCGGCGCTGCTGCCGCCGGTGCCCGCCGAGCCCGCGGTCCCGGTCCGGGCCCGGCTGGCGGCCATCGCGGACCGTGCGGTGGCACCCGTCGTCGCCGTGTCGTTCCTGGCCGCGGTCGCCAGCCTCGGCCTGTACACCTACCTCGCGCCGGTGCTGGCCGCCGCGGGCGGTGTCGGCGAGGTGGCCCCGTACCTGTGGGCGTGGGGCGTCGGCGGGGTGCTGGGCAGTGTGCTGGCCGGGCCGCTGGTGGACCGTACGGGCCGGGCCGGGCGGCTGGTCGGCGTGGTGCTGGTGGTGATCGTCGTGGCGCAGGCGCTGCTGCCGTCGCTGGCCTCCGTGGCGCTGCCCGGTGCGGTGGCCGCGCTGGTGGCGTGGGGTGCGGCGGGCTGGGCGCTCCAGGTGCCGCAGCAGCACCGGCTGCTGGCGCTGCGCGCGGACCGCGGCACGGTCGCGCTCGCGCTGAACAACTCGGCGCTCTATCTGGGCAGCGCGGTCGGTTCGGCGCTGGGCGGGCTGGCGCTGGCGGTGGGCGCGGCGCCGTACGTGCTGCCCTGGGCGGCGGCGGGGGTGGCGGCCGCCGGTCTCGCCCTGCACCTGGCGACGGGCCGGCGCTCCCGGGTCGCCGCGCGCGTGGGTACCCTTGGCAGTTATGAGCACTGTTGAGCCCGAGCGCGGGGCAGGTACGGGAACCCTCGTAGAGCCGACACCGCAGGTGTCGCACGGCGACGGCGATCACGAGCGCTTCGCCCACTATGTCCAGAAGGACAAGATCATGGCGAGTGCGCTCGACGGCACTCCTGTCGTCGCGCTGTGCGGCAAGGTCTGGGTTCCGGGGCGTGACCCGAAGAAGTACCCGGTCTGCCCGATGTGCAAGGAGATCTTCGAGTCCATGGGCGCCGGTGGCGACAAGGACAAGGGCGGCAAGGACGGCGGCAAGAAGTAGCGGCTGCCGCAGGCGGTAGCGGCGGGCGTGCGTCCGCCGTGGGCAGAGGTACCGGCACGGGCCCGGGTCCTTCATGGACCCGGGCCCGTCGTCGTGCGCGGACGGCGGGGCGGCCGGGCGGCAGGGGAGCCGGGCGGGTGCGGGCGGGCGCGCCGGCGGGTGCCGCGCGGGGCGGCGTGGAGATCTTCGGCGGTGACGGGCTCTTGTCGTGGCGCGTAACCACCCTTAATCTCCAGGGAATTGTGCAATGCGAAACGCTCGTTGCGTATGTTGCAACAAGACTCGGAGGGTTCTGCCATGCGCCTCTCTGCCCGAATAGCCGCCGCCGCCACGGCACTTGTGCTGGCCGGCCCCGCGGTCACCGCCTGCGCCCCGGCCACCTCCGGCGCCGGCGCCACGGCGGACGCGAAGACCGGCACGCTGCGGGTCTGGCTCTTCCAGGAGGTCGACAACGCACCGAAGGAGAAGGTGGTCCAGCAGGCGGTGTCGGCCTTCACGGCGTCCCATAAGGGCGTCAAGGTCACCGTCGACTACATCCCCGTCGAAACCCGGGCACCGCGGATCAAAGCAGCTTTCAACGACCCGGCCAGCGCACCCGATGTGATCGAGTACGGCAACACCGACACCGCCGGATACGTCAAGGACGGCGGACTGGCCGACGTGAGCCGGGAGTTCACCGCCTGGCAGGATGCCAAGGACACCGACCCCGCGGCCAAGGAATCGGTGACCGTGGACGGGAAGATCTACGGCGCCCCGCTCTTCGTCGGCGTCCGCGCCCTCTACTACCGCACCGACGTCTTCCGGGACCTGGGCATCGCGGTCCCCACCACCCAGGCCGAGCTCGTCGCCGCCGCGAAGCGGATCCGCGCGGCCCGCCCCGAGCTGTACGGCCTCGCGGTCGGCGGCGCGTACACCTACGGCGCGCTGCCGTTCATCTGGGCGGCCGGCGGCGAACTCGCCGCGAAGAAGGACGGCACCTACACCGCCGCCATCGACAGCGCCCGCGCCCGGCAGGGCATCGCCGCGTACACCGGCCTGTTCGGCGACGACAACTGCCCGGCCGCCAAGTGCGCGCGCATGGGCGGCAACGACACCGTCACCGCCTTCGCCTCCGGCAAGGCCGCGATGGCCATCGGCGGCGACTTCAACCACCAGGCCGTCGAGGCCGGAGCCGTACGGGGCAAGTACGCGGTGGTACCGCTGCCCGGCCTCGGCAAGGGCGAAATCGCGCCGGCCTTCGCGGGCGGCAACAACATCGGCGTCCTCAAGAGCACCACCCACCGCACCCTGGCGGTCGACCTGATGAAGGAGCTGGCGGGCAAGAAGACCCAGCGGGGGCTGTTCGACGCGATGGGCTTCCTGCCGACGTACGGCGACGTACGGGCCGAGGCCGCCGCGCGCAAGCCGTACGCCGCCCCGTTCGTCAAGACGCTGGAGGCCGGCGCCAAGTTCGTCCCGGCCACCCCCGGCTGGGGCACCATCGACGCCTCGCTGGTGCTGCCGACCATGTTCCAGGAGATCGTCAGCGGCCGTAAGGACGTCGGCGCGGCCGCCGGCGCCGCCGCGCGGAAGATGGACGAGGCATTCCGGAAGTGAGTACCGCGCGCACCGGCAGCCGGCGCGCGGGCGGCTGGACACCCTGGCTCTATCTCGCCCCCGCGCTGATCGTCCTCGGCGGCCTGCTGGTCTACCCCCTCTACCAACTCGGCCTGATCTCGTTCCTCGAATACACCCAGGCCCAGGTCAGCGGCGGCGAGCCGACCAGCTTCCAGGGGCTCGCCAACTACGCCGCGCTCTTCGGCGACGGCCAGTTCTGGCAGGTACTGCTGGCGACCGTGCTGTTCGCCGCGGCCTGTGTGCTGGGCACCCTCGCGGTGGGCTGCGCGCTGGCCCTGCTCCTCACCCGGATCCGCGCACTGCCCCGGCTCGCCCTGATGCTCGCCGGGCTCGGCGCCTGGGCCACCCCCGCCGTCACCGGCTCCACGGTCTGGATGTTCCTCTTCGACCCGGACCTCGGACCGGTGAACAAGGTGCTGGTCCGGCTCGGTCTGACCGGCTTCCAGGACTACTCCTGGACCTACGGGCGCTACAGCGCGTTCGCCCTCGTCCTGCTCGAAGTGGTCTGGTGCTCCTTCCCGTTCGTGATGGTGACCGTCTACGCCGGCATCCGGGCCGTCCCCGGCGAGGTGCTGGAGGCCGCCGAACTGGACGGCGCCTCGCAGTGGCGGGTCTGGCGCAGCGTGCTGGCCCCGATGCTGCGGCCGATCCTCGTCGTCGTCACCATCCAGTCGGTGATCTGGGACTTCAAGGTCTTCACCCAGATCTATGTGATGACGGGCGGCGGCGGTATCGCCGGCCAGAACCTCGTCCTGAACGTCTACGCGTACCAGAAGGCGTTCGCGTCCTCGCAGTACAGCCTCGGCTCGGCGATCGGCGTCGTGATGCTGCTGATCCTGCTCGCCGTGACGCTCGGCTATCTGCGGCTGCTGCGCCGCCAGGGGGAGGAACTGTGAGCGGTGTCCGAGCGACGGCGGACCGGGCGGGCACCCGGCGCGCCCCGGGGCGCTTCCTGCCGCGGCGGCCCTGGCGGCTCGCCGCGGAGGCCGGTGCGCTGCTGATCGCCGCCGCCGTCGCCTTCCCGCTCTACTGGATGGTGCTGTCCGCGTTCAAACCGGCCGGCGAGGTGCAGTCCACCCGGCCGCTCCCCTGGACCCTCGACCCCTCGCTGGACGCCTTCCGGCGGGTCTTCCAGCAGCAGGACTTCGGCCGCTACTTCCTCAACAGCCTGTTCGTGGCCGGGGTCGTGGTCGTCGTCTCCGCGCTGATCGCGTTCCTCGCGGCCACCGCCGTGACCCGCTTCCGGTTCCGCTTCCGCACGACCCTGCTGGTGATGTTCCTGGTCGCGCAGATGGTGCCGGTCGAGGCGCTCACCATCCCACTGTTCTTCCTGCTGCGGGACGTCGGCACGGCCGTGCCCGGCATCGGCCTGAACACACTGGGCGCACTGATCCTGCCGCACCTCGCCTTCTCGCTGCCGTTCGCCATCTGGATGCTGCGCGGTTTCGTCCGGGCCGTCCCGGCGGCGGTGGAGGAGGCCGCCGCCATCGACGGCGCGAGCCGCGCCCGCTTCCTGTGGCAGATCCTCTTCCCGCTCGTCTTCCCCGGACTTGTCGCGACCAGCGTCTTCTCCTTCATCTCGACCTGGAACGACTTCCTGTTCGCCAAGTCCTTCATCATCAGCGCCACCGAGAACTCCACCCTCCCCATGGCGCTGCTCGTCTTCTTCAAACCGGACGAGAACGACTGGGGCGGGATCATGGCAGCATCGACCGTGATGACCATCCCTGTGCTGGTCTTCTTCGTACTCGTACAGCGCCGCCTGGTCTCGGGCCTCGGCGGCGCGGTGAAGGACTGACGTCATGACGCATCCGGACACCGACCTGATCCCCCTGCCGCGCCGGGCACAGCACGGCCCGCCCGCCGGCGGCGAGGGCACCACCCTGGACGAGCGCACCGAGATCGAGGCGCGGCCCGGCACCGAACGCGTCGCGCGGTGGCTGCGGGGGACCGTCGGCGCCGCCACCGGCCTGCCGCTGGCGCCGTTCCGCGACTCCGGCAACCGCATCGTGCTCCGGCTGGACCCGGAGACCGAACGGGAGCTCGGGCCCGAGGGCTACCGCCTCGTCACCGACGGCCCGCTCACCGTCATCGAGGGCGGCGGCGAGGCGGGGCTGTTCTGGGGCGCCCAGACCCTCCGTCAGCTGCTCGGCCCGGACGCCTTCCGGCGGGCGCCGACCGTCCCGGACAAGCGGACCTGGCCCCTCCCGGCGCTGCGCATCGAGGACGCCCCCCGCTTCCGCTGGCGCGGCATGATGCTGGACGTCGCCCGGCACTTCCTGCCCAAGGACGGCGTACTGCGCTACCTCGACCTGCTCGCCGCGCACAAACTCAACGTCCTGCATCTGCACCTCACCGACGACCAGGGCTGGCGCATCGAGATCACCCGCTACCCGAAGCTGACCGAGGTCGGCGGCTGGCGCGAGCGCACCAAGCTCGGCCACCGCGCCTCCCCGCTGTGGGACGAGCGCCCGCACGGCGGCTTCTACACCCAGGACGACATCCGCGAGATCGTCGCCTACGCCGCCGAGCGCCACATCACCGTCGTCCCCGAGATCGACATCCCCGGCCACTCCCAGGCCGCCATCGCGGCGTATCCGGAACTCGGCAACTCCGACGTCGTCGACACCGCCGCCCTGAAGGTCTGGGACACCTGGGGCGTCAACCCGAACGTCCTCGCACCCACCGAGAACACCCTGCGCTTCTACGAGAACGTCCTGGAGGAGGTGCTCGCCCTCTTCCCCGCGCCGTTCGTCCACATCGGCGGCGACGAGTGCCCCAAGGACCAGTGGCGCGCGTCGCCCACCGCCCAGGCCCGGATGGCCGAGCTGGGACTGGCCGGCGAGGACGAGCTCCAGAGCTGGTTCATCCGGCACTTCGACCGCTGGCTGACCGCCCGCGGACGCCGCCTGATCGGCTGGGACGAGATCATCGAGGGCGGCCTGGCCGAGGGCGCCGCGGTGTCCTCCTGGCGCGGTTACGGCGGCGGGATAGCCGCCGCCCGCGCCGGCCACGACGTCGTCATGTGCCCGGAACAGCAGGTGTACCTGGACCACCGTCAGCACGCCTCCATGGACGAACCGGTGCCGATCGGCTTCGTACGGACCCTGGAGGACGTCTACCGCTTCGAACCGGTGCCGGCGGAGCTGTCCGGCGAAGAGGCCGCGCGCATCATGGGCACCCAGGCCAACGCGTGGTCCGAGGTCATGGACAGTCAGCAGCGCGTCGACTACCAGGTCTTTCCGCGCCTGACGGCGTTCGCCGAGGTCGCCTGGTCGCAGCTGCCGCCGTCGGACGCCCGCGACTACCAGGACTTCACCCGCCGGATGACCGCCCACTACGCCCGGCTCGACGCCCTCGGCGTGGGCTACCGCCCGCCGGCCGGCCCGCACCCCTGGCAGCGGCGGCCCGGCGTGCTCGGACGCCCGATTGACGGGGCGCCCCCAAACGTGTGAGCCCGTGGCGTACGGAAGGTGCTCGTGCGGCCGGTCCCCGGGACGGTGGTCCCCGGACCGGCCGTACGGCGTCCCGTGGCCGCCCCGGCGTCCCGCCCGGCGCACCGGCGGCACCCGCCGGAGCCGGACGAAACGGACCGGCCCGCGGCCGCGGGGCGGACCGCCGCATCCCGGACCCTCTCGCCGGGGAACCGGGAAGATGTGCCAGAGTTGCCACGTCCGGGCCGTGAGCACGTACCGTACGGCGGAGCGGAACAGCCGGGACACCGGGGAAGGGGCAGCTGGCTTGACCACGCACGCACCGCACGCGTCGCACACGGTGACGTTGCCGGCCTCGCTCGACGAGGCGGTGGCGGCGCTCACCGCGATGCCCGCCGCCGTACCCGTCGCGGGCGGCACCGATCTCATGGCGGCGGTGAACGCCGGACTCCTCAGACCAGCGGCCCTGGTGGGCCTCGGCCGGATCAGCGAGATCCGCGGCTGGCAGTACCAGGACGGCCACGCCCTGCTCGGCGCCGGGCTCACCCTCGTCCGCATGGGACGCCCCGACTTCGCCGCGCTGATCCCCGGCCTGGCCGCCGCCGCCCGCGCGGCCGGCCCGCCGCAGATCCGCAACGCCGGGACGCTCGGCGGCAACATCGTGACCTGCGCCCCCACCGGCGACACCCTCCCCGTGCTCGCCGCCCTCGAAGCCACGGTGCTCATCGCCGGGCCCGCGGGCACCCGCCGCGAGATCCCGGTCAGCCACCTCCTGGCCGGCCGGGAGATGCTGCGGCCCGGCGAACTCGTCGGCTTCGTACGGGTGCCGCTGCTGCACGCCCCGCAGACCTTCCTCAAGGCCACCGGCCGCACCGGCCCCGGCCGCGCCATCGCCTCCGTCGCACTGGTCCTGGACCCGGCGCGGCGCGGGGTGCGCTGCGCGGTGGGCGCGGTCGCCGCGATGCCGCTGCGCCCGCTGGAGGCCGAGCAGTGGGTGGCCTCGCTCATCGACTGGGACGGCGAACGCGGCCTGGTCCCCGAGGCGCTGACGGCCTTCGGCGACTACGTCGCCGCCGCCTGTATCCCCGACCCGGCGCCGCCGCTGGACGGTGCGGAGCCGGCGGCCCTGCCGGCCACCGCACTGCACCTGCGCCGTACGGTGGCGGTCCTGGCCCGCCGCGCACTTGGGAGGGCGCTTTCGTGAGTGACGCAGACAACCGAACCGCGGACAACCGAGCCGGGGACCACCACGGCCCGGACCACCGGGATCCGCAGCAGCCGCACCCCGAACAGGGCTGGCAGCCGCTGCCGCAGGGCGGCGAGTACGAGTCGGACGCGACGGCCTTCGTCCAGCTCCCGGAGGGCTTCGCCAACAGCCTCTACGGGACGCCCGGTACGCCCGGCGGCTACGGCGCGCCCGGCGCCGAACCGCTCGCCGCGCCCGGCCACGGCTACACCCCGCCCGCCTCCTTCGCCCCGCACCCCACCGCGCCGCCGGCCGCCGGCGGCGCCACCGACCCGGCGGCGACCGCCCAGTGGACGATGCCGTTCGCGGACCCGTCGGCCGGATACGCGCCCCCGGCCGCACCCGCTCAAGGCCCCGCCGCCGGCCAGGCGTCGGCCGGCCACCCCGGTACGCCCGGTGCGGCGCAGCCGTGGGGCGGCGACCCGGTGCAGTGGCCGGTCGCGGGCGGTGCGCAGGCGGCGGCCGGCGGTACGGGGTCGTGGTCGGTCCCGGCGGCGGGGGACGACGTCCAGGAGGAGTCCGGTGAGTACCTGGTCGGCGACGACCGGCTGACGGGACATCCGGGACACCAGGGCCTGCCGGGCGGGCACGGCCACCAGCAACACCAGCAGGGACACCCGGGTACCGCCGCGCCGGGTACCGCCGCCGGTTACCCGGGCGACGGGTACCCGGGCACGTACGGCGGTGCCGGGGGCGTCCCCGGCGCGGGCGTCACGGGCGGGACCGGGCACTGGAACTTCGCCACCGGACCGGCCGCCACGGCGGACCCGAGCGGCGCGGGCGACAGCGGTACGGGCGGCGCCGACGGCGTACCCGGTCCGGCGGCGCACGACGCGCGGCAGCCGTCGCACGAGGTCCACCAGGCACCGCACGCTCCCCATGCCCCGCAGGCCCCCCACGACCCGCACACCGCGCACGAGCACCGTCCCGCGCACGAGGCGCACGGCACCCAGGGCGTTCCGGCGGACGATCCGTACGCGCACGGTGCCGGGCTGCCGGGCCACAACACCGGACCGGGCAGCGAACTGCCGGACGGCGGCGGCCCGTCGGGCGGCGGCTCCTACGGGACCGGTGGGAATGGCGGAACCGGCGGGGTGACCGTGCAGTGGTCGCTGCCGGCCGATGCCAAGGCCCAGTGGCCCCCCGCGGCCCCGACGCCGCGGCACGAGGAGACGCAGCCCCTGCGCGCGGTCGAGGTGACACAGCCGCTCCGGGTGGTCGCCCTGGATCCCGGTGCCACGGCCGGTCCCGGTGCCGTCGCGGATTCCGGCACCGCGGCCGGTCCGGCGGCCGGTGCCGGTACGGACGGCGGCGCGGACGCCGCGAGCGGCGCGCGTCCGGTCGCCGGTGCGGCCCACTGGTCGGTCCCGGTCGCCGGTACCGAACAGCCCGATACGTCAGGGGAGTTCGCGCTCGGTGCGATCCCCGGCGCCGACTCCGGGACCGGCGCGGCGGGCGGCGCGGCGTACGCGGCGTACGACCCGTACGCGGCTTCCCGGGCGGCCGACGCGGGGCCGGTCACTGATGCGGGGCCGGGTGCCGACGTGGGACCGGGTGCCGACGGTGCGGCCGCCGAGGGCGCGGTGGTCGACGGCGCCGTCTCCCACGACGCGGTTTCCCACGGCGCCGTCTCCCACGACGCGGTTTCCCACGGCGCCGTCTCCCACGACACGGTTTCCCAAGACGCGGTCTCCCATGACGCGGTCTCCCACGACGCCGTCTCCCATGACGCGGTTTCCCATGGCGCGGCTGCCGGGGCCGGACCGGCCGCGGGCACGGCTGCCGAGCCCGGCGCCGAACCCGCTGCCGGGCACCGGCCCGGCACCGCGGCCGGACCGGACGGCGCGCCCGCCGCGTCCCTGGGCGACGGCCCGGACACCGCCCCGTCCGCGGAACTCGGCGAGCCCGCACGGCCCACCGGCCCCGCGGAGCCCGCCCACCGCCCCGCGGAGACGCCCGGCACCGCCGATACCGCCGACCCGGCTCACACCGCCGACCCGGCGCACGCCGTCCACACCACCGACACCACCGGTCCGGCGCACGCCGTCCACACCACCGACGCCGCCGACACCACCGGTCCGGCGGACGCCGTCAACGCCGTCAGCGCCACCGACGCCGGAGCCCCGGCCGATGCCCGGGTCCCCGGGCCCGCCGCCTCCGAGGCCGTCGACGGGTCCGCGGAACCCGCCGGGAGCCGGGCCGACGCCCCCGCCGACCCGGACCCCGGGCCCGAGGCCGCACCGGTCCTCGTGCCCGACCCCGACACCGATGCAGGTGCCGACGCCCACGACGAACACCCCCACGACGAACACCCCCACGCCTCCTACGCCCTGCGCGTGAACGGCACCGACCGGCCGGTCACCGACGCCTGGATCGGGGAGTCGCTCCTCTACGTCCTGCGCGAGCGGCTCGGCCTCGCCGGGGCCAAGGACGGCTGTTCCCAGGGCGAGTGCGGGGCCTGCTCCGTCCAGGTGGACGGGCGGCTCGTCGCGTCCTGCCTGGTGCCCGCGGTCACCACGGCGGGCAGTGAGGTCCGTACGGTCGAGGGGCTCGCGCAACACGGCGCGCCCTCCGACGTACAGCGCGCGCTCGCCGCGTCCGGCGCCGTGCAGTGCGGCTTCTGCGTACCGGGCATGGCGATGACCGTCCACGACCTGCTGGAGGGCAACCACGCCCCCAGCGAACTGGAGACCCGCAAGGCGCTCTGCGGCAACCTCTGCCGCTGCTCCGGCTACCGGGGCGTGCTGGACGCCGTCGACGAGGTCGTCAGAGCCCGCGCACAGGCCGCCGAGGCCGCGGCCGCCCTGGCGGAGGCACCGGCCGAAGGCGCCCGTATCCCGCACCAGGCGGGCCCGCCCGACGCCGTCGGCCGCGCCCCGCACGACCTGGCCGCGCCCGGCCAGGGTTCCTCCGGCCACCGGCCCCCCGACCCGGGTTCGCACGGGCCGCACCACCCGGGGCCGGGCGCCGATCCGCAGCCGGGAGGCCCCGCATGAGCGGTACGACCGACGGCGCCGACGCCGTCACCGCGACCCCCGCGGCGGGCGTCCGGATGCCCGACGAACCACCGCTGCACGGACTGGGCGTCTCGCTGCCGCCCGCCGACGCGCCGGCCAAGACCGAGGGCACCTTCCCGTACGCCGCCGACCTGTGGGCCGAGGGGCTGCTGTGGGCGGCGGTGCTGCGCTCGCCGCACCCGCGCGCGCGGATCCTGTCCATCGACACCCGGCAGGCGGCCGAGATGCCGGGCGTCCGCGTCGTCCTCACGCACGAGGACGTCCCCGGCGACGCCGCCCACGGCCGCGGCACCCCCGACCGCCCGGTCTTCGCCAAGGACGAGGTCCGCCACCACGGCGAGCCGATCGCCGCGGTGGCCGCCGAGCACCCCGACACCGCCCGGCTCGCGGCCGCCGCCATCGCCGTCGAGTACGAGCTGCTCGACGCCGTCACCGACCCCCAACTCGCCTTCGAGGCCGAGCCGCTGCACCCGGACGGCAACCTCATCCGGCACATCCCGCTACGCTTCGGCGACGCCGAGGCGGTCGGCGAGGTCATGGTCGAGGGGCTCTACCGGATCGGCCGCCAGGACCCGGCCCCCATCGGCGCCGAGGCCGGGCTCGCGGTGCCGCGCCCCGACGGCGGGGTGGAGATCTACACCGCCTCCACCGACCCGCACGCCGACCGCGATCTGGCCGCCGCCTCCTTCGGTCTTGAACCGGACCGCGTCAAGATCGTGGTGACCGGTGTCCCCGGCGCCACCGGCGACCGCGAGGACCCCGGTATGCAGCTGGCCCTCGGCCTGCTGGCGATGCGTACGGGCTGCCCGGTCAAGCTGGCCGCCACCCGCGAGGAGTCCTTCCTCGCGCACGCGCACCGCCATCCCACGCTGCTGCGCTACCGCCACCACGCCGACGCCGAGGGCAAGCTCGTCAAGGTCGAGGCGCAGATCCTGATGGACGCCGGCGCCTACGCGGACACCTCCGCCGAGACGCTGGCCGCCGCCGTCTCGTTCGCCTGCGGCCCGTACGTCGTGCCGCACGCCGTCGTCGAGGGCTGGGCGGTACGCACCAACAACCCGCCGTCCGGCCATGTGCGCGGGGAGGGCGCCCTCCAGGTCTGTGCCGCGTACGAGGGCCAGATGGACCGGCTGGCCGCCCAGTTGGGCCTGGAGCCGGACGAGATCCGGCTGCGCAACGTGATGGCCACCGGCGATCTGCTGCCCACCGGGCAGACCGTCACCTGCCCGGCGCCGGTCGCCGAACTCCTGCGCGCCGTCAAGGAGGCGCCGCTGCCCGAGCTGCCCAAGGACACCCCGGAGGCGGAGTGGCTGCTGCCGGGCGGCCCCGAGGGCGCGGGCGAACCGGGCGCGGTGCGCCGGGGCGTCGGCTACGCCCTGGGCATGGTGCACATGCTCGGCGCGGAGGGCGCCGACGAGGTGTCCACCGCCACCGTCAAGGTCAGCGGTTCGGTCGCCACCGTCCTGTGCGCCGCCGTCGAGACCGGGGCCGGATTCGCCACGCTGGCCCGGCAGATCGTGCAGGAGACGCTCGGTATCGACGAGGTGCACGTCGCGGGCGTGGACACCGACCAGCCGCCGGCCGGCCGGGCCTGCCACAGCCGGCACACCTGGGTCTCCGGCGGCGCCGTGGAGCGCGCGGCCAAGATGGTCCGTACGCAGCTGCTGCAGCCGCTGGCCCACAAGTTCGGGATGTCCACCGAGCTGCTGCAGATCACCGACGGCAAGATCACCTCCTATGACGGGGTGCTCAGCACGACCGTCGCGGAGGCGCTGGACGGCAAGGAGCTGTGGGCCACCGCCCAGTCCCGGCCGCATCCCACCGAACCGCTGGACGAGAACGGGCAGGGCGACGCGTTCGTGGGGCTGGCCTTCTGCGCCATCCGCTGTGTCGCCGACGTCGACATCGAACTGGGCGCCGTCCGGGTCGTGGAGATGGCCGTCGCCCAGGACGTGGGCCGGGTGCTCAACCCGCGCCAGCTGCGGGCCCGTATCGAGGCCGGTGTCACCCAGGGGCTGGGCGCGGCCCTGATGGAGAACCTGCGCACCACCCGGGGCCAGGTCCGCCACCCCGACCTCACCGGCTACGCGCTGCCCACCGCGCTGGACGCCCCGGACATCCGGATCGTCAAGCTCGTCGAGGAACGCGATGTGGTCGCCCCGTTCGGCGCCAAGCCCGTCAGCGCGGTCCCCGTCGTCACCTCGCCGGCCGCCGTGGCCGCCGCCGTCCGCGCCGCCACCGGCCGCCCCGTCGGCCGCCTCCCGATCCGCCCGCAGGCGGCGGTCGCACAGGTCGTACAGCGGTAACCGGACCGCGGCGGGGGCACCCGCGTACGCGGACATGAAGGAGGGCGGCCCCCACGGAAGTGGGGGCCGCACATGCCCTGGGATGCCGCTGTGCGGCCGTCAGGCAGCGTCGAAGCTGTTGCCTTTCACCTCTGCCACGAACGAGCACCAGGAGGCAGCAGGGAACGCCAGGGCCGGGCCGTGGGGGTCCTTGCTGTCACGGACGGGGACGACGCCGGGGACATTAGCGGCAACCTCGACGCAGTTACCGCCGTTGCTGCTGTAGGAGGACTTGAACCAGCGGGGGGAGTCGGTCGTCACGAGATGCCCTTTCGTACCTCATTGATCATGGCCACCGATGCCGCCTGGGGCAGAGCTTCGGCCTGCAACTGATGGTAGGCCGTCAGCAGGGGTAGTACGGCTGCCGTATCGCGTTCCAGGTGGCCCCGTAGCTGGGATTCCGCGTACGCGACCACAGACAGGTCCGACATCGTGAGTAGGTTCATCGGGAGGTTGAACGATCGCCGCGCTCCTATCCCAAAGGGTGACACCTGCAATACCCAGTTGGGGAGAGAGGCGACTTCGACCAAGCGGCGAAACTGAGTATCCATCACCTCGGTACCGCCGACCGCATGGCGAAGACAGCTCTCATCCATCACCACAAGCGCCATGGGCAAACGGGGGCGCACCAGCGCCGCTTGCCGCCTAGCGAGAAAAGAAACCCGCTCCTCCGCTTGTTCGGGCGTGATGGCACCACGCTGCACGTCACCATCCGCCACCGCCCGCGCGTACTCCGGTGTCTGCAACAGGCCCGGGATCAGCCCGATCTCAAACAGCCGGAGCTCTGCTGCCTTGCCCTCGTACTTGACGTACTCCGGGAAGCCTTCCAGCAGGTTGCCGTGTTTGATCTCGCGGTACTGACGCTCGAACGCATCCGCCGTACCCACAAGGCCGAGGGCGCGATCAACGCCACGCGATAGGCGGAGGGTTGGAGGTTTCCGACCATTTTCGACGGCTGAAATATGCACGCTGGAATATTCCGTGCGGCTGGCCAGATCCTCTTGGGTCCAGCCGCGCGCTTCCCGCAGGCTGCGTAAACGCGCCCCGTAGGCCGCCTCGGGAGATGCATCCGGGTTCAACTCGTTCTTGTTCATGGTCCGTTCGCCTACCTTCCATTCATCGCCAACATGTTGAACGCTTCCCAGGTATGGGCCATGCTGAACCTCCCCGGTAGTGGAAGCGCTACTGAGAGCCAAGGAGGCGAGCATGGGTGCTACCCCCGTCCAGGCCCAATCCATTGAGGAGTTGGGCAAGCGCCTGCACGACGCACTCAAAGCCGCTGGCATCCTCGTTGACCCGTCCCTGATCGCCACCATCAGCACGCACAGTGGCGCCCTGGTGGACAAGATCGCCCCGCCGACGATCTGGGCAAGAAAACCAAGGGCGTCAACGACCGCAGCAGCAACGGCAGCAATGCCGACAGGGAGACGGATGGGGCAGGGAAGCCGTGCTGCGACAAACGCTAAGGGCCCTGAGGCGGCCGTTCAGTCCCCAGGAGGGGGAAACCCGGCCGCCCCTGTGCTGACAAGCGACTACCGGCCCGTTCGGCGCCCCATGGCGTGGCGCGACATGGCTCCGCTGGGGGATGGGGCGTACCGGTGTGAGGTACACGGGGTGACCGTGGTGTTCCATGCCCCCGGCCCGCCGGCCGGCACCCCGCCCCGGACGATCACGGCGCCGCTTGCCGGGTCGCTCAGAGGTCGCCACCGTCGACCCCAAGAACGTCCGCCATTTGAGAGCGTGTTGACCTCTCAGGGGGCGGGAACCACCCCCTGTCAGGGTGGGTACCCGGCAACGACTAAGGAGAGATGGATGTCCAAGCACAAAGGTGAGCCGGAAGACAAGCCGTGGACTCCGCCGAAGGAGCCTCCGAGCAAGGACGGGAGCCGACCGAGTAAGTAGGCGGAATGAACTACCGAGCAATCTCTCGCAAGGAGCTTGAAGTCATGGGGGCCTTCCGGTCCCCATGGCTTCGGCCAGCCTTCGACAGAGTTGACCGCGAAGCCTTCGTCCCTGACAGGTTCTGGGGTGACGGCACAGACGACGCTGGACGGCACCTGGTCCTCGACAAGGCTGAGGACGAGGACAGTTGGCGTAGAGCTGTCTGGAACACCCATAGCTCGCTCATTACTCAGATGGATGACGGGATATCTCCGGAACACGGTCCCTTCAAGGGGGACTTCTCGTCCTCCATCTCTGCGCTCGACATTGCCTTCGAGAAACTGAATCAACTCGAAGTGGATTCAGACCACAAGGTTCTGCACATCGGCACAGCATCCGGCTACGACTCAGCGCTACTGTGTGAAGGCGTGGGCAGTGGAAGCCTGACCACGATCGAGTTTGACCCCGTACTCGCTTCCTGGGGCGCTAAGAACCTCGAAGATGCCGGGTACTCGCCCACTGCCATCTGCGGGGATGGCCTGGAGGGGTGGGTGCCAACTGCCCCCTACGACCGCGTGATCTCGACGGCGGCGGTACGCAGCATCCCCCGTCAGTGGATCGAGCAATCGGCGGAGGGTGCGGTCATCCTGACGCCCTTCAATACCCTGTACGGACGTGGCGGCCTCTTGAAGCTTCGAGTACAACAAGGCGTTGCGGCAGGCAGGTTCGTGGGGGGTGCCTGCTACATGTGGGTGCGCAGCCATCGCCCGAAGAATCAGATCAACCCTGCGGACGAGAAACGCAAGAACGCATCGCCTATCGACCCTGAAGAGGTTCTCGGGCAAGGTTGGGAAATCAACTTCACCATGGGCCTATACCTGCCGGATGTCTCATTTGCTCATCGTGGTGAGGGCGAGTCCAAGCAAGCACAGTTGTGGGATGAGGCTGGCACATCCGTGGCCATCGTCAACTACGACGAATGGTGGCGTGACGGCGCGGTGACGCTGTACGGCAGCCGGAATCTGTGGGCCGAGCTGGTTCGCGTATACAGCGCGTGGAGAAATGCCGGGCAGCCCCATTACACGCACTATGGGCTCACCTGTGACCGGAGTGGACAGCACCTGTGGCTCGATGAACCATCCAACGTCATCGGGGGTCCATGATCCGGTAGTCTCCTGTGCAACCTGGCAGATGGAGATGTCAGGTAACGGCAATCAAGGACCCATCAGCGTGGGGCTGACGGGTCCTTTTGCATCCAGGCAGATAGAAGAATAGCCGGGCCCCTAACGGGGGCCCGGCTCAGCTGTCTTATGAATTAGTTCTTAGGGGCCGTGGTGGAGCCTGTGAGGACACGTACCGCTTGTCCGCATCGGTGTTGACGCGGGTGGCCATCGGTTGGGCCTTGCGGCTGGTGGCAGTGCTGGTCCGGAACGGGCTCTTACGCGGCTTGGTAGCAGTGGTGGCGGTCATGACGCCCCTTGGGGGTTGGGGTGCCAGGACAGTCTTTCTATGTCCATTGTCAGGCGTTCAAGCGACTGACCTGGCACCTTCTCAACGGTGCGTCATACCGCCGCTAGGCGGCCGTTTCTTCTGGTCACAGCATGTACAGAGGCCGTGGCGGGAATCGAACCCGCGTAACTCGCTTTGCAGGTTTGTCTGTGCTGGTCAGGGCCTGATCCGGAAGTGTTCGCCGGCGTTCATCCCGTACGGAAACTGTGCCCACCGTGGCGGGATGAACCGGCCCGGACGTCTGCGGATGACGACGAACGAGACGGAAACTGAGACGGCCGTCGCCGCACGTCGGCTGGGTGCCAGGTGTCACTCAGCCCTTGAGCCTTCATGCTGCGCTGAAGATCAGCATCGCCAACACGCTTTCCAAATGTTCGTCTGGGGGTCCAGGGGAGATCAGGAAAGTTCTGACCTGCGGCGGAGCCGGTGATCGGCGGGACTCTGAACGGTCCCGGACGTAGGCGAATGAGACCAGAACTGAGACCACGGAGCTGAGCCTTCTTGCCAGGTCATTGGACCGATTCTGCAGTTGGTCACGGGTCTGCGGTGACCAGATCGGCGGTCCTCGGCTCGCACAGGTCTTCTCACTGACAGTAAGGCATTTGTGGATCTCTCCAGGGCATAGGGACATGTGATGGGGCTGAGCCCCCACGATGCTCTGGAGGGGGAAGTACGTGTCGAAAGCCGAGCTTGGGGCGCTCATCTTCGCTGCTTGGACCATGTCGCTATGGGGCCTGACCATGACGGCAACGTCGCAGCGCCGAGGTAACAGGACGCTCTTGGAACGGATCTGCTGGGCACGCGGGCGGGCACATGCAAGACGGCGCCGCGCTCACCTGGTACGCCAGGTCCGCGACAGCTCCTTGGCGACTCGTCCGGACCGTCCGACGCTGGACTACTTGCAACGCGAAGACGTCCTGTATCAGGTGTCACGGAGGGCGCTCGCCCTCAAGATGATCGTCCCCATCGCAACGTCCGTCTCAGCGGGTGGCGCCCTTGCAACAACCATCCAACGCACAAGCTGGCACGTCTGGCGCGACGCCGTCGCCATGGGGGCCATGGTGACGCCCATATTGATCACTATCGTGATCGCCTCGCTTGTCACAAACCAAGGCATGCAACGGTGGACAACCGAGGCCGTGACGGTCACGGTGCGTAGGGCCTATGAGGCACTCCTCCAGCCTCTGGAGGTAACGGGGAAGGAGCCTCCGACGACATCGCCCTTCAACTCCCCACACGTTGCCGCAGCCCGAGCGTTGGAAGACTTCGCCATCGCACTGGAGAGATATGCCGTGCAACGTGCGCTTCCTGACGGCCGCAACCCCATGCCCCAGGTCGTGGCCCGGTTCGCCGCAGTGGCCGCCCTCGTACGTGAGCTGCGGGATGGGGTTGAACTTGACCGCATCGATGGGGCGAAGCGTGCTCTGCTCGAAGTACAGCGGATCCTGAAGGTCCTCGCCAGCGGCCAGCTGCAAGATCTCGCGCCCGGAGATGTGTCCGCCGACGGGCTGTTGCACAGCCACCGGGAGCGCAGGGCGTGGCGGCAGCAAGTCCTGCGAGGGGCTGCGTTCACTCTCTGTCTCGCTGGCATCGTCTTTGCCCTGGCTTCGTCTGCCTTGGGCGTCGCCTTGGCCACGGCCGCTGCTGCTGGGCTAGTGGCCACTTGGGACAAGATCCTTCGTCTGTCCACCAGCTCGGACGCGAATAGGTCCGCGAGCAGCTGACCCACAACTTCGGGAACTACCAGTTGTGGATCGAGAAGGGTTCGCCCTTGCTGCAGAGGGCGAGCCCCGCCGGCCCTGTGGCCTGGCAGGTTGCGATTCCGCTGGAGCGGAGGGATAGGCTAGGCCGTGGTCGCACGAGCGAGTTCTTGGTCACACTTGAAATTGCCTCGTGCGGCCACTTTTGTGTCCTAACCCTGGTGCGGCTGCGCCGCAATAGTCAGGCGAAGCACGCGGCGCCACGGCCCTAGAATGGCCGTCGTGACCGACAACACTCAGCGCCCCGACAGCGGGCCGAACAGCGCCCCCGAACTGCCGACTCAGTACGCGCCGGCCGAGGTAGAGGGGCCGCTGTACGAGCGCTGGGTAGAGCGCGGTTACTTCGAGGCCGACGCGAAGAGCGACAAGCCCCCGTACACCATCGTCATCCCGCCGCCGAACGTCACCGGCTCCCTCCACCTGGGCCACGCCTTCGAGCACACGCTGATCGACGCCCTCGTCCGCCGCAAGCGGATGCAGGGCTTCGAGGCGCTGTGGCAGCCGGGCATGGACCACGCCGGCATCGCGACCCAGAACGTCGTCGAGCGGGAGCTCGCCAAGGAAGGCAAGTCCCGCCACGACCTGGGCCGTGAGGCGTTCGTGGAGCGGGTCTGGCAGTGGAAGGCCGAGTCCGGCGGCCAGATCGCCGGCCAGATGCGGCGCCTGGGCAACGGCGTCGCGTGGAGCCGCGACCGCTTCACCATGGACGAGGGCCTGTCCCGTGCCGTCCAGACGGTCTTCAAGAAGATGTTCGACGACGGTCTGATCTACCGCGCCGAGCGCATCATCAACTGGTGCCCGCGCTGTCTGACGGCCATCTCGGATATCGAGGTCGACTACCAGGACGACGACGGCGAGCTCGTCTCCATGACGTACGGCGAGGGCGAGGACACCATCGTCGTCGCCACTACCCGTGCCGAGACGATGCTGGGTGACACCGCGGTCGCCGTCCACCCCGATGACGAGCGGTACGCGCACCTCATCGGCAAGCAGATCAAGCTGCCGCTGACCGACCGTACGATCCCTGTCGTCGCCGACACGCACGTGGACCCGGAGTTCGGCACCGGCGCCGTCAAGGTGACCCCGGCGCACGACCCGAACGACTTCGCCATCGGCCAGCGCCACAACCTCGAATCCATCGAGGTCCTCGACGAGCGCGGCATCATCACCGTCCACGGTCCCTTCCTCGGACTGGACCGGTTCGAGGCCCGCTCCGCGATCGTCGCCGCGCTGCGCGCCGACGGCCGGATCGTCGCCGAGAAGCGCCCCTACGTCCACTCGGTCGGGCACTGCTCGCGCTGCAAGACGACGCTGGAACCCCGGCTGTCGATGCAGTGGTGGGTCAAGGTCGAGACCCTGGCCAAGGCCGCCGGCGACGCCGTGCGCGACGGCCGGGTCGACATCCACCCGGCCGACATGTCGCAGCGGTACTTCGACTGGGTCGACAACCTCAATGACTGGTGCATCTCGCGCCAGCTGTGGTGGGGCCACCGCATCCCGGTCTGGCACGGCCCGGATGGCGAGCTGGTCTGTGTCGGCCCCGACGAGGAGCCGCCGACGGGTGAGGGCTGGACGCAGGACACTGACGTCCTCGACACCTGGTTCTCGTCCGGCCTGTGGCCGTTCTCCACGCTGGGCTGGCCCGAGCAGACCCCTGACCTGGAGAAG
This sequence comes from Streptomyces celluloflavus, assembly GCA_000720995.1. Taxonomy (GTDB): domain Bacteria; phylum Actinomycetota; class Actinomycetes; order Streptomycetales; family Streptomycetaceae; genus Streptomyces; species Streptomyces celluloflavus. The sequence continues at coordinate 35,186 of JOEL01000019.1, forward strand.
TTCTATCCGAACTCCGTCCTGGTCACCGGCTACGACCTGATGTTCTTCTGGGTCGCCCGGATGATGATGTTCGGTCTGTATGCGATGGACGGCCAGCAGCCGTTCCACACGATCGCGTTCCACGGCATGGTCCGCGACGAGTTCGGCAAGAAGATGTCGAAGTCGTTCGGGAACACGGTCAACCCGCTGGACTGGATGGACAAGTACGGCTCCGACGCGCTGCGCTTCACCCTGGCGCGTGGTGCCAACCCGGGCGTTGACGTCCCGATCGGTGAGGACTGGGTCCAGGCGTCCCGCAACTTCGCCAACAAGATCTGGAACGCCACCCGGTTCGCGCTGATGAACGGCGCCACCGTCGAGGGCGACCTGCCGCCCGTCGAGCAGCTGTCGGCAACCGACCGATGGATCCTGTCGCGGCTCAACAAGACCGTGGCCGAGGCCGACGCGCTTTACGACGACTACCAGTTCGCCAAGCTCGCCGATGCCCTCTACCACTTCGCGTGGGACGAGGTCTTCGACTGGTACGTCGAGCTGTCCAAGACGACGTTCTTCGAGGGCGGCGAGCAGGCCAAGGTCTCGGCACGTGTCCTGGGCGAGGTCCTCGACGTCACCCTGCGCCTCCTCCACCCGATCGTCCCGTTCGTCACCGACACCCTGTGGACCACGCTCACCGGGCGCGAGTCCGTCGTGATCGCGGACTGGCCGAAGGACTCGGGCTTCCGCGACGACGTCGCCGAGCAGGAGATCGAGCTGGTCCAGCGGGTCGTCACCGAGGTCCGGCGCTTCCGCTCCGACCAGGGCCTGCAGCCGGGCCAGAAGGTTCCCGCCCGCCTGAACCTGGACGGCACCGCACTGGCCCCGCACGAGGCCGCCATCCGCCAGCTGCTCCGTCTGCAGCCGGAAGGCGAAGGCTTCAGCGCCACTGCATCGCTGCCGGTGGCCGGCGCGGAAGTGGCGCTCGACCTGTCGGGCACGATCGACGTCGCCGCGGAGCGCAAGCGCCTCGCCAAGGACCTTGCCGCGGCCGAGAAGGAGAAGGCGCAGGCCGAGGGCAAGCTCGGCAACGAGGCGTTCCTGGCGAAGGCCCCGGACAACGTGGTCGACAAGATCCGGACCCGCCTCGCGAAGGCCGAGGAGGACATCGTCCGGCTGCAGAACCAGATCAGCAGCCTGCCGACCGGGTAGGAGCGAGGCCCATGAAGGAAGCCCCGGACGTTCGTCCGGGGCTTCCTTCATGGGGGCCTCTCGTTACGGGATTCCCAGGCCCTCGTAGGGGCTCGACAGGGAAAACTCCCGCTGGCGGGCGACCGCCAGGGCCTGTTCGAGATCGAACTCGGCCATCCGGATCAGATCGACGAGCCGAGACGGCTTCGAGGCGAGCACGTCGCGTGTGATGTCTTCGGCGGAGTCGTCGCGGTTGAAGCGGTCTCGGAACAGGTCGAGGTTCTTCTCGACCACCAGCAGGGTCATGTCGAACTCGGAGACCTCCACGTTGGAGACCCGCCGCGTACGTGAGTGGACCCGGTACTCGTGCAGCGGACCAGCGATGCACACAACGCTGTTGTGGTCGCCGCTGCGGAAACGCCCGGCGAGGAGGTTCACGGCGAACGCCCAGTCCCCCCACTTCCGCACATGCGGGTCGTAGAGGCCACCGCGGATCGCATCGTCGCGGCGGTAGACGATCGAGGTGGGCACGTGGTGCTTGCGCAGGATCAGCTCCTCGCGGCACGGGTAGGAGGAGATGGTGAGCCCGTCGAAGTCGCCGATCATCCGCGACATGGTGTGGACGAAGGCCACGTGCTGGTGCGTCTTCAGGAACCTGACGGCGCTGTCCGGGTAGCTCCCGGACTTCAGCAGCTCCGGGGCCGTGGCGAGCCGGTCGTCGGCGTCGAGCTGCATCACGTACTTGAAGCTCGCGGCATCGATGCCGGCGTTCCTGGCGGCGTGGTGCCCGCTGTGCTCCTGGCGGAGGACGCGGACCTCGGCGTGCTCGGCGCACTGTGCGAGAGCGCGCAGCGTGTGCTGCTCGTCGGAACCGTCATCCACGACCACGATTTCGTACGGGAATGCATGGGGCTGCTGGATGAGGGACTCCACGGCCTCGACGAGGTAGTCCCCGGAGTTGAAGCAGGGGATGACGAAGCTGATTCCCTCGGGTGTGCTCGACTTCATGGTCTCTCCCTGTCCCTGATCAGGCTGCCCGGTTGGCTGCGATGACGGTGGCCCGGATCGCTTCGAAGCAGTTGAGCCCGGTTCTGCTGTCCTGTTCCGCGTGCTGAGACCAGAGCAGCGTGAGGTCCCAGCCCTTGTAGATCCGCTCGATCCCACGCCGGAAGGATTCCGGGGTGTAGCCGGCCTCCCCTTCAATGCGCAGCAGTTGGCCGTCCGCAGACCTGCGGGTGATTCCCGTGAAGACTTCGAGGTAGTGGTAGTTCTCCCCGCGAGCGTGTGCGACCGCGCTCGTCAGAAGGGCCTCGACGTTGAGCCTCGTGAGGTAATGCAGGACGTCCTTGGCGACGATGACTCCAAAGTCCTGGTCGATGATGAAGTCTTCGGCGAGGCACTGTCGGGGTTCGATCCGGCGGGCCCAAGTGCCGGCGTCGCCGATGCGTCGTAGTAGCGGGTCGCTGGGTATCTGGTCGACGGCTACCACGTGGAATCCTGCGCGAGCTAAAGCGATGGTGTAGGCCCCCGCGCCGTATCCCAGATCCAGTGCGGTACGCGGGGTCGCGTCGCCGATGGAGCCCAGGAGGTTGTTGAACCGTTCTGAGGCGGCGGCCTGGAGGTTCTCCGCAGTATTCCGGCCGCGCCGGATCACATCCGCGTAGAAGGCATGCACGGATGCCATCGAGACTGGCTGTTTCATGGGTGACTCCTCTTTGGTCTGGGAGGTTGAGGATGGTCGGCGACTAGAAAGGCACCGTGGCCAGGTGCCCAGGAGTGAGCACGGATGAGGCGAGCGCTTCGGTGACCTGCATGGGCCGCAGGTGGCTTGCCAGGGAGCTGCGGTTCTCGGAGCCGCGCAGCCAGTGCTCCATGAGCTGGCGGTTGCTGTCGCTGTGGAACAGCCCGTCGAACGACTCCTCCGACACGTACTGCTCGTCGGGCAGAAGCGCGGCGTTGGCGCGTGTGGTCACGCGGGCGAACGCGTCTATCCCGTCCGCGCTGACACCGCGGGGGATGTCGTAGCAGTGGACGTGGGTGGAGAACAGCGTCGACAGCTGGGCCTCCAGGTCGACACTCGACGTGCGGCCGTTGACGTTGTAGACGCCCTCCGGGAGCTCGCCCCAGTTGCGAATGGAGGGGGTGGTCTGCTCAAAGGACAAGGTCCCGAGTGAGATCGTCCTCCCCGTCGCAGCGTCTACGAGGCGGAATGCGGAGGTCACGTCGGTCTCGCCGAAGCGGAAGCTCGCATCCGAGTCCGCCGACCATCGCGCGCCGTCGTCCTGGAACCTGCCAGCGATCGGCTGGGAGACACGCTGGTGCTGGTCGATAGGAAAGGCGCCGAAGGCGCTGACCTCCAGCCTCAGTTGGCGCTCGGGGAAGACTTCCGCGTTGAGCGACAGGATCTGGGTCGCGAGGTCCACGTAGTGGTACGCGCCGTGCATCATCATCCCGTAGCCGTACTTGTACGGGTGATCGTCGCGGCTCTCGAACTCCCGCTGGAGGTTCCACACACCGCCGGCGGCCCGGAGATGGAAGGAGGTCAGAGGCGCTTCCCACCTCTCCATCCGGTCTCTGAGTGACGCAATGACCCGCTGGTTGTAGATCTGGTGGTACCGGCTCAGCGTCATCACCGAGTGTTGTGCGGAAGAGTCGGCGGCGACACCGATCAGTTCCTCCCTGGTCTTCGTGATGTACGACGGCTTGAACCGGCTGTCGACGACGGGCGCTAAGACAGGCTTCTCGACCAGCGAGTCGATGTGGTTCTCCACGCAGAATCGGAGGTATGCCTCGTGAGCCCGTACCTCCGTGGCGATATATACTTTCGTAGGTGCGCCGGGTACTCGCAGGCGCTGGATAGCGGCGGCGATGAGTTCTCGCGGCGTCTCCCGAACTCGGTCGCCAGAATTCGGCAGGTAGACGACTCCTCTGGGCTTTATGCCCGCCGCCTGTATGCGCCTGTCGATCTCCGATCGCTGCGACTCCAGGTCGATAATCGAATAGGAGTCGATGTGGCCGGACTTGATGGCATCGCGAATGCACGGCAGGTACTTGTTGGCGACGATTTCATCGAAACCGACCACGATGAGGTGATGGGTGGATGTCACGGCAATGCCTTTCCGGTGAGTTTGGAGTGCATGGATTTTGGGCTGATTTTGGGCGCACGTCACCACTGACCCTTATGGCGATAAGGGCGATGCGTGGATTCTCTCTACGCCGTTAGCCCATGAATTTTGGCTCGAAACGGCCGAGTCGGCTGTCGGGGCAGTCGTACCTGATCTCCCGCTTCAGGGGCATAACTTGGCTGAGTATCAGGGAGGCGGCGGGGGTGAGGTGCGGTGGAGCGTCTCACTGGTGAGCGTCCTACCCGCTACCGCAGGCTGCCGTGCTGCTTCTTCCTGTTCCTCCTTTCTGCCTCACGGGGACCGCCCCTCTGTGCGCTGGGTACCTCGACACGACGAACGCGGTTGCACCGCAACCGAATTGAGGCTGAAGACCGGCTGGTGATGTTCAGTCAAACGCAGGTCGCAGCTCGCGGGGAGAGTCCAGGATGGAGTCCCGCGTAGTCCTGCGGAGTCCAGGAGGGACGGAGGTGGCGAGGTGCCCAAGAACCCGGCGCTCGCGGAGCTGATCCGCCAGACGGTTGAGGCACGAGGCTGGGGTCCGAGCGATCTCGCCCGAGCCGTCGGCGTCGCTGAATCCGGCGATCCGGATCGTGTGCAACGGGCAAACGCACGCCGGTGGATGACGGGCGAGCGCGAACCCAAGTACTGGTGGCCCTACATCGCCCGGGTCCTGAGCCTGGACCCGGCCGCCATCCCGCCGCCGACGGCCAGTCAGGTGATTTCGCACGCGGCCGCATTCGCACCCAGCCTGGAGGTGGCTTCCCCGCTCACTGTCTTCGCCAGCCTCTCGACGCCGGAGATCCCCGCGCAGATACGGCCGGGCGATATCCAAGAAGTCCAGCAGGCGGCGTTGACCCTCACGACATGGCACAACCTCCACGGCGGTGGTGGACTCGTCCGGCAGACCGGAACCGCCCAACTGTCCTGGGCAGCCAAGCTGCTTGATGCGCCATGCCCCGAGGTCTTACGTCAACCGCTGTTCGCCTCGGTGGCGCACCTCGGGATGGTCGCGGGCGTCGCCTGCTTCGACGCGTTCGCCCACAACGACGCCCGCCGCGCATTCACCTTCGCGGCAGCCTGCGCGGAGGAAGCCGACGAATGGCACCTGCGCGGGAAGATCTACAGCTGGCGGGCCCGGCACGCCGTGTGGATGGAGGACCCCGACACGGCACTGATTCACACCGAGGTCGGAACCATCCGCTCTGACCGGCTCACCCCCACCGAGCGGGCCATGCTCTACATCGCCCGCGCACGCGCCCATGCCAAGGCCGGCGACGTCCAGGCCACCCTTACCGCCGTGGGCGAGGCCGACAATGCGTACAGCCACACCCACCCGGCCGACGACCCTCCATGGATGTCTTACTACGACTACGCCCAGCACCAAGGCGACACCGGGCACGCCCTGTTCGACCTCGCCATGACCACCCGCAATCGGGGCCACGTCCAGGCTGCCGCTGAACGGCTGGCCGCGGCGTGCTCCCACCACACCGACACGTACATCCGCTCACGCGTCTTCTCCCGTACGAAACTGGCCACCCTGGCCATGGCGACTGGCGACCCTGCCGAAGCCGTCCGGATCGGAGCGATCGCCTTAGAGGAGGCCGCCCGGGTCCGCTCTGGCCGAGCCGAAGCGGGGCTGGTAGAACTCGCCCGTACTGCCGCTCAAGAGCGAGGCACGGTGGCCGAGGCCAGCGAACTACGCGAACGCATCACCCGCACCATCAGCAAGGGGACGACTACGTGACGGTCAGCAGCAGTGACGCGGCAGCACAGGCGACTTGGCCGCTCCTCGTAGATGCATGCCGCAACGCCGGACTGGACCCCGCGGGTGCCGAGCCGGTCAGGATCGCCGACAACGCCATCTGGTCCATACCCGGCAACCTCATCGTCCGTATCACGCGCCCAGGCCGCCGAGCCGCCGCACACCGTGAGCTCCTCACCGCCCAATGGCTTGCCGAGCACGGCATCCCTGCGGTCCGCCCCGCTCTCCCGTCTGCGGTGGACTTGCCCGAGGATCGCGCGGCCACGTTCTGGGAACAACTCCCCGACCACACTGTTGGCCGTCACGAAGACGTTGCCCGCCTCCTGTGCCTGCTCCACCAACTGCCCGCCCCTGAGCATCTTCTGGCCTTGACTGATCCGGCGGCCAAAGCACGCATTCGCCTCGAGGCCGTTCACCACGCTGGTGTCACCAGTGACGACGACATGGCCTGGCTCGTCGCCTACGCCGACGAACTGGCCGCTGCCTGGGGGTCTCTGCCCCAAGGGCTTGCCCCTGCTCCGCTCCATGGAGATGCCTGGGCTGGCAACGTTGCCCGCACTCACGACGGGCATGCCTACCTCCTCGACCTCGATTCCGCCGCCGTCGGCCCGCCCGAATGGGACCTCACGTCCACGGCTGTGAAGGTCACCACCACTGCCACCATCCCGGCGTCCGAGTACGAGCGATACGTGAACGCCTATGGCGGATACGACGTCACCATGTACGAGGGCTTCGAGGTCATGCGCGGAATCCGCGAACTCCGCATGACCACCTACGCCATCCAGACAGCCATCGACCATCCCCATACCGCCGACGAGGCACGTCACCGGGTCGCCTGCCTGCGCGGACTCAAGGGCCCTCGTCCGTGGATCTGGACCGCTGTCCCTCACCCGCCGGGCAGTCCTGGGCCCATCGTCTGAAGCGAAGACGTGGCCCCCTGGAGCGTGGGGCTGAGGTTGGTGTGCTGTACCTGGACGATCTGCATGATGGCAGGCTGACGGTTGGCTTGGACCTTCCCCGAGACGTGGTGAGCCTCTGACGGGCATTGCTCAGGGCGAACTCGAACTCTCCAGTCAACCGCGATGCTGGAGCGGTTCTGGGCCAGCGGCCACAGTGCCGACTGGGCCGCCGTCGACCTGGTCCCCACCGACACGGCGGGCTCCTGTCAGTTGCTGATCCGCCGCAACCGCACCACCGGCGAGCTGGCCTACTACCGCTGCTTCAGTCCGCGGCCGGTGCCGCTGTCCGTCCTGGTCCGCGTCGCCGGCACCCGCTGGAGGATCGAGGAAACCTTCCAGGCCGGCAAGGGCCTCGCCGGACTCGACGAGCACCAGGTCCGCCGCTTCACCCCCTGGCTGCGCTGGGTGACCCTCGCGATGCTTGCGCACGCCTTCCTCGCCGTCATCCGCGCCAACGAGCACCGCGACCACCCCGCCCCCGACGGACTCATCGCCCTTAGTTGAAGCGCACGGAGCTGGCGGAGAAGCTCAAGCGCCAGGGTGACCCCACTACCTTCAAGGCCAAGATTCAGACCATCGCCACCAACAACAACACCTGCACCGATGGGACCAAGGGCCGCCTCAAGGCCGCTCACCTGGCTGTTGCCTCCGCGTGGAACGCTAACCGTCGCGTCAACCGCATCCCCCTTCCGAACATCTTCGAGTAGCCCCAGCTGGCATGGTGCTTCTCCCTTACCGGTGCGGGACACCATGCATTCCTCGCTCGTGTCCGTCAACTGAGACGGGAACTGAGACGGAAGACCATATGGGCGGCACCCCATGCGGGGTGCCGCCCATATGTTGTGCCTGGTCAGGAACGTAGAGGCCGTGGCGGGAATCGAACCCGCGTAACTCGCTTTGCAGGCGAGTCCCTGAACCACTCGGGCACACGGCCGGGATGAGGTGCTGTGCCGACTGTAGGGCGCGGGGCGGGGGGTAGGGCAAGAGGGCGGGACGGGCCGCCACGGGACCGCAATACGGCGTTCATGAACGGCAGGGCAGCCAACCGGCACGACCGCATCCATCCGTTCGCGGGCCGGATGCCGGTGCCGGTGCGGCAGGTGTAGGACCGACGACCGAGGTGATCCCGGTCTCCCGGCAGGGGCGCGGCAGCGCCATGGCTTCTACGCTGGCGCGATGAGCGCAGATCAGCCGTGCGACAGCGATGTCGCCGCCGCCACCGACCGCCCCCCGATACCCGGGCCGCCGGTGCCCGCACCCGGCGGGATGCCCGCGGCGGGTGACGAAGGCGGGGTGCTCGGGCCCGCCTACCGCGCGTTGACGTTCGGCATCATCTCCGTCGTCTCGCTCGTCGCCTTCGAGGCGAGTGCGGTGAACACCGCGATGCCGGTCGCCGCCCGCGCCCTGGACGGTATCGGGCTGTACGCCTTCGCGTTCTCCGCGTTCTTCACGGCGAGTCTGTTCGCGATGGCGCTCTCGGGGGAGTGGAGCGACCGGCGCGGCCCGCTCGCGCCGCTGTTCACCGGTGTCGCCGCGTTCGGTACGGGGCTGCTGATCGCGGGCGGCGCGCAGAGCATGGGGATGTTCGTCGCGGGCCGCGGGGTGCAGGGGCTCGGCGGCGGGCTGGTGATCGTCTCGCTGTACGTCGTCGTCGGCCGCGCCTATCCGGAGCGGCTGCGGCCGGCGGTCATGGCGTCGTTCTCGGCGGCCTGGGTGGTGCCGGTGATCGTCGGCCCGCTGGTCGCCGGGACGGTCACCGAGCACGCCGGCTGGCGCTGGGTCTTCCTGTCCATCCCGGTGCTGATACTGCTGCCGCTCGGGGTGATGCTGCCCGCGCTGCGCAAGCTGCCGCGCGCCGAGCCGGGTCCGCTCGGCGGGGCGCGGCACATCCTGGGCAGCCGGCGCACCCGGCTCGCGCTGGCCGCCGCGGTGGGCGCGGGTCTGGTGCAGTACGCGGGCCAGCACCTGTCCTGGGCCGCGCTGCTGCCGGCCGCCGCCGGGCTGGCGCTGCTGGTGCCGGCCGTGCTGCGGCTGCTGCCCCGGGGGACGTTCCGGGCGGCCCGCGGGCTGCCGGCCGTGGTGCTGATGCGGGGGCTGGCCGCCGGGGCGCTGGTCGCGGCCGAGAGCTTCATCCCGCTGCTGCTGGTCACCCAGCGCGGGCTGACCGCCACGCTCGCCGGCCTCTCGCTCACCGGCGGCGGGCTGACCTGGGCGCTCGGCTCATTCGTACAGAGCCGCCCACGCATGGATCCGCACCGGGAGCGGCTGATGGGCCTGGGCATGGCCTTCCTGGCGGTGGCCATCGCGATGGTGCCGCTGGCGCTGCTCGACGGGGTGCCGGTGTGGATCGTCGCGGTGGCCTGGACGGTCGGCGGCTTCGGGATGGGACTCAACATCTCCAGCGGCAGTGTGCTGCTGCTGAAGCTGTCCCGGCCGGCCGAGGTGGGCAGCAACTCCGGGTCGCTGCAGATGTCCGACGCGCTGGGCAATGTCACCTTCGTCGGGGTCAGCGGGGTGCTGTTCGTGGCCTTCGGCGGCGGCTCGATCGCGGCCGGCGGCCAGCCGGCGGCCACCGCGGGGCCGGGCCAGGCCGCGGCCTTCGTGGCCGTCTTCGCCGCGATGGCCGTGGTGGCGGTGGCGGGGGCGTGCGTCAGCGTGCGCCTGAAGCAGAAGGGGGCGTGAGGCGGTCGCGGCCGCTCGCTTCCGCGGTGGCCGCAGCGCGCGATCACGGTAGGGACAGGGGGCGCCGGGACGCCGCCGCGGGCGCCGCGACGTGATGCGTGACGCACTTCCGGGCGACTGTGCACAGTCGCCCGGAAGCGGGCGAGCCGCACCGGTAGGCTGACGCGGTTGCCGATCGCCGAGCCAGCCCGACGGAGACCGTGACTACCACCACCAGCGCCACCAACAACCACCACCTGTCCCCGGCCTTTCCGGGCCGGGCCCCTTGGGGCACCGCGAACAAGCTGCGTGCCTGGCAGCAGGCGGCCATGGACCGGTACATCCAGACCCAGCCAAAGGACTTCCTCGCCGTCGCGACACCAGGCGCCGGCAAAACCACTTTCGCGCTCACCCTCGCCTCATGGCTGCTGCACCATCACGTCGTGCAGCAGGTGACGGTCGTCGCGCCCACCGAGCATCTGAAGAAGCAGTGGTCCGAGGCCGCCGCCCGGGTGGGGATCAAACTCGACCCCGAGTACAGCGCGGGCCCCCTGGGCCGCGAGTACCACGGCGTCGCGATCACCTACGCGGGCGTCGGCGTACGCCCGATGCTGCACCGCAACCGGATCGAACAGCGCAAGACGCTGGTCATCCTCGACGAGATCCACCACGCCGGTGACTCCAAGTCCTGGGGCGAGGCGTGCCTGGAGGCGTTCGAACCGGCCACCCGCCGGCTCGCGCTGACCGGCACCCCGTTCCGGTCCGACACCAACCCGATCCCCTTCGTGACGTACGAGGAGGGCAACGACGGGATCCGGCGCTCTTCCGCCGACTACACCTACGGCTACGGGAACGCGCTCGCCGACGGCGTCGTCCGCCCGGTCATCTTCCTCTCCTACAGCGGCAACATGCGCTGGCGGACGAAGGCCGGTGACGAGATCGCGGCGCGGCTCGGCGAGCCGATGACCAAGGACGCCGTCTCGCAGGCGTGGCGCACCGCGCTGGACCCGCGCGGCGACTGGATGCCCAATGTGCTGCGCGCCGCCGACCAGCGGCTGACGGAGGTCCGCAAGGGCATCCCGGACGCCGGGGCGCTGGTGATCGCCTCCGACCAGGAGCAGGCCCGCGCCTACGCCAAGCTGATCCGGGAGATCACCGGGCGGGGCGCCACCCTCGTCCTGTCCGACGACTCCGGGGCCTCGCAGCGGATCGACGATTTCGCGGCCTCCGACGACCGCTGGATGGTCGCGGTCCGGATGGTGTCCGAGGGCGTCGACGTGCCGCGGCTGGCGGTCGGCGTGTACGCCACGACGATCTCCACGCCGCTGTTCTTCGCGCAGGCGGTGGGCCGTTTCGTACGGTCCCGCAAGCGCGGTGAGACGGCCTCCGTCTTCGTGCCGACCGTGCCGATGCTCCTGACGTTCGCGAACGAGATGGAGGTCGAGCGCGACCACGTCCTGGACAAGCCGAAGAAGGACGGCGAGGAGGACCCGTTCGCGGAGTCCGAGAAGGAGCTCGCGGAGGCCGAGAAGCAGCAGGACGAGGACACCGGCGAGCAGGAGCAGTTCTCCTTCGAGGCGCTGGAGTCGGAGGCGGTCTTCGACCGGGTGCTCTACGACGGCGCCGAGTTCGGCATGCAGGCGCACGCGGGCAGCGCGGAGGAGCAGGACTACCTCGGCATCCCCGGGCTGCTGGAGCCCGACCAGGTGCAGATGCTGCTCCAGAAGCGGCAGGCCCGGCAGATCGCGCACAGCCGGAAGAAGCCGGACGCGGAGGCCGACCTGCTGGAGCTGCCGGCCGAACGCCGCCCGGTGGTCACGCACAAGGAGATGCTGGAGCTGCGCAAGCAGCTGAACACCCTGGTCGGCGCGTACGTCCACCAGTCCGGCAAACCGCACGGCGTGCTCCACACCGAGCTGCGGCGGGTGTGCGGCGGGCCGCCGAGCGCGGAGGCCACCGCCGGACAGCTGCGCGAGCGGATCAAGAAGGTGCAGGAGTGGGCCACGCGCATGCGGTGAGCGCGGCGGCCTGAGCGCCGTACCGGCACCGTGCCCGGCGAACGGCGGGGCCGGGGACGGCGGATGACGTCAGTGCGGGGCGGCACTCCTGGACGGGGTGCCGCCCCGCTCTTTCTCCCCGCGCCTCTTCCAAGACCCGCCCCACGGCGCCCCGGACAGGTCACGACTCGATTACGGTATGGCTCTCGCCGAAAGGCCGCCGGCCGCCGGGAGGGTGCGCCAGAGCGGATATACCGGACGGGAGAGACCGGATTCTGGACGTGCCCTTCCGCTGACCGGACTGGCTCGCTACTGTCCCGTCACGAACACGCCCCGTGGCAGCGCCGCCGCGGAGCGCAGCCGGTGCCATGCGGCCGGCGGCCTCTTGCGCGCTGCTCCGGGACGGGCGGCGTGTCGCGTCCGAGCGCCGCCACTCACACGAGGAGGGGGCGTCGTGACCGCGGAGACCTCCCAGACGCTCGACCGGGGACTGCGCGTCCTCAAACTGCTCGCCGACACCGACCACGGGCTGACCGTCACCGAGCTGTCCCACAAGCTCGGCGTCAACCGCACCGTGGTCTACCGCCTGCTCGCGACCCTGGAGCAGCACGCTCTGGTGCGCCGGGACATCGGCGGCCGGGCCCGGGTCGGCCTCGGCGTGCTGCGCCTGGGCCGCCAGGTGCATCCGCTGGTGAGAGAGGCCGCGCTGCCCGCGCTGCGCTCGCTCGCCGAGGACATCGGGGCCACCGCGCATCTCACCCTCGTCGACGGCGCCGAAGCGCTCGCCGTCGCCGTGGTGGAGCCGACCTGGACGGATTACCACGTCGCCTACCGGGCCGGATTCCGGCATCCGCTGGACCGGGGGGCCGCCGGGCGGGCGATCCTCAAGGCCCGCCAGGGCAGGACCCAGGACGCCGGACTCGCCCTGACCCACGGGGAGTTGGAGGCCGGCGCCAGCGGGGCGGCGGCGCCGCTGCTCGGGGTGAGCGGCATAGAGGGCAGCGTCGGCGTGGTGATGCTCTCGGACAGCGTCTCCGACCGGGTCGGCCCGCGGGTGGTCGATGCCGCCCGGGAAGTGGCCGAAGCGCTGCGGTGAGACCGCCGGGGCGGGGGTCCTTTAGGGTGGCGGGGTGTCCTCACGTGCCCGCATCCTGGTGGTCTGCGCCGCCCCCGTCGTCGCCCTGCTCGTCACGGCGGCGTTCGCACCGCTGCCGTTCTCGGTCGCGTATCCGGGGATGACGGCGAACGTCCTCGGTGACGACAAGGGCAAGCCGGTGATCACCATCACCGGCGCCGACACCCGCGAGACCAGCGGCCAGCTGCGGATGACCTCGATCGTCGCCACCGGCCCCCAGGCGTCCATCCACCTGCCGGATGTCGTCACGGGCTGGTTCCGCACGGACGAGGCCGTGATGCCGCGCGACGCGGTCTATCCCGTGGGCGAGAGCACCGAGCAGATCGCCGAGCACAACGCGGACCAGATGAAGAAGTCGCAGTCCACCGCCACCAGCGCCGCGCTCGGCCACCTCGACAAGTCCGCCAAGGACGTCAAGGTCAAGCTGAGCCTGGCGGACGTGGGCGGCCCCAGCGCCGGTCTGATGTTCGCCCTCGGCATCGTCGACAAACTGGACGGCGACGGTGCGGGGCACGATCTGACCGGCGGCAAGAACGTCGCCGGTACCGGCACGATCACCGCCGACGGCAAGGTCGGCGCGGTCGGCGGCGTCCCCCTCAAGACCCAGGCCGCGCACCGCGACGGCGCCACGGTCTTCCTGGTCCCGGTCAAGGAGTGCGCGGAGGCCCGCGCCGAGCTGCCCGACGGCATGCGGCTGATCCCCGTCACCACCCTCGGCGGTGCGGTGGACGCCCTCAAGGCGCTCCGCACCGGCGGCGACGTGCCCAGCTGCTGATCCGTACGCCGCCGCGCCCGGGGGTCGTACGGCGGGCCGCTACCCCGCGGTGATGAACCCCTTCCCGATCAGCCAGTCCCTGGCGACCTCGTGCGGGTCCCGGCCCGCCACGTCCACCTCGCGGTTGAGCTTCTGCGCGACCTCGTTGTCGAGGGCCGCGGTGACGGGGGCGAGGACGCCGGCGATCTCCGGGTACTTCCGCATCGTCGCGGAGTGCATCTCGGGCGCGGCGTTGTAGTTGGGGAAGAAGTGCCGGTCGTCGGCGAGGACGGTCAGGCCCATCGCCTTGATGCGGCCGTCGGTGGTGAAGACCTCGCCGAAGGTGCACGCCGTGCCCTGGGACGCCTCGGTGTAGACGACGCCGCCGGTCATCTTGCGGATGGCGGCGGGCGGGATGTCCATGCCGTACGCCTTCGCCATGCCCGGCAGGCCGTCGTTGCGGGTGGCGAACTCGTTCTCCACGCACAGGGTGACCGCGCCGGGGTCGCGTTTGAGGAGTGCGGCGACGTCCGAGAGGTTCCGGACGCCGTACTTCTTCTCGTTGGCGGCGTTCAGCGCCAGTGCGTAGGTGTTGTTCAGGGCGGCGGGGGGCAGCCAGTCGAGGCCGTTGGCCCGGTCGGCGTCGCGGACCGCCGCCCACTGCCGGTACGGGTCGGCGATCGGGTGCTCGTTGCCGAGGAAGGTGATCCAGGCGGTGCCGGTGTACTCGTACATCCCGTCCGCGGTACCGGACTTGACGGCCTCGCGGGCGCCGATCGTGCCCTGGATGTTGGTCTTGTCGATGACGGTGGCGCCGGCCGCCTTGAACACCAGGCCCATGATCTGGCCGAGGATGATGTTCTCGGTGAACTCCTTGGACGTGACGGTGAGTTCGGCGCCCTTGAGGGGCAGCCCCCGGCCGACCGTACCGGGCTTGACGGTATCGCTCATCGGGCTGCCGCTGACCAGGCCGCAGCCGGCGGGCCCGGCGGCGAGCAGGGCGCCGGCCAGTGCCGCGGCGGCCGCGCGGCGACGGGTGCGACGGGTGCGCCGGTGGGGTACGCGGTGCGCCATCAGACCGTCCCCTCCAGGCCGCGCGGCCGCAGCAGCAGCTCGGCGAGCGAGGCCAGCCAGTCCACCAGCAGGGCGAGCACCACGGTCAGTACGGATCCCAGGATCAGTACCGGCATCCGCTGGGTGATGATGCCCGCCGAGATCAGGTCGCCCAGGCCCCCGCCGCCGCCGAAGGTGGCCAGCGTCGCGGTGCCGACGTTCAGCACGAGCGCGGTGCGCACCCCGGCCAGGATGAGCGGTACGGCCAGCGGCAGTTCCACCTTGCGCAGCACGCCCAGCGGGGACATGCCGATACCGCGGGCGGCCTCGGTCAGCGTCGGGTCGATACCGCGCAGCCCGGCGATGGTGTTGGCCAGGACGGGCAGCACGGCGTAGGCGACCATGCCGATGACGGCGGCCCTGGCGCCGATGCCGAGCCAGATGACCAGCAGGACCAGCAGACCCAGGGCGGGGACCGCCTGGCCGAGGTTGGCGAGGGCCACCGCGACCGGCGCCGCGCGGCGCAGCGCGGAGCGGGTCAGGGCGATGCCCAGCGGGATCGCGATGACCAGCACGAAGAAGGTGGAGACCACGGTGAGTTCGACGTGCTGGCGCAGCGCCAGCCACACCTTGCCGTGGTCCACCGCCTGGTGGGCGATGGAGTCCAGGCGGGCGCCGCGGAACCACAGCCAGGTGGCGAGCAGCGCGGCGGCCAGGAAGGCCGGCCGCAGGGCCGCCTGCCGCGGGCCGATCCGGCGCGCCGTCGCGGCGGGCGGCGGCGCGGGTTCGGCCGTGGCGGCCGCCAGTGCCGGATCCGCGGCCGTCACCTCGTCGCGGAAGGCCACACCGTGCACCTCGTGCTCGCCCGGCGGCCGCTCGTCCTTACGGGGCCTGCTGGTATCGCGCGGGCTCATGCGGTGACCCCCGCGGGGCCGTCCGTACCGTTCGGGCCCGCCGCGTATCCGCCCTCCTGCTCCTGCCGGGTCAGCAGGGCGCGCTGCTCCTGGAGCTGGTGCTGGTGCTCGACGGCCTCCAGCCGGTCCGCCTCCAGCAGTTCGTGGACGTTGTTCATCAGCGTCTCCATGTCGACCACGCCGGTGTACTCGCCGCGCCGCCCGGTGACCGCGACCCGGCCCGCGTTGTCGGTGAGCACCGCCTCCAGGGCGTCGCGCAGCGTCGCGTCCCGGGTGACCGTGTCGTGCACCAGCGTGCCGGCCCGCGCCAGCGATCCCTTGGCCCGCGAGAGATCGCCGCGGCGCAGCCATTTGTACGGGCGGCGGTGCCGGTCGAGCAGCAGCACCTCGTTGGTGGTGCCGGAGCGCAGCAGGTCGAAGATGGACTGGAGCGGGTCGTCGACCCCGGCGGTGGGGAAGTCGACGACGCCGACGTCCCGGACCCGGGTGAGATTGAGCCGCTTGAGCGCGGCGCCGGCGCCCACGAAGCCGGAGACGAAGTCGTCCGCCGGGTTGGTGAGGATGGCTTCGGGGGTGTCGAACTGGGCGATGTGCGAGCGCTCGCGGAGCACCGCGATGCGGTCGCCGAGCTTGATGGCCTCGTCGAAGTCGTGGGTGACGAAGACGATGGTCTTGTGCAGCTCGTGCTGGAGCCGGATCAGCTCGTCCTGGAGGTGGTCACGGGTGATCGGGTCGACGGCCCCGAACGGCTCGTCCATCAGCAGGACGGGCGGGTCGGCGGCCAGGGCGCGGGCGACGCCGACGCGCTGCTGCTGGCCGCCGGAGAGCTGGCGCGGATAGCGGCCGTGGAACTCGCCCGGTTCCAGGCCGACCAGGTCGAGCATCTCCGCGACCCGGTCGCGGATCCTGGGCCGGGACCAGCCGGCCATTTTCGGTACCAGCGCGATGTTCTGGGCGACGGTCATGTGCGGGAAGAGGCCGGAGGACTGGATGGCGTAGCCGACCTTGCGGCGCAGCCGGACCGGGTCGATGCCGGTGACGTCCTCGTCGCCGATGCGTATGCGGCCGGCGGTGGGCTCGATCAGCCGGTTGATCATCTTGAGGGTGGTGGATTTCCCGCAGCCGGAGGGCCCCACGAAGACCACCAGCTCACCGGCCTTGATCTCCATGCTGACGTTCTCCACCGCGGGGCCGGGGCTGCCCGCGTAGCGTTTCGTCAGATTCTCCAGCCGGATGCCGGCGCCGGTGGCTGCGGTCGTTCCGGACGGTTCAGGCACGGATCCCCCTGGAGATGGTCAGGCGTCCGATCAGGACATAGGCGGCGTCGAAGAGCAGGGCGAGGACGACGATCCCGAGGGTGCCGGAGAGTACCTGGTTGAGGGCGTTGGCGCTGCCGAGCGAGGCGATACCGCGGAAGATCTCGTTGCCGAGGCCGGGGCCCGAGGCGTAGGCGGCGATGGCCGCGATACCCATCAGCATCTGGGTGGCGACCCGGATGCCGGTGAGGATCGGCGGCCAGGCCAGCGGCAGTTCGACCTTCAGCAGCCGGGCGGTGCGCGACATCCCGATGCCCTTGGCCGCGTCCACCAGCGTGGGGTCGACACCGCGCAGTCCGACGATGGCGTTGCGGACGATCGGCAGCAGCCCGTACAGGGTCAGGGCGATGACCGTGGGAGCGACGCCGAGGCCGACGACCGGGATCAGCAGGCCGATCATGGCCAGCGAGGGCATCGTCAGGATCGTGGCGGTCGTGGCGGTGGCGAGGTTGCCCGCCCATTCGCTGCGGTACGTGAGCACGCCGAGCGCGACGCCCAGCACGGTGGCGACCACCATGCACTGGAAGACCGCGCTGGCGTGCTGGTACGCATCCGTCAGCAGCTGGGTGTGCCGGTTGCCGACGTACTCCCAGAAGCTCACTCGGCGCTCTCCTCGGTCAGTCCCCCGATGCCTGTTTCACCAGCGGGATGATGCGCAGTGGAACCGGGTTTTCCATGACAATCGCGGTCGAAGCCCGCACGATGCCATCAAAACCCACGACCCGATCGATCACCCGTTGCAGATCGGCGTTGGACCTGGCGACGAGCCTGCAGAGCATGTCCCCATGTCCGGTCGTTGTATGCAGTTCAAGCACCTCCGGAACGGTCGCCAAATGGGCGCGTACGTCACCTCCTTGCCCTTGTTTGATCTCAAGTGTCGCGAATGCGGTCACGGGATAGCCGAGCGCCGCCGGGTCCACCTCCGGCCCGAACCCCCGGATCACTCCATTCGACTGAAGCCGGTCGAGTCTGGCCTGCACCGTCCCGCGCGCCACCCCGAGCCGCCGGGACGCCTCCAGCACGCCGATCCGCGGCTCGCGCGCCAGCAGCTCGATCAGCGCCCCGTCCAAATGATCGATCGCCATCGTCGGTTCCTCCGATTCCGATGGTCATCATGTACAGATAGCCCGGCAAAACTCCCCACCTGCTAGGCATCATGCCCAGCAAATGCACAAACTATTGCGCACCTTGTGGATCGGCGGGACTCTGCGGCCATGGCAGACACCACGATGCACACCAAGCCCTCCACCCCCGGCACGGCTCGGCAGGCGGATCCCTTCCCGGTCAAGGGGATGGACGCGGTCGTCTTCGCCGTCGGCAACGCCAAGCAGGCCGCGCACTACTACGCCACCGCCTTCGGCATGAAGCGCGTCGCCTACTCCGGACCGGAGAACGGCAGCCGCGAGACCGCGAGTTACGTCCTCGAATCCGGCGGCGCCCGGTTCGTCTTCACCTCCGTCATCCGGCCCACCACCGACTGGGGCCACTTCCTCGCCGACCACGTCGCGGCGCACGGCGACGGCGTCATCGACCTCGCCATCGAGGTACCGGACGCCCGTGCCGCCTACGCCTACGCCGTCGCGCACGGCGCCACCGGTATCGACGAGCCCTACGAGACCACCGACGAGCACGGCACCGTCGTCCGCGCCGCCATCGCCACCTACGGCAAGACCCGGCACACCCTCGTCGAGCGCACCGCCTACCACGGCGCGTACCTGCCCGGCTTCGTCGCCGCCGCCCCGCTCGTGGCGACCGGAGCCCGCCGCTTCCAGGCCATCGACCACTGCGTCGGCAACGTCGAACTCGGCAAGATGGACGAGTGGGTGAGCTTCTACAACAACGTCATGGGCTTCACCAACATGAAGGAGTTCGTCGGCGACGACATCGCCACCGAGTACTCCGCCCTGATGTCGAAGGTCGTCGCGGACGGCACCCGCAAGGTCAAGTTCCCGCTCAACGAGCCCGCGGTGGCCAAGAAGAAGTCGCAGATCGACGAGTACCTGGAGTTCTACGGCGGCCCCGGCGTCCAGCACATCGCGCTGGCCACCAACGACATCGTCGCCAGCGTCCGCGCCATGCGCGAGTCCGGTGTGGAGTTCCTGGACACCCCCGACTCCTACTACGACACCCTCGGCGACTGGGCCGGCGAGACCCGGGTCCCCGTCGAGACGCTGCGCGAGCTGAAGATCCTGGTCGACCGCGACGAGGACGGCTATCTGCTCCAGATCTTCACCAAGCCGGTCCAGGACCGGCCGACGGTGTTCTTCGAGATGATCGAGCGGCACGGCTCGCTGGGCTTCGGCAAGGGCAACTTCAAGGCCCTCTTCGAGGCCATCGAGCGCGAGCAGGAGCGCCGCGGCAACCTCTGATCCGCCCCGGGGCGGGCCGGCACCCGGCCCGCCCCGTGACCTTTGGCCGGTGATCTTCCCCGGGGCGCCCGCGGATGCGAGGCTGGCCGTATGGACCTCATCGCACACCTGCGCGCCGGACTCCCCGCGGAAGCGATCCTCACCGACCCCGACGTCACCGGCTCCTACGCCCACGACATGGCGAGCTTCTGCGCGGCCGGCACCCCCGCCGCCGTCGTCCTGCCGCGCACCGTCGAGCAGGTCCAGCACGTCATGCGCACCGCCACCACCCTGCGCGTCCCGGTCGTCCCGCAGGGTGCGCGGACCGGCCTGTCGGGCGCCGCCAACGCCTCCGACGGCTGCATCGTGCTCTCGCTGGTCAAGATGGACCGCATCCTGGAGATCAGCCCCGTCGACCGGATAGCCGTCGTCGAACCCGGCGTCGTCAACGCCGTCCTCTCCCGCGCCGTGGCCGAACACGGCCTCTACTACCCGCCGGACCCCTCCAGCTGGGAGCAGTGCTCGATCGGCGGCAACATCGGCACCGCCTCCGGCGGACTGTGCTGCGTCAAGTACGGCGTCACCGCCGAGTACGTCCTCGGCCTCGACATCGTCCTCGCCGACGGCCGCCTCCTGACGACCGGCCGGCGCACCGCCAAGGGCGTCGCCGGCTACGACCTCACCCGGCTCTTCGTCGGCTCCGAGGGCAGCCTGGGCATCGTCGTCCGCGCCGTCCTCGCCCTCAAGCCGGAGCCGCCGCAACAGCTCGCGCTGGCCGCCGAGTTCCCCTCCACCGCGGCCGCCTGCGAGGCGGTCTGCGAGATCATGGCCCGCGGCCACGCCCCCTCGCTGCTCGAACTCATGGACCGTACGAGCGTCCGCGCCGTCAACGCGCTGGCCCGGATGGGCCTCCCGGACAGCACCGAGGCCCTGCTGCTCGCCGCCTTCGACACCCCCGACCCGGCCGCCGACCTCGCCGCCGTCGGCGCGCTGTGCACCGCGGCCGGCGCCACCGAGGTCGTCCCCGCCGACACCCCCGCCGAGTCCGACCTGCTGCTCCAGGCCCGCCGGCTGACCCTGACCGCCCTGGAAGGGCTCAAATCGGCCACGATGATCGACGATGTGTGTGTCCCGCGCAGCCGCCTCGCCGAGATGCTCGACGGCACCGCCGCCATCGCCGCGAAATACGACCTCACCATCGGCGTCTGCGCGCACGCCGGCGACGGCAACACCCACCCCACCGTCTGCTTCGACGCCGACGACCCCGACGAATCCCGCCGCGCCCGCGAATCCTTCGACGAGATCATGGCCCTCGGCCTGAGCCTGGGCGGCACGATCACCGGCGAACACGGCGTCGGCGTCCTGAAGAAGGAATGGCTGGCCCGCGAACTGGGGCCGGTGGGCCTGGAGTTGCAGCGCGGCATCAAGGACGTCTTCGACCCGCTGGGCATCCTGAACCCGGGCAAGCTCTTCTGAACCCGGACGAGCTGGTGTGAACGGCGACGGGGCGGGCTCGTACGGGTGCGGGTGCGGCCGATTCCGGGTGCCGGGGTCCCGGGGGCGGCGGTGCGGGCCCCACGACCGGTGGCCGTCCGCCGAGCGGCGCACCGTCCAGGCCGCCCCGATCGCCCTCTCGTCGGACGCGACACCGGGACCGTCCGAGATCTGCCCCCCCACTTTGGCCTCCGATCTCCGATCTCCGGCCTTCGCCCGGAACCGACCGAGCTGACCGGCACCATCACGTTCCTGCCCCGGGCCCGCGATGGCCCACCCGGCCTCGTACGGGGCCGGGGCGGAGCGCCACCGGTCCGGCGGAGGCGGCGGAGCGCCGTCCGCGTACCGGGCCGTGTACCGGACCCCGGTACGCGCCGGGCCCGGCCGGCCGCCGCGTGGCCCGGGAGGCGGCGAACCGCCGGATGCGGCCACGGTCCCCGGGGCAGAGTATGGACGAGGACCCGCCGGGCCCCACCGGGCCGCCCATGCCCACGCAGGGAGCGATGAGCCGATGGCAGCGAGCGAAACGACCGAAGCCGAGTACGACGTCGTGGTCCTGGGGGCCGGGCCGCCCGGTGAGAACCTCGCCGACCGCGTCCACGCCGGCGGGCTCAGCGCGGTGATCGTGGAGAGCGAACTCGTCGGCGGCGAATGCTCCTACTGGGCCTGTATGCCCAGCAAGGCCCTGCTGCGCCCGGTCACCGCCCGCTCCGAGGCGCGCCGCGTCGCCGGCCTCAAGGACGCGGTGACCGGCCCCCTGGACGCCCCCGCCGTCCTCGCCCACCGCGACGACTTCGCCTCCCACTGGAAGGACGACGGCCAGGTGCGGTGGCTGGAGTCGGTCGGTGTCGACCTGGTGCGCGGTGTGGGCCGGCTGGACGGCCCGCGCCGGGTGGTGGTCGACGGCGGGCGGGTGCTCACCGCACGGCACGCGGTCGCGGTGTGCACCGGCAGCCGCGCGGTGATCCCCGGCATTCCGGGGCTCGCCGAGGCCAAGCCCTGGACCAGCCGCGAGGCCACCAGCGCACAGGCCGTACCGGGCCGTCTGGTGGTGGTCGGCGGCGGTGTGGTGGGCGTCGAGATGGCCACCGCCTGGCGGGCCCTGGGCGCCTCCGTCACGCTGCTGGTGCGCGGTGAGGGGCTGCTGCCCCGGATGGAACCGTTCGCCGGCCTCCTGGTCGCCGAATCGCTCGCCGAGGCCGGGGTGCTCCTCCGTACCGGCACCGAGGTGCGCGAGGTGCGCCGGGAGGCACCGGGCGGCCCGGTGACCGTCATCCTGGACTCCGGGGAGGAGATCGTCGCCGACGAGATCCTGATCGCCACCGGCCGTGCCCCGCGCACCGACGACCTCGGCCTGGAGACCATCGGCCTGGAACCGGGCTCCTGGCTGGACGTGGACGACAGCTGCCGGGTCCGGTCGGTGGCGGGCGACTGGCTCTACGGCGTCGGCGACGTCAACCACCGCGCGCTCCTGACCCACCAGGGCAAGTACCAGGCCAGGATCGCCGGCGCCGCCATCACCGCCCGCGCGCGGCAGGTGCCGGTCCTGGAGTCCGACCGGTGGGGCGCGCACGCCGCGACCGCGGACATTGAGGCCGTCCCGCAGGTCGTCTTCAGCGACCCCGAGGCCGCCTCGGTCGGCCGCACCGCCGCCGAGGCGGAACGCGCCGGCCACCGCATCCGGGTGATCGACCACGATCTGGGCGCGGTGGCCGGCTCCGCGCTGTACGCCGACGGCTACCGCGGCCGGGCCCGGATGGTCGTCGACCTGGACCGCGAGGTACTGCTCGGCGCCACCTTCGTCGGCCTCGGCGTCGGCGAACTCCTGCACTCCGCGACGGTCGCGGTGGCCGGCGAGGTCCCCATCGAACGCCTCTGGCACGCGGTGCCCTCCTACCCGACCATCAGCGAGGTGTGGCTGCGGCTGCTGGAGGCGTACCGCGGCTGAGCGCGGCCGGGCCGCGCCGGGCGGGCTCAGCCCGCCCGGCCCGCCCCGCCTGCCGGCCGGTCACCCCGCCCGTACGGCCGACCCGGGCCGCCCGTGCGGGCTCAGCCGCGTCCGCCGGTGTCGGCGCCCAGCGCCGCGGCGATCCGCAGGTGCGGGGCGGCCTCGGCGGGGCGGCCCTGGCGCTCCAGGGTGCGGCCCAGCATCAGCCGGGCGTACTCCTCGACCGGATCGTGCTCCAGGACGGTGCGCAACTCGGTCTCGGCGCGCCGCAGTTGGGCCGAGTGGTAGTAGGCGCGGGCGAGCAGCAGCCGGGGGGCGACCGGCCGCGGGTCCGCGTCGACCAGACCCCGGAGGATCCGGGCCGCGGCGGTGAAGTCCTTGGCCTCGAAGAACAGCCGGGCGCGTGCCCAGCGCTCGGCGGCCGTGCCGTGCTCGTGGTAGCCGGGGGCGGAAGTGGGAGTGGGACGGGACGTGGGGGCGAGAGCGGAGTCGGAGCCGTATTCGTACCCGTGGTCGTCGGCGGTGGCGGTCGGGTCCAGGTGTGCGCGGTACGTCTCGGTCATGACGGGGACAACACGGGAATTCGGTTGAATATTTCACAAGTGTGCGGGGTGACTCACCGGCGGTGGCGGCCGCCATGGCTCAGGCCCCGGGCTCGGGCCACTCGTCCCCGGGCCAGAGGTCGGTCGGCCACAGGTCGTCGCGGTTGGTCAGGGCGAGCAGCTCGCTCAGCTCCTTGTCGATCCCCAGGTGCTGCTGCTCGGACCCGGGCGGCACCACCCGCAGGGTGCGCTCCAGCCACGCCGAGACCGCCGCGGCCGGCGCCTCCAGCAGCGCGTCACCGTCCGGCGACGACAGCGCCACACAGACCAGGCTGCGGCCGTCCAGCTTCGTCGGCCAGACCCGCACATCCCCGTGGCCGCACGCCCGGAACACGCCCTCGACGAGCAGTTCACGGGCGAACGTCCAGTGGACGGGGGCGTCCGAGCCGATGTGGAAGGTGACATGGACGGCGTACGGGTCGTCCGCCCGGTACGTCAGCCGGGCCGGCACCGCGATGGTGCGCTCCGGCGACAGGACCAGGCCCAGTTCCAACTCTCGTTCCACCACGGTGTACATGCAATCCGCCTCTCTGCGCTCCCTGAACGCGTGCCCGTCAATGGGCCCACATACAGAGAGAGGCGGCAGACGCCGGATCATTACGCGACTTCGCACAACTTTTTTCACCGGTCTCTTCCAGGTGGTCGCGGCCGGGCGCCGGCGCGGACGCGACGCGGCGTCTGATAGATGTGGACGCCGCGTTGCGGCAGACTGCACCCCACACCCACCAGGCCGAGTACAGATACGGGACTTCGGACATGAGCGCCCCTACCTCAGGATCCGCCGGCAGCCCCACGCCAGGCTTCTATCCGGACCCGTCCATCCCCGGCTATATCCGGTACTGGAACGGTGCCGCATGGGTGCCGGGCACCAGCCGGCCCGCTCCGGCCGAGGGGGAGGCGATGCCCGCGCCGCCGCCCGGCGTCACCTCCGCGTCCCCGGCGCCCGCCCCGGTCACGCCCGCGGTCGAGGAGACCGGCCCGGTCTTCCTCGACGAGGCGGCGCCCGGCGGCGCCGCGGTGCCCGTCGTACGCCGGAGCGGTGAGACGGAGACCCGACCCGCGGCATGGGACGAGCCGGGCCGCCCGCACGGCACCGGTCCGCAGGCGGCCGCCTCCTGGCAGGCCGACGCGTCCCGGCAGAGCGGCTTCGGCGGCGAGCCGGACCGCCGGATCTCGTGGGGACCGCCCGAGGCGCCGGCCGCGCGGGGCGGGGTGCCGCCGCAGCGCGAGGAGTCCGGTGGCGGTGCTCCGGCGCCCGCCGAGTCCGCGGGCGGCGAACCGCCCGCCGCCGCGCCGCCCGCCACCCCCGCCCCGCAGGACCCCGACGTCCCGCGCGACGGGACCGTCACCATCCGTGCCGTCAACCCGGCCGCGCACACCGGCCGTCCCGCCTCCGGCGACCAGGGCACCACCGCGTTCCGTACCCCGCACCAGGAGGCCGCCGGGCCCGCCAAGGGCGGCGGGACGATGGCGTTCCGCACGGCGCCGCCCGGCGGTCCGGACCGGCCCGGTGCGCAGCCGGGCCCGCAGACCGGCCGGCAGCCGGGGCAGCCGTCCGGCCCGCCCGGCGCCGCCCCGCAGCCGCTGCCCTCCGTCGGGACCCCGCAACAGGGCCGCCCGCCCCAGTCCGCCCAGCCCCGGCAGCAGCCGTCCCCCGGGCACCCGGCTCAGCAGGCCCCGCTGCGGCAGCAGGTCCCGCCGCAGATCCCGGCACCGCAGCCGTCCGCCCAGCAGCCGGCCGCGCCGCTCCCGCCGGCCCGGCCGCACCCGGGCCGGCAGGTCCCCGGCCAGGTACCGGCCCAGGTTCCGCACGGCGGGCCCGCGGCGCCCGCCGGACAGGACGCGGGCGCCGACGGCGTCATCCCCTGGAAGCCCCCGACCGCCGATGTCTTCTTCGCGGCGGCACAGGCCGCGCAGGGCCACCCGGCCGGGCTCGGCCGCAGGTTCGCGGCCCGGCTGATCGACTCGGTGGTGCTGGGCGCGGCCGCCGCCGCGGTCGCCGTCCCGATGTGGGGCACCGCCGCGGACCATATCGACGCCAAGGTCCAGGCGGCCAAGCAGTCCGGCCGCCAGGTGACCGTCTACCTGCTCGACGGGACCACCGCACCGGTCCTCGCCGCGGTACTGGCCGTCCTGCTGATCGGCGGTGGGCTCTACGAGGCGCTGCCGACCGCCAAGTGGGGCCGCACCCTCGGCAAGAAGCTGTGCCGGGTCCGGGTGCTGGACATCGAGAGCCACGACACCCCGCCCCTCGCCGCGGCGGTCAAGCGCTGGCTGGTGTACGGCGTGCTCGGCATCCTGGTCATCGGGGTCGTGAACGCCCTCTGGTGCCTGTTCGACCGCCCGTGGCGGCAGTGCTGGCACGACAAGGCCGCGCGGACGTTCGTCGCCGCCGGCTGACCCGGTCGCATCGCCGGGGCCGGGCCTCCCCGCGGCGCGCTCCGCCGCGGGGCCGTCCGGGGCCCGCGTCCCCCGAACGGCCTTCGCCGGATGCGGCGGACCGCCGTACGGGGTCGACTCGGGCCATGAGTACCGACCAGCCCGGTGCCGGCTCCGGTGAACCGCCGGCGGACGAACCGTTCCCGAAGAGGCCGCAGGAACCGCCGCCGGGCGGCCCTCCCGCCGGCGGCTCTCCGTACGGCGGCGGCACGGGCGCCGAGGGCGGCGGCGCCCCGCCCCCTGGTGGTGCGCCTCCGCCCGGTGGTGCTCCGCCCCCGCCCCCGCCCCCGCCCCCGCCCGGCGGTGCGCCGCCCCCACCTCCGCCGCCCCCCGGTGGTGCCCCGCCGCACTACGGGGGAGGCCCGTACGGCGGTACTCCGTACGGCGGGCAGTACGGTGCGGCCGATCCGCTCGCCGGGATGCCGCCGCTGGCGAACCGCGGCCGGCGGCTGGTGGCGCGGATCATCGACTTCATCATCGTCGCCGTACCGGTCGCCGTGATCATGAACGTCCTGGTGGGCTGGGTGGATTACACCAGCACCAGCAGCGACCAGAACGGCAAGCAGGCGACGGTCTCGGGCGTCACCCTGCTCGTGTACTTCCTCTACGAGGGCCTGATGCTGACCACGCGCGGCCAGACCGTCGGCAAGATGGCGATGAAGATCCGGGTCGCGATGCTGGCGAACGGGGCGGTGCCGGCCGGTCCGCCCGGCTGGATCCGGGCCGCCGTCTATTCGGTCCCGGAGATCGTGCCGTGCTGCGGCTTCGTCTTCTGGCTCATCAATGTCCTGTGGTGCACCTGGGACAAGCCCTACCAGCAGTGCCTGCACGACAAGGCGGCCAAGACCGTGGTGGTCTCCGCGGTCTGACCCGCGGCACGGGGCCGGACCGGCCCCGCACCGACTAGCGCGCGTGCGGGCCGACGCGGGCCTCGGTGGCGCCGGCCGGCTGTGCGACGCGGGCGGACGGGATGCGGCCGGCGGGCGACGGGCGGGGCGGCAACGCGGCCGGTGCGGCGGGGGAGTCGGCGTGGGCGGCCCGGCGGCGGGCGCGCGACCTCAGCGGCATCGGCACCGTCAGGGCGACGAGCACCCCGATGCCGAGCCCGGCGAGCGCGATGACCGCGACCCCGATGCCGGTCTCCGTCCGGGAGAGCAGCAGCATCACGAGGGTGGAGAGAAAGACGGTGGCCGAACCGTAGACGAGCTGGGCGGGGGTCGGACGAGGCATGGCGTAATCCGTCCTCGGAACGTCGGCAGGGGGGCGGTCGACAGGAACGCACGTGCGGTGAGCCTAGGGACGTTACTTCCCGGGCGGAACGGCGAGTAAGCGTGACCTAATCCACGGTTCCGGCGCACGGGGGGCGCACGGAGCCGCCCGGTCGCCGCGAAACATTCTGCGCGGACCGGTGGAACCCCTGCTGGGGACGGGGGCGCATGACCGGCGGGCATATCCCCCCGGAGTTGCCGGGCGGCCGTCGCGCGCCGCGCGGCCGTGCCCGGCCGGTGTGACGCGCGGGCCGGACAACGTACTTCGATGACGTGCCCAAGTCAAGATCTGTCTTTTCTCCCATGCTTCCGGTCGAATTTCCCGGACACAGACCGTTCGAAGGGGAGGAAAGCATCAAGTGAGACATCAGAGAAGGGTGTTCAGACCGGCCGCCCTGGTCACGGCCATCGCCGCGATCGGGGCGGCCGCGCTGTCGTCCGCGGCGGTCCCGGCCACCGCCGCCGCTCCGACGCCGTCCGAGCGGCGCCAGGACCCGGCCCCCGAGCGGACGGTCGACCACGACCTCAAGGGCCCGTTCAGCGACCAGCAGGCGGCGCAGCGCAAGGAAGCGCTCGAACAGGTCCTGTCCGGTGAGGCCAAGGCGACCGAGCGGAACGGCTCCAAGGTCGTCAAGCTGACCAAGGGCAAGTACAAGGGCAAGTACGTCGAGCTGGCGCGGGAGAAGACCGACAAGATCTTCACGATCCTGGTGGACTTCGGCGACAAGGTCGACAACACCACGATGTACGACCCGGACGGCGACGGCCCGCTGCCCCCGGTCAAGATGTACGGCGGCGACCCCGGCCCCGCGCACAACC
Source organism: Streptomyces celluloflavus (assembly GCA_000720995.1). Taxonomy (GTDB): domain Bacteria; phylum Actinomycetota; class Actinomycetes; order Streptomycetales; family Streptomycetaceae; genus Streptomyces; species Streptomyces celluloflavus. The sequence goes on from JOEL01000019.1 coordinate 62,944, forward strand.
AGATAGCCGAGCCCGACCCCAAGTCGGACAACAGCACCGCCTGGCAGAAGGACTTCAGCCAGAAGCACTTCCAGGACCTCTACTTCTCGCACGACAAGAACAAGGAATCGCTGGCCAAGTACTACGAGAAGCAGTCCTCGGGCCGTTACTCCGTCGACGGACAGGTCAGCGACTGGGTGCGGGTCCCCTGGAACGAGGCCCGCTACGGCTCCAACTACTGCGGCGACACCAACTGCCCCAACGTCTGGGACCTGGTCCGCGACGGCGTCAACCAGTGGGTCACGGACCAGAAGGCCAAGGGCCGCACCGCCGCCCAGATCAAGGCGGACCTGTCCCAGTACGACCAGTGGGACCGCAACGACTACGACAACGACGGCAATTTCAACGAGCCCGACGGCTACATCGACCACTTCCAGATCGTGCACGCCGGCGAGGACGAGTCCGCGGGCGGCGGCAAGCAGGGCACCAACGCCGTCTGGGCGCACCGCTGGTACGCGTACGGCACCGACGCCGGGAAGACCGGCCCCGCGGACAACAAGGCGGGCGGCACGCAGATCGGCGACACCGGTATCTGGGTCGGCGACTACACCATGCAGCCGGAGAACGGCGGACTCGGCGTCTACGCCCACGAGTACGGCCACGACCTGGGCCTGCCGGACGAGTACGACACCTCGGGCACCGGCGAATCCTCGGTGGACTTCTGGTCGCTGATGTCGGCCGGCTCCTGGCTGGGCCGCGGCAAGAACGCCATCGGCGACCTGCCCGGCGACATGAGCGCCTGGGACAAGCTGCAACTGGGCTGGCTCAACTACGACAAGGCGAAGGCCGCGACGAAGTCCACCCACAAGCTGGGCGTCGCGGAGTACAACACCAAGGACAAGCAGGCGGTGGTCGTCGAACTGCCGTCGAAGTCCGTCAAGACCGATATCGTCCCGCCCGCCGAAGGCTCCAAGCAGTGGTGGAGCGGTATGGGCGACAACCTGAAGAACACGCTCTCCCGGCCGGTGGACCTGACCGGCACGTCCAAGGCGGCGCTGACCCTCAAGGGCTGGTGGGACATCGAGCAGAACTACGACTACCTCTACACCGAGGTCTCCACCGACGGCGGCGCCAACTGGACGCCGGTCGACGGCACCGCGGGCGGCAAGGCCATCCCGCGCGACGGCGGCGGCAAGCCCGCGCTGACCGGTACGGCCGCCGGCTACCAGGACCTCGTCTTCCCGCTCGACGCCTACGCCGGCAAGAAGATCGACCTCCGCTTCCGCTACCAGACCGACGCCGGCACCGCCCTGAAGGGCTTCGCGGCCGACGCCCTCGCCGTCGTCGCCGACGGCAGGACGCTCTTCAGCGACAACGCCGAGGGCGGTGACAACGGCTGGACCAGTAAGGGCTTCTCGCGGATCGGCGCGTCCTACACCAAGGACTACCCGCAGTACTACATCGCCGAGAACCGCCAGTACGTGTCGTACGACAAGACCCTCAAGACCGGTCCGTACAACTTCGGCTGGACGACCGCCAAGCCGCACTGGGTCGAGCACTTCCCCTTCCAGAACGGCGTGCTGATCTGGCTGTGGGACACCTCGCAGGTGGACAACAACGTCGGCCGGCACCCGGGCTCCGGGCGGATCCTCCCGGTCGACGCCCACCCGCAGGCCGAGCGGTGGGCCGACGGCAAGCTGATGCGCAACCGCTTCCAGACCTACGACTCGACGTTCACGCATTACCCGACGGACGCCCTGACGCTGCACAAGGACGGCAAGGTCGTGAAGATCAAGTCGAAGAAGGGCGTCACGGTCTTCGACGACCGGCACGGCGTCTACTACGACAAGGCGAACCCGACCGGCAGCGTGATCGTTCCTGACACCAACACCCGGATCAAGATCGCCAAGGAGGCCCGGGACGGCTCCACGGTGGTCCTCCAGGTCGGCCCGGCCGGTAAGTAACCGGTAAATCCCCAGTTCAGAGCCGTATCGGCCGTCGCCCCCTAGCGGGCGGCGGCCGATCGCGTTTAGATGCGTCTTACGAGTTCCTTGTTGACGCAGATTCTCACGGGGGAGATATGACGATGACCGGTGGCGGCTTCATCAAGCTTCCCGGCGGAAGTGTGGTGGTCGCCCTCTCGCTGCCCAGGCCCGGCGCCGGACCGCTCCCCACGCCCCACGACAGCCGCTGCCGGGTCCGGGTCCTGGTCCACGCCGTGAACCGCCAGCGCGCCCTGACCAGGCTGCGCAACCTCGGGCTGCGGGCCGTCTACCTGCGCGGCAACACCGAACCGCCGACCCCGGACGAGATCACGGCCGTCCTGCACCACCCCGACGGCCTGGTCTGGCGCGAGACCCCCGAGGACGACACCGAGTCCTGGCACCCGATACGGACCCTGCTGCGGCCCCCGGCGCCCGCCTGAGCGCCGGCCCGGCCCCGTCAGCGGCCGGCGACCACCGGTACGCCGGTCAGCTCGGCGCCCGCCGCCCGTAGCTCGGCCAGCGCCCGCTCGGTGGTGTGCGCGGCGACCCCCGCGGTCAGGTCCAGCAGGACGCGGGTGTCCAGACCGGCGTGCAGCGCGTCCAGCGCCGTGGCGCGTACGCAGTGGTCGGTGGCGATACCGACCACGTCGACCTCGGTGACCCCGTGCTCGCGCAGCCAGTCCACGAGCGGGGTGCCGTTCTCGTCCGCCCCCTCGAAGCCGCTGTACGCGGCGGTGTAGGCGCCCTTGTCGAAGACCGCGTCGACCGCGCCGGAGGCGATGGCCGGGGCGAAGTTCGGGTGGAAGCCGCTGCCCTCGGTGCCCACCACGCAATGCACCGGCCAGGAGTTCTCGTAGTCGGGATGGTCGGAGAAGTGGTCGCCCGGATCGATGTGGTAGTCGCGGGTGGCCACCACATGGCGGTAGCCGTCGCCGGCCGCCTGGCCCACCAGATCGGTGATGGCCGCGGCGATATCGGCCCCGCCGGCCACCGCGAGGCTGCCGCCCTCGCAGAAGTCGTTCTGCACATCGACGACGATCAGTGTCCGGTGCATGGTGTGTGCCTTTCGGCCGGGAATCGGGCTGGGGACCGGGGGCGGGGGAGCGGTCGGGAAGCGGAGGGGCGCGGGGGAGGGCCGCGCGGTGGTGTAACCGAAGGTAGTTGCTGTCCGGTTGCCGCGCGAGCGGTGGCCCGCGCCCTTCCCGGCAACGGGCCACCGCACCCGCGGGCGGGTGGGATTCAGAGGGTCCGGATCACCGGTACTCGGTCGGCAGTACGGCCTCGCCGCGGGAGAGCTGGGTCGCCGACAGCGGCAGCCCGGCGCGGGCGGTGATGTGCCGGTCGCGGGCGGCGTCCAGCGGCTCGCGGCCCACCACCTCGCCCGCGCGCACCAGCGGCACCAGCAGCTGCCGGTCGGCCAGCTCGGCCGGCACCGGCCCGGTCCCGACGACCTCGGCCTCCGCGACGCCGTCCGCGTCCAGCCGCCGGGCGGCCCACTTGCGGCCGCCGACCGAGGACTTGGCGCCCATCGACTTCTTCGCGACCGGCCGCAGTGGGGCGCCCGGCTCGTCGCCGTCGGCGCGGGCGACCAGCTTGTAGACCATCGAGCAGGTCGGGTGCCCGCTGCCGGTGACCAGCTGGGTGCCGACGCCGTACGCGTCCACCGGCGCGGCGGCGAGCGAGGCGATGGCGTACTCGTCCAGATCGCTGGTGACCACGATCTTGGTCTGCCGGGCGCCCAGCTCGTCCAGCTGCTGGCGCACCCGGTGGGCGATCAGCAACAGGTCCCCGGAGTCGATCCGGACCGCGCCGAGGCCGGGGCCCGCCACCTCCACCGCGGTACGGACCGCCTCGGCCACGTCGAAGGTGTCCACCAGCAGCGTCGTGCCGCTGCCGAGGGTGTCGACCTGGGCGGTGAAGGCGTCCCGCTCGCTGTCGTGCAGCAGGGTGAAGGCGTGCGCGCTGGTGCCGACGGTGGGGATGTTGTAGCGGAAGCCGGCCGCCAGGTCGGACGTGGTGTGGAAACCGCCGACGTACGCGGAGCGGGCCGCGGCGACCGCCGCCAGCTCGTGGGTGCGGCGGGCACCCATCTCCATCAGCGGCCGGTCGCCGGCCGCCACCGCCATCCGGGAGGCGGCCGCGGCCACCGCGGAGTCGTGGTTGAGGATCGAGAGGATCACCGTCTCCAGCACCACGGCCTCGGCGAACGTGCCCTCGATGCGCATGACCGGCGAACCGGGGAAGTAGACCTCGCCCTCCGGATAGCCCCAGATGTCACCGGTGAAGCGGTAGTCGCCCAGCCATTCGAGCGTCGGCTCGTCCAGGATGCCGCGCTCGCGCAGGAAGCCGAGGATCGTCGCGTCGAAGCGGAAGTTCTCCACGGCGTCCAGCACCCGGCCGGTACCGGCGACCACGCCGTAGCGGCGGCCCTCGGGCAGCCGGCGGGTGAAGACCTCGAAGACCGACCGCCGCTCCGCGGTCCCGGACCGCAACGCGGCCTGGAGCATGGTGAGTTCGTACTGATCGGTGAAGAGCGCGGTCGACGGCACGGCCACCGGCAGCCCCAAGTCTGCAACGTTCACTTCGGCATACCTCGCAATTCGCTCCACGCATGCCGCACCGGGCACCGGATCGGTCCGGGGACATCCCGGGAGGTGCGACAGGAAGTGATGCTACCCCCAATACTCGTCACTCTGACGATTTCCTGTTCGAGCGGCCCCGGGGGCACCCGGAGCGGGGTCCGCGCGCCCGCGCCGACGCGACCGGGCGCGGGCCGTTTGTGCGTCGCCCGCCCCCGGGTGGCAGCATGGGGCGTGTGAGCGCCCACCCGTCACCCATGATCATCCTCCGGCCGCACCGCTGCACCCTCGGCGTCCGTGCGTCCACCGCCGACGCCGTCCGGACGGCGCGCTGCGCGCTCAGCGTCCCGGTGGAGATCGAGCGGCCCCAGTCGAGCGAGGCGCCCTTCGCCGTCCCCGCGCCCGACGTCCCGTGGGTCACGATCGTCCACAACGACCCCGTTAACCTCATGAGCTACGTCTCGTACGTCTTCCAGTCGTACTTCGGCTACTCCAAGGACAAGGCGCACCAGCTCATGCTCGACGTCCATCACAAGGGCCGCGCGGTCGTCTCCAGCGGCAGCCGCGAGGAAATGGAGCGCGACGTGCAGGCCATGCACGGCTACGGCCTGTGGGCGACCCTTCAGCAGGACCGCTGATGGCCGGCCACTTCGAACCGCTGCCCGGCGGCGGTGCCGCCGCCCCCCTCGACGACGTCGAGATCTCCATCCTGCGCAGCCTCGCCGTGCAGCTCCTGGAACTGATCGGCCCGGGGGAGGAGCCCGCCGGGACCGACGACCTGCTCGCCTCGATCTTCAACGACGGCCCCAGTGAACCGCCCGCCGACCCGGTCCTGGCCCGCCTCTTCCCCGACGCCTACGGCGGCCCCGACCTCGTCCCCGACGACGACGTACGCGCCGCCGCCGCCGAGTTCCGCCGCTACACCGAGAACGATCTGCGCTCCCGCAAACGCGATGACGCCCTCGCGCTGGTCCGGGCGCTGGACGCGCTGACGCCCGGCGGCGACGGCGGCGCGGTGCTGCGCCTGACGCCCGACGAGTGCCGGCAGTGGCTCGGTGCCCTCAACGATCTGCGGCTGGCCATCGGCACCCGGCTGGAGGTCACCGACGAGGACGATGGCGGCGAACTGCTGCGGCTGCCCGACACCGACCCGCGCAAGCCGATGGTCATGGCCTATCTCTGGCTCGGCGGCCTGCAGGAAACCCTCGTCGAATCGCTGATGCGGTGAGAATCACGCATCGGCTGATTCAACGCATCTTCGGGACACCGGTACGCTGATAGGCCGGTGTCCCGAAATCGGGGCATATCATCCAGAGCCGTTCGCTCAGCGGAGGCTCAAATCCGGATAACGATCCCATCACCGCACCCGTGTGTCTTGCGGACGAGTGCGGTGATTGTCCCGTTTTTTATGTGGCCTGCCTCACGATTTCCCCAGTCGATCTCGGAGGGGCCGTGATAAAAGTTCACGACCTGCCGCGAGTGACGCCACCCCTGTTGCCGCGGGAGCGCTGAGCCGACCGACCGTCGGCGTGCACGAACTCCATCCGGGGGGATCGGAACCCGATCCGGACAGACCGGGTCGCTATGGAGAAAGGCGCACCATTCATGACCTCAGTGCAGGTCGACAAGGAGCACGACGGCAGCGAGGCCGCTGGCCAGGCCCCCGAAGAGGGCTACCAGCGGGGTCTGGGAAACCGCCAGATCCAGATGATCGCCATTGGCGGCGCCATCGGCACAGGTCTTTTCCTCGGGGCGGGCAAGGCGATCGAGAAGGCCGGGCCGAGCATTATCGTGGCCTACGCCATCGTCGGTCTGGTCATCTTCTTCATCATGCGGGCCCTGGGCGAACTGCTCCTGTACCGGCCCGTTTCCGGCTCGTTCGCGGAGTACGGCCGTGAATTCCTCGGCCCCTTCATAGGCTTTGTGACCGGCTGGACCTACTGGCTGTTCTGGGTCGTCACCGGTATCACCGAAGTAACCGCGGCGGCCACCTATGTGCAGTACTGGAACAACCACATACCCCAATGGGCCGCGGCACTTGTCTTCACCGTCGCGCTCTTCGGAATCAACCTGATCTCCGTCAAGATCTTCGGTGAGCTGGAATTCTGGTTCTCGATGGTCAAGGTCACCGCGATCATCGGCATGATCCTCATCGGCCTCGGCGTGATCACCCTCGGTTTCTCCGACGCCGGTGACACCGCCTCCTTCTCCCTGCTCTGGTCCGACGGCGGATTCTTCCCCCGCGGTATCGGCGGCACGCTGATGACGCTCCAGATCGTGATGTTCGCCTTCCTCGCCGTCGAACTCGTCGGCGTCACCGCGGGCGAGGCGACCAATCCGAAGAAGGTCCTGCCCAAGGCCATCAACACCGTCCCGTGGCGCATCGGCCTCTTCTACATCGGCGCGCTCATCATCATTCTCTCCGTCGTCAGCTGGACCAACTTCCACGAAGGCGTCAGCCCGTTCGTCGCCGCCTTCCAGAAGATCGGACTGCCGGCCGGTGCGGGCATCGTCAACTTCGTCGTGCTGACCGCCGCGCTCTCCTCGGCCAACTCCGGGATGTACTCCACCGGCCGTATGCTGCGCGACCTCGCGCTCAACGGACAGGGCCCGAAGTTCTTCACCCGGCTCAGCAAGAACGGCCTGCCCACCTGGGGCACCGGCGTCTCGGTCGCGATGATGCTGGCCGGCGTCTGGATCAACTACCAGTGGCCCGGCGAGGCGTTCAACTACGTCGTCTCCTTCGCGACCATCTCCGGTATGTGGGCCTGGATCGTCATCCTCCTCTCGCAGCTGCGCTACCGGGCCAAGGCCAACCGCGGTCTGCTGCCGCAGTCCGAGTTCCGCGCCCCCGGCAGCCCCTACACCTCGATCTTCGCGCTGGCCTTCATCGCCATGGTGATCGTGATGATGGGCGTCGACCCCACCGCCCGGATCTCGCTCTACGCCGCTCCGGTGTGGGCGATCATCCTGGCCGTCGGCTACCTGAGCATCAAGCGGCGGAACGAGGCCGCGCTGTCGGCCCCGGCCGGCGCCGCGGGCGCCTCCGCAGGGACCGGCGAGACCCCCGGCAAGACCGGCAAGGACGGCGGCGCGCAGCGCTGATCGAGCCCAGCTGTCCAGCATTCGGGCCCGTACGTACCAGCCCCTGGTATGTACGGGCCCGCTGGCTATTCTGGGCCGCATGCTGACGCTTACCAAGGTTCTGTACGACCAGATCGTCGAGCACGCCCGCCAGGATCACCCCGACGAGGCGTGCGGCGTGGTCGCGGGCCCGGCCGGAGGCGACCGCCCCGAGCGCTTCATCCCGATGCTGAACGCCGCCCGCTCACCCACGTTCTACGAGTTCGACTCCGCCGATCTGCTCAAGCTCTACCGGGAGATGGACGACCGGGACGAGGAGCCGGTGATCGTCTACCACTCGCACACCGCCACCGAGGCGTACCCCTCCCGCACCGACATCTCGTACGCGAACGAACCCGGCGCGCACTACGTCCTGGTCTCCACCGCCGACACCGACGACGCCGGCCCCTTCCAGTTCCGCTCGTTCCGCATCGTGGCGGGCGAGGTCACCGAGGAAGCGGTCGAGGTCGTGGCGGCGTACGCCTGACCTGCCGTGACGGGGGCCGGTCCGACGGGCCGGCCCCCGCGCCGTGGCCTGCGCATTCCCGTACGCCCCCGGCACCGCGCGGCCGGCCGTCCGGACCCCGTCCCACCTGGTGTACATCGGCCGTCCACATCATGGGATGAGCTTCCCGTACCCGAACCGGGAATCGATACGATGACGGCATGGTTGACCACGACGTGAGCGAGAAGAGGCGGGGCACGCTGCCGTACGCCCGGCTCGCCGCGCGTCGATCCGCATCCGCCCTGCTGGGCGCGTTCGGCTGCGGAAGTGCCCGGCTGCACATCGACCTGTGCCGCCTCTCCAGCGCCATCTGTCCGCGCCGCGCCGCCGCCTGACCGCCGCGTCAGCCGGTACCCGTCGGCCGCACACCTCTCCGCAGCAGCCGCACCACCCGACGCACCCGCACCGCTCGGCCGCCGGGCACCCGGCACGTACGGCACCCGCCACCCGCACTCCCACAGGAGCACCCCCATGGCCATCGAGGTCCGAATCCCGACCATCCTGCGCACCTACACCGACGGCCGGAAGGCCGTCGAGGGCAGCGGGGAGACCCTCGCCGAGCTCTTCACCGACCTGGAGAGCCGGCACACCGGCATCCGCGAACGCCTCGTCGACGGCGACCAGCTGCGCCGCTTCGTGAACGTCTACCTCAACGACGAGGACGTGCGCTTCCTGGACGGCATCTCCACCAAGCTCGCCGACGGCGACAGCATCACCATCCTGCCGGCCGTCGCGGGCGGCTCCGGGCGGCGGGCCGGGGGAATGGCCTGAGATGCGGTACGACTCTCCGCTCGCGGCGGTCGGCAACACGCCCCTGGTCCGGCTGCCGCGGCTGTCGCCCTCCGAGGAGGTCCGCATCTGGGCCAAGCTGGAGGACCGCAACCCCACGGGCTCGGTCAAGGACCGCCCCGCGCTGCACATGATCGAGCAGGCGGAGAAGGACGGCCGGCTCACCCCCGGCTGCACCATCCTCGAACCGACCAGCGGCAACACCGGCATCTCGCTCGCCATGGCGGCCCGGCTCAAGGGCTACCGCATCGTGTGCGTGATGCCCGAGAACACCTCGTCGGAGCGGCGGGAACTGCTCACCATGTGGGGCGCGGAGATCATCTCCTCGCCCGCGGCCGGCGGCTCCAACACCGCCGTCCGGGTCGCCAAGGAGCTCGCCGCCGAGCACCCCGACTGGGTCATGCTCTACCAGTACGGCAACCCCGACAACGCGGGCGCGCACTACGCCACCACCGGCCCCGAGATCCTCTCCGACCTGCCCTCCATCACCCACTTCGTGGCCGGTCTCGGCACCACGGGCACCCTCATGGGCGTCGGCCGCTACCTGCGCGAACAGGTCCCCGGCGTCCAGATCGTCGCCGCCGAACCCCGCTACGACGACGTCGTCTACGGCCTGCGCAACCTCGACGAGGGCTTCATTCCCGAGCTGTACGACGAGTCCGTGCTCACCACCCGCTTCTCGGTCGGCTCCGAGGACGCGGTCCGCCGCACCCGCGAACTCCTCGCCGAGGAAGGCATCTTCGCGGGCATCTCCACCGGCGCCGCCCTGCACGCGGCGATCGGCGTGGGCAGGAAGGCGGTACGCGCCGGGCAGCGCGCCGACATCGTCTTCGTCGTCGCCGACGGCGGCTGGAAGTACCTCTCCACCGGCGTCTACACCGCCGAATCCACCGAGGCCGCCATCGCCACCCTGCGCGGCCAGCTCTGGGCCTGACGGGCGGCCCCGGCACGGCGGCGGAAGCCGGACACCGCGATCCGCCGCAGCTCGTCCGGCGCCAGAAAACCCGGCTCGCCCCGGTCGTCGCCCAGCGACCCCGCGGGCAGCGGGATCAGCCCCGGCCGTGCGTCGCCGGACCGGTCGGTGATCCCGGCGACGAGGACGCACTCGCCGCGCACCGACAGCACCAGACAGCGCTCCTCCCGGGATGCGCCGCGCCCCGCCGGGTCCTCGTACGGCAGCCGCGCCCACCAGATCTCGCCCGGCCGCGGCCCGGTCCGGCCGTCCGCGGCCCCGGGGTCCGCCCCGCCGCGGACCCGGCGGCTCCGGCCGCGGCCGTCGACCACCGTCGCGACCAGCGCCAACGCGACGACGGCCACCACACCCAGCCACACCGAGGTGTCCACACCCGGCTCCCTCCACGATCCCGCTCCCGCGACGGTACCGGCCGGCCGCGGGTGCGGCACAGCGGGACGGCGGCCGGTACCGGCCCACCCGGACTGGTGATTCCGCCCACAGCTCGCCCCGCCGGAGGAGCCACCGGCCCTTCGGCGCCTTACGCTCGGGGGCACCGCAAAGGCCACCAAGGACCCGGCGCAGGCCCGGCAAGGACCGCCGAGAAATCCCGCATGGACCTGCCGACCGCCGCCCCCGCCCACGGAGGTTCACGCCCGCATGAAGCTCACCGTCGTCGGATGCTCGGGGTCGTTCCCTTCCATGGAATCGGCCTGTTCGAGCTACCTCCTGGAGGCCGACGGCTTCAGGCTGCTGCTCGACATGGGCAACGGCGCCCTGGGCGAGCTCCAGCGCCACTGCGGTCTCTACGACCTGGACGCCGTCCTCCTCTCCCATCTGCACGCCGACCACTGCATCGACCTGTGCGGCTATTTCGTCGTCCGCTACTACCGTCCGGACGGCGGCCGCTGCGAGCCGATGCCGGTCTACGGGCCGGCCGGCACCGAAGCGCGGCTCAGCTCCGCGCACGCGGACCTGCCGTACGACGGCGCGATGAGCGAGGTCTTCGACTTCCGCACGCTGACCCCCGGCACCCTGACCATCGGGCCGTTCACGGTCCGTACGGAGCGGGTCAGCCACCCGGTGACGGCGTTCGGCTTCCGCATCGAGCACGGCGGCAGCTCGCTGACGTACTCCGGGGACACCGGCACCTGCGACGCGCTGGACCGCCTCGCCCGGGGCACCGACTTCTTCCTGTGCGAGGCGTCCTTCACCCAGGGCAAGGAGGACATCCCGGATCTGCACCTCAACGGCCGGGAGGCCGGCGAGCACGCCCGGCGGGCCGGTGTGGGCCGCCTGGTCCTGACCCATATCCCGCCGTGGACCGATCCGGACATCAGCCTCCGGGACGCGCAGAAGGTCTACGACGGGCCGGTCGAGGTCGCCAAGGCGGGCGCGACGTACGAGATCTGAGCGGGCGCGGCGCGGGCGGCGGCGCGCGGAGAGTACACGGCACAACGACATGACGAAGGGGCCCGGAACCGAGCTGGTTCCGGGCCCCTTCGCGGGTGTACGGGGAGTTCGCGCCTACACCTTGGTGAGGTCCTCGACCTCTTCCGCGGGCTCGCGGCCCGGGGTGGCGAGGTTGAACTTGGTGATCGCGAAGCGGAAGACCACGTAGTAGATGGCCGCGAAGACCAGACCGATCGGGATGATCATCCATGGCTTGGTGGCCAGCGACCAGTTGATGCCGTAGTCGATGAGGCCCGCCGAGAAGGTGAAGCCGTCGTGCACGCCCAGGGCCCAGGTGACCGCCATCGAGATGGCGGTGAGCACCGCGTGGACCGCGTACAGGACCGGGGCGATGAACATGAACGAGAACTCGATCGGCTCGGTGATACCGCAGACGAAGGAGGTCAGCGCGAGCGAGACCATCATGCCCGTGACGGCCTTGCGGCGCTCGGGGCGGGCGCAGTGCGCGATGGCGAGCGCGGCGGCCGGCAGACCGAACATCATGATCGGGAAGAAGCCCGACATGAACTGTCCGGCGGACGGGTCACCGGCGAAGAAGCGGCCGATGTCACCGTGCACGACCTTGCCCGCCGCGTCGGTGAAGTCACCGAGCTGGAACCACGAGACGGTGTTGACGAACTGGTGCATGCCGATCGGGATCAGCGCGCGGTTGATCAGGCCGAAGAGGCCGGCACCGCCGGCGCCCAGACCGGTCATCCACTCGCCGAAGTGGGTGATGCCGTTGCCGATGGGCTCCCAGATCAGCACGAAGAGCACGCCGACCGCGGTGCCCACGAAGGCCATGATGATCGGGACGAGCCGGCGGCCGTTGAAGAAGCCGAGCCAGTCCACCAGCTTCTTGCGGTGGTAGCGCTGCCACAGGACCGCGGCGAGCAGGCCCATGATGATGCCGCCGAGGACGCCGGGGTTGTTGACGACCGGGTCGACCCACTTGCCGCTGTCGATGTGGCCTTCGGTGACCGGGAACGCCTTGAGGACGTTGCTGTAGACCAGGAAGCCGACCAGGGCGGCGAGCGCCGTGGAGCCGTCGGCCTTCTTCGCGAAGCCGATGGCCACGCCTATGCAGAACAGCAGCGGCAGGTTGTCGAAGACCGCGCCACCGGCCGCGGCGAAGACCTTGCTGACGTCGATCCAGCCCAGACCGTCCTTGCCGAACACATCCGGCTGGCCCAGCCGGTTGAGGATGCCCGCGGCGGGCAGCACGGCGATCGGCAGCTGGAGGCTGCGGCCGATCTTCTGTAGGCCCTGGAAAAGGCCGGAGCCCCGCTTCTTTGCGGGGGCCGCCTTGGCGGCGGCAGTGGCCGAACTCATCGGATTCCTCCTGGTGAGGCGGGCACTCGGAAGGGGGACGGCCCGCTTATTGGTCTACACCACTCAGTGGTTTAGACCATTCTTAGCACGTAGCCCCGACATAAAGGAATTCATTCTCGACAGTGGCCTGAACCACATTGCGCGCCACATGACGACCGGCCCGCGGATCCCGGGACCTGCGGGCCGGCCGCGGGGGACACAAGTCCCGCCGGGGCGCCGCCGGGCTCCGCGCCGGACCGGCGCGCTCGTTCGCCCGGCGTTCTCCTACTTGACGTTCTCCCGCTCCAGTTCCTCCGCCAGTTCCGTCGGCTCACGGCCCGGTGTCGGCAGATTGAACTTTGTAATCACGATGCGGAAAAGAACGTAATAGACGACCGCGAAACAGAGCCCGATCGGGATGAGCAGCCACGGTTTCGTCGCCAGCCCCCAGTTGATGACGTAGTCGATCAGCCCGGCCGAGAAACTGAAACCGTCATGCACCCCCAGCGCCCAGCTCACCGCCATCGACACACCCGTCAGCAGCGCGTGGATCACATACAGCGCCGGGGCGATGAAGAGGAACGAGTACTCGATCGGCTCGGTGATCCCGGTCACGAACGACGTCAGACCCACCGACAGCATCATCCCCGTCACCTCCTTACGGCGGTGCGGGCGGGCGCAGTGCGCGATGGCCAGCGCCGCGGCCGGCAGCGCGAACATCATGATCGGGAAGAACCCGGTGGTGAACTGGCCGGCCGTCGGATCGCCCGCCAGGAAGCGGTTGATATCGCCGTGCACCACCGTGCCGTCCGGTTTGACGAAGTCGCCGAACTGGAACCACATGAACGTATTGAGGAACTGGTGCAGCCCGATCACCAGCAGCCCGCGGTTGGCCACCCCGAAAAGGCCGGAACCCGCCGCCCCCAGATCCGACAGCCACTTGCTGAAGCTCGTCAGCCCGGCACCGACCGGCGGCCAGACCCACAGGCAGAGCGCGGCGAACGCCAGACCGACGAAGGCCATGATGATCGGGACCAGCCGGCGGCCGTTGAAGAATCCCAGCCAGTCCACCAGCCGCACCCGGTGGAAGCGCTGCCAGCACCACGCGGCGAAGAAGCCCATCACGATGCCGCCGAAGACCCCCGGATTCTGGAACGTCGCCGGCGCCGCGGTTCCGCCCCCGGACACGCACACCCCGCTCCACAGCCCCGCCTGCGCGTACACCGACCCCGCCGGACAGGCCACGGGGAACTGGTGCAGGACCGCGTAATACACCAGGAAGCCGACCAGCGCGGCCAGCGCCGTCGAACCGTCCGACTTCTTCGCCATCCCGATCGCGACACCGATACAGAACAGCAGCGGCAGCCCCAGCCCCGAATCCAGCAGCGCACCGCCGGCGCCCGCGAACAGCTTGGCCACATCGGTCCAGCCCAGCCCCTCCGCGCCGAACACATCCGGCTGGCCCAGCCGGTTGAGGATGCCCGCCGCGGGCAGTACGGCGATGGGCAGCTGGAGACTGCGCCCCATCTTCTGCAGACCCTGGAAGAGCACCGACGTCCACTTCTTCCGCGGTGCCGCCGCCGCTGCCTGTGTACTCATCCGGTTCCTCCCCGCTGTCGGCCCGTCCACAACCGATCCGGCGCTTGCCGCATACTGATGGTGTAGACCACTTGCAGTGCGGTTGCCGGCCTCCCGGTACGCACTCCGGGTGACCGCCATCATTCGCCAGGTAGCGGATATACGCCCACATAATTGGGCTAAACGTGCGTTACGGTGTGGAAACCGCTCGGCGGAACCGCCGGCGGCCGAGACAAGCAGGAGTGGACATGGCCAGCAAGGCTGAGAAGATCGTCGCCGGGCTCGGCGGACTCGACAACATCGAAGAGGTCGAGGGCTGCATCACCCGCCTGCGCACCGAGGTCGTCGACGCCTCCCTGGTCGATGACGCCGCGCTCAAGGCCGCCGGCGCCCACGGCGTCGTCAAGATGGGCAACGCCATCCAGGTTGTCATCGGCACCGACGCCGACCCCATCGCCGCCGAGATCGAAGACATGATGTGAGCTGACCTCCCGTCACTCCCGCGAGGGCCCCGTTCCGGACGCACACCCGCCCGGAACGGGGCCCTCGCCGTTCCCGATAGGCTCTGCGCCATGTCTCGCATCGACGGCCGCACCCCCGAACAGCTCCGCCCCGTAACCCTCGAACGCGGCTGGAGCAAGCACGCCGAAGGCTCCGTACTCGTCTCCTTCGGCGACACCAGAGTCTTCTGCACCGCCTCCGTCACCGAAGGCGTCCCCCGCTGGCGCAAGGGCAGCGGCGAAGGCTGGGTCACCGCCGAATACTCGATGCTGCCCCGCTCCACCAACACCCGCGGCGACCGCGAATCCGTCCGCGGCAAGATCGGCGGCCGCACCCACGAGATCAGCCGCCTCATCGGCCGCTCGCTCCGCGCCGTCATCGACTTCAAGGCCCTCGGCGAGAACACCATCGTCCTCGACTGCGACGTCCTCCAGGCCGACGGCGGCACCCGCACCGCCGCCATCACCGGCTCCTACGTCGCCCTCGCCGACGCCATCACCTGGGCCCAGGGCAAGAAGCTCATCCGCCACGGCCGCAAACCGCTCACCGGCACCGTCGCCGCCGTCAGCGTCGGCATCGTCGACGGCACCCCCCTCCTCGACCTCTGCTACGAGGAGGACGTCCGCGCCGACACCGATATGAACGTCGTCTGCACCGGCGACGGCCGCTTCGTCGAGGTCCAGGGCACCGCCGAGGCCGAGCCCTTCGCCCGCGACGAACTCAACGCCCTCCTCGACCTCGCCGTCACCGGCTGCGCCGACCTCGGCACCGCCCAGCGCGAGGCCCTGGCGCGCACTCTCTGACACTCCCGACGGGACCCGCGGCGCCGCCCAGCTGGCGGCGGCGTGGGTGCCGTCGGCGCCGTGCGGTGGTGAGCCCGGCGCGTCCCGGCGATGCCGCCGACCCGGACCGGTCCCGTCCGGAACAACGGGACGGAGCCGGGCCGCCGGGGCCGTCCCCGGCCGGTCCGGGCCACCCGGCGGACAGGTCCGAACCCCGCCCCTGGCCCCGGCGCGAGCTCCCGCCCCTCACGGACGCGACCGGTGAGATCGGCACGATCTGCACACCGGGATAATCGCCCCCATGCAGCAGCAAACGGGCGGGCACGCGCCCCGCCGCCTGATCCTCGCCACCCGCAACGCCGGCAAAATCACCGAACTCCGGGCCATCCTGGAGGCCGCCGGCCTCGATGTGGAACTCGTCGGAGCCGACGCCTACCCCGACATCCCGGACGTGAAGGAAACCGGTGTCACCTTCGCCGAGAACGCCCTCCTGAAGGCCCACGCCCTCGCCGAGGCCACCGGCCACCCGGCCGTCGCCGACGACTCCGGCCTCTGCGTCGACGTCCTCGGCGGCGCCCCCGGCATCTTCTCCGCCCGCTGGGCCGGACGGCACGGCGACGACCGCGCCAACCTCGACCTGCTCCTCGCCCAGCTCTCCGACATCGACGAGGAGCACCGCGGCGCCCACTTCTTCTGCGCCGCGGCGCTCGCCCTCCCCGACGGCACCCAGCGCGTCGTCGAGGGCAAACTGACCGGCACCCTCCGCCACGCCCCCAGCGGCACCGGCGGCTTCGGCTACGACCCGGTCCTCCAGCCCCTGGGCGAGACCCGCACCTGCGCCGAACTCACCCCGGCGGAGAAGAACGCGATCAGCCACCGCGGCCAGGCGTTCCGGGCGCTGGCGCCGGTGGTCCGCGAACTGCTGGGCTGAGCGGACGACGAAGGCCCGGTCCACGGCGGTGCTGTGGACCGGGCCTCGCTGTTCATACGTGCGGCCGGAGGGACTCGAACCCTCAAGGGATTTCTCCCACAGCATCCTAAGTGCTGCGCGTAGGCCAATTCCGCCACGGCCGCCAGCCGCCAGCCATGGTAGCGGGCCGAGGGGAACCGGGGCACGGGGTGCCCGGCCGATCGGACATCCGGTGCGGTGTCCGGCGGTCGCCGCACCAGGTATCGGTGCGCGCGGGGTGTGCGTCCCGGGCGGACAGTCCACCGTCTCCGCTGGAAATCGGTGACGTCGAGGGGGAGTTGAGCGACCTCGCGTGGGGTGCCGCGGTGGCGCGTCGAGGGGATGCTCAGGCTCGCCGCTCCGTGGAGCGGGCGTTGACCAGCGCGAGGGCTTCCGCCTCGGTGGCCACGGAGGGCGGGGAGCCGGGGAGGGGCCGGCCGGCGGTCTCCTTCATGCGGGTCACGGCCGCGATGCCGACGAGGGCGGCGGCCATCGTGTAGTAGGCGGGGACCATGACGTCGTTGTCGAAGGCGTGCAGGAGGGCGGTGATGACCAGGGGGGTGGTGCCGCCGAAGAGCGAGACCGCCAGGTTGTAGCCGATGGCGAGGCAGCCGTAGCGGACGCTGGTGGGGAAGAGGGCGGGGAGGGCCGCGGACATCGTGCCCAGGAGGCAGACCAGGCAGAGGCCGAGCAGGGCCATACCGCCGATGACGGCGGGCACGCTGCCCTGCTTGACGAGGAGGAAGGCGGGGACGGAGGTGAGGAGGAAGCCGAGCATGCCGGTCATCAGCAGGGGCTTGCGGCCGAGGCGGTCGTTGAGCCGGCCGACGCTGCTGAGCAGGCACATCAGGGCGATCATCGTGCCGAGCAGGATCAGCAGACCGTGCGACTCCCGGTACCGGAGGGTGTCGGTCAGATAGGTCGGCATGTAGGAGAGCAGCATGTAGTCGGTGATGTTGTACGCGCCGACCAGGGCGACGCACAGGATCAGTGTCGGCCACTGCTGGGTGAAGATCTCGCCGAGTTTCTTCTTCGGGGCGTTCGCCGAGAGGTGCGCGAACTCGGCCTCGGCGTCGGCGGCGGAGCCGGTGGCGCGGCGGGTCCGGGACTCCGCCAGCCGCAGGAAGGCGGGGGTTTCGTCGAGTCTGAGCCGCAGGTAGAGACCGATCAGGCCGAGCGGGCCCGCGACCAGGAAGGGGAGGCGCCAGCCCCAGCGCAGCATGGCGTCGGGGCCCAGGGCGGTGTCGAGGACGAGGACGATACCGGCCGCGCCGGTGTAGCCGATGAGGGTGCCCATCTCCAGGAAGCTGCCGAAGTAGCCGCGCCTTTTGTCGGGGGCGTATTCGGCGATGAAGGTGGAGGCGCCGCCGTACTCGCCGCCGGTGGAGAAGCCCTGGACGAGGCGGCAGAGGACCAGCAGGACGGGTGCCCAGAAGCCGATGGTGGCGCGGGCCGGGATCAGGCCGATGCACAGGGTGCCGAGCGCCATCATGATCATGGTGAGGGCGAGGACCTTCTTACGGCCGATGCGGTCGCCGAGCGGACCGAAGTAGGCGCCGCCGACGGGGCGGACGAGGAAGGCCACGGCGAAGGTCGCGAACGACGACAGGAGGCTGGTGGTGGCGTTGCCGCCAGGGAAGAAGACCTTGCCGAGGGTGATGGCGAGGTAGCTGTAGATGCCGAAGTCGAACCATTCCATGGCGTTGCCGAGCGCGGCGGCCTGCACCGCCCGCCTGACGACTCTCTCGTCGGTGACGGTGATGTCGGTGCGCCTCAGGCGGGGGTTTCTGCGGCGGTCGGCGGCGCGGCGGAGCGTCCGGTGGCGGGTGCGCGCCGCCGGGTCCCGGTGACCGGCGGGTGCTGCTCCGGTGCTGCCGGTCGGCACGAGGCGGTCCTCACGTTCGGTCGGCGCCCGGGGCGCGGTGCGGATACGGCGGATACGGCGGATATCAACTGGGGTCGCCCGCGCAGCGGAGTGCGGATCAGACCACTCTGGCCGGATAAGGGGATATACGTCGCGCGCGCGTGGGCCGTATGGGGGAGGAGCGCGGGGAGCGCCGGCGGCGGGCCGTGGCTGTTACAGGACTGGTACACAGCCGAGTGGTCATCGCAGTGTTCGGGCAATCAGCCTGTGTGGCGGGGAAGGGAGAGTTGCGGGTGTCGGAACCGCGTTCCGTCGAGGTGGGTGAAGCGTTCTCCGCGGGTGGCGCGTTCTCGGTTCGCCGGGCTTCTTTCGAGGGGTGCGGCGGCGGGGGCGTCCGCCGGTGTGGGGTACGGGGTGTGGGCCCCGGGAGGAGAGGGTGATGACCGACCGCGATGGGTCGCGCTGGGTTCGTGGGCGTACTGCGCTGGCGGCCTTCGCCGTGGTCACCGCGCTGGCGGCCGGCGGGGTGTGGTTCAGCCAGGCGACGGACCGGGCGTCGGCGGTGGACGCGGCGCCGAAGACGTCGGCGGCGCAGGACGTGAAGTCGGCGGGCCGGTCGTCGGCGGGACTGCCGGGTGTGCGGGCGTGCGGGATCGGCGAACCGGAGATCAAACCGCGGGTGATCACTTTGACGTGTGCGGACGCGGGGATGGTGGCGACGGCGATCACCTGGGAGCGGTACGGCGCGCAGGAGGCGGAGGGCAAGGGCGTGGTGCAGGTCGAGCGGACCGCCGCGGGGGTGGCGACGGACTCCTCGTTCCCGGCGACGTTCCGGCTCTTCGGCGCGAAGACGGTCGACGGTGCGCGGGCGTTCACGGGGCTTGAGGTGACGTACGAACGTTCGACACCGCTGGGCGATACGACGGAGATGTACAACCTCGCGTGATGGGCATCCGAGGCCGGATCGCGCTGGCCATTTCGTGTATGACGGCGCTGGCCGTGGTGGTACTGGGCTTCGCCGTGCACCACATCGCGGACGCGGAGCGGCAGCGGTCGGCGCGGGCGTATCAGGACGACCGGCTGAGCGCGGCGCTCCAGATCTATGAGCGGGACGGGACGCTGGCGCTGGGCGCGCAGCTGGACGACGCGACGCTGCCGCTGCCGCTGCGGGAGGCCGTGTTCAAGGGCCGGTCGGGGACGTACATCAGCGGGGGCGACGATCCGCGGGTGTGGGCGGCGACGGGTGTCGGGGCCGGTGGGGGCGGGCCCGATCCGGGGCGTTCGCTGTCGGTGTCGGCGGCGTTCCCGGACGATGACGCGGCGCGGGTGGCGCTGGACCGGGCGCTGCTGATCGCGGGGGTGGGGACGGTCGCGCTGATGGCGGTGGTCTCGTGGTTCGTCTCGCAGCGGTTGTCGCGGCGGCTGCGGCTGAGCGCGGCGGCGGCGCGGCGGATCGCGGCGGGTGAGCCGCCGGACGCCGACGCGCTGGCCAGTCACGGCCGGGACGAGGTGGCCGAGTTGGGGCGCAGTGTGCATCACATGGCGACGTCGTTGGCGGCGCGGGTGGAGGCGGAGCGGGAGTTCACCGCGGATGTGGCGCACGAGCTGCGGACGCCGGTGGCCGGGCTGGTGGCGGCGGCGGAGCTGCTGCCGCAGCAGCGTGCGGTGGAGATGGTGCAGGACCGGGCGCAGGCGATGCGGCGGCTGGTGGAGGACCTGCTGGAGGTCTCGCGGCTGGACGCGGGGGTGGAGCGGGCCGATGTGGACGCCTGTGAGCTGCCGTCGCTGGTGCGCGGGATCGTGACGCGGGCGGCGCGGCAGCGCGGGGTGTCGGAGGTCTCGGTGTCCGTGGAGGGCGAACCGCAGATCGTGGAGACGGACCGGCGCCGGGTGGAGCGGGTGCTGGTGAACCTGCTGGCGAACGCGGCGAAGCACGGGCGGCCGCCGATCGAGGTGGTGGTGCGGGGCACCCGGATCGTGGTGCGGGACCACGGGCCGGGGTATCCGGCGGAGCTGTGCGCGGAGGGGCCGCGGCGGTTCCGTACGGCGGCGCCGGAGCGGGGCACCGGGCACGGCCTGGGGCTGACGATCGCGGCGGGCCAGGCGGAGGTACTGGGGGCCCGGCTGGACTTCGGCGCCGCCGCGGACGGCGGCGCCGAGGCCGTGCTGGAGCTGCCGTCCGCGTCGGCGGTGGCGGCCGGGGAGCCGGGGGCGGTTACAGCCCCAGGTCCTTGATGATCTTGGCGACGTGGCCGGTGGCCTTGACGTTGTAGAGGGCGCGTTCGACCTTGCCGTCCTCGTCGAGGATGACGGTCGAGCGGATCACGCCGGTCACCGTCTTGCCGTAGAGCTTCTTCTCGCCGAAGGCGCCGTACGCCTCCAGGACCTGCTTGTCGGGGTCGCCGAGCAGGGTCACCTTGAGGTCCTCCTGCTCGCGGAACTTCGCGAGCTTCTCCGGCTTGTCGGGGGAGATGCCGATGACGTCGTAGCCGTGGCCGGCGAGGAAGTCGAGGTTGTCGGTGAAGTCGCACGCCTGCTTGGTGCAGCCGGGGGTGAGGGCGGCGGGGTAGAAGTAGACGATGACCTTGCGGCCCTTGTGGTCGGCGAGCGAGACCTGTCGGCCGTCCGCGTCGGGGAGGGTGAAGGCGGGGGCGGTGTCGCCGGGCTGAAGTCGCTCGCTCATGGCTCTCCTTTGGGCTGGGTCCGTACATCCCCGAGGGTACGCAGCCGGGCGGTGGGGCGGTGCGCCGCGGTACGGCCGCCGGCGCCGCGCCTGCTCGGAAGGGGGGTGCTGTGGGGCGCACCCGGCCGTGAGCTGACAGACTGTCCACACGAATCGGCCCGGACCCGGTGGCCGGTTCCGTACGGGGTCTCGTGCCTGGTCCCCGTACGCATCGGCCGGAGACGACGGAGGCAGCGCGGTGTCGGAAGCCAGGACCCCTGCGCAGATCGAGGCGGATATCGCCCGCAGGCGGCAGGATCTCGCCGTGACGCTCGACGAGATCGGTGTGCGGCTGCACCCGAAGACGATCATCGACGATGCGAAGGCGAAGACCGCGGAGGCGGTGGACCGCACGGCGGGACGGGCGTATGTGGCCATCAACCGCGCGGTGTCGGATGTGCGCGGGCAGCTGGTGTCGGAGGACGGGGCGCCGCGGCTGGAGCGGATCGTTCCGGTCGCCATGATCGGTGTGGCCGTGGTGGGACTGCTGGTGCTGCGGGGCAAGCGGCGCCGGTAGCGGCGGTGGCCGGCCGCGGTTTCGGTGCGCCGCCGGTGGCCGGTTTTCGGTGGCCGTCGTCCGCTGTGGCCGGCATCCGGTGGCGGCCGGCGGGCGGTGGCGCGCCGTGCGGTGTAGCCGGGCCGAGGCGTGCCGGGCGGCGGCGGGCAGGTACGGTCGTGCCGTGAGCCCCAATAACACCAAGGACACCCACGACAAGCTGCCGATCCGGATGCTGCACGACCGTGTGCTGGTCCGGACGGACATCCCCGAGGGCGAGCGCCGCTCGACCGGGGGCATCGTCATCCCGGCGACCGCGGCGGTCGGCCGCCGCCTGGCCTGGGCCGAGGTGGTCGCGGTCGGGCAGAACGTACGGACCGTCGAGGTGGGCGACCGGGTGCTGTACGACCCGGAGGACCGGGCCGAGGTCGAGGTGCGCGGTGTGGCGTATGTGCTGATGCGGGAGCGCGATCTGCACGCGGTGGCCGCGGAGCGCCTGGAGGGCTCGCAGGACTCGACGGGGCTGTATCTGTAGCGGAGTTGGCGGAGGGCGGGCGGTGACCGAGGTCACCGCCCGTTTTGTCTGCCCTTTGCTAGGGTCGAGACACCCGACGAGACGCGCCGTACCGGGTCACGACAAGACGACGCACCCCTGTTGAAGCTCTTTCACGGAGGTGCCGTCATGGCATGGATCCTGCTCATGATCGCCGGACTGCTCGAAGTCGGCTGGTCGATCGGGATGAAGTTCACCGACGGGTTCACCCGGCTGTGGCCCAGCGTGTTCACCGGCGCGGGCATCGTCGCCAGCATGGTGCTGCTCTCGTACGCGGCCCGGACGCTCCCGATAGGCACCGCCTACGGCGTCTGGGTGGGCATCGGCGCGGCCGGTGCGGCGGTGGTGGGGATGGTGGCGCTGGGCGAGCCGGCCACCGCCGCCCGGATCTTCTTCATCTGCCTGCTGCTGGTGGCGGTGGTCGGCCTCAAGGCGACGTCGGGCCACTGACGGCGGGCTCCCGGCGGCCGGGGGCCGCCGTCCTCCCCGGTCCGCTGCGGCGGGCCCGTACGGCGCCCCGCGGGCCGTCGGGTCCGCGGCCGGGTCCGCCGCCCGTGGGGCCGTCCCGCTCACTCGTCCCATGCGGCACCCCGGACACCCCACGGGGACATCCGGTACGTCTGCGGCACGGTATCGCCGCCGGGCTCCGCGGTCGGGAACTCCTCGGTGGGTTCGGCGGTCGGCGGCTGCTCGGTGGGGAAGGGCGGCGTGGACGGCTCGGCCGTCGGCAGGGTGGGGGCCTCGGTCGGCGGGGTGGCGGTGGTACCGGGCGGAGTGCTCGGGGTACCGCCGGCCGACGCCGATGCGGAGGCCGACGGCGTACCGGTGCCGGACGGCTCGGACGACTGCTGCTCGGCGCCGCTCGCCAGTTGGAGGTCGAAGTCGCGGGCCGGCTGCCCGCGCAGGGCCGCCGCGGTGTAGTCGGCCCAGATCTCGGCGGGGTAGCCGCCGCCGTTGACCCGGTCCTGGCCCCCGGCGCCGTACAGCGGTTCCTGTGCGGCGGTCTGCGGATGCTGGCCGAGCACGGCGACCACGGTGGCGAGATCGGGCGTGTAGCCGGCGAACCAGGCGGCCTTGTCCTTCTCCGCGGTGCCGGTCTTGCCGGCCGCCGGGCGCCCGGCGGCCTGGGCCGCGGTGGCGGTGCCGCCCTCGACGACGCCGCGCAGCACCGAGGTGGTGGTGTCCGCGGCGTCCCGCCCGATGGCGATGCCCTCGGGGCGGTCCGGCAGCTGGACGTCCTCACCGAGCCGGGAGACCTTGTCCACCAGCGAGTAGGGCCGCTGCTTTCCGTGGTTGGCGAAGGTCGCGTAGACCTGCGTCATGTCCAGGACGCTGGGGGTGGCGGTGCCCAGCGAGATGGCGCCCTGGGAGGAGCCGAGACTGGGGGTGTCCTTGGGGATGCCCAGGTCGACGGCGGTGTTCTTGACCTTGGCGGGGCCGACGTCGATACCCATCTGGGCGAAGACGGCGTTGATGGACTTGTCCATACCGGCGCTGACGGTGACCGGGCCGTAGGAGCGGTCGTCCTCGTTGGCGGGATCGAAGCCGGTGGGGGAGCCGTTGCTGACCGTCATCCGCTTGTTGGTGCCGTCGTAGACGGTGTTCGGGGTGATCCGGACGCCGTCCTGGGTGGTGGAGCCGTTCTGCACGGCGGAGGCGAAGACGATCGGCTTGAAGATCGAACCGACCTGATAGTCGCGCCGGGTCGCGCCGTTGACGTACTGCTTGGCGTAGTCGATACCGCCGTACATGGCGACGACCTTGCCGCTGGCGGGGTCGATGGAGGCGCCGCCCGCCCGGACGTAGGAGTCGACCGTCCGCGCGTCGCTGAGCTTGTCCATCAGCCGGCTGTCGACCGCGGCCACGAGGGCGTCCTGGCGCTTTCTGTCGATGGTGGTGGTGATGCGGTAGCCGCCGGCCCGCAGGGTGTCCTCGTCCACGACCTTGTTGTCGGTCAGGTAGTCGTTGACGGCCTTGACGAGATAGCCGCGCTGCCCGGACAGACCGGTCGGCGCCCGCGCCGGGCCGGGGGCGGGGAACGTCATCGTGGACCGCTGGCTCTCGCTGAGCCACTTCTGCTTGACCATGCCGTCCAGCACGTAGTCCCAGCGGGCCACCGCCCGCTGCTTGTTCTCGGGGTGGGCGGCGACGTCGTACGCGCTGGGAGCGTTGAGGAGGGTGGCCAGATAGGCGCCCTGAGCGGTGGTCAGCTGGTCGCAGTTCTTGCCGTAGTACGCCTGCGCGGCGGCCTGGATGCCGTAGGCGTTGCGGCCGTAGTAGCTGGAGTTGAGGTAGCCCTCCAGGATGTCGTGCTTGCTCACCTCGCGGTCCAGCTTGATGGCGATGAAGAACTCCTTGGCCTTGCGGGTGAGGGTCTGCTCCTGGCCGAGGTAGTAGTTCTTGACGTACTGCTGGGTGATCGTCGAACCGGACTGCTTGCCCTTGCCGGTGACGGTGTTCCAGGCGGCGCGGACCATCGCGGCGGGATCGACCGCGGACTCCGAGTAGAAGTCGCGGTCCTCGGCGGCCAGCACGGCCTGCTGGACGGTCTTGGGCACCTGGGCGAGCGAGACGTTCTCGCGGTTGACGTCGCCGTCGCGGGCCAGCTCCGAGCCGTCGGAGTAGAGGTAGACGTTGCTCTGGGCCTTGGCGGCGGTGTTGGCGGCCGGGATGTTGACGAGGAGATAGCCGGCGATCAGACCGCCCGCGACCACCAGCAGGAACAGCAGCAGAGCGCCGAAGAGCATGCGCCAGGTGGGGAAGAGCCGGCGCCAGCCGGTGCGCCGCGGACGGGATTTCCGGCCCTTGGCGCTGCGCCCGTCCGTCGACGGCGCGTCGGGACGCGGGCCCCACTTCCGGGACCCGGTGCGCTCCGGGCCGTCGTGCTGCGGATCGTGGCTCATGTGTGTATGGACTCCTAGGCCGCCGCCGATGGTTGTGCCGCGGCGGATCGGTGTCGTTCCGGCGGTGGGCGCCGTACGCCGGAAATGGGAACTCTCGCCCGATAAGGCACTCTCGCATCATGCGTCCCGGCGTCCACGGGTGGCACGCACCCGTGACCGCTCCGTGATCGGCCGAATGGCCCCGCCGGCTGACCCGGACCGGTGACAAAACCCGTGGTGCATCCTCCCGCCGCGCCACTAGACTCCGGTGCTTTGCCATTCGGCCCGCAGCGCCGCCGTCCGGCCGCCGGACCACGCGCGCCATGAGAAATCACGCGCCACGAGCGTACGAGCGCCACGAGCGACCTCTCGCGCCACGAGAGCCGAGAACGACGAGTCAAGAACCACGAACCACGAGAACCATCGGAACCGAACGGATGCGGGGGAGCGCGGAGGTGTTGTACACGGCCGTGGCGGCCGGCAGCTTCAGGAGATACGCCACCTACCGGACCGCCACCGTGGCGGGCGTCGTCACCAACACCGTCTTCGGCTTCATCGTCGCCTACACCTATATCGCCCTGTGGCACGAGCGCCCGCACCTGGGCGGCTACGACCAGGCACAGGCCATGACGTTCGTCTGGACCGGGCAGGCGCTGCTGGCGGTCTCCGCGCTGATGTCCGGCGGCAACCTGGACGAGCTCCAGGAGCGCATCCGCACCGGCGATATCGCGGTGGACCTCTACCGGCCCGCCGACCTCCAGCTGTGGTGGCTGGCCGCGGACCTGGGGCGGGCCGGGCTGCAACTGATCGGCCGCGGGGTGGTGCCGATGGCGGTGGGCGCCCTGGTCTTCCCCCTGGCGCTGCCGGGCGAGGCGCTGACGTGGTGCGTGTTCCTGCTCTCGGTGCTGCTGGCGGTGGTGGTCAGCTTCGCCCTGCGCTATCTCGTCGCGCTGGCCTCCTTCTGGCTGCTCGATGGTGCGGGCCTGTCCCTGATCAGCGGGCTGGCCTGCATGTTCTTCTCGGGGATGGTGCTGCCGCTGCGGGTCTTCCCCGGCGACTTCGGCCACTTCGTACAGCTGCTGCCGTGGGCCTCGATGCTCCAGGTGCCGGCCGATGTGCTGCTCGGCGCACGGACCGGCGGCGCGCTGCTGCGGGGGCTGGCCTTCCAGGCGGGCTGGGCGGTGGCGCTGCTGGCACTGGGCCGGCTGGTGCAGCGGGCCGCGACCCGGAAGGTGGTGGTGCAGGGTGGTTAGCGGGCCGGTGGCCGGACCGTCCGCGGCCGGTGGCGCCGCCGCCGGCGGCCCGGCGACGGACCGGGGCGGACCGGACGGCGGCGGGGGCCCGTCCCGGGGGGCGGCCCTGGCGCAGGGGCTGCGCGCGTACGGGCTGATCGTGCGGATGTGGGTGCGCTCCACGCTCGCGTACCGGACGTCGTTCGTGATGACGGCGGTCGGCAACTTCGCGGCGAGCGGTCTGGACTTCGTCGCGATCATGCTGATGTTCTCGCAGATCGACACCCTCGGCGGCTTCGCCCTGCCCGAGGTCGCCCTCCTCTACGGCACCTCCAGCTCCTCGCTCGGCCTGGCCGATCTGCTGCTCGGCAGCATGAGCCGGCTCGGCCAGCGGATCCGCGACGGCACCCTGGACACCCTGCTGCTGCGCCCCGTACCGGTCTTCGCGCAGGTCGCCGCCGACCGCTTCGCGCTGCGCCGGCTGGGCCGGATCACCCAGGGCGTGCTGGTCCTGGGCTGGTCGCTGCCGCAGCTGGACGTGGCCTGGACGGCGGGCCGGATCCTGCTGGTGCCGCTGATGGTGCTGTGCGGTGCGGCGATCTACGGCGCGGTGTACACCGCCGGGGCCGCCTTCCAGTTCTGGGCGCAGGACGCCGCCGAGGTGCAGAACTCCTTCACCTACGGCGGGAACGCCATGCTCCAGTACCCGCCGACGGTGTTCTCCAAGGAGCTGGTGCGGGGCGTCACCTTCGTCATCCCGCTGGCCTTCGTGAACTGGCTGCCCGCGCTGTTGCTGCTGGGCCGCCCGGACCCGCTGGGGCTGCCGGGCTGGGTGGCCTTCCTGGGGCCCGCGGTGGCGGGCGTGATGGGTGCGGGGGCGGGGCTGGCGTGGCGGTACGGGCTGCGGGCGTACCGGAGTACGGGGAGCTGAGCGGTGTCCCGTACGACGGGTGTGCGGGCGCGGGAACGGGGCGGTGGAGCGGACACGAGGCGAGGAGACGTGCGGTGAGCGGTACGGCGGCGGAGCAGCTGATCGAGATGGACGGTGTCGAGAAGGTCTTCTCGGTCCGCCGCAAGGAGGGCCGGCTGCGGCGGGTGCGCCACGAGGTGCGGGCCGTGGACGGCATCACCTTCCGGGTGCCGCGCGGCGAGATGGTCGGCTACATCGGCCCGAACGGCGCCGGGAAGTCCACCACCATCAAGATGCTGACGGGCATTCTGGTCCCCAGCGGCGGCCGGCTGCGGGTCGCCGGTATCGACCCGGCGCGGGAGCGGACCCGGCTCGCCCGCCGGATCGGCGTGGTCTTCGGCCAGCGCACCACCCTGTGGTGGGACCTGCCGCTGAAGGACTCCTACGAACTGGTGCGGCGGATGTACCGCGTCCCGGACGCCCGCTACCGCGACAACCTGGCGCGCTGCGTCGAACTCCTCGACCTGGCACCGCTGTTGGACGTACCGGTGCGGCAGCTCTCGCTGGGGCAGCGGATGCGCGGCGATATCGCGGCGGCGCTGCTGCACGATCCCGAGGTGCTCTATCTGGACGAGCCGACGATCGGCCTCGACGTCGTCAGCAAGGCGAAGGTCCGGGAGTTCCTGCGCGAGGTGAACGCCGAACGGGGCACCACGGTCCTGCTCACCACCCACGATCTGACCGATATCGAGCAGCTCTGCCGGCGGGTGATGGTCATCGACCACGGGCGCCTGGTGTACGACGGACGGCTCGACGGACTGCGGGCGGCCGGTGAGGGGGAGCGGACCCTGGTGGTGGACCTGGCCCGGGAACTGCCGCCCATCGAGGGCGTGCCCGGGGCCCGCACGGTCAAGGTGGCGGGGCCGCGCCAGTGGCTGGTGTTCCCGGCCGGGCAGAGTGCGGCGCCGCTGGTCGCCGCCGTCGCCGAGCGGTATCCGCTGGTGGATCTGTCGGTCCGGGAGCCGGACATCGAGGACGTCATCGCGAAGCTGTACGCGGGCGGGCGGGGCGGCGTGATGTGATTGTGACGCGATGTATCGCGTTTGACGCGTGGGGAACTACCCCGGCGCCACCGCCGCACTTTAACCTGTTCGCATGACTGAAAAACTCCCCCAGTTGCGTGCTTCCGACAGCGATCGTGAGCGGGTGGCCGAGATCCTGCGGGACGCCCTGGCCGAGGGACGGCTCGTCATGGAGGAGTTCGAGGAGCGGCTGGAGAGCACCTACGCGGCCCGTACGTACGGGGAGTTGGAGAGGATCACCGCCGATCTCCCGGCGGCCGCCGGGGCCGCCCCGGCGCCGCCGTCGCTGCGCAAGGACGGCGGCACGGACAGCGGTGCGGTCACGTCCTGGTTCGGACGGATCGTCAGCGGGACGGAGGGTTCCTCGACGGGCATCGGCGTCCTGGGCGGTTTCCAGCGCAAGGGGCGCTGGACGATCGGTCGCCGCTTCACCGCCATCTGCTGCATGGGCGGCGGGGAGATCGACCTGCGCGAGGCGAACTTCGCCGGGCCGGAGGTCGTCATCAACTGCTGGACGATCATGGGCGGGGTGGGCATCGTGGTGCCGCCGGGCGTCGAGGTCGATGTGCGGGGCTTCGGCATCATGGGCGGCTTCGACTCGCGGGAGGACGGGGTGCCGGGCGAACCCGGGGCGCCCCGGGTGATCGTCAAGGGCCTGGCGTTGATGGGCGGCGTCGGCGTCGAGCGCAAGCTGCCCGAGGCCGAGCGGCTCCGCCTCAAGGAAGAGAAGCGGCGCCTCAAGGAAGAGAAGCGGCGCCTCAAGGACGAGCGCCGGGACCGCCGGGAACTGGACTGAGCCGGACCGGTCCTCCCTGATCCACCCGGCGGGGCGCCCGCGCGGACGCCGCCGGATGCCCCGGCCGTCGCGCCATGACCGGGATGCCGGGAACTCGTGGTTCGTTCCGGGAGTAGGCCACAGTGGGACACCCGGCCGGATCGGCGGCCGGGTGTGCGGTGGATCGCCGGGCCGGGCGCGCGGCGCGAGGACACGGCCGTACGGACTGCGGGGCACGGTGGGAACGGTGGAGCGGATGGAACGGACGAAGCCGGAGACGGCGGATACGACGCCGGACGCGGGCGCGGCGCCCCGGGCGGCCGCGGGCGGACCGGTCGGCGGGTTCCGCTACAGCGCCGCCGACGAGGAGAAGCGGCGCGCGGTACGGCGGATGAAGACGCTGGCCACCGGACTGCTGCTGGCCGTCGCGGTGGTCTACGTACTGGCGACCTGGGCCAAGTCCGCCGGGGCCGGCGGCTGGGCCGGGTTCGTCGCGGCGGCGGCGGAGGCGGGCATGGTCGGTGCGCTGGCCGACTGGTTCGCGGTCACCGCGCTGTTCAAGCGGCCCCTGGGACTGCCGATTCCGCACACCGCGATCATTCCCAACAAAAAGGATCAGCTGGGGCAGAGCCTGGGGGACTTCGTCGGGGAGAACTTCCTCTCCGGTGAGGTCGTCCGGGGCCGGCTGCGCTCGGTCGGCATCGGACGGCGGCTCGGCGCCTGGCTCGCCGAACCGAAGAACGCCGACCGGGTCACCGCCGAGCTGTCCACCGCGCTGCGCGGTGCGCTGACCGTGCTGCGCGACTCCGACGTGCAGGCGGTGGTCGGCGAGGCGATCACCCGGCGCGCGGATGCCCAGGAGATCGCGCCCGGTATCGGCGGGATGCTGGAGAAGATCGTCGCGGAGGGCGGCCACAAGCGGGTGGTGGACCTGGTGTGCACCCGCGCCCACGACTGGCTCGTCGAACACGGCGACTCCGTGATGACGGCGGTCTCCGGCGGCGCCCCCGGCTGGACCCCGCGCTTCGTCGACCGCAAGGTGGGCGACCGGGTCTACAAGGAACTGATGCGGTTCGTCACCGAGATGCGGGACATGCCCGATCACCCGGCGCGCGGCGCCATCGACCGCTTTCTGCGGGACTTCGCGGGCGATCTCCAGTCCGACCCGGACACCCGGGCCCGGGTGGAGCGGCTGAAGTCCGAGGTGCTGGGCCGCGGCGAGGTGCAGGACCTGATCGCCTCGGCCTGGGGCTCGGTCCGGGCCATGATCGTGGCCGCCGCCGAGGACGAGCGCAGCGAGCTGCGGCTGCGGGTACGGGCCGCGCTGCTGTCCCTGGGCCAGCGGCTCTCGGGCGACGGGCGGTTGCAGAACAAGGTGGACGGCTGGCTGGAGGGCGCGGCCGTCTACGTCGTGACGACGTACCAGGGCGAGATCACGTCCCTGATCACCGACACCGTCGCAGGCTGGGACGCCGAGCACACCTCGAAGAAGATCGAGGCGCACATCGGCCGGGACCTCCAGTTCATCCGCATCAACGGCACCGTCGTCGGCGCGCTGGCCGGGCTGTGCATCTACGCCGTCTCGCAGGCGGTCGGCGGCCGGAGCGGCGGCTGGCCGCCCCCCTGCCCCCCGTCCGCCTCGCCCGCCGGTTCTCCGCCGCCTCTGGTGGCTTGGGCCCGCAGGGCTTACGGTGCCCGCGTGCGGGAGCGGATACCGGTGGTCGTGCAGGGGCGGCGCGTTCGCCGCTCCCCGGTGGCACGCGTGCTGTGGACCGGGGCCGAGCTGGCCGTGACGCTCGGCGTTGTACTGCTGCTGCTCGTCGTCCACCAGCTGTGGTGGACCAACCGCCAGGCGTGGGACGAGGCCCGGGACCGGGTCACCCGACTGGAGCGGCAGTGGGACACGGGGCGGCCCCCGGGGCCGGGGCCCGGCGGGGCCCCGGGGAGCGGCGACGGGCCGGTGGACGGCGCGCGCACCCCGCCCGGCGGCGCGCCCGCGCGGCCCGCCGCCCGTACCCCCGCCGCACCGCCGCCCGGTCTCGCCTACGCGGTACTGCGCATCCCCCGCATCGGCGTCACCGCGCCCGTCGCGCAGGGCATCGGCAAGGCCGCGGTCCTCGACCGGGGCTATGTCGGCCACTACCCGCGCACCGCGCAGCCCGGCGCCACCGGCAACGTCGCGCTGGCCGGGCACCGCAACACCCACGGCGAACCGTTCCGCCACCTCGACCGGCTGCGGCCCGGCGACACCGTCCGCATCGACACCGCCGACGCCCGCTACACCTACGTCGTCCGGCAGATCCTGCCGCGGACCACGCCCGGCGACGGCACCGTCATCGCCGATGTCCCGCACAGCACCACGCACCCCGCCTACCGCTTCACCGCACCGGACGCCTATCTGACCCTGACGACCTGCACGCCGGAGTTCACCTCCACCTACCGGATGGTGGTCTGGGCGGTGTTGCGGTCGACACAGTCGCGCTGAGGCGCGCTCCGGGTCATCTAGGCTCCTGCGACGTGCGAAATCAGTTTTCCGGTGGACGATCCCCCGGCTCCCGAAAGCGCCCCGCGCTGCTGTGGCTGCTGCTGCCCTATGTGGCGTTCCTGGCCGTGCTGCCACTGGTGAACCGGGTGACCCCGACCGTCCTCGGCCTGCCGTTCCTCTTCTTCTGGATGCTGGTCGCGACGCTGCTGACACCGCTGTCGGTAGGGCTGGCCCGCCGTGCCGACCGCAAGCGGGGCCGCGCGTGAACGCCGCCGTCGCGACCTCCATCTTCGGCGCCTTCATGGTGCTGACCGTCGTCCTGGGCCTGCTCGCGGTGCGCGGCCGCGGCTCCGGCGGCGGGCTCACCGAATGGTCGGTGGGCGGCCGCAGCCTGGGCACCGTCTTCATCTGGGTGCTGATGGCCGGTGAGAGCTATACGAGCTTCAGCTACCTCGGCGCGGCCGGCTGGGGCTACAACTTCGGCGCCCCGGTGCTCTACGTCCTCGCGTACATGTCCTGCGGCTATGCGATCGGGTACGTCGTCGGGCCGATGCTGTGGGCCTACGCGCGCCGGCACGGCCTGGTCGGCATCACCGACATGGTCGCGCACCGCTACGGGCGTGCCTGGCCGGGCACCGCCGTCGCCATCCTCGCCACCGTCTGCCTGCTGCCGTACATCCAGCTCCAGATCACCGGCATGGGCGTGGTCGTCTCGACCATCTCCTACGGCGCGATCAGCCTCAACTGGGCCTATTTCCTGGGCTTCGCGGTCACCACCGGCTTCGTCGTGGTCAGCGGACTGCGCGGCAGCGCCTGGGTCTCGGTGCTCAAGGACATCCTCGTGATCGGCACCCTCGGCTTCCTCGCCGTCTACGTCCCGTTGCACTACTTCGGCGGCTACGGGCCCTTCCTGGACCGGATCGTTGCGGAGAAGCCGCAGTGGCTGACCTTCCCCGGGCACGCTTCGGGCGGTCTGGGCCAGGGCTGGTTCATCACCACCACCCTCGTCAACTCCCTGACCGTGGTGATCTTCCCGACGACCGTGGCCGGCTACCTCGGCGCCCGCAACGCCGACGCGCTGCGCCGCAACGCCATGTACCTGCCGTTCTACAACGTGCTGCTGTTCGTGCCGATGCTGCTCGGCCTGGCCGCGCTGTTCATCGTGCCGGGGCTGGTCGGCGCGGACTCCAACCTCGCGCTGTTCAAGCTGGTCGTGGACTCGCTGCCGGCCTGGGCGGTGGGGGTGATCGGGGTGGCCGCGGCGCTCTCCTCCATCGTGCCGATGGCCGTCTTCATGCTGGTCATCGGCACGATGTGGGGACGGAGCGTGCTCGGCGCGATCCCCCGGCTGGCCCACCGGCAGAAGCTCTGGTCCCAACTGGTCGTGGTGGCAGCCGGAGCGCTCGCGCTGCTGCTGACGTACACCGCGCCCAACACCCTCGTCCGGCTCTCGCTGATCTCGTACGAGGGCATGGCGCAGTTGGTGCCGATGCTGCTGCTGGGGCTGGTATGGCGGCGGCTGACGCTGTCTGCGGCGGTCAGCGGGCTGGTCGTCGGCTTCACGCTGGTCTGTGTGCTGGTCTTCACCGGCAACGACCCGGTGTGGGGCATGAACGCGGGGCTCGTCGCGCTCGCCGTGAACGTGGTGGTGGCCCTCGCGGTCACCTGGCTGGGGCCGCGCGCCGCGGACGACCGGCCGGACGCGGAGGTGCTGGCACTGGAGGACGAGTTCCCCCGGGAGGGCGCCCCTCGGGACGGGGCGCCGGGGGAGGCCGGGGTGGCCGGCGTGGCCAGGGGAACCGGAGAGGCCGGGGCGTCGGCGTCGGCGTCGGCCTGATTCCGGCGGGTGGCGGTGGCCGGTGGCCGGACAGCCCTGCTGTCCGGCCACCGGCCACCGCCACCCTTCCGGTCCGGCTGCCCGCGCAGGCGGTTACCCTTGGGCAGAACCTGACGCGTCATGTCCTGACCGTGGGACAACAGCACGGCGGCGCGACGGTCATGGCTGCACGACGGCCACCGCGGCGCGACGGTCACGGCAGCCCGGACCGTACGACAGCACGTAAGGCTTCAGACAGCTCAGACAGCTCAGACAGCTCAGACAGCACGGAGAGCACGGCAAGGCCCGCAGCCGAAGGAGGACGACGACTCGATGTACCGCATCGTCGACGCCTGGCGGGTCTGCACCACCGCGCTGTTCTTCGTACTCGCCGGACTCCTCCTGGCGCAGAACGGTCTGACCTCGTCGCTCACCGCCGCCGCGACCACCGCCGCGGTGCTGCTGCTGTGCAGCGCCTTCCTGATCGCGGCCTTCGCCCGCCCCGTACCACCGGGCCGGATCCGTACCGCGATCCGGGACCGTGAACGGCGTACGGCGTTCCTGCCGCAGCGCGATCCCGACGCGGCCGGGCGGCCGCGTCCCCGAGCACCGGGCCGTCCCCTCCCGACGGCCGCGTAGGCGCTCGGCACCGCCGCAAACTCCACTCCGCTGCGCTTCGTTCGCAGGTGCCACCCGCGCCCCGCGCGGCTCGTCACGCCGATTCCACCCCGGCACGACGAGACCCGTGGAGGGCTCAGCCATGTCCGTTTTCGGCTTTCTCGGTACCGCGCTGGCGCGCGGCGCCGAGCTCATCGACCCGCTCTTCGGCACCGCGGCCACGGCCGTCGCCATCGTCCTGTGCACCCTGGCGGTACGCGCCGCACTGCATCCGCTCGCCCGCGCCGCGGCCCGCGGTGAGCGGGCCCGCGCCGCGCTCGCCCCGCAACTCGCCGAGCTCCAGCGCAAGCACAAGGGCAACCCGGAACGCCTTCGGAAGGCGATGGCCGACCTGTACGCCACGGCGGGCGCCTCGCCGCTGGCCGGCTGTCTGCCGTCGCTGCTGCAACTGCCCGTCTTCTACGTCATGTACCACCTCTTCTCCAACGGAAGCGGCGGGCTGCTCGACCACACGCTGCTGGGCGCGCCGCTCGGCGGCCGCTGGTATCAGGCGCTCGCCGACGGCGGCCTGTTCGGGCCGCGGGGCCTGGTCTATCTCGCGCTGTTCGCGCTGATCGCGGCGGTGGCCACCTGGAACTTCCGGCGGGCGCGGGCCACGGCGGCCAAGGCGCCGCAGCCGGCCGCGGGCGCCGGTGGCGGGCTGCCCGGGATGGCCGGGATGACGAAGCTGCTGCCGCTGCTGTCCTTCGGCACACTGATCACGGTGGCCGTGGTGCCGCTGGCGGCCGCGCTCTACGTGGTGACGACGACGACCTGGACGGCGTGCGAACGGGCGCTGCTGCACCGGGACCGGGACCGGGACCAGGGCCGGGAATCGGAGCCGGTGTCGGCGTCGGCATCGGCGTTGGCGTTGGCGTCGGCCGGGAAGGCGGCACCGGAAGGGTCGAAAGCGCGGGCCGGGGCCGGGGCGCGGGCCGCGGACAAGGGGGCGGCCCGGGAGGCGACGGTGGTTCAGGAGGCCGATGGGCAGCGGCCGGCGCAGCCGCGGTCGGCCAAGAGCCGGGCGGCGCGGCAGCGGGCGGCCCGCTCCAGGGCCACCGCCAGGACCAGGGCCGACTCCCGTACCGCCGGCTCCGCCGCGGCCAACTCCCGTGCGGACAGCGCCGGGACGGCCGACGGGAGCGCTGCCGCGGCGCTGTGACGGGCCGGTCCGCGAACGGATCCGGAGCGCGATGGACCGGTCCGCGAACGGATCCGGAGCGCGATGGACCGGTCCGCGAACGGATCCGGCGAGCGATGGACCGGGCCGCCGACGGCAGGTGTGCAAGGACGCCTGACGGCCCGATGGTCTGACGGTCCGACTGCCCCGTGGTCTGACGGCCGACGGTCTGCCGACCCCACGGAGCCTCACGACCCATGGGGCGACGGCGCCTGGCCGGTGGAGCGTGGCGCGGTGGCCGGTCGTCAAGCGGTCGGTTATTACGGCAGATGGCCCCTGGCCGGGGCCATCTGCCGGTCGTTTCCGGCGACTCGCCCCCGCCCTCATGTCGGGCGCGGCAATATGTCACCATAGTGCCCGATATGCAAGGAAAGAAGACTAAATGGTGGAAAGCGGCGACCGCCGCACTGGTCGGCGCGGTGATCGCGGCTACGTTGGGCGCCTTCGCCGCCCTCGCGTTCGCCGCGCCACTGCCCGGCGGGCTGGGCCCGTGCCTGGGAAGTCAGTGCCCCAGTTCGTACCAAGACCCCCACAGCGGTGGGATCGCGGGCCGGGACGAGAACATCAATATCTTCGTCGGCGGTGACTACCGGGTGGGCGGGTCCGCGGCGGAGGCCGAGGGCAAGATCGTCACGCTCGGCGATTTCTCGATGAACAAGACCTCGGGCTCCAGCATCTACAACGTCGGCGTGGTCGGCGTCGGCTCCCGGGTCCCGCCGCCCAACGGTTCGGACTTCCTGACCGTCGGCGGCAATCTCACCGTCGCCGAGGGGCAGCGGCTGCTCGCCGAGGAGGGCCGCGCGTCCGGCGTGGTGAAGTACGCCGGGACGCTGAGCGGCACGGTCAGCCCGCGCGCCGTACACGATCCGGACGCGGCCGCCCCGTACCTCGGGCTGCGGCCCGAACTGACCTCGTCCAGCGCCTGTTACGCGCACGCCGGCGGCGCCGGCAGACCGGCCACCGGGACGGCCGTCAACCAGGGCTACCAGACCCTCTTCCGGGGTGACGGCACCTCGCCGATCCAGGTCTTCAACGTCGACTTCGACATCGCCGGGCGGAACGGCGGCGACCAGGGCATCACCTTCGAGGGCATTCCGGCCGGTGCCACGGTGCTGGT
Source organism: Streptomyces celluloflavus (assembly GCA_000720995.1). Taxonomy (GTDB): domain Bacteria; phylum Actinomycetota; class Actinomycetes; order Streptomycetales; family Streptomycetaceae; genus Streptomyces; species Streptomyces celluloflavus. The sequence goes on from JOEL01000019.1 coordinate 99,200, forward strand.
CAACATGCTCGGCGAGAGCCGCACCATCAGCACCTTCATCGGCCACGATCTGCGTCCGGCCGGCATCCGCGAGCGGCTGCTGTGGAACTTCCCGGACGCGACCCAGGTGACGATCAAGGGCAGCGCGCAGTTCCAGGGCGCCGTCCTGGTGGGCCAGCCTGGCAGCCGTACGACGGTGTCCGTCCCGGGCATGAACGGCCGCTTCTTCACGGCCGGTTCACTGGACCACATCTCCTCCTCCGGTTCGGAGTTCCACGGCTATCCGTTCAACGGCGACCTGCCGGAGTGCGGCGAGGAGCCGACGCCTACGCCTACGGAGCCGACTGTGACTCCCACGGAGCCCACTGTCGGTCCGACGGAGCCGACGGTGACGCCGACGGAGCCGACTGTCGGTCCGACCGAGCCGACCGTGACGCCGACGGAGCCCACCGTGGGCCCCACGGAGCCGACCGTGACTCCCACGGAGCCGACGGTGACACCGACCGAGCCGACGGTGGGCCCGACGGAGCCGACCGTGACGCCGACGGAGCCCACGGTGGGTCCGACGGAGCCGACGGTGACGCCGACGGAGCCGACTGTCGGTCCGACCGAGCCGACCGTGACGCCGACCGAGCCCACCGTGGGTCCGACCGAGCCCACCGTGACGCCGACCGAACCAACCGTGCGGCCCACCCATCCCACCGGGCGCCCGACCTGGCCGGTCCCGTCGGAGAGTTGCGACTGCTGGGACACCGGCGGACACGGACACGGGCACGGACATGGCCATGGGAAGGACCACGGTCATGGCAAGGACCACAGCCACGGAAAGCACCACTGCCACGGCAAGGACCATGACCATGACCACGGTCACGGCAAGGGCCACGGCAAGGGCCACGGCAAGGGCCACGGCTATGACCGGGACCACGGCTACGGCCACGGGGGCGAGCTGGCCCGAAGCGGTGCGCTCAGCGACCCGTGGGCGCTCGGTGCGGCGGTGGCCGCGATCGTCTCCGGCGCGGCGCTGATCGTGCTGGTCCGGATCCGCTGGACCAAGCGGTAACGGCAGGGCGCCGGCCGTGAGTCAGGCCGGCGGACGGAACGGAACGAAGGACAGATAGGCAGGCCGTAGACCTGTCCGGCAGCGCATCGGCCGGACAGGTCTCGCGCTTATGCGGACGGTTCGATCCGGACCGTGCGGCCCTCGGCGGCCGAGCGCCTGGCGGCCTCCAGGACCCGCAGGGTGGCCGCGGCCTCGGTCGCCGTCACCGGCGGTACGCCGCCGTCGCGCAGCGCCCGCGCGATGGCGGCGTAGTACGCGGGATAGTCGCCCGGCAGCGTCGGCACGGCCGCGCCGCCACCGGTCACCGGGGACTCCCCGGCGCCGAGCCGGCCCCAGGCGGACGCCGGCTCCACGCCCCACTCCGCGCCGTCCGTGCCGGGCCGCCGGCCCGCGCGCAGGGCGGCCTCCTGCGGGTCGAGCCCGTACTTCACATAACCGGCGGCGCTGCCCAGCACCCGGAAGCGCGGGCCGAGTTGGGCGGTGGTGGCGCTCACCCACAGATGGGAGCGGACACCGTTCGCGTGCGTGAGCGCGAGGAAGGTGTCGTCGTCGGCGGCCGCACCCGGGCGGCGGACGTCGGCCTCGGCGTAGACCGAGACCACCGGGCCGAAGAGCGTCAGCGCCTGGTCGGCGAGGTGGCTGCCGAGGTCGTACAGCAGCCCGCCGAGCTCCGCCGGATCGCCGGACTCGCGCCAGCCGCCCTTGGGCCGCGGCCGCCAGCGCTCGAAGCGCGACTCGAACCGTTGGACGTCCCCGAGCGCGCCGTCCTCGATCAGGGCGCGGACCGTGCGGAAGTCGTTGTCCCAGCGGCGGTTCTGGAAGACGGAGAGCAGCAGCCCGCGGTCGTCGGCGAGCGCGGCGAGCCGCTCGGCCTCGGCGGCGGTAGCGGCCAGCGGTTTGTCGACGACCACCGGCAGCCCGGCCGTCAGCGCGGCGGTGGCGAGCGGCACATGCGTCTTGTTCGGCGTCGCCAGCACGATCAGGTCCAGTTCGGCGGCGCGCGCGAGGACGGCCTCGGCGGTGTCGACCGTACGGACCCCGGGGTGCTCGGCGCGGGCCTGCGCCTGCCGCTCCGGGCTCGCGGTCGAGACGGTGTCCAGGACGAGGCCGTCGGTGGCGGCGATCAGCGGGGCGTGGAAGACCGAACCCGCCAGGCCGTAACCGATCAGGCCGACGCGGAACGGGCCGCGGGCGGTGGCCGGGCGGTCGGGGGTGCCGGTGGAGTCGCTCATGGATCCACTTAAACAACGCTGTTGCCAAAGTGCAAGGCGCACCGACAATGGGTGGGTGACCAGCAATGACAGCGACGCGCGTGCCGCGGCCCCGGCCGGCGGCCCCGGCAGCAACCTCTCCGCCCTCCGCGACCACAACGCCGCGCTGGTGCTCGGCCTGCTGCGCGCGGCGGGGGAGACCGGGGTGAGCCGGCTGGAGCTCGCCGCGCACACCGGGCTGACCCCGCAGGCCGTCAGCAAGATCACCGCACGGCTGCGGGCCGGCGGACTCGCGGCCGAGGCGGGCCGCCGCGCCTCGACCGGCGGCAAACCGCGGACGGTGCTGCGGCTGGTCCCCGGCGCCCGGTACGCCGTCGGGGTGCATCTGGACCGCGATGAGATCACCACCGTCCTCGCCGACCTCGCGGGCCGGGCGGTCGCGGTCCGCCACGCCCCGCTCGCCTTCACGGCGGGCGCCGACGAGGTACTGGCCACCGCCGGGCGGGAGGTCGCGGCGCTGCGGGCGGCGGCCGGCGGGCCGCCGGTACTGGGGGCCGGGGTGGCCTGCCCCGGCCCGCTGGACCACACAGCCGGGGTGCTGCACCGGGTCACCGGCGCCCCGGCCTGGGACGGTTTCCCGCTACGGGCCGCGCTCGCCGGCCGGCTCGGGCTGCCGGTGGTGCTCGACAAGGACACCAACGCGGCGGCGCTCGGCCTGGCCCAGGGATGCGGCGACGGCGCCGGATCGTTCGCGTATCTGCACCTGGGAACGGGGCTCGGCGCCGGGCTCGTCCTCGGCGGCGGCCTGTACCGCGGTCCGCGGACCGGCGCCGGGGAATTCGGCCACCAGGTGGTGGAGCGGGACGGCCCGCGCTGCGGCTGCGGGCGGCGCGGCTGTGTGGAGGCGCTCTGCCTGGCGGCGGTGGCGCGCGGCGATCTGGCGGACGCGGCGCGGGTGCTGGGGGTGGGCGCGGCCAACCTGGTGGAGCTCCTGGACATCGACCGGGTGCTGCTCGGCGGGCGCACCGTCCTCGCCCACCCCGACGGCTTCCTGCGCGGTGTGGCGGCGGAGCTGACCGCCCAGGCCCGTACGCGCGGCGGGTCCGGGCCCGGGGTGCCGGTGGCGCTCGCCCCGGGCGGTACGCGGACGGTGGCGGATGGCGCGGCGCAGCTGGTGCTGGCGCCGCTGTTCGGCCCGCACCGGCCGGCGTTCGCGGCGCAGGGGGTCTGAGCTGATACGGCGGGTGGGCCGCTGCCCCGGTGCGGCGTGAGCCTTGCGGTTCGGCTCCCGCGGCCCTGGTACGGCGTGAGCGCTGCGGCCCTGCTCCCGCCACCTCGGCGCGGCGTAAGCCCTGCGCCCCGGCGCGGCGCAGCCACCTGGGAACGCGCGGCCCGGCTCCCGCCCCCGTGGCAGCCGCCCCCGCCCCGAGGGGGAGCCGCTTCCGTCATCCGTCGCGCCCCCGGATCCGCCGTAGTGCGAAGATCACGCCGTGGAGTACCCGTACGGCCAGGAACCTGGCGCACCCATCCGGTCCGGCATCCCCGAGCACGGACGTATCCCGAAGTACTACGCGGCCAAGGTCGAAATAGCCGCGCTGCTCGATGAGTTGGGCGAGGGCGAGGCGCTGCCCACCGAGCGTGAACTGGCGCTGCGCTTCGAGGTCTCCCGGGAGACGCTCCGCCAGGCGCTGCGCGAACTGGTCCTGGAGGGACGGCTGCGGCGGATGGGACGCGGCACGGTCGTCGCGGGACCCAAGCTGGCGCAGCCGCTCTCCCTGGCGAGCTACACCGAGGGCGTACGGGCCCAGGGCCGCCGGCCCGGCCGGCACCTCGTCGGCCTCGACCGCTTCGCCTGCCCGCCGGCGCTCGCCGGTGATCTGGGCCTCCAAGTGGGCGACCCTGTATGGCACTTGGAGCGGGTGCTGCTCGCCGACGATGAACGGGTCGGGCTGGAGAGCACCTATGTCGCCGTCGGCCGGGTGCCGGCGCTGGACACCGACTTCGCGCCGGACTCCTCCTTCTACGCCTATCTCCACGAGCGGCTCGGCATCGGCTTCGGCGACGCGGACGAGCGCCTGGAGACCGTCCTGGCCACCCCGCGCGAGGCGCTGCTGATCGGCACCCCCGGCGCGCTGCCGATGCTGCTGATCCACCGGCTCTCGCGGGACACGCACGGGCGTCCGCTGGAGCGGGTGCGCTCCCTCTACCGGGGCGACCGGTTCTCCTTCACCACCCACCTGGGGACGCCGCCGGGCTGACGGCGACCGCGCCCGCCCGGTCCCGGCGGGCGGCGGCCGTCCGCCGCGCCGTCGGCGCGCGGGCCCGCGCCCATGAGGTCGCGGGTGACGCGCTCTTCACCGACGTCCCGATGGCCTGCGGGTACGAGCCACCCTGGCCGCACACAACCCTGCCGCCCTGCCGGGGCCACCCCCATCCGGTCGGCCGACGGCAGGGGCGCCCAGGTGGCCTGGAATCCGTCCAACATCTCGAAAAGATAACGGGTCTAGGCCAAACTTGCAGCCGTGTTCACCGTCCCGTCGCCGGACCGACCGGTGCGGGCCACCCACCGACGGGAGCGTCTGGGGCATGCGAGTCATAGTTGTCGGAGCCGGTGTGCTGGGAACCATGCACGCCTGGCACGCAGTGGAACGGGGCCACGAGGTCCTGCACATCGAGCGGGAGGCCGAGGCCCGCGGCGCCTCGGTCCGTAACTTCGGGCAGATCTGGGTCAGCGGCCGGGCCGGCGGCGAGGAGCTCGCCACCGCACTGCGCGCCCGCGAACTGTGGGAGGGCATCGGCGCCCGGGTGCCCGGACTGGGCTTCCGCGCCGTCGGTTCGCTCACCGTCGTCAAGAACGCGGCGGAGCGCGCCGTCGCCGAGGCGGCCACCCGCCGCCCGGACGCCGCCGCCCGCGGCTACCACCTGCTGGACGCCGAGGAGACCCGCGCCCGCAACCCCGCACTGCGCGGCGAGTTCGCCGGCGCGCTGTGGTGCGAACGGGACGCGGCCGTGGAACCGCGGACCGCCCAACGCGCCCTGAAGGAGCACCTGCTGGCGTCCGGCCGGTACACCTACCTCGGCGGCCGCGAGGTCCGCGAGGTCGTCGGCGAGCGCGCCGTACGCGACGACCACGGTGACACCCACCACGGCGATGCCGTCATCCTGTGCACCGGCGCCTGGCTCGGCGGCCTGGTCCGCGAGCTCGTCCCCGACCTGCCCGTACGCCGCGTCCGGTTGCAGATGATGCAGACCGACCCGCTCGGCGAACCGCTGACCACCTCCGTCGCCGACGCCGACAGCTTCCGCTACTACCCGGCGTACGCGAGCGACGCACTGGACGCGATGGCCGCCGCACAGGCCCAGACGCCGACCGCCGCCGCGCACAAGATGCAGCTGCTGATGGTGCAGCGCGCCGACGGCGGCCTGACCATCGGCGACACCCACGAGTACGAGACGCCCTTCGGCTTCGACGTCGTCGAGGACCCGTACGAGCACCTCACCGGCGTCGTCGAGTCGATCCTCGGCCGGCCGCTGCCGACCGTCCGCCGCCGCTGGGCCGGGGTGTACGCACAGTGCACCGGCACCACCCCCGGCCCCGACGGGGAGCCCGTCGCCCCCGTCGTGCACCGCGAGCAGGTCCGCGACGGCGTCTGGCTGGTCACCGGGCCCGGCGGGCGCGGGATGACCTGCTCCCCGGCGATCGCCGAAACCACCGCGAACGGACTGAACTGGTGAGTGAGCTGACCGAGGAAAGAGAGGAAATGACCGTGGAGAAGAGCGAGTTGACCGTGCGCGGCACCGGGACGGACGCCGTACCGGACATTCGGCTGGTCGTCCTCGACATGGCCGGCACGACCGTCGCCGACGGCGGGCTCGTGGAGCAGGCGTTCGCAGTGGCCGCGGAACGGCTCGGCGTACGGCCGGGCAGCGCGGACCACGACGACAAGCTGGCGTACGTCCGCGCCACCATGGGCGAGTCCAAGATCTCCGTCTTCCGGCACCTGTTCGGCGACGAGGACGCGGCGCAGCGCGCCAACGCGGCCTTCGAGACGGCCTACGGGGAACTCGTCGACGGCGGACGGATCGCGCCCCTCCCCGGCGCCCGGGAGGCGATCGAGGCACTCCAGGCGGCCGGCCGCACCGTCGTGCTCTCCACCGGCTTCGCCCGGATCACCCAGGACGCCATCCTCGACGCGCTCGGCTGGCACGGCCTCGTCCCGCTGACGCTCTGCCCGGCCGACGCCGGCGGCCGCGGCCGCCCCTACCCCGACATGGTGCTGGCCGCCCTGCTGCGCACCGGCGGCGCCGACGACGTACGGCAGATCGCGGTGGCCGGCGACACCTCCTACGACATGCTCGCGGGCCGCCGCAGCGGCGCCTCGGTCGTCGCCGGGGTGCTCACCGGGGCGCACGGCAGGGAGCAGCTCACCGCCTCCGGCGCCACCCACGTCCTCGGCTCGGTCGCCGAACTCCCGTCACTGCTCGGGGTGGTGACGTGACGACCGCGCCGGACAGGCCGATCGCACCGCCCGAACCGGCCCCCCGGGACCGGAACACCGGCCCGCGCGACCTCCGGGGGAAGGCGGCGGCGGGCGACGGGCGCTCGGGTATCCGCTTCGACTCGGTGACCGTGGCGTACGGCAGGCACGGGGAGCACACGGTCCTGGACCGGCTCGACCTCACCGTCGAACCGGGCGAGGTGATGGCCCTGCTCGGCCCGTCCGGCTCCGGGAAGACCACCGCACTGCGGGCGGTCGCCGGCTTCGTCCGGCCGGTCTCCGGGCGAGTGCTGATCGGTGGCCGGGACGTGACCGGACTGCCGCCGTACCGGCGCGGTATCGGCATGGTCGTCCAGCAGTACGCGCTCTTCCCGCACATGAAGGTGGCGGAGAACGTCGCCTTCGGCCTCAAGGCGCAGAAGACGCCGCGCGCCGAGATCGCCGGGCGGGTCACCGAGGCGCTGGAGATGACCGGGATGGCCGGGTACGCCGCCCGGTACCCCCGGGAGCTGTCCGGCGGGCAGCAGCAGCGGGTGGCCATCGCGCGGGCGCTCGCCATCCGCCCCGGCGTGCTGCTGCTGGACGAGCCGCTGTCCGCGCTCGACGCCCAGCTGCGGTCCGGCATGATGGCCGAACTCGCCCGCCTGCACCGTGAGTTGCCGGACGTCTCCATCCTCTACGTCACCCACGACCAGGTCGAGGCGCTGACACTGGCCGACCGCATCGCGGTGATGGACCGGGCGCGGCTGCGCGACTGCGGCACTCCGCAGCAGCTCTACCGGCGCCCGCGCACCGAGTTCACCGCCTCCTTCGTCGGCACCGCGAACCTGCTGCCGGTGACGGTGCCGGCCGACGGGGCCGACGGCGGCGGCCGGGTCCGCTTCGGCGGCCGGACGCTGCGCGTGCCCGCCGGCGGCGCGGCCGCGGGCGCCGGCGCCACCCTGTGCGTACGCCCCCACCTCGTCGGCCTCGGCGAGAGCCCGGCGGCGGACGGCAACACGCTGCGCGGCACGATCACCGAGGTCCAGTGGCGCGGCGCCACCCACCGGCTGTACGTGGCCGTGGACGGTCACCGCTTCATGGCCGACCTGCGCGAACTGCGCGAGACACCGGCCCTGGGCGACACCGTAGCGCTGCACTTCGCCCCCGAGGACGCCGTCCTCATCCCGGCGGGCCTCACGGAGGACGGTGCGCGCGATGCCTAGGACGGATACGGCGGTGAGGGCGGACAGGGTGGACGCAGCGGGTGTGGCGGACACGGCGGCGCGTACGGTGCCGGACCCCGATCCGGGACCTCCCGCGCCGACGAAGCGCCGTCCGGCGGGCCGGTCGAAGGCCGGCTGGGTGCTGCCGCCCGTAGCCGCCCTCGGCCTGGTCTTCCTCTACCCGCTGGCCCTCGTGGTGTGGCAGTCCTTCACCCCCGAGGACGGCGGGCACTCCACCGCCCCGTACGCGGCGGTCCTCGCCGAGGCGTCCTTCCGCGACGCGCTGGCGAACACCGTCCTGATAGCCGTCGGCGCGACCGCCGGCGCGCTCGCCCTCGGGCTGGTGCTCGCGCTGGTCATCGCGTTCGTGCCGTTCCCCGGCGGCCGGGCGCTCAGCCGCTTCATCGACATCTTCCTCGCGTTCCCCTCCTTCCTGATCACCCTCGCCCTGCTGTTCCTCTACGGCACGGCCGGTATGGCCAACGGACTGTGGACGGACGTGACCGGCGCCGCGAGCGGTCCGCTGGACTTTCTGCGCACCCCCTGGGGCGTACTGCTCGCCGAGATCACCTACTTCACACCGTTCGTGATGCGACCGCTGCTGGCCGCCTTCTCCCAGGTGGAGACCGGGCAGTTGGAGGCCGCCGCCGCACTGGGCGCACGGCCGTGGCGGATCATCCGCAAGGTGATCCTGCCCGAGGCGCTGCCCTCGCTCGCGGCGGGCGGCGCGCTCGTCCTGGTGCTCTGCCTCAACGAGTTCGGGATCGTGCTCTTCACCGGCGCCAAGAACGTCGTCACCCTGCCGATGCTCGTCTACACCAAGGCCATCCTCGACGGCGACTACACCGGAGCCTGCGTCGTCGCCGTCGTCAACATCGCGCTTTCCGTCGCCCTCTACGCCCTCTACCGGACGGTGGTGGCGCGCACCGCCCCGCGGAGCGGCTCGCGTACAGGAGGTGTGCGCCGTCGTGCTGGTGCATAGCAAGGGTGCCCGCCGGGCCGTCTGGATCCTCTTCTTCGTCCTCTTCCTGCCGGTGTTCGCGCTGCCGCTGCTGGTGATCGTCGCGGCGTCCTTCGCGACGAGCTGGAGTGGTGCGCTGCCCTCCGGGCCGACCCTCGCCCACTACCAGGACATCGCGCACGGCGACGCGGGGCAGGCGCTGCTCACCAGTGTGCTGACGGCGCTGGCGGCGAGCGCCGGCGCGCTCACCGTCGGGACCTGGGCGGCGCTCGCCGCCGAACGGCTGGGCCGGCGCGCCCGGCGGCTCGTCGACGGGCTGTTCCTGCTGCCGGTCGCGGTGCCCTCCGTCGTCGTCGGGCTCTCGCTGCTGGTCGCCTTCTCGCAGCCGCCGTTCCTGCTCAACGGCACCCCGCAGATCGTGATCATCGCGCATACGGTGCTGGTCACTGCCTTCGCCTACCAGTCCGTGACGGCCGCGCTGACCCGCCTGGACCCGGCGTACGAGCAGAGCGCGGCCGGTCTCGGCGCCCGCCCCGGCTACGTCCTGTGGCGGGTCAAACTGCCGCTGCTGCTGCCCTCGCTGACGGCGGCCGCGGGGCTCTGCTTCGCGCTGTCCATGGGGGAGCTGAGCGCCACGATGATGATCTATCCGCCGGACTGGATGCCGCTGCCGGTGCAGATCTTCGCCACCACCGACCGCGGCTCCCTCTTCGCGGGCGCCGCCCTCGCGGTGACCCTGATGGCCGCGACGCTGATCGTGCTGCTCGGCGTCTCCCGCATCCGCACGAAGGCCGCTTACCGCTGACCGGCCGGGAGCGGACGGCGCGGGCCGCTCCGTCCTGTCGCCCGGCCACCTCTCCCCGCCTCCCCTCCGCCCCACCCTGCCAAGGAGAACGACCCGCCATGCGCACCACCCCCAGCCCTCACTCCCGTCCGCGTCCGGAACGCCTCGCGGCCCGCAAGCCGCTCGCCGCCTGCTGCGGTGCCCTCGTCCTCGGCGTCTCGCTCACCGCCTGCGGCGGTACCGGGAGCGCCGACGCGGACGCCAAGGAGATCACCGTCTACAGCGCCGACGGCCTCAAGAGCGAGCGCGGCGACGGCTTCTACGACCGGGCCTTCGCGGACTTCGAGAAGAAGACCGGCATCAAGGTCAACTACGTCGAGAGCGGCTCCGGCGCGGCCGTCCAGCGGCTGGCCCGCGAGAAGGCCAACACCAAGGCCGATGTGCTGGTGACCCTGCCGCCGTTCATCCAGCAGGCCGACGGAAAGGGCCTGCTGGAAACGTACCGGCCCAAGGGCTCGGAGCAGGTCGCGGCCGCGGACAAGGACCCCCAGGGCAAGTGGACCTCGATCGTCAACAACTACTTCTGCTTCATCTACAACAAGAAGGAGCTGACGCAGCCGCCGCAGTCCTGGCAGGACCTGACGGACGGCCGGTTCGCCGGCAAGCTCCAGTACTCCACCCCCGGCGTCGCCGGTGACGGCACCGCCGTCGTCATCAAGGCGCTGCACGACTTCGGCGGCCAGGGCCCGGCCATGGAATTCCTCAAGAAGCTCCAGGCCAACAACGTCGGCCCGTCCGCCTCCACCGGCCAGCTCGCGCCGAAGACCGACAAGGGCGAACTGCTGGTCGCCAACGGCGATGTGCAGATGAACTACGCCAATATGAAGTCGATGCCGAACCAGGGCATCTTCTTCCCCGCGGCGAAGCCCGGCGCCAAGCCCGCCACCTTCGCCCTGCCCTACGCCGCGGGCCTGGTCAAGAACGCCCCGCACGCCGCGAACGCCAAGAAGCTGCTGGACTACCTGCTCTCCGAACCGGTCCAGCGGCAGGTCTCCGAGGTTGGCGGCGGCTTCACGGCCCGCAAGGACGTCAAGGCCACCGACGAGAACGCCACCGCACTCGCCAAGATCATGGCGGGGGTGGACATCTTCCAGCCGGACTGGCAGGACATCAACAAGAACCTGGACTCCTACGTCCGCGCGTGGAAGACGGCGACCGGCAGCTGAGCGTTCACCGCCACAGCCGGCCGTTCACCCACCGACCCCTGACATCCGCATAAGGATTGCGGAATAGTAACGGGTCTAGTCCCAACGGTTGGTGTCGGTACGGGAGTTGGCGCCGCGCGCTACGCGCAACGAGCTGCCCGCCACACGCCTCGTACGCACCCGGCGCCACGCTCCCGCCCACCCCCTACGTCCACCCCTTACGTTCACTCCCTACGTCTGCGCCGCACGCTTCACGCCGCACGCTCCATGCCCCCGAATTCCGGAGGACCGCCATGCTGTCAGCGTCCCCAGCGTCCCCAGCGTCCCCAGCGTCCCCAGCGTCCCCAGTGCCGTCGGTGTCATCCGCGTCATCCGTGCCTACGACACCATCGGCGATATCCCGCTCCCGAATGGCGATATCCCGATCCCGAATATCGAGAAGGGCCTGGCTCACCGGTGCCACCGCCGGACTCGCGGGCGCCGCACTGGCCACCGGGCCGTTCGCCGGTCTCGCCCGAGCCGCGACCGGCGGCCCCACCACCCCCAAGGTCCTGGTCATCGGGCTGGACGGGGCCGGCCGCCTGGACCGCGTCAAGGAGGCCGCCACACCCACCCTCGACGCCCTGATGGCCACCGGCATCACCGCCCCCAGCAGCCTCTACGCGAGCCCGATGGCGCGTACGGAGTCCGCCCCCGGCTGGTCGACGATCATCACCGGTGTCTGGCCCGACAAGCACGGTGCCAAGGACAACAGCTTCACCGGCGCCGACTACGCCAGTTACCCCGACTTCCTCACCCGCGTCGAACGGGCCCGGCCCGCGCTGCGCACCTACGCCGTCGCCTCCTGGGGCCCCATCACCGAGCGGATCTTCTCCGCCGAGGTCGACACCCGCGTCTCCACACCCGGAGCGGAGTACGACAAGGGCACCACGGCGCGCGCGGTCGCCCAGATCAGGGACGGTGACCCCGACGCGGTCTTCGTCCAGCTCGACAACGTCGACCACGCGGGCCACTCCTCCGGCGCCGGCAGCCGCGCGTACCTGGACGCCCTGCACACCGCCGACGCCCAGGTCGGCGAGGTGCTGGCGGCGGTCAAGTCCCGTCCCGGGTACGGCTCCGAGAACTGGCTCGTCCTCGTCACCGCCGACCACGGCCACACCGACGCCGGCGGACACGGCGGCTCCAGCTGGGCCGAACGGCAGACCTTCGTGATCGCCGCCGGCGGCGGTCTGCCGGCCCGTACGGTCCGCGAGGACGTCAAGCTCGTCGATGTCGCCGCCACCGCCCTGCACCACCTCGGCATCGCCGTCGACCCGGCCTGGAAACTGGACGGCCGCCCCCTCCACGAGCCCTCCGCCGACGCCTTCGACACCCTGCGCCCCCAACTCCGTACGGCGGTCGACGAGACCGGCGTGGGCGCCACGGTGCTCGGCTTCACCCACACCCCACCCGCCGGCTGGTCGGTGGAGAACACCGCCATGGGCGGCGGAGGCGTCACCGAGTGGCGCGGCTGGTCCTTCACCACCGACGAGTTCTGGACCAAGACCGCGCCCGACCAGCAGCGCGAGTCCAACGTCCGGGCGCGCGGCGTCTTCGCGGTGGCCGACGGCGACGAATGGTCCGACAAGCCCCGCACCGGCACCTTCGACTCCACGCTCGTCACCCCCGCCTGGCCGGTCCACGGTGGCACCACCGCCACCCTCTCCTTCACCTCCCACTACCTCCAGGAGGGCACCCAGAAGGCCGAGGTGCTGGTCTCCTACGACGGCGGCCCCCCGAAGCCCGTGCTGACCTACACCGCCGACGCCATCGCCCGCACCGAGAACCTCCCCCTGAAAATCCCCACCGGCACCCGCACCATCCAGGCCCGCTTCCGCTACACCGGCGGCAACGACTGGTACTGGGCGATCGACGGGGTGCGGCTGAGCGGGGGCTGACCAGGTCCGGCGTTCCTCTGTGTCCGCCCGTCCGCAGGGGTGTGAGCGGACGGGCGGCCTCTCACTCCGCTCACTCCGCCGCGAACTCGTACTGCAACTCATACAGATGACCTGCCTTGACCATCACCGTGACCTCGATGGGCCGCTCCGCGTCGCTGTAGACGACGCGCAGAGTCCGCAGCACCGGCAGATCGCCGGGCAGCCGCAGTGCGGTGAACTGTTCCTGGGTGGGCACCCGCGCCGAGACCCGGTCCACACTGAGCCGGGGCGGATAGCCCAGCTCGGCGAGGAGACTCGGGGTGCCGCCCCTGATCTTCTGGCGCTTTGCGATCGCCGTGCCGCGGGCGAGCTCCAGCGGGTAGTAGGAGCTGACCAGTTCCACCGGTTCGTCGTCGATCAGCAGCAGTTGGTGGCGGAGCAGGGCCATGCCGCCTTCCGAGAGCTTCAGCAGCGCGGACACATCGGCAGGCGGAGCGGTTTCCGTGACGCGGAGCAGTCTGCTGCGCGCACGGGTGCCGAGCTTCTCGGCTTCGGTGAGCCAGCGGTAGCGGTCGTCGGGGTCCACCGGGGCCATATACGAAGCCGGTCGCATGGTGCGCTGCCGGTGTTCGCGTACGGTGACGGAGGCTCCGGCCCGTCCGACGACCAGGCGTTCGCCCTTCAGAAGCTGTAGCGCCTTCTGCACGGTCGCGTTCGAGGCGGCGAACCTCGCGGTGAGCTGCGCCGTGGACGGCAGCCTGGCGCCCGGGGCCAGATCGCCGTTCATGATTTCGTCGCGCAGGTCGGCGGCGATCCGTTCGTGCAGCGAGCGGTGGTCGAAGGTGTCGTCATCGTGGGGCACCGTCATCGGATCCTGACGTCGTAGCGCAGGTGCTGATGCTGCGCGGCCATGGTCATCCTGTCGACCTGAAGTGGCTGGTCCTGAGCGTCCAGTGTGAGCCGGACCAACTGCATCACGGGCTCCCCTGGTCCGATCTCCAGCGCTTGCCGTTCTTCCTCGGTCGGCAGCCGGGCGCTGACGTCCTCGCGGGCTCGGACACCTACATGCCCGAGCTCGGCGAGCAGCGTGATGGCCCCTCCGGGAATTTTCGCCGTCCCGGCGAGGCGGGTGTCGTGGGCGATGGCCCGAGGATAATAGGTGTCCGTCAACTCGCAGGGACGGCCGTCGAGATACATGATGCGCCGGCGTACGACGACGTTGTCACCCTGGTCCAGGCCCAGGGCTTCCGCCACCTCGGCGGGCGCGGTCACTTCTCCCGCCTGCACGATGCGCTGACTGCTCTGACGGCCCTTGGCTGCGGTCTCGGCACTCCAGGCATCGCGCTGCCCGTTCTCACGCGGGGTCAGATACGGCACTGAGGTGGTGCCCCATTCGATGCTGCTCACGACACCCTCCGGTCCGGTTGGCCATCTCCCCTGTCAACCTTGCTGCTTTACAGAGTAAGTGACGCACCCGCAGCCCTCCGCAAACCTTGATGCTATTCGCGAATAGCGGTACGTTGCCGGCGCGAACGGCATCTGAGTGAGGGGTGGTCCACCATGTCCCTGTCCTCGTCACACCGAGCCCGGCTGCTCCCGTGGTCCGGCCCTGAGGGCAAACCGTCCTACGTCATCGGCGAGGGAACCGGTCCGGTGTCGCGCCTCGCCGACGAGGCGGAGGCGGCGCAGCTCAGGATGGGGGTCGAGTTGCTGGGGCATGCGCGGGCGATGCTCGGTGACCGCACCGTGTCCAACGGCGAGGCGCGCTTCCTCGGTGACCGGTTGGTCGAGGCATTGCGGGATGTGCTGCGGATCGCCGAGAGCCGGGGCGCGGAGCGAGCCGCGGCCGAGCATGCTCCCGGATGATCGCCCAGGGCGCCGTAGGCCCCGGCTGACTCGGGGCGGGGGCGTCGGCCGTACGTACGAGGCGTGGTCACTCGCGTCATGTGTGCCGGGTGCGGGAGCGGCAGGCGCCCCTGGTCAACACGTACGGCAGGAGTCTGGTCTGGACGTGCCCGGGGAGCCGATCTGGACCTCCGCGCCGGCCGCCGTCCAGTTCCTGGACGACCAGCGCCCGGCGGCACCGCGTACGTCATCGGGGAGGCGGGGCCGACCACCTCGCCGCACGACATCGGCTACGTCCCGACCGACCACGCCCCGGATTGCGTCGTCCTCGGGTACACGTATCTGGTCTTGACCTGCGGAAACGCCGATTCCAGGTGCCTTGGAGGGGCGCTCCGGCCGCCTGAGCGGTCCGCCCGCAGCGGCCGGAGCGCCCGCCGGTCAGATGAAGTCGACCAGGTCCGCGATGGAGTCCTTGACGTGGGTCGGCCGGTACGGGAAGCGGCCTACGTCCTCTTTGGCCGTGAGCCCGGTGAGCACCAGATAGGTCTGCATCCCGGCTTCCAGGCCCGCGAGCACATCGGTGTCCATCCGGTCGCCGATCATGGCGCTGGTCTCGGAGTGCGCTCCGATCGTGTTGAGCGCGGTCCGCATCATCAGCGGATTCGGCTTACCGATGAAATACGGCTTCTTACCGGTAGCCGCAGTGATCAGTGCTGCGACAGCCCCCGTGGCAGGAAGCGCACCCTCGGCCGACGGACCCGTTTCATCGGGGTTGGTGGCGACAAACCGGGCCCCATCGTTGATCAGCCGTACTGCCTTCGTCATCGCCTCGAATGAGTAGGTTCGAGTCTCACCCAAGATCACGAAATCCGGGTCCGTATCCGTCAGGACGTACCCGACCTCGTGCAGTGCTGTCGTCAGGCCGGCCTCACCAATGACATAGGCGGAGCCGCCAGGGTGCTGGTCATCCAGGAACTTGGCGGTGGCCAGGGCCGAGGTCCAGATGTTCTCCGCAGGCACGTCCAGACCTATGCGATTCAGCCGAGCGTGCAGATCCCGCGCCGTATAGATCGAATTATTGGTCAGGACCAGGAATGGCCGGCCGGAATCACGCAGCTTCTTGATGAAGGCATCCGCTCCCGGCACCGGAATGCCTTCGTGCATCAGCACCCCATCCATGTCGGTGAGCCACGATTCGATGGGCTTTCGCTCTGCCATGTTGCAGGTCTCCTGTACACAAGGGCTTGCTGGGCGCCGGGACGACGCTGTGCCGCGGTGCTCATAGCGTAGCCAGAGGGGGGCCGGTTAATTCATTCACCGCTGCTTGCCGTGGCGGCTACGTCCCGAGGCCAACGGCGAGCGGCCGTGAAGCCGGACGCCGGATCAACGACGGTATGACCCCGTGCGGCCACCGGCCACGGCGGACCGTCCCGAGCCTCTCCGCCCTGCCCGGTGAGCTCTGTCGAGTGAGGTCGCCCAGCGCTCTGCATGAACACTGATGAAGGCTGCTGGCCTGGTGGCCGGTATCGTGCCCGCCTGCTCGTCCTCGGGGCTCCGCTCCTCCGGCCCCGGTTTCCGTCACCTCGGTTGCCTCGGTTGCCTTGGTCGCTCCCGGTGACGCGGTACGGGGCGGTGGGACGGCATGGGGCGGTGGGACCGTGCGGGGCGGCGCGGGGGTGGCCGTACCGGGTGTGGACGTCGCGCCGTCCGGGATCGCTGCGCCAGCCGGGGCGGCTGTTGGGTCCGGGGATGCTGTTCCGTCCGGGACCACCACCCCGTCGGAAACCGCCGCTCCCGACGGCCGCGCCTCCTCCGGCCGTGAGCTGAGCAGTGCCGGAGCCGTCGGCCTGGTGCTGGCCGGCGGCGCCGTCCTGGTCATCGCGGGTCAACTGCTGCGGCTGAGACTGCGTATCCGGCGCGAACGGCAGGGCGGTGGCGATGGACGCTGAGGACGGCCGGGCCACCGCAGTCGGCACCGGCCACGGACACTTGCCGACCGGTGTGGCCTGAGCGGTAGGTACTGCTGTTGGGCTTGTGGCTCTGGGGGCGATGTGACGGGCGGGGGAGCGGCACGGCACCCCACCCCCTGCGATGCCGCTGCCGTCCGGCCGCCCCCCTCGAACAGGCACCCCGTACGCCTCAGCCCCACGGGTGGACGCCGCCACCACCGTCGAACCGGCCGGATCACCATCGGTGCTCTCGGTACTTTCGGCGCACTCAGCGTGCGCGCCCGCATCGCCCGCATGGTCAGCACCGCCGGACGAGGACCCGGGCCGAACGGCGCGGTGCGCCCGCAGACCTACCACTCGACGGACCTCGTCGGCTGGTACGCCGACAGGCCGCGACCGGGAGCAGCGGGTGTCGCGGTACTGACCGGACGGTTCGGCAGCGGCAGCGGCAGAGGCAGTGGCAGTGGCAGTGGCGGTGGCAGCGATACGGGCACCGGTTCCGGCGCGGGCAGTGATACGTGCATCGGCACCGATACCGGCAGTGGCACGTGGCGGTCCGGGAGCAACGATCTGACCGGTATCAAACCGGGCATGCGGGTGGACGCACGGCGCTCGGAAGGCAGCACCGCACAGTTCACCGTCGAGGACGTCGGGACGGCCCACCCGGCCGGAGACACCGGGAAGGTGCACGGGAAAGGCGCACGGGAAAGGCGCACGGGAAAGGCGCACGGGACGGGTACTCGGCAAGGAGCGGCAGTCGGCGCTCCCGCCGTTTTCCACAGGGTGATGTCCGCACGTAATGGCTTGTCCACAGGCCGACTTGGGCCGCCGGGGCGTGTGCCAGGATGGATCGGGCCGGTGGTCTTCCGCCGGTCGGGTTTCCTGCTCCGAGGGGGGAGTGGATGTACGGGAGTCTTCGGGGGGCCGGGGATGGATCGCCGGGCGAGCGTCGGTCCGGTCGCCCACGCACCGCGCTCGGCGCGGCGGTGGCGCTGGCGGCGCTGCTGCTGCTCACCGCCTGTTCCGGCGGCCAGGGCGACGCCATCTCCCTGGCCAAACCCGGCCAACGTCCCTTGTCCGTCGTGCCGTTCTGGGTCAACCCGGACAGTAAGGCGTCCCGCCAGGCTGGCGCGTACGGCAAGGACGGCAAGGTCACCGAAGCCCGGCTTGCCCAGCGGATCGCGGCGCAGCCGACCGCCGAATGGATCGGCACCGACGACCCGGAAGGCCAGGCGCGCGGCTTCACCGAAGCGGCCGCCGCGGCGGACCGCGAGGCCCTGCTCGTCCTCTACAACATCCCGCACCGCGACTGCGGCAGCTACTCCCGGGGCGGCGCCTCCGACGGCGACGCCTACCGAGCCTGGCTGGACGGCGTCCGCAGAGGTATCGGCGACCGCGCCGCCACCGTCATTCTGGAACCCGACGCGCTGCCGCACATTGAGGACCGGTGCACCCCGCAGCAGTTCCACGAGGAGCGCTACGCCCTGCTGACGGAGGCGGTCGGCGGACTCAAGCGGCTGCCGCACACCAAGGTCTATCTGGACGCCGGCAATCCACACTGGATATCCGACCCGGGCCGGATGATCGAACCGCTCCAACGGGCCGGTATCGAGCGGGCCGACGGCTTCGCGCTGAACATCTCCAACTACCAGACCACAGAGGAGAACGCCCGCTACGGCAAGCGGCTGTCCGAGATGGTCGGCGGCAAGCACTTTGTCATCGACACCAGCCGGAACGGCAACGGCCCGGCCTCCGGCGGTGACACGCCCGAGAACTGGTGCAACCCGCCCGGCCGCGCCCTGGGGGCACCGCCCACGACCAAGACCGGCGACGACCGGATCGACGCCTATCTGTGGATCAAGCGCCCCGGCGAGTCGGACGGCACCTGCAAGGGCGGCCCCAAGGCCGGTGACTGGTGGCCGGACCGCGCCCTGGAACTGGCCCGCAACGCGAAGGAGTAGCGGTTACGGCCACGGTTACGGGGGAGGGGAGGACGGAGGGGGCGGAGG
>JOEL01000020.1 GCA_000720995.1 Streptomyces celluloflavus
GCCCCGCTGCCGAAGCGCTGGACCGTGGAGCGGACCTACGGGTGGCTCATGTTCCACCGCCGCCTGGCCCGCGACTACGAAACCCTCCCCGCCCGCTCCGAAGCCATGATCCACCTCGCCGTGACCGACCTCATGGCCCGCCGCCTCTCCGGCGAAACACCATCTCCTGGCGCGACCCTAAAACTCGGGATCAAACACATATTCCGGGATAAAAACGGGCCGTTGCCCCCGCCTACGGTGTCAGTGGGCCCCGGGTTCAGTGACGTCGCTGTCGGGTGGTTGAGGGCGTGGGTGGACCGGTGGGTGAGCGCGCCGGGCTCGACAGCGGCGATCGGTGACACGAATGGGCTGGAGGGGTTCGGAGCTTCCGTCACGACCCGGGTGCCGGGGCGTGGCAGACCGCAATCCGGTCCGGGCGAGTGGTCAGGGTGGGGGGATCGTCTGGCTTGTGACCAGGTCCCGGTACGGGGTGCAGCGTTGCAGGAGTGTGGGGTGGTTGCCGGCGTCGAGCACGGTGCCCCGGTTCATCATGATCACGTGATGGGCGTGCTGGACGGTGGAGAGCCGGTGGGCGACCACGATCACCGCGCGGGTCGCCGCCAGGTCTTCCATGATGGCGCGGAACCGGTGTTCGTTGATTCCGTCCAGCTGACTGGTGGGTTCGTCCAGCAGCACGATGTCGGCGTCGGAGAGGAGGGCGCGTGCCAGTGCCATGCGCTGGCGCTGTCCTCCGGACAGGTCCGACTCCCGGCCGAGCGGTGTGTCGAGGCCCTGCGGGAGGCGGGTGATGTCGTCGGTGAGTCCGACGGCGTCCAGGGCGGCCGTCAGTTCGTCGGCACCGGCGTGGCGTTCGCGGCCCAGCTGGAGGTTCTCCCGGGCGGTGGCCTCCAGAAGCGTGAATGCCTGGTCGACGTAGGCGATCCGGGCGCGCAGCTCGTCCAGTGGCCAGTGTCGGGTGTCGTGGCCGAGGACGGTGATCGAGCCGGAGGTGGGCCGGATGAACCGGTCGATGAGGGAGAGTGCGGTGCTCTTGCCGGCTCCTGAGGGGCCGACCACGGCGGTCAGGCCGGTGCGGGCGGCGGTGAAGGAGATTCCTCGCAGTGCGGGGTCGTCCGATCCGGTGTGGGTGTAGGAGACCTTGCGGAAGACCACGGACGGGGCTTGCGGGCGTGGAGTGGGGGCAGTGCGCGGGGTGTCCCGGGGGTCGCTCTCGGGAGCGAGCGAGAGGAGTGCGCTGCATCGGTCGCGGGCTGCGAGGCTGGCTTGCAGCCGGCTGAAGCCGGTGGCCAGAGCGCCGATCGAGGGAACGGTCTGCAACAGGTAGAGCAGGAACGCGGCGAAGGCCGCCACGTCGAGGCTGCCTGCGGCCAGCCGGGCGCCGCCGGTGAGGATCACAGCGATCATCGCGAATTGATTGCCGAGCGACACCGCCGGCGGGATCAGGGCGTTGAGGCGGGCTCCCTCCAGCGAGACGGCCCGCAGCCGCTCGGCGGCCGCCGCCAGTGTGCGGGCGGCCATCGGTTCGGCCCGGTATGCCTTGATCGTGGTGAGGGCCTCCAGATTGGCCGTGAAACGCTGGGAGATATGTCCCACCGCGTCCTGCTGGCCGTTCACATTGGCCTTCATCCGGCGCACGACCAGCAGCACCAGAACCGTCAGCACGGCGAACGCCACGACGGTGACCAGGGTGAGGACCCAGTCGATCCACACCATCACGAGCAGCGTCGCCGCGACGGTCAATGCGGCCAGGGGAAGTTGGGTGACGACCTCGACCGCCTGCCTCAGCAGCAGTGCGTCCGAGGTGATGCGGGCGGTGAGTTCCCCCGTGCCCTGGGCACGCGCCACGGACAGGGGCAGTCGCAGGGTGTGGTCCATGATGCGGGTGCGCAGCCGGTAGGTCATCCGCTCGCCGATCCGGGCCAGCAGGAAGCCCGACAGGGCCTGGGTGAGGGCGCTGCCGATGGTGGCGGCGCACATCAGCAGCACGTCGGGGCCGAGCAGCCGGTGCGCGGAGAAGTCAGTGATGATCTTCTGGACCAGAAGCGGGACGGCGAGCGCCGCCGCGGTGGAGACCAGAGCGAGCAGAAGGGCACAGAGCAGGCGGCCGGGCTCGGTGGTCAGTTCGCGGCGCAACCGTACGCGGCCCGGCGCGCGGTGGGCGGTACGAGGGGGCTGGTCGGCCACGGCGTCCTCTCTGGTGGTTCGGCCGTATCACGCCACCGGGGGCGGTCGTCCGGTCCGGGCCCGTGGCGGCGGTGTGCTGCCACGGGCCCGGACGCCGGCCGGGCCTGGGTGGCGCCCGACCGGCTCCGCGGTGCTGTCTCCGTCCTACCGGGCGGAGGTACGGCTCAGAGGCAGAGCAGGGTGCTGACGGTGCTGACGGTGCAGTTGAGGACGCTCAGGGAGCTGCCGGTCGCGAGAACGTCGTCGATCGGGGCTGCCTCGGACTCGGGCGGCTCCATGGTCTGGAGGTCGAGGATCGCCATGGCTGTTCTCCTTTGTTGGATCGCCCGGCCGGCGGCCGGGAGTCGGTGGGGCGCGCCCGGGGCGCGCGGGCCGGTGGCCCGTCAGCCGGGAGTGCCGGTCCAGGGGAGGAAAGGGGTGCCGGCCAGGGCTGTGCCCAGGGCCAGCAGCACCCCGGCGGAGCCGGTCGCCAGGTCCGCCGAGAGCCGCAGCAGTTGGTCGCCGGGGAAGGCGAGCAGGCCCTGGTAGGAGACCTGGTGGAGGGCCAGCAGCGCCCGCTGCCGATCCAGCAGGGCCGTTCCGGCAGGGGCCGGCGCGCGGTGCCGGGTAAGGGCCAGGTAGCCGAGCAGCCCCGCCCGGCCGTTGAACAGGCCCGGCTGAATGACGAACTCGGGCTCGGCGGCGCGGCGGATCGCTTGCTCGTGGCAGGCCGAGGGCGCGTCGGGGCGGTGGGCCAGCAGGGTGTTGAGCGCGAGGCCGATGCCGGCGCTGCCGGTCTCGACGTAGGGCAGGACTCGGCGTCCGTCGGCGACCTGGAAGGTACCGTCGGCGAGGCTCGTGCACCGGTCGAGGTCCAGTTCCACCAAGGTCTGCGCCTGGTCGAGCAGCGCGTGTTCGCCGATGTGCTCGTACAAGCGGACCAGGGCGAGCGCCGTACCGGAGGCTCCGGCCAGCAGGCCGGCCGTGCGCCGGGGGTCGCTGCGGCCGGCCTTCTCCAGGGCGTCGGCGCAGGAGCGGGCGAGGACCAGTGCCTGCTCCAGCAGCCGGTGCTCGCCGGTGGCTGCGGCGAAGTGCAGGAGCGTCAGGGCGATACCGGGCGCACCGGCGGCCAGGCCCGGCTGCGGTTCCTCGTCCGGAGCCGTGGCCAGGCGCCGCAGGAGCGCCAGGGCTGCGTCGCGTTCGCCGAGCAGGTCCAGCACATATGCCACGCCATGTCCGCCGAAGTACAGTCCCGGCTCGACGGGGCGGGTGCGAGAAGCCCGGACCAGCCATCGGACGTGGTCGGGGGCGATCGTGGCGCCCGTGGTGTGCAGGGCGTAGAGCACACCGGCCGCGCCGTAGGCCAGGCCCAGGCCGCCGTGGGTGAACTGGGCGACATCGCCGGGAAAAAGACGGTCGGTTCGGTCGGGGGTGGCCATCGCCGTGATACCGGCGGCCAGCGAGTCCCTGATCCGCGGCCAGTCGGCCGTCGGCGCTGTCAGCAGCGCGTTGAGCTGCTCACGGTCGTGGCCCAGCTCGGGTCGGCGGGAGCGGCCGTCGGACGGGGCGGGGCCGAGCAGGCGACGGATCTCGTCGGTGTAGCCGTCAGGGACCGGGAAGCGGAGCTCGATGGCGTCGGCGAGTTCATCGGCCTTGCCCGGGTCGAGGGCGGGCAGCTGCGCCAGCGGCAGGAACAGCCAGAGCCGGATCGCGGCCAGCCCGTACCGGTCGATCCGCGTCCCGGTGCACCCCGGGGGAGCGGCGAAGCCGGCAGCGCCCAGTGCCGGGCGGACGAAGTCCTCCACAGTGCTGGCGAGCTCGAAGTCGATGAAGCAGATGTCGCCGTTCGCCCGAATGATCAGATTGCGGGGGTGGAGGTCGCCGAAGACCACCCCGCGAGCATGGATCGCCGCCAGGACCTCTTCGATGCGGTCCACGATCCCGAGCGCCTCGCGGGTGTACTCGGCGACAGCGGCTTCGTCGGCGTCCGGGTGGATCAGCGGGTAGCGGGTGGCCAGCCACTCGCTCAGTAATCGGCCCTCGACGAATTCCTGGACCAGGAACTCGTGCTCCCAGGCAGTCAGCAGCCCGTGCTGCGCGGGTACGCCGGGCACACCTGCCAGCCGGACGAGGATGTCGTGCTCGTTGCGCAGCCGGGTCACCGCGTCGACCCCGCGCTGGTCCAGGCCCGCGAACGGCCGGGCCTCCTTCAGCACCAGCCGGGGTCCAGCGTCCCCGTCGCGCGCCAGGTACACGCCCCCCGCGTTGGAGAAATGCAGGACGCGCTCCACGGTGTACGGCAGCCCGGTGTCGCGCGACGCCGCCCGCTCGGCCACCGCAGCTGCGATGAAGTCCGGCACCGGAGCCCAGTCGGGGACGGCGAATCCGGTGCCGCGGACATCGGGCACCAGACGGCCCTCGGGGCCGATGAGTGCGAGTACCCGCGCTCCGGCGTCGTTGCGACAGTAGCGCTCCGCGAATCCCCCGTACCTCAGGTAGAGCGGGCCTTCGCCCCATCGCAAGTCGCTGAGGATGTACGGCCCCTTGCGGCCGGCCAGGACACGGCCGAGGCCGTCGAGGCATCGCTCCAATTCCGCCTGATCCACCGGGTAGAGGGTGCAGAACTTTCCGCTGGATTCGCGCGGCGCGTACTTGGAGTTCTGCACCTGGAGGATGGGCAGTCCGCGCAGGAACTTGAACGTGACCCGCTCTCGCAGGCAGTACGCGTGGACCGCCTCCAGCACCTCTTCGGCGTCCCCCGCTTCCGAGGACACGTGGATCTTCCAGCCCTGCGCGGGCAACTGAACGTCAACGGGCCGCACAACCGCCCAGATCTCCTGGTCAACGCGTTCCCAGCCCGCAGGCAGCGGCCACTCGACGGCCGCGAACTCTTCGTGCGCGCCCCAGCGTCGGGGCGAGTCGTAAAAGAGCGGATCGGCATAGGCATAAGCCTCGTACCGGTTATCCATCAAAGCCCTCCTCGGCGCCGGGTGTGCAGGCATGTGTGCGTAATGCAGCAAAGGAGCCGGCCGCTGTCACGGCCCACGGAACCTGACGTTGCCTACGCATCAGCGCCTGTCGGCAGGAGAGACCGGAAGAGCCGGCCCGCGATGCGACTATCCGAAATATGGAGGTGGCGGGAGAGCAAAAGCAACAGCACAGACAAGACAATGATGTTTTCTAACGGGGGGTGAAGTGATTCGGGCGCTCAGGGGGCGCTGTCAAGAAGAGGGACGGGCCTCGGGACTGGGGTGGGCATCGAGTTTCTTGATCGTCCGGGAGGTGCCTGCTGTGAAAAGCGCGATGTGAAGGCCGCCAAGGGGTTCATGGCAAAGCTGATGAAGGAACAGCAGCACGTGCCCAGAGTGCTGGTCGCCGACAAGGCCAACGTGCGACGGCGGTTCCGAGCCCGCTGCCCTCTGACCGCGTGCGGGCGGAGTCCGGCCCTGTAGAAATGGCCGAAGATATGCGCGAGTACCTCGGGGAGCGGCCCGGGTCCGTGGTCGGTGACCTCGATGGTCACCGCTGTCCGCGGTGAGTGCGACCGTTACCGGTGTCCGACCGTGCCGTAGTGCGTTGCCGACGAGGTTGACGCTGGTCACGCCGGAGCAGCGGCGGTCCACCATCGCCCTGATGCCGTCGGCTCCGGCTCGGCGAACCGCGCATCAGACAACCGCGGCAGCCTGGGCGGCCCCTTCCGCACGCGCCGCAGGTGACGGCCGGGTGACGCCCGGCGACGGGGCGGGGATCCTGACGTGCACGCCGCCGCGCACCGCCTCCCGTACCTGCGCCCTGGACCGCTCATCAAGATCCTCCGGGAGCACCTGGCTGGCGAGCTCGGCGCAGCGGCTCGCCCAGCTCGTGGCCGCGGGCCGGGCCGGCTGGCTGCCCCGGGTGATCCGCAGTTGTCGGCACCGGTCGGCGAACAAGGACTCCACCGCCCGCAGCAGGGCCTCGTCGGCGGCACGCTCGGCGGCCGCCTCGGCCATCGCCCGGTTCGGATACCGGTGCTGGGAAGACGTTGAATTGGGAAACGCCACGATTGTGATTGCCAACACGCGCACGATGATGGGCAACCGGTACGTGGTGGAGAAGGACACCAAGTCTCTTGCGGGCGAGCGGGATTTGCCGCTGCCGGCTCCGGTGCTGGCCGCCCTCAAGGCTTTCAGGGCTCTCCAAACCGAGGAGAAGCTCGCTCTGGGCGAGGCGTATGTGGCGTCAGGCCACGTGCTGGTGCATGAGGCGGGAGATGCTTTCACGGTCAAGCAGCTTCGTCGGCGCGCGTACCGGCTCATGGAGCTTCTCGGCCTCCGTCGCGTCAGGCTCTACGACGCACGCTCGTCGTGCTTCACCTTCCTGGCCGACAACGGCGTGCCGGACCGCATTCTCGCGCGATGGGCCGGGCACACGAAGGTGAAGACGACCAAGAGGTGGTACGTCAAGCCGGACGTAACGGATCTCCGCGGAGCCACCACCACATGGGATGGCCTGCACTGGGTTGCGGTGGAGGGGCAAGCGTGAGCCGCGCGCTCCATCAGTCGAGCGACTTGCCGAGCCGCATGGCCAACAGACCCCGGCTATGTGACTTCCCGTGACAGATGAGAGGGTCTGGCGGGTGAGTGAGACACCGGCGAACACCCTCCAATACCGCCTTGACGGGCCGGAAGACGCCCCGGTCCTGATCCTGGGTGCCGCACTGGGTACCACCTGGCACATGTGGGACCGGCAGATCCCCGAGCTGACCCGCCACTGGCGCGTCCTCAGATTCGACCTGCCGGGTCACGGCGGATCGCCCGCCCACCCGGCCGCCTCCGTCGCCGAGCTGGCCGACCGGCTGATCGCCACCCTCGACGCCCTGGGAGTGGACCGCTTCGGGTACGGCGGCTGTTCCATCGGCGGGGCCATCGGCGTCCAGCTGGCCCTCACCCGCTCGCACCGCCTCACCTCCCTGGCGCTGGTGTCCTCCTCGCCGCGCCACGGCACCGCCGACGCCTGGCGCCAGCGCGGTGTGGTGATCCGGACGAACGGACTCGACCCGATCGCCCGCACCGCCCCAGAGCGCTGGTTCACCCCCGGTTTCGCGGAGGCCCAGCCCGCCATCGTCGAATGGGCCGTCCAGATGGTGCGGACCACCGACCCCGGCTGCTACATCGCCGCCTGTGAGGCGATGGCCTCCTTCGACGTGCGGTCCGCGCTCGGCCGGGTCGGCGTGCCGACCCTCGTCGTCGTCGGTTCCGCGGACCGGACCACCCCGACCGCCGACGCCCGCACGCTGGTCGCCGGCATCCCGGACGCCAGCCTGGCGCTGGTGCCCGGCACCTCGCACCTCGCGCCCGTCGAACAGCCCGCGGCCGTCACCGACCTCCTCATCCGGCACTTCACCACCGCCTGGCAGGACCGGCCCGGCGGCGGCCCGGCCGCGCCCGGCGCCACCGCGAACACACCGGTGCTCGCGCCCCCGCGGCCCCCGCAGCCGGTCCCCGCCGCCATCGAGTCCGGTCTCGCCCAGCCGGCGCGGTTCCGCGGCAGCACCTACGAGCAGGGCGTCAAGATCCGCCGCGAGGTGCTCGGGGACGCCCATGTCGACCGGGCCGAGGCCGCCACCGACGGCTTCACCGACGACTTCCAGGACTTCGTCATCCGCTACGGCTGGGGCGAGACCTGGAGCCGCCCCGGTCTGGACCGGCGTACCCGCAGCATCGTCACGCTCACCGCGCTGGTCGCCGGCGGCCACCACGACGCGCTGGCGTCGCACACCCGCGCCGCGCTGCGCAACGGCCTCACCCCGGCGGAGATCAAGGAGATCCTGCTGCACACCGCGGTCTACTGCGGGGTGCCGGCCGCGCACGCCGCCTTCGCGGTCGCCCAGCGGGTCATCCGGGAAGAGACCACCCCGGAAGGCTGACCCGGCCGGACCACGCGCCCGTGGCCCGGTGGTGCGCGGCGCGCCGCCCCGGGCGGCCGCGGCGTCCCGGGCGCGGCAAGATGGCGGCCATGGAACTCACGAAGAAGACCCATGCCTGCGTCCGGCTGGAGAAGGACGGGCAGACGCTCGTCATCGATCCGGGAGTCTTCAGCGAGACGGACGCGGCCGTCGGCGCCGACGCGATCCTGGTCACCCACGAGCACCCCGACCACTTCCACGAGGACCGGCTGCGCGCGGGCATGGCGGCCAATCCGGGCGCCGAGATCTGGACCCTCGCCAGCGTCGCCGAGCAGCTCGCGGCCGCCTTCCCCGGCCGGGTGCACACCGTCGGCGAGGGCGACACCTTCACCGCCGCGGGCTTCGACGTGGAGGTGCACGGCCAGCTGCACGCCGTCATCCACCCCGACCTCCCGCGCATCACCAATGTCGGCTTCCTGCTCGACGGTTCGGTCTTCCACCCCGGTGACGCGCTCACCGTGCCGCAGGGCCGCCGCGTCGACACCCTGCTGCTGCCGGTGCACGCCCCCTGGAACAAGGTCGCCGAGATCATCGACTACGTCCGCGAGGTCGCACCGCGGCGCGCCATCGACATCCACGACAGCCTGCTCCAGGACCACGCCAGGCCGATCTACGACGGGCTGATCGGCGGGCTCGGCGGCGCCGACCACGGCCGCCTCGCGCCCGGCGCCCACACCGACGTCGGCTGACTGTCGGTGCCTCGCGGTAGGTTACGGACATGCGCATCGCGACCTGGAACGTCAACTCGATCACCGCCCGTCTCCCGAGGCTGCTGGCCTGGCTGGAGAGCACCGGCACGGACGTGCTGTGCATCCAGGAGACCAAGTGCGCGGCGGACCAGTTCCCCGTCGGTCAGCTGCGCGAGCTGGGCTACGAAGCCGCGGTCAACGCCACCGGCCGGTGGAACGGCGTCGCCGTGCTCTCCAAGGTCGGCCTGGCGGACGTCGTCACGGGCCTGCCCGGCGGCCCGGAGTACGACGGCGTCCAGGAGCCGCGCGCCGTCTCCGCGACCTGCGGCCCGGCCCGCGTCTGGTCGGTGTATGTCCCCAATGGCCGCGAGGTGGGCCATGAGCACTTCTCCTACAAGCTGCGCTGGTTCGAGGCGCTGACGGCGGCGGTCGCCGAGGACGCCGCGGCCGGCCGCCCGTTCGCGGTCCTCGGCGACTTCAACGTGGCCCCGACGGACGAGGACGTCTGGGACCCGGCGGTGTTCGAGGGCCTGACCCATGTCACCCCCGCCGAGCGCGACGCCCTGGCCACCCTGCGCGGGACGGGCCTGACGGACGTCCTGCCGCGCCCCCTGAAGTACGACCGTCCGTACACGTACTGGGACTACCGCCAGCTCGGCTTCCCCAAGAACCGCGGGATGCGCATCGACCTCGTCTACGGCAACGCCCCGTTCGCCGAGGCCGTCTCGGACGCCTATGTCGACCGAGAGGAGCGCAAGGGCAAGGGCGCCTCGGACCATGCGCCGGTCGTGGTGGATCTGGACGTCTGACGCCCGCCCCGGCCCCGGCACCCTCCCGGGGCCGGTGATCCGGTGTCCCGGCGCGCCGTCGCCGTACGCGTGCGCCGGCCCGTCGTGCCGCCGGGCGGATCGGCCAAGAGCGCGGGAGCACAAGGCGGTTGCCGCGCGCCCTGTGGCCGCCGCCCCGGGCCGGATGCGACCCTGCACACCATGAACATGTCTTTCCTGGACAAGTGGCGCCGGCATCCGGACGCGGACCGCCGGCTATCCCTCGCGGAATCGGTCCGCGCCGACCCCGGCAGCGTCGTCGAGCTGCTCTCCGAATGCGAACTGCTGCGGGCGCAGGCCGCCGACTCGGGCGTGGAACTCGACGACTCCGTACGGTCGTTGGAGGAGCTGGACCAATTGCAGCCGGTGTGGCGGGACGACCCCGAAGTGCTGCCCTGGCTCGGCAACGACGCGGGTCTCTATCTGGGCACCGTCCTCGTGCGTACGGTGCGCGGCGCCGTGTGGCAGGTGCGGCAGGACGGCCGGCCGGTGGTCCGGCTGGCGTCCGGCCGG
This sequence comes from Streptomyces celluloflavus, assembly GCA_000720995.1. Classification (GTDB taxonomy): domain Bacteria; phylum Actinomycetota; class Actinomycetes; order Streptomycetales; family Streptomycetaceae; genus Streptomyces; species Streptomyces celluloflavus. Next base: position 10,137 of record JOEL01000020.1, read on the forward strand.
GAGATCGATGTCGTCGCGGCGGGCCAGGACTGGGCCGATGTCGGGGCGCCCGAGCTGTCCCAGGAGTACGCCGAGGTCGCCGAGAGCTGACGCCCGCGGAGCGTACGCCCGAGGCATCCGGCGCGGCCCCCCGGCGCCCGGTTGCCGCCGTCCCGGCGCCGCGCGCCGAACGCCCCTGAAGCGGCCTTCCGCGACCCGGCGTATGCCTGGTCCATCCGCCCGCTTCTGCTCCTCTGTGCGTGTCAACGATCAGGCGTCCCTTTTGTCCCGGTAAGTTGCGGCTCTCCGCGGTACGGATGAGAGGGAGCAGGTCTGCATATGGCCGGTGAGGCGCTGATCGAACTGCGCGGGGTCAACAAGTACTACGGAAAGCTGCACGTCCTCCAGGACATCGACCTCACCGTCGGCCGCGGGGAGGTGGTCGTGATCATCGGGCCCTCCGGGTCCGGCAAGTCCACCCTGTGCCGGACCATCAACCGCCTCGAAACGATCGAGTCGGGCACCATCACGCTGGACGGCACACCACTGCCCGACGAGGGCCGCGCGCTCGCCGAGCTGCGCGCCGAGGTCGGCATGGTCTTCCAGTCCTTCAACCTCTTCGCGCACAAGACCGTGCTGGCCAATGTGATGCTGGCGCCCGTCAAGGTCCGCAAGGTCAAGAAGGAAGATGCCGCCCGGCGGGCCCGGGAGCTCCTCGACCGGGTCGGGCTCGCCTCGCAGGCCGAGAAGTACCCCGCGCAGCTCTCCGGCGGCCAGCAGCAGCGGGTGGCCATCGCCCGCGCGCTCGCCATGGACCCGCTGGCGCTGCTCTTCGACGAGCCGACCTCCGCGCTCGACCCGGAGATGATCAACGAGGTGCTGGAGGTCATGCAGCAACTCGCCCGGGACGGTATGACCATGGTGGTCGTCACTCACGAGATGGGCTTCGCCCGCTCCGCCGCCAACCGCGTGGTGTTCATGGCCGACGGCCGCATCATCGAGGACCGCGCCCCCGAGGACTTCTTCACCGCACCGCGCAGCGACCGGGCGAAGGACTTCCTCTCCAAGATCCTCAAGCACTGAACGGCCCGCCGCGATGCCGCACTCCCGTACTCCGCGCCTGCGCCGCGCCCTGCTGGCCGCCGCGCTCACCCTCCTCGCACTGGCCACCGCCGCCGGCTGCGGCCGCAACGGCAGCCCACCGGTCAAGAGCCCCAAGGCCGGCGAACTGCCCCACTACCCGGTCGCCGAGAACTTCCGGCTGCCGGACTCGCCCACCTGGCGACGGGCCGAAGCGCGCGGCCATCTCGTCGTCGGCGCCAAGGAGGACCAGCCCTACCTCGGCGAGCGGGACCCGGCCACCGGCACGTACAGCGGTTTCGACATCGAGATCGCCAAGATGATGTCGGCCGCCCTCGGCTTCGACCCCGCGACGACCCGGTTCAAGACGATCGCCTCCGCCAACCGCGAGACGGCCCTGCAGAACGGCCAGATCGACTTCTACGTCGGCACCTACACCATCAACGCCCTGCGCAAGAAGCAGGTCGGCTTCGCCGGGCCGTACTACCTGGCCGGCCAGGGGCTGCTGGTGCGCACCGACGAGAAGGACATCCACGGACCGCAGGACCTGGCCGGCAAACGCGTCTGCTCGGCCGCCGGTTCCACGCCCGCCCAGCGCATCGCGGCCGACTACCCCCAGGCGATTCTGGTCACCTACGACACCTACTCGGTGTGTGTGGACAACCTGCTCACCTACCAGGTGGACGCGGTCACCACCGACGACGCGATCCTGCTGGGCTACGCCGCCAAGGCGCCCGACGAGCTGAAGGTCGTCGGCAAACCGTTCTCCGAGGAGCCGTACGGCATCGGCGTCCCCCGCGACGACACCGCACTGCGGGCCGCGCTCAACGACGCCCTCGTCGCCGCCGAGCGCGACGGCTACTGGAAGCGGGCGTACGAGGCGACGCTCGGCCTGTCCGGAGTACCCGCACCGCAGCCGCCCCCGGTCGACCGCTACCCGGCGGGCTGAGCAGCAAGGACCCCACGATGAACGTTCTCCTCGACAATCTCTCCCTCTACGGGGAGGGCCTGCTGGGCACCGTCGAACTCACCGTCTACGCCTCGCTGCTCGCCCTCTTCCTCGGCTTCCTGACGGCCGCCTGCCGCGTCGCGCCGGTCCGCTCGCTGCGGGCCTTCGGCACGGTGTGGGTGACGGTGCTGCGCAACACCCCGCTGACGCTGCTGTTCTTCGCGGTGCTGCTGGGGCTGCCGCGCTTCGGGCTGGTGCTGCCCTTCCAGATGTTTGCTGTCCTCGCCCTCGGCTGCTACACCTCCGCCTTCATCTGCGAGGCGGTGCGCTCCGGCATCAACACCGTGCCGGTCGGGCAGGGCGAGGCGGCCCGCAGCCTGGGCATGACCTTCCCGCAGACGCTCGGCGACGTGGTCCTGCCGCAGGCGTTCCGGACGGTCATCCCGCCCATCGGCTCCACCCTGATCGCGCTCGCCAAGAACTCCGCGATCGCCGGCTCCTTCAGTGTCGTCGAACTGCTCGGCACGTACCGGACACTCAGCGAGCTGGGCTACAGCATCATCTGGACCTTCATCTGGATCGCCGTCGGCTATCTGATCGTGACCCTGTCCATCAGCGCGCTGTTCCACGTGCTGGAGAAGCGCTGGGGAGTCGCCCGATGACCACCGCCCTCTACGACGTACCGGGGCCGAAGAGCAAGCGGCGGCATCTGCTCTACGGTGCCGGGTCGACCGTGGTGCTCCTCGGACTGCTCGGCTGGCTCGTCTACCTCCTCTTCCACACCGGCCAGTTCACCGCCCAGAAGTGGACTCCCTTCCTCTACAAGGGAATTCAGGAGCTGCTGCTGCGGGGCCTGGGCAACACGCTCCGGGCGTTCGGTTACGCGGCGGTGTTCTCCCTGGCGCTCGGCGCGGTGCTCGCGACCGGCCGGCTCTCCGTGCACCGGCCGGTCCGCTGGGTGAGCACGGCGCTGGTCGAGTTCTTCCGCGCGATGCCCGTACTGGTCATGATCTTCTTCATCTATGTGGCACTGAAAGCGGAACCGCTGACCGCGCTGGTCGCCGGGCTGACCCTCTACAACGGTTCGGTGCTCGCCGAGGTCTTCCGTACCGGTATCCACGCGGTCGAGCGCGGCCAGGGGGAGGCGGCCTACGCGCTGGGCATGCACAAGACCCAGGTCATGACGCACGTCCTGGTGCCGCAGGCGGTCCGCGCGATGCTGCCGACGATCATCAGCCAGCTGGTGGTCGCCCTCAAGGACACCTCGCTCGGCTACCTGATCACCTACGAGGAGTTCCTGCACGCCGGCAAGCTCATCGCCGCCAACCTCGACTACGGACTGCCGTTCATCCCCGTCGTCATGATCATCTCGCCGATCTACATCGGGATGTGCATGCTGCTGTCCTGGTGCGCCCACTGGGTCGCCCGGCGCCAGCGGCGCAACCCCAAGGTCGAGGCGGTGGAGGTGGGTGCCGCGGAGCCGGGCACCCTGCTCCCGGGCGGCCCGTAGGGGCGGTGATCAGCCCGCCCAGGCCGGCCGGTTGACGTGGCCGGAGGTCGCGCCGCGGCGGGCGGCTCAGCGGAAGGTGCGGGCCATCCAGGGGCTGAGGCCGCGGAAGATCAGTTCCTTGTAGGTCTCGTCGCCGGGCAGCGGCACGACCAGCCACTGGCCCGGCGGGAAGGTCCGCCCCTTCACATGGGCGAGCCCGCCGTACACCGAGCGCAGGAACGCGGGCACCGAGTCCCGGGGGACGTCCGGGAACGTCACCGAGTCGACGGTGATCCGTGCATCGTCCTCCGGGAAGATCTGCACGCTGACCGCGGGCGACCCGCCCAGCTCGACGAACGCCTCGTGGGGCAGCGAGCCGTCCGCGTCCAGCACCGTGAACGCCCCGGACGAGGTACGGCGGGACGTCTGGTCCGCGCCGATGTCGTCCGTGACGGTCAGCTCCAGGTGGTACTCGCCGGCGATCTCGCGGATCGCGGTGACGGCGGCCTCGGTGGTCGGCAGATGCGGGTGTCCCATGAGAAGGATCATGCCTTATGGGACGGTTGCCCTCCCTCGCGGACCGGCACCGAGACATACGACGGGTCATCGGCGGGCGAGGAGAACGTCAGCCGCGCGCCGCTCGGATTGTGCTCGATGTACAGCGGATCGACGGTGTCCACGACCACCGCGAGCCGGTGCCCGGCCGGTACGTCGTACGCCGTGGAGAACAGCTCCAGGTCCACGCCGAACGGCCGGCCGGGGGTCTTGCCGTGGAAGGTGAACGGCGCGTGCGAGACCAGTTTGCCGAGACCGAGCGGGCCCACGTCGTAGAGGTAGGCGATGGCGGTCCCGCTCTCGGCGGTGCCGGTCACCGTCGTGTGCAGCCGGGTGGTCCCGCGGACCCGCTGCTCGCTCGCGTAGCGCCCGGACTCCCAGACGGCGGCCACGGAGCGCGGCAGCAGCGGGATCGAGGCCATCGGCGGCAGCCGGAAGAACTGGTCCAGCATGCTGGAGAGGAAGACCAGCCCGCCGTTGGCGCCGGAGTCGATGTTGGTGCGGATCCGCTGGGTGCCGGTCAGCTCGATCTTCCGGTGCCCGGACGGTACGTCCCGCCAGCTCTGGTACCCCTCGTACGCGCCGGTGGAGCGGGACTTGAGCAGCACCGGAGCCGCCCGGTCGATCCCGTTGTCCGTGCCCTTGAGGTAGTGGTCGAACCACTGCCTGGTGTGGCTCCAGGTGTCGTTGGGCAGCCCCAGCAGTCCGAGCCCCTCGGCGGTCGCATGGTCACCGGGGCGGAACTCCAGCCGCTTGGGGCCGGTCAGCTTCTCGTAGAAGTCGGCGTACTGGTTGGGCGGAAACAGGGAGTCGCCCCAGGCGTTGCCGAGCATGATCGCGGCGCCATTGGCGTTGATCTTGTCGATGTAGGTGGCGGGGGAGCGCTTCTTCCCCCAGGCGATCATGTCCTGCTCCTTGGCGAGGTTCGAGCCGAGGAAGTCCTTGAGGATGCCCCGGAGTTCCGGACCGGGGCGGCCGGTGAGCTCGCCCAGGCCGCCCAGCAGTTGGGCGGCCTGCCGGTGCTGGGTGCGGCCGCTGTAGATGGAGCCGATGAGATCGCCCCAGCCGCTGAGCGCCGCGACCGCCTTGATCCGCTTGTCGAACGCGGACGTCAGCAGGCTGATCCCGGCCCCGTAGGAGACCCCGCCCATGCCGATCTTCTGCGGATCGGCCGGCGTATGGGCCAGTGCCCAGTCGATGACCTTCGACGCATCGGCGATGTCCTGCGGACCGGCCGTCTCGATCTGCCCGCCGGACTGCCAGAAGCCGCGTGAGTTGTAGCCGACGACCACATAGCCCGCGTCCGCCAGCTTCTGGGCCTGCGCCAGGTATTCGACCTGCGGCATCGCCCAGCTGGTGGGCAGCACGATGACCGGGTACCGCCGGGTCCCGTCGGCACCGGCGGGCGTGCTGACGTTCGCCTTGAGGACGACACCGCCGTCGCCGGTGATGTCGACGAACTTCACGGATCCGGGGGTGCGGGTGGCCGTGGCGGCGGAGACGGGGGCGGCGGGCGATACCGCGGCGGCGGGCGGACCGGTGAGTACCGTGGCGGCGAGCACCGCCGCGGAGACGGTGCCGACGGCGGCGCGCAGCGTCGTGCGGGAGGGCGTCATCTTCTGCTCCAGATCTCGATGCGGACCTGGTCGGGCGCTGTCCGAGGACAGGAGGGGCACCCGGCGGTCCGATGTGACTGGAGAGTAAAGTTCGCGCTTTACCCGTGGTAACCCGTCGGTAGGTTACGGATGGGTAACATCGGGGGGCGTGGGCCGACCGCAGGGGGCCGCCCCGCGCCGTCGCCGAGCAGGCGAGGCCACCCCTGAACATGCGGAACGGTCCGCACACCCCACCAGAGGTGTGCGGACCGTCGTCCCCCGTGCCCCCGCCGCGCGGTGTCAGCGGCGGCCGGATCTCCGGGCGGGGCTACGTCCTTCCGGGGCCGTCGGCCCCGGGCTCACAGTCCCAGGTCCGGGCCGAAGATCTCGTAGTGGATGTCGGCCGCGCGTACTCCGGACTCCAGGAGCTGGGTGCGGGCCGCCCGCATGAACGGCACCGGACCGCAGAGGTAGGCGGTGGTGCCGGCCGGGATCTCCAGCCGCGACAGGTCCATCCGGCCGGTGTGCACGGTGACGGCGCCGTTCCGGTCGCCGGTGCCGCGGCCGGCGCCGTCCTCGCCGTCGGCGGGGGCGTTTTCGGCGGCGGCCTCGTACCAGACGTCCGTGGTTGCGCCGGTCAGTTTGCGTGTGAGCTGCCGGAGTTCGGTGCCGAAGGCGTGGGTGTGCGGTGCGCGGTCGGCGTGTGCCGCGATGACGCGGCGCGGGGAGCCGACGGCGGCCAGATGTGTGAGCATCCCGATCATCGGCGTGCAGCCGATCCCGGCGGAGGCGAGCAGCAGCGGTCCGGTGCCGTCGTCGAGCACCACATCGCCGAACGGCGCGCTCACCCGCAGCGTCTCCCCGCCGTGGAAGTGGTCGTGCAGATGCCCGGAGACCTCGCCCGCCGGATCGCCGGCCGGGTCCCCGGCCACCCGCTTGACGGAGAACTGCAATCCGCCGTCCGGCTGCCCGGACATGCTGTACTGGCGTATCTGCCGCGCCCCGTCGGGGAGTTCGACCTGTACGGAGACGAATTGGCCGGGCCGGGACGCCGGAACGGGCGCGCCGTCGAGCGGCTGGAGGAAGAACGTCGCGACGTCATCGGTCTCCTGGACGCGGCCGGCCACCCGGTACGTGCGCCACACCGCGCCGTCCGGGGCGCCGGCCTCCGCGTAGAGGCCCTTCTCGATGGCGATGAGGGCGTGCGCCATCAGCCAGTACACCTCGTCCCAGGCCCGTACGACCTCGTCGGTCACCGCGTCGCCGAGCACCTCCGCGATGGCCGCGAAGAGGTGTTCGCGCACGATGGGGTACTGGTCCTCGCGCACCCCGAGCGAGGCGTGCTTGTGCGCGATCCGGGCGAGCATGGTGTCCGGACGGCTCTCCGGGTGCTCCACCAGATAGCCCGCGAAGGTGGCTATGGAGCCCGCGAGCGCCTGCCGCTGAGTGCCGTTGGCCTGGTTGGCGCGGTTGAAGAGATCGCGCAGCAGCTCCGGGTGGGCCGCGAACAGCTTCTCGTAGAAGAGCGGCGTGATCTCCCCGATGGCCGCCCCGACGGCGGGGAGGGTGGCACGTACGGTCTCGGCGGACTTCGGCGACAGCATCGGAAACTCCAGACTCTCGGCACTCTCGGAAGGAGATAAAACTCGCATCTGAGATGCGTATTTTTGAATGTGGTGGTGGCGGGTGGGTGAGGGGTGCGGGGGTTAGTCGGGCGGGCGGGTGGTCAGGGTCAGCAGCAGCGGTCCGGTCGGCTCGCCGACCAGGTCCTCGATCGACAGCGGATCGAGCGAGGCGAAGAACGCCTCCTGTGCCGTGCGCAGTGCGCCGCGCAGCCGGCAGCCGCCGCGCAGCGGGCACGGCGGATCGTCCTCGCACCCCACGACATCGCCGACCCCCTCCAGCTCGCGGACGAGCCGGCCGAGCGAACCGGTACGCCCCGCGGCGGTCAGCGTCAGCCCGCCGCCGCGCCCGCGCCGCGCCTCGACCGCGCCGAGGTGCTGGAGCTTGCTCACCACCTTGGCGGCGTGCGTGTACGGCACGTCCACGGCGCTCGCCACCTCGCGGGTGGTCGGGGCGTCGCCCGTGTCGTCGAGGACCGCCAGCCGCATGGCGATGCGCAGGGCGATGTCGGTGCTCTTGGTGAGTCGCACAGCCCTCACCGTACAGAAGTGGTATTTGGAATGCCAATTTGGGTGGGGTGCTCGCCCGGGGCCTCCGGCATGGGTAGTTGAATTCGAGATTGGTCCGGTTTGAAGTGTTGACGCGTCAATGACGGGGGTTCACTCTGTGAGGCGATTGGTCTGGACCACTTCGTCTCCCGCGGGAGGACCCGTGTCACTTCGAAACGCCAGAACACTCACCACCGCCGTATCGGCGGCCTGCCTCGCGGCCGCGGCGCTGATCGGGACGGCCGCCGCCACCGGCCACGCGGCCACCACCGGCCGCGCGGTCACGGCCGGCCGTACGGTCCCCGCGGCGTCGGCCGCCGTCGGCAGCAACTGGTACGCCGCCGCCCCCTACCTCATGCCGCTGGACAACGATCCGCCGAACGCCGGCGCGGTCATGGACGCCACCGGTCTCAAGGCGTTCCAGCTGGCCTTCATCCTGGCGCCGAACGGGGGCGGCTGTGCGCCGACATGGGGCGGCACCAACCCGGTCGACTCCGACACCGCCGTGGCGGGCGTGATCTCCGCCATCCGCGCCAAGGGGGGTGATGTCTCGGCCTCCGTCGGGGGCTACGGCGGCACCAAGCTCGGCCAGAGCTGCGGCACCCCCGAGGCCACCGCCGCCGCGTACCAGAAGGCCATCGACACGTACGGGCTCAAAGCGCTCGACCTGGACCTGGAGGAGCCGGAGTACGAGAACACGGCCGCCGTGCACAACGAGATCGGCGCCGCCAAGATCCTCCAGCAGCGGAACCCCGGCATCTATCTGTCCATCACCACGGCGGGCACCGCCGATGGCACCGGCTGGTTCGGCAAGCAGATGCTCAACGAAGCCAAGTCCCAGGCGTTCATCCCGGACAACTTCTCCATCATGCCGTTCGACGGCGGATTCGACGGAGCCGCGTCGCAGACCCAGGCGCTGACGAACTTCAACGCCGTCCTCCGGTCCACCTTCGGCTGGGACGAGGCCACCGCCTACGCCCACGAAGGCATCTCGCAGATGAACGGCCGCAGCGACACCGGGGAGTACTTCACCCAGGCGGACTTCCAGGCCGTGCTCGACTTCGCGACCGGCCACCACATGGCGCGCTTCACCAACTGGTCCGTCAACCGCGACCGGCAGTGCTCCCCGCCGGACAACAACGGCAAGACGTCCGGCGCCTGCAGCGGCGTGCCGCAGGGCGCGTACGACTTCACCGCGTACTCGGTGAAGTTCGCCGGCGCCACCCCGCCCGCCCCGACGACACCGCCGACCACCTCACCCACCACACCTCCGCCCGGCGGGAGTTGCACCACGGCCGCGTACCGCAGCGGCACCGTCTACCTCGGCGGCGCCACCGTCTCCTACGACGGGCACCTCTGGAAGGCGAAGTGGTGGACACAGGGCGAGAGGCCCTCCACCGGCGGCTCGGGCGTATGGCAGGACCAGGGCACCTGCTGATCCCCGCAAACGGGCGGCGTCGTGCCCTCACGGGGACGCGGAAGCGGCCGCCCGCACCGGCTCAGTACTCGACCCGGATCGGGGTGTATCCCTCGTCCAGCAGGCGGGGCAGGTACCACTTCAGGGCGGCCACGGTCTGGGAGCGGTCGCCGCCGCCGTCGTGCGACAGCACGATCGCGCCCGGTTTCATCTCGCTCATGATGTTCCTCGCGATGCGGTCGGCACCGGGGGAGGTCCAGTCCAGTGAGTCGATCGACCAGTTGACGGGGGACATGCCCAGCTCGTTGCAGATTCTCAGGGAGGCCCGGTCCCAGTCGCCGTACGGGGCGCGGGCCAGGGTCGGGGGGCTGCCCAGGGTCTTCTCGATCAGGTCGCTGGTGCGGCCGAGTTCGCTGCGCACCCGGCCCGGGGCGAGCGTGGTGAACTGGGGGTGCGTCCAGGAGTGGTTGGCGACGATATGACCGTCGCCGACGATGGCGTGCAGCTGCTCCGGGAAGGCGACGGCGCATTCGCCGAGGACGAAGAAGGTGGCCCGGACGTCGTGGCTGCGCAGGACGCGGAGGACCTGGGGCGTGAAGCTGGGTTCGGGGCCGTCGTCGAAGGTGAGCGCGATCTCGCGGGTGCGGGTGGGGACGGTGAAGGCGACCTCGGCATGGGGCGGCGGGGCGTCGGGGTACCACGGAGAGGGCTCGCCGGCGAGGGGGCGCAGCCGGTAGGTGTCGGGGGCCTGTACGGGCAGCGTGCCACGGGCCGGTGGCGCGGGCGCGGCGGGGTGCGGCTTCGCCGCGTGCGCCGCGCCGTTGCGTCCCACGGGCGCTTTCGGGGTGTCGGTATCGGGCAGGGCCAGGATGCGGGCGGCGGACAGGGCGCCGATCGCGACGGCGCCGCGGAGCAGGAGTCGTCGCGTATTTGTGCGTTTATCGTTTTTATCCACCTCACCGTGCTCTCATGCGGCTACCGGTTCCGGCCGCAACGACACGGCGGGCGAGGGGTGTCGCGCGGGAATCGCACCCGATCGGCCGTCCGGTGGCGTGTGCCGAGGTGGCGGGGCGGGGTGGCCCCCCGGTGGGGGTGGCGCGGGGGAGTGGCGGGCCGCCGTGACACCGTCGGCAGCGGCCCGGCCCGGCTTTCGCGGGGGTCCTGCCCCGGCCCCGAGGGCGGCTCCGGCCCGTCCCGGCGCCTGCGGGGTCCGCCCCGCGAGCCTCCCTCCCGCTCCACTGGACGGCCCATAGTTTGTCCGGCTATGAGCCAATTCTTCAGGCCGAAGCGGATGATGGTCGGCCGTCCGCTGGACAGTGCGCGGCTCGGCGAGACGCTGCTGCCGAAGCGGCTGGCCCTGCCGATCTTCTGCAGCGACCCGCTGTCCTCGGTCGCCTACGCCACCGAGGAAATCCTGCTGGTGGTGGCGCTCGGCGGGGTCGCCCTGCTGCATCTGGCCTGGTATGCGGCGGCCGGCATCGTGCTGCTGCTCATCGTCGTGGTCGCCTCCTACCGGCAGACCTGTTACGCGTATCCCGGGGGCGGCGGGGCGTACATCGTCAGCGCCCGCAACCTCGGCCCGACCGCGGCGCTCACCTCGGCCAGCGCCCTGCTCGTCGACTATGTGCTGACCGTCGCGGTGTCCGTCGTCTCCGGGGTCGCGGCCATCACCTCCGCGATCCCGTCCCTCAGCGGCCACAACGTCGCGCTCTCCGTCGGCTTCGTGGCGCTGCTGGCCCTGATGAACCTGCGCGGCGTCCGCGAATCGGGCCGGGTCTTCGCCGTCCCCACCTACGGGTTCATCTTCTTCGTCTACCTGATGTTCGCGTTCGCCGCCGTACGGACGGCCACCGGCGCGAGCGTCCGCGCCGAGTCCGCGGCGCTGCCACTGCACACGGTCTCGGTCTACTCCGGGCTGGCGCTCGTGCTGCTGACGATGAGGGCCTTCGCGTCCGGCTGCACCGCGCTGACCGGCGTCGAGGCGATCAGCAACGGTGTGCCCGCCTTCGCCCGGCCCAAGAGCCGCAACGCCGCCATGACGCTGTCGATCATGGGATTCTTCTCGGTCACCATGTTCGCCGGGATCACGGTCCTGGCCATGGCCTACCGGGTGCACGTCGCGGCGGAGCCCGGCGAACTGGGGCTCGCGCCGGACACGCCGATGCCCACCGCGCTCTCCCAGATCGCCCGCGCCGCCTTCGGCGACGTCCGCTTCCTCTTCTACCTGCTGCAAGCCTTCACGGCCGGGGTGCTCATCCTCGCCGCCAACACCGCCTTCAACGGCTTCCCGATGCTGGCCTCGATCCTCGCCGCGGACGGCTACGCGCCCCGGCAGCTGCACAACCGCGGTGACCGGCTGGTCTTCTCCAACGGCGTCATCCTGCTCGCACTGGCCGCGATCGGGCTGATCGTCCTCTTCGACGCGGAGCTCACCCGGCTGATCCAGCTCTACATCATCGGCGTCTTCGTCTCCTTCACGCTCTCCCAGGCCGGCATGGTGCGGCACTGGCGGACCGTGCTCGCCGAACGGGGGACGGACACCGCGCTCCGCGTACGGCACCGGCGCTCCCAGGCGATCAACGCGGTCGGCGCGGTACTCACCGGTGTGGTGCTGATCATCGTCCTGATCACCAAGTTCACGCACGGCGCCTGGCTCGTGGTGATCGCCATGCCCACGCTCTTCCTGGCCATGCGGGGGGTACGGCAGCACTACCGGCGGGTCGCCGAGGAACTGGCGGTCGCGCCGGATGCCCGTCCCTGGGAGCCGGCCGGAATCCATGTGCTGGTGCTGGTCTCCGCCCTGAACGCGCCCGCGCTCAAGGCCCTCGGCTACGCCCGCGCGATGCGCCCCGCCTCGCTGAACGCGCTGACCGTCGCGGTCGATCCGTCGGACGTCGTGGGACTGCGCGAACAGTGGGACGCCCATGACATCGACGTACCGCTCCAGGTGCGCAGCTCGCCCTACCGGGACTTCACCCAACCGGTGATCAACCACATCCTGGACGTCGCGGAGCGGCATCCGGGCGGGGCCGTCACGGTCGTGATCCCCGAGTACATCGTCGGCCACTGGTGGGAACATCTGCTGCACAACCAGAGCGCCCTGCGCCTGAAGGCCCGGCTGCTCTTCACACCCGGCGTGACCGTGATCAACGTCCCGTTCCGGCTCGCGTCGAGCAGGCGCCCGCGAGAACGGGACGGACGGGACGGGTGGAGCGTCCGGGAGAGATAGGGCGGGCGGGGCACGGGTGCGGGGAGAGATCCCGGGTCGCGCGCCTTCTCAGGGGCTGACGGCCAGCACGATGTACGCGGCCAGCAGGGCGAGGTGGACGCCGCCCTGCAACGGGGTGGCACGGCCGGGGATCACCGTCAGCGTGCCGACGACGACGGTGAGGGCGAGCAGCACCATATGGCTGGCGCCCAGGCCCAGGACCAGGGGGCCCTTCAGCCAGACGGTGGCCAGCGAGACCGCGGGAATGGTCAGGCCGATGCTGGCCACCGCCGAGCCCAGGCCGAGGTTGAGGCTGGTCTGCACCCGGTCGCGGCGGGCCGCGCGGACCGCCGCGATGGTCTCCGGCAGCAGGACCAGCAGCGCGATGACGACCCCGACGGCGGAGGGCGGCAGACCGGCCGCGGCCACACCGGACTCGATGGTCGGGGAGACGGTTTTGGCCAGCCCGACCACCGCGATCAGGGCCAGCGCCAGCTCACCGAGGCTGAAGAGCGCGGCCTGCGCCGACGGCGGGTCGGCGTGGTCCTCGGCGTCGATCACCTTGCCCGCCGAGGTCACCGGCAGGAAGTAGTCCCGGTGCCGGACGGTCTGCGTGGCCACGAACAGCCCGTAGAGCGTCAGCGCGGCGAGGGCGGCGAAGACCAGCTGCGGTGGGGAGAAGCGCGGGCCCGGCGTGGTGGTGGTGAACGTCGGCAGGACCAGGCTGAGGCCGGCCAGTGTGGTGACGGTCGCCAGCGCCGCGCCGGTCCCCTCGGGGTTGAAGACGGCCACCCGGCGTTTGAGCGAGCCGACCAGCAGGCTGAGGCCGACGATGCCGTTGCAGGTGATCATCACCGCCGCGAAGACGGTGTCCCGGGCCAGCCCGGCGTTCTTCTCGCCGCCGTCGACCATCAGTGTGACGATCAGCGCCACCTCGATGATCGTCACCGCGACCGCCAGGATGAGTGACCCGAACGGCTCGCCCACGCGGTGCGCGATCACCTCGGCGTGGTGCACCGCGGCGAGCACTGCCCCGGCCAGGAAGCAGGAGACCACGGCGACCAGCGCGGCCGGCAGTGTCCGTCCCCAGGTCAGTGCCAGCAGGACGATTGCCACGATGGGCAGCAGACCGGTCCAGCGCAGGACCGTGGAACGGAGACCGGCGATCATGCCTTCGAGCTTCGCAGATCCCCCGTCTCCCCGCTCGCGGGCCGGGTCGCCGCCGGGAATTCGGCCGAACCGGGGTGGCGCGCCGGGCGGGCCCCGGGACGGTCAGGCCGCCGCCCGGTGGCCCCGCACCTCGGCGGGGGCGGTCGCGGCCTTGGTGACATCCGCCACCAACTCGACGACATCGGGTCCGTACGCCTGCGAGTTGACCACCTTCAGCAGCAGGCAGAACTGGCCCTCGGCGCCGTACCGGCGGGCCAGCCTGGTTCGGTTGCGGACGAGGTGGCGGACGGCGGCCCGATGCGTGACCGGGCGCTGGCCGGCCGCCAGGAACACCGGCCGGCCGCCCTCACCCGCCGTCAGACGGGCCAGCAGGACGTATTCGAGCGCCCCGGGCTCCATCCGGTACGTCGAGCCGCCGATCACGAAGGTGCCGCGGCTCATCCCCAGCTCGTCGCCCGGCTGCACGGTGACGCCCGGCAGCAGACTGGTCAGGTGCGAGGCCAGCCGGCGGTGCGCGGTCGGGTCGCCGACACAGAACTCGGTGCGCGCCCCGAACCCCTGGAGGCCGGTGTCGTGCGGTGCGACCTCGGGGTGCGCCCCGCAGTTCTCGACCACCGCGGCCAGCCCGAGCAGCGCCAGCGCGTCATGGCGGGGGATGCTCCAGTGGGCCGAGGCGCTGTCCCGGTGGGTGACCAGCACACACTCCGAACCGGCCGGCAGACCGAAGAAGTCCCGTTCACGGGTGAGCTTCCGGCGGGCCGCCGCCGATCGCACGGCCCAGCCGGCCGCGAGCCCCACGATGAGGGCCGCCGCCGGCACGGTCAGGAGCAGCAGGGTGTCGTCCATGGCGGGCGAGCGTAGCCGCAGTCCGGGAGCGTGTTCGAAGGCGGGGCGGGCGGCTGGGCGGGCTTGTCCCGGTCCGTACGGACACATCTGATACGTGCCGACACGGCTGGTCCATGCGGACATATGCGCTCTGTGCGCGCGCTTCGGACCCGAGCGGATACCCGCGCTCCGGGCCGGCACATCGGATCCGAGACGGCACGTCAGAGATGTGCAGCCCCCGGCCCGTGCCGGTACCTCTATCGGCGCGGCGCACCCGATCCGTACGGGCATATCCGGCCCGTACCGGCATAGGGGACGGGCCGCCGTCGCGCCCTCTATCGTCCCGCAAATCCCCCGAGTATGCTCCGCCCGCTGCCGCCCCCCGCGCGCACTTTGGAGGATATTCCGGTATGTCGAACGCCCGACGCCTCACCGTCCTGGGAGCGGCCGCCGCGCTGGCCGGCTCCCTGGTGGCGGTCCCCGCCGCCGCCCAGTCAGCGCCACCGCAACCCGGCGGCGCACCGCACTCCGGTCCGGCGGCCCCCGCTGCCGCACCGGCCAAGACCCCGGTCGCCATAGGCTCCGGCGGCGCGGTGTCCAGCGTCGACGCGGACGCCTCGGCCGCCGGTATAGCGGTACTGAAGAAGGGCGGCAACGCCGTGGACGCGGCGGTCGCCACCGCCGCCGCGCTCGGCGTCACCGAGCCCTACTCCGCGGGGGTCGGCGGCGGTGGCTACTTCGTCTACTACGACGCGAGGTCCCGGACCGTACGGACCCTCGACGGGCGGGAGACGGCGCCGCGCTCGGCGGGCAAGGACCTCTTCCTGGAGAGCGGCAAGCCGATCCCGTTCGACGACGCCGTCACCAGCGGGCTGAGCGTCGGCACCCCCGGCACCCCCGCCACCTGGGACACCGCCCTGCGCAAGTGGGGCAGCCGGTCGCTGGGCCAGGTGCTGCGGCCCGCACAGGATCTGGCCGAGCACGGTTTCACCGTCGACGAGACGTTCCGCCGGCAGACCGCGGACAACGAGGCCCGCTTCCGGGACTTCCCCGCGACCGCCGCCATCTTCCTGCCCGGGGGCAAGCTCCCGGCGGTCGGCTCGCAGCTGAAGAACCCCGATCTGGCGCGTACCTACGGGGAGTTGGCGAGGAAGGGCGTCGGTGCGCTCTACCGCGGGAAGCTGGGCCAGGACATCGTGCGGACGGTGCAGCGGCCGCCGGTGCGCCCCGGCGCCACCCGGCAGGTGCGGCCCGGCGACCTCACCGCCAAGGACCTGCGGGCCTACCGGGTGCGCGGCGAGGCGCCGACCCACACCACCTACCGCGGACTGGACGTCTACGGCATGGGGCCGTCCTCGTCCGGCGGCACCAGCGTCGCCGAGGCGCTCAACATCCTCTCGAAGAGCGACATTTCACGGCTGAGCGAGAAGCAGTACCTGCACCGCTACATCGAGGCCAGCCGGATCGCCTTCGCCGACCGCGGCCGCTGGGTGGGCGACCCGGCGTACGAGAAGGTGCCGACCAAGGGCCTGACCTCGCAGCGGTTCGCCGACTCGCGGGCCTGCCTGATCAAGGACGACGCGGCGCTCACCAGCCCGCTCGCGCCGGGCGACCCGCGCCACCCCCAGCGCTGCGACACCGGCGGCCAGGCGGCTCCGACGACGTACGAGGGTGAGAACACCACGCATCTGACCGTCGCCGACAAGTGGGGCAACGTCGTCGCCTACACCCTCACCATCGAGCAGACCGGCGGCAGCGGCATCGTCGTACCGGGCCGCGGCTTCCTGCTCAACAACGAGCTGACCGACTTCTCCTTCGCGCCCGCGAACCCGGCCGTGCACGACCCGAACCTGCCCGGCCCCGGTAAGCGGCCGCGCTCGTCCATCTCGCCGACGATCGTGCTGCGCGACGGCCGGCCGGTGGTGGCGCTCGGCTCGCCGGGCGGCGCGACCATCATCACGACCGTGCTGCAAACCCTCGTCAACCACCTGGACCGCGGGATGCCGCTGGTGGACGCCATCGCCGCACCGCGCGCCAGCCAGCGCAACGCGGCGGCCACCGAACTCGAACCGGCCCTGTGGAACAGCCCGCTGCGCGGCCAACTCGAAGCGATCGGCCAGGTGTTCAAGGAGAACCCGGAGATCGGGGCGGCTACCGGCGTCCAGCGGCTGCCGGACGGGCGCTGGCTCGCGGCGGCCGAGAAGGTACGGCGCGGCGGCGGATCCGCGATGGTGGTCCACCGGTCGTAGCGGTGGTCTTCGCGCCGGGCGGTCGGTCCGGGGCGGCGGCCGGCATCTGCCGTCCGTGTGTCTTCCGCGTTACTTCCGTGTGCCGTCCGGGCGTCCCGCAGCGCGGCGGCATTGTCGGCCGTGGGCGTGACGACTACCCTCCTGGGACCGTTTGTTCGAATGAACGGTCCCAGGAGGGCGCGCACCGTGAGCGTTGACGAGAGCCGGGAGAGCGAGACCGGGCCCGTACCGGCCGGACCGACCGGGGCTGCCGGGGAGTGGGAAGGGCTCGCCGAGCAGGCGCGGGCGCTCGCCGACGGCCGGGTGACCTCGGTCGCGCTCGTCCAGCGGTCGCTGGCCCGCATCGCGGCCACCCAGAGCAGCGTCAACGCCTTCCGGCGGGTCCGTGCCGAGGCGGCGCTGGCGGAGGCCGAGGCCGCCGACCGCAGGCTGGCCACCGGCGAACGGCTGCCGCTGCTCGGTGTGCCGGTCGCGGTCAAGGACGATACGGATGTGGCGGGTGAGCCGACCGCGTTCGGCTGCGCCGGAGACTTTCCGCCCAAGGCACGGGACGCCGAGGTCGTCCGGCGGCTGCGCGCGGCCGGTGCGGTGATCGTCGGCAAGACCAACGCCTGCGAACTCGGACAGTGGCCGTTCACCGAGGGACCGGCGTTCGGCGAGACCCGCAACCCGTGGCACCTCGCCCACACCCCGGGCGGCTCGTCCGGCGGTTCGGCCGCCGCGGTCGCCGCCGGACTGGTACCGGCCGCGCTCGGCACCGACGGCGCGGGCTCGGTACGGATCCCCGCGGCCTGGACCCATCTCGTCGGCATCAAGCCCCAGCGCGGCCGCATCTCCACCTGGCCCGACCCCGAGTCCTTTCAGGGGATCACCGGGATCGGCCCGCTGGCCCGCACGGTCGAGGACGCGGCGCTGCTGCTGGACGTCGCGAGCGGCAACCACACCGGCGATCTGCACCGCCCGCCCGTCATCGGCGCGCGCGAGGCGGCCGGCCGCGATCCGGGGCGGCTGCGCATCGCGCTGTCCTGGAAGCCCGCCTTCACCGGTACGTCCACACCACTGCACCCGGAGGTCCGGGCGGCGGTCACCGGTCTGGCCCGTACGCTGGCCCGCCTCGGCCACCACGTCGAGGCCGCCGAACCGGACTACGGCCTGGTCGGGCTCTCCTTCGTGCCGCGCGCGACGGCCGGGGTGGGGGAGTGGGCGGCACGGGTACCCGACCGCGCCCTGCTGGACCCCCGGACCCGGGAGGCGGCGCGGCTGGGACGGCTGCTGGGCGGCCCGGTACTGCGCCGGGCGCGCGCCGCCGAGAAGCGTCAACAGGAGCGCATCGGGGCGCTGTTCGGCCCGTACGACGTGCTGCTGACACCGACCACCGCCACCCCGCCGCCGCGCGTCGGCACCTTCGCGAAGCTGAACGGCTGGCGTACGGATCAGGCCATGATCGCCGCCTGTCCGTACGCCTGGCCGTGGAACGTGCTGGGCTGGCCGGGGGTGAGCGTGCCCGCCGGATTCAGCACCGGCGGGCTGCCGTTGGGCGCCCAGCTGCTCGGCCCGGCGCACACCGAGCCGCGGCTGATCTCGCTGGCCGCGCAGCTCCAGGACGATCTGCGCTGGCACGAGCGGCGGCCCGCCGGACATCCGGTCACCGGCTGACGGCGGGGGTACCCGCTGCCGTCCGCCGATACCGGCCGGCCGCCGCTCGGCGCCGTCAGCCGAGGAGCGCGATGATCGCGGCGGTCGTGTCCGTCTCGCCGAGCAGCGGGAAGATCCGCTCCAGACTGCGGCGGTGCGCCGCCTCGTCGGGGTCCGTCACCGCGTCGGTGGCGACGGTGACGTGGTAGCCGTGCTCGTGCGCGGCGCGGGCGCTGGACTCCACGCCGATGCTGGTGGCGATGCCGCCGAACACCACCTGGGTCACGCCGCGGCGGCGCAGCTCCAGGTCCAGGCCCGTGCCGTGGAAGGCGCCCCACTGCTGCTTGGTGACGGTGATGTCGGTGGGCTGCCGGTCGAGTTCGGGCACCAGCTCGGCCCAGTCGGCGGGCAGCGGCGTGCCGTCGCCCGGGCCGGACTCCGTACGGCCCGGCGCGCGGCCCGCGACGTTCACCAGGACGACGGGCAGCCCGTGCGCGCGGAAGGCGGCGGCGAGCCGCGCACCGCGCGCGATGATCTCGTCGGTGGGGTGGACGGTAGGCAGGGCGGCGATGCCCTTCTGGAGATCGATCAGGACCAGGGCGGTCCTGGCGTCGAGGGTCGTGGCGGGCACGGTGAACTCCTTTGACGTAACGGGTGGTTCCGGCGTGGCCGGAGGGGGGACTGTGGAGCCCTCTAGGGGCGGTGCGGCGCCGTCCGGCCGGTCAGCCGTCGGCCGTCCGGGCGGCGCCGGTCCGCAGTGAGCGGTCGGTGAGGGTCAGCGCGAGCAGTACGACGCCGAGGAGGACGCCGAGCCCGGCGATCTCGTGCAGCCCGGTATCCGTCGCGCGCCGCCCGTACACCAGCCCGATCAGGCTCGAAGCGCTGATCGCGCCGAGGTACTGGGCGGTGCGCTGGAGCCCGGCGGCCGCACCGACGCCGTCGGCCGGGGCCTGGGCGTAGACGGCGGCCTGATTGCCGGTGGCGGCCAGGCCCTGCGGGATGCCGAAGAGCGCCCCGGCGAAGAGCAGCGCGCCGAGCGGGGTGCCGTCGTGCAGCAGCAGGAGGACCCCGCCGCCCGCCGCGAGCGCGACCGCGGCGATCGTCAGCGGGGCGCGGATGCCCTTCGTCCGGGCGCCGGCCAGCGAACAGCAGGCGGCCGCAGCGGACATCGGCAGCATGATCAGGCCGGCGTGGAAGGACGAGTAGCCGTGTGCCTGCTCCAGCCACTGGCTGAACCCGTAGAGCACGCCGTAGATGACGAGATACGTCAGCCCGTGCCGCAGGTAGGTGCGCACCAGCGCGCGGTTGCGGGCGAGCATCCGCAGGTCGAGGAAGGGCGCCGGATGCCGGAGCTGCCACCACACCAGGACGGCCGCCAGCAGGACGGTGGGGGCGAGCAGCGGCCACCGAGGGTCGTCGAGGCGCAGCAGGAAGAACATCGCCGTGGTCAGGGTCGCGGCGAACAGCCCGATGCCCAGCGGGTCGAGGGAACCGCCCGTCGGCGCGTCGCCGGTGGCGGCCGGTGCGGGCCCGTTCTTGCCGCGCCCAGGATCGGCGGGCAGCCACCGCAGCCCGCAGACCAGGGCGACCAGCGCGAGCGGGACGTTCACGGCGAAGACCCCGCGCCAGCCCGTCGTGACGGCCAGCAGCCCGCCGAGCGTGGGGCCGACGGCGGCGCTGCCCAGCGCGGCGAGCGAGAGCCGGCCGAGTATGCGCCGGGGCGTGGGCAGCCCCGTCCGCCGCGACTCGGCGCGCAGCATCGCCATCGCGGCGGGGTACGCGGCCGCGGTGCCGATCCCGAGCACCACCCGCGAGACGACCAGCAGGGTGAAGGTGGGCGCGAGGGCGCCGAGCAGGCCCGCGACGCAGACGATCAGCGCACCGGCGGTGAAGACCCGGCGCGGGCCGAGCCGGTCCGCCAGCCGCCCCATCGACGGCTGGCCCACCGCGCTGGCGAGGAACATCGCGGAGATGAGCCAGGCGGTGTCGGCGGCGCCGACGTGGAAGTCCTCGCCGATGGCGACCAGGGCGGTGGCGATCATCGTCGAGTTGATGGGGTTCAGCGCCGAGCCGAGCAGCAGCGGCGTCATCAGCCGGGCACCGAAGGCGCGGTCGGCGGGGCCGGGAGCGCCCGGACCGGGATCGGCCGAGCCGGGAGCCCGGCGGGTGCCGGTGCGGGCCGGCGGACCGGTGGGAGCCGTGGGACCGGCGGTGCCGAGGGGGGCCGTGGCGGGGCCGGCTATCCCGTCCGGGCCGGCCGGTGGGGAGTCCGTCATTCCTGCATCAGCCGGCGCATCAGCCCGGTCGCCGTGGCGAGGGTCCGCTGTTCCTCGGGGGTCAGCCGCTCGGCGATGGCCACCGCGAGCCAGTTGTGCTTGGCCTGCCGCACCACGCCGAGCATCCGGCGGCCCTCCTCGGTGAGCGAGAAGACGACCTGGCGCCCGTCCGTCGGATGCGGGCTGCGGGCGACCACACCGCTCTCTTCCAGCGCGCCGAGCGTCAGCCGCATCGACTGCGGGCGGACCAGTTCGGCGCGGGCGAGCGCCGCGGTGGTGGCCGGTCCGCCGGTGTCGATCCGCCAGATGACCGACCGCTGGGTCGGGGTGAGTTCGCCCTGCGGGGAGGCCGCGCGCAGATGGCGCATCAGCTGCGACACGGTCGCGCCGAGGTCGGTGGCCAGATGTTCCTGATCTTTTTCCGGCATGCGCCGAGCGTAGGGGATGCACAGGTAAACTTGCAAGTTTGCCTGTCTTTTACGTTCCGGCAGGGCTGCCCCCGGCGAGGCCGTCACTCCCGCCGGAAGCGCTCCGCCGCCGGGTGCCGGGCGGGCCCGCCCGGTACGCCCGGTACGGACGCGCCGCACGGAAGATGGTCTTGCCACCGTGCGTGGCGGGGCTTACGGTCGCCTCCACACGCGTAGACCCGCGTGGTACGCAGGGTGACGCACCGACAAAGGAGCAGCTCATGGCCGATGTTGTGCGTGCCGCACTGGTTCAGGCGACCTGGACCGGCGACACCGAATCGATGATCGCGAAGCACGAGGAACACGCCCGCGCGGCCGCCGCGCAGGGCGCGAAGGTCATCGGCTTCCAAGAGGTCTTCAACGCCCCCTATTTCTGCCAGGTCCAGGAGCCGGAGCACTACCGCTGGGCCGAGCCGGTACCCGACGGCCCGACCGTCCGCCGGATGCAGCAACTCGCCCGCGAGACCGGCATGGTGATCGTGGTGCCCGTCTTCGAGGTCGAGCAGTCCGGCTTCTACTACAACACCGCGGCCGTCATCGACGCCGACGGCACCTTCCTGGGCAGCTATCGGAAGCACCACATCCCACAGGTCAAGGGCTTCTGGGAGAAGTACTACTTCAAGCCGGGGAACGCCGGCTGGCCGGTCTTCGACACCGCCGTCGGCAAGATCGGCGTCTACATCTGCTACGACCGCCACTTCCCCGAAGGCTGGCGGCAGTTGGGCCTCAACGGCGCCCAGCTCGTCTACAACCCCTCCGCCACCTCCCGCGGCCTGTCCGGCTACCTCTGGCAGCTGGAGCAGCCCGCGGCGGCCGTCGCCAACGAGTACTTCATCGCGGCGATCAACCGGGTCGGCGTCGAGGAGTACGGCGACAACGACTTCTACGGCACCAGCTACTTCGTCGACCCGCGCGGCCGGTTCGTCGGCGAGGTCGCCAGCGACTCCAAAGAGGAACTGGTCATCCGTGACCTCGACTTCGGGCTGATCGACGAGGTGCGGCAGCAGTGGGCGTTCTACCGTGACCGCCGCCCCGACGCCTACGAGGGCCTGGTGCGGCCGTGACCCACGACTCCGCGAGCCTGTACGCCCGCCACCAGGCCGTCCTGCCGTCCTGGCTCGGCCTCTTCTACGAGCGGCCGCTCGAACTGACCCACGGCGAGGGCCGGCACGTCTGGGACGCCGAGGGCAACCGCTACCTCGACTTCTTCGGCGGCATCCTGACCACCATGACGGCGCACGCGCTGCCCGAGGTGACCCGGGCCGTCGCCGAACAGGCCGGCCGGATCATCCACACCTCCACGCAGTACCTCTCCCGCCCCATGGTCGAGCTGGCGGAGCGGATCGCCGCGCTCTCCGGCATCCCGGACGCCCGGGTCTTCTTCACCACCTCGGGCACCGAGGCCAACGACGCCGCCCTGCTGCTGGCCACGGCGTACCGCGGGTCCAACCAGGTCCTGGCGATGCGCAACAGCTACCACGGCCGGTCGTTCTCGGCCATCGGCGTCACCGGCAACACCAGCTGGTCGCCGACGAGCCTCTCGCCGCTCCAGACGCTCTACGTGCACGGCGGGGTGCGCGGCCGCGGCCCGTTCGCGGAGCTGGACGACGGTGCGTACACCGCGGCGTGCGTCGCCGACCTGGAGGACATGCTCCAGCAGACCGCGGGCGGCGTCGCCGCGCTGATCGCCGAACCGGTGCAGGGCGTCGGCGGGTTCACCGCACCACCGGACGGCCTGTACGCGGCGTTCCGCGAGGTGCTCACCCGGCACGGCATCCTCTGGATCAGCGACGAGGTGCAGACCGGCTGGGGCCGGACCGGCGACCACTTCTGGGGCTGGCAGGCACACGCCGACAACGGCCCGCCGGACCTGCTCACCTTCGCCAAGGGGATCGGCAACGGGATGTCCATCGGCGGCGTGGTGGCCCGTGCCGAGGTGATGAACGCGCTCCCCGCGAACTCCATCTCGACCTTCGGCGGCAGCCCGGTCACCATGGCCGCGGGCCTGGCCAACCTCACCTACCTCCTGGAACACGATCTGCCGGGCAACGCCAGGCGCGTCGGCGGGCTGCTCATCGAGCGGCTGCGGGCGGTCTCGGCCGGACTCGACGTGGTACGGGAAGTGCGCGGCCGGGGCCTGATGATCGGCATCGAACTCGTCCGCCCCGGCACCGGCGAACCGTCCCCCGAGGCCGCCGCCCTCGTCCTGGAGACCGCCCGCGAACGCGGCCTGCTGGTGGGCAAGGGCGGCCTGGGCGGCGCCACGCTGCGCATCGCACCCCCGATGTCCCTGACCGTCGCCGAGGCGGAGGAGGGCGCGGACCTGCTCGCGGACGCACTGCGGACGGCCCAGCAGCGGTGGGCTGCCGCGTAGGGTCTGCCGTCCATCGTTACCCGGCCACATCGTGGCTCAGCCGGCATCCACGTTGCCGAACAGCGCATGCAGCGCACCGGGGCGCGGCGGCGACGTCGATGTCGGCCACGGCCGGACCGCCGTCGGCTTGACGCCGTGGTGCGCGCTGCTCACGGGGCCCGTACCGCACCGATCGCGGCCCGGCCCTCGTCGGTGAGCCGGATGAGCGATGATCGGCGGTGTGCCGGGTTGGCCGGGCTCTCCACCAGGCGTGCCGGGCGGCGTTGTTCGCCATACGTCGCACGGACCGCCGGCTGAGTGCCTGTGCCCGTCCCGTCCCGCCCGACGGGCGCATCACCACCGTGCCCGGGGCCGAGCAGGATCCGAATATGGCGAACCCGGCCCGTTCCCATGCCGAACCGACTTCGCTCCTGGAGACGATATGAGCAGCGCCCTTCTCGTGATGGACGTCCAACAAGCCATCGTGGACATCGTCGACGACGGCTCCGGATACCTGCCACGCCTGCGCAGGGCGATCGATGGGGCCCGGGTGGCGGACATCCCCGTGATCTACGTGGTCATCGAGTTCCGCCCCGGCTTCCCGGAAGTCGGCACGCGCAACAGGGCTCTCACCGCTATCGCAGAGGCCGGCCTCTTCGTCGAGGGCGCCCCGGGTACGGAGATCCACCCCGAGGTCGCGCCCCGGCCGGGCGATGTGGTGGTCACCAAGAGACGGGCGAGTGCGTTCTCGGGCAGCGATCTCGACATGGTGCTCAGGGCGCGCGGTATCGACAGCCTCGTGCTCACCGGCATCGCCACCAGCGCGGTGGTGCTGTCCACCCTGTGCCAGGCGAACGACCTGGACTTCGGCCTCGCCGTCCTCTCCGACGCCTGTCTGGACACCGCCCCGGAGCTGCACCGGGTCCTCATGGAGCGGCTGTTCCCGCAGTGGGCGGATGTCGTCACCGTCGACGACTGGGTCAAGACGATCGCCCCTCGGTAGCGGCGGACCGGGCGGGCGGTGATATGGGGGCCGCCGGCTCCGGCGGGCCTGCCCGTCTTCGTGGGGTGGCCGGCCCGGACGTCGTCGGACGCGGCGCCGGGCCGGGGTCTCCGGTAGCAGCTTCACCGGCACCGGCGTGGACGCGCCGGGACCGGCGTCCCCGGGCGCGTCAGGGGGCGGCGTCCCCGTAAGTCCGGCCGACCGCCGGGCTGTTGAGGTAGGCGGTGGCCTGGCCCGTGACGCCGTCGGAGCGGTAGACGCCCCACTTGTCGGTGACCCAGTCGCCGCGCAGGGTCGCCGCCCGGTACTGCTCGGTGCCACCGGTCAGCCGCTGGGCCGTGCCGTCGTGCCAGAGCTCGACCCAGCCCTTGGCGGGGTCCTCGGAGATCTTGATTCCCACGACGAAGTCGTGCCAGGTGTTGAGCGTGAGCCCGGTGTGCCACAGCTGTGTGGTCTTCAGATCCGGGTCGCAGTACTCCAGGTCGACGGTGCCGTCACCCCGCGCGCGCAGCGAGAGCGGCGGCATCGCGGCGCCCGAGCCGTAGTCCTTGAGCTGCCACAGGACCACCCAGTTGCCCTTCTTCGTCGGCAGCGGCCCCCACATCGACCGCCAGCCGACGTAGTAGACGTCGCCCTCCTTCGCGAAGCGCAGCCGGGATCCGTCGGCGGTGCGGTGGCCCCGGGTCTCGACCCGGACCCGGGTGGCGTCGTCGATCTTCTCGCCCGAGGTGTGCAGCTGGAACGACTTGCCGTACCGGCCGGCCGGATCGTCGACGACCCGCACCGAGCCGGGCTTGGTCTCGGTGCCCTCGAAGGAGGCCAGGCCCCGGGCCGGATCGGCGCGCCACAGCGGCGCCGCGCGGTGCGTGGCGGCACCCGCCCGGCCGGCCGGCGCCGATGACTCCTCGGCGGCCGACGCCGTCCAGGTGCCGACCAGCGCGAGGCTGGCCAGGAGAGCAACTCCCCATCGGACATGGGGAGTTAAGGGTCGCTTCATCACGGGCTCCCGGAGTGGGGGGATGGGATGCGAGTGAAAGTTAGGTTTGTTTCCAGACCCCGTCAAGGGGGTGCGGGGAGGGCGCGGTGCACGGGGTGGGGCCGGTGCTGATCACCGCGTCCGGGGCGCCGGTGCCGCGCGCCGTTGTCGTGCCGCGAATGCCCGTGCCGACGTGGTCCGCCGCCCCGGCCGCCGTCCGAGGAGGCGGGGCACGGCCACCGGCGGAGGCGGGTCACGACCCGGCTGTCTCCCGAATCGTCTCGGCCATCGACGCGAAGAACCGGGTGTGCGCGCGACGGCTGCACGGAGCTTCCGGATTCCACGGTATGAGCCGCGCGCGGGCCTCGATCGCCCGCCAGTTCTCGTCGGCGCGCAGCGCTTCGGGCCGGGCGGCGTTGGCCCGTACGTCCGTCAGCACGATGTCCGCCGCCAGCGCCGCGGCCTCCGCCCAGCCGACCGTGGACCAGTTCGTACCGGCGCCGCCGGCCGGCTCCAGCAGGCCGACACCGTGCTCGGCCAGCGCCCGCAGATCGGGCCAGGCGCTCGGCCGGGCCAGATGCACCCGCTCCGGTCCGGCCGGCGACAGCGCCAGCACCCGCGGCCGGCGAGGGCCCCCGGTCGCCTGCCGCAGCGCGTCCTCCGCGGCGTCCAACTCGCCCGCCGCGGACAGCGGTTCACCCTTGCCCAGCGAACCGGCGAGCGCCGCGAACCGTTCGCGCACCTCCGCCAGTCCCCGGCCGGGACCCACCGCGACGGTCACCACCGGGACGTGCGCCTCCACCTCCAGCGCGGTCTTCGGCTCCAGACCGTAGACCTGCCGGCCGTCGTAGGTGACGGCCACCACGAGGTCCGGCCGGGCCGCCAGGAGGGTGTCCGGGTGCAGCGCGCCGCCCGAACCGAGATAGGGGATGTCATCGAGCGGCAGCTCACCGCTCTTGGCCCGGTCGGGTCCGGCGCCGTCGTGCTGGGATCCGAAGATGCCCACGGGGCGGATGCCGTGGTCCCACAGCGTCGCCCCGGCCTGTATGTACGCCACGATCCTCAACGGCCGGCTCCCGGCCACCGCCAGGCGCCCGCGGTCGTCGGAAACCTCCCAGGGCGTGCTCTGTTCCATGACGTGTCGCCTTTCTGATGTCGCTGTCCTGAACCTGATGTCCGCAGATTGATTCCGAGTCCGAGTCCGAGTCCGAGTTCGAATCCGAATTTGAGTCCTGATGTCTGCAGGCCGAGCCGCGAAGTCCTCGGCCGGGGGCTTCCTCCCGGCCTTCGTCACGCCGGCCGCCGTGCGCCGACCGATCCGTGCGGCCGATGGCGTCGTGGCGGCCGCATCCCACCGGCCACACCGCGCCGTAGGGGGTCGTACCCGGCCCGCCGTCCTGCGGAGGTCGTCCCTTGCGCGGCGTCCGCTCCGCCGATCGGACGGCACGGCCGACGGCATCGGCGGTTACCTGCCCACCACGGAGCCTCCGCACCCCTCCGCGCGCCCCCGGCCCGCCCCGCGTGCTGCCCGCCCCGCCCGGTGTTGCCCCGTCCAGCTGATCGTCCGCGCAACACGGCGGCGCCTGCCCATTACCGGCCGGACTCTTGCCACCTGGGGTGACATGCTTCTACGGTCTCCTTCTCGACCGGAATCTACGGGTGTAGACCGGTTGTGGCGCGGCGTCAGCGGAGCGGACCTGCCGAGGAGATGGTCCGCGTCGAGCTCCGCCTTCCGGTGCCGTGGATGCCGCTGGTGTGGAAGGGAGCAGGATTGTGAGCCGTACGGTCATCCGGGGCGGACTGGTCATCACCGCCGCCGACGAGATGCACGCCGATGTCCTCGTGGAGGACGGCCGGATCGCCGCCCTCGCCGCGCACGGCAGCCCGTCCGCCGCGAGCTGGCACGAGTCCGCGGACCGCACCATCGACGCCACCGGCAAGTACGTCCTCCCGGGCGGCGTGGACGCCCACACCCACTTCGACTTCCCGTTCGGCGGGACCTCCTCCGCCGACACCTTCGAGACCGGCACCCGCGCCGCGGCCTGGGGCGGCACGACCACCGTCGTCGACTTCGCGGTCCAGAGCCGGGGCCAGGCGCTGCGCGCGGGCCTGGACCAGTGGCACGCCAAATCAGACGCCCGGTGCGCCATCGACTACGCCTTCCACATGATCCTCTCCGATGTGAACGACCACACGCTCAAGGAGATGGACCGCCTGGTGGAGGAGGGCGTGACGTCCTTCAAGCTGTTCACCGCCTACCCCGGGGTCTTCTACAGCGACGACGGACAGATCCTGCGCGCGATGCAACAGGCCGCCGGAAACGGCGGGCTGACGATGATGCACGCCGAGAACGGCATCGCCATCGACGTCCTCGTCGAGCAGGCGCTCGCGGCCGGCCGGACCGATCCGCGCTACCACGGCGAGGTCCGGCACGTCCTCCTCGAAGCCGAGGCCACCCACCGCACCATCCAGCTCGCCCGGATCGCCGGCGCACCGCTCTACGTCGTGCACGTCTCCGCCGAGGAGGCCGTCGCGGAGCTGATGCAGGCCCGCGACAAGGGGCTGAACGTCTTCGGCGAAACCTGCCCGCAGTATCTGTTCCTGTCCACCGACAACCTCGCGGAGCCGGACTTCGAGGGCGCCAAATATGTGTGCAGTACGCCGCTGCGCCCGCGCGAGCACCAGGAGGCGCTCTGGCGCGGGCTGCGGACCAACGACCTCCAGGTGGTCTCCACAGACCACTGCCCCTTCTGCTTCCGGGGCCAGAAGGAACTGGGCCGCGGCGACTTCTCCCGTATCCCCAACGGCCTGCCCGGTGTGGAGAACCGGATGGACCTCCTCCACCAGGGCGTCGTGGAAGGGCGCATCAGCCGCCGCCGCTGGATCGAGATCGCCTGCGCCACCCCGGCCCGGATGTTCGGCCTCTACCCGAAGAAGGGCACCATCGCCCCCGGCACCGACGCCGATATCGTCCTCTACGACCCCACCGCCGAACAGACCGTCTCCGCCGCGACCCACCATATGAACGTCGACTACTCGGCGTACGAGGGCAAGCGGCTCACCGGACGGGTGGAGACGGTCCTCTCCCGCGGTGAACTCGTCATCGACCGGCGCGAGTTCACCGGCCGCGCGGGCCACGGGCAGTACATCCCGCGCGGCACCTGCCAGTACCTCGTCTAGGCGCGTATCCGTACCCCGTATCCGTGCCGCCCGTACCCGGCACGGCGCGTGTCCGTACCTCAGTCAAGGAGTGCCGCTGTGGATTTCGGAGTTGTCCTCCAGACCGACCCGCCCGCGTCCGCCGTCGTGGAGCTGATGAGCCGCGCCGAGCGCAACGGCTTCCGCTACGGCTGGACCTTCGACTCCTCCGTGCTGTGGGAGGAACCGTTCGTCATCTACAGCCGCATCCTGGAACACACCGAGCGGCTGATCGTCGGCCCGATGGTCACCAACCCCTCCACCCGCACCCCGGAGGTCACCGCCTCCACCTTCGCCACGCTCAACGAGATGTTCGGCAACCGCACGGTCTGCGGCATCGGACGCGGCGACTCCGCGATGCGGGTGGCCGGACGGGCCCCCAACACCCTGGCCCGGCTGGGCGAATCGATCGGCGTCATCCGCGACCTGGCCGAGGGCCGGGAGGCGGACGTCGGCGGGCGGCGGCTGCGGATCCCCTGGGTCGAGAACGGCAGACTCCCCGTCTGGATGGCCGCGTACGGGCCCAAGGCCCTCGCCATGACCGGCCGGCTGGCGGACGGTTTCATCCTCCAGCTCGCCGACCCCTATCTGACCGAATGGATGATCAAGGCCGTCCGCCGGGCCGCGGTGGACGCCGGCCGCGACCCGGCCGCCATCACGATCTGCGTCGCCGCGCCCGCCTACGTGGGCGACGACCTCGACCACGCCCGCGAGCAGTGCCGCTGGTTCGGCGGCATGGTGGGCAACCACGTCGCCGACCTCGTCGGCCGCTACGGCGCGCACTCCGGGATGGTCCCGGACGAGCTGACGGACTACATCAAGGCCCGGGACGGCTACGACTACGCCCACCACGGCCGGACCGGCAACCCGGACACCGCCTTCGTGCCGGACGCGATCGTGGACCGCTTCTGCCTGCTGGGCCCGCCCGAGGCCCATCTCGACAAGCTGCGGGAACTCCGGGCGCTGGGTGTGGACCAGTTCGCGCTCTACGCCATGCACGATGCGAAGGAAGCCACCATCGACGCGTACGGAGCGCGGATCATTCCCGCCCTCGGCGGCTGAACGGGCGCGGCCACCCGGCGGGCCGAACCCGCCGGCCGCCGGCCCGGGGAGGGGGAGGGCTAGGGGATGCGCGCCGTCCACTCCGCGGTGGCGAACTTGGTGCGTACGAGTTCCTCGGCCTTCGCCATCTCTTCGTCGGTCACCCTGCCGTGGGTGAGGCCGTGCCGGTTACGGAAGGAGTCGATCATGCGCTCGATGACCGTCTCGCGGGGCAGCCCGGTCTGCCGGCGCAGGGGGTCCACCCGCTTCTTGGCGGACTTCGTGCCCTTGTCGGACATCTTCTCCTTGCCGATGCGCAGGACGTCCAGCATCTTGTCGCTGTCGATGTCGTAGGCCATGGTCACGTGGTGGAGCACGGCGCCGGGTGTGCCACCGGGTCCCACTATGCGCTTCTGGGCCGCGCCGGCGATCTTGCCGAGCTCGGTGGCGATGTCGTTGAGCGGCTGGTACCACGCCTTGATGCCCATGTCGCCGAGGGCTTCGAGGACCCAGTCGTCGAGGTAGGCGTAGCTGTCGGCGAAGGAGAGCCCGGAGACCAAGGACTGGGGGACGGCGAGGGAGTACGTGATGGTGCTGCTGGGCTCCGCGAACATGGCCCCGCCCCCGGAGATACGGCGGACGACGGTCACGCCGTGGCGCTCGGTGCCGGCGGGGTCGACCTCGTTGCGCAGGGACTGGAAGCTGCCGATGATCACGGCGGGGCGGTCCCATTCCCAGACCCGCAGCGTCGGCGGGCGGCGGCCCGCGGCGACCTCGGCGGTGATGACCTCGTCGAGCGCCATGTGCAGGACGGGGGACTGCGGCGCTTCATGGATGAGCTGCCAGTCGTAGTCGCTCCACTCGGTGGCCTGCGCGAGGGCACGCCGTACGGCGACGGCGACCCCCTCGCTGGACAGGCCGAGCATCACCGTCGAGGCGGGGAGCGCGGCGTCGATCCGGGCGGCGAGGCCCGCGGCGTCGCTGTTGGCGGGGGCGCCCTCCAGGGCCGCGTCGATGGTGAGAATCGCTTCGTCGGGCTCCAGGAAGAAGTCCCCGGCCACCCGCACATTGCGCAGGGCCCCGCCCTCGACGTCCAGGTCGACCACGACGAGCTTGCCGCCGGGAACCTTGTACTCACCGTGCACAGCCTTGCCTCCTGCTCTTGAACCGGCTCACCGATACGTGAGCCCCGAACGCGGACAACGCTAGCGCCGACGCGGTGCATTCCGTGCAATCCGCTCGTCAGGGCGGTGTTCGGAGGCGTTCGACGGGGTGCGGACGGGGGCGCGCACCGGTCCCGCGCGGGGGACGGGGAAGCGACCCACCCCTGAATGTCAGTGCCGACCTCTACGGTGGAGATCCACATGCCGCCGGGGCGGGGGAGGAGGCGACGGGCGTGCGCAGGGTTCCACCGGAGATGTTCCGTTTCACCACGGGGGAGAAGTCCGGTCTCTACGGTGCGGTGCTGGACGCGTTCGGCGCGGCCGGTGAGCATCTGGAGACGGCGCTGGGGCTCGACGACGTGCGCGAGCGCCTGCGGACGGTGGGGTGGTTGGCCGCGGTCGAGGACGAGGAACTCCACGACGTACTGAAGAAACTCGTGGACTGGGAGCTCCTGGACCGGGTCCACAACCACGCCGAGAACTACCGCACGGCCGAGGAGTACGAGCGGCGCAACCTCCAGTACTCGCTGACCCGCCGGGGCGAGGCCGCGCTCGCCGGGGTGCGGCACGCACTGGAGGTGCTCGCCTCCACCGGGGCGCTCCAGACGGCTGTACTGGAGGCGATCGCCGACCGGCTCGACGAGCTGTGCCTGCTCTCCGAGGGGCCCGCCTCGTCCGATCGCCGGATCTTCACCACGCTGCGCGAGCTGGAAGGGCACCTGGAGGCCCTGGTGGAGAACACCAAGGCGTTCCACGCCGAGTTGCAGCGGCTGCTGCGCGCCGAGGGCGCCGACCTGGAGGTCTTCCGCGAGGTGAAGGCCGCCACCGTCGCGTATCTCCAGGAATTCCTGGTCAACCTGGACCGGCGCGGGCAGGCCGTCGCCGCCGCCGTCGGCCGGGTGGAGGAGCGGGGCGTCTTCCTGCTGCGCGAGCGGGCGCTGCACGGAGCCGAGCTGCCACCGGTGGCCGGTGCGGACCCCGCGCCCGGCTGGCTGGAGAGCCGGCGCGCCCGCTGGGCCGGGCTGCGGGCCTGGTTCCTGCCGGACGACGGTGCCCGTCCCCGCATCGAGCAGCTCCATGACATCGCCCGGCGGGCCATCGTCTCCCTCCTCCAGGTCCTGGAGCGGATCAACGAATCGCGGCGCCGCTCCTCCAGCGCCGTACAGGACTTCCGCGAGCTGGCGCGCTGGTTCGCCGCCGCCCCCGGGGAGGAGGACCTGCACCGCCTCTGGTCGGCCGCCTTCGGCCTCGGCTCGGCGCGCCACGCCCACCTCGCCCACGCCGACCCGGAACTCATCCCCGCGGCACTGCCGTGGTCCCAGGCCCCGCCGGTCGAGGTGTCGGCGCTGCTGCGCGAAAGCGGACGGAACGAGCGGTTCACCCGTACCGCCAAGGTGCGCGATGTCGCCGCGGTCAAGGCGGCGCGGGCCGAGCGGGCCCGCGCCGAGCGAGCAGAACTCGCGCTGGCCTGGCGGGAGTTGGCGACGGACGGGCCCGTGCGGCTGTCCTCCTTCGGCGAGCTGGACCCGATGGTCTTCGAGCGGCTGCTCGACCTGCTGGGCCGCGCCCTGTCCACCGGTCCGGACACCACCGGGCTGCGCCGCGCGACCACCGGGGACGGCCGGGTGGAGATCACGCTCGCCCCGCCGCCCGACCACCGCACCGCCGTGCTGCGTACCGCGCAGGGCGCGCTGACCGGGCCGGACTACCTCGTCTCCGTCACCGCGCCGGACGGGGCCGGGGCACTCCCGGCCCTACCGGGCTCCACACGAGGGGAGGCGGCGGGATGAGCACACTCGCCAACCAACTGGCGGCCGCCGAACGAACGGAAGTGGCCCGGGGCATCCGGCTGCTGCTCGCCCGTCCGCTGCTCACCGAGGCGGCCGACCCGGCGGGCTTCGAGCTGGTGCGGCGCCGCCGGGAGCCGCTGGCCAAATGGTTCGACTACACCTGCGGCTGGAGCCTGGTGGTCGAGCCCCGGCGCGGCTACGCACGCCTCGCCAAGGTCCGCGCCCACGCCGACGCCTCCCGTCCGGCCCGCAGGGCGCGTTCCGGCCGGGCCCCGTTCGACCGCCGGCGCTACGTCCTGCTGTGCGTGACGGCGGCCGAGCTGCTGTCCATGCCGATGACGACCATCGGCCTGCTCGCCGACCGTGTCGTCCAGGCGACGGCGGCCGATCAGGCGCTGCCCGCCTTCGATCCGGTGCACCGGCCGGAGCGGATGGCGTTCGTGGACGTCCTGAAGCTGCTGGAGTCGTACGGTGTGCTCCGCGCGGTGGACGGCGCCACGGAGACCTACGTCGAGTCGGCGGAGGCCAAGGTCCTCTACGGCGTGGACACCACCCTGCTGATGCGGCTGCCCGCCGCACCCGTCGGTGCCTCCGGGCTGGCCGTCCCCCCGGACGAGGTGCCCGCCCGCTTCGAGGACCTCCTCACCGGGATCGTGCGGGAGCGGCGCTACGGTGGCGCGGCCGGTGACGGGACGGCGGACGACGCGCCCGGCACGGGCGCCGCCACGGAACCCCAGCGCAATCTGTGGCTGCGCCACTCGGTGCTGCGCCGCCTCTTCGACGACCCCGTCGTCTACCGGGCGGAGCTCACCGAGGAGGAGCTGGCCTACGTCACCTCCCTGACCGGCCGTCAGATCCTGCGCCGATCGGTCGAACAGGCCGGCCTCCTCCTGGAGGAACGCGCCGAAGGGTTCCTGCTCGTGGACCCGGACGGGATCGCCACCGACGTCCGCTTCCCCGACGACACGTCCACCGCCCGGGTCGCCGCACTGCTCCTTCTCGAACCGGTCCGTGCCGCGCCCGCCGGACTGCTCCCCGAACAGCTCGCCGAGGCCGGCGCGGATCTCCTGCGCCGCTTCCCCCGCTGGGCGAAGGCGTACCAGTCCCAGGAGGGCGCGGCACGACTTGCCGACGACGCCGTGTGCGTACTGCGGGACACCGGGCTGGTCCACCGGGTCGGGGGCCGCATCGTCGCCCGCCCGGCCGCACACCGCTACCGCGTCGCGGAGACCACGAGCGCGGACACGGACACGGACACCGGAGCCGGCCGGCGGAAGACCGGGAAGAGGCGCGAGGTGATGGGCGCCGCCGCCCCGGCCGGCGGCCCCGACGAAGGAGACGAGCAGTGAGCGTGACAGAGCTTCCCGGACCGCGGCGCCACGAGTCCGCCGAACCGGCCGCACCGGCGCGGCCGAGCCGCTGGCAGCCGCACCGCGCCGGCATCCTCAACGTCTGGCGCTACTACGACGAGACCTTCACCTTCCACCAGGGCCGGCTGCTGCTGCGCGGCCGGAACGGCTCGGGCAAGTCCAAGGCCCTGGAACTCCTGCTGCCCTTCCTCTTCGACGCCAGCCTGCGCCCCCACCGGCTCTCGACCTTCGGCGGCTCGGAACGCACCATGCACTGGA
This sequence comes from Streptomyces celluloflavus, assembly GCA_000720995.1. Taxonomy (GTDB): domain Bacteria; phylum Actinomycetota; class Actinomycetes; order Streptomycetales; family Streptomycetaceae; genus Streptomyces; species Streptomyces celluloflavus. The sequence goes on from JOEL01000020.1 coordinate 44,354, forward strand.
ACCTGCTGGGCGAGGGCGCCACCGGCAAGACCCGTGTCGGATACGTATGGCTGGAGTTCCACCGCCCCGGCGACGACGGCGAGGAACGCTGGTTCGGCTGCGGCGCGCGGCTGCAGGCGAGCGTGCACACCACCGGAGTGCACACCGACTACTTCACCACCCGGGCCCGGATCGCCCATCCGGGCGGCCTCTCTCTCGTCAACGACGCCGGACAGCCCCTGACCCGCGCCGCCCTCGCGGAGGCCCTGCGCGACCGCGGCGACGTCCACGCCTCGGCCGCCGACTACCGTACGGCGGTACGCCGCGAACTCTTCGCCGGTATGGGGGAACAGCGCTATGAATCCCTCCTGTCCGCCCTGCTCCAACTGCGCCAGCCCAAACTGTCCGAACGGCTCGACCCCGCCCTGCTCTCCACCCTCCTCTCCCGCGCCCTGCCCCCACTGGGCGATGCCGAGATCGCCGAACTCGCCGAGGGCTTCGAGCGGCTGGACCGCCAGCGCGAACACCTCAAGCGGCTCGATGCGGAGGCGGCGGCCGCCGGCACCGTCGCGTCCCGGCAACGCGGTTACGCGCAGCGGGTCCTGCGCGCCGCCTCGGCCGCGCTGATCTCCGCCACCACGGACATGGACAACCTCACCCGGGTCGCCCGTCTCAGCGCCGAGGGACACGCCGGGGCCCGGGAGGAGCGAGAGGCGGCCGAGGCCCGGCGGGAGGAGCAGACCCGGCGCGCGCACGCCCTGGAGGAGACCATCGAGGGCCTGCGCGACCGCGACGCGTACCGGCAGGGCGAGGAACTCGACCGGCTCCGCCGCCGCGCCGAGGAGGCATCGGCCACCGCCTGGGGGCAGCGCGCCACCGCCCGCAGCGGGCAGCACCGGGCGGCGGCGGACCGGCGGCAGGCCGACGAGGCCGCGGGCCATGCCCGGACGCTCGACGAGCATGCCCGCGAGGCCGCCGAGGAGGCGCGCCGGTCGGCACGGGCAGCGGGCCTGGAGTCCGTCCACCACGAGGCGAACGCGCTGCTCGACGCCGTACGCCCGCCCTCCGGCACGGCGGTTCCCCCGCGGAGCGCCGGCCCTGCCGAGGCCCCGCCCGCCCCCGGCGAGAGCGGCGACCAGCGGGCCCGGCAGGCGCGTCGGCTGCTGCGGGGCGCGGTCGCCGCCCGGCGGCAGCAGGTCGATCTCATCGTCGAGGCGAGGGACGGGCACGACCGGGCGGTCCGGGACCGGGGAACCGCCGAGGACGCGCTGGAACGGACCCGCACCCGGCTCGCGGAGGCGTTCGCCGATCGCGATGCGGCGGTCCACGCCTGGGAGGACACCCGCTCGGCGCAGGAGGAGCGGCTGCGCACCTGGGCCGGGGAATGCACGGAACTCCGGATCACCGACCCCGGCGAACTCGCGGCCCGCGCGGCGTCCGAGACCGAGGTGGCGGCCCTGGTGGACGCCGCCGCCCGCCCGGTGGAGCAGGAGATCGCGGAAGACGAGGCCACCGGCCGAGCCGCCCGGCGGAGCCTGCTGGACGAGCGGGACGGGCTGGTCCGGGAGGTGAACCGGCTGCGTACGGAGACCGACCTGCCGCCCTCGCCACCGGCCACCCGCACCACGGACCGCACCGCGCTGGCGGGCGCGCCGCTGTGGCGGCTGGTCGCCTTCCGCGAGGACGTACCGATCGCCGTACAGGCCGGCGTGGAAGCGGCACTGGAGGCGTCGGGCCTGCTGGACGCCTGGGCCCGTCCGGACGACGGGTTCACACCGCCCGGCCACGACACCCGCGTCGAGGCCGCCCTGGCCCGGCCCGCCCCGGGCCCGAGCCTGCTGGAGGTGCTGCGGCCCGAGGAGGACATCCCGGTCCCGACGGAGACCGTCACACGCCTGCTCGCCGGTGTCGCCTACGGCGCGCGGCTGCCCGGGGGACATCCGGCCGCCGTGTCCGCCGACGGCGCCTGGCGCCTGGCGCACGTCACGGGAACCTGGAGCAAGCCGGAGCCCGCCCATATCGGCACCCTCGCCCGGCAGCGCGCCCGGCACCGCCGGATCGGCGAACTGACCGACCGGATCGGCGAGGCGAACGCCTCCCTCGCCGCACTCGACGACCGGCTGCGCGCGCTCGCCGCCCGGCGCGCCCGGCTCGACGGTGAGCGGGCGGCCCGCCCCGACCACCGCGACCTCGATCAACGGCGCCGTGCCCGGGACCGCGCCGAGGACCAGGTGGCGGTCCGGGACGACGCCGTACGCGAGGCGGCCGAGCGGGTGGAACGGACCGAGACCGAGGTCGCGGCCGCCCTGCGCACGCTCAGCCGCCGGGCGGCCGAGCACGGCCTGCCCACCGACAGCGGCCGGCTGCGCGAACTGTCCCGGACCATCGACTCGTTCCGGGACACCGCCGACCTCTGGGTGGACGCCCGGCTCCATGCGACGGCGGTCGCCGACCGGGCTCGTCAGCTCGTGGCGCAGGCCGACCGCTCGCACCAGGACGCCGAGGAGCGCGACGCGGCCGCGACCGCCGCCGAGACCGAGGCCGACGGGTTGCGGGCGCGCCTGGAGGCGGTGGAGTCCACTGTCGGCGAGGACTACCGCCAAGTGGTCGCGCGGGTCGCCGAGGCACGGGCCGAACTGCGCCGGTGCCGTGACGAGACCGAGCGGACCGGCGATCTCCTGCGCCGCCTGGAGGGCCGTATCGGAGAGCTGCGGGCCGTCAGCGAACGTGACGCCGAGGGACGGGAAGAAGCGGTCGCGGCCCGGGACGGCGCGGCGCGCCGGTTCCGGCATCTGTGCGCGACCGGACTGGCCGAGGACGCCGGCACCGTCCTGCAACTCGGTGCCGAGGACGGCGCGAAGGCCACCCTGGAGGCCGCCCGCGCCACCGCGGCGCAGTGGTCCGGCGTCCCGCATGCCCCGCGCAACCTGGGCGACGCCGCGACCCGCCTCTCCGAAGCGGTGCACGAGGCCCGCCGGCACCTCGGCGCCCGCGCCGACCTCGACCTGGAGCCCGACGAGGACATCCAGCTGTTCACCGCCACCCTGGACGGCGTACGCGTCGGGGCGACGGGCCTGCTCACCGCGCTGACGCAGGAGCGCGACCGCAGCCGGGACGACATCACCGGCGCCGAGCGCCGTCTGTTCGACCAGATCCTCACCGGTGACATCCGCCGCCACCTCGCCACCCGCATCCGCCAGGCCGGTGACCTCGTCGACCGGATGAACGGCCACCTGGAACGCGTCCGCACCGCCTCCCGGGTCGCCGTCCAACTCGTATGGCAGATCCGCCCGGATCTCCCCGAAGGCACCCGCACCGCCCGCGAACTGCTGCTCAAGGACCCCGGCCGGATCACCGACACCGACCGGGAGGCCCTGCACTCCTTCTTCCGCGCGCGGATCGAGGAGGCCAAGAGCAGCGACACCGCCGCGAGCTGGGAGGAACAACTCGGCGAGGTCCTCGACTACACGGCCTGGCACCAGTTCACCGTCCGCCTGGACCGTTCGAACGGGACCGGCTGGCAGCCGCTGACCAAGAAACTGCACGGTGCGCTGTCCGGTGGGGAGAAGGCCATCGCCCTGCACCTGCCGCTGTTCGCCGCGGTCGCCGCCCACTACGAAGCCGTGCCCCTCGCGCCCCGGCCGATCCTGCTGGACGAGGTCTTCGTCGGCGTCGACACCGTCAACCGCGGCCAGGTGTTCGCGCTGCTCACCGCCCTCGACCTGGACCTCATGCTCACCTCCGACCACGAGTGGTGCACCTACGGAGAGCTGCCCGGCATCGCCGTCCACCAACTCCTCACCGGCCCGGACGACGATGCGGTCACGAGCGCCCGCTTCGTATGGAACGGCACCGACCTGGAGGCGCAATGACGCCCACGGGACCCGCCCCGGGGGAAAGCTCTCTGCACCGCCCCGAGCTGCGCCCCCTCTGGCGGACGGTCCACGACCGCCTCTCCTCCGGCCGGCCCGTCACCCGCGTACGCCTCGGCCCGCTCGACGACGCCCAGCGCGAAGCCCTCGCCGACCTCCTCGGCCTGGACCGCCTGCCGGACGTCCGGCCCTCCGTCGCCCTGGCCCGCCTGGAGGAGGCGGTCACCGAGCTCTGCGGCCGCACGGTCCGCGAAGCCGTCACCGAACTGGTGGGCCCGCTGGGCGACCGCGCGACCGAGCGGCGCCGGCAGGGTGACGAACGCGCCGGACTGTGGACCTGGCTGGACGGCCACGACACCGTGCGGGCCCAGCCCGCGCTCGCCGACTGGGCCGCCTCCTGCCGGGCCGCCGGTCTGGTCGGCGGCTCACCGGCACGCACCCGCGCCCTGCTCACCGACGCGCTCGCGGTACTGGCGGCACTGCCCGCCCACGCCGAGCCGCTGCCCGTCTTCACCGCCCGGGTGGTGAGCGGCGACTCCCACGCACTCGACGACGGCACCCGCCTGTCCTCCCTCGTCCTGCGCGCCCTGGCGACCCTGCACGACACCGCCCCGCCGCAGTCCGCGGCGGACCGGCGCGCCCTGTGGGCCCGCGCGGGCGTCGCCGACGACGAACTGTCCGCCACCGTGCTCACCGCCGGACTGCGACCGGACGGCGGCGGACCGCTCGCCCGCGTGGCCCGCGTGTGCGCCGACGCCGGGCAGGCCGCCAGCCTGACGCTGGCCCAGGTACGGGCCCCGGGCGGACTCACGCTCGCCACCGCCCGCTCCGCGCCCGTTGTCCACGCCGTGGAGAACCCCAGCGTCATGGCCCTCGCCCTCCGGCGGTTCGGCCCCGCCTGCCCGCCCCTCGTCTGCACGTCCGGCTGGCCCAACAGCGCGGCCGTCCACCTCCTCCGCCTGCTCGCCGACCACGGTGCGGTCCTCCGCTACCACGGCGACTTCGACGGTGAGGGCATCCGTATCGCCGCCTATCTGCTCGACAAGACACCGGCCCGCCCATGGCGCATGACGGCGGCGGACTACCGCGCCGCCGTCGCCCGCGCCCCCGGCGGCCCGCCACCCGGACGCCTGACCGAGGCACCCTGGGACCCGGAGCTGACCACGGCCATGGCCGCCCACGGCACCGCCGTCGTCGAGGAACTGGTCGCGGACCTCCTCCTGGCCGACCTGGCCGACGCCGCTCGGACGGGCGCGGCCCGAGGGGACTGACCACGCGTCACCCGGCCACGTAGCGGACAGTTCACCGCTGTTTCTGACGGCGGAGGGACGCCGATGTCTTCGAGGCCCCCTGCCGGCGGACCCGATTGCGGAAGCCGCGAAGCGGGTGAGGCAGGCTTGTCCCCGGTCGGCGAACGGCCCGGTATCGCCGCTTTCGAGCGAGTCGTTGGATACAGTGAGCCGCTGAATTCCGTGATCGAAAGCGGTCGAGCATGATGGCAGTGCGGAGGCCCGGCACTCCGGTGGCGGCGGCAGATATCGACGCACCGAGTGGGCTGTGGGCCATACGTGATATCGGTGTCATCGGCCATGACTGACAATGCTGCGGAACCTCTCGTATCGCCGGTCAATTCGCACAACGAGTGGGATCCGCTGGAGGAGATCATCGTCGGGCGTCTGGAGGGCGCGACGATGCCCTCCAACCATCCGGTCGTCGCCTGCAACGTCCCGCCGTGGGTGGCGCGATTGCAGGGGCTCGCCGCCGGGTTCAAGTATCCGCGCATGATGATCGAGACGGCGCAGCGGGAACTCGATCAGTTCATCGCTCTCCTGGAGGCCCTCGGTATCACGGTGACGCGTCCGGACGCGGTCGACCACAGGAAACGCTTCGCCACCCCCGACTGGTCGTCGCGTGGATTCTGCAATGCCTGTCCGCGTGACAGCCTGCTCGTGATCGGCGACGAGATCATCGAAACCCCGATGGCATGGCCGTGCCGGTATTTCGAGACCCATTCCTATCGCGCGGTCCTCAAGGACTACTTCCGGCGCGGTGCGCGCTGGACGGCGGCGCCGAAGCCGCAGCTCACGGACGCACTGTTCGAGGCGGATTTCCGTATCCCCGAGGCCGGTGAGCCCATGCGCTATATCCTCACCGAGTTCGAGCCGGTGTTCGACGCGGCGGATTTCGTGCGCGCGGGGCGCGACCTGTTCGTCACGCGAAGCAATGTCACCAACCTCATGGGAATCGACTGGTTGCGCCGCCATCTCGGGCCCGGTTACCGCATCCACGAGATCGAGAGCCGCTGCCGCACGCCCATGCACATCGACACGACGTTCCTGCTGCTCGCGCCCGGCAAGGTGCTGGTCAATCCCGAATACATCGATGTCGACCGCCTGCCCGACATCCTCGGTTCGTGGGACATCCTGATCGCCCCCGAGCCCGATCCGATCGACGAGCGCTTGCTCAAGATCACCTCGATGTGCGGTAAATGGCTCAGCATGAACATTCTCATGATCGACGACAAGCGGGTGATCGCGGAGCGGCACCACACCGAGATGCTCCGTGCGCTCGAACGATGGGGGTTCGAGCCGATCCCGTGCGACCTGCTGCATTACGCGCCGTTCGGCGGCTCATTCCACTGCGCGACACTCGATATCCGGCGTCGCGGCACGCTCGAATCGTATTTCCCTTGACCGGTCCGCCGATTGTCCCTGCGGAAGGCCGCGGATTCCGGGCCGGGACCGGCCCCGGCCGGGCGCCCGAGTGCCGCGGTCGCGCATACGCGCCGGCACCGGGCCGCCGGACTCAAGAGGTTCCTCAGCGGCCCCGCCGACCCGGTCCGCCGGCCCTCCGGTGAAGGAGGCCGGCGGACCGGTCCGGTCACCTGCCCACGCTGTCCAGCAGGTCCGTGATCGCGCGGTGTACGGCGTCCGGGCGTTCCACGTGCAGCCAGGCGTGCCCGGCGTCATCGAGCACCCGGTGCTCACCCCGTGGAGCCGCGGCGGCCAACTCCGCGTGCAGGGCGTACTTGACGTCGCAGAACTCGCGCTCCACCTCTTCGGACAGCTGCACCGCCTGGAACATGTCGCGCCCCATGGCGGTGAGCACGATCACGGGTACGTCGGGCAGGTCCCCGCCGTGGCGGACTTCTTCGCCGAGCTGGACGAGGTTGGCACCCTCCTGCGCGCCGGTCCGCCAGTGGGCGAGGTGGTGCGCGATGAGCGCCTCGCGCACGGCCTCCGGCCACTGGGCCAGCCGTGGTGCGAACAGACCGCGGAACTGCTGCAGTTCCTCCTCCGTCGGCTCCGGCGGCGGCTGGTCGTTCAGACGCTCCAGCATCTCCAGCACCTGCTTCGACATGCGGGTCACGCTGTCCTCATGGGTGGGGTCCAGCAGGAGCAGACCGGCCACCTCGGCGGGGAAACGCTGTGCGTAGCGGCGTACGTAGCTCCCGCCCAGGGAGTGGCCGACGAGTATGTACGGGGCGGGCACGCCGGCGCTGTGCAGCAGCTCCCGCAGCTCGTCGGTGACCTCGGCGCCGGTGCGGGGCAGGGGGACCGGGTCGCTCCAGCCGGTTCCGGCGCGGTCGTAGAGCACGCTCGTGGTGCGCTCGGACACCTGGTCGTGGAGGTTCAGGTAGTCGAAGCCGACCATGCCCGCCCCGGGGACGAACACCACGGACGGGCCTCCGCTGCCCGTGCGGTGGAGCAGCAGCCGGCGGCCCCCGAGGTCGTGGCGGCGCCCGATCGGCGGGGTCCCGTCGTTCGCCGGCTCGCCATCTGGCGTCCCAGGGCGGTTGGTTGACTGAGGGTGGGACATCGGGGCTCCTTCGCTTCCGCTGCGCTCCGCCGGGCAACTATTCTCAAGTTTGAGGACGGTATCAAGTGTGAGATCTTGCCGCCATGGACACGGTCGATCTGCTTCTGCACCCGGTGCGGCTGCGCATCGTGCACGCCATGTTCGGCGGGCGAACCCGCACGATCTCCGAGCTGTGCGCCCGGATGCCCGACGTCTCGAAGGCCACCGTGTACCGGCATGTCGGCCTGCTCGACGACGGGGGACTCCTGGAGGTGAGCGGCGAGCAGCGGGTGCGCGGTGCCGTCGAGCGCCGGTACCGGCTGCACCGGGCGCGCGCGGCGATCGATACCGACGCGGCCGCCTCGATGTCCCTGGACGACCACCGTCGCGGGTTCACCGCGGCCATGGGCGCCCTGCTCGCCGAGTTCCACGCCTACCTCGACCGGGACGGCAGCGATCCGGTCGCCGACTCCGTGTCCTACCGGCAGACCACGCTCTGGCTGAACGAGGACGAACTCGCCGGGATGACCGCCGAGATGAGCGAGGTGATCAGGTCCCGGATGGATAACGAACCCTCGCCCGGCCGCACACCGCATCTGCTCGGCACGATCCTGTTCCCGACGGAGCAGGCGCCTCCGGAACCGGCGGGCACATAGACCGGTCACGGCGACCGCCTCTCGCACCATGGCACGTCGCCGCACCCCGGCCCAACGACCCCGCCGCTGCCTAGACTCCGACCCCGCCTCACTCCGGCCCCCCCCTCGCGCGCTGCCGCGCAACGCCGCATCCGCACCCGGGCCCGTACGGAGAATGAGCCCGTACTACCGAACGATCCCGTCGCACCGAACGATCCCGTCATACGGAACGAGTCCGTACCCGACGCATTGAGGAGCCGCTCGTGTTCACCACCCGCCCGACCCTGCAAGGCACCTTCGGGATGGCCGCCACGACGCACTGGCTGGCGTCCCAGTCCGCGATGGCCGTCCTGGAGGACGGTGGCAACGCGTATGACGCGGCCGTCGCCGCGGGGTTCGTGCTGCATGTGGTGGAGCCGCATCTGAACGGTCCGGCGGGCGAGGTGCCGATCATCCTGGCGCCGGCGGACGGCGCGGTGCGGGTGCTGTGCGGTCAGGGCCCGGCGCCGGCCGGTGCGAGCGTGGCGCACTACACCGCGCTCGGCCTCGACCTGGTGCCGGGGACCGGACCGCTGGCCGCCGCCGTGCCCGGTGCGTTCGACGCCTGGCTGCTGCTGTTGCGCGACTACGGGACCAAGTCCCTCGCCGAGGTGCTGCGGTACGCCATCGGGTACGCCGAGCACGGGCACCCGGCCGTCGAGCGGATCGGCGAGACCGTCGAGACGGTCCGGGAACTCTTCGAGACGGAGTGGACCTCCTCCGCCGAGATCTACCTCCCCGGCGGCAAGTCCGTCGCCCCCGGCGGCCTGCTCAGGAACGGGCCGCTGGCGGCCACCTGGCGGCGGCTGATCGTGGAGGCGGAGTCCGCCGCGACCGGCCGCGAGGCGCGGATCGACGCCGCGCGCCGGATCTGGCGCGAGGGATTCATAGGCGAGGCGCTCGCCGACTTCGCCGCTCGTCCGGCCATGGACACCTCGGGCGAACGCCATGCGGGCACCCTCACCGGCGACGACCTCGTCGCCTTCAGCGCGAGCTACGAGGACCCGGTCACCTACGACTGGCGCGGCTGGACCGTCGCCAAGGCCGGCGGCTGGTCCCAGGGCCCGTCCCTCCTCCAGCAACTCGCCCTGCTGCCGCAGGAGCTGCCCGAGTACGGCAGCCCCGCATACGTGCACCTGCTCATCGAGGGCTGCAAGCTCGCGATGGCCGACCGCGAGGCGTGGTACGGCGACGCCGCCGAGGTTCCGCTGGAGACCCTGCTCAGCGACGACTACAACGCCGCCCGCCGCGCGCTGATCACCGGCACCGCCTCGTACGAGCTGCGGCCCGGCAGCCCGGACGGCCGCACCCCGCGGCTGAGCCGGCACGCGCTGGCGGTCGCGGCCGGCGAGGGCGCCTTCGACCCGCTGGGTGTTTCCGGCACCGGGGCGGGCGAGCCCACGATGGCGCCGGAGGTCGGCCGGAACGGTGCCACTCGCGGCGACACCTGCCACATCGACATCGTCGACCGTTGGGGCAACCTGGTCTCCGCCACCCCCTCCGGCGGCTGGTTGCAGTCCAACCCGGTCGTCCCGGCCCTGGGCTTCCCGCTCGGCTCCCGGTTGCAGATGGCCTGGCTGGAGGAGGGGCTGCCCAACTCGCTCACCCCCGGGCGCCGCCCCCGGACCACCCTCACCCCGTCGCTGGCGCTCCGTGACGGGGTGCCCGTCATGGCCTTCGGCACGCCCGGCGGCGACCAGCAGGACCAGTGGCAGCTGCACTTCTTCCTGGCCGTCGCGCTGCGCGCCACGGTCCGCGGCGGTCTCGACCTCCAGGGCGCCATCGACGCCCCGAACTGGCACAACGATTCCTTCCCCGGCTCCTTCTTCCCGCGCACCATGCGGCCGGGGAGCGTCACGGTCGAGTCCCGGATCGGTGCGGAGACCATCGCCGAGCTGCGACGGCGCGGCCATCACGTCACGGTCGGCGGCGCCTGGTCGGAGGGGCGGCTGTGCGCGGTGGCGCGCGATCCGGAGACCGGGGTGCTGTCGGCGGCGGCCAATCCGCGCGGGATGCAGGGGTACGCGGTCGGCCGCTGAGGGCGGGGCGGCCGGGGCGGGGCGAGTGCGGCACATTTTTCCCACCGCATCCGCCCCGGCTTCCCCACCCCGCCCCGTATCCCCTGTGGCATCGCGAGTTCACCTGGAGTCCAGCTCCGGTGTCAGTGGGGCGTGGTTCGATGGACGCATGATCGAAGCACTTCGTACTCACGTTTCGGGAGATACCGCGAACACCACCGATACGGCCATGGCTGCTCCTGACGCCCTCGCCGCCTCTGTCGCACCCGGCGGCACCGCCCCCGCGGCCCCCGCCGTGATCCCGCCCGCCGGGCCTGACCCGGCCGCCGCCCTCGACCTGTCGGCGCTGGACCTGGCCGCCGTCGAGGCCGCCGTCCGCCGGGCCGCCGCCGACGAGATCATGCCGCGCTTCCGGCAGCTCGCGGCCGAGGACATCGTCGAGAAGAACGGTCCGCACGACCTCGTCACGGTCGCCGACCGGCTCGCCGAGGAGCAGCTCACCGCCGCGCTCTCGGCACTGCTGCCCGGCTCCCGGGTGGTCGGCGAGGAAGCGGTGCACGCCGACCCCACGGTGCTCGACGCACTGAGCGGCGACGCCCCGGTATGGATAGTCGACCCGGTCGACGGCACCCGCCAGTTCGTGCACGGCGACCCCGGTTTCGCGACGCTCGTCGCCCTCGCCCACCGCGGCGAGGTGCTGGCGTCCTGGACGTACGCCCCCGCGCTCGACCTGATGGCGGTGGCCCGCCGGGGCGCCGGCGCCGAGCTGAACGGCGTCCCGCTGCACACCGGTACCCCGGCCCCCGGTGCGGTCCTCGATGTCGCCATATCCCACTTCGACTTCACCACCGACGACCAGAAGCGGGTGCTCGCCGCGCTGGACACCGACGGCATCGCCCCGCGTCCCTGCGGCTCGGCCGGGCTGGAGTATCTGTACGTCGCCCGCGGCGAGATCGACGCCACCGCGTTCAGCTGGGAGAACTCCTGGGACCACGCCGCCGGGCTGCTGCTGGTGCACGAGGCGGGCGGCGCCAGCGGCACGGTCGCTGGCCGCCCGTTCCGCATCGAGGGCGGCAACGCGCTGCCCTTCACCGCGGCGCGGGATGCCGAAACCGCGCGGCGTATCCTCGGACTGCTGGCGGCCGCCAACTGATCCTCGACGACGAGGGTCGGACGTGAGGGGAGTGGCGCAGGTGCCGAGGATGCTCGATGCCGTGGTGATCGGAGCGGGACCGAACGGCCTGACAGCCGCCGTGGAGCTGGCCCGCCGCGGGATGTCCGTCGAGGTCTTCGAGGCCCGCGACACCATCGGTGGCGGGGCGCGCACCGAGGAGCTGACCCTCCCCGGCTTCCGCCACGACCCCTGCTCCGCGGTGCACCCCTTCGGCGTGGGCTCGCCCGCCTTCGCCACCATGCCGCTGGAGCGCCACGGCCTGGAGTGGCTGCACCCCGACGTCCCGATGGCGCACCCCTTCCCGGACGGTACGGCCGCCGTGCTGGCCCACTCCGTCGGCGCGACCGCGATGTCCTTCGGCCCGCGCGACGCCGGCACGTACCGCAGGCTGGTGGCGCCGTTCATCGGGAAGTGGGACACCATGGCCCGCGACTTCCTGCGCACCCAGTGGCTCGGCCTGCCCGGCGACCCGCTGACCTACGCCCGCTTCGGCCTGGTCGCGATGCAGCCGGTCACCCTCCTCAACCGCCGCTTCCAGGACGAGAAGGCCCGCGCCCTGATGGCGGGCCTCGCCGCGCACGCCATCGCGCCGCTCGGCGGCTTCGGCACCACCGGCCTCGCCCTGATGTTCGCGCTCGCCGCGCACGCCAAGGGCTGGCCGGTGCCGCGTGGCGGCTCGCAGGCCATCTCCGACGCGCTGGCCGGGCTGCTGCGTGCCCACGGCGGCGCGCTGCACACCGACTTCGAGGTCAAGCGGCTCGACGACCTGCCACCGGCCCGCGCCTATGTCTTCGACACCTCGCCGACCGCGCTGGCCCGGATCGCGGGCCTGGGCAACGCCTACCGCGGGGTGAAGTACGGCCCCAGCGTCTTCAAGATCGATTACGCGCTGTCGGGCCCGGTGCCGTGGACGGCGCCGGAGGCCCACCGGGCCGGCACCGTCCACATCGGCCCCACCAGCGGCGAGATCGCCGCCGCACTGGACGCCGCCACGCACGGCCAGGACCCGACCGTGCCCTTCCTCATCACCGCCCAGCCCAGCCTCTTCGACACCACCCGCGCCCCCGAGGGCAAGCACACCTTCTGGGCGTACGGCCATGTCCCCAACGGCTGGGAAGGCGACGCCACCGAGGTCGTCGAGCGGCAGATCGAGCGGTTCGCCCCCGGCTTCCGCGATCTCGTGCTGGCCCGCGCGGTCGCCGGCCCGCCCCGGATCGCCGCCCGCAACGCCAACTACGTCGGCGGCGACACCGCCACCGGGTCCGCGGCCGGTCTGCGGCTGCTCATCCGCCCCAAGCTCGCCCGGGTCCCCTACGAAACCGCCCACCCGGCCGTCTTCCTCTGCTCCCAGGCCACCCCGCCGGGCCCCGGTGTGCACGGCATGTCCGGCCACTACGCCGCCAAGGCGGTCTGGCACCGACTGCGCAGCGGCCGACGCTGACGGCGGGGTGCGCGGGACCGGCGCGGCGGCTGACCGGCGGGCCGACGGCTCAGGAAGTGCTGCCAAGAACGCCGGCCCCGGGCGTCGGCATGTCCCGCCCGGTACGGCATCACCTAGGCTCCGGACCCATGAGCGCTACCGGCTCCGGCCCCGACATCCCCACGGCCCTCACCCTCCACCGCGGCGACATCACGGAACAGGCCGTGGACGCCGTGGTCAATGCCGCCAATTCCTCGCTCCTGGGCGGCGGGGGAGTGGATGGCGCGATCCACCGCCGCGGCGGTCCGGAGATTCTCGCCGAGTGCCGCGCCCTGCGCGCCTCCCGGTACGGACGCGGTCTGGCCACCGGCGCGGCCGTCGCGACCGGCGCCGGCCGACTGCCCGCCCGCTGGGTGATCCATACCGTCGGCCCCGTCTGGTCCGCCGACGAGGACCGCACCTTGCTGCTGGTCTCCTGCTACGAGCGGTCGCTCCAGGCCGCCGCCGAACTGGGCGCCCGCACGGTCGCCTTCCCCGCCATCTCCACCGGAATCTACGGCTGGCCGATCGACGACGGCGCCCGCACCGCCGTCGCCACGGTCCGCGCGGTGACCGCGGCGATGCCCGGCACCTTCGACGAGATCCGCTTCGTCGTCTTCGACGACCGCGCCCGCGAGGCGTACGAGGCCTCCCTCGCCGACGACTCCCGCTGACGCCCCGTAGCAGGAGGAGGACAGCCGCCGGGACGGGCGGCCGGCCAGCAGTCCCGTGGTGGGAGGGCGCAGGCGCCGCGGCCGGCCCGGCGGATGCGGCGCCTTACCAGTCCCGAGCGGCTATCAGCTCCTCCGCATCCGCCTCCGGGAACCCGTACGCCGTGGCCACGAACCAGAAGTCCTCGGCTATCTCCTCCCGGGCGACGGTCTCGATCTCGCTGCCGGCCGCGTCGAACTCCGCCTCCAGGGCGTTGAATTCCTCCGTCGCCGCCTCCGTCAGCACGTACAGCGCCGGCAGATCCGAGGGCGGCTCGGCCTCGATCCGCTCGCAGAGCCGCAGCAGGATCGCCCGTCCCTTGTCGACGACGTGATCGGGGAAGTACCCGTCCGCGTACAGCCCCCGGAGAAACGCGTGTTCTGCCACCCGCTGGTTGGTGATCGGCACCGAGACCCCCGTCCTTTCGTTCCATTCGGCCCGTCAGAAAGCCGATACCGCCACTCTGCACCACGCCACTGACAACGCCCCTCAGCGCACGGTGCCGTCCGTCGTACCGGCCGCCCCCGGCGCCGGGGGATCCGCGACGAGGTCCGGCGCCACCGCGGCGATCCGTTGCCGCATCGGGCGCCGGTGCAGGGCGTCGAGCGCCTCCTCGACGAGGCGGCTGAGCGGAAACGACAGCTCCGCCTCGAACTCGGCGGCCGCGGCGCTGGTGGCCGCCGCCTCGGCGTCCAGCGCCGGCAGCAGCGACTCGGCCCGCGGGGTGAGGCGGACGATGCGCTGACGGGCGTCCCGGCCCGGGGTGCTGGTCACCAGACCCGCCGTGACCATCTGGGCCACGGTCTGGCTCGCCGCGGAATGGGTCACGCCGACGGCCCGTGCCAGCTCGCGGATGGTGGCGGGCCCCGAGGCGGCCAGCGCCCGTACGACCGGGGTGAACCGCGGCCGGAATCCCGTGAGCCCGAGATCCGCGTGGACAGCCGCGACATCGCCGTCCAGGAGGTCCAGCAACTGGCGGAGCCTGGTGCCGAGCAGTTCCGGGCCGGGACCGGAGCGGGAGGGAGTCATGGGGCGTAATGTAACAGCGCTGTTGTATTGGTTGGGTGAGCGAAGGAGGCAGGGAGATGGCCGAGCGTTATCCGCCGATCGAGCCGTACGACAAGGGGATGCTCGATGTCGGCGACGGCAATCAGGTGTACTGGGAGGTCTGCGGCAACCCGGACGGCAAGCCCGCGCTGGTCGTCCACGGCGGACCGGGCTCCGGATGCACCACCGGGGCGCGTGAGTATTTCGACCCCGAGCGCTATCGGGTCGTCCTGTTCGATCAGCGCGGCTGCGGCCGGAGCACCCCGCACGCGAGCGATCCGGCCACCGATATGCGGTACAACACGACGGATCATCTGCTCGCCGATATGGAGCGGTTGAGGGAGCACCTCGGCATCGACCGCTGGCTGCTGTTCGGCGGATCGTGGGGCTCCACCCTGATCCTGGCGTACGCGGAACGCCATCCGCACCGGGTGTCGGAGATCGTCATCCCCAGCGTTACCACGACCCGGCGTTCGGAGACCGACTGGCTCTACCGGGGTGTCGGCCGGTTCTTCCCCGAGGCATGGGAACGCTTCCTGGCCGGCGTCCCCGGGGTACCGCGGGACGGCGATATCGTCGGGGCGTACGCGCGCCTGACGGAGGACCCCGACCCGGCGGTACGGGAGAAGGCCACCGCCGACTGGTGCGCCTGGGAGGACGCGGTGCTCTCCCTGGAGGCGTACGGCGCACCGGCCCCGTACGGTGGTCGGCCCACCGCGGCCCGGCTGGCCCTGGTCCGGATCTGTGCGCACTACTTCTCCCACGGAGCGTGGCTGACGGAGGGCGCCCTGCTCCGCGGCGCCGACCGACTCGCGGGCATCCCGGGGGTGCTCATCCACGGACGTCAGGACATGAGCGGGCCGCTGCACACCGCATGGGACCTGGCCCGCGCCTGGCCCGACGCCCGGCTGATCGTCATCGAAGACGCCGGCCACAAGGGCAGCGCGGCGACGCGGGACCAGGTGATCGGCGCGCTCGACCGGTTCGCCACCACGAGTGAGCGTCGGTGACCGATAACCAGTGACCGGTGAGTCCGGCAATCAGTGACCGATGATGGGTGGCCGGCGTCCGGCAACGGATGGCGAAGCGACCGGGCCCGGAAGCGAGGCGGGGGTGTCCGGGCCCGGCCCCGAGCCATCCCCGCCCCGCCACCGCCCCACCTACATGTCGGATTCCCGCCAGCCGTCGCCCGCGGGCTGAGTGATCCTGAGGGCATGCACACCGACACCGAGGGCTGTCTGCGCGCCGTGCAGTCCAAGGACGCCCGTTTCGACGGCTGGTTCTTCACGGCGGTGCTCACCACCCGTATCTACTGCCGGCCCAGCTGCCCCGTGGTGCCGCCCAAGCCCGCGAACATGCGTTTCTACCCCAGTGCGGCCGCCGCCCAGCAGGCCGGATTCCGGGCCTGCAAGCGCTGCCGGCCGGATGCCAGCCCCGGATCCCCGCAGTGGGACGAGCGGGCCGACCTCGTCGCCCGTGCCATGCGGCTGATCGCCGACGGCGTCGTCGACCGCGAGGGCGTCCCCGGCCTCGCCGGGCGGCTCGGCTACAGCACCCGCCAGATCGAACGCCAGCTGCTGGCCGAACTCGGTGCGGGACCGCTCGCGTTGGCCCGCGCGCAGCGTGCCCAGACCGCCCGGCTGCTGGTGGAGACCAGCGGGCTGCCGATGGCCGAGGTCGCGTTCGCCGCCGGGTTCGCCAGTATCCGTACCTTCAACGAGACCGTACGGGAGGTCTTCGCGCTCTCCCCGACCGAACTGCGGCAGCGCGCCAGGCCCGGTCCGCGCGCGGCGGTGCCCGGCACGCTCGCCCTGCGGCTGCCCTTCCGGCAGCCGCTCAACCCCGACAACCTCTTCGGCCATCTCGCAGCCACCGCCGTCCCCGGTGTCGAGGAGTGGCGCGACGGCGCCTACCGCCGCACGCTGCGCCTCCCGTACGGGCACGGCATCGTCGCCCTCAGCCCCCGCCCCGACCACATCGACTGCCGGCTCGCCCTCACCGATCTGCGTGATCTCGCGGGTGCCATCGCCCGCTGCCGCCGGATGCTCGACCTGGACGCGGACCCGGAGGCCGTCGACGGACTGCTCCGTGCCGACCCGCAGCTGGCCCCGCTGGTCGACAAGGCGCCGGGCCGCCGGGTCCCGCGCACCGCCGACGCCGACGAGTTCGCGCTCCGCGCCGTCCTCGGCCAGCAGGTCTCCACCGCCGCGGCCCGCACCCACGCGGGCCGCCTGGTCCGCGCGCACGGCGACGAGATCGACGATCCGGGCGGCGGCCTCACCCACCTCTTCCCGTCCGTCGACGCGCTCGCGCACCTCGACCCGGAGTCGCTGGCGATGCCCCGCACCCGCCGCGCCACCCTCACCGGCGTCATCGCGGCGCTCGCCGCCGGCACGTTGCAACTCGGCGTCGGCAGCGACCGGGAGGAGGCCCGCGCCCAGCTGGCGGCGCTGCCGGGCATCGGCCCCTGGACCGTCGAATGCGTTGCCATGCGGGCCCTCGGCGACCCCGACGCGTTCCTGCCGACCGATCTGGGGCTGCGCCGGGCCGCCGCCGGACTGGGCCTGCCCGCCACCCCCGCGGCCCTCATCCGTCACTCCGCGCGCTGGCGCCCCTGGCGCGCGTACGCCGTCCAGTACCTCTGGGCGACCGACGACCACCCCATCAACCACCTCCCCACGAACTGAGCACCCGCCATGACCCGTCATCCGTCACCGGACTCCGCAACCGGCGCCGTCCTCCCCACGCCCGCCCTCACCCACACCGTCCTCGCCGACACCCTCGTCGGCCCGCTCACCCTCGTCGCGGCCGGGGACGCGCTCACCGGCCTCTACATGACCGATCAGCGCCACCGCCCGCCGCAGGAGAGCTTCGGCCCTCCGGCGGACCCCGCCGAGCCCCCGTTCGCCGCGACCATCGCCCAGCTCCGCGCGTACTTCCGCGGCGAGCTGACCACCTTCGAGCTGCCGCTGGCGCTCCGCGGCACGCCCTTCCAGCGACGCGTCTGGGCGGCCCTGTGCACGATCCCGTACGGCGAGACCGTCAGCTACGGCCACCTCGCGGCACGGCTCGGCGTCCCGTCGGCGGCCCGTGCGGTGGGTCTGGCCAACGGGCGGAACCCCGTCGGCATCGTCGTCCCCTGCCACCGCGTCGTCGGCGCCGACGGCAGCCTCACCGGCTACGGCGGCGGCCTCGACCGCAAGCGCCAGCTGCTCGCCTTCGAGCGCTCGGACGAGGCGCTCTTCCCGGTGGAGGAGTGCGGCTGACCGCCAGGGAGACGGCGCCGGCCACGGCGGTACGGCCACGATCCGGGCTCCGTGGCCGCGGTCGTACGGCCGCGGCTGCGACGGCGACGGCCGCGCAATGCCGCCGAGCGGCGTCCGGCCCCTCTGGCCGGCAGCCCGGATGACCTCCGTGCGGTGCCCGGCCGTGGTGCGCGCGTCGCCCGGCGGCGTACGGCCACGCGGTCGGCGACAGCCCCTGATGGGCGCGTGCGGCCGCCGCCGGGGCGCCACCGCGCGCCCGTCCGTCAGCCCTCGACCGCCTCCCGGACCTCGGCCACCAGCCGCTCCGCCCGGGTCAGGGAGCGTGCCAACTCCACGTCCGTACGGCCGAGTTCGCCGAGCAGCGTGGTCGCGTGGCCGCCGAAGCCTGGCGGGGTCCGCGGCAGTGCGGCGGCCACGGCGAGCGCGCCCTTTTCGTTGACGCACCACACCCCGTGGTGCGCGTGCAGGGCCTGGACGAGGTAGCCGACCGCCCGGGACAGGCAGAGCGCCGCGTACAGCACGTCCTGCGCCGCGTACGACTTGGTGGCCATCGTCACCGAGAAACCGGCGTCCCAGACCGCGTCGCGCGTCAGGGACGTCCGCAGCGCCTCCGGGTAGCCCCGGGTCTCCTCCTGAAGGCGGCCCAACTCCCCACCGGGGTCGGCGAGTACCTGCCCCAGGGCCACCTCGCCCGGGTACGCGGGGGACCAGAAGCCCAGTGGGTGACCGGCCTGGACGCCGATCTCGAAATGGCCGCCGCGGCACTCCTCCCACACCCGCCGCACCCGGTCGACGTCCCGCAGAATCCAGTCCACCCGGCTGCCGTCGGGCAGTTCGAGCCAGGCCCCGCCGTTGACCCAGGCACCCCAGGCCCCCGGTTCGTACACCTCGACCGGACCGCCGGTCACCTCCGCGGCCAGCGCCGCCAGCGCCCGGAGATCCGGTTCGCCCCGGTAGTAGACCCCCAGATCCCAGTCGGAGTCCGGGCGGTGCGTCCCGCGCGCCCTGCTCCCGCCGAGCATCACCCCGACAACTCCCGGTACCTGCGCGATCTTTGCGGCGATGTCGTCCATACCGGCCAGCCTAGGCCCTCCGACTGATCGCGCTCGGACAGGGGCCGGTAGCTTAGGCGCATGTCTTCTGTACTTGTTGTCGGTTACGACCCGCAAGCGATACCCGGCGGCGACGGCGAGGCGCTTGGTGCGGCTCTCGACGCGGAGCTGGTCCGGTTCGGTGAGCAGGGCATCGACGCGGCCGTGGCGCTGGTCGTGTTCGACGAATCGGCCGCGTCCGTCCTCGTCGCGTCGCTGACCGAGCGTCCGTGGGATGTGGTGGTCGTCGGCGGTGGGATCCGCAAGACCGAGCAGTTGCTTCCGCTCTTCGAGCAGACCGTGAACCTGATCCGCCGCCATGCGCCCCAGGCCGCCATCGCGTTCAACACAGGTATCGGGGACAGTGTCGAGGCGGCACAGCGGTGGCTCTGACTTCCGTTCGTCCGGCACTTATGTGATCCGCCGACAGGCCCTGGAGCAGCGGGCCGACGGCGGGCCGGGAACCGGTCGTCGGTCCGGGTGCCGCTGCCCCCGGACCCCACGGCTCCCGGACCTGCCCGCCGGACAGGTCAGCCGGGGGTGCCGTCGGCCGACCTCGGCGGGCGGCCGTCCTCCAGTTCCGCCGGGCCGCGGCCGTCCGCCAGGGCGCCCAGCGCCGCGCGGATACGCAGCGTCATCTGGTCGTCCAGCAGCGCCTTGGCCTCGTCGCAGCTCACCAGCCGCCAGGAGAGCAGCTCTTCCTCCTGGAGCCGGATCGCCGCGAGCTGTGCCGCGTCCAGCACCCCGCCGTCGTACACGTACGACACCAGCGGCGGACGCTGCTCCCCGCGTGTCCAGTCGACGACGAGCAGCGGGCCCGGTTCGATGTCCAGGCCGATCTCCTCGGCGGTCTCGCGCCGGGCGGCCTGCCGGGGCGACTCGCCCGCGTCCGACTCGATGGTGCCGCCGGGCAGGGTCCAGGCTTCGCGGTAGTTGGGCTCGACGAGCAGGATGCGGCCGTCCGCGTCGCGGAAGAGGGTGCCCGCGCCCGCGAGTACGCGGGGCAGGCCGGCGATGTATGTGGCGTAGTCCATGGTGGTCACGCCGTGAGCCTAAAGGGCACCCGGCCCCGGGCGGAGCGGCTCCGGGCGCAAGGGCGTGGCGCCCTCGCATCCCCGGCCCGCCACCGGGGCCCGTCCCGCTCCGTACGCCGCCCGCGCCTCACCCCTTTCCCGTCCCTCGTCCTTCCCACCGCTCATTTCTCCGGCGTGCCCGAATCGTCGCCCGACCGCCGGGAGTCGGCGGCGCGGCGCAGGCGGGCGTGGCGGGTCGGGCCCGCTTCGGTGATCGCGTCGCCGACCATCGCCCGTACCGCGTCCCGCAGTCCGTGCAGGGCGTGGTGGCGGGCCGGGCCCGCGCCGGGGTCCGCCCGGAGCTCGGTCAGCAGCGCCCAGCACAGCGCGAGCATGACGAGGACGAAGGGCAGCGCGACCAGGATCGTCGCGGTCTGGAGGGAGCCGAGGCCGCCGGCCAGCAGCAGTACGGCGGCGACCGCGGCCATCAGGATGCCCCAGGTCACCACCAGCCAGGTCCGCGGATGCAGCGCGCCCCCGCTGGTCAGTGAGCCCATCACCAGGGAGGCGGAGTCGGCGCTGGTGACGAAGTACGTCATCACCAGGACCATCGCCACCCAGGAGGAGACGGCGCCGGCCGGCAGGGCGTCCAGCATCCCGAAGAGCGATGCCTCGGCGTCCTTGGCGGTGCTCGTCAGGTGGGCGGCCCCGGTCGCGTCCAGCCGGATCGCGGTGCCGCCCAGTACGCAGAACCAGATCGTGGTCGCGCCGCTGGGCACCAGCAGGACGCCGATGAGGAACTCGCGGATGGTGCGGCCGTGCGAGATGCGCGCGATGAAGGTGCCGACGAACGGGGCCCAGGACAGCCACCACGCCCAGTAGAAGATCGTCCAGGTGCCCAGCCAGGCCCGGTCGGTGAAGGCGCCGGTGCGCGAGGCCATCGACAGCAGATCGTTGAGGTAGCCGCCGATGCTCGCCGGGATGCTGTCCAGGATGTAGACCGTGGGGCCGACGACGAAGACGAACAGCATCAGCAGCGCGGCGAGCAGGATGTTGAGCGTGGACAGCCATTTGACGCCCTTGTGCAGCCCGGAGAACGCCGAGCCGACGAACGCGGCGGACAGCGCGAAGATGATCACGAGCTGGGTGCCCCTGCTGTCCACCGACCCGGTGGTGAGGTGCAGCCCCTTGGCCACCTGGAGCGTGCCCAGGCCGAGGCTGGTGGCGGTGCCGAAGACCGTCGCGAAGACGGCGAGCAGATCGATGGCCCGGCCCGGCAGGCCGTTCGCCCGCCGCTCGCCGATCAGCGGGACGAAGACGGAGCTGAGGCGGTTGCCGCGGCCCTTGCGGAACACCGAGTACGCCAGCGCGAGCCCGGCCATGCCGTAGATGGCCCACGGGGTCAGGGTCCAGTGGAAGAACGAGTACTCCAGAGCCGTCCGGGCCGCGGCACCGGTCTGCGGCGGGACACCGGATCCCGGCGGCGGCGAGACATAGTGCTGGAGCGGTTCGCCGACCCCGTAGAACATCAATCCGATGCCCATACCCGCGCTGAACATCATCGCGATCCAGGTGAGATTCCCGAACTCGGGATCCGCGTCGTCCGCGCCCAGCCGGATTCTGCCGAACCGGCTGAAGGCGATCACCAGACACAGCACGAGGAAGATATTGGCGGCGACCACGAAAAGCCAGGCGAAATTTCCGAGTACCCAGCTCAGCGCGGTACCGGTTACCGATTCGAAATTCTTCTTGCCGAATGCCGCCCAGGCGACCACCGCGAGAACCGCGACGACCCCGATACCGACCACCTTCGGATCGGGCGGGGGATCCTCACGGGATTCTCCGGGCGTGGAATACGGGGCCGGTTCCCCGGTCGAGTGCACGCTCATGGCGTCCCACTATGGACGCCCATAACGGGGCATGCCGGATGGGCGCGCCGTCGGCCCCGTACCGGAACCGCCGGCCCTGTTCGCGGGGCCGCGCGCCGGATAAGGTCACTGCGGCGCGACTGCCAGTTCGAAAAAAGGGGACATACGGTGGCGGACGCAGCAAGAACGGACCCCGCGCGGGGCGGGGCGCGCACCGCGCGGGTACTGATCGCCGCGGACAAGTTCAAGGGCTCGCTCACGGCCGTCGAGGTCGCCGAGCACGTCACGGCCGGTCTGCGGCGCGTGGTCCCGGACGTCGGAGTGACGGCCGTACCCGTCGCGGACGGCGGCGACGGCACGGTCGCGGCGGCGCTGGCGGCCGGGTTCACCCGCCACGAGGCGCGGGTCACCGGGCCCACCGGCGCGCCGGTGACGGCCGCCTTCGCGCTGCGCGGCGACGGTACGGCGGTGGTGGAGATGGCGGAGGCGTCCGGCCTCCAGCACCTCCCGGCGGGTGTGTTCGCGCCCCTGACGGCCGGCACGTACGGCACCGGTGAGCTGCTGCTCGCGGCGCTGGACGCGGGGGCGGCCTCGATCGTCCTCGGGGTCGGCGGCAGTGCGACGACCGACGGCGGCGCGGGGATGCTCACGGCACTGGGCGCGCGGTTCCTGGACGCCGGGGGCGAGCCGCTCGCCCCCGGCGGCGGGCCGCTGCGGGAACTGGCCACGGCCGATCTGTCGGGCCTCGATCCCCGGCTGGCACGTACCCATGTCGTACTCGCCAGCGACGTCGACAACCCGCTCACCGGCCCCACGGGCGCCGCCGCGGTCTACGGGCCGCAGAAGGGCGCGAGCGCGGCGGACGTCGCCGCCCTGGACGCCGCCCTGGCGCATTTCGCCGCGGTGCTGGGGAGCGCCGTCGGACCGAAGGCCGCCACGTATGCGGCGGCTCCCGGCGCGGGCGCCGCGGGCGGTATCGGGTACGGCGCGCTGGTCGGCCTCGGCGCGGAGTTCCGGCCCGGTATCGAGGTGCTGCTCGACGTCCTGGGCTTCACCCCGGCGCTGACGCGGGCCACCCTCGTCATCACCGGCGAGGGCTCGCTCGACCGGCAGACGCTGCACGGCAAGGCACCGGCCGGGGTCGCCGCCGCGGCCCGTGCGGCCGGTGTCGAGGTGGTCGCGGTCTGCGGCCGGCTCACGCTGCCGCCGGAGACGCTCGATGCGGCCGGCTTCCGGCGCGCGTACGCCCTGACGGACCTGGAGCCCGATCCGGCCCGCTGCATGGCCGAGGCGGGCCCGCTGCTGGAGCGCGCGGCGGAGCGTCTGGCGCGCGACTTCCTGGTCTGAGCCCGGTGTGGGCGGCCCGCACCGGGGAATGCCGAGAGCCCCGGGCGAAGGAGGTCCTTCGCCCGGGGCTCTCGGCGTGTCGTGTGCGGTCGCGCTACGGAAGCTGGGTGGCGCGCGCCTCGCGGCGGTTGCCCCGGAAGGTGTTGACCCGCCGGGCGGTCGCGAAGAGCGGGATCATGGCGCCCAGCACCACCTGGAGCGCACAGCCGGTCTGGAGCAGCAGCATGCCACCGGGGGCGTCCAGCGCCCAGGCGGCCAGCATGCCCATGCTGAGCACGATCCAGCTGAGCATCGCCACCGCGAGCCGGCCCCGCGGCTTGGGGTACTCGACGCGGCTCACCATCAGCCAGGCCACCCCGATGATCGCCAGCAGCGTCGGGATGAACGGCAGCTCCAGCAGGACGATGGCGACGACGGTCAGGGCGCCGAACGGACTCGGCATGCCTTGGAAGATGCCGTCGCGCAGCGTGACACAGGAGAACCGCGCAAGCCGCAGCACCACCGCCAGCAGCACCACCACCGCGGCGACCACGGACACCCGCTGGTGCGCGTCCTGGGCGACCATGCCCCAGGTCACGACGAAGTACGCCGGGGCCAGTCCGAAGCTGATCAGGTCGGAGAGGTTGTCGAGTTCGGCACCCATCGCGGAGCTGCGCAGCTTGCGCGCCACGAGTCCGTCGAAGAGGTCGAAGATCGACGCGAGCAGTATCAGGATCACGGCCATCGCCGCGCTGTGCCGGGCCATCCCGCCGTCGTCGGTGCCCGTCAGATGCGGGATGAGGACGCCGGTGGTGGTGAAGTACACGGCCATGAAGCCGCAGATCGCATTACCGAGAGTGAGGGTATCCGCTATTGACAGCCGCGTGGACAGCGGCATGTCGTCATCGGCCTCTTCGGTCTCGGGCGCCCAGCCGGCCTGCGTCTCGGGATCAATCACGGTCAAGGCGAGTCACCCCCGCGGTGGTGGCCTGGCCGACCTCGACCGCCGCCTCGACGCCCTCCGGGAGGTAGACGTCCACGCGCGAACCGAACCGGATCAGACCGATGCGCTCACCCTGCTCGACCTTGGTGTCCGCGGGCACGTAGGGGACGATACGGCGGGCCACCGCCCCGGCGATCTGCACCATCTCGATGTCGCCGAGCTCGGTGTCGAAGTGCCAGACGACCCGCTCGTTGTTCTCGCTCTCCTTGTTGAACGCCGGAACGAATCCACCGGGGATGTGCTCCACGGACGTCACCGTGCCGGCCAGCGGCGCACGGTTGACGTGGACATTCAGCGGGCTCATGAAGATCGCGACGCGGGTGCGCCCGTCCTTCCACGGCATGATGCTCTGCACCACACCGTCGGCCGGGGAGATGACACGGCCCTGCGCGATCTCCCGCTCGGGGTCGCGGAAGAACCACAGCATGCCCGCCGCCAGAGCGGTGGCGGGCACGGCAACGGCGGCCCAGCGTCCTGACCGGCGGGACCGGGCGAGGCTGACCGCTGCCGTGGCAACGGTCGGCACGAGCCACGGCGACGCTCCGCGCGCGAGGCGGACACGGCCGCGTTGTGCAGAGGATTGGCTGTGGGGCATGGTTGACCTTCGTAGCGGAGGATGCCGCGTAGGGATACGGGGGACGGCGGCTTTCCGGGGATGCTATCGGTTTCGGGCGGCAACTGGCCAAGAGCCAACGCCAATCCATGGCCGAAGTGCGATGACGGGGTGTGATCTTCGTCTAGGTAAAATCGGTCTAAATGGGACGTTCACCCCTGGATTCGGTACTCCTCCAGTAGCCGACGCCCGATGATCATTTTCTGGATCTCGGCGGTGCCTTCGCCGATCAGCAGCATCGGGGCCTCGCGGTAGAGGCGCTCGATCTCGTACTCCTTCGAGAAGCCGTAGCCGCCATGGATGCGGAACGCGTCCTCGACCACCTCCTTGCAGTACTCGGAGGCCAGGTACTTCGCCATCCCGGCCTCCAGGTCGTTTCGCTGACCGGAGTCCTTTTTGCGAGCGGCATTAACCATCATCGCATGCGCCGCTTCGACCTTTGTCGCCATTTCCGCCAGTTTGAACTGGATGGCCTGGTGCTGCGCAATGGGTTTTCCGAAGGTGTGCCGCTGCTGGGCGTACGCGACACCCAGCTCGAAGGCGCGTCGGGCGACCCCGCAGCCGCGCGCGGCCACATTGACCCGGCCGACCTCGACGCCGTCCATCATGTGAGAGAAACCACGTCCGCTCTCGCCGCCGAGGACCCGGCCGGCCGGGATCCGGAGGCCGTCCATGATCATTTCAGTGGTGTCGACACCCTTGTAGCCCATCTTGTCGATCTTGCCGGGAATGGTCAGGCCCGGCCGGACCTCGCCGAACCCCGGCTCCTTCTCCACCAGGAACGTCGTCATCGACCGGTGCGGCGCCGTCCCCTCCGGATGCCCCTCGTCCGTGCGGCACAGCACCGCCACCAGCGAGGCCGAACCGCCGTTGGTGAGCCACATCTTCTGGCCGGTCAGGACGTAATCGTCGCCGTCCCGTACCCCCTTGGACGAAATGGCCGACACATCGGAACCCAGCCCCGGCTCCGACATCGAGAAAGCGGCGCGGATTTCCCCGGTCGCCATCTTCGGCAGGAAGTGGTCCTTCTGCTGCTGCGTGCCGTGCTGTTTGAGCATGTACGCCACGATGAAGTGGGTGTTGACGATGCCCGACACGCTCATCCAGCCGCGGGCGATCTCCTCGACGGTCAGCGCATAGGTGAGCAGTGACTCACCGAGACCGCCGTACTCCTCGGGAATCATCAGGCCGAACAGGCCGAGTTCTTTGAGGCCCTCGACGATCTCCGTCGGATAGGCGTCGCGGTGTTCCAGCTCCGTGGCGACCGGCAGGATCTCTTTGTCGACGAAGTCACGAACGGTGGCGAGGATTTCCCGCTGGACATCCGTCAGACCCTCGGTCTGCGCAAGACGACCCATGTCACTTCTCCTTCTCGGCGGACGGGCCGGACGGTTCGGGGCGGCCCGGCTGCTCCCCGCCGCGCGCCTCGGTGTACGCGGCCGTCGGCACCAGCACCTTGCGCCGGAAGATGCAGACCAGCGTGCCGTCCTGGTTGTGGCCCCGGGTCTCGACGTGCACGACACCGCGGTCCGGCTTGGACCGGGACGGTGTCTTGCCGAGCACCGTCGTCTCGCCGTAAAGGGTGTCGCCGTGAAAGGTCGGTGCCACGTGTTTCAGCGATTCGACCTCCAGATTGGCGATGGCCTTTCCGGAGACATCCGGCACCGACATACCCAGCAGCAAGGAGTAGATGTAGTTTCCGACGACGACGTTCTTTTTGAAGTCGGTGGTCCGCTCCGCGTAGTTGCGGTCCATGTGCAGCGGGTGATGATTCATCGTCAGCAGACAGAAGAGGTGGTCGTCGTATTCCGTGACGGTTTTCCCCGGCCAGTGCTTGTACACCTCGCCGACGGTGAACTCTTCATAGGTGCGGCCGAACTGCATGGCGGTTATGCCTCCGGTGCCTCGAACGTGGATGTACGGGTCATGCCGGCGGCCCGGCCCTTTCCGGAGATGACCAGCGCCATCTTGCGGCTCGCCTCGTCGATCATTTCGTCGCCGAGCATCGCGGAACCCTTCGCGCCGCCCGCCTCCGAGGTGTGCCACGCATAGGCGTCGAGGATCAGCTCGGCGTGGTCGTAGTCCTCCTGGGAAGGCGAGAAGACCTCGTTCGCGGCCGCCACCTGGCCCGGGTGCAGCACCCACTTGCCGTCGAAACCGAGCGCGGCGGCCCGGCCGGCGACCTCGCGGAAACCGTCCACGTTCCGGATCTGGAGATAGGGGCCGTCGATGGCCTGGAGGTCGTGGGTGCGGGCCGCCATCAGGATGCGCATCAGGATGTAGTGGTACGCGTCCGCGCCGTAGCCGGGCGGCTGCTCGCCGACGACCAGGGACTTCATGTTGATGGAGGCCATGAAGTCGGCCGGCCCGAAGACGATCGTCTCCAGGCGCGGCGAGGCACCGGCGATCTCGTCGACGTTCACCAGGCCCTTGGCGTTCTCGATCTGCGCCTCGATGCCGATCCGGCCCGGCTCGAAGCCCATCGTCTTCTCGATCTGGGTCAGCAGCAGGTCCAGCGCGACGATCTGCTGGGCGTCCTGGACCTTGGGCAGCATGATGCAGTCCAGGTTCGGCCCCGCGCCCTCGACGACGGTGATGACGTCCCGGTACGTCCACTGCGTGGTCCAGTCGTTGACCCGCACCACGCGCGTCTTGCCGGTCCAGTCGCCGTTGTTCAGCGCGTCCACGATGGTGTGCCGGGCGCCCTCCTTGGCGAGCGGGGCGCAGGCGTCCTCCAGGTCGAGGAAGACCTGGTCGGCCGGCAGCCCCTGCGCCTTCTCCAGGAAGCGCGGGTTGCTGCCGGGCACCGCGAGGCAGGAGCGGCGCGGGCGAAGGCGGTTGACAGCGGTCATGCGGGGACCTCCAGGGGGTCGAGCTCGTTCGCTTTCCGGATCTCGTCGACGATACGGCCGATGATCTCGGTGATGCCGAAGTCCTTGGGTGTGAAGACGGCCGCGACCCCGGCCGCCCGGAGCGCGGTCGCGTCGGCGGGCGGGATGATGCCGCCGACGATGACGGGGATGGGGGTGTCCGCCGGACCACCGGACCCGGCGGAGGCCGAGGGGGAGACACCGCTCCGGCGCAGCCGGTCCAGCACGTCCGGCACCAGTTCGGCGTGCGAACCGGACAGGATCGACAGCCCCACGCAGTGCACGTCCTCGGCGACGGCCGCCGCGACGATCTGCTCCGGGGTGAGCCGGATGCCCTGGTAGACCACCTCGAAGCCGGCGTCCCTGGCCCGTACGGCGATCTGCTCGGCGCCATTGCTGTGCCCGTCCAGACCGGGTTTGCCGACCAGCAGGCGCAGCGCGCCGCAGCCCAGTTCGGCGGCGGTCCGCGCCGCCTTCGCGCGGACCGCCGCCAGCGGGGTGCCCGCCTCGGCGGTGACCGCCAGGGGCGCGCCGGAGACGCCGGTGGGGGCCCGGAACTCGCCGAAGACATCGCGCAGCGCCCAGCACCATTCGCCGGTCGTCACCCCCGCCCGGACGCAGTCGAGAGTGGCCGGGAAGAGGTTGGCGTCGCCCGCCGCGGCCTTCTTCAGGGCCGACAGCGCGTCCTGCGCACGCCCCTCGTCGCGGTCGTCGCGCCAGGAGTGCAGCGCCCGGACCACGCGCGCCTCGTTGGCCGGGTCGACGGTCAGCACGGCGGTGTCGAGATCCGCGGTGAGCGGGCTGGGCTCGGTGGACTCGTAGCAGTTGACGCCGACGATCCGCTCCGCGCCCTCCTCGATCCGGGCCCGCCGCTCGGCGTGCGCCGAGACCAGCTGCGACTTGAGGTAGCCGGACTCCACGGCCGCCAGCGCCCCGCCCATCTCCTCGATCCGCGCGATCTCCGCCAGCGCGTCGGTGACCAGGGCGTCCACCTTCGCCTCCACGACCCGCGAGCCGGCGAAGATGTCCTCGTACTCCAGCAGATCGCTCTCGTGCGCCAGCACCTGCTGGATACGGAGCGACCACTGCTGGTCCCAGGGCCGGGGCAGGCCCAACGCCTCGTTCCAGGCGGGGAGTTGGACGGCGCGGGCGCGGGCGTCCTTGGAGAGCGTGACGGCCAGCATCTCCAGCACGATCCGCTGGACGTTGTTCTCCGGCTGCGCCTCGGTCAGGCCGAGCGAGTTGACCTGGACGCCGTAGCGGAAGCGCCGCTGCTTGGCGTCCTCGATGCCGTACCGCTCCTGGGTGATCCGGTCCCAGATGCGGCCGAAGGCGCGCATCTTGCACATCTCCTCGATGAACCGGACACCGGCGTTCACGAAGAAGGAGATCCGGGCGACCACCTCGCCCCTGCGCTCCTCGGGGACCTGGCCGGACGCGAACACCGCGTCGAGCACGGCGATCGCGGTGGACATCGCATAGGCGATCTCCTGGACCGGGGTGGCGCCCGCCTCCTGGAGGTGGTAGCTGCAGATGTTGATCGGGTTCCACTTGGGAAGGCGGTTCACGGTGTACGTGATCATGTCCGTCGTCAGGCGGAGGCTGGGCCCCGGCGGGAAGACGTGCGTACCGCGCGAGAGGTACTCCTTGACGATGTCGTTCTGCGTCGTCCCCGCCAGCCGGGTGACGTCGGCGCCCTGCTCCTCGGCCACCACCTGGTACATCGCCAGCAGCCACATGGCCGTGGCGTTGATGGTCATCGAGGTGTTCATCCGGTCCAGCGGGATGTCCCGGAACAGCCGCCGCATGTCACCGAGGTGCGAGACCGGCACCCCGACCCGGCCGACCTCCCCGCGGGCGAGCAGGTGGTCGGGGTCGTAACCGGTCTGGGTCGGCAGGTCGAACGCCACCGACAGGCCGGTCTGGCCCTTGGCGAGGTTGCGCCGGTACAACTCGTTGGACGCCTCGGCGGTGGAGTGCCCGGCGTACGTCCGCATCAGCCACGGACGATCCTTCTGACGCTCAGTCATATATGGCCCGTATCCTCGTGGTCCGGCGCTGTCAGTGGGTCCGGCCGGGCCGGTGGGCCCGGTCCGCCGCGGTGTCCCGGAAGCGGTTGATGGCGTCGAGGTGCCGGGCGCGCATCTCCTCGTCGCGTACGCCCATGCCCTCCTCGGGGGCGAGCGCGAGCACGCCGACCTTGCCCTGGTGGAGGTTGCGGTGCACGTCGTAGGCCGCCTGGCCGGTCTCCGCCAGGGAGTACGTCCGCGAGAGGGTCGGATGGATCTTCCCCTTGGCGACCAGGCGGTTGGCCTCCCAGGCTTCGCGGTAGTTGGCGAAGTGCGAGCCGACGATCCGCTTCAGGGACATCCACAGGTAGCGGTTGTCGTACTCGTGGCGGTAGCCCGAGGTGGACGCGCAGGTGACGACGGTGCCGCCCTTGCGGGTGACGTACACGGAGGCGCCGAAGGTCTCCCGGCCCGGGTGCTCGAAGACGATGTCCACGTCCTCGCCGCCGGTCAGCTCGCGGATGCGCTTGCCGAACCGCTTCCACTCGCGCGGGTCCTGGTGCTCCTCGTCCCGCCAGAACGTGAAGCCCTCGGCGCTGCGGTCGATGATCGCCTCGGCGCCCATCCGCCGGCAGATCTCCGCCTTCTGGTCGCTGGAGACCACACAGATCGGGTTGGCGCCGCCGGCCAGCGCGAACTGGGTGGCGTACGAACCGAGTCCGCCGCTCGCACCCCAGATCAGGACGTTGTCGCCCTGCTTCATCCCGGCGCCGTTGCGGGACACCAGCTGGCGGTACGCGGTCGAGTTGACCAGGCCCGGGGCCGCCGCCTCCTCCCAGCTCAGGTGCCGGGGCTTGGGCATCAGCTGGTTGGACTTGACGAGCGCGATCTCGGCGAGGCCGCCGAAGTTGGTCTCGAAGCCCCAGATCCGCTGCTCGGGGTCGAGCATGGTGTCGTTGTGGCCGTCGGAGGACTCCAGCTCGACGGAGAGACAGTGCGCGACGACCTCGTCACCGGGCGCCCAGGCGTTGACACCGGGACCGGTGCGCAGCACGACGCCCGCGAGATCGGAACCGATGACGTGGTACGGGAGATCGTGCCGCTTGCCGAGCGGCGAGAGGCGCCCGTAGCGCTCCAGAAACCCGAACGTCGGCAGCGGCTCGAAGATCGAGGTCCATACGGAGTTGTAGTTCACGGAGGAGGCCATCACGGCCACCAGCGCCTCGCCGGGGCCGAGTTCGGGCACCGGCACGTCCTCGACGTGCAGCGACTTGCGGGGGTCCTTCTCCTTGCTGCTGAGGCCGGCGAACATCTCGGCCTCGTCCTTGTGCACGGTCACGGCGCGGTAGGACTCGGGGAGGGGCAGCGCGGCGAAGTCGTCGCGGGTGCTGTCGGGCGCGAGGATCGCGTCCAGGATGTCGTTCACGGAGTGCCTCCGGCGGATGGGGTCTTTCCCCTGCTGTGAGCGGAGCCGAGAGCTCGGGGAAGCGTCGAGGGAACGGCTTGGGAGAACGTCGGGGTGGGGCGGAGGTGGTGCCGTCGGTTCGGCCGGGGCGGCGCCGCGCCCGCCGTCGCCGCGCGGATCGCGGCGGCGCCGGTCACGGTGCCTGGCAGCGCCGGTGGGCGCGGGTGGAGATACCCCCGGCGGTGGCCGGGGAGCCTGTGACGCAGGCGTCCGGGCGGGCGGCCACAAGTGGCTTGCTGGGACAGCCGGCGCACGGAAGTTCACTGCGCGCCGGCCGCCCGGACACCCTCAAGGTATGACACCGCGTGCCACTCGACAAGACACTGAGTGCCAAGAATTTCTCTCAGATGTCATTTGGGTGGCACGTATGAGCGGGGTGCGGGTCGTTTTCCGCGCCGTCGAGGCCGGTCAACTCCGGCTCTTCAACCGCTCACGGAGCCGCGGCCACAACTGGGCGGCGCCGTGCAGTACGAGCAGCGCCGCTGCAACGCCTCCAGTTGGGGCCGCTTCAGCTCGACCACCGGCAGCCGGTTCGGCAGCAGCGGGAGTCCGCAGGCGCGCGTATGTCGCGACCGAGAGATTTCCCGCTGCCTCGGCCGTCGCCGCCTCGGTTGCCCGCTTGAAGTCCCACAGCCCCTTCAGAGCCTGGCCCAGCGTGCTGAGGGAGGCGGTCAGCCGACGCGCGTCATCGCGCCGCCGCCATGCCTGTGCGGCCCGTTGGTGGTGGCCGGCGCGCCGCTCCCGTACCTGTGAGGCCCGTTGACGGTGGTACCGGGCGGCCTCGTGGTCGCGGTGGCAGTTGGCCCAACGACCGCGGGGCGGCGCTCCCGGAGCCGAGGTGGACGATGTTCGCCTGGATGAGGTGCTCGGCCGCGCCGCCGCTGAAGACGTTGTGTGTGGCGGGAGTCGGGTCTGCCGGGCTCGCGCCCTCCATGTCATCCGCAGTCACGTGGGTAACACGTGCGAGCCGGTGCGTCAGTTCCGCTCTTTGATCGCCTTGCGGATCGTGCGCATGATGTCGTCCAGCGGGGCGTCCGTCCGCGCCACCGCGACCAGCACCTGGCCCTCCCGGGAGACGGCCGCCGGGGGCTCCTCCCCGGTGGTGGCGCGGCCCACGCCGATACCGGCGCCGAAGGTGTCGCGGACGATCCCGAAGGCGTGGTCGAGCTGGGACTCGACATCGCCCTCGGCGCCGGCCCGCAGCCAGCGGCGCAGTACGTGGTTGTGCGCGGTGACCACGGCCGACGCCGCGACCTCGGCGAGCAGCGGATCGTCATCGCCCTCGTGGTGCGCGCCCTCGTCGAAGTGGCCCAGGAGATAACGGGTGAACAGCCGCTCGTAGCGGGCCACCGAGGCGATCTCGGCCTCGCGCAGGGTGGGTACCTCGCGGGTGAGGCGGTAGCGGGCCACGGACACGGCGGGGGAGGCCGCGTACATCCGCATGACTTCCTTGATGCCGCGGCAGACCGTGTCGAGGGGGTTCTCGTGCGGCGGGGCGGCGTCCAGGACGGCCTCGGCGCGGACGAGAGTGTCATCGTGGTCGGGGAAGATCGCCTCTTCCTTGGAGCGGAAGTGGCGGAAGAAGGTCCGCCGGGCCACGCCCGCGGCGGCCGCGATCTCGTCGACCGTGGTCGCCTCGTAGCCCTTGGTCGCGAACAGCTCCATGGCCGCCGCCGACAGTTCGCGGCGCATTTTGAGCCGCTGGGCGGCGGCCCGGCGGGCGCCGGGGGTGCTGGTGCCGGGGGCGTCGGACGACTGCGGGCGAGCGGGCTGGGACATGTGGGGACGGTACTGCATATTCGCACGGCACGCGGCATTCGGCGCCCTCGGCACCCCTGTGACCAGCGGCGGACCGCCGGCGGGTGCCGGCAGTCCGCCCCCTGCGTCCGCCGTCCCGGGCCGGGGGCGCCGCCCCGCGTCAGCGCCGGGCGTGCTCACGGAAGCCGCGGCCGGTCTTGCGGCCCAGGCAGCCCGCGGCGACGAGGTGTTCGAGCAGCGGCGCCGGGGCCAGCCCCGGATCGCGGAACTCGGCGTGCAGCACCCTCTCGATCGCCAGCGACACATCGAGACCGACCGCGTCCAGCAGCTCGAACGGCCCCATCGGATAGCCGCCCCCGAGCTTCATCGCGGCGTCGATGTCGTCCGGGGAGGCGTAGTGCTCCTGGACCATCTTGACCGCGTTGTTCAGGTACGGGAACAGCAGCGCGTTCACGATGAATCCGGCCCGGTCGCCGCAGTCCACCGGGTGCTTGCGGAGCGTCGCGCAGACCGCCCGCACGGTGGCGTGCGCCGCGTCGGCCGTCAGGACCGTACGCACCACCTCCACAAGCTTCATGGCGGGTGCCGGGTTGAAGAAGTGCATCCCGATGACGTCCTGCGGCCGTGCGGTGGCGCGGGCGAGGGCGATGACCGGCAGTGAGGAGGTGGTGGTGGCCAGGACGGCGCCCGGCTTGCAGACCTCGTCCAGCGTCCCGAACAGCCGTTGTTTGGCGGCCAGTTCCTCGGCCACCGCTTCGACCGCCAGATCGACGTCCGCGAAGGCGTCGAGCGAACCGGCCGGGGTGATCGCCGAGAGCGCGGTGTCCCGGGCCTCCCGGGTGAGCCGGCCCTTGGCCACGGAACGGTCCAGCGACCGGGCGATCCGGTCCTTGGCCCGCGCCGCCTTCTCCGCCCCGCGGGCGGCCAGCACCACCGTGAAGCCCGCCGTGGCGAAGACCTCGGCGATCCCGCTCGCCATCGTCCCGGACCCGGCGACCCCGACACGGCGCACCGGCCGGCCATCGGCACCGGGGCCGCCGTCCCCGGCCGGGCTCGCCGCGTCCGGTACGACGGCGGCGGTGCCGGGCGCCCGGTAGGTGTAGAAGCCGCGGCCCGACTTGCGGCCGGTCAGCCCGGCCTCGGCCAGCTGCCCCAGGATCGGCGCGGGCGCGTGCAGCCGGTCGTGGGACTGCGCGTACATCGCCTCCAGGACCGTACGGGCGGTGTCCACGCCGATCAGGTCGAGCAGCGCCAGCGGGCCCATCGGCAGTCCGCAGCCGAGCCGCATCGCGGCGTCGATGTCCTCACGGGTCGCGTATTTGGACTCGTACATCGCGGCGGCCTGGTTGAGATAGCCGAACAGCAGGCCGTCGGCGACGAATCCGGGCCGGTCGCCGACCGCGATCGGGTCCTTGCCCAGGGCGCGGGCCAGCTCCGTGACGGCGGCGACCGCGGCCGGCGCGGTGAGCACCGAGGAGACCACCTCGACCAGCTTCATGGCCGGCGCGGGGTTGAAGAAGTGCACCCCGAGCACCCGCTCGGGGTGCCGCGAATCGGCGGCCAGCCGGGTCACCGACAGTGCGTTGGTGCCGGTCGCCAGGATCGCGTCCGGCCGCACGACGGCGTCCAGCGCCGCGATGACCTGCCGTTTGAGCGCGTAGTCCTCCGGCACCACCTCGATGACGAGATCGGCGTCGGCCGCCGCCCGTACCTCGCCGGAGGTACGGAATCGGGCCAGCACCTCCTGTCGCTCCCGCTCGGTGATCCGCTCGCGTCGCACGGCGCGGGCGGTGGCCTCCGCCAGCGCGGTGACGGCCCGGCGGGCCGCGGCCGGATCGGTGTCGATGCCGATGACCTGGCGGCCCGCACGGGTCAGGACTTCGGTGATACCGGTGCCCATGGTGCCGAGACCGACGACGGCCACGGTCCCAAGTGGCAGGGGAGAGGCGCCGGTTGAGAGTGCAGGGGCGGACTGAGGGTCCATCGCGAGACTCCAGGAGGTGTTCCCCTGCGGGCAGGGGAGAAGTGACGACTGAGGAGGGGCCGCGTGGCGGGGGACCGGCAGTGAACGCGGCGCGGGCGGCGGTGGGCCGCGGAACGCCGCCGGACTGCGGGCCTCGCCGGCGGTGCGGGAGACTCGGCGGGCCCTGTCCCGGGGCCGTGCCGTGCGCTCCGTACGGAGGTCGGACGATGCGGTGCCGAACCGACTGCACCGCGTGGCGGCTGCGTCACCAGGCCGCCCGAGCGGGGGTACCACTCGTTCCAGCAGGCTAACCGGTGGGTAACCCGAGCACCAGGGGTAGGCCGGGTCATTAGGCTGTGGCGCAGGCCACGTCGCAGGAACCGGGGTGTCCCGGCGGGAGGGAAGCGGCAAATGGAAGAGGAATTCCACGAGTTGACGGACCGGGTGCGGGCCGAACTCCGCTCCCCACAGGACCTGGTCGCCTACGAGCGGCTGCTCGGACTGGCCCGGAAGAACACCCCGGCCGGCCGCGAGGAACTGGCCCAGATGCTGGTCGCCGTCGAACGCCCCCTGTGGGCCCGGGAGATCGCCGCCTTCATCCTCGGCTGCGCCGGGGACAAACGGGCCTTCGAGACGCTCGTCCTGCTGCTGAACTACCGCGACCCGGTGCGCTGCGCCACCGCCGCGCACGCCCTGGGCCGGCTCGGCGATCCGCGCACCGCCCGTGCCGCGGCCGCGCTCGCCACCAACCCGCTGCGCACCGCCTATGCGCTGCACCCCGTCCGGCTGCTCGCCGAACTCCGCGCACCGCAGTCCGTACCGGCGCTGATCGCCACCTTGGAACGGCTGCTGACCCCGCACACCCCGTACTGGCGGGTGGCGCTGGCCTGCGTCGAGGGCCTGGGCGCGCTGGGCGACCGGCGCGCCGTCCCCACCCTCGCCGCGGCCGTCGGGCATCCGCGGCTGGCCGCCGCCGCGGCGGCGTCACTGGCGCGGCTGGGGGTTCACGAGGATGTGCGCGCGGACGCCGGGGGTGACGGCGGGGACGGTGGCGCGGACGGCGCCGGGGGCCGGCGGGAGGGCCCGGCGTCCGACGCCACCGGTCGCCGGTAGCGCACCTCGGGAACGTTCACCCCCGCCACCTCGTACGCCTCTTCCGCCCCGTCCGGTACGAAGCCGGCCCGCTCGTAGAACCGCCGGGCGCGGGTGTTGCCCCGCACCACCCACAGGCACAGCGTCTCCCAGCCGGCGGCCCGCGCCCGGTCCAGCCCGGCGGTCAGCAGGGCGCGGCCGATGCCGGTGCCGGTCAGGCCGGGGGTGACGTAGAGGGCGAACAGCTCACCGGCGGCGGGCGGGTCCGCGGGCGGCTCGGCGGCGGGCGGGGCGGCACCGGGCGCATCGGAGACGCCGGGCGAACCGGGCGTATCGGAGGTGCCGGAGAGGTCGGGGTCACGGGCGGGTCCGAGCGCGGCCCAGCCGGCCACCGTGCCTTCCCGTACCGCCA
The DNA here is from genome assembly GCA_000720995.1 of Streptomyces celluloflavus. Lineage (GTDB taxonomy): Bacteria > Actinomycetota > Actinomycetes > Streptomycetales > Streptomycetaceae > Streptomyces > Streptomyces celluloflavus. The sequence goes on from JOEL01000020.1 coordinate 80,835, forward strand.
CCAGGTCGCACGCCTGCGGCAGACGGTGTCCGAACCGCGACCGCCGCTCCGCGGCGTCCGAACCGCGACCGCCGCTCCGCGGCGTCCCGCGCGACGCTCATGGCGTCCAGATACGCCTGCGGCATCAGCCCCGGGTACGCCGCCTGCCAGCCCTGGACCCGCACCGCCGAGACCGCGTCGATATCGGCCTCGGTCATCTCCCTTATCCGCAACGGTGGTTGCGTCCGTACACCTGTCATGCGCCTGTCCCCGTCCCCATCCCCGCTGCCGCCGTCCCGGTCCGCGCCGCTGCCCAATGGGGCCCGGCCCCGGCCTCGGTCTTGTCCGAAACGCTAGGCCGCGGGTCAACGGGTTTTCGGTGGTCGCGGACCCGGCGGCCGCCCCGGTGCGTGCGCGGAGCCGGTCAGAGCAAGGTCAGCTGGGTGGGCTCCGGGGGGACGGCGCGCGGCGGCGTCCCGTCCGCGGCAGGGGGCCGGATGCGGCGGGCTTCGCCGGGGCGGGCCGGGCCGATGCCGTACTCCGTGGCGAGCTCGTGGACCTGGCGGGTGATGGTGCGCTGGTACCACGTGGGGGCGTACGCGCCGTCCGCGTACATCCGCTCGTAGCGCCGTACCAACTGCGGGTGGTGGTGGCCCAGCCAGGCCATGAACCACTCGCGGGCGCCCGGCCGCAGATGCAGGACGAGCGGGGTGACCGAGTCGGCGCCCGCCCGCGCGATGGCCCGCACCGTGGCGCGCAGCTGGTCCGGCGCGTCCCCGAGGAAGGGGATCACCGGCGCCATCAGCACACCGCAGGGGATGCCGTGCGCGGTGAGGGTGCGCACCACGTCCAGCCGGCGCTCCGGGGCGGGGGTGCCGGGCTCGACCGTGCGCCACAGCTCGCGGTCCAGGAAGCCGACGGAGACCGAGATGCCGACCTCGGTGACCGCGGCGGCCTGCCGCAGCAGCTCCAGATCGCGCAGGATCAAGGTGCCCTTGGTCAGGATCGAGAACGGGTTGGCGTGGTCGCGCAGCGCCGCGATGATGCCGGGCAGGAGTCCGTACCGTCCTTCCGCACGCTGATAGCAGTCGACGTTGGTGCCCATCGCTATGTGCTCACCGCGCCAGCGCGGCGCGGCCAGCTCGCGGCGGAGCAGCTCGGCGGCGTTGACCTTCACCACGATCTGGGAGTCGAAGCCGAGACCGGTGTCCAGGTCGAGATAGCTGTGCGTCTTGCGTGCGAAGCAGTACACGCAGGCGTGGCTGCATCCGCGGTAGGGGTTGACGGTCCATTCGAACGGCATCCGGGAGGCGCCCGGTACGCGGTTCACGATCGAGCGGGCGCGCACCTCGTGGAAGGTGATCCCCCGGAATTCGGGGGTGTCGACCGTCCGGCTGACGACGTCCGTGCCGAACAGTGCGGCGCGGCTTTCGTCAAGATTGTCCCAGCGCATCGGGTCTCCTCCTCAGTACTGCCGAGTCCCCTTAATCGATAATAGAACAGATGTTCGCTTAGTGCCCATCGGCCCGATTTTGGCGCGCCGCCCAGTGGTGGTTGGCTTGGCGGCACAAGGCAGGACCGGCAGCCGAGTACTGGAGGAAGACGCACATGGGTCAGGTCGAGGCCACCACACAGCGCGAGATCGCGGCGGACCCGGAGGACGTGTTCGACGCGCTCGCCGACTACAGCGGCACGCGCCGGCAGCTGCTGCCCGAGCACTTCAGCGAGTACGAGGTCAGGGAGGGCGGCGACGGCAAGGGCACCGTCGTCCACTGGAAGCTCCAGGCCACCAGCAAGCGGATCCGCGACTGCCTGCTGGAGGTGGACGAGCCGACCGACGGCCAGCTCGTGGAGAAGGACCGCAACTCCTCCATGGTGACCACCTGGGTCGTCACCCCGGCGGGTGAGCAGCGCGCCCAGGTCGTCGTCACCACCACCTGGAACGGCGCGGGCGGCATCGGCGGCTTCTTCGAGAAGACCTTCGCCCCCAAGGGCCTCGGCCGCATCTACGACGCGATTCTCGCCAACCTCGCCGCCCACATGGAGAAGTGAGCCCCGCACCGGCGCACCGGCCGGCCCGCCCCGGGCGTGGCCACCGCCGCATCCGGGGCGCGTGGGCGGCCGGGCCAATGCGCCCGCGCACGACCTCTTCGGCCAATGCCGCCCACGCCACCGCTCCATGGCCCTACGGTGGGACCGGTGGTGCCGGACCGGTGCACGAAGGAGCAACCGCCCATGGAGCGTGGCCCGTCGCACGGTGACGACACGGCCGGCGCGGCACCCACGGTGCCCGTGCCCAGGGAGGCCGTGCCCGGACGGCTGCCGCTCGCCGTCGTGGTGGTGGACGCGGCCGGCCGGATCTCCCACTGGAGCAGCGGCGCGCGCAGGCTCTTCGGGCCCTCCCGCCAGGAAGCGGTGGGCGCGGCCGCCGTCGATCTGATGCCGGTCACCGGCGCCCTCGGCGACCGGGAGTGGGACGAGCCCCCCGATGGCGCTGGCGCTGCCGCTGCTGACGATGACGTGCCAGATGCAGGCCCGGGGGCTTTGCCCGGCGGCGGCGCGGCCTACCCGACCGCGGGCCGGGCCCGGATGGCCGGCGCCGGGTCCGCCCCGGTGGACCTGCTGTGGTGGGCGTACCCCCTGATCGGACCGGGCACGGAACGGACGCTCGTACTCGCCGCGGACGCCGCGCAACTGCACGGACCGGGCGACGACGGGAGCGGCCGGCCCGGCGCGGGGAGCGAGCGGTTCACCCCGGCCTTCGCCCGGCACACCGACTTACCCGACGCCGCGGAGCTGGCCCGGCGGCTGCCGGAGATCCTGCCGAGCATGAACCCCCTGGACAGCGCCCGGATCGTCTCCCAGGTGCTGGAACTGGGCTATCCGGTACTGGAGATCAGCCGGCACGAGCGGTTCCCGGTGACCCCGGACTGGGGTGTGCCGCGCCGTGTCGAGCGGCGTACGCGGCTGCTGCGCGCGGCGAGCGCGGTGGCCGACGATCCGCGGGCCGCCGCCGCGGCCGCCGCCGAGCTGGCCTCGGACCTCGAATACGCCGCCGTCCGCGAGCGGCTGGAGTTCCTCAACGAGGTCAGCGGGCGGATCGGCACCTCGCTCGATCTGGCCCGCACGATTCAGGAAGTCAGTGCCGCCGTCGTACCGCGCTTCACCGACGTCGCCGGCACCTATCTGCGCGAACAGGTCGTCGCCGGCGAGGGATTCCCCGACGGGCCGCCGGACGCCACGACCCTGTGGCACCGGGTCGCCGTCGAGCACAACGACGAGCCGGGGCGCTGGGACGACGTCGTCCCGGTCGGCGAGTCGATGCCCTTCCCCGTCCAGACACCGTTCTTCCAGTGCATGACCACCGGACAGCCGGTCCTGGTGCCGCGGATCAGCGACGACATGGGCAACGCCATCGCCGCGCAGTTCGAGAAGCGGGACATCAGCCCGCTGATCAACCGGCGGTCGCTGCTGGTCGTCCCGCTCAAGGCGCGCAACGTGGTGCTCGGCTTCATGATCCTGCTGCGCCATCCGGAGCGTACGGAATTCAACGACATGGACCGGGTGACCGGCGCCGAACTCGCCGCCCGCGCCGGGCTCGTGCTGGACAACGCCCGGATGTACACCTTCCAGGAGAACGTCGCCGAGACGCTCCAGGACAGCATGCTGCCGCATATCGCACCGCGGATGGCCGGCTGCGACACCGCGACCCGCTATCTGCCGGGCACCCGCCTGGGCCGGGTCGGCGGCGACTGGTTCGACACCATCAAGCTGCCCGGCTCGCGCACCGCGCTGGTCGTCGGCGACGTCATGGGCCACGGCCTCAACTCGGCCGCGATGATGGGCCAGCTGCGCACCGCCGTCCAGACCATGGCGGCCATCGACATGCACCCCGCACAACTGCTGCGCAGCCTGGACGACCTCGCCCAGCGGCTCGGCGACAGCTACCTCGCGACCTGTCTGTACGCGGTCTACGACCCGATCGGACAGCGGCTGACGATCGCCAACGCCGGGCACATCCCGCCGGTGCTGGTCCGCGCCGTGGACGGCCGCAGCGAGCTCCTGGAACTCCCCACGGGCGCGCCGATCGGCGTCGGCGGGGTGCCGTTCGAGGCGGTGACGGTGCCGGTCGCGGCCGGCGACCGCCTGGTGCTGTGCACGGACGGCCTGGTGGAGGTGCGCGGCGAGGACATCGGCGTGGGCCTCGCGGCGCTCGCCGAATCCGCCGCGCACCCCGCCGCCTCCATGGACGACGCCTGCGACGCCATCATCCGGGCGCTGAACGTCCAGGACGACCGGAAGGACGATGTGGCGCTGCTGATGGCGCGGCTCAACGGCATCGCGCCGGACGCCGTCGCCGAATGGCGCCTGGCGATCGACCCCCGGGAGGTCGGCCGGGCCAGAGCGCTGGTGGGCCGCCGGCTCGCCGACTGGGGGCTGGACTCCTCGGCCGAGCCCGCCGCGCTGATGGTCAGCGAGGTCGTCACCAACGCCGTACGGCATGCCCACACCCGGCAGGTGGTGCTGCGCCTGGTCCGTACGGACGCCCTGCTGTGCGAGGTCTCGGACGACGACCACGCCCTGCCGCAACTGCTGAACGCGGGCGCCGACGACGAGTTCGGGCGCGGGCTGCGGGTGGTGAGCCGGCTGGCGCGGGAGTGGGGTACGAGCCGGACGGACACCGGCAAGACCGTCTGGTTCGAGCTGTCCCTGCCGAACACCCGGCGTACCCGGGGCCCGCACGCCGGGTGACGGATCCGGCGCCCCTCTTGCGGGCCGCGCACCGGCGGGCGTAGCAAGGGGCCATGAGCGCTGCGAGTCCCTTCACGAGCCCCTCCGCGCAGGCGTGGGAGGGCTTCTGGCGCGCCGCGCCGACCGGTGCGGGCGAGGTCTTCTGGGACGCCGACCCCGCCCTGGCCGTGCAGCTCCATCTGCCGCTCTTCGAAGGGCACTTCGACCCAGGGCTGCCGGTGGTCGACCTGGGGTGCGGCAACGGCACCCAGACGCGCCATCTCGCCGGCCGCTACGCGCGCGTCGTCGGCATCGACCTCGCCGGCGCGGCGATCGGCCGCGCACGGGCCGAGGACGTCCACGGCACGGCCGAATTCCGCTGCCTGGACGCCACCGACCCGGACGCGATGCGTGCCCTGCACGCTGAACTGGGCGATGCTCACCTCTATCTGCGGGGCGTCCTGCACCAGTGCGCGCCCGGCGACCGGGCGCGCATCGTGGCGAACATCGCCGTACTGCTGGGCACCCGAGGGCGGGTCTTCGCGGTCGAACCGGCCGCCTCGGCCAAGGACGTTCTGCGGTCCCTCGCGCAGAGCCCCACCGGACCGCCCGCGAAGCTGCGCGCGGTCCTCTCGCACGGCATCTCACCCGGTGACATGGCCGATACGGCCGTCCCGGGACTGCTCGCCGCCCAGGGGCTGCGCGTCGTCGCGAGCGGCCGGCTGCCGCTGGCGACCACCGAGTACCGCCCCGACGGATCGCGCATCGAGATCCCCACGAACTGGCTGGTGGCAGCGGCGGCCGGCGGATCGGCCGGGCCGGTCCGCCGCCCCGGTCCCGGGGCCGGCCGCCTCCCCTCCAGGTAGCCGGTCGCGGGGTGCCCGCGGTGGCCCCCGGCGCCGCCGGCGCTCCGGCGGCGCCCGGGGCGGCGGGTCAGCGGGACACCTGGCGGGGGATGCGGTTGCCCGCCCAGCCGCTGACCCGCGGTTCGTCCAGTGAACGTACCCACAGGTCGACCAGGGCGGTGACCTGTTCGCCCGGCCAGGGGCCGACTCCGATGACCCGCAGGCCGGCGCGGGCCGCGGACTGGATACCGCAGTGCGAATCCTCGACGGCGAGGGTGTCGGCGGGTGCGGTGCCGCACTGCCGGGCGGCGGTGAGGTAGACGTCCGGATGGGGTTTGGGTCGGATGACGTCGTCGGGTACCACGATGTGGTCGAAGTGGCTGAGGAGGCCGGCGGTGGCGAGGCTGGCCTCGACGACCTCTCTGGGGCAGTTGCTGGCGATGGCGAGCGGGGCGAACTTGCTCACCGCCACGACGAGTTCCCGGGCGCCAGGCATGGTGACGGGGTGGTCGGCGGCCAGCGTGCGGAAATGTCTGAGGAGCCGGGCGGTGAGCTCGTCGCCGAGTTCGGGGTGTCCGGCTTCACGGGCCATCAGGTGTCCGCATTCGGTGTAGTGCAGGCCCTTGGCGCGTTCCGCGAATCCGGGGTCGGGGGTGAACCCGAACTCTTCCAGGGTGATTTCCCGTGCGTCCTGCCAATGGCGCTCGGTGTCCATCAGGGTGCCGTCGCAGTCGAAGACGACGGCGGCCGGGGTCCAGGAAAGGATGCGATGAGAGGTCATCTTTCTTCTTTCCGTTCTGGAGTGCCCGGAAAGCGGCAGATCTTGACGTCGCGACGGTGCGGGGCGCGGTCGGCGTGCCGGTTCATCCGCTGTCGGGCAGGTGCGATTCCCGGCGGGCGCAGCCTTGTAGGAAGAGGCTTTCTCGGGCGACCGCCGAAGAACATAACGATCGCTACGTTAGAAACGCGGAGTTGGTGTAGTCAAGGGAATCTATTTAGTTGCTATCGTGTGTTTAGAGGTCTTATCGGTATTGGAGGGTTCCGAAGGCTTTCTGTTCGCCCCCCTGAAATACGCGGAAAACGCAGGTCCCGTGATGTGGCACGCACAGGACGCGGGCGGGCGGACTGAATTCGGTGAACCGCACCGCTCTCAGCCGTCCGGCCGTGGGGCGCAGCAGGGTGCCGTGACTCTCCAGGGCCGCGGCCTGCCGGGCCGCTTCCAGCAGCACCATGCCCGGCACATGATCCGTGGCGTGGTCGAAGAAGAACGGATGCTTCGGATCGACCGGTTCCACCAGGAGGGTGCCGCCGTCGAGCCCGATCACGATGTCGCGCGGATCGGCCACCGCCGGTCCGGTGGCCTCCGGGCGCACCCGGACAGCCGTTCGCGAGGTGCGCCGGACGGTGGTCACGGCCCCGCGCAGCACGGTGTACCGGCGCGCGTCGAGAAAGCGCGCGCCGCCCCCGGCGCGGGCGAAGGCCGTACCGCCGGCCAGGAAGGTCACCTCCAGCCGGAGCCCGGTGACGGCGCCGTCGGCCCCGGTGCGTATCTCGCTCACACCGGTCAGGCAGGTGACATCGGTGGCGGCGGAAGCGGCGCGCGGTTCCGCCGCCGGGGTGAGGGCGAAGAACAGATCGGTGATGAGCAGATGCGCGGTCGCGGGCACGCCGAAATACCGCAGCGGGAGATAGATGCCGAGCTGGCGCAGGGTTTCCACGACGATCAGCGGACTGTGCAGGTCCGCACCGTCCCGGGGGAATGTGGGATGGGACCGGGGCCAGGACGCCGCGGCCTCGAAGCTGCCGTCACCGGTCCGCCGTACGTCGGTGAGGAGTACCTCCGCCAAGGAGGTGCGGTGCACCATTTCGCGTGCGACGGTGCGTGACCAGCTCAGCGGCCGGAGTTCCCCGGCGGTCTCGCCGACCGAAGTGTTCATGCAATAAGAAGAACCCAGTTCCGGTGTCCGCGCACGCCCGTCCCGTCGCGGGCGTGGGGGCGAGCCACTACATTGCCTGCTGTCGGCGACCGAGCGGTATCCGGGGTGAATGTGCAGGTACGGGCGAGGACCACGCGAAGGTCTCTGCTGGAGACGGCGGCGCGACTGTTCGACGAGCGGGGGTATGCCGGCACCAGTATCAGCGATATCAGTACCCGGTCCGGCCGTACCAGCGGGGCCATCTATTTCCATTACGCCAGCAAGGAGAATCTGGCGCTCGCCATTGTCGAGGAGCATTTCGCGACCTGGCCGGAGCTGATCGCCCGCCATCGGGCGGCCCGCCTGCCCGCGCTGGACACGCTGGTCGCGCTGAGCTTCGATGTGGCCCGCGCCTTCCGCGACGATGTCGTCATCCGGGCCGGCTCCCGTCTCTGGATGGAGCGCAAGGCCATCGACGCCGCACTGCCGACACCGTTCGTCGGCTGGACCGCGACCGTCACCGAACTCCTCGAAGAGGCCCGCGCGGAGGGCACGCTCGCCGCCGCGATCGACCCCGGAACGGCCGCGCACGGCGTCGTCTGCGCCTTCTTCGGGCTGCACACCGTCGCCGACGCGCTGGACGGCCGCAGCTGCATCGAGGAGCGGCTGCACGGTCTGTGGCTGCTGCTTCTGGCCGCGCTCCAGGCCGACCCCGCACCGGCCGCGCTGCTCAGCCGCGTCCACGACCGGGCGGGCGCCGCCGAGCAGTGCCGGCCCGCTCGCCCGGCCGGCACCGGAACGGCCCGGAGCGGCCTCGCGGCCGTCGGCGCCGCGCGGGCGAAGTAGCCCCGGCCGTCACTACGGGGTGAAGTGGTCCCGGCCATCGCCACGGGGCGAAGTAGCCCTGGCCATCGCCACGGGGTGAATCGGCCCCGGCCGCCGCCACGGGGTGAAGTCGCCCCGGCCGTCACCACGGAGGGACGGGGGAGGAGAGCACGGCGGGAATGTTCCGGTATTTCTCCGCCACGGGCCCCGGACGGAGAAGCGGCCTGCAGGGGAAAGTCGGGGGAATCCCGGGAAAGGGGCCGGCGTTCACCCACCGTTTCCCGTACGGATATCGAGATTTCGGCATTCCGGCATTTTGGGATTTCGGATGTCCGCCGTTTCGTGGATCTCCTGAGTTCGGAGCACCGGCGAGCCGAGGAGCCGAAGGCAGGGGAAGGGCGGGAGCGCCGCCGCACGGCGCATTCGCGGGCGCGGGGTTCACCCGGACGGCCGACCGGCGGCGCGGCGGCCGCGTCGGACTGCGTCGGACCGGGTCCGGCCGGGTGACCTGCGGTGCCGTTCGCGGGGCTGCGTATGATCGCGAACGCGGGGCGCTGTGGGGACGACTGATGGGGTGTGGACGTGCGAAACCGCCAACTGCCGTTGCAGCGTGGGGTCACGGTGGCGATCGGCGCTCTCGGGTGCACGGTACTGCTGGCCGGGGGAACGGCAGGGGCCCGGCCGGTGGCGGGTGTGCCGGTGGCCCGGGTCGCGGCGGCGGGGGGCGGGACGGTGCTGCCGCAGATCCCGGACGGGCCGGTCGCGGAGGGCAAGTGCACCAAGGAGTCGGCGCGCACGATCTCCCAGACCCCCTGGGCCCAGAAGGCGCTCGGCCTGTCGGAGGTACGGCCGCTGAGCCAGGGCGGCGGGGTGACCGTCGGCGTCGTGGACACCGGTCTCGACGCGGGCGTCGCGGCGCTCAAGGGACGCGCGTCGGGCGGCGGGGGCAAGGACTGCGCGGGGCACGGCACGTTCGTCGCGGGGATCGTGGCGGGGGCCGCGCAGGACGGTGTCGGGTTCGCCGGCGTCGCGCCGCGGGCCCGGGTGCTGGGGGAGACCGTGAGCGGTGCGGACGCCGGGGCGCTGGCCGGCGGTATCGAGGACGCGGTGGCCGGCGGCGCCAAGGTCGTGCTGGTCGCGGCGAGCGCGACGGAGTCCGACGCGCGGTTGCAGACGGCGGTCGACAAGGCCGCGGCCAAGGACGTGCTCGTCATCGCCGGGGCCACGGCCGGGGACAAGGGTGCGCAGGCGTACCCGGGGGGACTGCCCGGGGTGCTCAGCGTGGCGGCCGTGGGGGTCGACGGGAAACCATATCCGGGCCGTACGGGCGGGCAGTCCACCGGTGCGTCGCTGCCGCGGGTGGACCTGACGGCGCCGGGGGACCGGGTGGTCAGCGTGGGTCCCGGCGGCGGCCACTTCACCGGCGGCGGGGACTCGGTGGCGGCGGCCTTCGTCGCGGGCACCGCCGCACTGGTGCGCGCGCACGACCCCGGGCTGTCCGCGGCCCAGGTCGCCGACCGGCTGCGGGCGACGGCGGCGCGCGGGCCCGGGGCGGTCCCGGACGCCCGGTTCGGGTACGGACTGGTGGACCCGCCCGGCGCGGTGGGCGCGGTCTCCGCCGCCGCGTCCGGCACGGGCGCGCGGACCCGTACGGAGAGCGCCCCCGCGCTGGACGGGACCTACCGGGTGCCGGAGCAGCCGCCTGCCACCTCGCCGGCCGTGGCCTGGGCGGTCGTGGGTGTTGCCGCCCTCGTATCCCTGCTGGTGGGCGGCGCGGCGCTGGTGATCCCGCGCGGCCGGGCGCGCGGTTGGCGCCCCGGCCGCCTCGGCTAGGGGCCTCCCGCCCCTCAGCCGTCCTCGGCCAGCTGCGCCGTCTGGACCTGGATCTGGCGCCTGCGGGCGACCCACAGGGCGCGGCCCGGCGGGTACTCGCGGGGCTTGACGTTGCCGAGGATCAGGCCCTCGGAGGCCGGGCAGGAGAACACGACGCTCGGGGTGTTCGCCTCCACCAGGCGGCGCAGCAGCGGATCGCTCAGGGCGCGGCCGATGCCGGAGGACGACCGGGAGACGATCAGGTGCAGGCCCAGCTCGGTGCCCTGGCTGAGGAGTTCGAGCACCGGGCCGAAGGGGCTCTCGGATCCGTAGCCGCTGCCGGAGACCAGGTCGTAGTCGTCGACGAGGAGGAAGACCTGCGGGCCGTCCCACCAGTCGCGCTTGCGCAGGCGGTCCGGGGTGATCTCGGGGCCGGGTATCCGCGGCTGCATCGCCCCGGCGGCGGCCAGCATCATCTCGCGGGTGGCGTCCGCGGAGACCGCGTAGCCCAGGCGGTACTCCTCGGGGACCGCGTCGTACAGCTCGCGGCGGACGTCGACCATGGCGATCAGCGCCTCCTCGCTGGTGTGTGTGGCGACGATCGAGCGGGCGATGTGCCGCAGGAGGTTGGTCTTGCCGCTCTCCGTGTCGCCGATGACCAGCAGGTGCGGTGACGCGTCGAAGTCGTGCCAGAAGGGCGCGAGTTCGTTCTCCTCCACACCGAGCGGGACCCGGCGCCCCTCGGCGGCGGGCAGTTCGGCCGCGGGGAAGGCGGCGGGGAGCATCCGCACGGCCGGGGCGCCCGGTCCGTCCCACGCCTCGCGGACGGCGGCGACCAGGGCCTTGGTGCCGTCGGACAGGTCGGCGACCGCGCCGCTTCCGTCCATGCGGGGGAGCGCGGTCAGGAAGTGGTAGGAGTCCTCGGACAGGCCGCGGCCCGCGACGCGCGGTACCTCCTGTGCCTTGCGCATGCCGATGAGGGAGTCGACCGGGTCGCCCAGGCGCAGCTCGAACTTGGTGCCGATCTGGTCGCGCAGTGCCGGCTGCATCTCGGCCCAGCGCGGGGACGCCACGATGAGGTGGATGCCGTAGTTGAGGCCGCGGGCGGCCAGCTGGACGACGGTCTGGGTGAGGTCGTAGAAGTCCTCGCGCAGGGTGGACCAGCCGTCGATGACGAGGAAGGCGTCCCCGAAGGGCTCCTCGGCGAACTCGCCCGCCGCGCGCCGGGTGCGGTAGTCGGCCATGGAGTCCACGCCCTGCTCGGCGAAGGCCAGTTCCCGGCGGGCGAGCAGTGAGGTGATCTCGCCGATGGTGCGGGCCAGCCGCTCGGGGTGCAGCCGTCCGGTGACCGTGCCGACGTGCGGCAGATCGGTCAGCGAGGTGAGCGTGCCGCCGCCGAAGTCCAGACAGTAGAACTGCACTTCGCGTGGGGTGTGGGTGAGGGCCAGGGCGGTGATCAGGCTGCGCAGCAGGGTGCTCTTGCCGCTCTGCGGACCGCCCGCGATGCCCACATGGCCGCCGGCGCCGCCGAGGTCGGCCAGCAGCGGGTCGCGACGCTGGTCGAAGGGGCGGTCGATGACGCCGACGGGCACCTTCAGGCCGCCGCGGACGGTGCCGTACCCGTCGAGCCGGACGGTGCCAGGCGGGAGGAGTTCGTCCAGTGACGGCGGGGTGCCCAGCGGGGGCAGCCAGATGGGGTGGGCCTCGGGGCCCGCCTCGTGCAGCCGCTCGATGGCGACCTGGAGCAGGCTCGCCGACTCGGTCTCCTCCTCCGCGGGCCGCGGGAGGTCGGGCACGACGGGGTGGGCGGGCGGTACGTAGCCGGAGCGGTAGGGCACCACGGCGCCGGTGCCGGTCGCCGCCTGGGGGGTGCGGCGTTTGGCCCGGTAGGCGCCGGAGACGTACGCGGCCTTGAAGCGGGTGAGCGTGGCCTGGTCGCTCTTGAGGTAGCCGTTGCCGGGGGCGGACGGCAGCTGGTGGGCGTCGGGGACGCCGAGGACGCCGCGGCTCTCCATCGCGGAGAACGTCCGCAGGCCGATGCGGTAGGAAAGGTGCGATTCCAGCTGGTGCACCCGGCCCTCGTCCAGGCGCTGGGAGGCCAGCAGCAGATGAACGCCCAGGCTGCGGCCCAGCCGCCCGATCATCACGAACAGGTCCATGAAGTCGCGGTGCGCGGCGAGCAGTTCGCTGAACTCGTCGACGACGACGAACAGGGACGGCAGCGGTGCCAGCGCGGCGCCGGCCGTCCGGGCCTTCTCGTAATCGAGTACGGAGCTGAAGTTGCCGGCGCTGCGCAGCAGTTCCTGACGGCGGATCAGTTCGCCGTGCAGGGCGTCCTGCATACGGGTCACCAGCGCGGCCTCGTCGGCGAGGTTGGTGATGACGGCGGAGGTGTGCGGCAGCTGCTCCATGCCCAGGAAGGTGGCGCCGCCCTTGAAGTCGACCAGGACGAGGTTGAGCACCTCGGAGGAGTGGGTGAGCGCCAGCGCGGCCACCAGGGTGCGCAGCAGCTCGCTCTTGCCGGAGCCGGTGGCGCCGATGAGCATGCCGTGCGGGCCCATGCCGTTCTGCGCGGACTCCTTGATGTCCAGCTCGACGGGCGAACCGTCGGCGGCGATGCCGATCGGGACCCGCAGCCGGTCGCGCTCGCCGGGGCCGCGGTGCTCCCACAGGCGGGGCAGTTCGTGGGCGCGCAGGTCGGTGACGCCCAGCAGGGTGGTGAGTTCGAAGTCGGTGGTCAGCGGTTCGGTGATCTCGCTGGTCACGCTCATCCGGTACGGGGCGATCAGCCGGGCCAGCGGACCGGCGCGCAGGACGCTCAGCGCGTCCGGGCGGCCCAGCTCGGTGAGCTGCTCACGGCCGTTGCGGTCCTGGCCGACGACCTGGAGCAGACCGGGCGCGACATCGAGGCCCAGGGCGTGCGGACCCGGCTCCCAGGGGAGTGCGCCGCTGACGTCGATGACGACGCAGTTGCGGAAACCACCGCCACCCAGCCGCGAATTGGCGTGAATGTCCGGTCCGTCCAGAACGATGACGGTGAACGGTTCGTCCTTGGAGGGTGCCGCCTGCGGGTCGAAGCGGGTGCGCTCGCCGAACTCCTCGCCCAGCAGCTCCTCCAGCTCCGTCGCGCTGTCCGCGATCAGCCGCCGCTGGCCCGCACCGTCCTGCTGGGTGGGGTGCTGGGCGTGCGGCAGCCACTTGGTCCACTCCCACAGCGGGCGCTGCGGGTCGCCGACGCACAGCGCGACGCGCAGTTCCTCGGCTGCGTGGAAGACGGCGAGCTGGCCCAGGACGGCGCGCACCATGGCCCGCCCGGCGTCGGCGTCACCGCGCAGCTGGACCAGCGCGTAGCCGCGCAGGTGGATGGCGATGGGCTGGTCGGCGACGGAGGTGTAGGCGCGGATGAAACGGCGCAGGGCGTGCGCGGCGAGCGGTTCGAGGTCCTCGACCGGCTTGGTCTGTACGGGGGCCAGCCGCATCGCCAGCCGCTGTTCGCCGACCGCCAGGCGCACCTCGGCGAAGTCCCCGTGCGCGGCCCGCCGCTCCCACAGCCGGGAGGTGCGGACCACCGACCACAGGGCGGCCGGATCGGGGTTGCGCCAGGCGTGCGCGTCCCGTTGGCGGACCACGACCTCCCGTACGCGCCGCCGGTTCTGGCCGAGGTAGCGCAGATAGTCGCGGCGGTCACCGCTGAGCCGGGCCTTGCGTTCGCCGGCGCCGCGCACCAGCTGGCCGACGAGCATCGCCGCCGAACTCAGCAGCATCATGCCGCCGACGAGATACATGAAGACATTGCTGCCGCCACCGGGGCGCAGGACCATCAGCACCATGCCGCTGGAGGCGATGGCCATGGGCAGGTACGTCAGCATCGCGGCGGCGCTGCCGGTGCGTTCCGGGAGCGTCGGCGGCTCTTGCAGTTCGAGCTCGCCGCCCGCCGGCTCCGGGCCCGGACGGCGGGGTGGGCGGCGGAACAGAAGCAGGCTCAACGCGCCAGTCCTCTCGGTCGGTGGCCGGACCGCGGCGACGCCGGGGCAGGCCGATACGGGCGGGCCGATAGCCGTCGCACCGGATGATGTCATGCCTGGTCAAGTGCCGTGAGCTTACGCAGTTTTGCGTTTGTGATCGCATGCGCCTATTGCTCAACAAGATTGGTAAACAAACATAACCATCTCTGATACTTTCTCTCCAGCCCCACCCGTTTCATGGTCCGCGTATCGCGGATCACCGGGAGAGTGACCACTGCGTGAGCAACACCATCACTGCCGAGCTGAGCAGGCTCGTCGTCAAGGCGCCAGAACGCACCTTTGAGATAGCCGTACCGGCCGATGTGCCGCTCGCCGAACTGATGCCCTCGCTCGTGCACTACGCGGCTCCCGAGGGAGCCGACCTCGACGAGAGCGGTCTGGAACACGGCGGCTGGGTGGTGCAGCGGCTCGGCGCCGACGCCCTCGACGAGGACGCGACACCGGCGGAACTGGGCCTGCGCGACGGCGAGACGCTCTATCTGCGGCCGCGCCGCGAACAGCTGCCGCCCGTCCACTTCGACGATCTGGTCGACGGCGTGGCCGTCGGCATGCGCGAGCGTGCCGACCTGTGGCGCCCCGAACTGACCCGCCGTCTCCTGCTCGGCGTCGCCGCCGCCGTACTCGCCGCGGGCTTCGCCGCCCTCGCCTCCGCGCACGCCCCGCTCCTCCAGACGGCGGCCGCCGCGGGCACCGCCGTCCTGCTGCTCCTCGGCGCCGCCGCGGCCTCCCGCGCCGTCGGCGACAGCGCCGCGGGCACGGTGCTCGGCGTCGCCGTCGTCCCCTACCTCGCCCTGGCGGGCTGGCTGTTGCCGACCGGTCCGGAGGGGCCCGAACTGATCGGCGCCCGGCTGCTGGCCGCCTCGGCCGCGGCGGCCGGCGGTGCCGTGCTCGCCGTCGCCACCGTCGCCGCGGCGGCCCCGCTGTTCTGCGGCCTCCTCCTGGTGAGCCTGCTGGGCGCGCTGACCGGGGTGCTCGGCCTGACCGCGGGGCTCACCCTGGCCGCGGCGGCCGGCCCGGTGGCCGTACTCGCCGTACTCCTCGGCGCGTTCGTCCCCATGCTCTCCTTCCGGCTCGCGGGCCTGCGGCTGCCGCCGCTGCCCACCAACGCCGAACAGCTCCAGGAGGGCATCGAACCGCTCTCCTCCCGCGACGTGCTGGACCGCACCGCCATCGCGGACCGCTATATGACCGGGCTCTACGCCGGGACCGGCGCGGTGTGCGCCGCCAGCCTGACCGCCCTGTCGACCGGCGGCGGCTGGCCGCCCTTCGCCCTCGGCGGCGTCCTGAGCCTGCTGCTCGTCCTGCACGGCCGGGCGATGAACGGCGCCTGGCAGCGGCTCTCCGCCGTCCTGCCGGGCGTGTACGGCGGGGTACTCCTGATGCTGGCGGGGATCTGGGAGGGCGGCACCGCCGCCCGCTGCACGGTCCTCGCGTTCTCCCTGGTCGCCGGGGCCGCCCTCGTCGGCGCCGCCTGGAGCATCCCCGGACGCCGGCTGATCCCGTACTGGGGCCGCGCCGCCGACCTGCTGCACTCGCTCGCCGCCGCGGCGCTGATCCCCCTGGTCCTCGTCGACCTCGGAGTGCTGTCGGCCCTGCGCGGGCTGTGGAGCTGAGACGGCGATGCGCCACCCGCCGCCGTAACCGGCCCCGGGACCGGGGCCGAACGGCGCACGGGAAGGCCACACCACCACGACACGGCAGGGCGAGCACGAGACCCGGCCGCACCACGAAGACACACAACCCGTCGGAATACGCACAATCCGTCAACTGACGGGCAGGGGTGGGGAGAGGGATGCAGTCCAGGCGGGACCAGGTCCAGGCTTATACGTTCGTGGTCGGGCGGCTGACCACGGGCATGCTGGCGGCCGACCCGGACGCCCTGGACCCGCCCATGAGCCGCACCCGGCGCGGCGCGACGACGGGCCTGATCATCGGCGTGCTGCTCTGTGTCGGCTTCCTCATCTTCGGGATGATCTCCCCGGGGGAGTCCACCGCCTGGCGCAAGCCCGGCACCCTCATCATGGAGAAGGAGACCGGGGCCCGTTACGTCTTCGGCGGCGGGGTGCTGCGCCCGGTCGTCAACTACGCCTCCGGCAAGCTGGTGACCGGCGGCCAGGGCGAGATGCTGAGCGTGGGCCGCGCGTCCCTGGCCGATGTGCCGCGCGGCGCGCCCATCGGCATTCCCGGCGCCCCCGACTCCCTGCCCGACTCCGCCGGGCTCTCCGACCACGCCTGGCAGGTGTGCGCCACCTCCCGCACGGCCGCCGACGGCTCCACCGAATCCACCACCACCGTCGGGGTGGCGGCCGCCGCCACCACCCCGGCGCTCCGGAGCGACCAGGCGCTGCCGGCGACCGGCCCGGACGGTGTCACCTACCTGCTGTGGCAGGGCAAGCGGCTGCGGCTGGACTCCGCCCACGGCGCATTGCAGTCCCTCGGCTACGGCACCGCCGACCCCGTACGGGTGGGCAGCGCGTTCCTCGCCGCCGTCCCCGCCGGGCCCGATCTCGCACCGCAGGAGGTCGAGGGGCGCGGCGAGACGGGCCCGCAACTCGCCGGTGAGAAGCGCCGGGTGGGCCAGCTCTTCGACGTCCGCACCCCCGGCAGCCCCGACCAGCACTACCTGCTGGGCCGCGACGGGCTCCACCCGCTCACCGTCACCGGCGCCCAGCTGCTGCACGGCGATCCGCGTACCGCCAAGGACGCCTACGGCGGCAAGGAGGCGGCCGCCACCGTGCTGGGCCCCGACGAGGTCAGGGCGCACCTCGCACCCAAGGGCGGCGCCGGACCGGCCGCCGGACTGCCCGCCGCACCGCCGAAGGCCGTGACACGCCAGGCGGGCACGGTCCCCTGTCTGCGGGTCACCCCGCAGGGCGGTACGCCCGACCAGCAGCTCACACAGGTGCCGGTGCGGTACGCGGTCGGGCAGCCGGCCGCCGAGCGCGACGGTGTCACGGCCGGCTGCCCGGCCCCCGAACTCATCGGCGCGCGCCCCGGCTTCGGCGTCCTGGCCGAACCGCTGCCCTCCGGCGCGGGCTCCGGGACCCTCTACCTGGTCACCGGCGAAGGCGTCAAGTACCCGCTGGCCTCCGCCGATGCGGCCAAGCGGCTCTCCTACGACGGGGTCAAGCCCGTACGGCTGCCGTCCGCGCTGCTGCGGCTGCTGCCGACGGGACCGGCCCTCGATCCGGCGCGGGCGGCCCGGCCGGCGGACGCGGGCCCGGCCGCCAAGCCGGACCCGGGCTGTGCCAACGCCGCGGCGGCCGGCAAGGGCGTGCAGAAGGGCGGGACGCCCGGATGAGCGCGGACACCGACCGCCGGACCCGGCCCGCACGGGGCCGCACCACAGACCCGGAAGGCGGGAGCACCTCTCCCGGCGTCCGGTACGAGATCCGACACGAAGCAAAGGTGTGAGCGTCATGGTCGACAGGATGCGCAGTACCGAACACGCGATGAACGTGGGCAGGGATGCCATCAGCGAGGCGGAAGCCTCGTGCCGGAAGATCTACACCGATGTCACGACCAACCAGCAGAACCTCAGCGGCGGCTGGACCGGTGCCGCGTCGACCGGCTTCGGTGCCTCGATCTCCGAGTGGCTCGTGCAGCTGAAGGCGCTGGGCCAGAGCATGGACGAGATGGGCGTGCAGCTCGGCGGCACCCGGCACGAGTTCACGGCGAACGAGGAAGAAGCGGTCCACAAGTCCAACTGGGTCCAGCGGGTGAACCGCTGACCGGCACCGCCCGGCTGAACGGACGCACCGGACCTCCCGGGCGCCCCATGTGTGACGACCAGATCCGAGGGAGTACGAGCAGATGACCGACTTCAGCGTTCAGTACGGCGTGGTCGACGAGGCGCGGCAGTACATGATTCAGCAGACCAACGCCATCGCGACCGCCATCGAGGACCTGCACACCAAAGTCAAGGTGGTGCTCAGCGAGCTGGACGGCGAGACCGCCGGCGCGTACGACGCCAAGCACCGTGAATGGCTCGCCAAGGTCGAGGACATGCGGACCACGCTCACCGCGGGCCACCTGGTCCTCGGCGATATCCACGCCGGTTACAAGACCACCGACACCCGCGAGGGCAACCGCTGGATGTCGCTGCGCGCCTGACCCCGGTCCCGGCGGTGCGGGCGGGGCGGTCTCCCCGCCCGCACCGTAGCCCCGCGGCGGACAACGTTCCGCTCTCGTCCCCGGTTTGTGGAGGCAGACACCATGGCGAGCAATGACAAGACGACGTTCACGAAGCAGACGCTTCAGAATTACCGCGATTCGCCCGAGTACCTGAACGGGCTGCAAACGGGCGCGAACGCCGCGCTGTACGACCTCGTGGGATTCCAGGAGGAATACGGCAAACTGCTGCCCGGTGGACCGTCTTTCGGGGCCGCGGTGGAGCTTCAGAAGTCGCTGCTGGCGGTCGACACCTCGGTCAAGGAGCAGCTGGACACCGCCTACAACCTCTTCAACAAGATGGTCGTCATGCTCCGGGACACCAGCACGTCGATGACCGAGATGGAGGACTCCACGGCCCAGCTCTCGGTCGAGCAGCTCAGGAAGCTCATCGGCGGAGCGCTCCAGCCGACCACCCCGCCGGCCACGACTCCGCCCGGTACGACTCCGCCGGGTACGACTCCGCCGGCCACGACCCCGCCCCCCACCACCGAGCCGCCGAGCTAGCGCGATGTGACGCACCGGACCGATCCGTCGGTCACCGGCCGGTTTCCCCGGCCACCGACCGGTTCGCCGGTCAATGCACGGTCCGCAGCGCGGCGGACCTTCGGATCCGATCCGCGGGAGAAGGAGAACGACGGTGGCAGACCCCAC
The DNA here is from genome assembly GCA_000720995.1 of Streptomyces celluloflavus. GTDB lineage: Bacteria > Actinomycetota > Actinomycetes > Streptomycetales > Streptomycetaceae > Streptomyces > Streptomyces celluloflavus. The sequence goes on from JOEL01000020.1 coordinate 99,792, forward strand.
TCGTTGGCACGAGCTGATGGCTGTCTTCGCCAACTCGGGGCAGAAGGGCGCCAGCGGGCTGCTCGTCACGGTCCCCAGTCCGGAGGAGGTGACGGCGCCACGCTGGACACGTGCCTACTGGAACTACTGGGCGGCGTTCCCCTGGACCGCGATGAAGACCTGGAAGTACTCCGACGGCAAGTTCTTCACGCTCCAGCGGCAGGCGGGCATCGGCCTGGCCGACGGTGAGAACGACCTCGACCGCGAGGGCGGCCCCTGGCCGAACTTCAACATGGGCAGCGCCCATCTGCTGGGCGCCCTGGGCGGGGCCGGCACCAACACCACCAGCCTGCCCAGCTTCGCCGAGGCCAGAAGGCAGCTCACGGCCGCCATCACCTTCTTCCACACCTGGCAGCCGAAGCTGGAGAAGTGGCAGAAGGACCTCGGTGAGCCGTCCCAGGGCTGGGAGGGCTCGGCCGCCGGCGCGTTCGCCGGGATCCTGGGGAAGCTCTCCAATGCGTACAAGGACATCCTGAGCTTCACCGGCGATACGGCGGGCACGTCCAAGAGCGGCTATCTGTACGAGCTGGAGCAGGCCGAGACGGGGCTGCGGACCGCCCTCACCTCCATGTGGAAGGCATACGACGGCTGGCAGCAGGACCCCACGTTCTCGCCCGCCGGGGCCATCGAGTCGTACATCAAGAACCTCACCGTGGACCAGGTCTCCGCCGAGAAGGACCGGGTCGGCAAGCTCATCCACAGCACCGAAGGCGAGGTCGGCTACGTCGACCGGCAGGCCACCTGGGACACGGTCGAGGCCAAGGCCAAGGCCATCTGGGCGAAGACCGTCGCGGACAAGCTCGACAGTGAGGTGCCGGCGATCGTCGCGGCTCTGAACACGGCGTACCGCACCTCCGCACTGGGGCTCAGGCCGCTGCCGCAGAGCATCCAGGAGGCCCTGGCGAGCGGCGGATACACCGTCACCACTCCGCCGCCGAACGGCGGCGGGGGCGACAAGGACGGTCCGCCCGGCGGTACCGGAGGCGACACCCCGCCGCCCGGCACCGGGGGAGACACCCCGCCCGGTGGTACCGGAGGAGACACTCCGCCCGGTGGTACCGGGGGAGACACCCCGCCGCCCGGGCAGACGGGTGACGGCCCGCCGCCCCCCGGGCAGACGGGTGACGGCCCGCCGCCGCCCGGATCGACCGGCGACGGCCCCCCGCCGACCGGCTTCCCGCCGCCCGGCCAGACCAAGCCGGACGGCAAGGGCGACAAGGGCAAGGGCCCGGACGGCAAGAACCCCGACGGCACCGACCTGAAGAAGCCGCCGCCGTTCAACCCCAACGACCTCCCGCCCGGCCAGACGCCCCCGGACAAGAACGGCACGGACCACAAGGGCCAGGACAAGAACCATCAGCCACCGCCCGTGCTGCCTCCGCCGTTCCGGCCTCCGGGCCAGACGCCGCCGGGCGCGGGCCCGGGTACGGGGTCGAACAAGAACTCCTGGGACCACCGCAACCAGTACCAGCCCCCGGACCTGCACGACTTCACCGGTCCCGGCAGCACCCACTACAAGAACCACGACTGGACGCTGCCGCCCGGTACCGAGGCCGACAACCGGAGCCGGGCGAACCACGCCCCGCCGGGGCAGACCGACCTCTCGCGCTACGAGCCGTACAAACCCGAGGACTACAAGGGCGACAACGGCCCGCAGACCTCCTCGACGGGCACCGGCTACTCCTCCGGCTCCGGCGGATCGTCCGACGGCACCGACGGCCTGTCGCTGGACAGCAACGGCAACCTGGTGCGCAGCGGCACGGGCGGAACGGGGGGCGGTTCCGGTACGAGCGGCGGCGGCGCCGGCTCGCAGATGCCGTACATGCCGCCGATGGGCGGTATGGGCGGCGGGGGCGGTGGCGGCGGCAAGGAAGGCCAGGAGCGCGAGCGCACCACCTGGCTGTCAGAGGACGAGGAAGTGTGGGGCACGGACCCGGATCTGGCACCGATGGTGCTGGGCCGCCCGACCCCCGAAGACACACGTGGCGGAGGCTACCGTGAGCAGCAACCCCTTCCAGGCACGGCTGGACGAGGCCATGGTCCAGCTGGAACAGGCCCGCGAACAGGCACACCGAACCCAGCAGGCCCTCGCGGAGGTCAGCGCGACGGCCACGTCCCGGGATCGTATGGTCAGCGCAACGGTTGACGCACAGGGCGCGGTGACGGGGCTGAAGTTCCACAGCACCCGCTACCGCTCCATGGCGGCGGCGGAGCTGTCCGCCGCCCTGCTCGACACGATCCGGCAGGCACAGGACGAGGCCACCGCGCAGGTGTCGCAGCTCCTTCAGCCGGTGATGCCGGGCGGGCTGGACCTCGGTGACGCGCTGGGCGGGCGCGGGGACCTGTCCGAGATGCTGGACGCGTTCACGCACGGTTCGCTGCCGGGACAGCGCGGCTGAGACCGGCGGGGCAGCGGGGACGGGCAGCGGGTCGAGAGACCGGGGGGACGCCGTACGGAGGCGCCCCCCGGGCCCGGTCGGCGGAGTCCGCCCCACACATCGTCAGAGGCAGTGACAAGAGAGGAGTACGGCGGTGTCGGACGGATACCTGGCGGCCAACCCGGAAGGGATGGTCAAGAAGAGCACCCACATCGACGACCTGGTCTCGTACACGGCGGAGATCCGCGCCTACCACGAGAGCGGGCTCAGCGGCCTGGGCACCCCGTGGGGGGAGGGCGACGAGACGGCGAACGCGTTCGAGGAGGTCTACTTCCCGGGGCACCGGAACCTGACGGTCCTGATGGAGGCGCTGGAGACCGGTATCGAGCAGTCCACGGACCAGGTCAAGGAGACGGCCACGCACTTCTCCCGTACCGAGACCGCCAACACCGAGGAAGTCCGGCGGCTGCGGACGCACGGCTGAGGAACGCGGGAAAGACAGCATGAGCATCGAGGCGTCGGACGATTTCCGCAGGCTCTGCCTGGCCCTGACCGGTTCGGAATTTCCGAAGGCCAACGAGGACGGACTGCGCCACCTGGCCGACCACCACGGCCGGGTGGCCAGGCGGTTCGCCAGCATGCCCGATTACCTCATGCACGCCGTCAACGGCATCCGCACGGACTTCGACGCCAAGGCCGCCGACGACTTCTCCGCCTCGCTCGCCGAGTTCACCTCCGGCGGGACCAACTACATCGAGGCGGCGGCCAAGGCGTCGCGCGATATCGAGCACTACGCGCGCGTGACGGCCACGAACGTCGAGTACGCGAAGCTGATGGGCATCGCGCAGCTCGTCCAGATGCTGCTGGAGATCGCCTGGGCGATCCTCCAGGGGCCGTACGGCTGGGCCGAGATCCCCGTCTTCCAGATGCTCACCAAGGTGTTCCTGCTGAAGGTGTTCCGGGGGCTGGTCGGGCACATCCTGGCCGGTGTGGTGATCAGCGAGGTCGTATCGCTGTCGCTGGACGCCCTGATCCAGCGCATCCAGATCGCGAACGGCACCCGCGACTCCTTCGACAGCGAGCTCACCAAACAGGCCGGTCTCAGCGCGCTGCTCGACGGTGTGCTCGGCGGTGTGCTGGGCGCCGGTACCGCCAAGTTCGGCAAGGTCTTCGGCAGCTCGGCCGGCGGCAAGGTGGGCAAGACGCTCACCAAGAACCTGGACGAACTCGGCACCGTGCCCCCGGGCCTCGCCAAGAACCTGGGCAAGGACGTGGGCGGGGCGCTGAGCAAGCACTCCGACGACATCCTGCGCCCCCTCGGCGGGGCGCGCCACGCGCTCGGCGACGAGGCGGCCGACCGTTTCCGGAAGTCCTTCGGCGACGTCTTCGAGAAGAACTTCGGGGACACGCTCGGGGCCGGGGCCGCCCGCGAACTCGGCCAGAAGTACGGCGACACCTTCGCCCGCAATTGGGGCCGCGAGGGGACCAAGGAAGCGCTGGCGAAGACGCTGGACGGCCCCGCGGGCAAGAAGCTGCCCGACGAGGTGCGCAACTCCCTGAAGAACCTGCCCGACACCGTCCTCGACGCGGTGACCGACACCCACCGGACCGTGGCGAGCCAGGCGGGCCACTGGCTCGGCGGGGCCGCCACCGACGCCGCCCACGGGTACCTCTCCGACGGTCTCTACAACCTGATCTTCAGCGACGAGCACGAGTTCACGGTGAACCCCTGGAGCGGTGCCGCCGGTGCGATAGCGGGCCGGGTGACGCACCACCTCACCGAGGCGGGCAGCGGACTGGTCGAGCACTTCCGGGGATCCGGGGACGGCGGGGGCGCCGGGTCGCACTCCTCCGCTCCGGGGACGGGGACGGGGGCAGGGTCCGGACCGGGGACGGGATCGGGATCGGGATCGGGGGAGAAGGCAGGCCAGGTCGGTGCTGGTTCGGGCGGTACCGGCAACGACGGGTCGAACGGTGCCGGGTCGACCGGCGGCGAAACGCACGGCACCGACAAGTCCGGCGGCGGGGTCAACGGTGACGGGGCGAACGGCGGTGGCAGAGCCACGAGTTCCGACGGGCCCGGTACCTCGGACGACGGTGACACGCACGGCACGGGCAAGGACGAACCGACCGCGGGGAAGGACGGACAGTCGGCTTCCGCCCCGGCCCCCTTCCCGACCACGGGCACCGGTCAGCAGACCGCGGGCGGTCAGAGCACGGACAACAGCCAGAACCGCGCCGGCGGTTCTTCGGCCACCTCGAAGCCCGGCTCCACCCCGTCCAGCACGTCCCCGACCTCGGCGGACGGGCGGCAGACGGGCAAGCCCGGCGGCTCCGACAAGCCCGGCGGCAGCACCGACAAGTCCAGCGGCAACACGGAGAAGTCCAGCGGCGGCACCGCCAAATCCGGCAGCACGGAAACCTCCACTGGTACCGACAAGACCGGCTCCACGGTCAAGACCGGCTCCACCGATTCCCCCGGCACTCCGTCCACCGAGTCGCACCACACCGAGCGGGAATCCGGCGACCGGCAGAGCATGCCGCCGCCCTCGGCGATCTCCACGTCCTCGTCCACGGACTCCGCCTCGCAGCACGGCAACACCCATGGCGACGAGACGCACCGCACCGAATCCGGCACCGGCTCGGAACCCCCGGCCCCGTCGCAGGTGAAGACCGGGACGTCGGAGACCACGGAGCCACCGGGGACAGCGGGGAAGGGCGAGTCGGCAGGGAAGGAAGCGGTCGCCGGCGGCGGGGCGGCGAAGCAGGATTCCGCGCCGGGGCCGCACCCCACCGGCCAGGACCGCACCACGCACCACGACACGGCCACGGAACGCACCACCTCGGACGAGACGCACCCGGGCACCACACCGGGCACCACGGAATCCGTCACCAAGTCCGATACCAAGTCCGGTACGAAGCCGGATACGAAGTCCGATGCGAAGTCCGCCACGGAATCCGACAGCAAGTCCGACACCAAGTCCGACACCGATTCCCCTACGGAATCCGATACGAAGTCCCGTACGGAATCCGTCGACAAGCCCGTCAACCATGACCAGGCCACCGGCCACCACGTCACGGACGGCACGGGCGGCGGTGCTGCCACCGATCACCACAACAAGGGCTCCGACACCGACGGCACTCCCGACCGGCGTGCGCGCCAGGCGCCGCCGAAGAAGGCATACGTCGAGCTGGCCGCGCAGCCCGACTGGCTGACGATCGGTGGCCCGGGGGCCGACGAGGCGACGCATGAACCCGTCCCGAAGACGGTGCACTTCATCTGGCTCAACGGGGAGCTCTCGCCCGCGGCGCAGGCCAACCTGCACGAGTGGGCCGCGCTGGCGAAGAACGGCGACTGGCAGATCAAGCTCTGGACGGACGAGCGCGCCAGCACGGTCAACAATGCGTTCCTGAAGGACCTGCCCCCGCACGTGCAGCCGACCCTGATCACCGACAAGCTCTTCGAGGACCCGCCGCCCAAGGGCAAGAACTCGACGATCCGGAAGCTCAAGAGCGTCTTCAAACCCACGCCGCAGCGCGATACGCGTCATATGTACGACTACGCCCACGGGAAAAAGGGCTACGCGATGGCGTCGGATGTGGCGCGCTATCAGATCCTCAACCTGCACGGTGGCATCTACGCGGACGTGGACCTCGGGCCGGGCAGGCTGACGCTGCCCAATGAGCCGTGGACGATGCCCAACGGCCCGTCCACCGCGCCCTTCTTCGGACCGGAGCTGCGCGACAAGAAGTCCTTGGCCTTTGTGCTCAAGAGGGGGCAGGACGAGCACTTCGGCGATGACGACGTACAGCGGGCCGCCGACGAGATGTACGAGAAGGGGCAGCTGGGCAACCAGTTCATCGTCACACCGCCGAGCAGCCCGTTCCTGGGGCACCTGCTGGACAATCTCCAGAACCCGGCGAAGAACCAGGCCGGCTGGCTGTATGTGGACCCCGCCGTCGACGCGGCGGACCGTACCGGCCCCGGCTACATCCGCAAGCAGGCGCTCAACTATCTGAAGGAACACGGCCACCCGGTGGCGCGAGCGGTCACGCCGTGGCAGGTCGATCGCACGGCGCGGGACAGATGGGGCGCGCTGAAGTGGATCACGGACGAGAGCGAATCCCAGGAGCACGCCGCCGGCCCGCCCCCGACCAAGACCGTCACCACCTCGTCCGGGACCGGCGATACGCCCACCGGTACGGGTACGGACGCGACACGTCCGCGCAAGGCACCGCCCGCGACGCACACCGAAGGACAGACGCACACCGAAGAACAGCCGCAGCACGTCGCGTCGGAAAACACCCACGACACGACGGGGGAGACGCACGCGAACCACACGGGGGCCGCGCACGCGAACAACACGGGAGGCACTCCCGCAAACAACACGGCACAGACTCCCGGTGGCCAGGGGGACAACAACCCCGAGGGCGGTACGGACGACATCGCGCACGGCGCGCCGGACGACGCGCAGCAGTCCGCCGCGCCGCAGCCCTCGCCCGACCCCAGCGAGTCCTGGGCCCATCTGCGGGTGGAGACCCCGGTCCATCAGGTCGGCAGCCCCACGGACACCTCGGGCGTGGAGGTGTCGCGGTTCGAGGGCTTCGAGGACAGCGCCTTCACGTTCACGAGCCAGCCCGACGGCTCGGCGCTCCACCACCTCCGGCTGCGCGGGACCGACGGTCAGGTGCGGTTCGAGTGGCGGCGCATACCGCTCCCGGGCCCGCATCAGGAGAACAGCCCGACCCACGTCCGCGAGGTCACCCTGCGGGTCCGCTTCGACCGCGGTCCGGGTGTCGGACCCGACGAGGCCGCGGCCCGTATGCGGTCGTACACCGAGGCCCTTAACCAGCACCTCAACAGCGGATACCGGCTCCCGGGCGGCGGCGACCTGCTGCACATCCGGGTGGCGGAGGCGGGCCCGGAGACCCCCGCCCGCGATGTGCACGCCACCGTGCGGTGGACGGCCGCCGATCCGCAGACGCCGCCCCGCTCGGACGAGAACAACTGGCGGGTGGACGACGACCCGGAGACCTGGATCCACGAGACGCTGCACCGGGTCGGCCTGGTGGACGAGTACCACGACAGCGCGACGGACAACGACGGTACGCCGCTCAGCCTGTTCCGCCGGAACCCGGACTCCACGGCCGTGCACGGCCCCGACAGCTTCATGGGTCCGCGCCAGACCGAGCCGGACGGCACCGATCACCTCGTCGCGCAGGTGCGGGACGACCAGCTCACCACGATCGAATCGATCATGGACAGCGGTTCGGCCCATCTGCCGGCGCCCCGCCTGGCCGATCTGCCGGACGTCGCCCGTAACCGGCTGGCCAGGATCCTCCAGCCGGCGCCCGGCCCGGTCGAGACGCGCTCCGTGGTCGAGCGGTTCGGGGCGCTCTTCGACCTGACCGTACGCGGCCGCCAGGAGGACCACGTACTGAGCGATCTGCCGGAGGGAGACCGGGACCCGGCCGCCCTCTACACCCTGTACGAGGAGTGGAACCGGGACGGCCGCTGGAACCAGGCCATGGACCTGTTGCGCGAGCACGGCGTGGACGTGGACGACCGGGGCGGCCCCGTCAATCCGGCGAACGATCCCGTACACGGTCCGGCGAATGACCCGACGCATGCCCCGACGCATGCCCCGACGTATGCGCCGAACACCGATTCGGTGAACGGTCCGACGGCTGGTGAGGGGTCCGGTTCGTGGAGCGAGACGCACCACCAGGACGAGCACGAGGGCACCGACCGGGACACGTCGGAGGGGGAGTTCTTCGACGCCCGGGAGCGCCAGACCTCCTCTTCGGAGGACGATGCCCGGGAGCATCAGACCTCCTCGTCGGAGGACGATTTCTTCGACGCCGTGGAGTATCAGCCCGATACGGACGGCGAGGAAACGACGCCGCAGGACGTCAGTACGTCGGAGCACGGCTCCACATCGGAGCAGGACGCGGCGTCGGAGCATGGTTCCGCGACGGAACACGACGGTCCTGAGGAGGACAACGGGTCCACGTCCCTTCATGAGGACGAGGAGACCACCCAGGAAACACCGGGCGACGAACCCGAACCGTCCATCCCGGACGACAACTCGTCCCACAGCGGTGATGACCAGTCGTCGGACACCCACACCGACACTGGCACCGGCGCCGACGATGAGCACGGCGCGCACGACAGCGATTACGACGCGGATCAGGAGTCGTCCAACGCCTCGCCCCCGCCCTCCCCGTCCGTCTCACGCCCCCGCACACCCGCCTCCGAGCGCGTTCGCGACGGGGACTCGGACAAGGTCTCGGAGGGCGGCCAGGAGCACGTTTCGGACGACGTCCACGACGGCGCGTCCGACAACCATCGCGATGAGGACTCGGACAAGGTCTCGGAGGTCTCTGAGGACGCGCGCGACGAGGTGCGTGACGAGGTTTCGGACGAGGTCTCTGAGGGTGTCCGTGACGAGGTGCGTGATGAGTCGTCCGATCACGTTTCGGAGAGCACGCGTGACGAGGTGCGTGACGACCTTTCCGACAACGTCTCGGAGGGCGGCCAGGAGCACGTCTCGGACGACGTCCACGACGGCGCATCCGACAACCATCGCGAGGAGATCTCGGACGAGGTCTCTGAGGATGCCCATGACGAGGCACGCGATGACGTGTCCGATCACGTTTCGGAGGACGCGCGCGACGAGGTGCGCGACAACGTCTCCGACAACGTCTCCGACAACGTCTCGGAGGGCACCCAGAAGCACGTTTCGGAAGACCCTCAGGACCACGTCTCGGACGACGCCCACGACGGCGCATCCGACAACCATCGCGACGAGACGCCCGACGACGACACTGCCAACCACCAGGACGAGACCACCGGCGACACAGCCAACGAGACGACCAACGACGCGACCAACGATGCAACCAACGAGACCGCTGACAACACCGCCAGCAACACCCCGGAGGGCAACCCCGGTGATGACCCCGGGGACACTCCGGCCACCACCACCGGGCCGCCCGTAGGCCCGAACTCCGTGCACCTCGGTCGTACGCTCGCCGGGGCGAAGATAATTGAGGCCCCGGGTCCCGACAGCGTGCGGCAGCGGGTCAACCAGTTGCTCGGGAACGGGCACACCCAGCCGCTGGCCGAACGGCAGTTGGACGCCGCGTTCGACCCCGCCAACTTCCGCGCGATGCACCCCAAGATGGTGAACGGCGACTGGCGCTTCCCGGTCCATATCGATGGCAAGGTCCACGAAGTGGTCGTCAAGGCCCACCCCGGTGAGTGGACCTGGCGGGAGCGGGAGGACACCGGGGGATCCGCGGCCAGTGCGAAGGTCAAGCAGGCCACCGCCGATCCCCGTAAGACGACCTTCACCTCCACGAAATCGGGTATCGACGAATCATCGAGCTACGCCCATCCGCTCTCCACCGAGGCGACCCTGCTCACCTCGGTGTCGGTCAAGGCGGGGGCGATGAGCTACGACGGGGAGAGCTCGGCGACCTCCGATCGTGAGGCGAGCCGGGAGACCTCCCCGAGCGGCAAGGTGAACACGTACGTGTCCACGTTCAGGTACGAGGTCTCCGTCCTGGACCCACACGGCGTCGAGGTTCCGCACACCGGCGGTGACACCCAGCAGCTGACCGGGCAGGTGGCCGCGCAGGTGGCCCATCCTTCGACAGCCTCCACCGAGCAGAACGCCAACCACGCACAGCGCTGGGAAGGCTGGAACCCGCAGGCCAACGGGCAGCGCCAGCCCAACGGTTACGCCCTCGACGTGACCGGGCTCGGCAACGTACGGGACGCCGTCTTCCGGCAGCTGCCCGGCGAGCTGCCACCCGGCAGCAGGGCGCACCAGAAGATCAACGACTTCCTCACCCCGCAGAACGTGCTGGACGGACTGGAGCAGGCCGCGGGCACCGGCCTGCTCTCCCCGAAGTTCACACTGACCGACGGCCGCCCCGCCTGGATCAACCTCAAACTCGAACCCGAGCACACCACCGTGGAGCCCGGCTACGAGACCAAGGACAAGATCGGCTCGAAGGTGACGTCGCTGCTCTCCGGCAGCCTGAACAACGGCAGTTCCTGGTCGCTGGGCGGTTCCCTGGGCGGTGCGGGCCGGGTGCAGCTGCTGCTCCAGAAGTGGGTCACCGGCACCCTCGGCTACACCTACAGCGGGACGCACGCGTACAAGTCGGCGGCGAAACTGTCGTCCACCGTGGAGCGGAACGTGGAGCACGGCGAGTCGTCGCGCCTGGTGCGTACGGGCGTCCGGTTCCGGGCGGAGGTGATCACGGGTTCCCTCTCGCCGCACAAGGACGGGCTCCGGGCGGTGACCAGCACCCCGGTCGGCACGCACAACGAGGCGCACCGGAACCACGAGACCGAGACGCCCGCGCCGCCGGCATCTTCACCACACCCGCAGAACACGGATGAGCACGCGGCCACGACGACGGACGCGAACAACACGACGGAAGCGGCCACGACGACGACCGCGACGCCCGCCCCGAACACGGACGCGGACGCCAACACGAACGCCCACGTGAACGCGAACGCGGATGACATCGAGATGCGTCCGCTGCCGCAGCGCAACGCGGACCATGTCGCCATCCAGATCGATCCGCCGGAGACCACGACCCACGCCGGACCGGAGAACACCGTCGGCCGGACGGGCACACAGGACACGGTCATCCAGATCGATTCGGAGAACACCTCCGGCCAGTCCGAGTCGCAGAACACGCACAGCCAGACAGAAGCACAGAACACGGCCGGTCAGACGGAGACGCAGAATACGGCCGTACAGGCAGCAGCGGCGCAGCACACACCCGGCCGGACCGAAGCGCAGCACACGGCCGTACCGAACGAACCCGAGCACACCGTCATCCAGATCGAGGGCGGTGATCTGACCGGCGAGCTCTACCGCCTCTACCCGGAGGAGATCACGCCGCCGCAGTCCGGTGACGTACAGCAGGCCCCGCAGCAAGCGGAGTTGCGGGATCCGGTGCATGCCCTGCGGACGGTCTATCTCGACTTCCCCGGTTCGACGGAGCTGGAGCGGCACGTTCGCGAGCGGCTGGCACAGCAGGCGCCCGGTCTGCTGCCGCCGCTCGGCCACGGACCCGGTGACCGGCCCCTCGAAGGGGATACCGGGAACGGGCGCCGGCCTCGTATCACGCCCCAGGCGATGGACAACCTGCGCAAACTGCGGCAGGAAATATCCGCCTCATCGCTGCGCGGCGGCGCGGACAGCCTGCTCGACGGCACCTTCCACTTCACCCTGGACTCCTCGCACCTCCCGCTGATGTCGTCGAAGAAGTACGAGGTGCTCATCAAGGCGGACCTCTCCGAGGGCGAGCACCAGGGCACCGTCACGTCCAAGACGAAGAACGCGGTGACCCGGACGAGCACGGCGGACCGCAGTGTGACGCACGGCAGCAAGCACGCGCTCGCCCTGTCCTTGAACTACCGCCAGCAGCTGGCGGATTCGTCGGGCAGCCAGTCCACCACCCGCAGTATCGCCAAGGCCGACGCCGGCTGGACGTTCCTGAACAAGACGCAGCAGACGGCCTCCGGGCGGGAGACGGAGACCAGCCGGAGTTTCGAGAACAAGGGGTCCGCCGACGCGTTCGGCTACCGGGTGAACTACCAGGTACTGACCCGTTCTCATGAGAAGGACGCCCCCACCCTGAACGAGGTGCTGGAGTCCGACACCTCCCTCCCGCAGGAAGAGCGGCAGGCGCGGCCGGTCAGTATCGGGGACAGCCGGGCGAAGGTGGAGGTGCAGCGGCCGGAGCAGGGCATGCAGCCCCCGACGACGCCGCATTTCACGCGGTTGCCGCCGTTCCATTTCGTCCAGCACGTCAGCGACGGCGCGGGGCTGCGGGACGGCGTGGACCGGGCGATCCGCGGCGCCTACCGCGCCCGCGAACAGGCGGGCAAGGCGCAGCAGGAGGGCGGCGGAACCGAGGGCGGCCGCGAACCGCGGGTTCCGGACCTGGAGGCGACGCTGGACTCGCTGACCAGCACCCCGCGGATTCTCTCCGATGTCTCCGCATCCTCCGGTGGCTGGTCCAACTCGCCCGACCAGCACGTCGGTTCGGGAGGCAACCGCGATTCCGTGGGTGTGTCCCGGCGCACCACCCTCGCCGACGACTATCAGTACCGCGGCACGCTGTCCGAAGGCACCCTCGAACTGGTCCTCAAGGGGTCCACGTCCACCACCGTGGTGGGCAAGAGCGGCAAGGTGCTGAGCGGGAGTCTGGGCCCCGACTTCGGGTATTTCCCCGAGACTCAGACGGGCATGACGATCGAGAGCATGCAGGCCCGCGGCGGCTTCGTGGTGAAGGGCTCGAACACCGCCGCTTTCGCGGACTCCCATCTGGAGCAGACGTCGGCGGGGCTGAAGATCAAGCGCGAGGGGCCGTGGCACCTGTACGAGGTCCGGGCCGAGAGCACCGTGGTCGGCAGGGTCACCAGCCCGAACGGCATCGTGCACTACGGCACGCCCGAGCGCAGTGAGCACACGGTGTACGTCCTGCTGTCCGACGCGGATCTGCGCGCCGCGGGCCCGCACGGCCCACAGAGTGCGCAGCGCGCGCACAACGTGCAGGAGCCGCACGGCACGCAGAATCCGGCCGGGACGCAGGGGCCGGCCGTGACGCAGAACCAGACGGTCACGCCGAATGAGCCGCAGGGTTCGGCCGGGGCGCAAGAGCAGACGGTCACGCATGAGTCGCAGGGTCCGGTGGCGACGCAGGATCAGACGGTCACGCCGCATGGGGCGGAGGGTTCGGCCGGGGCGCAAGAGCAGACGGTCACGCATGAGTCGCAGGGTCCGGTGGCGACGCAGGATCAGACGGTCACGCCGCATGGGGCGGAGGGAGAACCCGGAAGCCCCGCAGAATCCGCCTGCCCAGGGGGACGGGAACCTCACGGAAACTCCGCCGCCGCCCCTCACCGCTCCGCTCCTGGAAGCCAAGGTGGCCGCGGGATGCCTGGCCGAGGTGCCGGGTTCCGAGGAGATCCTGGCGGAGGTGCACCGCCAGCTCACCGGGGAGCGGCTGGACGGAGGTGTGCCGACCCACGCGCTGCCGTTCGCGGAGACGTTCTCACCGGACGCGCTCGCCGCGGGCTTCGACTCCCTGCTGACGGTCGGACTGACCGATCGGCAGGTCTTCGAGACGCGGACCGGCCGCACCATCACCGAGGTCAAGGTGCGCGCGGTCCCGCAGGGGGCCTGGCAGGACACCGGGAAGCGTGATGACCAGTCGGTGACCCGCAGCCTGGAGTCGGTGGAGACCCTCAAGGGCACTGGGAACACCACGTGGATGGGCGGTATGGACGCGAACCTCCGGTACGCGCTCAACCCGCGGACCAATGTCGGCTTCCTGAGCTGGGACCCGAAGGCCGCCGCCGAGGCGGGCTTCGACAACAGCAGCGGGTCCAGCATGACCAGCACCACGGGGCACAGCACTTCGGGCTTCGGCACGAGCGCGCTGTTCACCAGCGATATGCGGTTCGAGGTGATCGTCACCCGGCGTACGGAGCCGTTGGGCAAGTACACGTTGCTGGAGGCGCCCGAAGAGGTCGTGGCACCGTCCCCGACCAGTGTGTGGGTTCCCGAGTCGCTCACCGCTCCCGCGCCGGCGCCCGGCACCACCACGGCGCCCGCTCCCGGCGGCACGCAGGAGCACGTCACCGCGCAGGAGCACGTCACCACACCCGCTCCTATACCTGACACCACGGCGACAACGACACCCGCGCCCGCGCCCAACCCGGCTTCCGGCACGGTGCAGCCGACGGCCCCCGACAACGCCCAGCACCACGAACCGGCAATCGACGGCGGTCAGAACCACGAAACGCAGAACGTCGACGGCCAGAACCATGAACCGGCGAACGGTGGCGACCAGAACCACGAAACGCAGAACGTCGACGGCCAGAACCACGGATCGCAGAACGATGACGGTCAGCACCACGAACCGGCGAACACCGGTAGCCAGACCCATGAAACGCAGAACGCTGACGGCCAGAACGACGCAGCGCAACGTCAGTGGTCCGAATCCCTCCGCAGCGGGCACGACATGCTGGGGTTCGACCACGGGTCGGAGCTGCTGGACATCAGCCGGCAGGTACTGACCACACCGCGGCCCGGTCCGGACGGCGGGCTCGGTTCCTGGTTGCACTCGGCCTACACGACCATGGGCTCCTCGCTCCATCACGTCGTGGAGACCTTCCTGCCCGCGACCGACCCGCGCATCCCGCAGAACTCCCCGCTGCGCGATGAATACCGGCTGCCGGTGGAACAACGCCAGGCGCTGCGCCAGCTCATGGGCCCGCAGGCGCTGCCCGCCGTCTTCCATCTGCTCCAGCAGGAGGGCGGCTATCTGACCCCGCCGCTGGCCGGCGACGGCGGCGTCGCTCTCCAGCTCACGCTCGGCGCGACCGGCACGGCGGAGCAGGTCGGCCGCCGGGAGGCGGGCGAGGACGAGCTGTCCGGCGGGCTCAAGCAGGAGATCGCCAACGCCGCCACACTCAACATCAAGAAGAGCGTGAGCCCCGCCAACTTCGGCATCGGTGCGGACAAGCCGAGCCTGACGTTCCCGCTGAACACCATGAACATCTCCCGGGACTCGACCCAGGACAGCGACCGCCATGTCACCCGCACCCCCGCGACGCCGAGCGGTCAGGTGCGCCCGGCCCCTGTCCCGCACGGCAAGACCGAGAGCGAACCGGGCAAGGCGAAGCTCAAGGGCCCGCAGGTGCTGATGCGGCAGCCGGTGCGGTTCGAGGTCTCGGCGGTGGACGAGAAGGGTGCGTACGGCGCCCGGACCGTCGACGGCAATCTCTACTACTGGGTCGCCGAGGAAACCCCGCAGACGACGACGGAGCCCACGGAGACCGCGCAGTCGACGACGGCCGTCACGGAGACGACCCAGCCCACGACTCAGCCCACGACGCCGCCCGTGGAAACCCCGCACACGACGCCGGAGTCCACCCCGAGCCCACCGGCGACCGCCGTGCCCGTGGACCTCCCGACCCAGGCCCCGACTCCGGTTCCGACCCAGAGCCAGAACCAGACCCCGACCCAGAGCCAGAGCCAGAACCAGAGCCAGGCTCAGAACCAGAGCCAGACTCCGGCCCCGGTGGAGCTCTCCGAGCAGCCGGTCGATGTCGTCGAGCCGCCGGTCGTGGTGGAGAATCCGGCCCAGGTCACCATCGATATCTCCGAGCCGGAGTTGGTCGAGACCCCCGCCCCGGATGTCGTCGAGAACTCCGAAGCGACGACCTCGGACGCGGCTGCCGGCGCGCCGTCCGAACAGCCGGTCACCGGCCCGCCGGTACCGGCGAACAACGCCCAGGCGTGGTTCGCCGCCCTCAATCCCTCGCACGCCTCGCGCGGTCCCCAGCCGGGCGCGCACCAGCCCACCACGAGCGAAACGGACAGGCCATGAGCGACAAAGCAGCGAAAGCAGCCGAGGCCGCACCATCGAGCGGCGCGGCCGGGTCCGAGCAGCCGGCGCCCACCGCCGCCGCGCGGGCCGCCGCACTGCCGGACGGGCCCAAGCCGGCGGAGCGGGCGAAGCCGGCCGAGCCGGCGGAGGCGGCAACGCACGGTTCGACCGGTACGGTGCTGCGCCCCGGAGCCCCGCTGGTGCCCGTCGAAACCACGCCCGGGACGGACGGCGAGCCCACGGCCAAGGGCGATGACAAGGGCACGGCCGACGACAAGCGCCAAGGTGACGAGAAGCGCGCGGGCGCGGACCCGGCGGAGGCCGCGACGGCAGGCACGGGAGCGGTAGCCAAGACGGAAACGGGAACACGCGCGGAAACGGAAACGGGAACACGCGCGGAATCGGAATCCGAATCCGGCGGCGAAGCCGGAAAGAGCGCGCCCGCCACCCCCAAGACCGAAGCCACCCCCGAACCCGGCGCCCGGTCCGGAGCAGCACCGGCCACCGGAGCAGCACGGCCCACCGGAGCAGCACCCGCCGCCACCCCCGCCCGCCAGAGCCGTCTCCGGCGTGCCGTACACAAGACCCGTGCCGCGGCGGGCGCGGCGGGGGCGGCCGGTGTCGCGAGTGCCGGTGCGGTGGCGGGGGCCCGTGCCGAAGGGGACGCCGCGGGTGCGCAGTCGAAGGCCGGGAAGCTCTCCCCGCGGGTGCTCGCCGGCGCCGCGATCGCCGGTGTCGTCCTCGTCGCCGCCCCGTTCGGCATAGCCGAGTTGAGCAAGCGCGTCTCCGGCGATTCGCCCGCCCATCCCGGGGACCCCCTCCTGGCGGCCGAACAGAACGGCGGCGGGCCGGGGTTCGTCCCCGTACCCGGTGCGACCACGCCGGGGGAGGACGGGGGCGCCGCCCCGAACGGCAGCACCGCCGACCAGGGCGGCGGGCCGGCCGGCGGCTCCGACGGTCCCGGCGGTCCGGGAGGTCCGGGCGGTCCGGGGGGTCAGGTCGGGGCCGGAGCGGCGCAGCCCGACGGTGCGAAGGGGGCCCAGGCCGGCGACGGACCCGGTAGCACGCCGGCCGGCGACGCGGTACCGGCCGGTGGCGGCAAGGTCGCCGGGAAGCCCTTGACCCCGGACACCAAGGCGTCCCAGGGGACGGGTTCCGGCGGCTCCGGAGGGAAGGCCGCGCTGGGGCCGGTCAACCATGCCGTGGCCAAGACCTATACCGCGGTTGCCGGTCCGTGGTGCGGCCAGAACAACGGCCAGACGTACAAAGAGGTCGGCAAGTACTCGCAGGGCAAGGAGGGCTGGCTGACCGGCTCGGGCGGTGCGGCCGGCAACGGCTGCGACGGCCGGTTCCGCGCGCTGCCGATGTCGGGCGCGAAGACCCCCGACTCCAGTCTGTTCTCCTACTGGACCTTCAACACCGGCTTCTCCAGCGCCAGTTGCAAGGTGTCGCTGTTCATCCCCGACGACTCCTCCAAGCAGCGGGTCGGCGGCGAGCCCGCGTACTACTCGCTGCACAAGGGCCCCAAGTGGAACGGCGACCACCTGGCCGGCTTCCATATCGACCAACCGGCAAACCGGGGCAAGTGGGTCAACGCCCCGACCATCAACGTGCCGGGCGGCACGTTCACGCTCCGGCTGACCAACGCGGGCCTTGACTGGTCCGGCAACAAGAAGACATACGCTCATGTAGCCGCCGCCCAGGTCAAGGCCCAGTGCACGGCGCAGTGAACGCGTTCGGACCCGCGGCAGCACGGCTGCGGGCAGGGGAGGAGAGACCGTAATGACACGCCAGGTTTTGGCCGTCGACCCGAACAGCCCCGGCTGCTACGCCACCATCGCGGAGGCGGTCGGTGCCGCCCAAGGAGGCGCGCTGATCACGGTGGCACCCGGGCGCTACGCCGAAACCCTGGTGCTCACCGCCGTGGTGACGGTCATCGCGGCCGAGGGGCAGGGCAGCGTCGAGCTCGCCCCGCGCTCGGGCACCGCGGTCACCGCGGCGGCGGAGGCCGTCAAGCTCACCGGACTGGTCATCCGCGGCCAGGACGGTGAGCGGCCCGCCGTCGACGTCCCCGACGGCCAGCTGGAACTGGACGGCTGCGAGATCAGCGCCCGTTCCTGGGCCACCGTCCTCGCCCGGGAGTCCGGCGCGCTCGCCATGCGGGACTGCCGGGTCACCAACCCGGGCGGCGCCGGCATCGTGGTCACCAGCGAGGCCGAGTCCGTCATCGAGGGCTGCACGCTGGAGGATCTGGCGGACTCCGCGCTGGTGATCGGCGAGCGCGGCAATCCGCTGATCCGCCGCTGCACCGTACGCGACGCGGGCGGCAACGGGCTCTTCGCCAGCGGCCAGGCGCGCGGCACCGTCGAGGACTGCGAGTTCCAGGGCACCGGCAAGCCCGGTATCGCGCTGGAGGAGGAGAGCGCCACCCGCGTCCTGCGCAGCCGGGTGCGGGACGCCAAGACCATCGGCATCCACATAGCCAGCCGCAACCGGGTGCTCGTGGAGGACTGCACGGTGCAGGACTCCGTCGGGCACGGTCTGACGCTGACCGGCGACGCCGACCCGGTCGTCCGCCGGCTGCGGGTCACCGCCCCGGGGGAGCACGGCATCCGGATCGACGGCAAGGTCCGCGGCCGGTTCGAGGAGTGCGAGGTCGAGGACGCCGGGCAGGCCGCGCTGTGGATCGGCGGCACCGCCGCCCCGGTCCTCACCGGAACCCGGCTGCGCGGCGGCCCGGTCACCGGTGCGCAGCTGACCGAGGACTGCGTCGCCGAACTCGACCTGCTGCGGGTCAACGGGGCGGGCGGCAGCGCCGTCACCGTCGACGAGAGCGCGAACCCGCTGCTGCGCCGGGCCACCCTCGCCGGGTGCGAGGGCCACGGCATCGAGGTGCGCGACGAGGCCCGCGGGCGGTACGAGGACGTGGAGATCAGCGAGGTGCGCAAGTCCGGGGTGCAGGTGACCGACTCCGCGCGCCCGCACCTGAGCGCCGTCGTGGTCCGCGACAGCGGCATCAACGGCCTCGCGGTCGCCAAGAACGCCGCCGCCAAGTTCCGCGAATGCGATGTGTTCCGGGCCGGCGGGGACGGCCTCTCGGTGACCGCCGGGGCGAGCGTGACCGCCACCCGCTCCCGCTTCCACGGCTGCGGGCGCAGCGGCGTCATGGTCGCGGCCGGCGGCACCGGCACGCTCACCGGCTGCGAGGTCTTCGAGAACACCGGCGACGGAGTGCTGCTGCACACTGCCGAGCGCCTCGTGCTCAAGGACTGCGCCGCCTTCGACAACGGCCGTTCGGGGCTGCGCCGCACGGTCGTCAGCGCGCAGACCGTACTGGAGAACCTGGTCAGCCGGTCCAACGCCGCCGAGGACGTGCACGGCCTGCCGGCCGGGGAGGCGGCCGGGAGCGACGCGGCGGCGGACGGCGCGGCGCCGCCCGCCGGCCCCGGTGCGGACCCGGACGCCCCCGGGGCGCCCGCCGAGGACCCCGCGCGCCCGGCGGCCGCCGACAGCAAGGACGCCCCGCGCAGGAACAAGAAACTGACGCCGCTGGAAGAGCTGGAGTCCCTGGTCGGACTGGAGGCCGTCAAGCGCGATGTGACCACGCTGGTGAACCTCAGCCAGATGGCCCGCCGGCGTACCGAGATGGGCATGTCCGTGGCGCCGATCAGCCGCCACCTGGTCTTCGCGGGCCCGCCCGGCACCGGCAAGACCACCATCGCCCGGCTGTACGGCAGCATCCTCGCCGAGCTGGAGGTGCTGCGCTACGGGCATATCGTCGAAGTGGCCCGGCAGGACCTGGTCGCCCAGGTCATCGGTGGCACCGCGATCAAGACCACCGAGGCGTTCAACAAGGCGCTCGGCGGGGTGCTCTTCATCGACGAGGCGTACACCCTCACCGCGCAGTCGGACAGCGGCGGCGGACCGGACTTCGGCCAGGAGGCCGTGGACACGCTGGTGAAGCTGATGGAGGACCACCGTGACGACGCGGTGGTCATCGTCGCCGGCTACTCCGTCGAGATGCGCCGCTTCCTGGCCTCCAACCCCGGTCTCGCCTCGCGTTTCAGCCGGACGATCGAGTTCCCCAACTACTCGGTGGACGAGCTGGTGACGATCGTGGAGCGGGTCTGCCGGCGCCACGAGTACGAGCTGGGCCCCGGTACCGCCGAGGCGCTGAACCGCTACTTCGAGAAGATCCCGCGCGATGAGACGTTCGGCAACGCCCGCACCGCGCGCCGTACCTTCGAGGAGATGGTCGAGCGCCAGGCGTTCCGCCTCGCCGCCCAGCCCGACGCGGCGCCCGCCGAACTCGTCCGGCTGCAGCCGGAGGACCTCGCCGCACCCCCCGCCACCGGTATCGGCTCCGACACCACCGGCGGCGACCAGGAGAGCCTCGACGCGCTGCTCGCCGAACTCGACGCGATGGTGGGTCTGCCGGAGGCCAAGCGCACCGTCGCCGACCTGGTGCATCTGCTCGCCAACGCGCGGCGCCGGGCGGCGGCCGGGCTGCCCACCCCGGCCCTGAGCCAGCACATCGTCTTCACCGGGCCGCCCGGTACCGGCAAGACCACCGTGGCCCGCCTCTACGGCCGGCTGCTGGCGGCCCTCGGCGCGCTGCCCAGGGGCCAGGTGGTCGAGGTCGCCCGCGCGGACCTGGTCGGCCGCTACGTAGGGCACACCGCGCAGATGACGGCCGACGCGTTCGACCGGGCGCGCGGCGGGGTGCTCTTCATCGACGAGGCGTACACGCTCACCCCCGTCGGCCGCGGCGGTTCGGACTTCGGGCAGGAGGCCGTGGACACGCTGGTGAAGCTGATGGAGGACCACCGCGACGACGTGGTGGTGATCGCGGCCGGTTACGCCGAGGAGATGGACGGCTTCCTGGCCTCCAACCCCGGCCTCTCCTCGCGCTTCGCGCACCGCGTCGAGTTCACCGACTACTCGGCCGACGACCTCGTCGTCATCGTCGAACAGCAGGCCCTGTCCGGCGGTTACGTCTGCGGACCCGAGCTGGCCGGGCTGCTGCGCGCGCACTTCGCGGCCGTACCGCGCGACCGCTCCTTCGGCAACGCCCGCTATGCGCGCAAGGTCTTCGAATCGATGGTCACCCGCCAGGCGGGCCGGCTGAGCCACTCGGCCGCCCCGACCCTGGACGAGCTGCGCCAGCTGCTGCCGGCGGACTTCACGCCCGCGGCGCACTGACGGCGGGGGACGCGGCGGGACGGCCCAGGCGGCGGAGAGGGCGGCCGGGGCGGGCGGCGGAGCACGCCGCCCGCCCCGGCCGTCACGTCCCGGCAACGTTCCCGAAACCCTTGACGCCGTAGAAGTTTCCTTCTTAACCTTCGGGGGCAATTCCGTCCGCGGCTCTTCGTCCGCGGCATTTAGGCAGGCACAGACGCAGACCACCTGTCGGTGGCCTCGCCGTGCCTGCTTTTTCTTCGTCGTGCCATCGACCGGTCTTCCCCCGAAGGCGGATTCATGGCACAACGTCCGAGCGTCAACGGCGTCGCCGATGTCGTTGCGCTCATCGATGGGCTCACCAAGATCACCGGTCGGGCGCGAGTCATCTGGTACCTGGTGTTCGGCGGTCTCTTCCTCGACGCCTACTCGAACGCGGCACTGAGCGCGGGGCTGTCCCCCATGACCGCCCAGATGTCCCTGAGCAGCACCCAGATATCGGTGCTGACCGCCACCGCACCGGCGCTGGCGATCGTCTTCAACCCGGTCGGCGGCTGGCTCGCGACGCGGTTCGGCCGCGTCCCCCCGCTCCTGCTGGCCAAGGTCTTCGCGCTGGCCGGCGCGCTGCTCGCCGCGTTCGCCGGCGACTTCACCACCGTCTGGCTGGGCCGGGTGCTGGTCGGCGTCGCGTACGGCATCGACTTCGCCGTGGCGATGGCCCTGCTGGCCGAGTACACACCCGCCTCGCTGCGCGGCCGGCTCAACCTGTGGCAGGCCGTCTGGTACATCGCCGCCACCAGCAATCTCGCGCTGGCCCTGGTGTTCTTCCACTTCGACGTCGGCGCGGACATCTGGCGCTGGTCGGTGGGGTCGGCCGGGGTGGTCGCGGCGGCCCTGCTGGCCTCGCAGTCCCTGCTGCTGGTGGAGAGCCCGGCATGGCTGGCGACCAAGGGGCGGCTGTCCGACGCGGCCGACAGCCTGCACCGGATCTTCGGCATCGAGGCGGTGGCCGGTACGGCCGCGGCGGTGGACGCGGAGCACCGCGCCCCCGAGATCGGCATGCGGCAGGCCGGGATCCTCTTCCGGGGTGCCTACCTGCGGCGTACCGCGCTCTCCTCGGTGATCTCGCTGGGCCAGTCGATGCAGTACTTCGCGGTCGGCTGGTACCTGCCGGTGATCAGCCTGGCGATCTTCGGCGAGAGCTTCGAGAAGGCCACCGTCGGCTCGATGGTGTTCAACGCCTTCGGCATCGTCGGCGGCTTCGGCTCCGCCTACCTCGGGCGCCGCCTCGGACTGCGGATCAGCTCGGCCGCCGGCTTCGCCGGAGTGTTCGTGGTGCTCGTCGCGATGGGGCTGACGTTCGGCCGGGTCCCGACCGCGGTCGGCTTCGTACTGCCCGCGCTGTTCATCCTCTGCCACTCGGCCGGGCCCGGCGCCAACGGCAAGTCCATCGCGGCGCTCTCCTACCGCAGCGACGTCCGGGCCCTGGGCACCGGCGTCACCGGCATGGTGGGCAGCTTCGGCAGCGTCGCCGGGCTCTACCTCTTCCCGCAGATCAAGGACGCCATCGGGCTGGACCACACGTTCCTGGTCCTGTCGGCCGTGCCGCTGCTCGGGCTGCTGACCTGCCTGCTGATCAAGTGGGACCCGACGCGGACCACGGAATCGCCGGACGAACCGGCGCGGCGGACGGCCGACGGCGGCCCGTCCCAGGCCCCCGTCGCCGCCGGCACCCGCTGAACCGAAAGGGCTGCAATGACGCAGACATTCCCCGGCCCGGAGCACACCACCGGGCCGCACCTCGCCCCACCCCACGGCGGTGGCCGCCGGCTCGGCGTACTGGCCGTGGACGAGGGCACGACGGGCACCAGGGCCGGTGTCGTCCTGGACTCCGGCGCCGCCGGACCGGTCCGCTACCGGCCGATCAAGGTGGCCCGCCCCGACGCGCACTCCGTCGAACAGGACCCGATGGAGATCTGGACCGCCACCCTGGAGGTGTGCCGCCAGGCGCTCGCCGCGGCGCGCGCGGAGGGCATCGAGATCCGGGCGCTCGCGCTCTCCACCCAGCGGGCGACGGCCATGCTCTGGGACCGGGTCACCGGCCGCCCCCTGCTGCCCGCCGTGGTCTGGCAGGACCGCCGCTACGCACAGGAGCTGCTCGCCTTCGAGGCCGCCTGGAACCAGGTCCTCATCGGCCGTACCGGCCGCCCGGTCGGCTCGCGCGCCCCGTTCTACTGGGCCGCCCGGCAGCTCGCGGAACACCCCGCGGTACGGGACGCCCACCGGGCGGGCCGGCTCGTCTTCGGCACCGTCGACACCTGGCTGATCTGGCAGCTGACCGGCGGCGCCGTGCACGCCACGACGGCCACCAACGCCTGCTCCACCGGCGGATACCTCCTGGAGCGGCACGCCTGGGACGAGGAGTGGATCGCGCACCAGGGCTTCCCGCCCGAGCTGCTGCCCCGGCTGTGCGCCGACGACGCCGGGTTCGGCACCACCGACCCCGCCGTCCTGGGCGTCCGGGTGCCGATCGCCGCCTCCATGGGCGACCAGCACGCGGCACTGATCGCGCTCGGCGGTCTCGCCGCCGGGCACGGTATGTGCGTGTACGGGACCGGCGCGTTCGTGGACGTCGCGACCGGCCACCGCCCCGCCCTGCCCCGGCCCGGGATCTCCGGGGTGCTCGCCCAGCCCGGCTGGCGGCAGGGCACGACCACGCAGTACAGCCTGGAGGCGTACAGCTCCACCACCGGCTCCGCGCTGCGCTGGCTCTGCGACGACCTCGGCTTCTTCACCTCCCCGCAGGAGATCGGCGAGCTGGCCGGCCGGGCGGAGGGCGCGCCGGCGAGCGGCGCCTGGTTCATCCCGGCGCTGGTCGGGGTCCGTACGCCCGACTGGCACCCGGAGGCCGCGGCCGCGCTCGGCGGCCTCACCCTCGCCACCGGCCGCGCGGACGTCGCCCGAGCGGTCTTCGACGGCATCGCGCACTCGGTGTGCGACCTCATCGACGGGGTGGCCGGCACGATGGGCGCGCCCTTCCGGCAACTGCGGGTCGGCGGCGGGGTGTCCGGCAGCGATCCGCTCATGCGCATCCAGGCCGACCTCACCGGCCTCCCCCTGGAGCGGGTCACCGACTCCGCCACCGCCAGTCTGCGGGGCACCGCGTATCTGGCGGGCGTGCACGAGGGCCTGTGGTCCTCGCTCACGGAGGTCGTCGAGGCACAGCCCCGGGGAGAGATCTTCGAACCGGCCACCGGACCGGACGAACGGGCCGAACGCCGGGCGTGGTGGCGGGAGTTGATGGCCCGGCATCTGCACCCGCCCGGCCGCGGAGCGGCCCCGGACGGCCCCTGACACCGGACCGCCCGGACCACCCCGGCTCACCGGCGCCCCGCCCTGCCGGCGCCACCCCCACTCACCGCACCACCCGATCCACCAGCACCACCCGAACCACCAGGAGTTGATCTCGTGATCACCATGCCCGCCCGCAAACCGCGGCGCGCCGCCGCGGCCGCCGCCCGCGGCAAGCCCCTGCTCCTCGACCGCGACCGGATCAAGCGCCGGCTGGCGGACGAGGTCTTCGACGTGCTCGTCATCGGCGGCGGCATCACCGGCGCGTACGCCCTCCTGGACGCCGCCTCCCGGGGACTGCGCGCCGCGCTGGTGGAGAAGGACGACTTCGCCTCCGGCACCTCGTCGAAGTCCTCCAAGATGGTGCACGGCGGGCTGCGGTACATCGAACAGGGCAACGTCAACCTCGTCCGGCACTCACTGCTGGAGCGCCACCGCTTCCGCAAGAACGCCCCGCACCTCGTCCAGCGGCTGCC
The DNA here is from genome assembly GCA_000720995.1 of Streptomyces celluloflavus. Taxonomy (GTDB): domain Bacteria; phylum Actinomycetota; class Actinomycetes; order Streptomycetales; family Streptomycetaceae; genus Streptomyces; species Streptomyces celluloflavus. The sequence continues at coordinate 124,642 of JOEL01000020.1, forward strand.
GTTCCTCTTCCCCATCCTGGAGAAGGAAGGGGTCTTCGACCCCCGGCTCGCCAAGGGCTTCGAGGGCCTGCTGTGGACCTACGACCTGGTCGGCGGCTGGCGCATCGGCAAGCTCCACCAGCGGCTGACCGTCCCCGAAGTCCTCGGGCACGCCCCGACGCTCCGCGCCGAGCACCTCACGGGCGGGCTGCTCTACTTCGACAGCCGCGCCGACGACGCCCGGCTGACCCTCACCATCATCCGTACCGCGGCGGCGCTGGGCGCCACGGTGCTCAACGGCGCCACGGTGAACCGGCTGATCACCCGCAACGGCCGGGTCGGCGGCGCCGAGGCGGGCGCCGACGGCGAGACCCTCACCATCCGCGCCAACGCCGTGGTCAACGCCACCGGCGTATGGAGCGACAGCGTCGACTCGATGGCCGACGACGGGCACCGGCCGCAGGTGCGCCCGGCCAAGGGCGTCCATATCGTGGTGCCCTGGCACAAGATCCGCAACGACTGCACCATCACCGTCCCGATCCCCGGCCGGGCCCGCCGGGCCACCTGCACCCGCTGGGGCGACACCGTGGTGCTCGGCACCACCGACAACGACTACCAGGGCTCCTCCGACGATGTGCACTGCACCCGCGAGGAGATGGAGTTCCTGCTGGAGGGCGCCAACACCGCCTTCGACACCCAGCTCGGCCCGGACGACGTGGTCGGCAGCATCGGCGGGCTGCGGCCGCTGGTCGGGGGCAAGGAGGGCGCCACCCTCGACATGCGCCGCGACCACCACATCACCATCGGCGCCGGCGGCATGGTCACCGTGACCGGCGGCAAACTCACCACCAGCCGCCACATGGGCGAGCTGGTCATCGACAAGGTCCTCACCGTCCTCGGCCGCAAGGGGCAGGTCCGCAGCCGCACCGCCCACCTGCCGCTGCTGGGCGGCGCGGGCTACGACGCCGAGGCGGTCGCCGCGACCGGCGGACTCGCCGCGCACTTCGGCGAGCGCTACGGCACCGAGGCGCGCTTCGTGCACGACCTGATCAGCGAGGACCCGACCCTCGCCGACCCGGTCGTGGCCGGTCTGCCCTACACCCGCGCCGAGGTCGTCTACGCGGCCCGCTGCGAACTCGCCCGCTCGGTCGACGACGTCCTCTCCCGCCGCACCCGCGCCCGGCTCTTCGCCCGGGACGCCTCGGCTGCCGCGGCGCCGGCCGTCGGCGCGCTGCTCGGCCGGGAACTGGGCCTGACCGACGCCCAGGTCGAACAGCAGGTCAACGCCTACCTCGCCGACGTACGTCACGAGCGGACGGTCCTCTTCGAGGGCGCCGCCGCGGTCACCGGGCCCGGGACGGCCTGAGCGGCCGGCTCCCGCGCGGACCCACTCACGTACCCCACGTACCCCACGCGCCCCCGCCGCTCCGCACCGAGCGGCCCGCACCACCCAAGGAGCAGCACCGTGATCAGCCGACAGACCATCACCCACCCCTTCAACCGCGGCGACTACACCGTCGGCGCCCCCACACCCCCGCGCTGGGCCCGCACCACGCCCATCGGCGACGGCGGCGCCGCCCTCCAGAGCGCGGACCCCGTGCCCGTCCCCGACGCGGTGCTGGCCGCGCTGCGCGACGCCGCGCACGCCGTCCACGTCGAGCGCGCCGAGGTCGTCGCCCGCACCCGCGACTGGTGGGCCGGCTCGATGATCGGCGAGACCGACGGCCACCCGGCGACCCCGGACGCCGTCGTCGTCGAGGCCACCGACGCCGACCAGGTCGCCGCCGTCCTGCGGATCTGCCACGCGGCCGGCATCCCGGTCACCCCCTCGGCGGGCCGCAGCAACGTCACCGGCGCGGCGCTGCCCGTCTTCGGCGGCGTCGTCCTGGACCTGTGCGGCCTGAACCGGATCACGTCCTTCGACGCGGCGTCGAACGTCGTGGACGTCCAGGCGGGCATGTTCGGCGACCTCTTCGAGCAGGAACTCCAGGAGACGTACGGCGTGACCACCGGCCACTGGCCGTCCGCGTTCGCCGTCTCCACCGTCGGCGGCTGGATCGCCTGCCGCGGCGCCGGCCAGCTCTCCACCCGTTACGGCAAGATCGAGGACATGGTCGTCGGCATCGACGTCGTGCACGCCGACGGCACCCGCGCCACCTACGGCGACTACTCCCGCGCCGCCACCGGCCCCGACCTGCGCCAGCTGTTCATCGGCTCGGAAGGCACGCTGGGCGTCATCACCGGCGCCCGGCTGCGCGTCCACCCGCTCCCCGGCTACGCCAAGGCCCTCGCCTTCGGCTTCGCCACCTTCGCCGAGGGCCTCGAAGCCTGCCGCCGCATCCTCCAGCGCGGCGCCACCCCCGCCGTACTGCGGCTCTACGACGCCCTGGAGAGCAAGGTCCACTTCGACCTGCCGGACACCAACCTGCTGCTCATCGCCGACGAGGGCGACCCCGCGCTGGTGGACGCGGGCCTGGCGGTCAGCGCCGAGATCTGCGCCGAATACGGTCCCGAACTCGACAGCGACGCCGTCTTCGCGCGCTGGCTGAACGAACGGATGCTGGTCGGCAAGTCCTCCGACGGCTTCACCCCGGGCCCCGGCTTCGTCGCCGACACCCTGGAGATGGCCGCCTCCTGGGCCGAACTGCCCGGCATCTACACGGAGGTGACCGCCGCCATCCAGTCCGTACCCGGCACCCTGGCCGCCTCCGCCCACCAGTCCCACGCCTACACCGACGGCGCCTGCGTCTACTTCTCGCTGCGCGGCGATGTCGAGCCCGGCCGGCGCCGCGAGTGGTACCGCGCCGTCTGGGACGCCGCCAACGAGGTCCTGCTGCGCCACGGCGCGGCGATCAGCCACCACCACGGCTGCGGTCTGCTGCGCGGCCCCTACCTGCCCGAAGCCCTCGGCGCCGGGTTCGCCGCCTTCGCCGCCGTCAAGGAGGCCCTCGATCCGGCCGGCATTCTCAACCCGGGCAAACTGGGCCTGCCCAGCCGTTTCGGCACCGCACCGCTGGCCTGAGCCGGCGCCCTCCACCACAGGCAGGCCATGAATCCTCGACCCCGGCCCGGCGTCGCCCTCGACCGCCGGCTCTCCACCGCCTTCTCCCAGGTCCCCGTCATCGCATCGGTCGTCGGGGCGCAACTGGTACGGCAGTTCGCCGAGGCCCCCGCGTCGGTGGGCATCGTCGCCTCACTGCCGGTGGGGCAGCTGCCGCAGATCGTGCCCGCCCTCGGCCGGGCGGGCAAGACGGTCTTCGTCAACGTCGACAGCAGCCCCGGCCTGGCACAGGACCGCGGCGCACTGGAGTTCCTCAAGCACATGGGCGCCGCCGGGGTGGTCAGCACCCGGCTCAACCTCATCGAGAAGGCCCGGCCGCTGGGCCTGCTGTCCATGATGAAGGTGTTCGTCACCGACCGGTCCAACCTGCGGCGCAGCACGGACGCGGTGGCCCGGGGACTGCCCGACCTGGTGGAGGTCATGCCCGCGCCGATCGTGGCGCATATGAGCCCGCAGGCGCAGCGGGCCATGACGCCCTTCGTGGCGGCCGGTTTCGTCGAGACGGCCGCGGACGTGGCCAAGGCGCTCGCCCTCGGCGCGGTCGCCGCGGCCACCTCCGACCCCCGCCTGTGGGAGCTGCGCCGCGATCAGCTCCCGGCGGTGCCCGCCGCCCCCGCCCGCCCCACCTCCTTGGAGTAGGACATGAGTTATGTCGTCATCGCCCGATACCGCACCCTGCCCGGACGTGAGGAGGAGGTGCTGACCCTGCTCGACGCCATGTCCCGGGCCTCCCGCCAGGAGCCCGGCTGCCGCCGGTACCGCGTCCACCAGGGCACCGAGGACCCGCGCGCCATCGTGCTGTACGAGGAGTACGGCGCCGAGGCCGACTTCACCGCGCACTGCGCCTCGGCCCACTTCCAGGACCTCGTCATCGGCCGGATCGTGCCCCTCCTGGAACAGCGCGACGTCCTGCGCTGCACCCCGCGCGCGGAGGCGGCCGCATGAAGATCGCGGCAGCCGTCCTGCGCGAGGTCACCGGGCGCCGCCCCTACCGGGACAGCCGGCCCGTGGAGATCGAGGAGCTGACGCTGGGCGCGCCCCGGGAGGGCGAGGTACTGGTCCGGGTGGCCGCGGCCAGCCTCTGCCACTCGGACCTCTCCGTCGTCAACGGCGACCGGGTCCGCCCGCTGCCGATGGCGCTGGGCCACGAGGCGGTCGGTGTGGTGGCGGAGACCGGTCCCGGCGTACGGCGCGTCGCCCCCGGCGACCATGTCGCGCTGGTCTTCGTGCCCAGCTGCGGACAGTGCCGCCGCTGCGGCGAGGGCCGTCCCGCACTGTGCGGTGCGGCCGCGGCGGCCAACGGTTCCGGCGGTCTGCTGCACGGACCCCCGCTGCTGCGGGACGCCGCCGGCCGGACCGTCCACCACCAGCTGGGGGTCTCCGCGTTCGCCGAATACGCCGTCGTCGCCCAGGAGTCGGTGGTCCCGATCCCGTCCGACGTACCGTTCGCCGTGGCCTCGATGTTCGGCTGCGCGGTCCTCACCGGCGCGGGCGCGGTGATCAACACGGCGGCGCTGCGCCCCGGTCAGTCCGCGGTCGTGTACGGGCTCGGCGGCGTCGGCCTCTCCGCGGTGCTGGGCGCTCGGGCGGCCGGTGCCTACCCCGTCATCGCCGTCGACCCGGTGCCGGCCAAACGCGATCTGGCCCGGCGGCTCGGCGCCCACCACGCGCTCGCCCCCGACGGCGCCGTCGAGGCGATCCGTCAGCTCACGGACGGCGGCGCCGAACTGGCCGTCGAGGCGGTCGGCAGCCCGGCCGTGACGGGGGAGTGCCTCCGGGCGGTCGACCGGGGCGGCCGGGTCGTCTCGGTGGGCCTGCCGGCCCCGGGCCGGACCCTGGAGGTGCCCGCGCTGGCCTTCGCCGGCGAGGGGAAGTCGCTGATCGGCTCGTACATGGGCGACGCGGTCCCGCGCCGGGACATCCCGCGCTATCTGGACCTCTGGCGGGCCGGGGCGATGCCGGTGGAGGAACTGCACACCGGCACGCTCCCGCTCACCGGACTCAATGAGGCGCTGGAGGAACTGGCGAGCGGGGCGGCGATCCGGCAGGTGATCGACACCTCCGGGCTGCTGGCCCCCGGGACCCCGGCGGCGTAGGGCGGACCGCACCGGTCCCGGCGGCGGGGTGCGGCGGCGCCCGGAACGGGCCGTGGACCGGTGAAGGGCAGGCCGGGCGCTGTTGTCGCACGGTGGAAAGACCTGTGCGGAGTCCGCACAGGTCTTTCCGCGCCGCCGCGCCGGGGGTCAGAACCAGAGTCCGCAGTGGTGGGCGGCGTCCAGGTCGACGGTCCGTACGGAGTCCGCGCCGAAGGTGAGGGCGGTGGCGTGGGCGCCGAAGCGTGGCCAGGCCGGGGCGCCGGGGCCGTTGGGGTCGCCGGTCCGCGCGAACCGGGCCCAGTAGCCGACGAGTTGTCCGGCCAGGGCCCGCTGTTCGGTGGTGAGCGCGGGGCCGTCGGGGAAGTCGAAGAGATAGCCGAGTTCGGAGCCGTGCGCGGTCGCGGGCCGGACGGTGCCGGGCAGCGGCCGGCCGCTGGTGGTGGGGGCGGTGGGGTCCGCGAAGACGTAGGTGTAGGTGGGAGAAATACGGGCGTGCAGGCGGCCGGACTCCCCGGTGGGGCAGATCCAGTCGCGGTCGCTGAACACCCGGCCGAGCGCCGCGATCGGGGACGGGAAGTCCCCCGCCGGATAGCGCCGCTCGACCCGCGGTGCGGCGGCGCCGAACGCGGTCCGGAGTGCGGCGGAGTACTCGGCGGCGGTGCGGCCGCCGGGGTAGGCGGCCAGGGCGAACTCGACGTGTTCGTCGCGGGTATTGCCCTGGAGGAGGGGGACGTCCGCCTCCTTTCCGGCGGCGAACACCGCGGCGGGTTCGGCCGGCAGCAGGCCGGTGCCGTAGGCGACCATCGGGAACTGCGCGGTGTACGGCAGGAGCCGGTCCGCGGGCACCTTGCGCAGACAGGCGACGCCGGTACAGGAGAGCCGCTCGGCGAGGGCCCGGCCGGTGCCCTGCACCGTACCGATCGGCTGCCAGCTGGAGACCGCGCCGACACCTGGGCCCAGCGCACCGGCCGGATGGCCGGTCAGACAGGATCCGCTCTGGACGATGGCCCGCCGGAACAGGCCCCGCGCGGCCGGTGACGTCATGAGGGAGCAGGTGCTCATCGCCCCGGCGGACTCCCCGGCCAGGGTGACGGCGCCGGGGTCGCCGCCGAACCGGGCGATGTTGGCCCGCACCCAGCGCAGCGCGGCCAACTGGTCCTGGAGCCCGAAGTTGCTGCTCCGTCCGAGGTCGGGATGGGCGAAGAAACCGAACACCCCCACCCGGTAGTTGACCGTGACGACGACCAGCTCTCCCGCCCGAACCAGCCGGGCCGGGTCGTGGATCGAGCCCGCACCGGTGAGGAATCCGCCGCCGGGCACCCACACCAGGACCGGCCGGTTCGCGCCCGGTCCGGCCGGGGCCGTGATGTCGAGGGTGAGGCAGTCCTCGCTCCGCGGGGTGCCGCGCGGCAGCTCGGGCGATGCGGGCTGTTCGCACACCGGCCCCGATCGCGTCGTGTCCCGGGTGCCGGTCCACGCGGCGGCGGGCTGCGGTGGCCGCCAGCGCCGGTCGCCGACCGGTGGGGCGGCGAACGGGATGCCCCGGAACCGCCGTAACCCGTCCTGCCCCGACGCGGTCCGCACCACCGGGGCGGCCCCTTCGCCGCCGGCCGCTGCGGCCGGTGCGGCAGGTCCGGCCTGTGTGGCCGGTGTGCCGCACGCCGTCAGCAGCAGCACCCCCGCCGCCGCGGCGAGCATCCGCAGCCTGGTGCGGAACCCCGGCGCCCCGGCGGTCACTTGCGCCGCCCGAGCGCCTTGGCGCGGCCGTGGGCCCAGCCGGCCAGGAGGACGCCCGCCGTGGTGGCGGCCAGATAGACGGTCAGGCGGCCCGCGAAACCGCCGGGGAGCGCGCCGAGCAGTCCGGTGTTGTCGTGGTCGATCAGCAGCCGGATCGCCCCCTGGCCGCCGAGGACGGTGAGGACCGCGCCGATGATCTGGAACACGTCGAACTTCATGATGACCTTTCGGGGTGCGGAAAACGGTGTGCGCGCAGGCCGGTGCGGACACCGGCGCGCTTTAGCAATGCAAGTGCACTGTAATAAACTGGTGGCGATGACGCAATGCAGACGCATTGCATTAACTGGAGGGGCGCATGCCGAAGGTCGTGGACCACGAGGACCGCAGGAGACGGCTGGCCGAAGCCGTATGGACGCTGACGGTCCGGGACGGCCTCGAAGGCGTCACCCTGCGCAAGGTCGCAGCGGAGGCCGGGGTCTCCATGGGGCAGGTGCAGCACTACTACGGCACGATGGAGGAGCTGATCCGCGACGCCGTCGCCCGCGCCGTACGCGCGCTCAACGCCAGGATCGAGGCGTCCGTCCACGCGGCCGGCGAGGCGAGCGCCGAGACGATCCTGCGGGCCTGCCTCCATGCGATGCTCGCCCGCGACGAAGACGGCCTGCGCCTCCTCCAGCTGTCCGTCGCCGTGCTCGGACGGGCCGTCTCGGACCCGGCCATGGCGGGCGTCCTCGCCCCGAACGACGGTGAACTCGTCTCGTTCACCGCCGGTCTCATCACCGCCGCCCGGCACGAGCGCGGCACCACGTCCCGGGGCGACGACCGGATCGACGCGGACATCTGCTGGACCCTCGCCACGGGCCTCGGCGTGGACGTCGCCCTCGGGCAGCGCTCACCCGAGGCGGCCATGGAGGCGCTGGACTACCACCTCGACACCGTGCTGGGCTGAGCGGGCGGCGGCGGACGCCGCGAGCCGTCGCGGCACGCCGGACACCCCGGTCTCCAGGGGGGAAGGGAGACCGGGGTGGGTTCGGCGCCGGCTGTGCGCGGGGGACGGGTTACCAGAAGAGGGCGTCGGCCGCGGTGGTCTGCCAGTAGGTGACCGTGGCCGAGTCGTCGACCCAGGTGCCCTTGGGGACGGCGGGGGAGACCATGGGCCCGACCGAGCCGGCGAGGTCGCGGCCCTGGAAGCCCAGGGACAGTTTCGTGCCCCACTGGCCGTGGCCGCCGTCGCCCGAGGTGCGGACGCCGGCATAGGCGGACTGCCCCGGCTCCAGGGTGACCACGGCCTGCGGGATGCTGTCGCGGAGGATCGGCAGGGCGGCCTGCGGGTCGTTGAAGCCCATCAGCGGGGCGCCGTACGCATAGCAGGGCACCTTGCCGGTGTTGGTGGCCTTGATCAGCAGGTGATTGATGGGACGGCTCACCTGGGAGACCTCGACCTTGGTGTTGGCGCCGGTGCAGGTAACGGGCGAGGCGGCCTTCACCGTGGCCGGCGCGGCGGTGGCGGCTCCGGTCGTCAGGCCCGTGAGGGCGAGGGCGCCGACGAGGGCGGTCGCGGCGGCGGTGGCGATACGGGTGCGGCGGATGTTCATGTGTGTGCTTCTCCCCGGGGTGTGTCCGTGGTGGATGCGGAAAGCGACGATGGCGTATACGGTGCGGCGCCCGCGGCGGCGGACGGCGTGCCCGCGGCCGGTACGCCGCGGGGACCGGACCGGTGCGCAGACGACGGCGACGGCGACTGCCGCGCGGCCGGAGCGGCGGCGGCCGGTGGTGAACTCAGCTTGCGGGGCGGCGGATTCCACCGCCAGACGTATCCGGGCATGCGGGACGCCGGAACGCCCGCGCACCCTGTGACCTGGGGAAACGGGAAGCCCCTGGAACACTCCTCTGGAACGCGGGCGGCCCTGCGCCGCCCCGCTCCGCTGCCCTGGGGCCGGGTGTCCGGGCGCGGCGGGAGCATCCACCGACGCCGGTAAGTGGCCGATAGATGGCGACCGGTGGGCATGTTCCGGTCGGTCTCACGCACAGTGATCTTTTGCCGGTCGAACCTCTTGTCGAGTCCGACGGGTTCCCTTAGCGTCCGGGCATGTTCGAGACGTCAGCGCACGGTGAACGACCCGACGGAGCCGCCCCGTCGGCGCGGCCGAGTGAGAATTCCGGCAGCGGCCCGGCCCGCCCGGTCCCCGCCGAGCAGCACGAGCGGCCCACGGAACCCGCCTCCGGTCGGGAGGGGCACACCACTCCACCGGATGGGACCGCGTCCCGGCACTCCGGGCACTCCCGCCGCGGCATCCTCCGCATCGGCGCGTCGGGCGGCGCCGCATGGGCCGCCGGTACGGTCCTGCTGCCGGGCGGCGCGGCGGCCGCGGTCGCGGAACCGCGCACCGCCCCGGCCGCGGCCGCCGGCCCGGCCGTCCCCTCCGCCGTCCGTACCGCCGGGTCCGCGCTGCGCCCCTTCGGACGGCACATCAACTTCGGGGCCGACCCCGCCCGGCAGATGGTCGTCTCCTGGCAGGTGCCCGCCGCCGTGGCCGACCCGTTCATCCGGATCGGCCTGAACCCCGGCGACCTGGGCAACCGCGTCCGCGCCGAGGTCCGCCCGCTGGTCAGCAAGCTCGCCTGGCAACACCCGGTGGAGGACCAGCCGTTGGTCAAACCGAAGAAGGTCACCCAGTACCACCTGCACGCGGCTCTGGACCACCTCGTACCGGACACGACGTACTACTACGTCGTCGGCCACCGGGGCTACGACCCGGTCGCCCAGGGCGCCCGCCTCGGCGAGGTGGCCAGCTTCCGCACCGCCCCCGCACCGGGGCACGGCGGCGCCTTCACCTTCACCGCCTTCGGCGACCAGGGCATCGGCTACAACGCCGCCGCCACGAGCAACCTGATAGCCGGTCTCGATCCCGCCTTCCATCTGCACATGGGCGACCTCTGCTACGCCAACACCGAGGGCGGCGGCACCCGCTCCGACAAGTACGACGCCCGCGTCTGGGACTCCTTCTTCGTCCAGAACGAGCCGGTCTCGTCCCGCACCCCGTGGATGATCTCGATGGGCAACCACGAGATGGAGGCGTGGTACGGGGAGGACGGCTACGGCGGGATGCGCGCGCGGTACGCCATGCCCGACAACGCCTGGGAGCGCTCCACCGGCATCTACTCCTGGCGCTACCAGAACGTCGGGCTGCTCAGCCTGGACGGCAATGACGTCTGCTTCAACACCCCCGCCAACCTGGACTACACCAGGGGGAAGCAGACACCGTGGCTGCGCCGCCGGCTGGCCGCCTTCCGCGCCGATCCCACCATCGACTTCATCGTCGTCTACTTCCACCAGTGCACCTACTCCACCTGCCACGACAACGGAGCCGAACTGGGCGCCCAGCAGGACTGGGCCCCGCTGTTCGACCGCTACCAGGTGGATCTGGTGCTCAACGGCCACAACCACGTCTACGAGCGGACCGACCCGATCCGCGGCGGCAAGGCCACCCGCAAACTCCCCTCCGGCGGCACCACCGACCCGGTGGCGGACGGCACCACCTACGTGGTGGCGGGCGGCGGCGGGGGCGGCCTCTACAAGTTCCCGGTGGGCGACACCTACCTGGGCCACGAGAAGCCGAACGACGAACCGGTCCCCATGGTGGTCTCCACCAGGGACGGCCACGAACAGACCGTCAAGGTCGAATGGTCCCGGGTCCGGTACACCGGCTACGGGCTGGTGACGGTCGACGTCACACCGGCCGCCGCGGGCCGCGCCGCGCAGCTGAAGGTCCGCTGCCTGATCGAGGACGGGTCCGCGGTGGACGAGTTCACGGTACGGCGCGGCCGCCGGGGACACTGACCGCACGGCAGCGGCCGACGGATGCGTACCGTCGGCCGCTGCCGCCGCCCGGCGGCGCGGCGGAAGTCCGCCCACCCGGCCCGGCGTACGGCCCCGAGTAGGGTGGGAACCCGTCCGGTCCTCGCAAAAAGATGCCAATTCATGATGTCCGGACCGGTGCGTACTGCCTCCCACCTGCGATAGGACTGACGCATGGTGAAGATCCTTATCTCCGCGGACATGGAGGGCGCCACCGGCGTGACCTGGCCCGCCGACGTGCTGCCCGGCACGCCCCAATGGGAGCGCTGCCGCCATATGTTCACCTCCGATGTCAATGCGGCGATTGCCGGATTCTTCGACGGCGGGGCCGATGAGGTCCTGGTCAACGAAGCGCACTGGACGATGCGCAACCTGCTGCTGGAGAAGCTCGACGAGCGCGCGCAGATGCTCACCGGACGGCACAAGTCGCTGAGCATGGTCGAGGGTGTGCAGCACGGCGATGTCGACGGCATCGCCTTCGTCGGCTACCACACCGCGGCCGGCACCGAGGGCGTCCTCGCGCACACCTATCTCGCCAACACCCTCACCGGTGTCTGGGTCGACGGCACCCGCGCCAGCGAGGGCTACCTCAACTCCCTGGTGGTCGCCGAATACGGCGTACCGGTCGTGCTGGTCACCGGCGACGACCGGACCTGCCAGGACGCGCTGGGATACGCCCCCCGGGCGCGCGGCGTGGCGGTCAAGGACTATGTGTCGCGCTACGCCGCGGTGTGCCGCCCGCCGGCCCGCACCGCGGCCGACATCCGGGCCGCGGCCCGGGAGGCGACACCGCTCGCGGTGCGCCACGAACCGGCCCGGCGCGGCCCGTTCCGCCTGGAGCTGGAGTTCGACGCGGAGCATCTGGTGGGCGCCGCGACCTGCGTACCGGGCGTGGAGCGCAGCGGAGAGCGCCGCGTCGCCTATACCAGTGACGACATGTACGAAGCCATCCGGTGCTTCAAGGCGGTCACCACCGTCGTCTCGTCCGCCGTGGAGGAACAATATGGCTGAGCATCCCGGTCCCGTCGACCAGCAGGCCCTCGACGAGGTCGTGCGGTTCACCTCCGAGCTGATCCGCATCGACACCACCAACGCCGGCGACGGCGAGTGCCGGGAGCGCCCGGCCGCCGAGTACGTCGCCGAGCGGCTGGCCGACGCCGGTCTGGAACCCACCCTGCTGGAGCGCACCAAGGGCCGTACGAACGTCGTCGCCCGGGTCGCCGGCACCGATCCGGCCGCCGACGCGCTGCTGGTCCACGGGCATCTGGACGTGGTGCCCGCCGAGCCCGCCGACTGGCAGGTACACCCCTTCTCCGGGGAGGTCCGCGACGGGGTGGTCTGGGGCCGCGGCGCCGTCGACATGAAGAACATGGACGCGATGGTGCTCGCCACCGTCCGCCAATGGGCCCGCACGGGCGTCCGGCCGCGCCGCGACATCGTGCTGGCCTTCACCGCCGACGAGGAGGCCAGCGCCGAGGACGGTTCCGGATTCCTCGCCGACCAGCACCCCGGCCTCTTCGAGGGCTGCACGGAAGGCATCAGCGAGTCCGGGGCGTTCACCTTCCACGCGGGCGACGGGAAGCGGCTGTACCCGATCGCGGCGGGGGAGCGGGGCACCGCCTGGCTGACCCTGACCGCCCACGGCCGGGCCGGACACGGCTCGAAGGTCAACCGCGAGAACGCCGTCAGCCGGCTGGCCGCCGCGGTGGCCCGGATCGGCGCGCACGAATGGCCGGTCCGGCTCACCCCCACCGTGCGGGCCGCGCTCGGCGAACTCGCCGCGCTGTACGGCATCGACGTGGACGTGCACGCCGACGGCTTCGACGTCGACCGCCTGCTGGGCGAGCTCGGCCCGGCCGCCAAACTGGTCGAGCCGACCGTCCGCAACAGCGCCAACCCGACGATGCTGGCCGCCGGTTACAAGATCAACGTGATCCCGGGCAGCGCCGTCGGCCATGTGGACGGCCGGGTCGTCCCCGGCGGCGAGGCGGAGTTCCGCACGACCCTGGACCGGCTCACCGGACCCGATGTGACCTGGGACTACCAGCACCGGGAGGTCGCGCTCCAGGCGCCGGTCGACGCACCCCTCTACGCCGCGATGCGCGCCGCGATCGAGCAGTTCGACCCGGAGGGCCACGTCGTCCCGTACTGCATGTCCGGCGGCACGGACGCCAAGCAGTTCTCCCGGCTGGGCATCACCGGGTACGGCTTCTCCCCGCTCAAACTGCCCCCGGACTTCGACTACCAGGCGCTCTTCCACGGCGTGGACGAACGCGTACCGGTCGACGCCCTCCACTTCGGCGTCCGCGTCCTCGACCATTTCCTGCGACAGGCGTAGCGCGCCGCCGCCCACGACGATGTGGCCGCCGGGCCGTACGGCCCGGTCCGGCCCGGGAGGAAACCCAGCATGGTGACCACGGCCCCCTACGGAGCCTGGCCGTCCCCGATAGACGCCCGGACGGTCGCCGCCCACGACGGCCGCCCCGCCTTCCTCGGCCTGGTCGGCGACGACATCTGGTGGACCGAGCCCCGGCCCGCCGAGGGCGGCCGCCGCACCCTGGTCCGCAGACGGCCGGCCGGCACCGAGGAAGCGGAGCTGCCCGCGCCCTGGAACGTCCGCAGCCGGGTGCTCGAATACGGCGGCCGGCCCTGGACCGGCACGGTCACCGACCGCGGACCGCTGATCGTCTTCAGCAACTTCGCCGACCAGCGGCTGTACGCCTGGGAACCCGACAGCGGGGCCGCCCCGCGCCCGCTGACCCCGCTCTCCGCCGTCGGCGACGGGCTGCGCTGGGTGGACCCGGTGCTCCGCCCGGAGCGCGGTGAGGTGTGGTGCGTCCTGGAGGAGTTCACCGGCCCCGCGCCCACCGATGTGCGCCGCGTGATCGCCGCCGTGCCGCTCGACGGTGCCGCCGCCGAACACCGGGGCTCCGTAAGGGAGTTGAGCGACGACCGGCACCGCTTCGTCACCGGACCGCGGCTCTCCCCGGACGGCCGGCGGGCCGCCTGGATCGCCTGGGACCACCCCCGGATGCCCTGGGACGGCACCCTGGTGATGCTCGCCGAGATCACCGCCGAGGGGGAGTTCACCGGCTCCCGGCCGCTCGTCGGCGACCTCGGCCCCACCGTCCCGGACGCCACCGCGCGGGGCGAATCCGTCGCCCAGATCGAATGGGACGCCGACGGCTCGCTGCTCTATGTCTCCGACCCCGACGGCTGGTGGGAACTGCGCCGGGTGGACCCCGGCGCGGCGGCCGGCGGCCCGGCGGTGAGCCGGCGGCTGGGCCCGGCCCGGCAGGAGGAGTTCGGCGGCCCGCTGTGGAACGTCGGGCAGCGCTGGTTCCTGCCGCTGGAGAGCGGCACCGTCGCCACCCTCCACGGGCACGGCGCCAACGCCCTGGGCATCCTCGACCCGGTCACCGGCGAACTGGTCGATGGAGCGGGCCCGTGGACGGAGTGGGCGCCCGATCTCGCCGCGCACGGCAGCCGCGTCATCGGCATCGCCGCCGGACCGCACAGCTCCTACGAGATCGTGGAACTGGACACCTGCACCGGCCGCTCCCGGCCGATCGCCTCCCGCCACACCGATGCGCTGGACCCGGCGTACTACCCCCGGCCCCGGTCCCGTACGTTCACCGGCCCCGACGGCCGGGACGTGCACGCCCACATCTATCCGCCGCACCACCCCGACCACACCGGGCCCGACGGCGAACTGCCGCCCTTCGTGGTGTGGGCGCACGGCGGCCCGACCGGCCGCGCCCCGCTCGTACTCGACCTGGAGATCGCCTATTTCACCTCCCGCGGTATCGGCGTCGCCCAGGTCAACTACGGCGGTTCGACGGGCTACGGCCGGGAGTACCGCGAGCGGCTGCGCGGCCGGTGGGGCGTGGTGGACGTCGAGGACTGCGCGGCCGTCGCCCGGTCGCTCGCCGACGAGGGCACCGCCGACCGCGCCCGGCTGGCCATCCGCGGCGGCAGCGCGGGCGGCTGGACCACCGCCGCCTCCCTGACCACCACCGACCTCTACGCCTGCGGCACGATCAGCTATCCGGTCCTGGACCTGACCTCCTGGGCGACCGGCGAGACCCATGACTTCGAGTCGCGGTACCTGGAGTCGCTGGTCGGCCCGCTCGCCGAGGTGCCCGAGCGCTACCGCGAGCGCTCCCCGCTGCACCGCGCGGACCGGATCGCCGCGCCGTTCCTGCTGCTCCAGGGCCTGGACGATGTGATCTGCCCGCCCGCGCAGTGCGAGCGGTTCGTCGCCGAGGTCGCCGGACGCGGTGTGGCGCACGCCTATCTCACCTTCGCCGGCGAGGGGCACGGCTTCCGCCGCAAGGAGACCATCGTCCGCGCCATCGAGGCCGAACTCGCCCTCTACACCCAGACGTTCGGCATCGACCGTGACGACATCCCGGCCCTGGAGCTGCGCACCTGACGGTGGCTCGGCCGGCCCCGCCGCACGCCCGCGCGCACCCCGCCGGGCGTGCGGCGCTGAACTGATGTCCTGGCGCCGACGCGGGCCGCGGGCGTTGACTCGTCCGTCGCGGGTGGCGCAGCATGAGCGCGCCGTTACCGACTGTGTGGTACGACATTTCCTTCTGGAGGTCTTCGTGCCCAGCGCGCCCCGAGCCGCGTCCCGCCCCGTGCTCCGTATCTCCCTCGCCCTGCTGGCCGGTACCGCCCTCGCCGCCTCCCTCGCCCCGGCCGCCCCCGCGACCGCCGCCGGTCCGTACACCGTCACCCCGCTGAAGGTGACCGTACGGGCCGGTGACCGCGACTGCGCCGTGGACGCGGACCTCTACCGCCCGCACGGCGTGGACGCCGCGCACCCGGCGCCCGCCGTGCTGACCACCAACGGCTTCGGCGGCAGCAAGGCGGACGGCTCCACCGACGCCATCGCCAAGGCGTTCGCCGCCCGCGGCTATGTCGCCCTGGCCTACTCCGGCCTCGGCTTCGGCAAGACCGGCTGCCCGATCTCCCTGGACGACCCCCGGATCGACGGCAAGGCCGCGAGCCGTCTGATCGACTTCCTGGCCGGCGCCGTGGCCGCCGACAACGGCACCCGGATCGACTACGTCACCAAGGACGGCCCGAGCGATCCGCGGGTCGGCATGATCGGCGGGTCCTACGGCGGGGCGATCCAGCTGGCCACCGCCGCCGTCGACCACCGCGTGGACGCACTCGTCCCGCTGGTCACCTGGAACGACCTCGCCTACTCCCTCGACCCGAACAACGCCGATCGCACGAGGGGTGTCGGCGGGCCGGCGCCCGGCGCCTACAAGTACCAGTGGACCGGCGGGTTCTTCCTGATCGGCGAGGCGCAGGGGCTGGTCCATCCGAACCTCGACGTGTCACGGATCGGCGCGGCGGGCTGCCTGCACTTCGTCGCACCGGCCTGCGACACCAAGCGGCTGCTGGACTCCGGGCGGTACCCGGCCGAGGGGACCGCGGCGATGGTCCGCTACGTCCGCAGCGTCTCCCCGGTCGGCTATCTGTCCTCGGTCAAGGCGCCGACGCTGCTCGTCCAGGGCCAGAACGACAGTCTCTTCAACCTCAACGAGGCGACCGCCACCTACCGGACGCTGACCGCACAGGGCACCACGGCCAAGATGATCTGGCAGTCCTGGGGCCACAGCGGCGGCATCAAGAACCCGCCCAAGGGCGAACTCGACCTGGCCCGGGAAAACCTGGACACCAGCTACGTCGGCCGGCGGATCCTCGCCTGGTTCGACCGCTATCTGCGCCACCGGACGGCGACCGACACCGGCCCGGCCTTCGCGTACTACCGGGACTGGGTCACCGAGGGGCCCGTCTACGCCACCGCCTCCACCGTCCCCGCGACCCGCAGCCGGCTCTACCTCTCCGGCGACGGCACGCTCGTGGCCCGGCGCGAACAGGTCGTGCGCGGCAGCCGCACGTACCGCAACTGGGCGCTGGCCACCAGCCATTCGGAGACCTCGCTGGCCGGGATGCTCGGGCTGCCGGACCCCGCGCCGTACGACATCGGGGGCACCTATCTGGACTGGACCTCCGCACCGGTCGCGGGCGGTCCGGTGGATGTGGTGGGCGCGCCCGAGGTGACCCTCAAGGTGGTCTCGCCGGCGACCGAGCGGGTGCAGAACTCCGCGGACGCCGCCGACAAGCTGGTGCTCTTCGCAAAGTTGTACGACATCGCACCGGACGGCGGGAAGACGCTGGTGCACCGGCTGGTCGCCCCGGCCCGGGTGCCCGATGTGACCCGGAAGTTCACCGTGCAGCTCCCGGGCATCGTGCACCGG
Organism: Streptomyces celluloflavus; assembly: GCA_000720995.1. Taxonomy (GTDB): domain Bacteria; phylum Actinomycetota; class Actinomycetes; order Streptomycetales; family Streptomycetaceae; genus Streptomyces; species Streptomyces celluloflavus. Next base: position 141,652 of record JOEL01000020.1, read on the forward strand.
TACGAGCCGGGGCACCGTCTGCGGCTGGTGATCGCCGCGAGCGACACCGCCTATGCGGGCAATCGCGGCAGTAAACCGGTGACGGTCACCAGCGCGCCCGAGGACGCCGGGGTCCTCGAACTTCCCGTCACGCACGGGGTGTTGCGGTAGCGGATAGGTGGCTTCGGCAGGGGTGGGTCAGTGGTGGTACCCGTCGGACGGGGGCCGGCCGGGGGCCGTGCGCCGGCCGTGGCGTCCGCCGGGTGCGCGCGGCGGGCCGTCAGCCGTCCGTGATCGTGATGGCCCCGACGGGGCAGGCGCGGGCGGCCTCCCGTACGAGCGGGTCGCCCGCGCCGTCCTCGCGGCCGGGCAGCAGCATGCTGTAGCCCTCATCGTCCTGGGTGAACACCCCCGGCGCGGTCAGTACGCACTGGCCGGCGCCGATACAGATGTCCGGGTCGATCTCGATCCGCATGTCGGACCCCTTTCTTCTTGGCTGCCCCCATGGTGCTACCAGGCCAGCGGCAGTTCGATCATTCCCTGCAATGTGTCGCCCGGCTTGAAGGGAATTTCCGCGGCCGGCGCGGCGAGCCGCAGATCCGGGATCCTGGTGAAGAGCGAGCGCAGTGCGATCTCCATCTCGGCGCGGGCGAGGTTCTGTCCCAGGCACTGGTGAATGCCGAAACCGAACGCCACGTGATGGCGGGCGGAACGGTGCCAGTCCAGGTCGTCGGGTGACGCGTAGGCAGTGCCGTCACGGTTGATCGTGGAGTTGGCGAACACCACGCCCTCGTCGGCCCTGATGGTCCGCCCGCCGATCTCGATGTCCTCCGTGGCCACCCGCACCATGCCGTCGGCGATGGACAGGAACCGCAGCAGCTCCTCGACCGCGGCCGGTATCAGGCTCTCGTCGGCCCGCAACTGCGCGAGCTGTGCCGGGTGTTCGAGCAGCGTGAAGGTGCCGAGCGAGATCATGTTGGAGGTGGTCTCGTGCCCGGCGATCAGCAGGATCAGGGCGAAGGTGACCAGGTCCTCGCGGGTGAGGGCGCCCGTCCGCAGCTGGTCGTCGATCAGATCGTCCAGCAGTCCCTCGCCGGGCTTCTTCTCCTTGCCGGAGATCAGCTCGGCGAGGTAGTTCTCCAACTGCTCGCGGGCGTCCTCGAACTCCTCCGCCGAACCGCTGCGGAGCATCCGGCGCGACTGCTCCTCGAAGAACTCGTGGTCGGCGTAGGGCACGCCGAGCAGCAGGCAGATCACCATGGACGGCACCGGCAGCGCGAAGGCGGAGACCAGCTCGGCGGGCGGCCCCTGCGCGAGCATCCGGTCGATGAGGCCGTCGACGATCCGCTGGATCTGCGGCCGCATCGCGGCGGCCCGCTTGACGGTGAAGCCGGGTATCAGCATCCGGCGCTGGGTGTTGTGCTCGGGGTCGTCCACGCCGAGCAGCGGTGTCCTGGTCCGGCGGATCTGCGCGGCGCGTTCGATCGTGATCGGGAACGCCGGGTTCATCCGGTCGGCGGACAGCCGCGGGTCGGACATCAGGGCCCGCGCCTCGGCGTGGCCGGTCACCAGCCATGCCGAGCGGCCGTCGTAGAAGGTGACACGCGCCAGCGGACCCTCTGCGCGCAGCGGCTGATAGGCGGACGGCGGCTGGTAGGGACAGGTGCGGTCCTGCGGGAAGGAAACGGTTTCGGTCATGGCTTGCCTCCCGGGCAAGGGCCTGAGGTGCTCGCGTGTATGAGGGGGGTCGGCGGGAACGCGCGCGTGTGCGACGTGCTGATCTCCACTTCATGCCCGGTGTGCCGGGATCGTCTACGCGCAGTCCAGCCAACTTCGGTCGTAATTGGCCATGTTCGGAACTCTCTGCCGGTGTTGCCTTACGGGGTCTTTACTTCTGGCGGCGCGTTGTGCTGACGGCCTGATATCGCCATCGGCCGGGCGGCGGCGCGGCTCCGTACACCGCGGGCAACCGGTGAGCGGCTTCCGTGGCACTCGTACCACCCCCGAAGTTGCCACGGCGGCACGCGGTGCCACACTGGGTGTATGGGGCAACGACATGACACCGGTACGGAACTGGCCTGGGCGGCACTCGGCGGCGCCCCGGATCTCACCCGGCGGATCTCCTACGGCGGACCGCCCGGCCTGCTCGCGGCCCGGCTCCCGGTGATGGCGCTGGCCCGCTCCACGGTCGCCGTCTGCGCGCTCGCCGCCGCCGAACTGGCCGCCCGGCGTACCGGCCGGCCGGTGCCCGCCGTACGGGTCGACGACGGCGCGGTGGCCACCGCCTTCGTCAGCGAGCGCCATCTGCGGATCGACGGCCGGGCACCCTCGACGTTCGCGCCGCTCTCCCGCTTCTGGCGCACCGCCGACGGCTGGCTGCGCACCCACGCCAACTACCCGCACCACCGCACCCGGCTGCTGACCGCGCTCGGCCTGCCGGCGGCCGCCGGTGCGGCGGAGGTGGCGGCCGAACTGGCCGGCCGCCGGGCCGAGGAGGTCCAGGAGACGGTGTACGCGGCGGGCGGGCTGGCCGTCGCCGCCCGCACCCCCGAGGAGTGGGCCGCGCACCCGCAGGGCGCCGCGGTGGCCGCCCATCCGCTGCTCACGCTGGAGCCGCTGGGCACCGGCGCGCCCCCGCGCCCGCTGCCGGTGCTCGCCGGTGATCCCGTGCTGCCCGCCGCGGGGCTGCGCGTACTGGACCTGACCCGGGTGATCGCCGGACCGGTCGCCACCCGTACGCTCGCGCTGCTCGGCGCTGATGTGCTGCGGATCGACGCACCGCAGCTGCCGGAGAGCCAGGACGCGCACAGCGACACCGGATTCGGCAAGCGCTCCACCGTGCTCGACCTCGGCGCGCGGGCCGGCCGGGCCACCTTCGAGGAGCTGCTGACCGGCGCGGACGTCGTGGTCACCGGCTACCGGCCGGGCGCCCTGGACCGCTTCGGTCTGGCGCCCGAGGAACTCGCCGCCCGCCGCCCGGGGCTGGTCGTCGCCCGCCTCTCCGCCTGGGGCGACGACGGGCCGTGGGGCGCCCGGCGCGGTTTCGACAGCCTGGTGCAGGTGGCCACGGGGATCGCCGCCGTAGAAGCGGACGGCGACGGCACCCCCGGCGCGCTGCCCGCCCAGGCGCTCGACCACGGCACGGGCTATCTGCTGGCCGCGGCGGTGCTGCGGGCGCTGACCGAGCAGGCCCGCACCGGCGGTTCGTCCCTCGCCACCCTCGCGCTGGCGCGGACCGCCCGGTGGCTGGTACAAGGCCCGGCCGACGACGATCCGGCGGATCCGGCCGCCGGCCGCTACGACGCCGCCCACCACCTCCGGGACACCGACAGCCCGGTCGGACGGCTGCGCCACGCCCTGCCGCCGGTCTCCTTCGACGGCGGCCCGGCCACCTGGGCGACCCCGCCGGGCCGCTGGGGCACCGATCCCGCCGCGTGGCGGTGAGCGGCCCGCTCCGCCGTCCGCGGGATCCGGGAGGATCGGCGCCCGCCCCGGCCTGGCCCAAATCGGCCGCTCCTCCGTACGATCTGCCGATGACCGATGATCACTACCTCGCACGGGGCCCGCGGGTGGGCATCCGGCGCTTCACCGCCGCCGACCGGGACGAGTTCACCGCACGGGCCCGCGAGAGCGCGGACCTGCACCACCCCTGGCTCTACCCGCCGGACTCCGACGACGCGTACGACACCTATCTGGACAGGCTCCAGGAGCCGCAGCGCGAGGGCTACCTGATCTGTGCGCACGACAGCGGCCGGATCGCGGGCTTCCTCACCATCAACAACATCGTGCACGGCGCCTTCCGGTGCGGGGCGATCGGCTACGGCGCCTTCGCCCACGCCGCCGGGCGCGGTCTGCTGGGCGAGGGGCTGCGGCTCGTACTGCACCACGCCTTCGAGGAGTTGGGCCTGCACCGGATGGAGGCCAACATCCAGCCGGCCAATGTCCGGTCGATCGCACTGGTCAAGCGTGCCGGATTCCGGCTGGAGGGGTTCTCACCGGACTTCCTCTTCATCGACGGCGCCTGGCGCGACCACGAGCGCTGGGCGATCACCAGCGAGATGCTCCCGCCGGCCGGGGCACGGTGACCGCCGGCCCGGCCGGGGTGCAGAGTGACGCCATGGACATCGAATTCCGCCGCACCGTACCGGTCTTCCGCATCTTCGACGTGGCCAAGGCCCATGAGTTCTACCTCGGCTACCTCGGCTGCGCCGTCGACTGGGAGCACCGCCACGAGCCCCGGATGCCGCTCTACACCCAGGTCTCGCGCGGCGGACTGGTCCTGCACCTGTCCGAGCACCACGGCGACGCGACGCCCGGTTCCGCGCTCTTCGCGGAGGTGCGCGGGGTGGGCGCCCTGCACGCCGAACTGACCGGCAAGGACTATCCGTTCCTCAGGCCCGGACTGGAGCGGGACGCGGACGGTACCTCGCTCACCCTCATCGATCCGTTCGGCAACCGGCTCGTCCTCACCGAGCCCGCCGGCTGATCTCCACGGTGTCCGTGCCGGGACCGGGCGGCGCGGTGCCCGGCAGTCCGGGCCCGCCGTATTCCCAGAGGCCCGCCCCGGTCCGGTGCGCGCCCGGCGGAAAAGCCAATGGCCCCAGGTGTACGCCCCGTTACGATCGCGGTATGCGCCGCACCGTACTCATCGACGCCTCCTCCAACCTGGGGCTGCGCCCGCCCGCGCCCGGCACCGTCCCCGGCTGCTACAAGCTCGCCGGCGCGCTGCGCGAACAGGGGCTGCTGCGGCGGCTCGGCGCACGGGAGGGCGGGGTGGTGGTGCCGCCGCGCTACGACCTGGGGGACTGGCGGGAGGGCGACGGCGACTTCCACGCCGCCGCCCTCGCCCGTTACACCGGCCGGCTCGCGGACCGCGTCGAGGGACACGTCCGCGCGGGCGGCTTCCCGGTCCTGCTCGGCGGCGATTGCAGCATCCTGCTCGGCGCCGTCCTCGCGCTGCGCCGCCTCGGGCGGTACGGCGTGGCCTATCTCGACGGGCACGGCGACTTCCGGCACCCCGGCAACGCGGCCGTGTCCGGCCCGGTGGGCGCCGCCGCCGGTGAGGGCGTCGCGCAGATCACCGGGCGCGGGCAGCCGGACCTCACCGACCTGGAGGGCCGGCGGCCCTACGTCCGTGACACGGACGTACACGTCCTGGGCCTGCGCGACGCCGACGAGCACCGGCCGGAACTGACCGCCCTCGGCATCGCCCACACCCCCGTCGGCGAGATCCGGCGCCGCGGCCCGGCGGCGGTCGGCCGCGCGGTGCTCGGCCACCTCCACAAGCCGCCGCTCGACGGCTTCTGGATCCACCTCGACGCGGATGTCCTGGACCCGTCCGTGAAGCCGGCCGTCGACAGCCCCGACCCCGGCGGCCTGCTCACCGGCGAACTGCGCGACCTGATCGGCCCGCTGGCCGCCTCCCCCCGCTGCGTCGGCCTCGACCTCACCATCTACGACCCGGACCGCGACCCCGAAGGCACCGGCGCCGTACTCCTCGCCGGCCTCCTCGACGGCCTCTTTGCGCAACCCTGACCCGCCTCGTCGGCAAGAGGCCCTGTGCAGAGCGGCGATGACGTTGTTCCATGGTCAACAGGAGGCCGCCGCAGCCGAGGCGGCCCGGTCCAACCCTGCGAGGCAGCTGTGGCCACGAGTGTGCGACATACCACCCTGACCCTTCCCGCCGCCCCCATCGGCCCGGACAACCCCCTGCCCGCCCTGCGCGGCGCCGGCGATCCGCACCGCGTCGAGATCTCCGAGGACACCGGCCTGCCCGCCGACATGGCCCGCCAGCTCGGCTACCGGCCGCTGCGCTCGCTGCTGCCCGCCCCGCTGCGCGACGGCTACGGGCGCCGCCGCCGCGCCACCGACCTCGATGCGATCGTCATCGAGAACGACCGGCTGCGCGCCACCGTCCTGCCCGGCCTCGGCGGCCGGGTGTACTCGCTGTACCACAAGCCCACCGACCGCGAACTGCTCTACCGCAACCCCGTGCTGCAACCCGCGGCGTTCGCCCTCAACGGCGCCTGGTTCTCCGGCGGCATCGAATGGAACATCGGCGCCACCGGCCACACCACCCTCTCCTGCGCCCCGTTGCACGCCGCCCGCGTCCAGGCCCCGGACGGCGGCGAGATGCTCCGCCTGTGGGAGTGGGAGCGGCTGCGCGATCTGCCCTTCCAGGTGGACCTGTGGCTGCCGGACGGCGCCGACTTCCTCTACGTCGGCGTCCGCGTCCGCAACCCGCACCACCACACCGCCCCGGTCTACTGGTGGTCCAACATCGCCGTCCCCGAACAGGCGGACAGCCGCGTCCTGACCCCCGCCGACACGGCCTGGCACTTCGGCTACGCGCACACCCTGCGCCGCGTCCCGGTCCCCGCCTCCGACGGCGCCGACCGCAGCTACCCGCTGCGCAGCGCCCACCCCGCCGACTACTTCTACGAGATCCCCGACGGCGCCCGCCGCTGGGTCACCTCCCTCGATGCCGGCGGCCGCGGCCTGATCCAGACCTCCACCGACACCCTGCGCGGACGCAAGCTCTTCCTCTGGGGCGCGGCGCGGGCCGGCCGCCGCTGGCAGCAGTGGCTGACCGAACCGGGCACCGACGGCTACGCCGAGATCCAGGCGGGCCTCGCCCGCACCCAGCTGGAGCACGTACCGCTGGACGGCGGCGCCGAGTTCGCCTGGCTGGAGGCGTACGGACCGCTGGCCGCCGACCCCGCGACGGTGCACGGCGACGACTGGGCCGCGGCCCGCGGTGAGGTCGCGGCCCGCCTCGAAGCGGCGCTGCCGCGCGCGGACGTGGACGCCGCGTACGCCGCCTGGCGGCCGTACGCCGATCTCGAACCGAAGGCGCACCTGGCCACCGGCTCCGGCTGGGGCGCACTGGAGGCCGCCCGCACGGGCCTCGACCTGCCCGGTACCCCCTTCGACGCGGCGACCCTGGGCGAGGCGCAGCAGCCCTGGCTGACCCTGCTGCGGACCGGTGACCTGCCGGCGACGGGCCCGCTGCCCGGCCCGGCGCCGGTCGCACCGGCCTGGCGCGAACTGCTGGAGTCCGCCCGGCCGGGCCCGGCCACCGACTACCACCTCGGCCTCGCCCAGTGGTACGCCGGCGACCGCGCACAGGCCGTCCGCAGCTGGGAACGGGCGCTGGCGCACGGCGCCGGATGGCAGCCGCGGTACTGCCTGGCCGCCGCCGAGGCCGAGGCGGGCGACACGGCCCGCGCCGCCGACCGGTACGCGGAGGCGTTCGACTGCGCGGACCGCCCGGACGGGACCGCCGCGTCCGGCCCGGCCGCCCGCACCGGGCGGGCGGTGCTGCCCGCGCTCGCCCGGGAGGCGGTTCCCGCACTGCTCGCGGCCGGCCGCAGCGAGGAGGCCGCGCGGCTGCTGGCGCGGCTGCGCCCGGCCGAGCTGACCGCCGGCCGGTTCCGGCTGCTGACGGCCCAGGTGCTGCTCGCCCAGGGGGCGGCGGACCGGGCGCGCGAGATCTTCGACACCGGTTTCGAGATCGCCGATCTGCGGGAGGGCGACGAGACGCTCAGCGACACCTGGTACGCCATCGCCGAACGCCTGGTCGCCGGCGCCGGGCCGGTCACCGACGAGGTGCGCGCCAGGGCCCGCGCCGAGCACCCGCTGCCGGAGCGCTACGAGTTCCGGATGCGGCCGGTGTGACGGGACGCCCCACGGTGCGCGCACCCGGGTACGCCATCCGGGTGCGCCTGCCCGGGGCGGCGGAATCAAGCGGTACCGGCACTCGTTACGGCCGGTCATGAAAGCAATTGTCACCCATGGTTACGGCGGCCCCGAGGTCCTCGTCCACACCGACCGCCCCGATCCGAAGGTGGGTCCCGACTCGGTGCTGATCCGGGTCCGGGCGGCCGGTGTCAATCCCGTGGACTGGAAGATCGTCGCCGGCTATCTGGACCCGCTGATGTACATCCACTTTCCGCTCATTCCCGGCTGGGACGTGGCGGGCGTCGTCGAGGCGGCCGGTGCGGACGCCACCGAGTACGAGCCCGGCGACGAGGTCATCGGCTACGTCCGCAAGGACGAGGTCCAGCACGGCACCTTCGCCGAACTGGTCGCCGCGCCGGTGCGGACGCTGGCCCGCAAACCGGCCGCGCTCAGCTGGCAGCAGGCGGCGGGACTGCCGCTCGCCGGACTCACCGCCTACCAGGCGCTCCGGCGCGTCGGCGGCCGGGCGGGCGAGACGGCCCTGGTGCACGCCGCCGCGGGCGGCGTCGGCTCGTTCGCCGTGCAGATCGCGGTGGCCCGGGGCCTGCGCGTCATCGGCACGGCGAGCGAGCCCAACCACGACTATCTGCGATCCCTGGGCGCCGAGCCGGTCACGTACGGAGACGGCCTCGCCGACCGGGTACGGGCGCTGGCGCCGGAGGGCGTGGACGTGGCGCTGGACTTCGTCGGTGGCGTGGTGGACGTCTCGCAGCGGCTGCTGAAGGACCGCACCCGGATGGCGTCCATCACCGACGACGAGGTCAAGGCGGCGGGCGGCCACCTGGTGTGGGTGCGCCCCGACACCGCCGATCTGACGGCGCTCGGCGAGCTGGCGGACGCCGGCCGGCTGACCGTGCCGGTCCACGCGGCGTTCCCGCTGTCCGAGGCGGCCGAGGCGTTCCGGCTCAGCCAGGGCGGCCGGACCCGCGGCAAGATCGTCCTCGACGTGTCCTGACCGCGGGCCACGTCCGCTCCCGCCGCTGTCCGGCCGCCTCGGCGAGGGCCGGACAGCGCGGCACGGCGAGAGCTGCACCGGACGCCGCGGGGCCGTCCTTCGGGCGACGACGGGGAGGTGACGGCAGGCCCTGTCAGCCCTGCTTGCGGTCGACGTACTCGAAGATCGAGCCGTCCGGATGCCGGGCCACCAGATTGCGGCCGATCGGGGTCGGCAGCGGGCCCGCGATGATGTCCGCGCCGACCGCCGTCAGATCGGCCACCGCCTCGTCCACGTCCTTGACGGCGAGCGTCGCGGCGATCTTCCGCAGCACCGACAGCTCCGCCTCGGGACCGCTCATCAGAAAGAAGCACCCGACGGCCGCGACCGCGACGTTGCCGCGCCGGAAGCGGACGGCCTCGGCGCCCGTCAGCCGCTCGTAGACACCGACCGCCGCATCGAGATCACTGACGCACACCCGCAATGAGGTCCCCAGAATGTCCATGGGGCAAGCCTAGACGAACGAACCCGAAGTCCCCTGTGCACCAGGGGATTTGGTGTGCCCGGCCTGGCGGGCTCCGGCCGCGGGCCGCCGCGCTCCGGTGAGCTGCCCGGGGAGGGCCCGTCGGGCGTGGGCGACGGCCGCACGGAACCGCCCGGAGATTAATGGAGTACGTGCTCTATTATTGACCCCGATGCGTACCGTCAATCCCGAACAGCACGCCCGCAAACGGGCCCGGATCCTGCAAGCCGCCGCCGAGCAGTTCGCCGCCCACGGTGTGGACGGCACCTCCACCGCGGAGATCTGCCGTCGCGCGGGCATCGGCTCCGGCACGCTCTTCCACTACTTCCCCACCAAGCGCGACCTCTTCCACGCCCTGTTCGCCGACGACCTGCCGCGCAACGCCGAGATCTGCGCACAGGCGCTGGCCGCGCGGCCCGGCGCGGGCCTCGACCTCCTGGTGGACCATCTGCTGGCCGATCTCGCCGATCCGCTCGTGTCCGGACTCGCGGCCGCGGCCGTGTTCCAGGCCAACCGGGACGCGGAGTTCGCCCGGATGCTCGCCTTCGACGACGAGCGGAGCCGCACCACCCTCACCACGCTGCTGACGCGGCTGGCCGATGAGGGCCGGCCGCTGCGGTTCGCGCCCGACCGCGTCGCCGGGTGGATCCAGCGGCTGATCGAGGCCGGCTACACCGCGGCCGGGGAACCGGACTTCGACCCGGCGGTGCACACCGCCGAACTACGGCAGATCGTCGACTGGCTGGTGGGGCGGCGACCGCGCCGGTGCTGAGGCACCCCGGCCCGCTCGACCTCCGTACCTCCCCGGCCCCGCGCCACCTCCCGGCGCACCCCCATCCCTGACCAGGAAAGGCAGCACCATGTCAGCCGAGAAACCGGCGCCGCAGGACGCCACCCCCATCGCGCCGTCCACGCGTGAGCGCGTCCTCGTGTGGACCGGCTTCCCGCTGCTGGGGGCGGGCGTGGGCTGGCTGCTCAAGATGGCGGTGGGGTGGCTGGCGACGCTGTCCTGGGTGCCGTGGCAGGGGCCGGTCAGGCTCGTCGCGTCGATTCCCGAACCGTACGCCGCCATCGGGTTCCCGGTGCTCGGGGCCGTCCTCGGGGTGCTGATCGCGTGCTACGCCGAGTTCGACTACGTGACCGCCACCGTCACCCCCGGCCTGCTGACCGTCACACACGCCGGGCGCACCCGGACCGTGCCGCGGGCGGCGGTCGACGCGGTGTTCCTGGACGGCAAGAAGCTGGTGCTGCTCGGCCACCGCAGCGAGGAAGTGGCCCGGATCGGCGGCGACTTCGACCCCGAGGCGTTCGCGGCCGCGCTACAGGCGCACGGGTATCCCTGGCACGCGGACGGTGACCCGCACGCGGACGCCTACCGGCGCTGGGTGGACGGTCTCCCCGATCTGCCGGCCGCCGCGCACGTACTCCTCAAGGCCCGCGCACACGCGCTGAAGAAGGACCGCACGGCGGACGCCGAACAGCTGCGGGAAGAGCTGGCCGAGCTGGGGATCGTCGTCCGGGAGGAGAAGAAGCAGCAGTACTGGCGCCGCCTCCCGGAGCACCCGGGAGACGGACGGCGGCAGCCGTGACGGTGGCCGGCACGGGCGCAGGAACCGGCGCCCGTGCCGGCCTTCGTCAGACGCGGCAGAGGATCTCGCCGTGCAGGACGGTGAACCAGCCGTCCTCCTGGGCGCCCCACTCCCGCCACGCCCGGCCGATCCGGGCCAGCTCCTCCGGGGTGGCGTGGCCGCCGTCCACCGCGGTCCCGGCGTACGCCGAGGTGACGGTGCGGTCCGCCCACAACTCGCTCCACCAGGACCGCTCCTGCGGGGTGTGGTAGCACCAGGTGCCCGCGGTGGCGGTGATCTGGGCCGGGTCGAAACCGGCCTGGCGCGCCCAGGCGTGCAGCCGGCGTCCGGCGTCCGGCTCACCGCCGTTGGCGCGGGCCACCCGCAGATACAGGTCCAGCCAGCCGGGCAGCCCGTCGACCGCCGGATACCAGGTCATGGCCGAGTAGTCCGCATCGCGGACCGCGACGATGCCGCCCGGTGCGGTGACGCGGCGCATCTCGCGCAGCGCCTGGACGGGGTCGCCGACGTGTTGCAGGACCTGGTGGGCGTGCACGACATCGAACGCGTCGTCCGGGTAGTCCAGCGCGTGGACGTCCCCGACCGCGAAGTGGACGTTGGTCACCCCGCGCGCCGTGGCCGTGGCGCGCGCCTGCGGCAGGATGTCCGGTGCGTACTCCAGCCCGGTGACCTCGCCGTCCGGCACCAGTGCGGCCAGGTCGGCGGTGATGGTGCCGGGCCCGCAGCCGACGTCCAGGATCCGCATGTCCGGCCGGAGCGAAGCCAGCAGATAGCCAGCCGAGTTGGCGGCGGTGCGCCAGGTGTGCGAGCGCAGTACGGACTCGTGGTGGCCGTGGGTGTAGACGGCGGACTCCTGCGGCATGGCCGGCTCCTTCGCGTGCGTCGGGGCGGCGGGAGTGCCCGCCGGGCGCCTCCCGCCGCCGCTCGGCCGTCCGCACGGACCGTACGGCGGACGTCCTTCGGCGTGATGAGCCACACGCTACGCCTGCATCTCGCATCATGAGAGTGGTGTCTCACCATGCGAGCTACTCGATGGCGGTGATCCGGTCGGGGCACGGCGCGGCCCCGGACGGCGGGCGTGCCGTCCGGGGCCGGCGGCGGTTGCCGCGGTCCGGGGTCAGCCCCGGAGCGGTCCCTCGCAGCGGTAGTCCGAGGTAGCCGTGCGCTGGTCGGAGGCGATCTGCGGGGCGGTGAAGGAGCAGTTCATATCGGTCAGGTTGTTGTCGCCCTTCGCGGCGCGTTCGAGGATGCCGAAGTCCACGGTTTGGGACATGTCCTGGAAGACACGGTCGGGGCTGGCGGCGTTGTTCAGTTCCGCGGTGATGCGGCCGGTGCAGGCGAACCGCCGGTACTCCGTCGCGGGGGTGGCCGCGCAGTCCGGGGCGATGCCGGTCGTCGCGGTGAAGGACGAACGGACCTCGTCGGCCGAGGCGTCGCGCAGCTCGCCGAGGGGTGTGTAGGCGGTGTTGGGCACGTAGAGGTCGTCGACCTGCGCTATCTGCGCGTCCAGGAAGGTGTCGTAGGCGCGCTGGAGGCCGGCGTCCCTGCCGAGCCGGTCACGCCAGGCGTCGAAGCCCGCCGGGTCGTTGGCGCGCAGCCGGCCGTACATCTCCGACAGCAGGGCGGGGCGCTCCCTCCACAGGAACTCGAAGAAGGTGCCCGCGTAGTCGTAGAAGCGGAAGCCGTCCGCGTCGTACGTGGCGTGCAGCAGCTGGTCCACGCTCATCCGCGGTCCGCCGCCCGCCGTGTCCCGGATGACGCCCTGGACCAGGGACTTGCGGACCTTGATGCCGTCGCCGCGGGTGGCGCCGTCGAAGAACTCGGCGGTTCCCTCGTCCATCGCGGTGGTCCGGTCGCCCTCGTACCAGGGGCCCTCGCCGAACGAACCGGGCACCGCCCAGCGGCCGTTGAGGTAGTGGGTGTACTCGTGGCGGAAGAGTTCCTCCAGCGTCAGGGTGGAGTCCTGCGGGACGCGGCGCTGGTAGGTGTAGAAGGTGGCGCCCTGCTCGATGTAGATGCCGCCGTTGTTGGTGTCCATACCGGTCAGCAGCGGGTGGAAGTTCTCGTAGTCGGCGCGGGAGGCGTACAGCACGATGTGCAGGGTGGTGTTGGTGTCATCGGCCAGCGGCTGCTCGGTGCCGAGCACCCGGTGGAACTGCGCCTTGACCTGCTTGCTCGCGTAGTAGAGCTGATCGACGGTGGCGCGGTCGAGGGCGGTGCGTACGCTGATGCCGTCCTTGTCGTATGCGTAGGTCTTCGGGAAGAGGCGTTGCTCGATGTCCGCCTTGCACACGTGGTACTGCGTGCAGGCGTCGAACTCGTTCAGCCAGGTGGCGACCTTCGCCCACGGTGCGCTGCTGTCCCCGAAGTTGCGGGCCGTGGTGTCCAGGAGGGGGCCGAGAGCGGCGACGATCTCGGCGCGGAGCGCGTCGATCTGCCCGATGCGGCCGTATTCACTGAGCGCGTCGCGCACCACCCAGGCGTTGTCCGTGTCCTTGAGGTGGACGTGGTCGGCGAAGGACCGGAAGACGGCGCGGTAGGAGGGATCGGCGGTGACCGCCGAGTGGAAGGCGGCGTCCTGGTTGCCGGGGTAGACGCCCAGGTAGTTGAGGGTCAGCGCGGCGAGTGCGGCACCGCCCCAGGAGGCGTCCCGGGCGGTGTCGGGGTGGTCGGCGCCCATGGTCGCCAGGACCTTCTTGACCAGCGGCAGCTGGTACTGGCGCAGACCGGTCGCGGAGCCCGCGTCGAGGGCCTCGCGCAGGGTCTCGGCATTGCTGCGGGTCGCGTCGAAGCTGCGGGCCGCGGAGCCGAAGTCGTCGATGGCGCGGCGTACGGCGTCCAGCGTCGCCGGGTCGTTGAGGCCGACCTCGCTGTGCGAGAAGGCTTGGTAGGAGACGGCGTGGAGATAGGTGAACATCTCCAGCAGATGGCTGCCGTTGCGGCCGTCGTGGGCGGCGGCGAGGCCGCTGATGCGGTGCGCGACGGCCTGGATGTGCTCCCGCGACATCACGGGCGCCAGCCGCTGGTCCCAGTTCCAGATCAGGGAGCGCAGGCAGTCGTCGGCGGTGACGGCCGGGTCGGCGAGGAAGTCGGCGAACTGCTCGGGGGCCAGGCCGGTGACGCCGTCGAGGGTGCAGGGGACGGTGACCGTGCCGAGGGTGATGCGCGGTGCGGGCGCCGTGCTGTGCTTGCGGGGGGTGCGCGGGCCGGGGACGCGGCCGCCGGTGACGCCGCCCGGTGTCGGGACCGTACGGGCGGCGGGCTTCGGGGCGCGGGCCAGGTGGTCGACCCGGTCGGCGGCGCGCGGCGCGCCGTCCCCGGCGGGACCGGCGGCGTGCGGGGCGGCCGCGGCGGGGCGGGCCGCCCGGGACGGTGCGGGGGCGGCCGCGTGCCCGGCCGGGACGGCGGTCACACAGAGCAGTAGCGCCGTCCCGGCGGTGAGCAGGGATCTGTACAGGGTTCTCGACAGGACCACGGAGGACTCCTGGTGTGGGGGGCATGAGACGTGCCGTGCGTAGAGGTGCGGGTGGTGCCTGCGTAGTTCGACACCTCAACTGGCAGGTGGATGGCGGCTCTTGAGCGCATCAGGCAGGCGCCATGTGATGTGTAACGTAGTAATGTGAAATGGCACTGACAACCCCTCGGTGGCCTCGAATCGTGTGGAGCGGGCCGTCCGGGCGGGAACCGGGAGCCTTCCCGGGGCCGGTGGCGCCCTGCCGAACGGGGCGCTTTCGCCCGGGAGTTGCCCGGTATCGTCCCGACCGGCGTCCGCCCCGGTGCGGAACGTCCCGGCGTTCCCGGAGGCCCTGGTGAAAACGTGACATCGTACGCTGGTGGCCCGCTCGGGCACGGGGCACGGGGCACGAAGGGAACACCATCATGGGTCACCTCAAGCAGCGCAACCTCATCACCACCAGGGAGCGGCTGCGCGACCAGGTCGCCCACGCCCTGCGCGCCGCTCTGATCTCCGGTGAACTCCGCCCCGGCGAGGTCTACTCGGCACCCGTCCTCGCCGACGACTTCGGCATCTCCGCGACGCCGGTGCGCGAGGCGATGCTCGACCTCGCCCGCGAGGGCCTGGTGGAGCCGGTCCGCAACAAGGGCTTCCGGGTCACCGAGGTCACCGAGCGCGATCTCGACCAGTACACCGAGATCCGCACCCTGATCGAGGTCCCCATGACCGGCCGGATCACCCGCACCGCGTCCCGGGCGGATCTGGAGGCGCTGCGTCCGGTGGCCGAGGAGATCGTGCGCGCCGCCCGCGAACACGACCTCATCGGCTATCTGGAGGCCGACCGCCGGTTCCATCTCTCCCTGCTCGCGCTCGCCGGCAACGAGCGGCTGGTGGAGACCGTCGGCGAACTACGCAAGCGCTCCCGCCTGTACGGCCTGACCGCGCTGGACCAGAGCGACCGGCTGATCCCCTCGGCCGAGGAACACCTCGAACTCCTCGACCTCATGGTGGCGGGGGAGGCCCGGAAGGCGGAGCGGTGCGTGGCCCGCCACCTGGGGCATGTGCGCTCCCTGTGGGCCGCGGGCGACCGGGACCGGCAACCGCGCGGGTCCGGGAAGGGGCGGGGCGCGGCGCGCTGAGGGCGCGGGCGTCCAAGGCGGCGGCCCGGCAAGGCCCCTGCGGGGGCCGGGAAAACCGGGCGCCCGCCCCCGGGCCGCCGTGGTTCCATGCCCGGATGATCAGGCGACGGAACGACAGTGACCTCGACGCGTGTGTGGCCGTCCTGGCCGAGGTGCACACCCACAGCGGCTATCCGCACCACTGGCCGGCCGACCCGGCACGCTGGCTGACCCCCGACGGTCTGACCGGTGCCTGGGTCGCCGAGGCGGCCGGCGCGGTCGTCGGACATGTGACGCTGTGCGGACGCGAGGTCAGCCGGCTCTACGTCGGCCCCGCCGCCCGCGGTCGGGGACTCGGCGGCCAACTGCTGCGCGGTGTCGAACAGGCGGCGGCGGCGCGCGGCCTGCGGCCCGTACTGGAGGTCAAGACCACCGACACCGCGGCCATCGCCCTCTACGAACGGCTGGGCTGGCTCCGCCGCTCCACCGGGCGCGAGGAATGGGAGACGGGCGAGGTGGTCGAGGTGCACCACTACGAGGCGCCGCCCGCCCCGGAGCGCCTGGACGCGCGGGGCTGATCCGGCGCACTCCACCGGGCCGGGCGCCCACGCGGCGGCGCCCGGCCGGCCGGTCAGTGGCCGCGCAGCTTGGCGGCCCGGCGGTACGCGAGAGCCAGCAGCGCGGCCGTCAGCAGCACGGACGTCAGCGCGAACGCGGCCACCGCACCGGCCGCGAAACCGTGCGCGAGGAGCGAGCCGACCGCGATGGCCAGCGTGGTGACCGAGATCAGCGGGGCCAGTACGTACCAGACCAGGAAGACCAGGAAGCCGGGGTCGCCCATGGGCGTCGGGACGCCCAGGAACAGCAGCTCCGTCCGCACCGGGCCGCGCACCGCCGACAGCACCGCCGCCGCCGCGAACGGCACCGCGCACAGCGGCATCACCACCAGCGCCCACGCCCCGCCCTGGAACGCGAACGGCACCGCCGCGAGCAGCGCCAGCACCGCGCCCAGCGCCGCGGGCACGATCGCGTGCTGCACCATCAGCGTCGCGAAGCGGAACGGCGACCACGCCGAGCGCCGCAGATCGTCCCCCTCCAGCCGGGCCGGTTCCGCCAGCGCACCGACCGCCACATAGCCGAGCACCAGCGCCACGACCACCGCGATCGTCCGCGCCGCGCCGTCGGCCCGGACCCCGAGCGCGGCCACCGCGGCGGCGAGGACCGTCCACAGCGCGGCACCGCCGACCCGGCCCGGCGCGCGCAGCAGGGCCACCGCGTCCCGCCACACCACCACCAGATACCTGCCGCGCGGCATCGGCAGCCGCCGCCGCGCCCCGGCGCCGCGGTCGCCCAGCGCCTCGGACACCGCCAGCTTCGCGGCCCGCAGCTCCACCGACCAGAGCACAGAGGAGACCGTCGCCGCGGTCGCCGCGCGGGTCCGCAACTGCGCGTTGCGGACCGCCGGGACCCTGCGGTACGCGGCCGTCAGCGCACCCGCGGTGAGGACCACCAGCAGGACGAGCGCGGCGAGGTGGCCGGGCGCGGAGCCGCCCGCGGTGTGGACGACCGGCTGCGCGGCCCACCCCCACGGCCCGGACCACAGTTCGATCTGCTCCACCACCGGGAGCCGGTGCCCGGACCACGCCCACACCGTCTGACCGGCCACCGCCATCAGCAGCAGCACCCCGTACGGCGTCAACGCCCGTACCCGGCGGGCGAGTCGGGGCCTGCTCTCGACCTGCGTCGCGAGCGCCACCGCCAGCAGCGGCAGACAGATGCCCGCGGGCAGGCACTCGGCGAGGGCGGCGCCCAGCGGCGACAGCCCGGTGATGCGCAGCAGCAGGGCCCCGGCCACCGCGGCCAACGCCCCGGCGAGCAGCGCGAGCCCGGCCGTCAGCCGGAACCACGGGCGCAGCACCCTGCCCCGGTCGACCGGCTGGTCCAGCAGCCACGCCGCGTCCGGCCCCGGTACGACGACCGGGCCGCGCCACAGCGCGTCCCGCGCGGCGAGCAGGGCCGCAGCGAGGGCGAGGAAGACCAGCGCGCCCGGGAGCGCGCGGCCGATCGCGGCGCCGGTGTCACCGTGCAGCGCGTCGTGGTGGAGATGCTGGGCGAAGCGGTAGACGAACGTGGAACCGTACCCGGCGGCGAGCAGCAGCACGGTGTAGAGGACGACGGCCAGATCGCGGTGGCGCTGCCGGCGGTGCCGGCGGCGCCTGGTGCGCAGCCAGCGCAGCGTCTCGGGGGTGCGGTCGTCGTCCTCGGCCGTCCAGGCCGCATCGTCGGCCACCAGGGGCGGTGCCTGGCTCATCCGCGCCCGCCGAGCCGGGCGAGCACCTCGGCGGGCGGGCCGGCCGCGATCACCGCACCGTCCTCCAGGGCCACCATCCGGTCGGCCACCGCCTCGGCGAGCTCGGCCTGATGGGTGGCGATCAGCACCGCGACGCCGTCCTTCTTCTCGGCGATCAGCAACTCGGCCAGCCGGCGCCGGGAGTCGGGGTCCAGCCGCTGCTCGGGCTCGTCCAGCACGAGCAGGTCGCGCGGCCGGACCAGGGCGGCGGCGAGCAGCAGGGACTGCAACTGCCCGGAGGAGAGCGAGGCGGGCAGCGCGTTCGCGTGCCCGGCGAGGCGGCGGTCGGCCAGTACCTGGTCGATCCAGGCGTCCGCGTCGTCCACGGCGTGCGCCACCGTGATCAGTTCGAGGTGCTCGCGGACCGTCAGGTCCGGGTAGCAGGCGACGGTGTCGCCGACGACCGCGACCCGGGCCCGTACCTCGGGATCGTCCTCGTCGATCTTCTTGCCGTCGAACAGCGCGGTGCCGCCGGTCGGTTCGTCCCGGCCGCTGGCGATCCGCAGCAGGGTGGACTTGCCGGAGCCGTTGTGCCCGAACAGCGCGGTGCAGGTGCCCGCCCGGACGTCCAGGTCCAGCGGGAGCAGCGCCCGCCGCTCGCCGTACGTGCGGCTGATCCTCCGCAGCTGGAGCAGCGGGCGGCCGGTGCCGCCGCCGTCGATGGTGCTGGGCATTCGACCTCCGAGGCGCACGAACCGTCGACCGACCCTAACGCGCGGGCGGTACGGTCCCCCGGGCGGGCCCGCCCGGTCTCGTACAGGTGAGCGAGCGGCTGCGCCGTACGGCCCGCCCGTGCCCCGCCGCGGCGTGCCGGGCCCCCACCGCCACCCTCGCCTGACGTGTCGTCCCCCGCCGCCACCCCCGTGATCTGCCAAGGTGGTCGAGGCCGTCAATCATGTGATGGGCCCACCATCGACCTGCCGACGTGGCGTGTGGAGGTACGGATGCAGCGGACCGCACCGGACCCGCAGCGGGAGCCGGAGCCGGGGTCGGGGTCGCCGGCGGGCCTGCCGGTCCTCCCGGAACTCGCCGCCCGCCTCGCCGCGGCCGCCGGCCGCACCGCGCCGGAACCCCCCGGCGGCGGACCGCCGCTGCGCTCCGCCGCCTGCGGCTACTGGGAACGCCGCGGCCTGTTCACCGCCGCCGACCGGGTACTCGCCGCCCCCGGGACGGCCGCCCTCCTCCTGGCCCTGTACGCCGCGGCCGACGGCGCCGTCCTGCTCCCGCGCCCCTGCGCCGAGGAGTACGCGCCCCCCGCCCACCTGCTCGGACTGCCGGTACACCGCGCGCCGGTACCGGCCGAATCCGGCGGTGTGCCCGATCCGTTCGCCCTGCTGGAGACCGTGCGCCGGGCCCGGCTGCACGGCGAGACCCCGCGGGTGCTCGTACTGTCCGTCGCCGACGACCCGACCGGCACCTGCCCGCCGCCCGAGCAACTGCACGAGGTCTGCGAGGCGGCGGCGGGGGAGGGGCTCTGGGTCATCAGCGACGAATCGCGCCGCGATCTGCTGCACGACCCGCATGACACGGTGCTGCTCAGCCCCGCCGAGATACTGCCCGCGGAGGTCGTGGTCCTCTCCGACCTGCGGGCCGCGCTGGTCCCCGCCTCCTGGCCCGTCGCGCTCGCCCGCTTCCCGGCCACCGACCGCGGCGCCGCGCTGCGCTCCGCGACGCTGGCCGCGCTCACCGCCCTGCACGCCCCGCTCGCCGGACCGGTCGCCTGCGCCGTCACCCACGCACTCGGCGAACCGGAGTCCGTACGCGCCAGGACCGCCACCGCGGCCCGGGTGCACGGCGCGCTCGCCGCGGCGCTGCACCACACCCTCACGGCGGCCGGCGCGCTCTGCCGCCCGCCGCACTCCGGCAGCCACCTCTACGCCGACCTCGACCCGCTGCGCCGGCCCCTCGCGGCCCGCGGTATCACCGAATCGGCCGCGCTGGAACGGGAGTTGGCGCCCTGGTCCGCGCGCGGCGGGCACCGCTTCGGGGACGATCCGGGGGCCCTGCGGGTGCGGCTGGGCGCCGAGGCGCTGCTCGGCGCCGGCACCCAGCTGCGCCAACGTGTCCTGGACGCCCCCGACCCGCTCGCCCTCCCGCACGTCAGGGAGGCGCTGACCACGCTCGCGCGCGAGCTGGCCGCGCTCACGGAGCCGGCGGGGGGTGGTTGATCAGCCGTTCGCCGTCAGCCGTCAGCCGTCAGCCGTTCGCCGTCCGTTGCCCGTCGCGCCCCGCCCGTTGCCGGTCGCCCGCCGCCCCCCGTGCCCGCCCGGGTACGTGTCCGCCCATCGAACGGAACCCGCCCCGGCCCGTCCCGGAACCGCTCCCCGCCCGCCCCGGGTCTGTCCCCGAATCCCGGTTCTGTCCACCGAATGGAGCCCCTCGATGACCGAACAGACCGAGCGCTCCCGCACCGAACGCTCCCTCGCCGAGCCCGCCGCCGCCGAGCGCCTTCCGTACGCCGAGCCGGGCCATGGCGCCGGGCCGAGCGGGGGAGAGGGCGGCGGGGGGAGCGGCGGGCCGGCCCCGGACCGGTCGGGCGAATCGGATCGGCCGGACCATCCGGCCCAGTTGGACCGGATGAGTCAGGCGGGTCAGGCGAATCAGGCGGATCGGGTGGGGCAGCCGGCCGGCGGGAACGGTGTCGCGGCCATGAGTGTGGCGGCGCCGTCGCCGGACGCGGCGGCCGCCGGTGACGGCGCCGCTCTGGAGGTCCTCGACGGCACGGTGGTCCCGGGGGACTCCCCGAACCCGCCCGCCGCCACCGTCCCCCTCGCCGCCACCGTCCCCACGGGCCCCCGCGCCCCCGACGAGCTGGTGGAGCCGCGGCCCGCCCCGCCGCCGCTCCCCGAACCGCGCCCCCTGGGGGAGACCCGCAGCTGGCCGCGGGACTTCACGGACCGGCTGACCGCGCCGCTGCCCGGTGTCCGCGCGCTGGCCAGGATCGCCCGGGACGGCAAACTGCGCCCGGCCCCCGAGGCGCTCCGGGAGATCCCGCAGCTCCCCTTCGAACCCGGCCCGCTGCCGGCCGCCGGCACCACGGACACCGCCCTCACCTGGGCCGGGCACGCCAGCTGGGTGATCCGGACCGGCGGCCTGACCGTGCTGACCGACCCCGTCTGGTCCCGCAAGATCCTCGGCACGCCCGCCCGGGTCACCCCGGTCGGCGTCCGCTGGGAGGATCTCCC
The DNA here is from genome assembly GCA_000720995.1 of Streptomyces celluloflavus. GTDB lineage: Bacteria > Actinomycetota > Actinomycetes > Streptomycetales > Streptomycetaceae > Streptomyces > Streptomyces celluloflavus. The sequence continues at coordinate 162,524 of JOEL01000020.1, forward strand.
GCCGGTCGACGCGGTCGTCATCAGCCACAACCACTACGACCACCTGGACGCCCCCACCCTCAGACGGCTGCCCCGGCACACGCCCCTCTTCCTCCCCGCCGGCCTCGCCCCCTGGGCCCGCCGCCGCGGCTTCACCGAGGTCACCGAGCTCGACTGGTGGGAGGCGGCCGAACTGCCCGGCCCCGCGGGCCCCGTACGTTTCGACTTCGTCCCGGCCCACCACTGGAGCAAACGGACGCTGACCGACACCTGCCGCTCCCTGTGGGGCGGTTGGGTGCTCACCGCGCCGGGCGGACGGCGGATCCACTTCGCCGGGGACACCGGCTACGGCCACTGGTTCGAGGAGATCGGCCACCGCTACCCCGGTATCGACCTGGCCCTGCTGCCCATCGGCGCGTACGACCCGCGCTGGATGCTGCGGCCGGTGCACACCGACCCCGAGGAGGCCGTCCGGGCCTGCCAGGACCTCGGCGCCCGGGTCCTGGTCCCGATGCACTGGTCGACGTTCCTGCTCTCCGCCGAACCGCCCCTGGAACCACTGCACCGCGTCCGCGCCGCCTGGGCCGCCACGGGCCGTCCCCGCGCGGACCTCTGGGATCTGCCGGTCGGCGCGTCCCGCGTGCTCGGCGAGGACTGAGCGGGGGAGCGGGAAGGGGAGGCCGGGGTGCCGGTCCGGCCCCGTGCTACGCCTGCTCGCCGCCGCTGTCGTCGCGGCCTGCCGGCCGCAGGCGCCGCCAGAGGGCGGGGGCCACGCTGATCAGTACGGTCAGGGCGACCGCCGCGACCACCCCCTGCCACGGTTCACGGAACAGCGAGCCGCCCAGCAGCCCGACGAGCTGATACGTCGCGGCCCACGCCAGGCAGGCCGGAATGTCGCCGCGGACGAACCGGCGCAGCGGCATCTTCGAGAGCAGACACGCGAGCATGACCGGGATGCGGCCGGCCGGCACCAGCCGCGACAGCACCAGTACCAGGACCCCGTGCTCCCGCAGTTTGTGCTGTGCCTGCGCCAGCCGCTCCGGCGCGGCGTGCGTGCGCAGCCGCGCCAGCCAGCGCGAGCCGCCCCGGGAGCGCACACCGCGCTGCCCGAGCCAGTACAGCCCCATGTCGCCCAGGAGCGCCGCGAACGACGCGACCCCGAACACGATCAGCAGCGCGAACGGCGACGTCTGGTGGAAGGCCACCACCGCCGCCGAGCTGACCACCGCCCCCGTCGGCACCACCGGCACCAAGGACCCCAGGACGACCAGCAGAAAGAGCGAGGGATAGCCCACCGCCTGCTGCGTCGACTCCGGTGGCACGCTCACCATCAGCTCGCCGACGAGCGTCATCGCGCGACCACCGGCCGTACGGACTCGCCGTGTCCGAGCCGGTAGACCGTCACCTCCGGCGCGACCAGGGCCAGCCGTTGCTCGAACTCCCGCCCGGGAGCGTGGAATTCCCTCGGCCGTACGGCGGCCATACCGATCGGCCAGTACGTGCCGTAGTGCACGGGGACGGCGCAGGCCGGTGCCAGCCGGGCCGCCGCCTCGGCGGCCCGGCGCGCGTCGAGATGGCCGGGCCCGAGGAACGGCCCCCAGCCGCCCACCGGCAGCAGCGCCGTCTCGCACGGTCCGACCTCGTCGGCCATCCCGTCGAAGAGCCCGGTGTCACCCGCGAAGTACGTCCGCGCCGCGCCGTGGATCACATAGCCGAGCGCGGGGACCCGCTGCGGCCCGTACGGCAGCCGCCGCCCGTCGTGCGCCGCGTGCACCGCCCGTACGGTCAGCGCACCGGCCGCGACCTCGTCGCCCGGCCGCACCTCGGTCACCCGCAGCCGCCGGGCCCCGGCCACCCGGCGCAGTCCCGGTACGGCGTCCGGTGCCCCGCGCGGCACCACCAGCCGCGTCCCGGGCGCGAGCCGGGCCAGCGAGGCGGGGTGCAGATGGTCGGCGTGCAGATGGGAGACGAGTACGAGGTCGGCCCGTGCGGCCTCCGGCGGCGGCAGTGCGCCCCGCCGGCGCCGCAGATGCGCCAGCCGACGGGTGAACAGCGGGTCGGTCAGCACCCGTACACCGGAGTCCTCGACCGTCACGGTGGCATGTCCCCACCAGGTGACCTCCACCGACACCGATGACCTCCCGATCCGTCGCCCCGTTCCGGGCGCGCTCTGCCGATCCTCCACCATCCGCCCGGATCCGCGAGCGCCGGGGCCCGCGGGTCCGGCATCTCGCGGCGCCACAGGGGGAATGGGGCATTTCGGATATCCGGGTGCACAAGTGGCTGACCAGGCGGGCTATGACACGCTGGACGGCGATGTCCGCGGCCGGTGCGGGCCGGAGCGGGAGGCGGGGCGGCGTGCGGACGCGGTGGCGAACACGGGGCGGTGCCCTGCTGCGGGTGCTCGCGGTCTGGCTGGTCTCCTCGTGCACCCTGCTCGTGCTCGCCGCCCTGCTGCCCGACTTCCGGCTGCGGGCCGCGGGCGGCACCGGCATCACGGACGCGGCCGTCACCGCGGCCCTGGGAGCCGGGGCGTTCGGCCTGCTCAGCGCCCTGGTGTGGCCACTGCTCGTGCGCGCCCTGCTGCTGGTGCCCGCGTTCGTCCTCGGCCTGCTGGTCTTCTTCCTCAACGGTTCCCTGCTGCTGCTCGCCCTCGACCTGACCCCCGACGCCGGTCGGGCCGCCCCGGAGACCGCGGTGATCGTCGCGGCCGCGATGTCCGCGACCTCCTCGGCCACCTCCGCCTTCCTCGCGGTGCGCGACGACGAGGCGTACCACCGCCGGCTGGTGCGGCTGGCGGGCCGCCGCGCCCGGCGCGCCGCCCGCGGCCCGGACACCCCCGGCACGCTCTTCCTCCAGCTCGACGGCGTCGGCCACGATCTGCTGCGGGAGGCGACCGGTGGCGACCACCCGCTGATGCCGACCGTCGCCCGCTGGCGGGGCGGCAGCCACCGCCTCACCCCCTGGCGCACGGACTGGTCCAGCCAGACCGGCGCCAGCCAGCTCGGCATCCTGCACGGCAGCAACGAGGATCTGCCCGCCTTCCGCTGGTACGAGAAGGAGACCGGCGCGCTCGTCGTCAGCAACCGGCCCACCAGCGCCGCCGAACTCCAGCGCCGCGCCGTCGAGCGCACCGGCGACCGCGGACTGCTCGCCCACGACGGCGCCAGCCGCGGCAACCTCTTCAGCGGCGGCGCCGAGCAGGTCGCCCTGGTCATGTCGGTGGCGGCCCGCCGCGGCCGGTACAACCGCTCCCGCGCCGGCTACTTCGCGTACTTCTCCGACCCGGCCAACGCGACCCGCACGGCCGTCTCCTTCGTCGCCGAGGTCGTCCGCGAGATCGTCCAGGCGTTGCGCACCCGCTTCCGGCGCGAGCTGCCGCGGGTCAAACGGGGCGGCCTCTACCCCGTCATCCGGGCCTTCGCGACCGTCGTCGAACGCGATGTGGTGGTCGCGGCCGTCATCGGCGACATGCTCGCCGGCCGGACCGCCGTCTACGCCGACCTGGTCGCGTACGACGAAGTGGCCCACCACTCCGGGCCGCGCCACCGCGACACCCACCAGGTGCTGCGCCGCCTCGACCGGTCCCTCGCGCTGATCGAGCGGGCCGCCCGCCACGCCCCGCGCCCGTACCGCGTCGTGCTCCTCTCCGACCACGGCCAGAGCCCCGGCGCGACCTTCCTGGAGCACTACGGGCTGAGCCTGGGCGATCTCGTCCGGGCCGGGTGCGGGCTGCCGGTGCCGCGGCGGGCCGGGCGGACGCCGAGCGGGGCCGAGGCCAGGGAGGCGGCCCGCGCCGCGCTGCACCGTCCGGAGGGGGCGGCGGGGGACGGCTCCCCGGACTCGGCGGGGCCGTCCGCGGCGGCGGCGCACCCGATCGTGCTGGCCTCCGGCAATCTGGGCCTGGTCTCCTTTCCCGAGGTGCCCGGCCGGATCACCCGCGAGGAACTGGACCGCAGGCACCCCGCACTGCTCGCCACCCTCGCCAATCACCCCGGTATCGGCTTCCTGCTCGTCCGCTCCGCGGCACACGGCGCCGTGGTGCTCGGCCCGGCCGGCGCCGAGCACCACCTCGACACCGGCCGGATCGTCGGCGCCGACCCGCTCGCGGCGTTCGGCGACGGCGCGGCCGACGCGGTGCGCCGCACCGACCGCTTTCCGCACGTCGCCGACCTCATGGTCAATTCCGCCTACGACCCGCGGACCGGGGCGGTGCACGCCTTCGAGGAGCAGATCGGCTCGCACGGCGGGCTGGGCGGTGCGCAGAGCGAGGCGTTCCTGCTGTGGCCCGCGGAGCTGACGCCGCCGGCCCCGGACGGCGAGCCGCTGACCGGCGCCGAGCAGGTGCACCGGGTGCTGCGGCGCTGGCTGCGAGAGGCGGACGGGCCGCAGCAGCCCCTCGAAGCCGAGGTGGACGAAATGCGGCATGAAGCGGCCGAACCAGGAGCTTTTTCGTCGCAGAGGCGTACCACACAGGACAAAACTCGTTGATTTTGGTGCAAGGGCACCGGTCGCCGACGATATGCAGTCGTCCGGCAATCCCGGGCGTTCAGCACGACGAGAGGCCCACCACGCCATGCACGACCGGCACACCCGCCGCTTCGGTCTGGGCACCGCCACCTGCCTGGTGATGGGCAACATCATCGGCGGCGGCATCTTCCTGCTGCCGGCCTCGGTGGCCCCCTTCGGCACCGTCAGCCTGGTCGCCTTCGGCGTACTGACCATCGGCGCCCTCGCCCTCGCACTGGTCTTCGGCAAGCTCGCCCGGCGCCACCCGGACACCGGCGGCCCCTACGTCTACGCGCGCGAGGCGTTCGGCGACTTCGCCGGATTCCTGTCCGCCTGGTCGTACTGGACCATGACCTGGGTCAGCAACGCGGCGCTCGCGGTCGCCGCCGTCGGCTATGTACACGTCCTCTTCCCCGGACACCAGTCCCGGGGCGTCGATCTCATGGTGGCGCTGGGCGCCCTGTGGCTGCCCGCCCTCGCCAACTTCGCGGGCACCCGCTACGTCGGTGCGGTCCAGCTGGTCTCCACCGTCCTGAAGTTCGTCCCCCTCCTCTTCATCGCCGTCGTCGGCCTGTTCTTCTTCGACCCGGACAACCTCGGCCCGTTCCACGCCGGCGGCGGCAGCGCGATCGGCGGGATGTCCGCGGCGGCGGCGATCCTCCTCTACAGCTACGTCGGCGTGGAGTCCGCGGCGATGAGCGCCGGCGAGGTCCGCGACCCGGAACGGAACGTCGGCCGGGCCACCGTCCTCGGCACCATCGGCGCCGCCGTCGTCTACCTCCTGGGCACCGTCGCCGTCTTCGGCACCGTCGCGCACGAGAAGCTGGTGAACTCCAAGGCGCCGTTCTCGGACGCGGTCAACGCGATGTTCGGCGGCCACTGGGGCGGCACCGCCATCGCCGCCGCGGCGGTGATCTCCATCGTCGGCGCGCTCAACGGCTGGACGCTGATGAGCGCCCAGTCGCCGTACGCCGCCGCCAAGGACGGGCTCTTCCCGGCCCTCTTCCTCACCAAGCGGCGCGGTGTGCCGACGTTCGGTGTCCTGGCCGCCGCGGTGCTGGCCAGCGCCCTGACGGTGATCAACTACCTGACCGGGGCCGGCGGCGTCTTCGAGATCCTGGTGCTCATCACGACCTTCTCGGCGACCGTCCCCTACCTGCTCGCGGCCGGCGCCCAGATCTACTTCCTGCTGACCGGACAGCGCGACAAGGTCCGCCCGGCCCGCTTCGCCCGCGATCTGACGCTCGCCCTGGTCGCCTTCGGCTTCACCTTCTGGCTCGTCGCGGGCGCCGGCTACGCGGCCATCTACCAGGGCGTGCTCTTCCTCTTCGCCGGCATCCTCGTCTACGCGTGGATGGCGGCACGGCGCACGGGACGCCTGCGCGCGGGTGCCCCGGAGGAGGAAGCCCGCTAGGCCCCCCGGCCGGCCTCCACCGGACGGGCCCGCAGCGGCTCGCCGACCCGGTGGAGATGGCGCAGCGCCTCCGCGTACGAGGCGAACAGCCCGGTCTCGTGGTACGGGACGCCGATCTCGGCGCAGTAGTCGCGCACGATCACCTGGGCCCGGCGCAGATGCGGGGTCGGCATGCTGGGGAAGAGATGGTGCTCGATCTGGTAGTTGAGACCGCCGAGCATCAGATCGGTGACCGGACCGCCGCGGACATTGCGCGAGGTCAGCACCTGACGGCGCAGGAAGTCCGGGCGGTCGTCGCCGGTCAGCGTCGGCATGCCCTTGTGGTTGGGCGCGAAGGTGCAGCCCAGGTAGACGCCGAACACGGCCTGGTGGACGAAGAGAAAGGCCAGCGCCTTGCCGGGCGACAGAACGAGGAAGAGCGCGCCCAGATAGCAGACGATGTGCGCCAGCAGCAGGGCGGCCTCGGTGCCCTTGCTCTTCATGGTGGGTGAGCGCAGCGCCCGGATGCTCGACACATGGAGGTTGAACCCCTCCAGGGTGAGCAGCGGGAAGAACAGCCGCGCCTGGTGGCGGCCCATGAAACGGGGCAGGCCCGTGGCGGCCCGCGCCTGGTCCTGGGACCAGACCAGGATGTCGGGCGAGACATCCGGATCCAGCTCCTCGTGATTGGGGTTGGCGTGGTGGCGAGTGTGCTTGTTCATCCACCAGCCGTAGGACATCCCCACCCCGAGGTTGCCGAACAACCGGCCGCCGATCCCGCTGGGGCGGCGCTTGCGGAACACCTGCATATGCGCCACGTCATGGGTGACCAGCGCGATCTGACCGAAGACGAAGGCCAGGAAGACGGCGGTGCCCAGCTGCCACCAGCTGTCGCCGAGGAGGACGAACGCCACCCAGCCCCCGGCGAAGGCGGCGGTCACGAGCGAGAGCCGCGCGACGTAGTAGCCGGGCCGCCGCTTGAGCAGTCCGGCGGCCGTGACCCGGCGGGACAGCCGCGCGAAGTCGCTGCCGGCGGGCGCCTCGGGAGCGCTGAGTGGGGAGGGGGGCTGGAGACTGGTCGTCATGCGTTCGAGTCTGCTGAGCGGGCCGGGCCCCCGACAGCCGGTGCACCCCCGAAGGCAAGGGGGGCCTGCCGGTGTTTCTCAGGGGTGGTAAGCACACCCCCGGCGGAAAACGTACGCCGCGACACCGCCGGGCCGCGCCCCTCTCCCGCGTGGAGACGCGGTGGCCGGGCCGAGTTCGCCCTTACCTCCGGAGTAATCGACCGCCGTTCGCCGGCCCGGCAGAGTACGGGTACCGGTTCACGGGCCGGCGCACTCCGGCCCGTGAACCCGGCCTACCCGTCTCATTCCTTACCTCCGGATTCCCGAGGAGCACGCCATGACCCGCACCGCGCAGCAGACCACCGGCACCATCGACTACCGGGCCGCCGCCGCGCGGTACTTCGAGGCGTGGAACGCCGTCGACCCGGCGGCGCTCGCCACCGCGGTGGCCGCGGCGTTCACCGAGGACGGCAGCTACACCGACCCGCTGGCCGATGTCGCCGGTCACGAGGGACTCACGGCGGCCATCGCCGGGGTGCACCAGCAGTTCCCGGGGTTCGTGTTCCGGCAGTTGGGGGACGTGGACGGACATCACGACATCGCCCGGTTCGGCTGGGAACTGGTCAGCGGGGCGGACGGCTCGGCGCCGGTCGCCGGCTTCGACGTGGTGCGGCTCGCCGCCGACGGCCGCATCCGCTCCGTACTCGGCTTCCTGGACCGGCTGCCGTCGGGGGCGTGAGACCGCGGCCGCCCCAGGGCACACCGGCTACGGCACCAGCTTCCGCAGCCGGGCGGCCGTCTCCGCGTCGGCGGGCAGAAAGGTCTCCACCGCCAGTTCGGAGACGGTCACGTCCATCGGTGTGTTGAAGGTGGTCATGGTCGAGATGAAGGAGAGCACGGCGCCCTCGTGCTCGATCAGCAGGGGCAGCGCGAACCGCGGATGCTCGCCGCCGGCCACCGGCTCCCGTCCGCCCCCGGGCACCGGATAGCCGCTCACCTCGTCGTAGAGCGCGCGCAGCGACGCGGACCGCAGCAGCGCCAACTGCCGTTCCATCTGGGCCAGGAGATGGCCGCGCCACTCCGGGAGGTTGCGGATCCGTGGCGCCAGGCCCGCCGGATGCAGGGTGATCCGCATGGCGTTCAGCGGCGGCCGCAGCAACTCCTCGTCGACGCCCGCCAGCAGCATCGCGATACCGCGGTTCGCCGCCTGCACGTGGTACGTACCGTCCACCACCAGCGCGGGGAACGGCTCGAAGCCGGTCAGCAGCCGCTCCATCCCCGCGCGCAGGGCGTCCATCGACGGGTCGTCCATCGGCGTCTCGGGGAAGACCGGGGCGTACCCCGCCGAGATGAGCAGGGCGTTGCGCTCCCGTACGGGCACGTCGAGATGCTCGGCGAGCCGCAGCACCATCTCCTGGCTCGGCCGGGAGCGGCCGGTCTCGATGAAGCTGATGTGCCGGGCGGAGGAGTCCGCGCGCAGGGCCAGCTCCAGCTGGCTGATCCGGCGCCGGTCACGCCACTCGCGCAACAGCCTCCCCACACCCATGGCCTCCGGCGGACACGCCGCAGCAGTCGTCATGGGCCCGAACCTAGCCGACGCCCGCGGCGGCGGGCGTCGGTGGGGCGGCCGGCAGGGCAGGGGAGGGGCCCCTCGTATCGGGGCCCCGTCCTGCCGGCTGGTGCCGCCCGTGACGCGGTGCGGTCAGGAGCGGCGGGACGAGCGCCGCCGCGGCCGGACGACCCGGCCCGCGCGTATCAGCTCCACATTGAACTGAGCGCCGCACAACAGCGACAGATGGGAGAACCACAGCCAGATCAGAAAGACCACCGGGCCCGCCAGCGAGCCGTAGAGCCGGTTGAAGGTACCCACGTACGACACATAGAGCGCGAAACCCGCCGAGCACACCAGCCACATCAGCACCGAGACCAGCCCACCGGGCGCCGCGGCCCGTACCCCGCGCGAAATCGGCGGCCCGGACCGGAACAACACCATCACCAGCACACTGGCGAGCACCACCAACAGCGGCCACTTCAGCAGGTCCCACGAGGTGTCACCGCTCGCACCCAGCTCCAGCGCACGCATGACGGCGCGTGCGATCGGCCCGCTCGCCAGCAGCGCCACCGCACTGCTGATCAGCAGCGCCATGAGCAGCAGCGCCGTGGCGAGGATGCGCGGCGCCTTGTGCCACGGCGGACGGTCGTCCTGCATACGGTGCATGGCGTGCAGCGCCCTGCGGAACACCGCCAGATAGCTGCACGAGGACCACAGCGCGCTGACCAGGGCGCCACCCACCACCAGCCAGGCGGCGGTGCGCTGCTGGGACATCCCGATCAGCGCGTGGCGCACGGTCGCGCCCGAACCGGTGGGGGCGATCGAACTGAGGTGGTTGATGAGGACCGCGGTGGCCGAGGGATCGGCGAGACCGATCAATGACACCGTGACGATCAGCGCCGGCAACAGCGCCAGCACCGAGTAGTACGTCAGGCTCGCCGCCCAGTCCGTCACATCGTCGTGCCAGACGGACACCGGTGTACGGCGCAGCGCGGTGCGGCACTGCGCCCACGTCGGCAGGGCCGTGCGCAACGGCTCGGCGGCGGATTCGGGGCGAGGCCCGGGGTCCGGCCCGGGGGCGGCGGGCCCGGTGGCGTCAGCGCCCATGGCGGTCTCCCGGAGCCGTGGTCCACGGTCCGAGCGGCGGCCGCAGCCGCTGCCGCATCCGGAGCCGTGGCCGCACTGTGCCGCGCGGACGGTCCCGGCCGGGCGCGGACGGTCCGGCCGTCACCACCGCCCCTGGGCGCGCCGGCCCGTCGAACGCGATCCCGCCACTCCCGCCCATGCTGTGTCCGTCCTCTCCGCCGATACGGTCCCGCCGGCCGGTCCGCTCTCCCGGACCGGCCCGGTCCCTCCGAACGGCCCGCTCTCCTCGAACGGCCCGCTCTCTCTGAACGGTCCGGTCCATGAGATAGATCCAGCCTCTTCGACCGTGCCGCTTGCCCGGGGCGGTAGCGCCCATCCGAGGCCGTGGTGGCCGCCCGAGGACATGGTGACCGCATCGTCCCCCGGCATCACGGTCATCCCCCGTATCACGGTCGGCCCCGTGTCACGGCAGTCCCATGTCACGGCAGTCCCGGACACCACGACGGCCCCGCCCGCGGCCGAGGCTCGTCCACCAGCTCAACCAGCTCAAGCCGCCCGACCGGCACAACCGACACAGCGACTCGGCTGCCCATAGTGGCTCAACCGACCCATAGTGATCCAACCGGCCCATGTCGGAGGAAGCCGAGGGACCGACGGCAAGCACGGCAAGCACGGCAAGCACGGCAAGCACGGCAAGCACGGCAAGCACGGCATGTACCGCGCAGGCGGGCGGCCCCCGACGGCCGCCCGCCCCCGGCTTCAGGCGAAAGCCAGCCCCCGCCACGGTGAGCCCGGGTCCTGGGTGAGGACGCGGTGGATGTGTACCGCCTCGGCGTACTGCGGGCCGAACCAGCCGTTGTCGAAAGCCAGCATGCGGCCCAGCGCATAGCCCGCGGCGAACTCCGCCCATGAGCCGTACACCTCCCGGGCCCGCGCGCCGGCCTGCTGTACGGCCTGCTCGGCCTGGTGCGGCGCGCACAGCCGGGCGCCGAGGCCCCAGCGGACGAGGTTCACCGCGTGCGCGAGGTCCAGCGCGACGAGGGAGACCACCCGGCCGTCCGCCGGCAGCAGCCCGTCCGCCCGGAACCGCTCCTCGTACCGGCCCACCAGCTCGGGAATCCCGTGCGCCGCCGCATCGCCTTCCGGCCCCTCGGCACCGCACCCCGGATCCGCCGAAGCCGGCCCCTCGGCGCCGACGCGCTCGCCCTCCTCGGTGCGCTCGCCACCGTCGGCCCGCTCGCCGCCGTCCCGGAGACGGGCACGGGCGCGCAGCGCCGCCTCCGCCTCGGCCGGTACGAACTGTCCGCCGAGCAGCTGGTCGAAACGCTGCTGCCAGGAGGCGGGATCGGCCACCGACCACTGCTCGCGCAGCGTCTGCGCGTCCGTGGCGTGGTCCAGGAAGGCGGTGCCCAGCTCATTCCACGGCACGCTGTGCTGTACGGCGATCGGCGCGCCGCACGCAAGCCCCTGCGCCAGCGGCCCGTGCAGCGGACCGCCGAGATGTGTGGTCAGCAGACCGCCGGGCCGAACGCCGACCTGGGCGCGGAACTGGAGCCAGACGGCGCGGTGCGCGGCGGAGGCCGCCAGATATGCCGCGCACGGCGTGCCCGGATTGACCGCGAGCTGCCATTTGTCGTTCGGCCAGTCCTGCGCCAGTTCTTCGACCGAGACCCGGTCGAAGAACTGCTGCGGCTGCCACGGCGGCAGCATGCCGCGCGTCAGTACGGGGATGCACTTACCGCCCGTCGCGGGGTCGTCATAGACGGGCAGCGGGTCCTGCCCCTGCTGCGGCGCCGCCAAGTACAGATCCTCGCCGGCGAGCGCCGTGAGCTGCCCGTTCCAGTCACCACGCGCCGTCGCCTCGCACAGCCGCCGTTCCGTCTCGGTCGGCGGCACCCATCCCGGAGTACCCACGGATCCAGACCCTACGGCGACCGACGGATCCGGCGGGCAGCGGGGCCGCCGAACCGACAACGCGGACACCCGCACCGACAACGCGGACACCCGCACCGACAACGTGGACGCCCGCACCGACAACGTGGACGGAGGCCCGCCCCGCCCCCGGAACCGCCGCGTGGGCAGGCCGGATCGCGCCGTATCGCACCGGATCCGCAAGGCCCCGGCCCGGTACCGCCGCGCAGGCAATACCCTGGGCGGGCCGCCCGGACACCAGGGCGGCACACGGAGGGACGGGCGCCTGGGCGCGGGGCACACGGCCGGATGCGGGGACGCGTGGACGCAAGGACACCAAGTTCCCCCGGACCCACGCGCGCAGGGAAGACCGGGACACGCCGTTCCGGTGTGCGGGACGGAGGGAGATCGGGTGGACAGCGGTAGGGCCGATGGCGCCGGTGAGACCGTCCGCAATGTCGTGTCGGGCGACGCCGTGGTGAACGGCCCGGTGTTCCAGGCCGGACGGATCGACTCCATCACGTTCGGCACCCCCACACCACTGACGCCGCGTCAGGTTCCCGCGCCCAGGGTGGGTTTCGTGAACCGTACGGCGGAGTTCGCCGAGCTGTCCGCGGCGGCCGGTGCCCACCGGCAGGACAGCCCGCCCGCCACGATCGTGATAACCGGCCTGGGCGGTGTCGGCAAGACCGAACTCGTCGCCCAGTGGGTCTGGCGCGAACTGGCCGACCGTTTCCCGGACGGACAGCTCTACGCGGACCTCGCCGAGGTCCGCCGGGACGGCGGCATCGACGTCGGTGGCGTCATCGGGACCTTCCTGCGGGCCCTGGGCGTCCACGAGAGCTTCATCCCCGCGGGCCTCGCCGACCGGTCGGCCCTGTTCCGCACGGCGACGGCCGGCCGCAGACTCCTCGTCGTCATCGACAACGCGCAGCACGCCTCGGAAGTGCGCCCGCTGCTGCCCAGCCACGGCCTGACCGTCGTCCTCAGCCGCACCCGGCTCGCCTCCCTGGTGGTGGACGGCGCGGTGCCGGTCACGGTCGAACCACTCGATCGCGACGCGGGCGTCCAACTGGTACGGCGCTGGCGGGATGCCGGGGCGGACGAGCGGGCGGACGACGGGGCGGCGGCCCGGCTGGTCGAGGTGTGCGGCGGACTGCCGCTGGCGCTGCGGGCGGCCGGTGAATGGCTCATCGAGCGGCCGCATCTGAGCCTGCAAGCCGTGGTCCGCGATCTGGCCGACGGGCGGTTCCCGTCCGGCGACGGCCGCGCACCGGTGGCGGCGGTCTTCGACGCGGTCGCCGAGACCTTCGCCGAACACACCCGGACCCTCTACCGGATCCTGGGCTGCTTCCCCGGCACCACCTTCACCGCCGCCCTCGCGCGGGCGGCCGGCGCGGAGCGGTTCGACGACGCGCTGCGCGATCTGCTCACCGCGCATATGGCCGTCGGCTCCGGCACGCCCGACCGGTTCCGGCTGCACGATGTGGTGGCCGCGCACGCCCGCGCCCGTACCCGCGGCGAGCCGGCGGAGGACGTCCGGGCCCTGCGGCACCGGGTGACCGAGTTCTATCTCGCCACCGCCGCCCGCGCCGACCGGCTCGTCTTCGGCCCGCGCTTCCGCCTCCAGGAAGCCGCCGGGGACGGCACGACCGCCGAGGCGCAGGCGCTGTTCACCACCCGCGCCGAGGCGCTGGAGTGGCTCGACGCCGAACGTGCCAACCTCCTGGCGGTGCTGCGCGCCGCCGCCGACGAGGGCCGGTACGACGCCGTATGGCGCCTGTGCGAATCCCTCTGGGCGCTCTACCACAGCCGTAAGCACTACGCGGACTGGATCGAGTCCCACCGGCTCGGCATCGAGGCGGCGCGCCGGGAGGGCCGGATCGACGCCGAGGTCAGAATGCGCAACCAACTGGCCCGCGCCCACTACGAACTGGGCGAGTACGAGCGCGCCGACGCCGAGCTGGACCGGGCCGGGGAACTGCTGGGATCCGTCGGGGACGCGCGGCTGCCCGGCATCGTCTGGGAGACCCAGGGCCTGCTCTGCCTCGCCCGCAGCCGCCCCGACGACGCCATCCGGCTCTTCGAACGCGCACTGCGCGCCAACGAGGGCGACGCCCACGGCATCGTCGTGCAGAGCTACAACCTCGGCCAGGCGATCCTCGCCGCCGGCCGTCCGCAGCAGGCCCTGGACCTGCTGACCGGGACGCTGACGAGGGCGGAAGCCGGCAACGACGACGCGATGCGGCCGCGCATCGGCATCGTCCGGGCGCGGTGCCTCCAGGCGCTGGGGCTGCTCGACGATGCGCTGGAGGCCGTCACCGACGCCGCGTTGCTGGCCGAACGGCTCGGCCAGGTGGTCAAGCTCGACCAGGCCCTGGCGCTCGCGGTGGAGCTGGGCGACCGTATCCAGAACGCCCAGGTGCAGCGCGCGAGCCGGGCGAAGGTCCGCGAACTGCGGGCGCACGCGGGAATCGCCGAACCGGCGTTACCGGCATAGGCGGCCGGGGGCCCGCCGCCCCTGGGCCCGGCCCGGCTCCCCGCGTCTCGCCGCCATCCACATCCACCTGCCCCGTCCTGCCCGTCTCCTCATCCTCCTCATCTCTCGTCATCCCTCGTCCTCGTATCCCGTTCCCGCCGTCCGGAGAGTGGTTGTGCCCCTGCTGCCCCGCCGCCACAAGAGGCGCCAGTGGTCGCGCTGGAACACCGTGGAAGAGGACGCCCAGGTCCTGGGGGTCGCCCGCACCCTCACCTCGGCGACCCGGCTGATGGACGTGATGCGGCTGTTGCGCCCGGAGGACGGCATCAGCGTGTCCTTCACCGTCAACCCCGGATCGGTCTTCGCCGACGGGCTGGAGGACTACTTCACCGGGCTGGGCGCCAGCGTGCTCAGCTGGCGGGAGGCCCGGCGGCGGTCCTTCGACCTGGCCGTCGCCTGTGCGGTGCACCCTTCCATGCGGCGGCTGGACGCCCCGCTCGTCGTCATGCCGCACGGCGCCGGATACAACCGCCTGGTCACCGAGTCCACCGGTGACGCGGCCGCGCCCGCGGGGTTGTCCCGGCGCGAACTGACGCGGTGGGGGCGGGTACTGCCCGCCGCGATCGGCGTCTCGCACGAGGACCAGATCGCGCGGCTGGCTGGGACCTGCCCCCAGGCCGTCCCCGTGGCCCGCCTCATCGGTGACTACTGCTGGGACCGGATCGAGCAGAGTGTGCCCCGGCGCGATCTCTACCGGTCGAAGCTGGGCGTCGGACACGGCCGCCGACTGGTCGTCATCAACAGCACCTGGAGCACGCACTCGCTGCTCGGCCGGTGTCCCGACCTGCCGTTGAAGCTGGTCACGGCGCTGCCGGCGGACGAGTTCGCGGTCGCCCTCGTCCTGCACCCCAATGTGTGGGCACGGCACAGCCGGGACCGTGTCCACCTGCGACTGGCCGCGGCGATGGACGCCGGGCTGCTCGTCCTGCCGCCGGAGGAGGGCTGGCGCGCCGCCGTGATCGCCAGCGACTGGGTCGTGGGGGACCACGGCAGCACCACCTTCTACTCCGCCGCACTGCACCGCGTCCTGCTGCTCGCGGCCACCGGCCTCGACGAACTGGACCCGGCCTCGCCCACCGCCGCCTTCAGCCGTGCGGCCCCCCGCCTCGACCCCGACGGCGATCTGCTCGAACAGCTCCTGACCGCCGCCGAGAAGCACACTCCGGAGGAGTTCCAGGGCCCCGTGGACCGGCAGCTGGCCGCCCGGGGCGAAGCCGGCCGACGGCACCAGGAGGTCATGTATCCGTTCCTCGGGCACCGGAACGTCACCCTTCCCCGGCATCACCCCGGGCCGGACCCCGTCCCCGAACCGTCCCCCGAGCGGCACCTGGGGCCCACCACCTTCGATGTGACGGGCACGGTACTGCCCGACGACTCCGTGGCGGTCCGGCGGTGGCCGGTCGTCGCCCACCACCACGAAGAGGCCCGCGGCTTCTACGCGGTGTCGGACCAGGAGACGCACGAGATCTGGCGGGCCACCGCGGCGGTGCTGGCCCGCACCGTCATCGATGCCGAACTCGGCCCCGAGGACTGGCTGCGCCACCACATCCAGCACCCCAACTCCGGCCTCGACGTCGCCGTCACCGCCCTCGCCGACGACCGCTGCCTGCTCCTCCTGCGCCGCGGCGACCTCCTCCTGGAGGCCCACGCCCCACGGCCGTTCGGCAGCCCCCGCCCCCGTCTGGACCCGCTCCTGCTGGGCGCCGCCGTCACCGTATGGCTGAACGCGGCCCGCACCGCCGAGGAGCTGTCCCGGGGGCTGCTCATCCGTACGGGGACGCGGGCCACCCGGGTGGCCTTCACCGCGCAGCCATAGCCGTCCGCCGCGTCCCCGAGGCCGCTCAGCCGCGCAGGGGATTGGCCGTGAGATCGACCGCGGACTTGCGCGGGTCGGTGGCGGCGTAGGTGTTGAACTGGGTGACACAGGCGAGGACGAGGAGGCGGCTGACGCGGGGGTCGTGCACCGTGACCGTGTAGCGCGCCCGGACCCCGGCGAGGCGGGCGAAGGCGAAGCCCGCCGATTCGGCCGACCGGAAGCGCAGCCGGTACGAGAAGAGTGCGTCCCCCCAGGAGTGACCGAGCACCATCCGCAGCGGGGAGCTGTGCCGCAGCCTGCTGCCGGAGCCCTCCGGCAGCCCGCACAGGACGCCCAGATCGTGCTGGGTGAACGTCCAGTCGTCCGGGCGCAGCGTACGTTCCCGGTGGCGTACGGTGCCCACCTCTACGCGCTCCGCCGTCATGGCCGCGAACTCGGTGACGTAGCCGGCGAGTTCATCCAGGCCGGCGCCGGTGTAGACGCGGAAGGGGTACCGCGTCTCGTACGCGCCGTCCTTGTGCATACGCGCCGCCGGCTCCCGCTGCCCCTCCGGGCGGAGGAGGAAGGTCGTATGGGAACGGCCGTACTCGGCGGTGACGGTGAAGGAGTCGAGCGACTGCATCACGGCCTGCCGCCCGTCGCGCGGTGCCCCCGCTGCCGGTTGGCGGCGTCCTCGGTGCCCGCTCTGCTGAGCCGGGCGATGAGGTGCTTGATGTCGTCCACCTCCGAGCCGGCCTTGAGCTGTTCGTAGATCTCGTGCGTCAACTCCTCCTGGCGCGCGGTCTTGTTCCCCTCCAGTTCCTCTCCGAGCCGGTCGGCCGCCTCCGCGCGCTCTTCGGCAGCGGGATCCTCCGGCTGGTGGACGTCGGACCCGTCGGGGTGGGGCGAGTGGTACGAGGACATGTCGCGCTCCAAGACGTCGAAGAACCGGGGGACCGCAGGATCGGGGGACGGGGAGTTGAAGGGGCGGTGAGTCGAAGAGGTGGTCGTGCCGGTGGTCAGGCGGAGGGGAGCATCCCGATACGCGCGGCGCCGAGCGTCGGGCTCCAGCCTCCGCCCTTCTCGAATGTGAAGCCGCGCTGCTCGACGTCGTCGATGAGGCTGCCCACGCTCGGCATGGGAGATTCGAGGGCCGCGGTCACCTTTTCGGCCTCGCTGGCAATGGTCTGCACCGCCTTGGCGATCCCCTCATAGATTTTCTCGATGACGGTGACGACTGTGACGATTCTCCGGACGATTTTGTAGATTTTATAGAGCTTGTACGCGGAGTAGATGCCCGCGCCGATATCCGCCAGCGGATCCTCCGGACCGAGCCCAGCCGCTTCGATCGCCGCGTCTCCTGCCAGCATTTCCCCTGCCTGCTCGGCGAGTTGCTTGATCTCGTTGTTGATCAGGTTGTTGATCTCGCGCAGTGCGGACTGCACCAGCACGACGATGGCGTCGTAGCCGACTTGATACGCCTTGGCCGTCATCTTGGCAGCGTCCCCGACCCCGCCGATACCCATCGTCCACCGGAACAGATAGGAGTCGAAGGCGGTGGCGGTGTCTCCCTGCCATTCGCTCCCGAGCGCCCAGGACCCCTTGCGCAGCGTTCCGGCCACGGTGTAGGTGCCGTCCCCCAGCGCGTCGTACGCATCGTGCAGATAGCGCAGCCGGCCGTAATTGCCGACGATGGGCTTCACCAGCAGTTCGACCAGACTCTGACCGGTGCAGAACATGAACACCTTGTCCGCGCCCCGGAGTTCGCTGTTGCGCCCTAGCAGCAACAACTGATGGTGGATGTTCTTCTCCGTGTCCGCGTCCGCGCCGGCCGGCTCCTTGAGGGTGACGTCCTCATCGGTGAAGTTCCCGGCACGGGAACTGCCGGGGACCGCCCCGATGTCCGGAAAGTGGGACAAGGCGCCGGGATAGATGGCGTGCAGATCCGTCATGGCCTGGTGATCGGCCTTGGCGTAGTCGGCGCTCGTACGGTGGATCTTGTCCTCGATCACACCCATGCCCCGCCCGCACTGATCGAGTTTCCCGGAGAAGAAGTGCGAGGTTTCCGGGACGACTTCCCGTAGTAACAGGAGCAGCCCGTCCAGCCCGTCGGTATGGGCGCATTGGGTGCTGCTCCACCGGGAGAGCTTGCTCAGGTGATCGCTCTGTTTCGCCGTGAGACCGGCATAAGCGTGGAAATCGTCCTGCGGCGGTGCCTTGAAACCGGACACTGACCCTCCCCGTCAGGCATGCTCTCCGGCCCGCTCGCGGTCCGGAGACGGCGGACACGAATCAGCTCATCGCCTGATGCGGACACGGGCTCCGTCTCGCATGGGGGCGGGCCTCCCGGAGAGGTTAGGCGGTTCATGCCATGCCCGAATCAAATCGATCTCTCGGCCACACCTCGCCGGCCTCAACATTTCCCCATCTCACCATTTACCCCCCGTTTGCCTTGCCGCTCACCACTGGCCGCTTCTCGTTCATCGCGTGCAGCGGATAAGGGGGCCGGTGAAGGAGAAAGGGGGCAATGAGGAGTATGCGGATAAGGGGAATCCGGAGAACGCGACATGTCGCCCGGCAAGAGCGCGGCTCACGCTGGCGCTTCGTCACGGATACGAACAAGCCGGGCGGCCGCGACAGATGATCCCGCCGCCGTCGCCCGGCTCCGCTCACGCCGCGAGTTCGTACGCCTCCAGCCGTTTGATCATGCGGCGGACGATCAGCAGCGGGATCACGCCGAACACTCCGAACGACATATCGACCAGCTGCCAGTAGAAGGGAATTCCCCGGATCGAACCGCAGATCAGGGCCAGCGGAATGATCCCGGCGCACGCGATCATGCCGAATTCGATGACCCAGATATTGCGGACCGGATCCCGGAACGGGCCGTAGAACGCGACCGCGATCACCAGGTGCGCGAAGGCCAGCCAGTCGGTCCCGTACAGCACGAACGGATACTTCGCATCGGTCGCCACCAGGCCCTCGCGGGTCCGGCCGAGCCACTCCATCAGCCCCGGCACATGCTCCGGTACGGGCGAGCCGGCGGACCCCAACAGCTCTTCCAGCCACCGCACTTCGGTGACCAGCGGAAAAGCCGTCAGCCCACTCAGCACGAGACAGACGATGAAAACGGACAACCACCAGCGAATGCGGCGCCGAAGCGCTCTGCGCTCCTCCATGATCGGAGCGTACGCCCGGCCATCCGGCCTCCCGGCACCGGGCCCCGCCGGACGCGCCCGGGGCGGTGCCACGTGTGTCGGCCCGGAACCGGCCGTGCGGGGCGACTCATCGCGCGGCCGGGGCGCGGTTCGCAGCGCTGCTCACGGCGCGGCTCGCGCGCGGTGCCGGCGTACCGCGTCGCGGTTGGCGCAGCGCTGGGTGCAGTAGCGCCGGCGCCCGGTGCGGGAGGTGTCGGCGAAGATCGTGGTGCACTCGGTCACGGCGCACCGCCCGAGCCGGTGCATGCCCCGCCCTGCCAGGTGCAGCGCGGTACCGACGGAGAACAGCGAGAACAGCAGGGAGCCGAGCGGCTGCCGGTCGTCGCGGTAGTGCAGGTGCCAGCCGCTGTCGGCGTGGTCGGTCAGCCGCGGGTGGGCGGCCGCCGCCGCCAGCATCCGGTTGACCAGCTCGGCGCGTTCCCGCCCGGCGGTGGCGTCGACGACCTTCTCCCACGCAGCCAGCGCGACCCGGGTGCGGTCCAGATCCTGCGGGGTGGCCGGGCGCTCCAGCACCAGCCCGGCGGCGCGGCAGCGGTCCGCGAGCTCCCCGGCGTCGGCCGGGCACCGGTTGGCGAGGTCCGCGGCCAGGTTCACGGCATCCTCGCCGTAAGGGTTGAGGTGCATAAGGCCATTACATCAGTCTGGCCTGGACGAGACGCCACGCCGAGGTCCGGGAGGCAGGGGAGGAGGAACGAGGTACGGCGCCCGGTCCGGGAGGCGGCGGGAGGGACGAGGCACCGCACCCGGTCTTGGCGGCCGCCGAAGCCACCTCACCGCCGCGCCCCTCCCGCACCGAAGTCCGGACCAACTCCCCACGCCCCGAAGGCGGTGACGTCGCCGCCGCCTTCCTCATACGGGGCGCGCGGCGCTTCAACGGACGACGCAATCACCGTCCGCCGCCGACCCAACAGCCGACTCCGCCAAGACAACTGGTGTACGCCGCCTGTCCGCAACGCAGTTGAAGCCCCCGTCGCCCACCTCCAGCGCGTCCGGATACCCGCTACCCCCCACACCCCGAGCACCCGGAACCCACCACACACGGAGCCCACCATGCCATGGCTGATACCCGATGTCGGCCCCCAACGCGTCTTCACCGTCGCGACGTTCGCCAACTCGATCGGCAGTGGCATCTTCCTGACGGCCGGAGTGCTCTACTTCACCGAAGCGGTGCATCTCCCGGCGGCTCAGGTGGGATTCGGCCTCGGCATCGCCGGACTCGTCTCGCTCGGCGTCGGCATCGCGGTCGGACACCTCGCCGACCGCTGGGGATCGCGCGGCGTGTACGCGGCCACCCTGGTGGTCCGCGCACTGGCCACCGCCGGATTCGTCCTGGTGCACAGCTTCTGGCCGTTCGTCCTCGTGGTCACCCTGGCCGTCTCCGCCCAGGCCGCCGGGCTGTCCGCCCGCGGTCCCCTCGTCAAACGGTACGGCGGCGGGCGTCCCCAGGATTTCCGGGCGTACCTGCGGTCCGTCAGCAACACCGGCATCTCCCTGGGCGCGGTGCTCGCGGGCTGGGCCGTCCAGACCGACACCCGCACCGCCTACCAGCTCCTGATCACCGGCAACGCCGTCTCCTTCATGGCCGCCGCCGCACTCCTCTCCCGCCTCGCCCCGGTCCGTCCCCTGCCGGCCGACGGCGGCCCCCGGTGGATCGCCCTCCGGGACCGCCCCTACTTCGCGCTCACCGCCCTGGACGGCATCATGGCCATCCAGTTCAAAGTCCTCACCGTCGCCATCCCGCTCTGGCTCGTCGCCTCCACCACCGCACCGCGCTGGCTCATCTCCGCCACCATGCTCACCAACACCGCCCTCGTCATCGCCTTCCAGGTACGAGCCAGCCGCAACATCGGCACCCCCACCACCGGAGGCCACGCCTACCGCCGCGCCGGCGTCGCCTTCCTGGCCTCCTGCGCCCTCATCTCCCTCGCCGCGGGCACCCCCGCCTGGGCGGCCGGCACCCTGCTCATGGCCGCCGTCGTCATCCACACCATCGGCGAACTCTGGCACGCCGCCGGCGGGTTCGAGATCTCCTTCGCCCTCGCCCCCGACCACGCCACCGGCCAGTACCTCGGCGTCTTCGGCATGGGCGCCGGCCTCGCCGAAGCCCTCGGCCCCACCCTCCTCATCGCCCTGTGCATCACCTGGGGACGGCCCGGCTGGTATGTCCTCGGCGCCCTCTTCACCCTCACCGGCCTCGCGGTACCGATGGCGGTCCGGTGGGCGGTGCGCGGAAAACCCAGGCCCCCGGTCCCTCGGCGGGAGACGGCGGAAGCCGCCGTTCGTCGGCCGGAACAGACGGGCAACGGCGGCGGCGCAACATCCGGGCCCCTGCCAAGTCCTCCTCGGGGGCTCACCTGATCGGTACGGCCTCCCTGATCCGTACGGTCTCACCGAGCCGGCCTCGCCGAGGGCCGTGATCGCCAACGCGTACGCGATCTCAGCTCGTTGGCCGACGGCGACACCCGGTCGGCGGTACGCCTGCGCACGAACGCCCGCTCGGCCGACTGCCGGCCGTCGGCGGCCCGCGCCCTCCGGCCACCCATTCATCACCTCAGGCGCGATGTCTGCGAACAGGCCCGACGAAAGCCCGCTCACCCGCAGCGCCCCGCCCCGCCCTGTCGCCACTCACTGAACGACGACGACAGCTCCCCCCGTTGCCGTCTGGACGAAACGACGCTTTCCATCGCGGCGGAGATCCCCGCGGCGTGTGCGACAGCGCGACGGCACCCGGCGGTCAGCCTCTGCCGCGACCGTCCGGATCACGGAGGGCGAGTCACCTCAGGAACACGCCCGTGTTTCAGGAAGCTCGAACACGGCCGCGGCGCCGCCGTCCGACGGGTTGTGGAACCGCAACCGCGCGCCGAGCACCTCCGCCTGCCCCACCGCGATGGTCAGGCCGAGTCCGTGTCCGGTGCCGCGGTCGGGGGCGCCCGTGCGGAACCGGCGCGGCCCGTGGTCCAGCAACTCCCGGGGAAAACCCGGACCGTGATCCCGTACGGCGATCGACGAGCCGTGCAGGGTGACCTCGATCGGCGATGCGCCGTGCCGGGCCGCGTTGTGCAGCAGGATCTCCAGGACCCGCACCACCCGGCCTGCGTCCGTCTCGACGATCCGGCCCTCGCCGGCCACCGACACGGACGCGGCCGCCGCCTCACCCGCGCCGGACTCCCGTGCGACGCGGCTCACGGTGTCCCGTACCAGGGACGCCAGATCCACCGGCTCGCACCTCGCCTGTTCCTGGCCCGCGTCGAGCCGGGAGATTTCCAGCAGCGCCTCGACCAGCGAGCGCATCGCCTGCGCCCGGTCACGCACCATCTCCACCGCGCGGGGGTGCGGCAGCAGCTCGGCGGCCGCCACCAGACCCGTCACGGGCGTCCGCAGTTCGTGGGCCATACCGGCGGTCAGCTCGTGGTCCGCCGCGGCACGGGTGGCAAGCGGGGTGGCCGGGTTGTGCACCGGCGGCTCGGTCGTTTCGGCCCGGCCGCCGTCGGCCACCGGGCGTGGGCCCGGCGGTGTGCCGGCCGCGATCCGGCGTGCCGGGACGGCGTCGAGCCGCAGCCGCCGGGACAGACCGTACGCCGTGAACCAGCCCGCCACCGCCAGCAGCGCGGCCGTCATCGCGCCCACCGGCACCAGGGCCCGGTCAAGAGCGGACTGCAAGGGATCGCCCTGCGGCGCGTAGGACGCCGAGAGGGACAGCACCTTGCCGTCGACCCGGGCCGCCGCCCACACCTGCGGGGCGCTGCCGCCGCTGACGTAGGTGGCGGTGCCCTCCTTCCAGGCGGCGTCGGCCAGAGGCTCCGGCAGCGCGGAATCGTCCAGCCGCGCGCCGGGGGCGAGGGTGCCGTCCCGCCGGTACTTCTGGAGCGCCGAGGTGAGCAGCCCGTTCTGCTGGTCACGGGCGTGCGCCTGCTGAGCGTGCACCACGCCGCACGTCGCGTGCACGGCGAAGCCGAAGACGACGACGGTGAGTGCCACGACGAGGGAGATCGCCAGCGCGATCCGACCGTGCATGCCCATCAGGAGGCCACCCGGGGTCGCACGCCGTTGCTCAGGCCGTACGGGGTAACCGGCTCGCTACACCGTGCCCGCAGGCCGACGGGTGTGCGCCGCCCGGCATACGGCGCGGGCGCAGGGTTCGTCGCGCGATCGGCCATCGGCCTCCCGACCTCCAACTCACGGGGCGGCCCCGGCGGGCGCCTGTGTCTGTGTCGGGGGAGAAGACGGCGAATTCACGCCCCGCGTTCCTCCTCGGACCACACCCACATCCGCGTACCCGCCCGCACCCGCACACCCCGCACCTCCGCGGGCCGGGCGGGGTCGGCCGCCCCGGCGGGACGGTTTCTGTGCAATCAGCAGTCGCCGGGAAAGCCTTCGCGGGGTTTCGTGTGATCGCTGCGGTCGGCCGGACCGGCCGGAATTCGCATTCGCTGAATCAACAGGCAGCGGTCGATGGAACTGCGCACCCGGTGAATTCCGTTGCCGTGCGCTTTTCTTTTCCTGCGCGTGACCGTGCCGGCCACGACGGGCGTGGCCGGCACGGGCCGGTGGAAATCACCGGATACGCCTGGTGGAAAGGCCGTCGCGGGTGGCGGCGCGCGGTGACCTTTCAGTGGCGCGGTTTCTCAGCGGCCGTTGTCGCCCCAGCCGTTGTCACCTCGGCCGTTGTCGCCCCAGCCGTCGTCGCCCCGGCCGTCATCACCCCAGCCGCCATGGCCTCGGCCGTCGTCACCCCAGTCGCCGTCCCCCCAGCCGCCGTCGTCCCGGCCGTCGTCCCCCCAGCAGTGCCCCGGCCGGGCGGAGTGGGCGCGGAAGCCGAAGTCGTACACGCGCTCACCGCGCTGCACTTCACGCTGGTGACGACCGTGGAAGTCCGTTTCGTCGTAGAAGCACCACGTTTCATTGGTGTGGTTCTGCGCGCTCCGGGCACCCGGGTTGATGCGACGGGTCTCATTGAACAGGACCTTCAGCTCGCCCCGGCCGCTCGGCTCGGTCCAGGTGCAGACCGCGTAGGCCCGAGGACAACGCTGCTGTTGCGCGGCCTGCGCGGTGGCCGTGGGCAGGATCGCGGTGCCCGCGGCCGCGGCGAAGACCGCGGAAAGCGTGATTGCCTTTTTCACGAACTGCTTCATCTAGCGTTTCCCTCCCTGAATGCGGGTCCCATGGCCCGCACCCTCAGAATTCCCGAGCGGGAAACGAAACAAACAAAAGAGGTAATACAAATACGAGCGGACGATAATATTAAGTTAATGAATTGAATTGCCTGTTGGTGGAGTGTGGAGGGGAATGGGTGAGGGGAATGGCGATGCGGACTTCGAACGCCCGGTGGGTGGCTGCCGGCAGGTCGCTCGGTGCCCCTTCCACGGGGGCGAACAGGGCGACGCCGCCGCCCGGTTGAGCCGAGCGGCGGCGCCGTAGGACTGCCTCAGGTCCGGCGGGCGGCCTCAGATGTCGAACGTGTCGGGGTCCGGGCCCAGACGCGTGCCCTTGTCGAGAGCCGCGATCTCCGACAGGTCGGCGTCGTCCAGCTCGAAACCGAACACGTCGAAGTTCTCGGCGATACGCGACGGCGTCACCGACTTCGGTATCACCACGTTGCCGAGCTGGAGATGCCAGCGCAGGACGATCTGCGCGGGAGACTTGCCGTGCTTCTCGGCGAGCCGCACGAGGACCGGGTCCGTCAGTAGCCCCTTGCCCTGGCCGAGCGGGGACCACGCCTCGGTGGCTATCCCGTGCTTCGCGTGGACGGCGCGCAGCTCGGGCTGCTGGAAGTGCGGGTGCAGCTCGATCTGGTTGACCGCCGGGACGACGGACGTCTCGGCCAGCAGCCGGGTCAGATGCGCGGGCTGGAAGTTCGAGACGCCGATCGCCTTCGCGCGGCCGCTCTCGCTGATTTCCTCGAAGGCGCGCCAGATCGTCAGGTAGTCGTCGCGCATGGCACGGGGCCAGTGGATCAGGTAGAGATCCACATAGTCCAGGCCGAGCTTGGTCAGCGAGGTGTCGAACTCGCGGAGGACGCTGTCACGCGTCCACGTTTCCGAGGCACCGTTCCACAGCTTCGTCGTGATGAAGAGGTCGGCACGGGCGATACCGGAGGCGGCGAGGGCCTTGCCGGTGCCTTCTTCGTTGCCGTAGATCGCCGCGGTGTCGATGCTGCGGTACCCGGCATCCAGGGCGTGACCGACCGCGGTGGCCGCCTCATCGTCCGGAACCTGCCAGACACCGAAGCCGAGCTGCGGCATCGCGGTGCCGTTGTTGAGCGTGATGGAGGGGACCTTGCTCACGGGGGATTCGATCCTTACGTCGGCTTTCTCGTTCTGAGATGTCAACGATCATCTGCCGTCCCGCATTCCCTGCATTCCTCGCAGATTGCGGCGATGCGGTGCGCGGGGTGGTGGATGGGCGGCATCGGAGACGGGGCGGGGCCGCCGTCCCGGGCGAACGCCGTCCGTCGCGGACCAGGCCGAAGGTCCGGGGCCGGACGAGGTCTCCGACCGTGATCGGGCCGGCACTGTCGGCGATCAGGGCGGTGAGGCCGGGCCCCCTCCGCAACGGGAAGGCCCACGGCCCGGCGGCCGGATCGGGGGCGTCACGAATGCGGCGACGGTACGGCCCGCCTGTCACGTCTCGTAGAGCGCGTCCACCTCGGCCGCGTACGCCGCCTCGATCGCCCGGCGCCTGAGCTTCAGGGAGGGGGTCAGCAGACCGCTCTCCTCGCTGAACTGGTGGGCCAGTATCCGGAACGTACGGATCGACTCGGCCTGGGAGACCAGGGTGTTGGCGGCTATGACGGCGCGCCGGATCTCGGCCTCCAGGTCCGGGTCGCGGACCAGGTCCGACGGCGGCAGCTCCGGTTTGCCGCGCACCGTCAGCCAGTGCGTGACCGCCTCCGGGTCCAGCGTCACCAGCGCGGCGATGAACGGCCGGTCGTTGCCGACGACGATGCACTGCGCGACCAGCGGATGGGCCCGTACCCGCTCTTCGAGCACCACCGGGGAGACCGTCTTGCCGCCCGAGGTGATCAGCACCTCCTTCTTGCGGCCGGTGATCGTCAGATAGCCGTCCTCGTCCAGCGAGCCCAGATCACCGGTGGCGAACCAGCCCTCGCTCAGCACCGCGCCCGTCGACCTCGCGTCGTTGTGGTAACCCCGGAAGATCTGCGCGCCGTGCAGCCAGATCTCGCTGTCGTCCGCGATGTACACGGTGGTGCCGGGGACGGGTGTGCCGACGGTGCCGAAGCGGGTGCGCTCGGGCGGGTTGGCGGTGGCGGCCGCCGTGCTCTCCGTCAGGCCGTAGCCCTCGTAGATGGTCACCCCCGCGCCGGCGAAGAACAGGCCGAGCCGGCGCCCCATCGCCGAGCCGCCCGACATCGCGTGCCGGACGCGGCCGCCCATCGCCTCGCGGATCTTGCTGTAGACGAGCTTGTCGAAGAGCTGGTGCTGCATCCGCAGCGCGGCTCCGGGCCCGGCGCCGGTGCCGAACGCCTTGTGCTCCAGCGCCTCCGCGTAGCGCACCGCGATATCGACGGCCTTGTCGAACGCCGCCTCCTTGCCGTCCGTTTCCGCCTGCCGCCGGGCCACGGCGAAGACCTTCTCGAAGACGTACGGCACCGCGAGGATGAAGCTGGGGCGGAAGGACCGCAGGTCGGGCAGGAGCGCACGGGCGGCCAGTTCGGGCTGGTGGGCCAGCTTGACCCGGCCGCGTACGGCCGCGACCTGGACCATCCGCCCGAAGACGTGCGCGAGGGGGAGGAAGAGGAGGGTGGACGCCTCGTCGCCCGGCCTGGAGTGGAAGACCGCCTCGTAGCGCAGTACGACGTTGTCGGCCTCGGCCATGAAATTGGCGTGGGTGATGTCGCAGCCCTTGGGGCGGCCGGTGGTGCCGGAGGTGTAGACGATCGTCGCGGTGGCGTCCGGGGTGACGGCCATACGGTGCCGGTGCACCACCTCGTCGCCGAGATGCGCACCGGCCGCGGTCAGTTCGGCCACCGGGTCGCGGTCCAGCTGCCACAGCGTACGGAGCTGGGGGAGCCGGTCGATGACCGAGCCGACGGTCATGGCGTGGTCCTCGTGCTCGACCAGACACGCCGAGGCGCCCGCGCTGTGCAGCGTCCAGAAGACCTGCTCGGCGGAGGACGTCGGATACAGCGGTACGGACTGGGCGCCGACGGACCACAGCGCGAAGTCGAACAGCGTCCACTCGTAGCGGGTCCGCGACATGATGCCGACCCGGTCACCGAACCGGATGCCCTGCGCGAGCAGGCCCTTGGCGAGCCCGATCACCTCGTCCCGGAACTGTGCGGCGCTGATGTCCTGCCAGTGCCCGTCGGCGTCCTTGCGGGCGAGGGCGATCCGGTCGGGGTCGGTGGCGGCGTGTTCGAAGACCACGTCCGCCAGCCCGCCGACCGGGGGCGCGGTCGTCAATGGCGGGACGGTGAACTCGCGCAATGGCCCAGCTCCTTGTGGTGCTCCTCACCGGGGCCGCGACCGTACCCCAACGTGACGCCGTACGGGAGTGCCCTATTACGGTCCGAAACCGGCGCCCCGGCACCTGGTCGACCGGCTAAATCGGGTTACTTCGGAGAAGCGTGGACATGATCCGACCACTTGAGCGCCGAACGATCACGACGCCGGGACCGTATCTGCACCAAATCTCTGCACCGGATCTCCGCGCCGAATCGCCGCACCGGATCTCTGCGTCGGCTCTGCGCGTCGGCTCGGCGGCTCTGTGCATCAGGTCTGTACAACGAGTCGGAGCGCCGTGTTGCCGCACCGGGTCTCTGGGGCGCTGCACCGGGTCCGGGTCCGGCGCGTCACGGCAGTTGCAATCGGTCGCCGCCCGCCAGGATCGCATCGGCCAGTGCCTCCGCCGGGCCCCTGGCCGGTCCGTCGCGCTGCCCGTACAGCAGGACGAAGTCCACCCCGCCCAGCTCCGGCAGCCCCGCCCGCGACGGGATCCGCACCAGACCGGGCGGGATCATGCCCAGCGTGTGCGCCATGACACCCAGGCCCGCCCGGGTCGCGGCGATCAGCCCGTTCAAGCTGCCGCTGGTGCAGGCGATCCGCCATTCGCGGCCCTGCCGCTCCAGGGCCTCCAGGGCGCGGGCCCGGGTCACCGCGGGCGCCGGGAAGACGACGAGCGGGACCGGGCGCTGCGGATCGAGCCGCAGCCGGTCGGTGCTCACCCACACCAGCCGGTCCCGCCACACCAGCCGCCCGCGCGCCTCGTCCGTGCGCCGTTTGGCCAGTACGAGATCGAGCCGGCCGGCCGCGAGCAGCTTGTGCAGCGTCCCCGACAACTCGACCGTCAGCTCCAGGTCGACCTCGGGGTGTTCCCGCCGGAACCCCTCCAGCACCTCCGGCATCCGGGTCAGTACGAAGTCCTCCGAGGCCCCGAACCGCAGCCGGCCGCGCAGCCGGGTGCCCGTGAAGAAGCTCGCCGCCCGCTCGTTCGCCTCCAGGATCGTGCGCGCGAAACCGAGCATCGCCTCGCCGTCCTCGGTCAGCTCCACCGCGTGCGTATCCCGGGCGAAGAGGCGGCGCCCGGCGGCCTCCTCCAGCTTCCGTACGTGCTGGCTCACGGTCGACTGCCGCAGCCCGAGGCGGTACGCGGCCTGCGTGAAGCTCAGGGTCTGCGCCACGGTGAGAAAGGTGCGCAGCTGCACGGGTTCGAACACGGGGCCAGCCTAGGGCGTACGGGGAACAGGGCCGGCGGGTGTGTCCCGGCCCGGCCCGCCCTGACGCGATGTTCGCTGCCGCTTCCGGCTGACACCTCTGTGACGCCTGCTGTGATCTGGCCTTCAGGCACCTATCGTGATTCGTGATGGCAGTGACCATGGTCAGAGGGGTTCCCGATTTCCGTGCGGGACGGCAGTCTGGAGAGGGCACCGTCCACGCCCCGGAGTGGGCAAGGTCCTTGCCGCCGTCCGTGAGCCGCCGGCCGACCTGAGCCGAACGACCCGAAGAACGACCCGAAGAGAGACCATGCGCCGCCCTTTGATCCCCCTGCCCTCCTGGCTCCCCGTGGACGGCTACATCCTGGCGCTGGTAGGCACCGTCGGACTCGCCGCACTGCTGCCCGCCCGCGGACCCGCCGCCACCGTCGCGGACGGCGCCTCCACGGGGGCCGTCGCGCTGCTCTTCTTCCTCTACGGTGCCCGGCTCTCCACCCGTGAGGCGATGGACGGACTGCGTCACTGGCGCCTCCATCTCACTGTGCTGGCCTGCACATTCGTGGCCTTCCCGCTGCTCGGCCTGGCTGCCCGCGGGCTGGTCCCCTATGTCCTGCCGCCCGCCCTCTACACCGGGCTGCTGTTCCTCTGCCTGGTGCCGTCCACCGTGCAGTCCTCGATCGCCTTCACATCCATCGCCCGCGGCAATGTCGCGGCGGCGATCTGCGCGGGCTCGTTCTCCAGCATCGTCGGCATCGTCATCACCCCGCTGCTGGCGGCCCTGGTCCTGGACGGCGACGGGAGCGGTTTCTCGTCCGATTCGCTGGTCTCGATCGTGTGCCAGCTCCTGCTGCCGTTCCTGGCCGGGCAGCTGCTGCGACGCTGGATCGGCGGCTTCCTCACCCGCAACAAGAAGGTCCTCGGCTATGTGGACCGCGGCTCGATCCTGCTCGTCGTCTACAGCGCGTTCAGCACCGGCATGGTCCAGGGCATCTGGCACCAGATCTCGCCGCTGCGCCTGCTGTGCCTGGTGGGGGTGGAGGCCGTACTGCTGGCGGCGATGCTGACCTGTACTTCGTACGGTTCGAAGAAGCTCGGCTTCAGCCGCGGGGACCGGATCGCGATCACCTTCGCCGGTTCGAAGAAGAGCCTGGCGGCCGGACTCCCGATGGCCAGCGTGCTGTTCGGCGCGCAGGCCGGACTCGCGGTACTGCCGCTGATGCTGTTCCACCAGATGCAGTTGATGGTCTGCGCGGTGCTGTCGAAGCGGTATGCGGCACAGGCGGATGCGGATGCGGGTTCAGATGCTGGCGCGTCAGATGTGGATGCGGGTGTGCGGATGAAGGCGGATACCGGAGGTGGGGGTGGGGCCGCGGGCGGTGAAGGGACCCGTTCCGCGGCTGCGGTGGCGGTGAGCGGTCCGCGGGGGTAGCGCTGGGGGCGGGGTGTACGCGCTGTTGAGCAGCCGTCAGTCGTTGCCGTCGCTGTCGGCAGTCAGTTGTCGGGCCGGTTGCCGGTTGCCGGTTGTCAGCCGTCAGCCGTCAGCCGTCAGTCGTCAGCCGTCGGCCCTTCCCACGGCAGCGCGGCGTCCGATCCGGAAGCAGTTCCAGGAGGGCGTATCTCACCGGCTGGTCCGCGGGCCCGTGTGGCGGACGGCCTCGGCTCGCGACGGCCTCGGCTCGCGGCGGCCTCAGCTTGTGGTGACCGCTGCGCGCAGGGCGAGGCGGTGGTCACCCGCGTACACGTTCATGGAGGTGCCGCGGAGGAAGCCGACCAGGGTCAGACCGGCCTCGGTGGCCAGGTCGACGGCGAGCGCGGAGGGCGCGGAGACCGCGGCGAGGACGGGGATGCCCGCCATCACGGCCTTCTGCGCCAGCTCGAAGGAGGCCCGGCCGGAGACCATCAGGACACAGGAGGACAGCGGCAGCAGACCCTGTTGCAGCGCCCGTCCGACGATCTTGTCCACCGCGTTGTGCCGGCCCACGTCCTCGCGGAGGTCGAGCAGCTCACCGTCGGTGGTGAACAGCCCGGCGGCGTGCAGGCCCCCGGTCCGGTCGAAGACGCGCTGGGCGGCCCGGAGCCGGTCGGGGAGGGCGGCCAGCGTCTCCGGTTCGATGGAGGGCATGGCATCGGCGGCGGTGTCCAGGCTCCAGCGGGCGGTGGTGCGCACCGCGTCCAGGCTGGCCTTGCCGCACAGTCCGCAGGAGGAGGTCGTGTAGACGTTGCGTTCCAGGGTGATGTCGGGCACCGGGACACCGGGCGCGAGCCGGACGTCGACGACGTTGTAGGTGTTCGACCCGTCCTCGGTGGCGCCCGCGCAGTAGACGATGTTCGCCAGCTCGTCGGCGCTCCCCAGCACGCCCTCACTGACGAGGAAGCCCGCGGCCAGCGCGAAATCGTCGCCGGGCGTACGCATGGTGATCGCCAGCGGCTTGCCGCCGAGGCGTATCTCCAGCGGCTCCTCGGCGACGAGGGTGTCCGGGCGGGTGCTCACGGCACCGTCGCGGATGCGGATGACGCGGCGTCGCTCGGTGACCCGTCCCATGTCTGATCAGTCCCGTCCTCACCGGCTGTGCTCAGTTCCGGTTTGTGTGTGGTGGAGGCGATATAGGTGATGTACGTGATGTACATGCTCTAAGCGGTGGATGCGATGTATCGGAGGTGATGCGTCGGCCGTGATGAGTGAGCGATTGATGTGTGAGCGATTGATGTGTGGGCGACGGAAACGGCCCCGGCCTCGGGGTTCGGTGAGTGGGCGTGGCGAGCGGTGCGAGGGGTTGGCGCCCGGGGGTCGCGGGTTGTCGGCTGTCGGTTGGCGGTTGCCGTACGGCGACGGTCGTCGTTACGGCGAGGTGGCCGTGCCCAGCTGACCGTTTCATTCTCCTGCCATATGGGGGGAAGCCGCAGCCGGCGTCTGGTAGGCGCCCAACGAATATTGTCTACGGTATTCCATTGGTCAAGGTCAAGGGCGGTCCGGGTCCGCACCCGAGGTCAGGTCGCCTCGACCGTGGAGAGCGCCGAGCCTGCGCCTTTTCAGCCCCTGAGTTCGCGACCGCCGAACGTGCCCGAGCCGAGGGCCGCGGCCCAGACCGCCTCCAGCCCGGCCTGGTCCAGCGTCCGCCAGTCGGGGGCGTCCTGAACGAGGGCCCGCCCGAGCCGCCGCCCCAGCGCGACCATCGCCCGACCGGTCGCGCCGCGTTCGGTGCCGTACGCGTCCAGCGCGCCGGGTCGCTCCGGTGCGGCGCGCAGCGCGGTCTCCAGGGCGGCGGCGTCCTGCAGCGCCTTGACCGCGCCGGCGCCGGTGTGCGGACGGGCCACGGTGGCCGCGTCGCCCGCGAGCACCAGCCGCCCGGCCGAGTAGCGCGGCGCCGTGAAGTCGTACATCGGCTGGATGAAGACCTCCTGCGGCGGGGTGAGGAGGAGTAATTTGCCCCAAAAGGGCGGAAGCTGCTCCTCGGCGAGTTGTGTCAGGCGGGCCAGCAATGTGTCGGTGAGGGTGCCGGGCGGCAGGCTGGTGGGCGCGTCCAGCCGTAGCGCGAGTCCCGGGGGCGGGGCGCTGTAGAGGGCCCAGTTGACGCGGTGGCCGCCACGGCCGTCCGGGATGCGGTAGATGATGACGTGCCCGCCGGGGAAGACGCCGTAGATACAGTCCTCCTCCGCCCAGGGGGCTGATGGCAGACCGGCGGGATCGAGGGCCGCCAGCCGGTCGGCGGGGAGGGCGCCGCGCCAGGCCAGATAGCCGGCGTAACCGGGCCGTACGCCGGGGAACGCGGCGCCACGGACCACCGAGCGGTAACCGTCGGCACCGATGACCAGGTCGAAGCGCTCGCGACGGCCGGTGCCCGTCCCGGCCCCGGTTGTTCCCGACCCGGCTTCCGTCGACCCCGTGCCCCGGCCGGTCCCCGTCTCCGTAGCTTTTTCTCCTCCCGGGCCGGGGTCCGTACGGGTGTCGCCGCCGAGTCGCAGGATGGCGCCGTCCGCGGTGTCGGTGACCTCGTGGACCGTCACCCCTGGGCGGAAGTCGACCGAGGCGGGGAGCCGGTCGCGCAGTTCGCGCCAGAGCGGCCCCCAGCAGTACGACCGGAACGGAAAGGGCTGGACGCCGATCTGGCGCCCCAGGGGTGCCGTGCCGTCGCGGACGTACCAGCGGCGGGTGGTCAGCTGCACCCAGGGCATCGCGGCGTCCAGATAGCCGGCTGCCGCCAGCTCGGCGTACCGGGCGTTGTGTACGGCGAGGCCGACCCCGCGGTCCGCGAGGCGGTCGGCGGCCCGCTCGAAGACGGTGATCCGGCCCGCGCCGGCACGATGCGCGGCGAGTGCCGCAGCACACCCGGCGACGCTGCCGCCCACGACGGCGACCTCGCCACCCGCGATGGTGACACCGGCCGCTCCGGCCGGAATGCTGTCCGTACGCATACGGTCCGTCCCTTGGCCCGCTCCG
Organism: Streptomyces celluloflavus; assembly: GCA_000720995.1. Lineage (GTDB taxonomy): Bacteria > Actinomycetota > Actinomycetes > Streptomycetales > Streptomycetaceae > Streptomyces > Streptomyces celluloflavus. The sequence goes on from JOEL01000020.1 coordinate 195,681, forward strand.
GCGGTGCCGGGGTTCCGGCATCTGGTGGTCCGGCGGCCCGATGGGGCAGATTCTCACAGGAGTTGACGCCGTCGCGGTCCGGCCTGTGGCGCATTCGTGAGGTGGATCGCCGGGGTGTGGCGGTGGGGTACGGCGGTGGGCGTCACCGGCAGCGCTGCGCGATGCGAAGACAGTCGGTAGACTGTAGACGATAACCAATCATGCTGATGAGCTCCGTGGCCTCCGTGCCATCCGCATCCACCCGTATCCATGACCTCGTATCCGTGGCCCCGTATCCAACCGTCGCCTTGTCCGTGCCGCGCCCGCGGCGCCCGTGCCTCCCTGTCTGCAGGGTGCGTGGGCTCCGACAGCTCCACATCCGTCCGCACAGCAGCCCCACCCCGTAGGCGCATTCGTCCACGTGCCCCGCATGTGTCCGTCCGCGCGTCCACAACAGATCCGTCCACGTGTCCACAACAGAGGGGACTTCGATGCTTTCCACCGGGCTACCGCAGGGCGCCGTGCCGAAGCTCGAACGGCCCGGTCCGCTGCGCGAGCGCGTCTACGAGACGTTGCTCGAACTGATCACCACCCGTGCGCTGCGGCCCGGCCAGCACCTGGTCGAGAGCGAGCTCGCGGGCCATCTCGGGGTCTCCCGGCAACCGGTCCGCGAGGCGCTCCAGCGGCTCAACACCGACGGCTGGGTCGATCTGCGCCCGGCGCAGGGCGCCTTTGTGCACGAGCCCACGGAGGAGGAGGCGGACCAACTGCTGACGGTCCGTACGCTGCTGGAGGCCGAGGCGGCCCGGCTCGCCGCGGCGAACACCGGCTCGGCCGGGATCGCGGAGCTGGAGCGGCTGTGCGACGAGGGCGAGCAGGCCGTGCAGGACGACCAGGTGGACGCCGTGGTGGCGACCAACGCCGCATTCCACGCCAAGGTGATGGAACTGGCCGGCAACGCGGTGCTCGCGGAACTGGCGGCGCAGGTCGGGCGGCGGGTGCGCTGGTACTACACACCGGTGGCCCGGCAGCGCGGTAAGCAGTCGTGGATCGAACACCGCGAGCTGATCTCGGCGATCGCCGACCGCGACGAGGCACGCGCCACCTCCGTCATGCGGGCCCACACCGAGCACACCCGCCGTACGTACCACGAGCGTGCGGGCGCGGACGCCTGACGCTCTCGCAGCCGGGCGTACGGGAGGTACTGGCGGCGTCCGGGTGAGGTCCGCGCCTCGCCCGGGTGTATCGGGTCCGATCCGTGAGACCGGACAGGGGCCGCCGCCGGTGGCCGGGTAGGGTGCAGCCGATCATGCAGCACCCGACCATGAAGATGAATGGCGAGAGGTATATGAGCGAAGGGACAGCACCGGCGACCGGCGACGCGGCCGCCATCGCCGACGCGGCGGCCCGTGAGCGGCTGCGCTACCTGCGCGGCAGCATCGACAACCTCGACGCCGCCCTGGTCCATCTGCTCGCCGAGCGCTTCAAGTGCACCCAGCAGGTCGGTGAACTCAAGGCCCGGCACAGCCTGCCGCCCGCCGACCCGGCCCGCGAGGCGGCACAGATCGCGCGGCTGCGCACCCTGGCCGAGGACGCCCGGCTGGACCCGGCCTTCGCCGAGAAGTTCCTCAATTTCATTATTGATGAGGTCGTGCGCCACCACCGGGCCATCGCCGACCGGACTGTGACCAGTGGCGAGGGGCTGCCCGAATAGTCTCGACCGGCCTCCAGCTGATCATTTGGCAGATATTGGGGAGATCAACTTCCCCAGAGGTTCTTGACGTCAAGAACGTGCATCGCGCGCTCGAACATCTCCTGTAGACCGTCCGGCCGTCCGGCCGTCTCTGTCGTATGGCGGGGGTCGGGTGTAAGGGTGGAGCCGGGTATCGGAATTGTCTGAATGCTTCTGGTTCAAGAGGTTTCCCAAGTGAAATCCGACTGCCCCGAAGTGAGCGTTCGGCGACCTTGAAGTGCCAGGTCACAGGCCGCCCCGACGATGGTGGAGGCTCTGTACTTCATGCGCTGCGGCGTGATCGAATAGGGGATGACGTCCTTCTGGAGCGGCAGGCGGATACGCCTGCGTGGTATCGAGCCTGACGACTGGACCGCGTTTATGCGCTTCGCCGTGGACGAGGAGCGGATGGGAGACGTGCTGACCCCGCCTCGTTCCGCCGAGAGCTTCCGTGCCTGGGCGAAGGAACAGGGCGCCGCCAAGTCCTATGGGGACTGCTTCGGGTTGGCGATCGAAGCCGTCGACACGGGAGAAATAGTGGGTGCTGTCGGCTCACACCAGGCTGACCCGCTTGCGGGCTGGTTCGAGTACGGCGTCACGATCGGCGCTGATCATCGGCGCAAAGGCTATGCGGCAGAAGCTGCGGTGATGCTGCTGCGTTTCATGTTCGCCGAGCGGCGCTATCACAAGTGCGAAGCGCGGGTCTTCGCCCACAACGAGGCATCGCTGACGCTTCACCGTCGGCTGGGTTTCGTCGAGGAGGGTCGCCTCCGCGATCATGTGTTCCTTGCCGGCCGACACCACGATCTCGTCATGATGGGCGTGCTCGCCGATGAGTTCGCCCAGTTGCACTCGATGAGCGAGCCCGGTTGCTCCGCAGGTCCAGGCGTCACGACGCCCTCGTCCGGCGGCTGATTTCGGCAGCGTAGGCGCCCCAGTCGCCGGCTGCGGCTCGCTGCCATTTGACGGCGATGGTGATGTCGATGCCGAGGGTGCGGGCGAGGACCGCGGCGGGCAGTTCGGTGGTGAGCTGGAACAGCGCGGTCGAGCGGGCTTCCGCGAGGCGGATGCCGAGTTTGCGGAGTCGCTGGCCCATGGCCCAGGCGCTGATCGGTCGGCTGGGCCGGCCACCGGGAAAAAGCCAGGGCGAGTCCGTCCGGGCGAGGACGGCATGGCTGCGGCGAATCACGACTTGGTGGAGGGCCAGTTCGGCGACGGGCGCGGGAAGCTCGACCGGCACGGCGTCGAGGCGGTTGCGGACTGCTCTGTCTGTCTCCTCGATGTGGTCGACGGTGAGCCGGAAGATCGCAGCGGGTCACTGGACGTAGAGGAGCAACAGCAGGCCGGCGAGGCGGTCTTCGGGCTTTTGAGGGTGTTGTTGTGCAGCAGGTGGTGGGTGGTGGCCCAGCGGGCTTCATCGTCCATCGGCTGGGAGGGGCCGTTCCCTCGCTCGGCCGGGAAGGTGAGATCGCGGGCGATCTTCTGCGAGAAGGCCCAGCGCACGAAGTGGCCTGCCTGCTAGCGAAGGCGGGCGTCCTCACTGGTGCGGTGCGTGTCCAATATTTTGCGCAGGTACGGAGGGAATTCGCCGTACGCCTGGACGTCTCCTTAACTTCATGATCGGCGAGGTCGTGCGCCACCACCGGGCCATCGTCGACCGGACTCTGGAGGAACCGGACGGGGCCGTCGGCGGCTGAGTTCCGGGGTGTGAGGGGACACCGGGGCGAGGGCGTTCCTGTGCGGTACGAGGGTGGGCGTGGGTACCCGCGCCCACCCTCGCGTCATTCGCCCGTGGTGCACGCCCTGGGCGTTCGTCGGCGGTATCGCGGTGATCTCCTCGCTGTACGCCGGCATGCGGTACGCCGCGTCGGCACGGCCTGTGCCTCACCTTGTGATGGTGCCCGGCCAAGGGGAGACCGATCACAGTGCAGCGCGGTATGCCTCCAGACGGTCGGCCAACTCCTTGGGGTGGCCGAGCATGGGGCAGTGTTCGCCTGGCATCTCGTCCGGCTGGAAGCCAAGACGTTCGGTGACCGTCCTCCGCATGAACTCGGAAGGGAAGAAGCGGTCGTCGGACGACATGAGGAACCTGGTTGGCACCTTCGGCCAGGTGCCCAGCGGCCACGGCTTGCCGAACGGGGTCGGCGCCTGGGTCCGCTGGTGCTCGGCCATGAACTCGGCGGCCAGATCGGCCGGAGTGTCGTGCAGCACAAGGGAAAGCGCGCCTTCATCCGCGCCCTCCGCCACGCCCCGGCGACGGTCGGCCTGCTGTCGTGCCGGGCCATAGCCGGTGTTGTCCCACCACTGGCCCGGTGACTCTCCCGGCACCGGTATCTGAGCCTGGAGCATCACCAGCAGATCCACTGGGACCCGGTCGCACACCAGCGGACCGGTGAAGCCGCCGAACGAGTGGGCGACGACGATGAGTCCGGTGCGTTCGCTGATCGCCTCGACCACCGTGTCCGTGTACTCCGCGAGCCCGGCCGACTCGTCATCGCATGGCAGATCCGGTGCGACCACCTCGTGGCCTCGGTCGCGCAGTTCGGCAGCCAGCGGCCCCCAGTACCACGAATCGACAGCCGCGGCATGGATCAAAACGTACGTCGTCATGGAACGGGCCCTCCGCCAGCGGTAGTTCACTGCACTGCGGGCGAGTTTACGTATCGCTCCCCTTCCCGGTGGCGAAGTGCGCAGGTGGGGAGAGCTGTGCGGTGAGCGAGCGCTGACGGTGGTGCCGTGAGGCGGGGCGGCGTCATCAACATCGCCGTCGGCGCCTCCGCGCGCCCGCGACTTCCCGGTGGCCGCTCGCACTCCTCGACCACACGTGATTACGAAACGGGCATCACGTGACTGCGTCGAAGCAATGGGACGGCGCGGCGCTGGGTCGGGTTCGGACAGGCTATGAAAGCGATAGTGAGATGGTGCGACGGGCAGGGACTCGGTGATCACGGGATGTGTGGCGTTCTATAGCCATCGGGGGAGTTCACGCCTGTTGTGCCGTCAACTTCGGTGCGGTCATGGCCTGTTCCGGGGGCGTTCTTATTTAGTTCTTAGGATCAAGCTTTACAGTCGGGACTGGCCTTTTGGCGCAACTTCTCAGATTTTGGCCTGAGTTGACCTCGATTCGTTAGCGGGATTTGGTCTCTGTTGGTTTGGTAGTGCACCCGTAATGACCTCTGCTGGTTGAGGGCGGGGGCGCGTGATGCTGCGGCTGTGCCGGGTTCCGCAAGCTTGGAGGCCGCAGTTTCTCGCCGCGGGGAGTCGGGCCGGAGGTCTGTCAGGTTGTTTTGAGAGGTCTGCATTACTTCTGGTGTCGTACTACGTTTCCCGGAAAGGGGAGATTTTCATGAAGAACAGTGTCAGGCGATCCGCGGTAGGAGCGGGTGTTCTCATGGCTGTGATAGGGGTGCAGATATCAGTACCCGCTATTGCTGCCGAGGCGCCAAGGCCGCCGGCCCGGACGTCCGGCGATTTCGCCGACGGTCTGTATATGTCGATCGGTGACCTCGAAGACGCGATGAACGGTAGCAATCCGGACGTGCGGAAGATGATCGACCGTCGTGACATCGCCAGTGTGCAGGTGGTGGTGCCGTGGGGCGCGATGGAGAAGGAGAAGGGTAAGTACCAGTGGGGGCGGATCGATGCCGCGCTCCGCTACCTCGGAGACCGCCACAAGAAGCTGTACGTCCAGGTGCAGGACCGCTTCTTCGAGACGACCCCCGAGCAGGCCAAGCTTCCCGATTACGTGAAGAAGAACGGTGGGGTGGTGGAGACGGCCGATGACCATCCGGGCTCCGATCCCCACGCCAAGGGAGCTATGGCAGCGCAGTGGAAGCGCGATGTGCGGAAGAGCTTTCAGAATCTGCTGAAAGCCATGGCGGATCAGTTCGCGGGGAAGCTGGCCGGAGTGAATCTTCCGGAGACCTCGGCCCAGGTGCCTGAGGAGGAGCAGAAGCGCACCGGCTATACCGCCGAGAAGTACTTCGAGGCCGAACGCGCCAACATGCTGTACGGGAAGAAAGTCTTCAGCCGGAACAACGGCGACACCCAGTTCATCCAGTACGCCAATTTCTGGCCGATGGACAAGGACGAGGAAGCCCGTTGTGCGGAAGACGGGACCCAGTGCGCGGACGAGAAGCGCATGGAGGAGATCGTCAAGCTCGCTGCGGAGAAGAAGATCGGGATCGGGGGGCCGGACATCCTGCCGGACAGGTATTACCCGACGCAGAAGTCCTACCAGTTCATCGAGAAGTACAAGAAGCAACTCCCGGTCGTCGCCATGGCGGTCCAGGAACCCACCCTCAAGTATGAGGACCCCAAGAACCCGGGCCACCTCTATACCCGGGAACGATTCACGGACTTCGCACGGGAAAGGCTCGGCGCAAGTTCCATCTTCTGGACCGTCGAGGCGGACTGGCTGAAGAAGCCCGCGATGTGACGGATGGAGCCTTGGCATCAGCCAATAGGGCTTGAGCTGCGATCGATGGTGGAGGCGAGCGTCGGAGGGCTTCCATATGCCTGCTACGTCTGATTGGCCGGACTCTGTGAAAGTGCTCAAAAATCGCACAGGTCCACGGTAAAGTCGCAGGTCGCGCCTTGTGGTCCCCGCGCGTGCGGGGATGGTCCCTTCGAGCTGCTGACGTCGTATCGGCGCGGGCGGTGGTCCCCGCGCATGCGGGGATGGTCCCCAGATGGGGGAGGACGGATACTGCGGGGCTTTGTGGTCCCCGCGCATGCGGGGATGGTCCCGCTTCCTCCATGCGGTTGGTGGCATGGACGATGTGGTCCCCGCGTATGCGGGGATAGCCCCCACTACCGCCCCGCGAACCAGCCCCGTACCCCCACCCAAGAAAGAGCGGCACCACAACGGCACCGCCCCTCCTCGTACGGCACCGCCCCTCCTCGTACTACCGCCCCCCCCCCCCGCCCGCCCCCGCCACCAGCCGCACCCGCGCCGTACCTCAGACCACCTCCCGGCTGATCGGCAGG
>JOEL01000021.1 GCA_000720995.1 Streptomyces celluloflavus
CACCACCCCCCAGGTCATCCGTTCGACAGGGGGCAAAAGTCATGCCAGGCCCGGAGGCCAGCGGCCCTCTTGCAGGACCGCGAAAAACATAACGGGGGGTGGGGTGGGATGCGGGTGTGGGGTACGGGAGTTGAGGCGTACGGTGGGGCGTCGGAGTGCCGCGTGTGGCGGCGCCCAGTTCATCCCCTAATGTGGCAATTGTTGTCCACGGATTTGGGAGAGGGACTTGATGGAGCGCACCGTCGTACGTTGTGCCGAAGGGCACGTGTTCAGCACCGCTTCGTTCCCCATGCAGACCACCGACCGGCTCGGGCCCGGACGGCTGTTGCGCTGCCCACGCTGTGCTCGGCTGCGGCATTCGGTGCCGGTGGAGTACGCGAAGCGGTAGTCGGCCGTGGTGGTGCGGCGGCGCCGGAGTGAGATAGCGGCGGCGCCGTAGCGGGAGCTTGCGGAAGACGGAAGCAGGCGGAAGCAGGCGGAGACAGACCGAAGCGGGCGGAAGCCGGTGGAGGCTGTGGGCGAGGGTCCGGTCCCGGTGGGGGCCGGGCCCTCGTCGTGCGGCGGGGGTGGTGCGGGCGCGTATCCTCGTCTGCGTGCTTCTCTCAGACAAGGACATCCGGGCCGAGATCGACGCAGGTCGGGTGCGCATCGACCCCTACGACGCATCGATGGTGCAGCCGTCGAGCATTGACGTGCGGCTCGATCGCTACTTCCGGGTGTTCGAGAATCACCGCTACCCGCACATCGACCCCGCCGTCGAGCAGGCCGATCTGACCCGTGAGGTCGTGCCGGAGGGGGAAGAGGCGTTCATCCTGCACCCCGGTGAGTTCGTGCTCGCCTCGACGTACGAGGTCATCACGCTGCCGGAGGACCTGGCCTCGCGGCTGGAAGGCAAGAGCTCGCTGGGGCGGCTGGGGCTGCTGACGCACTCGACCGCCGGGTTCATCGACCCCGGGTTCAGCGGGCACGTCACGCTGGAGCTGAGCAATGTCGCGACGCTGCCGATCAAGCTGTGGCCGGGTATGAAGATCGGGCAGCTGTGCATGTTCCGGCTGACCTCGGCGGCCGAGCACCCGTACGGCTCCGCGCACTACGGCTCCCGCTACCAGGGGCAGCGCGGCCCGACCCCGTCGCGGTCGTTCCAGAACTTTCACCGTACGCAGGTGTGAGCAGGCGCCGGCCGGCGGGCACCCGCGCGCCGGCCGAGCGGAAGGCAGGGCCCCGGAGACCGAGGAACGGTCCCGGGAGCAGGGGGAGCGGTCTCGGCGGCCGGCGAAGGTCTGAGAGCGATCCGAGAGATCTGAGAGATCTGAGAGAGATACGTGAGTGACGTGCGGGAGAACCTGACGTACGAGCGCTTCGGCGGTGCGATCCGCGAGCTGGCGCAGACGATCGCGGACGACGGCTACGAGCCCGATGTCGTGCTGTCGATCGCCCGCGGTGGTGTCTTCGTCGCGGGTGGCCTGGCGTACGCGCTGGACTGCAAGAACATCCACCTGGTGAACGTGGAGTTCTACACCGGGGTCGGCACCACGTTGGAGATGCCGGTCATGCTGGCGCCGGTGCCGAACGCGATCGACTTCTCGCAGAAGAAGGTGCTGATCGCGGACGACGTCGCCGACACCGGAAAGACGCTGAAGCTGGTGCACGACTTCTGCCAGGGGACCGTGGCGGAGGTGCGCAGCGCGGTGATCTACGAGAAGTCGCATTCGCTGGTGAAGTGCGAGTACGTGTGGAAGCGCACGGACGAGTGGATCAACTTCCCGTGGAGCGTCGAGCCGCCGGTCGTGCGGCGGGAGAACCAGATTCTCGACGCCTGACGTACAGGCAGGGCGAGCCCTCGACGCCTGACGTGCGGCGTGAGCCCTCGGTGCCTGAGGTGCGGTGGGCGGGCCGGGCTCCCGGTGTGCGGGGTGTGGTGGCGCGGGTGATCTCCCGTGCCGTGTACGGGAGTTGGCGGGCGAGCCGTGCGCGGGCGCGACGGGCGGCCGTCTGTCGCGGTGCGCTTTCGGCCATTTCCGTTCCGGGTGTTCCGCCGGTGGCTACCTCCGAGTAGAAACCGGCGGTAACAGCAGACCGGAGGGGAGGCCCCATGATGCGTCCGAGACGTGGGCGACGGCTGATGACCGTCGTCGCGACGCTGGCCGCGGCACTGACCGTGTCGGCGTCGATGGGCGGGGTGAGCACCGCCGCCGAGGCCACGGCGACCGCGGCGGTCGCGGCGCCCGGCTCCGCGGCGGCCGTGAAACCGCTGCCGCCCGAGCTGGAGAAGATCCGGGCGCAGCAGGCGGCGAAGCTCTACGGCGACCCGGCCGAGCGGCCGCTCGGTGAGCGCAAGACCTCGTTGATCTCGCTGGGTGACAGCGAGATCTCCGGTGAGGGTGTCGGGACGTACGAGCCGGGCACGGACGGGCCCACCAACTGGTGCCACCGGTCGCCGGACTCGGCGATCCACCGGACCGGGATCGCGGCGGATGTGACGTACAACGTCGCCTGTTCCGGCGCGTACACCGGCAACATCCGGATCGGCGGCAGCAAGCAGTACGCCGATGAGCTGGTGCAGAGCGACAGTCTGGCGATCGCGGCCCGCAACACCCGGCTGAAGATGGTCCTGCTGGTGGCGGGCGCCAATGACGATCTCCAGTTCGGGCCGGTGATGACGGACTGCGTCACGCGGTGGTTCCTGTTGCAGGGCACCTGCGAGCCGAAGTACACACCGGGGTGGCAGGCGCGGGTCGACGGGCTGGTGCCGAAGGTCGAGGGGACCGTCGGCGATCTGCGGACCGTGATGCGGGACGCGGGGTACGCGGACGGCGACTACAAGCTCGTGGTGATGTCGTATCCCAGTCCGATCGGGCCGGATGTGACGGACAACCCGAACTTCCCCGGCAAGATCCCGGGCGGCTGCACGGGGTACACCTCCGACTCGGCCTGGGGGCGCAACACCGCGGTACCCGCCTTCGAGAAGGGCGTGCGGAAGGCCGCGACGGACTCCGGGGCCACCTACCTCGACGCCTCGCGGCTCTTCCACGGGCACGAGGTGTGCATGGAGGACACCTGGGCCCGCGGGCTGTATGTGAACATCTCCAACCCCTTCCCGCCGGATGCGAACTCGGTGCGGCAGTCCTTCCACCCGAACGCGCGCGGTCACGGCGCCTTCGCGTCCTGCCTGACGCAGCTGTACGCGGCGGGGCTGCGCGAGGCGTCCTGCGCCGATTCGGCGAGCACCGGGCAGCCGAAGCTGTACCCGGTGGCCTGGGATGACGCGTACCGGCCGGTCAAGAACGCGGCCACCGGCAGCTGTGTGGACGCGAACGGTGCGGCCAGCGGGAACGGTACGGCCGTCGGCGGCTGGGACTGCAACGGGCAGCGCAATCAGGGCTGGTGGTACGACCAGGAGCACCGGTCGCTGCATGTGGAGCTGACCCAGGACCGGTGCCTGGACGTACCGGGCGCCCGGTACGAGCGGGGCGCCGGGCTGATCCTCTGGAACTGCTCGGGCGCGGCCAACCAGCAGTTCGTACGGGCGGACGGCGGTACGGTCCGGCCGGCGGCCGCGCAGTCGCTCTGCCTGACGCTGGGCGCGGCGAAGGATCCGCTGCGGCTCCAGCCGTGCGACGGGTCGGCGGGCCAGCGGTTCGCCTAGCGGAGCGCGCGGCCAGCCGACCAAGAGCGGGAAGGGCGCGGTCCGGTCCGGAGAGTATGGCGAAGGGCCCCGTTCCGAGTCCTCGGGCTCGGAACGGGGCCCTTTGTCCTGGGGCTGGAGCGGCGCGGTGGGCGGGGCCTACAGCGTGCCGAGCTTCACCAGGGCGAGCAGGGCGACCAGCTGGATCGCGGAGGCGCCCAGGGCCTTGGGCCACGGCAGGTCGTGCGATTTGCCGACCATGGAGGTCAGGAGGTAGCCGCCCGCCAGCCAGGTCAGCCAGCCCAGCAACTGCACCAGGGTGCTGTCGCCGCCGAGGAACATCGCGAAGAGCAGCCGGGGCGCGTCCGAGATCGACGTGATCAGCATGGACAGGCCGATGGTCGGGGCCCAGGCACCGTCGCCGCCGAGCTGGCGGGCCATGGTGTGGGTGACCGCGCCCAGGATCAGGCTGCCGAGGACGAACATCACGCAGGTGATCAGCACCCACGGGATGCTGTTGGAGAGGGTGGCGTTCAGCACGTCCTCGCGGGCCCGGTCGAAGCCGAAGACCGCGAGCAGGCCGTAGATCAAGGTGACGGTCAGCGCCGGGCCCCACATCTTGTGGTCCCGCATCTGCCAGAACGTGGGGTCGGGGCGCAGCACGATGCCGGACAGCAGTTGCTTCCAGTGCAGCCGGGGCCCGGCCGGCGGCGCGGTGGTCTGACCGGCGCGGTAGACGCCGCCGTCGGCGTACTGGCTGTCGGCGCCGTTCCCCCCGGGGCCGGCGTACTGATCGGCGTACGGGGCCTCGCCCACGCTGAACTGCTGGGTGTGCCCCGGGGCGCTGTGGTCGGCGTACGGCGCGTAGGACTGCTGCTGCTGGGACTGGTACCCGGACTGCTGCTGGGACTGGTACCCGCCGTCGCCGAAGTACTCGGGCTCGCCGTGCTGCCCGTACGGCCGGCCCGGGGGCTGTCCCTGCGGTTGGCCCTGAGGCTGTCCCTGCGGTTGGCCGCCGTACTGCTGCGGTGGTTGCGGCGGCTGCTGCCACTGTCCGTGCGGAGGCGGGGGCTGCTGTCCGTACGGCCCTTGCTGCCCGTACGGCGCCTGCTGCCCCTGCTGCTGTCCGTCCTGCGCGGAGCGGGCATCCCGTCCGCGACCCATCCTGAATCCAGCCACGTCATCGAAAGTACCTGGTCTGCGCAACCTGGGTGCGGGAGCTGGGACATCGGACGGGGGTTTGCCGCCGAGCTGTGACATCCCCTAAGGGAATCCGGGAGGGGGGACGGGTCCGGGGGAGGAGGGCATACGGGAAGAGGGGTACGGGAGTACTACGGGAGGGGCGTGTGCTGCGGGAGCGCGCGGGGCGGCGGGCGGCCGTTCCGGGGCGGGCGGGGCGTGTTGTGGGGTTGGGCTGTGCGGGTGAGAGGTGGGGGTGGGGGCGGCGGCCGGGCGGTGGCGGTCGGGGAGTGGCCGGGCGGGGTCCGGGCCGGGCGGGTCAGCTCTCGGTCCGGCCGGGGGACCACCGGAGGGTCAGTTCGGGCAGGTTCTCCATGTTGTCGCCGCCGTTGCCCGTGGCGATGACGGCGAAGCCGTGGTGCGCGTAGAACGCGCGGGCGGCGGTGTTGAGTTGGAAGACATGCAGCGTCAGACCGCCGGGGCTGAGGCGGCGGGCCGCGGTGGGCAACCGATTCGACATGTTGAACGTTCGCGTCGAGGCGGGTGGGGCGCGCCAACTCTTCGTTGGGGCATACGAGTTGGGGTGTAGTGGCGATGGTGGGCGGGGAGCGCAGGCCCCCGTTCGCCGATCAGTGGACGGCCGGCCTGTGCTCCCCGCCCGCCCGGGACCCCCTTCCCGGCATTCCCCAGAAGGCGGGCGGGGGAATGCCGGGGTGTTGCGGAATGCGTTCAGTCGGTGCCGGTGTGCCGTACGGTCAGCCGCATACCGGGGAAGATGAGGTTCGGATCGGCGCCGATTTCCTGGCGGTTCTGGCGGTAGAAGTCCTGCCAGTCCATTCCGTGCGCGTAGGCGATACCGCTCACCGTGTCTCCCGAATTGACGACGACGGATTCGGTGGTTTTCTGGTGGCGCCCCGCGTCGTCCCGGCTTTTCCGGGACCGCGAGTGCCGGAGCGGCTCGGGAGCGGTCTCGGCGGCTTTTCGCGGCGGTGCGGCGGTGTGCGGTGTGGTGTCGCGCGAGGCGGTCGAGCGGAGCCCCAGCGAGGCCGAGCAGGCGGGCCAGGCGCGCCACCCCTGGCGGGCCAGTACCCGTTCCGCCACCTGGATCTGCTGCTGCCTGGTCGCCCGCGCCGCGCGGGACGCGTACGCGCCGCCGCCGTTGGAGCGCCAGGTGGGATGGGCGATCTGTAACCCTCCGGAGAATCCGTTCCCCGTATCGGTATGCCAGTTTCCGCCGCTCTCGCACCCGGCCAGGAGGTCCCAGGTCCTGGCGCTCCGGGCCTCGGCGGGCCCTTCGGCCGCCAGGTTCAGCGCGCCGGCCGCCAGCAGGACGGCTGCCGCCGTGACGCTCCGGACCCCGCGGTTTCGGAATTCACTCCGGACGGTCGATTCCGATGCTTGAGGAGATTCCATTCGCTTGCTCCCGTCGCTCGCCGCGCAGTCTCCTGGCGGCTATTCAGGAAACGTGACGCCGCCGCGGTGCACCGCTTTTCTCTTTCCGTGTGCGGTGAGTTGTGCGGGACGCCATGAATTCGACGGTCCAGAGACAACCACGCCCGGAGTTCGCCCCGGCAGAGCGCGCGGTAGCGCCGTCGGCGTTCGGCCTGCCCCCTTGACGCCGGTGACGGGGCGATGCCTCCGGGTCGCGCACCCGCCTGACCGTAGGGGCGCACCCGTACGGGCGGAGGCGTAAGGGCCCCGGGCGTAACGATCATCCGGGCAGAACCGGGCCGGCCGCCGAGCGCATTCGCCGGACTCGGGGCACACGCGCGGCGGGGGTCCCCACACACCGCGCACGGTCCCCTCCGGGCGGCGCAGTGCCGCACACAGTTCGGGCTGCCGGTACGGCCGGGGCACCCGGTACGGGGGTGACGCCGGCCGGCGACGGGGTCCCGGGCCCCGGTCCCGCCCCGTGGCCGCCGCCCGGATCCTCAGGTCGCGCCGGCCCGCACCGCCCGCTCGTACAGATCGCGGGCCCGGTGGTCGAAGAGCACCGCCACCGATTCACGGTCGGTGTCGCCGCCGCTCAGTACGCCGATCAGGCGCCCGGGGCGGTCCGGGCCGCCGTGGTCGGCGAGCCAGGGGCTGCCGCTGGTGCCGCTCCACAGGCCGGCGCACTCCATCCGCACCATGTACGGCTCGTCGGCGTCGCGGCGGGTGCGGGTGGTGCAGGAGACGGGGCGGTTACCGGGGTTGTGGTCCTCGTTGGGGTAGCCGATGACGGTGACGCGGCGGCGCGGGCCGGAGGTCCAGTCGGGGACGACGGCGCCGACGACCTCCTGGAGGGTGCGGCCGCGGGCGTCCCGCGCGACGGTCAGGAAGGCGTAGTCGCCCCGGTCCTCGTTCTCGTCTCTCCACAGGGTGTTGACGTGGATGCCGGTGACCCGCCACTTCCCGTACGGGTAGCGGCCGGGGGCGGCGCCGGAGTACTGCGGGGCGAACTCCAGGTCGCCGTCGAAGTACCCGGCCTCGTAACCGTCCTGCTCGTCCTCCTCCTGGAAGAAGACGCAGTGGGCGGCGGTGGCGATCACATTGCCCTGCGGGCTGTCCACCACGCTCGCCGTGCACCAGTGGTCGCCTTCGCTGGTCAGGACGCCGACGGAGGGGACGGCGGCGACGGGCGAGGCCGACGGGCGGGGGCTGGGGCGGGCGTCGGACGGCGGGGGTGCCGGGGTGCCCGCACAGGCGGTGAGCAGAACGGCCAGGAGGGCGAGCGGGATCCCGAGGGGGAGGGAGAGAGGGGCGCCGAGCGGCCTGTCCGTACGCATACCCGTGCCGTGCCCCACCCTGCTGCTGCCTTTGTTGTTGCTGTTGCCGCTGTTACCGCTTGTCACTGCCGTTGCTCTGCTGCCGTATCAGTTGTGGTGCCCGGTTGGTGTGCCCGTTGCCCGGTTCGCTGCCGGGTTCGCCGGCATGTCCGCCGCCGTGTTCGCCGTCACGCGCACTGTCACGCGCACCGCCATGTTCGCCGATGTGCCGCGCCGTACGCGCCGACGGCCGGTCCCGCGTGCTGCGGGACCGGCCGTCGGTAAGGGGTGACGTCGCTGTTTCGCCTACTTCACCGGCTCCGGTGCGTCCGCCGGTGCCGGGTCGTCCGCCGGGTCGGCGGGGGTCCTGACGGAGTCCAGCAGCAGCTGGGCCACGTCCACGACCTGGATGGACTCCTTGGCCTCGCCGTCGTTCTTCTTGGCGTTCACCGAGTCGGTGAGCATGACGAGGCAGAAGGGGCAGGCGGTGGAGACGATGTCGGGGTTGAGGGAGAGGGCCTCGTCGACGCGCTCGTTGTTGACGCGCTTGCCGATCCGCTCCTCCATCCACATCCGCGCGCCGCCGGCGCCGCAGCAGAAGCCGCGCTCCTTGTGGCGGTGCATCTCCTCGTTGCGCAGGCCCGGCACCTTGGCGATGATCTCGCGCGGCGGTGTGTAGACCTTGTTGTGGCGGCCCAGGTAGCAGGGGTCGTGGTACGTGATCAGACCCTCGACCGGCGTGACGGGGACGAGCTTGCCCTCGTCGATGAGGTGCTGGAGCAGCTGGGTGTGGTGGATGACCTCGAACTCGCCGCCCAGCTGGGGGTACTCGTTCGCGAGGGTGTTGAAGCAGTGCGGGCAGGTCGCGACGATCTTCTTCTTCGCTTTGGGGACCGTCACGCCCTCGTCGGCGTCCTCGCCGAACGCCGTGTTCAGCATCTCGACGTTCTGCTGGCCGAGCTGCTGGAAGAGGAACTCGTTGCCCAGGCGGCGGGCGGAGTCACCGGTGCACGCCTCGTCGCCGCCCATGATGGCGAACTGCACGCCCGCGATGTGCAGCAGCTCCGCGAACGCCTTGGTGGTCTTCTTGGCCCGGTCCTCCAGGGCGCCGGCGCAGCCGACCCAGTAGAGGTAGTCGACCTCGGTGAGGTCCTCGATGTCCTTGCCGACGACCGGTACCGCGAAGTCGACCTCCTTGGTCCACGCCAGCCGCTGCTTCTTCGCCAGGCCCCAGGGGTTGCCCTTCTTCTCCAGGTTCTTGAGCATCGTCCCGGCCTCGGAGGGGAACGACGACTCGATCATGACCTGGTAGCGGCGCATGTCGACGATGTGGTCGATGTGCTCGATGTCGACCGGGCACTGCTCGACGCAGGCGCCGCAGGTGGTGCAGGACCACAGGACGTCCGGGTCGATCACGCCGTTCTCTTCGAGGGTGCCGATCAGCGGGCGCTCGGCCTCGGCCAGCGCGGCGGCCGGTACGTCGGCGAGCTGCTCGGCGCTCGCCTTCTCGTTGCCCTCCGCGTCCTTGCCGCCGCCCGCCAGGAGGTACGGAGCCTTGGCGTGCGCGTGGTCGCGCAGCGACATGATGAGCAGCTTCGGCGACAGCGGCTTACCGGTGTTCCAGGCGGGGCACTGCGACTGGCAGCGGCCGCATTCGGTGCAGGTGGAGAAGTCGAGCAGGCCCTTCCAGGAGAAGTGCTCGATCTGCGAGACACCGAACTGGTCGTCCTCGCCCGGGTCCTCGAAGTCGATCGGCTTGCCCTCGCTGGCCATCGGCTGGAGCGCGCCGAGCGCCACATCGCCGGACGCCTCGCGCTTGAACCAGATGTTGGGGAAGGCCAGGAAGCGGTGCCAGGCCACGCCCATGTCGGTCTTGAGGGCGACCGTGATCATCCAGATGAAGGACGTCCCGATCTTGATCATCGCGACGAGGTAGGTGAGGTTCTGGATCGTGCCGAGGCCGAGCCCCTTGAACGCCAGGATCAGCGGATAGGAGGCGAAGAACCCGGCCTCGTAACCGTCGACGCCGTGCTGGACGCCTTCCAGGGCGCGCAGCGTCATGATCGACAGGCCGACGATGAGGATGACCGCCTCGACGAAGTACGCCTGGCCGAAGTTGGAGCCGGTGAAGCGGGACTTGCGGCCCGCCTTGCCGGGCTTGCTCAGCTGCCGGATGACGATCAGGACGAGGATGCCGACCGTCGTCATCAGACCGAGGAACTCGGTGAAGATCTCGTACGGCAGCCAGTCGCCGATCACCGGGATCAGCCAGTCGGCCCGGAAGAGCTGGCCGATGGCGTTGACGATCGTCAGCAGCAGTGAGAAGAAGCCCACCGCCACGAACCAGTGCGCGACGCCGACGACGCCCCAGCGGTTCATCCGGGTGTGGCCGAGGAACTCCTTGACCACCGTGACCGTGCGTTGCTTCGGGTCGTCGGTCCGGGTGCCGGCGGGTACGGGCTGGCCGAGCCGGACGAAGCGGTAGATCTGCAAGACGGCGCGGCCGAACAATGCGACGCCGACCGCGATGAGCACCAGCGACACGATGATCGCGGCGAGTTGCATAGGGGCTCCTCGTACCTGCGAGAGCGGAATTACTAAGCGGTAACTTTTCAGGTCTGCGCTGAGATTACCCAGTATCCCGGGCCCCATGAAGCCGCCCGACCGGTGATCTGCGTCGCGCAGGCAACCCTGAGGAGCCCCCCGGGCGTCTTCGGTGACACAGCGGTGACGGTAAGGGCGATATAAAAGTTGAGTGGACTCCGCTCAGGTCTGTTGACAGGCTTCCTCTCCGTGTCGCATGCTTGAGCCTGTTCCACTCAAGTCAGCTGGAGGAATCGAAATGGCACGTGCGGTCGGCATCGACCTGGGCACGACGAACTCCGTCGTCAGTGTTCTCGAAGGCGGTGAGCCCACCGTCATCACCAACGCCGAGGGCGCCAGGACCACGCCGTCCGTCGTCGCTTTCGCCAAGAACGGCGAGGTGCTCGTCGGCGAGGTCGCGAAGCGCCAGGCGGTCACCAACGTCGACAGGACCATCCGGTCGGTCAAGCGCCACATGGGCACCGACTGGAAGATCGAGATCGACGGCAAGGGCTTCAACCCGCAGCAGATGAGCGCCTTCATCCTGCAGAAGCTGAAGCGTGACGCCGAGGCGTACCTGGGCGAGAAGGTCGTGGACGCGGTCATCACCGTCCCGGCGTACTTCAACGACTCCGAGCGCCAGGCCACCAAGGAGGCCGGCGAGATCGCGGGACTGAACGTCCTGCGCATCGTCAACGAGCCCACCGCGGCCGCGCTCGCCTACGGCCTGGACAAGGACGACCAGACCATCCTGGTCTTCGACCTCGGTGGCGGCACCTTCGACGTCTCGCTGCTGGAGATCGGCGACGGCGTCGTCGAGGTGAAGGCCACCAACGGTGACAACCACCTCGGTGGTGACGACTGGGACCAGCGCGTCGTCGACTACCTGGTCAAGCAGTTCCAGAACGGCCACGGCGTCGACCTCGCCAAGGACAAGATGGCGCTCCAGCGTCTGCGCGAGGCCGCCGAGAAGGCGAAGATCGAGCTGTCGTCCTCCACCGAGACGACGATCAACCTGCCCTACATCACCGCCTCCGCCGAGGGCCCGCTGCACCTGGACGAGAAGCTCACCCGGGCGCAGTTCCAGCAGCTCACCGCGGACCTCCTGGAGCGCTGCAAGACCCCGTTCCACAACGTCATCAAGGACGCGGGTATCAACCTGTCCGAGATCGACCACGTGGTCCTGGTCGGCGGTTCGACCCGTATGCCGGCCGTCGCCGAGCTCGTCAAGGAGATGACCGGCGGCAAGGAAGCCAACAAGGGCGTCAACCCGGACGAGGTCGTCGCCATCGGCGCCACCCTCCAGGCCGGTGTCCTCAAGGGCGAGGTCAAGGACGTCCTGCTGCTGGACGTCACCCCGCTGTCGCTTGGTATCGAGACCAAGGGCGGCATCATGACCAAGCTGATCGAGCGGAACACGACGATCCCGACCAAGCGGTCCGAGATCTTCACCACCGCCGAGGACAACCAGCCCTCCGTGCAGATCCAGGTCTACCAGGGCGAGCGCGAGATCGCGGCGTACAACAAGAAGCTCGGGATGTTCGAGCTGACCGGTCTGCCGCCGGCCCCGCGCGGTGTCCCGCAGATCGAGGTCTCCTTCGACATCGACGCCAACGGCATCATGCACGTGACCGCGAAGGACCTGGGCACGGGCAAGGAGCAGAAGATGACCGTCACCGGCGGCTCCTCGCTGCCGAAGGACGAGGTCGACCGGATGCGCGAGGAGGCCGAGCGCTACGCGGACGAGGACCACAAGCGCCGCGAGGCCGCCGAGTCCCGTAACCAGGGCGAGCAGCTCGTCTACCAGACGGAGAAGTTCCTCAAGGACAACGAGGAGAAGGTTCCCGCCGAGGTCAAGACCGAGGTCGAGACCGCCGTCGCCGAGCTGAAGGAGAAGCTCAAGGGCGAGGACTCGGCCGAGATCCGCACCGCCACGGAGAAGGTCGCGGCCGTCTCCCAGAAGCTGGGCCAGGCCATGTACGCCGACGCCCAGGCCGCCGGTGGCGGCGCCGCGGGTGCCGCCGGTGCCGCGGGCGGCCAGCAGGCCAAGGCCGAGGACGATGTCGTGGACGCCGAGATCGTCGACGACGAGAAGCCCAAGAAGGACGGTGCCGCGTGACGGAGGAGACCCCGGGTTTCGAGAAGAAGCCCGACGTCCCCTCCGACACCGAGTCCGCAGGTAACTCTGACGGCACGGCGCGTGCCGAGTCCGCCGACAAGGCGGGCTCGGCCCCGGCCGGGGACGACAAGCAAGCCCAGGACATCGCTCTCACGGCGCAGCTGGACCAGGCGCGTACGGCGCTCACCGAGCGTACGGCGGACCTCCAGCGGCTCCAGGCGGAGTACCAGAACTACCGCCGTCGGGTGGAACGGGACCGGGTCGCGGTCAAGGAGATCGCCGCGGCGAACCTCCTGTCCGAGCTCCTGCCCATCCTCGACGACATCGGCCGCGCCAGTGAGCACGGCGAACTGGTCGGCGGCTTCAAGTCGGTGGCCGACTCGCTGGAGACCACGGTCGCCAAGCTGGGGCTTCAGCAGTTCGGCAAGGAGGGCGAGCCCTTCGACCCGACGATCCACGAAGCCCTGATGCACTCGTACGCACCAGATGTCACCGAGACGACGTGCGTCGCGATCCTGCAGCCCGGGTACCGCATCGGTGAACGGACGATCCGCCCCGCGCGGGTCGCCGTCGCCGAGCCGCAGCCGGGCGCGCAGGCCACCAAGTCCCCCGCCGAAGAGGACGCGAAGGCTTCGGACGAGGAGAGCGGTGGCCCGGAAGAGGGCTGACGTGAGGACACCAGGGAACACCGTGCGAGAGGAGGGACGTCGGGGATGAGCACCAAGGACTTCGTGGAGAAGGACTACTACAAGGTCCTCGGCGTCCCGAAGGACGCCACCGAGGCGGAGATCAAGAAGGCGTACCGCAAGCTCGCCCGCGAGTTCCACCCGGACGCCAACAAGGGTGACGACAAGGCCGAGGAGCGCTTCAAGGAGATCTCCGAGGCGAACGACATCCTGGGTGACGCCAAGCGCCGCAAGGAGTACGACGACGCGCGCGCGCTGTTCGGCAACGGCGGCTACCGTCCCGGTCCCGGCGGGGGCGGCAGCTTCAACTTCGACCTGGGCGACCTCTTCGGGGGTTCGCAGGGTCAGGGGCAGGGTGGCGGCGCCGGCGGCTTCGGCGGCGGGCTCGGGGACGTGTTCGGCGGTCTGTTCAACCGCGGCGGTGCGGGCACCCGTACGCAGCCGCGGCGCGGGCAGGACGTCGAGTCCGAGGTGACGCTCAGCTTCACCGAGGCGGTCGACGGGGCCACGGTCCCGCTGCGGATGTCCAGCCAGGCGCCGTGCAAGGCGTGTTCGGGCACCGGCGACAAGAACGGTACGCCGCGGGTCTGCCCGACCTGCGTCGGCACCGGACAGGTCAGCCGGGGCGCGGGCGGCGGCTTCTCGCTCACCGACCCGTGCGCCGACTGCAAGGGCCGGGGCCTGATCGCCCAGGACCCCTGCGAGGTCTGCAAGGGCAGCGGGCGCGCGACGAGTTCGCGCACCATGCAGGTCCGTATCCCCGCGGGTGTCTCCGACGGGCAGCGCATCCGGCTGCGCGGTAAGGGCACCCCCGGTGAGCAGGGCGGCCCGGCGGGCGATCTCTATGTCGTGGTGCATGTCGACGCCCACCCGGTCTTCGGCCGCAAGGGCGACAACCTCACCGTCACGGTGCCGGTCACCTTCCCGGAGGCGGCGCTCGGCGGCGAGGTCAAGGTGCCGACGCTGGGCGGCCCGCCGGTGACGCTGAAGCTGCCGGCCGGGACGCCCAACGGCCGCACCATGCGGGCCCGGGGCAAGGGCGCGACCCGCAAGGACGGCACCCGGGGTGACCTGCTGGTCACCATCGAGGTGATCGTCCCCAAGGATCTCGGCGACAAGGCGAAGGAGTCGCTGGAGTCCTATCGGGAGGCGACCGCGGGAGCGGACCCGCGGGCGGAGCTTTTCAAGGCCGCGAAGGGAGCTTGAGATGGACAGCCGGGGCGGGCAGCGTCGTAACCCCTATGAACTGACCGATGAGTCGCCGGTGTACGTCATCTCCGTCGCGGCTCAGCTCTCCGGACTGCATCCGCAGACCCTGCGGCAGTACGACCGGCTGGGTCTGGTCTCGCCCGACCGTACGGCCGGGCGGGGCCGCCGCTACTCGGCCCGGGACATCGAACTGCTCCGTACGGTGCAGCAGCTGTCCCAGACCGAGGGCATCAACCTCGCCGGCATCAAGCGCATCATCGAGCTGGAGAACCAGGTCGCCGCGCTCCAGCAGCGGGTCGCCGAGCTCCAGGGCGCCGTGGAGGGTGCGGCCAGCGCGATACGGCAGCGGGAGGCGGCGGTGCACGCGTCCTACCGCCGCGATCTGGTGCCGTACCAGGATGTGCAGCAGACCAGCGCGCTGGTGGTGTGGCGGCCCAAGCGACCCGAGTAGCGGGCCGGGTGCCGTAAAGGCCGTATGCCGTGCGGCGCATCCGTGTCACACACGCGAGCAGGGCCGGGTGATCCCCGGCCCTGTTCGCGTTTTTCCGGCGGGTGGCCGGCCCGGGTCCGTGCGGCGCCTTCCCGCGTCGCCCGGCGGCTGCGGCCCCCGGCGCATGGCGACCCGCGCGCGCCGTCCGCACCGGCGACGATGTTCTTGATCTTGACGCACGACTGCCGGGCGGCAGCGGTGGCGAAGGCGCGTTCGGGTCGCCTCACTCGCAAGCAGGGGCTTCTGAGGTGATGTTGACGCCCCGTTTCAACCTTGAGTGGAGTAGGCTCAACTTATCGCACGATGGTAAGTGCAGAGTCGGTGTGATGGCCGCGGCAGGCGGCGGAATGAGTGCAGGACGAGTACGAGGAGGATCGCGAGGACGTGGACGCCGAGCTGACCAACAAGAGCCGTGAGGCGCTGAGCGCCGCCAATGAGCGGGCGATCACCGCCGGGCATGCGGACATGACGTCCGCGCATCTGCTGCTCGCGCTGCTGGCCGGGCAGGACAACGAGAACATCATGGACCTGCTGTCGGCCGTCGAGGCCGACGCCGCCGTGCTGCGCTCCGGCGCCGAGCGGCAGCTCGCGGGGCTGCCCAGCGTGCAGGGCTCCACCGTCGCGCCGCCGCAGCCGGACCGCGAACTGCTCGCCGTCATCGCGGACGCCGCGCAGCGCGCCAAGGAACTCGGCGACGCGTACATCTCCACCGAGCACCTCCTGATCGGCATCGCCACGAAGGGCGGCCGGACCGGCGAGCTGCTGGCGCAGCAGGGGGCCACCGCCAAGAAGCTGCTGGCCGCCTTCGAGGCGAGCCGGGGCGGACAGCGGGTGACCACCGCGGACCCGGAGGGCACGTACAAGGCGCTGGAGAAGTTCGGTACGGACTTCACGGCGGCCGCCCGCGAGGGCAAGCTCGACCCGGTCATCGGCCGGGACCAGGAGATCCGCCGGGTGGTGCAGGTCCTGTCCCGGCGGACGAAGAACAACCCGGTGCTGATCGGCGAGCCGGGCGTCGGCAAGACCGCCGTCGTCGAGGGCCTCGCCCAGCGGATCGTCAAGGGCGATGTGCCGGAGTCGCTGCGCAACAAGCGCCTGGTCTCGCTGGACCTGGGCGCGATGGTCGCGGGCGCGAAGTACCGCGGTGAGTTCGAGGAGCGGCTGAAGACCGTCCTCGCCGAGATCAAGTCCAGCGACGGCCAGATCATCACCTTCATCGACGAGCTGCACACCGTCGTGGGCGCGGGCGCCGGCGGCGATTCCGCGATGGACGCCGGCAACATGCTCAAGCCGATGCTGGCCCGCGGTGAGCTGCGGATGGTCGGCGCGACGACGCTGGACGAGTACCGCGAGCGGATCGAGAAGGACGCGGCGCTGGAGCGGCGCTTCCAGCAGGTGCTGGTCGCCGAGCCGAGCGTGGAGGACACCGTCGCGATCCTGCGCGGCCTCAAGGGGCGCTACGAGGCGCACCACAAGGTGCAGATCGCGGACTCCGCGCTGGTCGCCGCCGCCACCCTCTCCGACCGCTACATCACCTCCCGCTTCCTCCCCGACAAGGCCATCGACCTGGTCGACGAGGCCGCCTCCCGGCTCCGGATGGAGATCGACTCGTCACCCGTCGAGATCGATGAGCTCCAGCGCGCCGTGGACCGGCTCAAGATGGAGGAGCTGGCGCTCCGGAACGAGACCGACGCCGGCTCCGTCCAGCGGCTGGAGAAGCTGCGCAAGGACCTCGCCGACAAGGAGGAGGAGCTGCGCGGCCTGACCGCCCGCTGGGAGAAGGAGAAGCAGGGCCTCAACCGCGTCGGTGAGCTCAAGGAGCGGCTCGACGATCTGCGCGGCCAGGCCGAGCGCGCACAGCGCGACGGCGACTTCGACACCGCTTCCAAGCTGCTCTACGGCGAGATCCCGGGGCTGGAGCGGGAGCTCGCGGAGGCCGCCGAGGCGGAGGCCGAGCAGGAGGCGTCCAAGGAGTCGATGGTCAAGGAGGAGGTCGGCCCGGACGACATCGCCGACGTGGTCGGCTCCTGGACGGGTATCCCGGCCGGCCGGCTCCTCGAAGGCGAGACGCAGAAGCTGCTGCGCATGGAGGACGAGCTGGGCAAGCGGCTGATCGGCCAGACCGAGGCGGTACGGGCCGTGTCGGACGCCGTACGGCGCACCCGCGCGGGTATCGCCGACCCGGACCGGCCCACCGGCTCGTTCCTCTTCCTCGGCCCGACCGGCGTCGGCAAGACCGAGCTGGCCAAGGCGCTCGCGGACTTCCTCTTCGACGACGAGCGGGCGATGGTCCGGATCGACATGAGCGAGTACGGCGAGAAGCACAGCGTCGCCCGGCTGGTCGGCGCGCCGCCCGGCTATGTCGGCTACGAGGAGGGCGGTCAGCTGACGGAGGCGGTCCGCCGCCGCCCGTACAGCGTCGTCCTGCTGGACGAGGTGGAGAAGGCGCACCACGAGGTCTTCGATGTGCTGCTCCAGGTCCTCGACGACGGCCGGCTCACCGACGGCCAGGGCCGCACGGTCGATTTCCGTAACGCCATCCTCATCCTCACCTCCAACCTCGGGTCCAACTTCCTGATGGACCCGCTGCTGAAGGAGGAGCAGAAGCGGGAGAAGGTGCTGGAGACCGTACGGGCCTCCTTCCGGCCGGAGTTCCTCAACCGGCTGGACGACCTGGTGGTCTTCCACCCGCTCGGCACGGACCAGCTCCATCGGATCGCCCGGATCCAGATCGACCACCTCCAGCGTCGGCTCGCCGACCGCCGGCTCACCCTGGACGTCACCGACGGCGCCCTGACCTGGCTCGCCTGGCTCGGCCAGGAACCGGCCCCGGATGCCGCCACGACGTCCCTGCCGGACCTGTCCTACGGCGCCCGCCCGCTGCGCCGCCTGGTCCAGACGGCCATCGGCGACCAGCTCGCCCGCGCCATCCTCTCGGGCGAGGTGCAGGACGGCGACACGGTACGGGTGGAGGTGGCGGGGGACCACCTGTCGGTGCGGCCGGTGCGCTGACCTCGCACCCCGGAAGCCGCGGGGCCTGGCCCGCCGGAAGCCGTACGGCCGGGCCCGCGGTCCGGGTGGGCGGCGGGCCCGGCCCCGTACCCGTCCGGCCGCTTCCGCGACCCGTCCGGTGGGGTGGGGCAGCTCGCCCAACGGATGGAGCGCCGACTCCAGCCGGGACCGGGCTTGCCAGGATGGGGCGACGATGGTGGAGGATGGCGCAGACCATACGAAGGGAATTCCACGGTGAGCATCGACCCGTCCTCGATTCCGAATTTCGGGGGCCAGCCCGAACCGCAGCCGTCGGGGCCTGAGGGTCCCGTCGTGCCCGACCAGGACCTGGTGAAGCAGCTCCTCGATCAGATGGAGCTGAAGTACGTAGTCGACGAGGAGGGTGACCTCGCTGCCCCGTGGGAGCAGTTCCGTACGTACTTCATGTTCCGTGGCGAGGAAGAGCAGCAGATCTTCTCCGTCCGTACGTTCTACGACCGCGCCCACGGCATTGACGACAAGGTCAAGCTGCTGGAGGCGATCGACGACTGGAACCGCCGGACGCTGTGGCCCAAGGCGTACACCCACACCCACGACGACGGCACCGTCCGTCTGATCGGTGAGGCATCGATGCTGATCGGCACCGGTGTCGCCCTTGAGCACTTCGTGTCGAGCACGGTCAGCTGGGTTCGCGCCTCGATCGAATTCGACAAGTGGATCGTCGAGCAGCTGGGCCTGGAGTCCGAGCTCGAAGGCGACTCCGACAAGAAGCCGGACGACGACGAGGACTGAGTCCCGACGGTACGGATCCCGGCTGCGCGGGCCCCTGGAGCGATCGGCTCCGGGGGCCCGCGTGCGGTATCCGGGGCGGGGCCTGCCCGGTCCACTTACTTACGGCCGATGGCGGCCAGGAACTTCTGCTGTTCGTCCAGGTAGCCCGGGGTGAAGAGCGAGCGCGGTGCGGCGATGGCGAGGAACGTGCTCTTGAGCTCCGAGTCCTCGATGCCCTTGGGGACGATGTTGTGGGTCGCGTCCTCGTAGCGCTTCACCGTGAGCCGGCCCGGCTCGGTGAGCAGCTTCCGGTACCCGGCCTCGGTGTCGTCGCTGTCGACGTGGGTGTCACGCCCGCCGAGGACCAGCAGCACCGGCACCTTGACCTTGGCCAGGTCGGCGCTCACATCCGACAGGTAGTTCCGGCGGTTGAAGGCCCAGCGGTCCGGTGAGAGCCCCTCGACGTCGCCGCCCTTGGCCTTGTACTCCTCGTACGTCTCGCTGCTGCGCAGGGCGGTCAGGTTCTTGTCGCTCTTGGCGATCGCCTTCTTGATCTCGTCCGGTGAGGCGCCCTGGTCCCGGAGCGTGGCGACCAGGTCGTAGCGGCCCTGCTGGAGCCAGTTCATCGCGGGCGCGACACCGATGATGAAGCGCACGTCGGACGTCTGCAGGGCGGCCTTGGGCATGACCCAGCCGGCCTGGCTGGCGCCCCACAGACCGATCCGCCCAGGGTCGATACCGGGCTGGGTCTTGGCCCAGTTGATCGCCGCCACCGTCTCGTCGGCCCGGTCCTGGATGCTCTGGTCCAGCCAGTTGCCGGGTGCGCCGTTGACGCCCGGCTTGTCCCAGGACAGGGTCGCGTACCCGGCCTTGGCCATCGCCTCCCAGATCGGCCGGTAGAAGGTGTCGTGGGTGGCGTTCTGCGGCCCGTCCCCGTGCACGAACACGACCAGTCCGTGCGGCCCCTTCCCCTCGGCCGGGCGGGCGAGGACCCCGTTCAGCGGCTGCCTACCGCCCGTGATCTTCACCTGCTCCTCTTTGATGTCGTACTCGTTCTGATAGACCACCCAGCCGCCGGCGCCGACCAGCAGCACCACCACGGTGAGCAGCGAACCCCAGACCCATCTGCGCTTACGCGTACGCACCTTTCCAACCTCAATCGCTCGTATTTAAAACGGTCGTATTTTATTTGAGCATACTATGGAGGCGGGCGCGCCCGAGGTTCCGGGACGGGCGCCGGCGGCGACGGCACGGCATGCGACGGCCCGCCGCCCATGGGGTGGGCGGCGGGCCGTGGGGGACGGGTCGGAGCGGTGTCCGTCAGAGGCGCTGGAGGCGGGTTACGGCCTCGTGGAGGGTCTTTTCCTGTTCCTGCTTGCGGAAGGTGAAGGTGTGCGCGCTCAACGCTGGACGGTCCGCTCCGCTAGTAATCAGAACGTAATCTGAGTAAGCTCTGAGTATGGCTATCGTGCGTCTGGAAGCGGAGACGGAGACCGTCTCCTTCACCGACCTTTCCCGCAATCCCAAGGGTGTCGCGGCCAGAGCTGCCGCCCTTGGGCGTCTCCGCGTCACACATCGGGATGCGCCTGACATGGTGCTGACGACAGCAACGCGCGCGGAGCACGCTGAGGAGAACCTGACTACCGCGTCCCGGCTTTTCCTCGCGCTGATGAAACAGGACGACGGGGCCAAGTCGCTCCTGCTCGCGCTGCCCGAGGTGTTCCCCTGGGTGCGACATCTTGACGCGGAAGAGGTCCGAGCCTTCACCGTCGAGCTTCTTGAAGCGCTGTCGGACGCCGCCGAACTAGGGGCGGGGGAGGCCGTGCACCGCGCAATCATCTCTTGGCGCGCCACGGCCCGCATCAATGCCGATCCTGACCAGCTCAGGGAATCGCTGCGTCCGCTCGACGGCGACGACCTCGGCCAGGTCGAGGTGCGTGGGTGAGCCCGAAGAAGGGGGATCGGGTCAGTGTCCCGCCGCTCAGCGGATGGAATGTTGTCTTCGGGACGACGGAGGCGGTAGCGGGCTGGGAGGAATTGTGCCGAGTGGCGTTGCCGAACGTGCATCGGTGCCTCGACGCGCTCCGAACCGACCCGCTGTCCAGGTCCAACTGGAGTCGCCAGCATCAGCTACGGGGAAGGCATGCGACCAAAGCGTGGAAAGGTTCTGATCTGGAGCAGTGGGAGTACGAGGTCACCAGTGGTGGTCGGGTGCGATACCTGGTCAGCGCGGAGACTTCCACGGTGATTCTCGTGTACGCCTCTCCACGGCATCCCAAAGACACTGAGTGAACTGCGGGTCACTCCAGGGCTTGGGCCTGTCAGGGGGCCCAAGCCCTGGATCACCCGGCAGTGCGTGTTTCTTGCGCCCGTCAGGGCGCCAACTGCTTGAGGCGGGTTACCGCCTCATTCAATACATCGGTCCGCTTGCAGAACGCGAAGCGGACGAACGGTGCGCCCTGGTCCTGGTGGTCGTAGAAGACGGCGTTGGGGATGGCGACGACGCCGGCGCGTTCGGGGAGGGTGCGGCAGAAGGCGAAGCCGTCGTCGAAGCCGAGGGGGCGGATGTCGGTGGTGATGAAGTAGGTGCCGGAGGGGCGGAAGACCTGGAAGCCGGCGTCGGTGAGGCCGGTGGCGAGGATGTCGCGTTTGGCGCGCAGATCGTCGCGGAGGTCGGTGTAGTAGCTGTCGGGGAGGGCGAGCGCTTCGGCGACGGCGTACTGGAAGGGGCCGGCGGAGACATAGGTGAGGAACTGCTTGGCGGAGCGGACGGCGCCGACCAGCTCCGGGGTGGCGGTGACCCAGCCGACCTTCCAGCCGGTGAAGGAGAAGGTCTTGCCGGCCGAGCCGATGGTGACGGTCCGCTCGCGCATCCCCGGGAAGGAGGCGAGCGGGAGGTGCTCGCCCTCGAACACGAGGTGCTCGTAGACCTCGTCGGTGATCACGAGCAGCTCGCGCTCGCAGGCGAGGCGGGCGACCTCGGCCAGTGCGTCGCGGGTCAGGACGGTGCCGGTGGGGTTGTGCGGGGTGTTGAGGAGGATGAGGCGGGTGCGGTCGGTGACGGCGTCCCGTAGTTCGTCCAGGTCGAGGGCGTACGAGCCGCTTTCGGGGTCCGGGCGCAGGGTGACCGGGACGCGGGTGCCGCCGGCCATCGCGATGCAGGCGGCGTACGAGTCGTAGTACGGCTCCAGGGCGATGACCTCGTCGCCGGGTTCCAGCAGTGCGAGCAGCGAGGCGGCGATGGCCTCGGTGGCGCCCGCGGTGACCAGGACCTCGGTGTCGGGGTCGCAGGAGACGCCGAGGTGGCCGTAGAAGCGCTCCTGGTGGGCGGCGACGGCGGTGCGCAGTTCGGGGATCCCGGGGCCCGGCGGGTACTGGTTGCCGCGGCCGTCGCGCAAGGCGCGCACCGCCGCCTCCCGGACCTCCTCCGGCCCGTCGGTGTCGGGGAACCCCTGTCCGAGGTTGATGGCGCCGGTCCGTACGGCGAGTGCCGACATTTCGGCAAAGATCGTCGTTCCGAACTCGGCGAGGCGGCGGTTGAGCAGCGGTCGGTCCATGCGCGCCATCCTGCGCCGAACCTCTGGAGTTCCTCAACCGTGCTTTGAGATCCGCGGGCCGCGGGCATCAGCCCGGTACGAACGGCACGGCGACCGTTCGCACGGTGACGGTTCGCGCGACGGCGGTGCCGAGCGGCGCAGGACGGTACCGGGCGGCGGGCGGACGTGGACGGAGCGGTGCCTCGCTTCGGGGGACGGGAAAAGGGGTGTGGGGCAGATGGGTATCGTGGTTTTCCTGGTGATCTTCGTGGTGGTCGTGGGCCTGGTGGCGGTGGCCGCGCGCGGCGGCATCAGGCGGCGGCGCCGGGGTGCCGGTGCGCGGAGCGTGTCCGGGGCCGGTGTTCGGCGCGGGAGCGTTACCGCGCGGCGCGGGTCCGGGGCGGGTTCCGGGTCCGGGGATTCGGGTGGTGGCGGCAGTTGGTGGGCGGGGGATTCCGGGTCGGGGGGCGGCCACCATGGCGGGCATCACGGCGGCGGCCATTCCTGCGGTGGCGGTGGGGGTCACTCCTCCTGCGGCGGCGGGGGCTGCGGCGGCGGGGGCTGACCCGCACACATGCGGGTGGCCCATGGCGGTCCGCATATGCGTCGGGCGGTGGGCGGGGCGGTATCAACACCCTTGGGATGCTTGGTCGTTGAACAACTGAACTGCATGGCCCTCTGGGGGATGGAAACCCGGCGAAGATGGGTAAAAACGCTGTGGGCGATGTGCCTTTCGTGGTTCCCTCTTCCTTGAGAATCCCCCAGTTCTCGGACCCCATGTGGGCACGAGCCGGCAGGCAGTCGTACATTCCTGATCCTTCTCGGGCGGGCCGTCCCACCATCCCTTGCGTGCTTGTGGAGCCGACCCATGCTCACGACCCTCGAAACGGCCTACACCGATACCCGTTCCTCCGACCTCGCCTGGGCGTTGGGCAGGGAACCCCTGCCGGCCCTGGCCGTGCTGGATCTTCAACTCGACGATGCACGAGTGCAGTTGAGGCTGCTCGGGGCCTCGCATCAGGTGCTTCTGGAAGAGGAGGGCGGCAGTTGCTCCGAGACGGTCGCCTGTATGCCGGGGAGCAGTACGCCGCTCCCCTTGGGCGTGGCCAAGCAGTTCGGCGACTGGGAGTACGAGTTCGCCGCGCATGTGGAGACCCTGTCGCGGGGCTCGTTCGCCGGGCGTGCGCAGGAGTTGCTCGCGCTGGTCGCCGAGCATCCGCACGGCCTCGCGGGGACGTTCCCCGGCTCGCCGCACGCGTTCACCGCGCTGCTGGCGCAGCGCCGGCAGGGCCAGGTGCGCTGGCGGACCTGGCACGCCTATCCGCAGGAGGGCCGGCTGGTGGCCACGCGTACCCGCGTGGGCGTACGGGCGCCGGTCGCGGCGGGGTAGCCCCGGTTCGGGTGGGTGGGCCGGGGGCGCATCCGGCCCGCCCCGGGCGGCCGTGGGGGCGCGCCGCCGTCGTGGGTGCTCGCGGGGCGTGCGCCCTGGGCTGTGCGGAGGCGGCCCGCGCGGTACGGAGGTGTTCCGCGCGGAGCGCGGGGGCGCCGCCGGACAGCCGCCCCGTGTACCGGTGCCGGTTCCGGCTGTCCGGCGTGGGGCGCAGACTGCACTCCTGTGGGTGACGAAGAGGTACGGAATCGTCACGTAGCGTTCATTTCATGATCGATCCGCCAGAGCCCGCTGTCACCGGTGTCCTCAGGCCGTCGCAGGCCACGGCGCCGGTGCGGCTGCCCGTGCCCGCCGGGCTCGGGCGGCTGCTCGTCCTCCTCGTCGTCTTCGTCTGCGCCGCCTGCGGTCTGGTCTACGAACTCGAACTGGTCGCGCTGGCCAGCTATCTGGTCGGCGACTCCGTCACCCAGGCGTCGGTCGTGCTGTCCGTCATGGTCTTCGGGATGGGCGTCGGGGCGCTGCTGGCCAAGCGGCTGCGCTGCCGGGCGGCGGTCGGCTTCGGTGCGGTCGAGGCGGCCCTCGCACTGGTCGGCGGCAGCTCCGCGATGGCGCTGTACGCCTGTTTCGCCTGGTTCGGCCAGTCCCGCTCCGCGCTCGTCGCGTTCTCCCTGGCCATCGGTGTGCTCGTCGGCGCCGAGGTGCCGCTGCTGATGACGCTGATCCAGCGGGTCCGCAGACAGGACCCGGGCGGCGCGGTCGCCGACCTCTTCGCCGCGGACTATGTCGGCGCGCTCGTCGGCGGTCTGGCCTTCCCGTTCCTGCTGCTGCCCGGCTTCGGCCAGTTGACCGGCGCGCTGGTCACCGGAGCGGTCAACGCGGTGGCCGGTGGCGCGCTGGTGCTGTGGCTGTTCCGGGAGGATCTGACCGGCCGGGCGCGCTGGGCGCTGCTCGCCGTCAACGCGCTGGCGCTCGCCCTGCTCGGGGCGGGGGTGCTGCTGGCGACGCCCTTCGAACGCGCCGCCCGGCAGGCGGTGTACGGCTCCGCGGCGCGGGTCGCGGTGCAGACCGGCGTCCAGGAGGTGGTGCTGACCGGCGGTACGGGCGGCGGGGCCGGTGCGGGGCGGGAGAGGAAAGGTTCCGGCCGGCCGCTGGCGCTCTATCTGGACGGTCGGCTGCGGGTCAGCGCGGACAACGAGTTCCGCTACCACGAAGCCCTGGTGCATCCGGCGATGGCGGGCGGTCCGCACGGCCGGACGCTGGTCCTCGGCGGCGGCGACGGACTGGCGGTGCGCGAACTCCTGCGCTACCGCACGGTCCGCTCGGTGACCGTCGTCGAACTCGACGCGGGGCTGCTGGAGCTGGCGCGTACGGACCCCGGCCTGTCCTCCCTCAACCGACGTTCGCTGAGCGATCCGCGGGTGCGGGTGGTGACGGCCGACGCCTTCGACTGGCTGCGGCAGCGAGCCGCGCCCGCCCCGGGGCACCGGCCGCGGCCGTACGACGTGATCGTCTCCGATCTGCCCGACCCCGGCATCAGCGCGAGCACCAAGCTCTACTCGCAGGAGTTCTACGGTCTCGCGCTGCGGGCGCTGGCCGACGACGGGCGGCTGGTGGTGCACGCCGGGCCGCCGGGCGCGCGGCCGCGGTCCTACTGGACGGTGGATGCGACCATCCGGGCGGTGGGCCTGTCGACGGTCCCGTACCGCATCGACGGCGGGCGTCCGGAGTTCGCCGGGGGCCCGGACCGTGCCGCCGACCCGGACCCCCGGGCCGCGCGGCCGGGCCCGGCCGCGGTGCCGGCGGCGGGCGCGCTGCGGTACTGGGGTTTCCTGCTGGCCGCGCGCCATTCGCCGCGGCTGGACGTGGCGCCGGACGCGCCCGTGTCGGCGGCCGTCAGCCGCGAGACGCTGCGGGCCGGCCGGTACGCGGTCGCCCGCGGCCGGATCCCCGGTCTGCCGCCGTCGACCCTGATGCATCCGCGCTATCAGCCGTGAGGCCGGGCGGGCAGGGCCGGGCCGGGGCGCCGGGGTGTTGCTGCGGGGGCACGAAGGGCCGGTGTGCAGAAAGTCGCGCGGGGGCGGGCCCAGGGCCGGGGAGTGCTGGGTAGGCTCCGGTGTCATGGAGCATGAGGTGTACGTTCCGTTTCCCGTCGGGACGGTGCGGCAGGCGCTGACCGAGCCGGAGCGCGTGGCGCGCTGTGTCCCGGGAGTCCAGCTCGACGCCGATGCCGCCCCGGCACACCCCAAGGGCCGCCTGCGGCTGCGTATCGGCGGCTCCACGATCACTTATCGCGGCACCCTGACCGTCACCCCCGGCGCGGGTGCCGGCGGCGGTGCCGCGGACGGGGTGGGTGTCGAGGCGCACGGCGCGGAGGTGCGCGGCGACGGGACGGCGGCGCTGACGCTGACCGTACGGCTGTCCCCGGCCGCCGGCCCCGACCTCGGTGCCGGTCCGGGGACGACGCTGACCTGCTCCGGCACGGTCCGCAGCGCCGGCCGGCTCGCCGAGGTCACCGCCCAGTCCGCCGCGACCGCGGGGCGCCGTCTGCTGGACCGCTTCGCGGAGAACCTCGCCGCGGACCTGGCGGAGCGCCCGGTGGGCGGGGCGGGGAAGCCGGCGGGCCCGGGGAACGTGAACGGTACGGACGGTCCGGAGACCGGCGGGGACGGCGCCGACGAGGCGCACGGGCACGGGACGTTCGACGCCGAAGTGCCGCCGCCCGCGCTCGGCCCGCTCGCCGACGCGGACGGTGCGGACGACGGCTATGACAGTGACGCGGACGATTCCGTGCCCGCCGAGGCCGCGCACGCGCGGCGCACGATGATCGGGCGCAGCGCGGAGGAGGTCGACCACGCCCCGCCGCGCGGGCGGTACGCCCCGGTGCCCGCGCCCGAGGCGAACGGGACCTCGGTGGTGCTGCGCTGGGCGGCGCCGGCCGCCGCGGTGGTGCTGGCCTCGGCCGTGGTCGTCAGCCGGGTGCTGCGCCGCCGCCGGTGAGCCCGCTGCCGTCGGCCCGCCGCGGCTGAGCCCGGTGTACGGGGCGTATAGCGGGGGCCGGACGGGTGCGCCGGGTGGCCCGTGGCGGCCCGCGTCCACCGTGGGCCCGCGTCCGGCGGTGCGGGTGGCGGCGCACCATTAGGGTCGGTCCCGTGAGAACCGACAACACCACGCAGAGCGCGTCGCAGATGCCGGCGGACGGCGTGCGGCTGGCCGCCGGAGACGCCGAACTGACCGTCCATCCGGACAACGGCTGCCGCATCGGCAGTCTCCGCGTCGGCGGTACGGAACTGCTGCGGCAGGGCGCTCAGTACGGCTGCTTCCCGATGGTTCCGTGGTGCGGCCGGATCGCGCTCGGGCGGTTCCGCAACGGCGGTGAGCTGCACCAGATGCCCGTCAACGCCGCACCGCACGCCATTCACGGCACGGGCCGCGACCTCCGCTGGCGGACGGCCCGTTCGAGCGCCACCGCGGCCGCCTTCACCTACGATCTCGCCGACCCGGCGGCCCCCTGGCCCTACCCGGGGATGGTGACCCAGCTGGTCGAACTCGCCGAGGACGGCCGTTCGCTCACCCTCACCATGGGCGTCGAGGCGGCCCAGGACTCCTTCCCGGCGCAGGCGGGCTGGCATCCCTGGTTCGTACGGCACCTCGACGCGGCGGAGGACGGGGACGACAGCGGTGCGCAGGTGCGCCTCGACTTCGCCGCGGAGTGGCAGGAGGAGCGCGGCGAGGACCACCTGCCGACCGGCCGGCGGATCCCGACGCGGCCGGGGCCCTGGGACGACTGCTTCGGGATGCCGCAGGGTGTGGACGTCACGGTGACCTGGCCGGGGCGGCTGGAGCTGAAGGTGACCAGCCGCGCCGAGTGGGTGGTGATCTACGACGAGCAGGAGGCGGCGGTCTGCGTCGAGCCGCAGTCGGGCCCACCGAACGGCCTCAACACGCTGCCGCGCCTGGTCACCCCCATCGACCCGCTGGAGATCTCCACGACCTGGAGCTGGCGGACCCTGACCTGAGTCCGCGGCCGCACCCGGGGCCGCGGCCGGTGCCCTCCTGCGGCACCGGCTGCGCCCCGGCCCCGTCCCCGGGCTGCCCTAAGCTCGTCCGTATGAGCGAGGACGTACGCGGCGCGCTGCTGCAACAGATCAAGGACAAGGCCGTGGTGCACGGCAAGGTGACGCTTTCCTCCGGTATGGAGGCCGATTACTACATCGACCTGCGCCGGATCACGCTGGACGGAGAGTCGGCGCCGCTGGTCGGGCAGCTGATGCTGGACATCACCGCCGACCTGGACTACGACGCGGTCGGCGGGCTGACGCTCGGCGCCGACCCGGTCGCCACCGCCATGCTGCACGCCTCCGCCGCGCGCGGAAAGCGGCTGGACGCGTTCGTCGTGCGCAAGGAGCAGAAGAAGCACGGTATGCAGCGCCGTATCGAGGGGCCGGACATCAAGGGCCGCCGGGTGCTGGTGGTCGAGGACACCTCCACCACCGGTGGGTCGCCGCTGACCGCCGTCACGGCGGCGCGTGAGGCGGGCGCCGAGGTCGTCGCGGTCGCGACGATCATCGACCGTGGTGCCGCGTCGGCCATCGCCGACGCCGGTCTGCGCTATATCACCGGCTACCAGCTCGGGGACCTCGGCCTGGACTGAGCGCGGCCAGGAGCGGTTCCGGGCGCGGCCCGATTGTGGCGGAGAAGTCGTGACTTAGGTCCCGGACCCTCTTTCCGACCGCTCTGACCAGCAGCTTTCTCAAGGGGCGGGCTGTTTCACGTGAAACAGCCCGCCCCTGGTGTGTGCCCGCCGTATGGGGGATGTGGAGCAATCGGGTAAGTCTGGGAAGATGAGGACGGCGATGTCGTCGCCCCCTGGTCAGGGCCAAGAACGCACACTCCCGCACATCACAAGGAGCGGACAGATGCCCATCGCAACTCCCGAGGTCTACAACGAGATGCTCGACCGGGCGAAGGCAGGCAAGTTCGCCTACCCGGCCATCAACGTGACCTCGTCGCAGACCCTGCACGCAGCACTGCGCGGTTTCGCCGAGGCCGAGAGCGACGGCATCATCCAGATCTCCACCGGTGGCGCGGAGTTCCTGGGCGGCCAGTACAACAAGGACATGGTGACCGGCGCCGTGGCGCTCGCCGAGTTCGCGCACATCGTGGCCGCCAAGTACGACATCACCGTCGCGCTGCACACCGACCACTGCCCCAAGGACAAGCTCGACGGCTACGTCCGTCCGCTGATCGACATCTCCGCGGAGCGCGTCGCCAAGGGCGTCAACCCGCTCTTCCAGTCCCACATGTGGGACGGCTCGGCCGAGACCCTCGCGGACAACCTGGCCATCGGCCAGGAGCTGCTCGCCAAGGCCGCCGCCGCCAAGATCATCCTTGAGGTCGAGATCACCCCGACCGGTGGCGAGGAAGACGGCGTCACCCACGAGATCAACGACGAGCTCTACACCACGGTGGACGACGCGCTGCGCACCGCCGAGGCGCTGGGTCTGGGCGAGAAGGGCCGCTACCTGCTCGCCGCCTCCTTCGGCAATGTGCACGGCGTCTACAAGCCGGGCAACGTCGTGCTCCGCCCCGAGCTGCTGAAGGACCTCCAGGAGGGTGTCGGCGCCAAGTACGGCAAGGCGTCCCCGTTCGACTTCGTCTTCCACGGCGGTTCCGGTTCCAGCGAGCAGGAGATCGCCACCGCGCTGGAGAACGGCGTGGTCAAGATGAACCTGGACACCGACACCCAGTACGCCTTCACCCGCCCGGTCGTGGACCACATGTTCCGCAACTACGACGGTGTGCTGAAGGTCGACGGCGAGGTCGGCTCCAAGAAGACCTACGACCCGCGCACCTGGGGCAAGGCCGCCGAGGGCGGGATGGCCAAGCGTGTGACCGAGGCGTGCGCCAACCTGCGCTCCACGGGCACCCGTCTCAAGTAGCCACCGGCACCTCCCGGGCGGCAGCACCGCACGGCGCCGGTGCACCGCGGTTCACCGAGGGCTCCGCATCCGTCCAGGATGCGGAGCCCTTCCGCGTGTGAAGTCGGGACCTGCGACCCTGTGGCCCGCCGCGGGGCCAGGAGAGCGTATGCCCGTGGGACAAGCTGAGGAGAACACCGTGGGACGGGCTGTGGACAGCGACGCGCGAGACGGGGCCGAGCAGGCCGGTGCGAAAGCGTCCGGCGCGTCGCAACCGCCGGGCAGGCCGGCGCCGCCCGGTGGTGAGGCCGGGGGCAGCGCAGTCAAGGACCGCGAAGCCAAGGGCGGCAAGGCCGAGGGCAGCGGGGCCGGGAAGGGCAGGAAGGGCGGCAAGGCCAGGGCCGCGCTGTGGGAGTTCTTGCAGGGGCTCGGCAAGACCTTCATGCTGCCGGTCGCCCTGCTGGCGTTCTGCGGCATCATGCTCGGCGTCGGCAGCTCGCTCTCCAGCGAGTCCGTCACCGACAATTTGCCCTTCCTCAAGGCCGGTGTGTTCCATCTGGTCTTCACCTGGATGGCCAACACCGGGCAGGTCGCCTTCACCTTCCTGCCGGTGCTCTTCGCGATGGCGATACCCCTCGGCCTGGCCCGCCAGGACAAGGGCGTGGCGGCCTTCTCCGGTTTCGTCGGCTTCGCGTCGATGAACCTCGCGGTGAACTTCTTCCTGACCACCAAGGGCGTGACGTCCGACGCCGAGAAGGCGCACTACGGCGTCGCCCAGGTGCTCGGCATCGAGTCCATCGACACCGGGCTCCTCGGCGCCGTCGGCGTGGGCATCGTGGTGGCGCTGCTGCATCAGCGCTACCGCACCAAGCGGCTGCCGGACGCGCTGGCCTTCTTCGGCGGGCTGCGGTTCGTACCGATCGTCTCCGCACTGGTGATGAGCGTCCTCGGGCTGCTCGTCCCGCTGGTGTGGCCGACGCTGGGCGGCTGGATCGCCGATCTCGGCAAGGGCATCGGGCACACCGGGGTCTTCGGGCCGTTCTTCTTCGGTATGGGCGAGGTGCTGCTGCGGCCCATCGGCCTGCACCACATCCTCGTCGCGATGTTCCGCTTCACCGACGCGGGCGGTGCGGGCGCGGTCTGCGGCGAGCACGTCAGCGGGGCGCTGAACCTCTTCTACGCGCAGCTGTCCTGCCCCACGCCCTCCGGCGCCGCGCACACCGCCACGCACTTCCTCTCGCAGGGCAAGATGGCCGCCTACCTGGGCGGACTGCCGGGCGCCGCGCTGGCGATGTACCACTGCGCGCGCAGGCGGATGCGCCCGGAGATCAAGGCGCTGCTGATCTCCGGTGTGGTCGCCTGTGTCGTCGGCGGGGTCACCGAGCCGCTGGAATTCCTCTTCCTGTTCCTCGCGCCCTGGCTGTACCTGATCCACGCGGTACTGGTCGGCCTCGGCTTCCTGACGGCGGCCGTGCTCGGCGTCTATGTCGGCAACACCGACGGCAATGTGATCGACCTGTTCGTCTTCGGCGTCCTCCAGGGCACGAGCACGAAGTGGTACCTCATCCCGGTCATCGCCGCCGTCTGGTTCGCCGTGTACTACTTCCTCTTCCGCTGGGCGATCAGGAAGTTCGACCTCAGGACGCCGGGGCGCGACGAGCCGGCGGACGACGGGACGGCGGGCGCCACGGCGGCCGAGGACACCGGGCCCGCCGGCACCGGCGCCGCCACGCCGCCCGCCGTGGAGCTCGTCGCCGGGAAGTACGACCCGGTGGCGATCCTGGCGGCGCTGGGCGGCGCGGCCAACATCCGCTCCCTCGACAACTGCATCACCCGGCTGCGGATGTCCGTCGAGGACGCGGGGCTGCTGGACGAGGCGCGGCTGAAGAAGCTCGGCGCGGTGGGCGTCGTCACGCTCGACCCGCACAACGTGCAGGTGATCATCGGCCCGCAGGTGCAGTCCGTGAAGGACGCCCTCGCCACGCTCGTCCCGGAGCACTGACATGACCCACCGACACCACCAACGGACCGACGCGGACACCGGCCCGGCGTACGACTTCGACACCCCCGTCGACCGGCACGGCACCTGGTGCACCCAGTGGGACTACGTCGAGGACCGCTTCGGCGCCCCGGACCTGCTGCCGTTCACCATCTCCGACATGGACTTCGAGACCGCGCCCGAGGTGCTGGACGCCCTCCGCGGCCGGCTGGCGCACGGCGTCCTCGGCTACAGCCGCTGGCGGCACGCCGACTTCCTCTCGGCGGTCCGGCACTGGTACGCCACCCGGTACGCCACCGATATCGCCGAGGACCGGATCGTCTACGGGCCCTCGGTGATCTACCAGGTCTCGCAGCTGCTGCGGATGTGGTCGCGGCCCGGCGACGGGATCGTCGTGCACACCCCCGCCTACGACGCGTTCCCCAAGACCGTCGCCGCCCACGGCCGGGAGCTGCGCGGCTGCCCGCTGGGCGACGACGCGGAACTGGAGCGGCTGCTGGCGCTGCCCGATTCGTCGGTGCTGCTGCTGTGCTCACCGCACAACCCGACCGGGCATGTCTGGACGGCCGGGGAGCTGACACGGCTGGCCGAGCTCTGCGCCCGGCACGGCGTCGCGGTGATCAGCGACGAGATCCACGCCGATCTCGCCCGGGACGGCCATCCGCATCTGCCCTGGGCCCGGTTCGGCAGCGGGCGCTGGGCGGTCGTCACCTCCGCCTCCAAGTCGTTCAACATCCCGGCGCTGACCGGCTCCTACGGGATTCTCGGCAGCGACGCGGACCGCGACGCGTATCTGCACCGGCTGAAGGACGCGGACGGGCTGTCCTCACCCGCCGTGCTGTCGGTGGTCGGCCATATCGCCGCCTACCGGCACGGCGCCCCCTGGCTGGACGCGCTCCGCACCTACCTGGACGGCAATCTGCGGCTGGTCGCCGAGCGGCTCGGCGCGGCCTTCCCCGAACTGGCCTGGCAGCCGCCGCAGGCCGGCTATCTGGCCTGGATCGATCTGCGCCCGCTCGGGGTGCCCGAGGCGGCGCTCCAGCGGGAACTGATCGACCGGCAGCGGGTCGCGATCATGCCGGGATCGACGTACGGGCCGGCCGGTGCGGGGTTCGTCCGGCTCAATGTCGGCTGCCCGCGCACCAAGGCGGCGGCGGGCGTCGACGCGCTCGTCCGGGCGCTGACGGCGCTGCGTACGGAGCGCTGAGGCGCGGGGCACGGGCGCCGGGCGAAGGGGGCGGTCCGGCGCCCGGGTGCGGGCGGGCGCAACCCGGATGCGGGCATGTCCGGCGGACGGATCCGGGCATGCTCACCCTGTGAGTGAGCCGAGATGAGTGAGCCGAGCCCGCCCGGCGGAGTCCGCCTGGCCTCGCCCCAAGGCCGCTGGGTGCTGCTGACGGCCGTGCTGGGATCGGGCATGGCGATGCTGGACAGCACGGTCGTCAATGTCGCGCTGCCGCGGATCGGCCTGGATCTGAACGCGGATCTCGGGGTCCTGCAATGGACCGTCACCGCGTACATGCTCACCCTCGCCTCGCTGATCCTGCTGGGCGGGGCGCTGGGCGACCGCTACGGCCGGCGCCGGGTGTTCGTGATCGGCGTGGTGTGGTTCGCGGCCGCCTCACTGCTGTGCGGTCTCGCACCGCACGCCGGGGTGCTGATCGCGGCCCGCGCCCTCCAGGGCATCGGCGGGGCGCTGCTGACGCCCGGGTCGCTGGCGCTGATACAGGCGGTCTTCCACCCCGACGACCGGGCGCGGGCGGTCGGCGCCTGGTCGGGGCTGGGCGGGGTCGCCGCGGCCATCGGCCCGTTCATCGGCGGCTGGCTGGTGGACGGACCCGGCTGGCGCTGGGTGTTCTTCCTGAACGTGCCGCTGGCGGCGATCTGCGTACCCGTCGCGCTGCGGCACGTACCGGAGACTCGGGAACGGGGCGCGCCCGGCCGCGGTTTCGACGTGGCGGGCGCGGCGCTGGGCGCGCTGGCGCTGGCCGGGGTGACGTACGCGCTGATCGCCGCACCCGGCCGGGGCGCCGCGCCGGGGGTGATCGTCCCCGCGGTGGCCGGGCTGCTGCTCGGGGTGGTCTTCATCCGGGTCGAGCGGCGGCGGGCGGACCCGATGCTGCCGCCGGAGATCTTCACCATCCGGCAGTTCAGCGCCGTCAACGCGGTGACCGTCTGTGTCTACGCGGCGTTCGGCGGCTTCTTCTTCCTGTCCGTGCTCCAGCTCCAGGTCGTGGCGGGCTATTCGGCGCTGCAGGCCGGCACCGCGCTGCTGCCCACGACCGTGCTGATGCTGCTGCTGTCCGCCCGGTCGGGGGAGCTGGGCGAGCGGATCGGCCCGCGGATCCCGCTCACCGTCGGCCCGGTGCTCTGCGCCGTCGGGATGCTGCTGATGGTGCGGGTCGGCGCGGACGCCTCGTATCCGACCGAGGTGCTGCCCGCGCTGGTGGTGCTGGGCATCGGGATGGTGACGCTGGTCGCGCCGCTCACCTCGACCGTGCTGGCGTCGGTGGACGTGGACCGGGCGGGCCTGGCCAGCGGTATCAACAACGCGGCGGCGCGGGCCGCCGGGCTGATCGCGGTGGCCGCGCTGCCGTTGCTGGCGGGGATGGGCCCGGAGGCGTACCGCTCGGCGGACCAGTTCGCGGCGACCTTCCGGCGCGCCATGCCGCTGTGCGCGGGCGTGCTGCTGGCCGGTGCGCTGATCGCCTGGCTGACGGTGCGCGGCGAGGCGCCGCGCGGCGCGGCCCCCGATGCCGCGGAGCCCGGCCACCCGGAGTGCGCGTACCACTGCGGGGTGAGCGCACCGCCGCTGGATCCGGGCGAGCCGCGGCCGCCGGCGGGCGGACCGGGGCTCCCCGGTCCCGACGGGGTGGGGGAGCCGGACTCCGGAGGGACGGGGGAGCCGGGTTCCGGGGCGGCGGACGGGCCCCGTAACCCTTCGTGACCGTGTGACCGTGGGGACCAGTCGGCCCGGTCGGCACCGGGGCC
The DNA here is from genome assembly GCA_000720995.1 of Streptomyces celluloflavus. Classification (GTDB taxonomy): domain Bacteria; phylum Actinomycetota; class Actinomycetes; order Streptomycetales; family Streptomycetaceae; genus Streptomyces; species Streptomyces celluloflavus. Next base: position 34,235 of record JOEL01000021.1, read on the forward strand.
GGGGAGCCCCGGCCGCCGAGATGGCGGTCCGCCCGCGGGCCGGGGCGGGGACCAGGCAGACTTGGGGCATGGCCATTCACGAGAACCTGCTCGGGGGACCGCCCCCGACCCACCTGCCCGACGATCCCGAGCCGCGCGAGCTGCTCGCCTCGGGCACGGCGCCGGCCGACGTCGCCGCGAAGTACCCGACCTCCTCCCTGGCCTGGGCCCAGCTCGCCGACGACGCGTTCGAGGCCGGCCGGACCGTCGAGTCGTACGCCTACGCCCGCACCGGTTACCACCGCGGCCTGGACTCGCTGCGCCGGGCCGGCTGGAAGGGCCACGGCCCGGTGCCCTTCGAGCACGAGCCCAACCGCGGTTTCCTGCGGGCACTGCACGCCCTCGCCCGCGCCGCCCAGGCGATCGGCGAGGAGGCGGAGTACGAGCGCTGCGCGACGTTCCTGCGCGACTCCTCGCCGACCGCGGCCGACATCCTGACCTGAGGAGGCCGCCCCAGGGGCGGAACAGAAGGGCCGGCCGCGTGATCGCGGCCGGCCCTTGCGCGGTCCGGATCCAGCGCGGATGATTTCAGTGGGCCGGGGCACCCCGCGCCCGAGGGGACCGGGGCTCCCGAGCCAAGAGGAAGGGGCGGACCGCTACCCGGTAGTCCGCACCTGAGGAGTCCCTCATGTCGCAGCCGTCTCCCACCGCAAGCACCACGCCGAGAGCCGCCGGGGCCGTGCCCGCCCCGGCCGAGACGGGCACGCCGTTCGCCCCCGATCTGAGCATCGGCAGCCGGCACACCACCCCGTACGAGGACTACGTCCAGGCGGGCGTCCTCACCCACCTCCAGCATCCGCTCTCCGACGACCCCGGCGAGATGGTCTTCCTGGTCACCACCCAGGTCATGGAGCTGTGGTTCACGGTCATCGTCCATGAGTGGCAGACCGCCGCCGAGGCGCTGCGCCGCGACGACCTGCCGGTGGCCATGGACGCGCTCAAGCGGTCCGCCCATGAACTGACGGCGCTGAACGCCTCCTGGCAGCCGCTCGCCCGGCTGACCCCGACGCAGTTCAACGCCTACCGCAGCGCGCTCGGTGAGGGCTCCGGATTCCAGTCCGCGATGTACCGCAGGATGGAGTTCCTGCTCGGCGAGAAGTCCGCCGCCATGCTGGTGCCGCACCGCGGTGCGCCCCGGGAGCACGCCGAGCTGGCGAAGGCCCTTGACGAGCCGAGCCTGTGGGACGAGGTGCTGCGGCTGCTGGCGCGGCGCGGCCATCCGGTCCCGGACGCCGTCCTCCGGCGCGATCCGGCGCTCCGTTACGAACCGGACCGGGCCGTCGAGGCGGTCTGGGCCGATATATACGCCGGTTCGGGGGAGTCCGAACTGGTCCGGCTCGGCGAGGCGCTGACGGATGTCGGCGAGCTGGTGTGGCGCTGGCGCAACGACCATCTGGTGGCGACCCGGCGGGCGATGGGCGCGAAGATGGGTACCGGCGGTTCCGCGGGGGTGGCCTGGCTGGAGAAGCGGGCCCGCAAGAGCGTCTTCCCCGAACTGTGGACGGCGCGCAGCTATGTCTGAGACCCACGAGACCCCTGAAGCCCACGAGACGCCAGAAGCCCACGGGACGCCCAGAGCCCGTGGGGCTTCCGAAGCTCATGAGACGCCCGCGACTCGCGAGAGCCAGGAGGCCGCACAAGAACCGGCCGCGGTGGCACGGGAGTTGGACGCCGCCGATCCGCTCGCCGCGATCCGTGACCGTTTCACCCTGGACGACACCGTCTACCTGGACGGCAACTCCCTCGGCGCGCTGCCCCGCACGGTGCCCGCCCGGATCGCCGACGTCATCGCTCGCGAATGGGGCGAACTGCGTATCCGGTCCTGGACCGAATCCGGCTGGTGGACGGCGCCCGAGCGGATCGGCGACAAGATCGCGCCGTTGCTCGGTGCCGCGCCCGGCCGGATCGTGGTCGGCGACTCCACCAGCGTCAACCTCTTCAAGGCCGTGGTCGGCGGCGTACGGATGGCCGGCAAGGGCTGTACGGAGATCCTCGTCGATATGACGACGTTCCCCACCGACGGCTATATCGCCCGGTCCGCGGCCCGGATGACCGGTCTCGCGGTGCGGCCCGTCGAGCCCGCGCGGATCGCCGACGAGGTCACCGAGCGGACCGCGCTCGCGCTGGTCAACCACGTCGACTACCGCACCGGCCGGCTCCACGACCTGCCCGCCATCACCGCCGCGCTGCACTCCGCGGGCGCGCTGGCCGTCTGGGACCTCTGCCACAGCGCCGGTGCGCTGCCGGTCGGACTGGACGCGCACGGCGTGGACCTCGCGGTGGGTTGCACGTACAAGTACCTCAACGGCGGCCCCGGTTCGCCCGCGTACCTCTATGTGCGCGAGAGCCTCCAGGAGCGTTTCGACTCGCCGCTGCCCGGCTGGAATTCGCATGCCGACCCGTTCGGGATGGAGGCCGCCTACGCCCCGGCCGACGGCATCGTGCGCGGCCGGGTCGGCACCCCGGACATCCTGTCGCTGCTCGCCCTGGACGCGGCGCTGGACGTCTGGGACGGCGTCACGATCGAGGACGTCCGCGCCAAGAGCCTCGCGCTGACCGATTTCTTCCTCGACCGCGTGGCCGCGTGCGCCCCGCCCGGCCGGGTCCGCCCGGTCACCCCGCAGGAGCACCGGCGGCGCGGCAGCCAGGTGTCGCTGGAGTGCGCGGGTGCCGGGGAGGTGATGGCGGAGCTGATCCGGCGCGGGGTGGTCGGCGACTTCCGCCGGCCGGACGTGCTGCGCTTCGGCTTCACCCCGCTCTACACCTCCTTCGCGGACGCGGAGCGGGCGGCGCGGGTGCTCGGCGAGGTGCTGCGGGAGCTGCCGGAACCGGTGGCCGGGACCGACGCGTGAGCGCACCGGACGAGGAGTCGGCGCTGCTGGGGCTCGCCCCGGTGGCGCCGGACCGGACGGTGGCGTACGGACCCGGTCCGGACCGGGTCATCGACCTGTACGGGCCATGGGCGGGGGCGGCGCGCGGTCCGCTCGTCGTGCTGCTGCACGGCGGATTCTGGCGCGCGGCCTATGACCGCCGCCATCTGTCGCCGCTGGCCGCGGAGCTGGCCGGGCACGGTCTGCCGGTCGCGCTCGCCGAGTACCGCAGGGCCGCCGGGGGCGCGGCGCGGATGGTCGAGGACGTGTCGGCGGCGGTGTCGGCGGCCGTGGACGAGGCGGGGGATGGGGCGGCGGACGAGGCGGGGTGCGCCGCGAGCGCCGTCCTGCTCGGGCACTCCGCGGGCGGTCATCTCGCGCTGCTCGCCGCCGCCCGCCCCGGTGTCCCGGTGGCGCGGGTCGTCGCCGTCTCACCGGTCGCCGATCTCGCCCGCGCCCATGAGCTGGGGCTGAGCGGGGGCGCGGTGGCCGAACTTGTCGGCGGCGGGCCGGGGCTGGCGGCCCGGATCGCGGCGGCCGACCCGGCGCGCCACCCGCCCGCCGGGGTGCCGGTCACGATCCTGCACGGGGGCGACGACCCGGAGGTACCGCCGGAGCTCTCCCGCCGCTACGCGGCCGCCGCGGGAGCGGTGGCAACGGCGCCGGGGGCGGTGGCAACGGCGCCGGGGGCGAGGACCGGGGCCGTGGGGGCGGCGGCCGCCGGTCACGCCCGTACGATCCTGCACGAGCTGCCCGGCGTGGGCCACTACGCCCCCGTCACCCCCGGCACCCCCGCCTGCCGCACCCTGCTCACCGAGCTGCTCGGAGGGTGGGCGGTGTGACGGTGTGAGGTGTGCGGGTGGGGTGGCGCCGTACGGCACGGCTCAATGCTCGGCTCGTACGGCTCGGCTCGGGTCGTATGTCTGGTACGGCCCGTGGCGGTCGCCTCGTGGCCATGGTCACGCGCACGGTCCGGACCGGTCCCGGGCCGCGTAGTACTTGAGGCGGATACCGGCAGATCCCCACTGCTGGGGACGCCCGGACAGCGCCCGCTGCTTACCGTAGACAGCGTGAACCAGACGACCGAGACGCAGAACCCCCTGCGCACGGAGGCCCGGATAGCCCATGGCGCGCTGCAACGGCTGCGCCAGGACCTGTTCGCCGACGCCTTCGCCTTCCGCCCGCTGATGCCGCTGGACGACGCCCGCGTGGTGGGCTGGCGCCAGCGGGTGCCGAAGCGGATCCGGCGCCATGTGCGCTGGGCCCCGCACTGCGCCGTGGCCCTCGGTGCCGGGATCATCTTTCTGCTGACCCTCAGCTCGACGATGCATTACGGCATCGGGAGCATTCGGTCCTTCGTCACCCTGGGCTTCTGCCTGCTGATCTCCGTCCCGGTCGCCCTCACCCTCTTCCGTCCGGTGGGCGCCTTCTGGGTGTCCATGGCGGGTGTCGTGCTCGGCACGCTCGGCAGTGCCGCCTTCGTCGGGATGTACGGAGGACAGTGGATCGGTGTCGCCTTCGCCACCCACCTCGTGGTGATGACCCTGGTCGTGCTGCGGACCCGGCCACGGCTCGCCCTGGAGATGTGGGTGGTCAGCTTCGGCGCCGGGGCCGCGCTGGCCGTCCTCGTCGGGATGGCCGGAAAGTCGGACATCCCGGCGATGGGGACGTTCTCCGCCCTCGTGCTGGGCGTCGCCGCCGCGATGCGGGCCTGGCGCGAGGAGCGCCGGCAGGTCGTCGAGACGAAGACCGCGACCGCGGAGGAGCGCTCCCGGCGCACGCTGCTGGAGGAGCGCGCCACCATCGCCCGCGAGCTGCACGATGTCGTCGCGCACCATATGTCCGTCATCGCCATCCAGGCGGAGGCGGCCCCGTACCGCGTCGCGGACACCCCGCCCGAGCTGGCGACGTCCTTCGCGACCATCCGGGAGAACGCCGTCGCCGCGCTCACCGAACTGCGCCGCATCCTGGGCGTGGTCCGCTCCGAGGATCCGGACGCCTTCGTGGGCAACGATCCGGAGGCCCCGCAGCCCACCCTCGCCAGCCTGGACTCGCTGCTCGACAGCGTCCGCGGCGCGGGGCTGACCGTCGAGGCGGTGGTCACCGGTGCGGTCCGGCCGCTGCCGCAGGGCGTCGAGCTGTCCGCGTACCGGATCGTGCAGGAGGCGCTGAGCAACGCGCTGCGGCACTCGCCGGGCGCCGATGCGCGGGTCGAGATCTCCTATGTGCTGGGCGGGATCGGCCTGCGGATCGTCAACGGCACCCCGAGCAGGCTCGCCAAGCCGTCCCCGGGCGCCGGCCACGGCGTCCTGGGCATGCGCGAGCGGGTGCAGATGCTGGGCGGCGAGATGACGGCCGACCACACGGCGGACGGCGGCTTCGAGGTCGCCGCGTTCCTCCCGGTGGCCAACACGGGCGCGAACGCGGCGGCCGGAGAGGGCGTCGCGGCATGATCCGGGTACTGATCGTCGACGACCAGGTGATGGTCCGGGAAGGCTTCTCGGTCCTGCTGAACGCCATGCCGGGCATAGAGGTGGTCGGCGAGGCGGTGGACGGCCGCCAGGCCGTGGAGAAGGTCGCGGTGCTGCGGCCGGACGTCGTCCTGATGGACATCCGGATGCCGGAGATGAACGGTCTGGAGGCCACCCGCGAGATCGTCGCGGCCGACGCGGACGCCAAGGTCCTCGTGCTGACCACCTTCGACCTGGACGAGTACGTCTACCAGGCGCTGCGCGCCGGTGCCAGCGGCTTCCTGCTCAAGGACGCCTCGGCCGGCCAACTGGCCGAGGGCGTACGCATCGTCGCCTCCGGTGAGGCGCTGCTCGCCCCCACCGTCACCAAGCGCCTCATCTCCGAGTTCTCCCGCCTGGGGACGCCCCGCGCACCCGCCCAGGAGCGCATCGGCGACCTGACCGAACGCGAGACGGAGGTCCTGGTCCTGGTGGCCCAGGGCCTATCCAACGGTGAGATCGCCGCACATCTCGTCGTCGCGGAATCCACCGTGAAGACCCATGTCAGCCGGATCCTGGTGAAGCTCGGCCTGCGCGACCGCACCCAGGCGGCGGTCTTCGCGTACGAGGTGCGGCTGGTCACACCGGGCGGCTGAGCTGTGCGGTCCGGTGCGGTCCGGTGCGGTCCGGTGCGGTTCCGTGCGCGCGGCCGCGTGCGGATCGTGCTTTTTATCCACTGGGTGTGGATAACGTCCGGTTGGTGGCCGGTGGCCGGTGGCCGGTGGCCGGTGGCCGGTGGCCGGTGGCCGGTGGCCGGTGGCCGGTGGCCGGTGGCCGGTGGTTGGTGACGGGGCGCGGGTCGTGGGCCGTGGGGCCGTTGGGGCGCATGCGTCCGGGCGCGGTGTGAGGCGGTACGAGGCGGTGCGAGTACGCCGCCGGAGTCCGCTACGGCTCCGGCGGCGTACGTGGCGGGGGCGGCCCGGCGGACGGCGGGGCCGCCGGGCGTCAGCCGATGTCGCGGCGGCGGAAGGCGGTCAGGCCCGCGGCCGCGAGGAGGGCCGACAGGGCGAGGAGCCAGCCGAACGGGGCCGCGGTGACCGTGGGGCCGGGGAGCTTGGGGAGATGGCTGAAGGGGGAGAGGTCCATCGCCCATTGGGGGAACTTCAGGGCGGGGCCTATCCAGCCGATCGCGAGGACGCCGCCGATGAGTGCCCAGACGGCGCCGGCCGCCCGCGGGAGCAGGCCGAAGACCAGTACGGCCAGGCTGGTGAGCGTCCAGACCGCCGGGACCTGGGCGAGGGCGGCGCCCAGCACCGGGCCGAGCTGTCCGGTGATGTCGTGGACCGTGCTGCCGTAGCCGACGGCGAGGGCCAGGCCGCCAGCCGTCATGATGACGGCCGTGCCGAGGTAGGCGATGGCCAGATGGCTGCCGGCCCAGCGCAGGCGGCCGACGGCCCCGGCCAGCACCGGTTCGGCGCGGTTGCCGGTCTCCTCGCCGCGCAGCCGGAGCACCGAACCGGCTGCGTAGATCGCCGCGACCATGCCCAGCAGGCCGGTCATCGTGGCCAGGAAGGCGTCGGTCAGGCCCTGTTGGCCGCCCATCCGCTCGAAGATCGCGCGGGTCCGCTCGTTGCCGCCGACCATGTCGGCGGCGCCCTTGGCGATACCGCCGAATATCCCGCCGGCGAAGACGAAACCGGCCGTCCAGCTGAACAGGGTGGCGCGCTGGAGCCGCCAGGCCAGACCGAAGGGGCCGCTCAGGGAGGCGGGCGCGCGGGCCGGACCCGGCCGGGCCGGCAGAAAACTCATGCCCAGGTCGCGGCGGGCCGTCAGGGCGTACGCGGCGGAGACGGCGAGCGCCGTCGCGGCCGGGAAGAGGAGCAGGACCCACCAGCGCTCACCGGCGTACGGCCGCAGATTCTGGGCCCAGCCGACCGGTGAGAGCCAGGTCGGCAGGGAGGTGGCGGTGGCGTCGGCGGCATCGCCCGCGGCGCGCAGCGCGAACGCGAGGCCGAGGACCGCGCCGGTCAGCCCCTTGGCCATCCGGGCGCTCTCGGTGAGCTGCGCGGCGATGGCGGCCAGGCCCGCGAAGAGCAGGCCGGTGGCGCCGACGGCGACGCCGAGCGCGAGCGAACCGGCCGCCGGCCGGCCGGACCCGGCCAGCCCGGCGGCGATCAGCACGGCCAGCCCGGCATCGGCGATCAGGGCGGCCAGCAGCGCCGCGGTCAGCGGTGCGCGGCGGCCCACCACCGCCGCCGAGAGCAGCTCCTGACGGCCGGTCTCCTCCTCCTCGCGGGTGTGCCGGACGACGATCAGCAGGCTCATCACCGCGGCGAGGACGGCGCCGAGACCGGCCATCCGCCAGGCGACGAGACCGCCGACGGAGTCGCTGAAGACCGGTCCGTACAGGGCGCGCAGCGAGCTGTTGGCGTTCATCGACGCGGCCAGGCCGGCGCGTTCGGCGGCCGTGCCGTAGAGGGTCTCGAAGGCGGAGCCGGTACTCGCGACGGCGAGTCCGAGGGTCAGCACCCACGCCGGGATCAGCAGGCGGTCGCGGCGCAGTGCGAGGCGCAACAGGGTGCCGGTGCCCGCCAGCGGGCGAGAGCCGCCGCGGCGGAGAGGGGCGGCCGCGGCCGCGGCGGTCATCGCGCCACCGCCGCTTCGGTGCGGACGTCGTCCTGGTAGTGCCGCAGGAAGAGCTCCTCCAGGGTGGGCGGGGTGCTGGTCAGGCTGCGGACGCCGGACTCGCCGAGCGAGCGGAGCACCGCGTCGAGCTTGTCGGTGTCGACCTGGAAGCGGACGCGGTGGCCCTGGGCCGTCAGGTCGTGGACGCCGGGCAGGCGGGCGAGGCCGTTGGGCGGGCCGGCCAGTTCGGCGCTGACGGAGGTGCGGGTGAGGTGGCGCAGCTCGCCGAGCGAACCGGACTCCACGGTCCGCCCGTTGCGGATGATGCTGACGCGGTCGCAGAGCGCCTCGACCTCGGAGAGCACATGGCTGGAGAGCAGGACCGTACGGCCGCGGTCGCGCTCCTCGGCGACGCAGGACTGGAAGACCTCCTCCATCAGCGGGTCGAGGCCGGAGGTCGGCTCGTCCAGGATGAGCAGATCGACCTCCGAGGCGAAGGCGGCGACCAGGGCGACCTTCTGCCGGTTGCCCTTGGAGTACGTCCGCCCCTTCTTGGTGGGGTCGAGTTCGAACCGCTCCAGAAGCTCGGCCCGGCGCGCGGCGTCGAGACCCGCCCGCCGTCCGCCGCCACCCGCTCCCCGGAGACGCTTCGCGCCGCCCTGGTGCAGCCGCCCGTAGAGGTCGATGACCTCGCCGCCGGAGAGGTTGCGCCACAGGGTGACGTCGCCGGGGACGTAGGCGATGCGGCGGTGCAGTTCGACGGCGTCGCGCCAGGGGTCCTCGCCCAGGAGGCGGGCGGTGCCCCGGTCGGCGCGGAGCAGGCCGAGCAGGACCCGGATGGTGGTGGACTTCCCCGCGCCGTTGGGCCCGAGGAAGCCGTGCACCTCACCGGCCTCGACCGTGAGGTCGAGACCGTCCAGCGCATGGGTCCGGCCGAACGACTTGTGGAGGCCGTCCACCCGGATCGCGGCAGAGGAGGGGTTTGCCTTCGTCATGATTTCGAAGGTACGCTAGTTTCATAAATTTGTGAAGTTAAGAAACCGTATAAAGTTGGAGCTGGTGATTCTGATCAGGGGAGATGATGCGGAGATGACCGAGCGAGGACAGCAGGACGAGCGCCGGCCGGCCGCGGGGCAGCGCGACGACGAAGCGGTTTCGCAGTTCGTCGAACAGTTCGCGGCCCAGCTGGTCGATGCCGGTATGCAGCGGATGTCCGCCCGCGTCTTCGCCTGCCTGCTGGCCTCGGAGTCCGGCGTCCTGACCTCCGCCGAGCTGAGCGAACGCCTCCAGATCAGCCCGGCCGCCGTCTCCGGCGCGATCCGCTACCTCTCCCAGGTCGGCATGATCAGCCGCGAGCGCGAGCCCGGCTCCCGGCGCGACCGCTACCGCGTGCACAGCGACCAGTGGTACGAAGCGCTGACCCACAAGGACAGCGTCCTCACCCGCTGGGAGAGCACCCTGCGCGACGGTGTGGACAGCCTCGGCGAGCGCACCCTCGCGGGCCGCCGGATCGGCGAGACGCTCGCCTTCATGGAGTTCATGCAGAAGGAGCTGGTGGTGATGCTGGACCGCTGGCGCGGCCACCGCGACCAGCTGCGCGCCGGCTTCGTCACCGACCCGGGCGCCACCACGGGTACGGGCACCGGTACCGACGCAGGTGCCGGCACCGGCACCGAGACCGCCGCAGAGGCCGACCCCGGAGCGGGCACACGAGCGGACACAGGAGCGGACACGGCGGCGGATACCGAGACCGCCCGCCGCTGAGCCCCGTACCGCCTGTCCCATACGGTCTGTCCCATACCGCCCGCCCCGCGCCCCGCCGCTCAGCCGTCGCGCGGCAGGGTCAGCCGCCAGGCCCCCGGCTGCACCGTCCAGGTACGCGTCCGGACCGGCCCGCCGACGACCGAGTCCGCCCGGTAGTGGAAGTCCGCACCGGACACCGTCACCGCGTGGGCCCGCGCCCGTACGGGCCGCTCGGCGCCGGGCCAGTGCACGACGACCTCGGCCAGCCCGGCGGCGTCCCCGTCCGCACGGCCCCCGCCGCCGTCCGGGTCACCGCCCCCGCCACCGGACGGCGGTCCGGCCATTCCGCCGTCCGCCACCGCTCCGCCCGGTGCCGCCGCGCCGCCCGCCACCGTCCCGCTCGCCGCCGCGTCGTCCCCCGCCCACCCGGCCGGCACCACCGACACCCCGCGCACCGGCCGGTCCAGGTCCGCCAGCAGCACACCGTCCGCCTCGATCCGCAGCCGCTGGACCGCCGCCCGGCCGCGCCGCCCGGTCAGCCGGCCGGCCGGTGACACCAGCAGCGCCAGCGCCGAACGGGCGGTCCGCGCGGCCGGCGCCCACCACGGCCGGGCCGGTGCGCCGTCCGGTGCGCCGCCGGTCTCGTTCACGGCGTCCACCGGATGCGCCGCACCCGGCACATACGCACCGTGCGCATGCCCCGTCGCACCGCTCCCGCACGGGATGCGCAGCCCGCCCAGCACGATGCCGTCGCTGTCGTCCGTGAGCAGATCCATCGGCCGCTCGTCGCCGTCCAGCACCGCCCGCGCGGCGGCCACCGTGTCCGTGGGGACGCCCAGCAGTCGGCTCAGCGCGACCGCGGCCGGCGCGCCCACCGGCACCATCGACACGGCCACCGCCGCCAGCTCGCGCTCCTTGTGCAGCAGTGCCACGACCCGCAGCAGCGCCCGGTCGTCACCGATCACCACCGGGCGCCGGTGACCGCGCCGGGCGAGCGCCCGCGCGAACTCCTCGGGGCCCTCCGGAAGGCAGATTTTCGCCCCCGCGCCCGCGCACAGGACATCCTTCGCGATCCGCACGGACTCCCCGTCCGTACTGCGGGCGACCGGGTCGATGACCACGAGCAGGGGATACCCCCGGACGGTGTCCGGGGGTGAGTCCCCAGAAGGCTGCGCCGACACCTCGGTCCTTCCTCAGGTAGCATCTCGGTGCAAGAGCCCCTTGCGCTATTGCGCCAGGGGCTTCGTCTATTCCGGGGCACCGGTTCAACGGCTCCAGCGATGACGTACGCGTGCAGACGCATGTTTACGCCGTCCACGCACGTTGGACATGCCCCGCCCGGAAGGGGTGTACGCCTGTGCCCGCACTTGTGCTGCTCGGTGCTCAGTGGGGTGATGAGGGCAAGGGAAAGGCCACCGATCTGCTCGGTGGGTCCGTTGACTATGTGGTGCGCTATCAGGGCGGCAACAACGCCGGCCACACGGTTGTCGTAGGCGACCAGAAGTACGCGCTGCACCTTCTCCCTTCCGGAATCCTCTCGCCGGGGTGTACCCCGGTCATCGGAAACGGCGTCGTTGTCGACCCAGCGGTCCTGCTCTCCGAGCTGAGCGGACTGAACGCGCGTGGCGTCGACACGTCCAAGCTGCTGATCAGCGGTAACGCGCACCTGATCACGCCGTACAACATCACCGTCGACAAGGTGACGGAACGCTTCCTCGGAAAGCGCAAGATCGGCACCACCGGGCGCGGTATCGGCCCGACCTACGCCGACAAGATCAACCGCACCGGCATCCGGGTCCAGGACCTCTACGACGAGTCGATCCTGATCCAGAAGGTCGAGGCGGCCCTCGACGTCAAGAACCAGCTGCTGACCAAGCTCTACAACCGCCGCGCCATCGAGGCCGGCCAGGTCGTCGAGGAGATGCTGGGCTACGCCGACCAGATCAAGGGCTACGTCGCCGACACCACCCTGCTCCTCAACAAGGCGCTGGACGAGGAGAAGGTCGTGCTCTTCGAGGGCGGGCAGGGCACCCTGCTCGACATCGACCACGGCACGTACCCCTTCGTCACGTCCTCGAACCCGACCGCGGGCGGCGCCTGCACGGGTTCGGGCGTCGGTCCCACGAAGATCAGCCGCGTCATCGGCATCCTCAAGGCGTACACCACGCGCGTCGGCGCCGGACCGTTCCCGACCGAGCTGTTCGACAAGGACGGCGAGGCGCTGCGCACCATCGGCGGCGAGCGCGGGGTCACCACCGGCCGGGACCGCCGCTGCGGCTGGTTCGACGCGGTCATCGCCCGCTACGCGACCCGGGTCAACGGCCTGACGGACTTCTTCCTCACCAAGCTCGACGTGCTCACGGGCTGGGAGCAGATCCCGGTCTGCGTCGCGTACGAGATCGACGGCAAGCGCGTCGAGGAACTGCCCTACAGCCAGACGGACTTCCACCACGCGAAGCCGGTCTACGAGATGCTGCCGGGCTGGTCCGAGGACATCACCAAGGCGAAGACCTTCGCCGACCTGCCGAAGAACGCGCAGGCGTACGTCAAGGCGCTGGAGGAGATGTCCGGCGCCCCGATCTCCGCGATCGGCGTCGGCCCCGGCCGCGACGAGACCATCGAGATCAACTCGTTCCTGTAAGGCGCGCGCCGTGGCCGGCGGACCGTGTGTCCGCCGGCCACGGCGATGTCGTATCGGGGCCGCCGCGTGGATGCGGCGGCCTTTCGCATGAGGGCGCGGCGGCGATGGCGTGCGGGATCAGCCCGTCCGGTGGTACGTCAGCGGACCCTTGCCGTCGTCGGAGGTGCGCCGCAGTGCGCCGTCCACCAGCTCCAGGGTGGACGGGGCGCCGGGCCGGCAGGTCGCGGGCGTGCCGGAGACCACGGTGGACGGCTTGAGGCGGACCGGTGGCCCGGCGGACGCCAGGGCGGCCGTGAACGCGCAGTGGTACGCGGGCCCGGTGGCCGTCATCGCCAGCACGGTGTCCCCGGGGCCGCCCTGGCTGAGCGTGAGGCGCCGGACGTCGGAGGTGCCGCTGCCGACCGTCGCCTCCCAGGTGCCGAGGTAGTCCTCGGGCAGGCGGCCGTTCCCGGACGGCGACGGCGCCGCCGCCTGCTTGCCGTGGCCGCCGGCCGACTCGCCACCGCCCGCGTCGGACTGCCCGGCCTGCGACCCGGTGCGGCCCTGCGTACTCAGTACCGCGTACGCGGCACCGGCACCGGCCACGGCCAGGACGAGGGCGTACGCGGTCATCAGCGCGGCACCGCCCCGGCGCCGGCGCGGCTTCCGGGCGGCGGGTACGGGTACGGCGCCGGGGGCGGGCTCCGGGGCAGCCGGGGGCGCGAGGGCGGGCGCGGCCGCGGTCGGCGTCGGATGCGCGCCGGGTGCTTCCGGCCCGCTCTGCCCGGTCGACTGGTTCGGGCCGGTTCCCGTGGCCGATGAGGCGGACCCGTGCGGCCGCCCCGGCTCCGCCGTCCGCTCCGGGCCGCGGTCCGCCGGGTGCGGTGCGTCCGGTCCGTCCGCGGTCCGGGGCGCCGCCGGTGGCGCGGGCCGTGCGCCGCCGCCGTCCGCACCGTACGGGGGAGTCTCCGCCGCCAGCAGTTCCACGGCGTGCCGCCCGAGCCGGGCGATCAGGGCCGCGGGCAGCCACGGCTCGTCCGCGTCCCCGGCCGCCTGCCCCGCCGCCTCCGCCCGCTCCCGCAGCTGTGCCGGTGTGGGGCGCTGCGCCGGGTCCTTGGCCAGACAGGCGGTGACCAGGTCGTACAGCCCCTCGGGCAGTCCGGTGAGGTCGGGCTCCTCCTGGGCGATGCGGTACATCACCGCGTGCGCCGCGTTGCCGGCCGTGGCGAACGGGAGCTGGCCGGTGGCCGCGTACGCGAGGACCGAGCCGAGGCAGAAGACGTCGCACGCCGGGGTGAGCGGTTCACCCCGTACCTGCTCGGGCGCCATGAAGCCCGGTGAGCCGAGCGCGGCGCCGGTGCGGGTCGTACCGGGGCCGGCCGCCGCCTCCAGCGCCCGCGCGATCCCGAAGTCGATCACCCGGGGGCCGTCGATGGTGATCAGGATGTTGGACGGTTTGAGGTCGCGGTGGATGATCCCGGCGGCGTGGATCGACTCCAGGGCGCAGGCGAGCCCGGCGGCCAGGATGCGTACCGTCCGCTCCGGCAGCGGTGTGCCGTCCCCGCCGACGACCTGCCGGAGGGAGGGGCCAGCGATGTAGCCGGTGGCGACCCAGGGCGTCCCGGCCTCGGTGTCCGCGTCCAGGACGGGCGCGATCCACTCCCCGCCGATCCGCAGCGCGGCCCGCACCTCCTGCCGGAAGCGCGCCCGGAACTCCTCCTGGCCGGCCAGCTCCTCGCGGACGAGCTTGACGGCGGCCGTCCGGCCACGGTCCGAACGGGCCAGGAAAACCTGGCCCATTCCGCCCTCGCCCAGCCGCCCGATCAGGCGGTACTCCCCGATCCGCTGCGGATCCCGGGCCCCGAGCGGGGCCGGCCCACCGGGCAGCCATACCTGCCTCGGCCGCCCCAACTGTCCTTCATGTATCGGCTGTTGCACGATCCGTCGCCCCTTCCCCCGAATTCCGCCGTGCCGGAGAGACCCGGCGCGGGCACGGGGCACGCGGGACGATGCCGGCCGTCCCGCCGGGGCCAAGTGGTCCTCGGCCGGGTCCCGTTGTGCCGTGTCGCGCTCTCTTCCGCCCCGAGGATATCCAGGGCCCCTGGCGTCCCGGCCCGGTGGTCGCCCGCGGGACGCGCACCCGGCGCCCGTACGCGGTGTCCGTGGCCCCCGGTGCGCGATGCCGGAACTTTTCGCGGGTACGGAGCGTAGAACCTTTGACACCGCACAGTGCACACCCCGGTCCGCACGATCACCCCTTCCCCCTACGCCCCCCAGCCAAGGAGACCGAGTGATTCCCGCCGTACGAGCCGTTGCCCGCGCCGCCATGGCCGCGCGCCCCGTCCCGCTCGCCGAGGTCCAGGCCCGCGCCGAGCTGCTGGCTCGCTTCGGCCACAGCTATCTCGTCCCGGTCGATGTCTTCGCCGCCTTCGCCGCCGAACTCACCGACCGGCGCAGGCCCGGCGGTCCGTTCGCCGCGCTGTGCATCAACGGCCGCCGCTGGTTCCGCTACCGCTCCGTCCACTACGACACCCCCGACCTGCGGACCTTCCACGACCACCGGGAGCGCCGCCGGCTCCGCTTCAAGATCCGCGAGCGGCTCTACGCGGACACCGGCGAGCGGCAGTTCGAGGTCAAGCTCAAGGGCCGGCACGGCGAGACGGTCAAGCACCGGCAGCCGCTGCTGCCCGGCGACGCGGCTCTCGGCCCGGCCCCGCGCGGCTTCCTCAGCTCCGTACTGCACCGCTCGTACGGCATCGAGGCCCCCACCGAGCTGGGCCGGTCCATCGAGACCTCCTACCAGCGGACCACCCTCGTCGCCGACGGGCAGCGCATCACCTGTGACGCGGGCCTGGTCTGCCGGGATCTGGAGACGGGCCGGACCATACGCGCCGACGGCGGTCTGGTGCTGG
This sequence comes from Streptomyces celluloflavus, assembly GCA_000720995.1. Taxonomy (GTDB): domain Bacteria; phylum Actinomycetota; class Actinomycetes; order Streptomycetales; family Streptomycetaceae; genus Streptomyces; species Streptomyces celluloflavus. The sequence goes on from JOEL01000021.1 coordinate 49,494, forward strand.
TCGAGACCAAGACCTCCGGCCGCCTGGCCGAGGCGGACCGGCTGCTGCGCGGCCACGGTCTGCGGGCCGCCGAATTCACCAAGTACTGCGGGGCGCTCTCGGCCCTGCGCCCGGATCTGACCGTCGGCCACTGGCAGCCGGCGGTCGGGACGGCCTTCCCGTCGGCGGCCTGAGGGCGGCCGTAAGACGGTTCGGCACCCGCCCGGTCCCGTACGGCGAGGGGCCGGACGGGGGCCGTACCAGGAGTCACACACACTGTCGGTGCCGCGCCGGAGGATTCACACACACTGTCGGTACCGGCGGCCGGACGGTGATCCCTAGGCTGGAGGCGTGTGCCGCCCTAGTCTCGGCGGACCCGAGCGACCCGATCCGAGGTACTGACCGTGACCACGACGCATCCCGCTTCCGCCGCCGCTGCCGCCGATCCGGCCGCCGGCGCGGCTGTGAAGGCCGCCGACCGCGCGCATGTCTTCCACTCCTGGTCCGCGCAGGGCCTGATCGACCCGCCGGCGATCGCCGGCGCCGAGGGTTCCTACTTCTGGGACTACGACGGCAACCGCTACCTCGACTTCTCCTCGCAGCTGGTCAACACCAACATCGGCCACCAGCACCCCAAGGTCGTCGCGGCCATCCAGGAGCAGGCCGCGAAGCTGTGCACCCTCGCGCCCGGCTTCGCCGTCGACGTCCGCTCCGAGGCCGCCCGGCTGATCGCCGAGCGCACCCCCGGCGACCTCGACAAGATCTTCTTCACCAACGGCGGCGCGGAGGCCGTGGAGAACGCGGTCCGTATGGCCCGGCTGCACACCGGCCGCCCCAAGGTGCTCTCCGCCTACCGCTCGTACCACGGCGCCACCGCCGCCGCGATCAACCTGACCGGTGACCCGCGCCGCTGGCCCTCCGACACCGCCTCGGCCGGTGTCGTCCACTTCTGGGGCCCGTTCCGCTACCGCTCGCCCTTCCACGCGGAGAACGAGGCCCAGGAGTGCGAGCGCGCCCTCGCCCACCTCGATCAGACCATCGCCTTCGAGGGGCCGCAGACGATCGCGGCGATCGTCCTGGAGACCGTCCCCGGCACCGCCGGGATCATGGTTCCGCCCGCCGGCTACCTCGCCGGTGTCCGCGAGATCTGCGACCGCCACGGCATCGTCTTCGTCCTCGACGAGGTCATGGCGGGCTTCGGCCGCACCGGCCGCTGGTTCGCCGCCGAGCACTTCGGCGTCACGCCCGACCTGCTGACCTTCGCCAAGGGCGTCAACTCCGGATATGTCCCGCTCGGCGGCGTCGCGATCAGCGCCGAGATCGCCGCCACCTTCGACCAGCGCCCGTACCCCGGCGGCCTGACCTACTCCGGCCACCCGCTCGCCTGCGCCTCCGCCGTCGCCACCATCAACGCGATGGCCGAGGAGCGGATCGTGGAGAACGCCGACCGGATCGGCGAGACGGTCATCGGCCCCGCGCTGCGGGAGATCGCCGGGCGCCACCCCTCGGTCGGCGAGGTCCGCGGTATGGGCGTCTTCTGGGCCGTGGAGCTGGTCAAGGACCAGGAGACCCGCGAACCGCTGGTGCCGTACAACGCCTCCGGCGCGGCCAACGCCCCGATGGGCGAGTTCGCGGCGGCCTGCAAGCGCGCCGGTCTGTGGCCGTTCGTGAACATGAACCGCACGCATGTCGTCCCGCCCTGCACGGTCACCGAGGCCGAGGCCAAGGAGGGCCTCGCCGCGCTGGACGACGCGCTGACCGCGGCGGACGCGCACACGACCGGGGCCTGACCCCGGTACCCGCACTCCGCCTGACGTACCGTCCGGCCGGCCCGTGCTTCCCCGCCTCACCCCGCTCCGCGCCCGACGTGCGGCGGGTGGCGTCGGCGACCCTCGCCTATCGTGGGCGGGGGCCGCCTCCCACCTGCGCGGTCATGAGTCGTCGAAGGGGACGCACAGGATGGCCGACGGCGGAGAGCGCGGAGTCATACGGCGCAACACCCTGCGCCAGCAGATCGCCGACGCACTGCGCGACGAAGTCCTGGCCGGCCGGCTGCCGTCCGGCCACCCCTTCACCGTGAAGGAGATCGCCGAGCAGTACGGCGTCTCCGCGACGCCGGTGCGCGAGGCGCTGCTCGACCTCTGCGCCCAGGGCCTGCTCGACGTCGAACAGCACCGCGGCTTCAAGGTGCACGCCTTCACCGCCGACGACTACCGCGCCATGGTCGAGGCCCGCGCCCTGGTCGTCGAGGGCATCTTCCGCAGCGGCGCCGGCCGGGAGCCGCGCCGGCTCCCCACCGAGATGATGGTCTCCATCCGGCGCCGCGCCGAGGAGGCGGAACGCGCCGCGCGCGCCGGTGACCTGGACGTCCTCATCGGCTACGACCTGCGCTTCTGGCGGGAGCTCGGCAGCGTCGTGGGGAACGCGTACATCAGCGACTTCCTGGACCGGATGCGCGTCCAGACCTGGATGTTCGCGGTGCCCCTGCTGCGCCGGCTGGGCGATCTCCGGGGCCATCTGTGGCACGACCACGGCGAGTTGGTCACCGCCGTCGCCCGGCACGACCTGTGCGCGGCCCAGCGGCTGGTGACCGAGTACCACGAGCACTCCCTGACCCTCGTGAGAAAGCGCTGCTAGCACTACGCTGTCCCGACCGTCGGCCGTAATGGGCCGTACCCGTAGCCGTACGTGCGCACGCGCCCCGACCCCTACCGGAAGCGAGTCCTCACCCGTGGCATGTGACCTGTGGCTGGTACCTCTCGTCGATGTGCTCTGTCAGAGCCCCGACAACCCCTTCTCCGAAGAGCTCGCCGCCTACGACCGGGCGCTGACGGGCGCGGGCCTGCCCCCGGTCCCGGTGTACAGCTATATGCCGGGTCTCTCCGGTGACGTCGCGCCGGTGGCCGGTTTCGACTACGACGCGCTGCACTTCCTGCGCCGCGCCTACCTCCTGCGGCTGTGCGGCCTGGAGGTGACGCCGGTGGACGAACTGGGCGGTGACTACGAGCAGTTGCTGGAGATGTTCGAGGCGACCGCGCAGCAGTCCCACCTGGTCTGGCACTACGACCACGCGGGCGCCTACGTCCCGGTCGACTTCCCGCACCCGCTCGGCGGCGACGAACTGCTGGCGGGCGGCGGTCCCCTGGGCTCCTCGCACGGTCTGCTGCGCGACCTCGAACTGGTTGCACCCGCCCTCGGCATAGACCCGGCCAACCCGCCGGCCGCACCCGCCCCGCCGGCCGGTCCGACCTCCCTGGAGGAGCGGACCGACGCCGTCCCCCTGGACGACGGCCCGTTCGCCCGGGAACGGCATGTCTGGCTCGGCCTGCACGCGGCCGCCACCCGGAGCCTGGGCCAAGGCTCGATGATCGTCTTCAGCTGACGGGTGTGCCGGGGGCGCCCGCCTCCGGCATTCACCCGGCGTGCGCGCCCGCGTCCGGGGCCGTAGGCGCGGCCCGAAAACTCAGCGCGGCGGCTCCGGCGGCCGCTGCCGCGGCATGTTCGGCCGCCGGCCGGGCGGCAGCAGGAACCGCCCCGGCTGCCCCGGGCCCTCCGCCCGCTGCGCCGCCCACGGCACCATCGTCTGCGTGGCGTGCGGCGCCGGCCCCGCCCGGAACTCGGCCATCCAGTCCGCCGTCTCGGACCGTACGAGCTCCGTCAGATCCTCGTGGAACCGCCGCAGCACCCCCAGACAGCGCTCCGCGGTCTCGCTCGCCGTACCGTCCGCCGGTCCGAGGACCTCGCGCACGCTCTCCGACGCCCAGTCGAACTGCAACGCCTCCAGCCGCCGCTGGATCGCCTGCGCGGTGGCCACATCCCGCATCCAGCCCGCCGTCACCCCGAAATACCGGTCGCAGCCGACACACACCGCCGCCAGCAGCAGCGCCAGATAGCCCCATGGCGCCCCGCCGCTCCAGGCCCCGGTCAGGTCCAGCAGCGGCAGCGCCCCGGCCACCGAGACCGCCGCCGCGGTGACCAGGCGCAGCGCCCGTGCGCCGCGGCGCTTCGCCACCCGGTCGCGCAGATACCAGTCGGCGGCGCGCAGCGCGCCGTCCTCGGTCCACAGGTAGAGCGCATCCAGACGGTCGGCCGGTTCCCCCCAGTCGCCGAGGGGAAAGGGCCGCCCCGTGAGGTCCTTCCGGTCCCGGCGCCCGCCCTTCTCCCGAGGGGGCCCCTCGGGCTGCATCTCCGGCTGACTCACCCGTGCACTCCTCCATACGGATACCTGCGGTGCGCGTATACGGATACGTGCGGTGTGCGCGTGACGTACGAGACGGCGGATGGCGCGCAGCCCCTTCCTACCGCCGAACGGTTGGCGTTGCCCGCAAGATCACCGCATTTCCGCCGGGAAGTGGCGCGGGATCGGGTATAAGCCCACCGGGCAGCTCACCCGAAAGAGTTGCCACCACGGCGGCCGACGGTTTCCGGCCGCTCCCGGCGCCGCCTGGTGCCCCCCGTCCCCACCCGGCCGCCGCCGGTCTCCGTACGGCCGCCACCGGGCCGTACCGCCCCCGTCCGGGCGCGGCGCCGGGGGCGACTAGGCTGCACCCGTGAAGGTCCTCGTCATCGGCGGCGGCGCCCGCGAACACGCCCTGTGCCGCTCTCTGTCCCTCGACCCCGACGTCACCGCGCTGCACTGCGCTCCCGGCAACGCCGGTATCGCCGAGGTGGCCGAACTGCACGGGGTCAACCCACTCGACGGCGCGGCCGTCGCCGAACTGGCCGCCGGTCTGCGGGCCGATCTGGTCGTCGTCGGCCCGGAGGCCCCCCTCGTGGCGGGCGTCGCGGACGCCGTACGCGACCGCGGCATCCCGGTCTTCGGCCCCTCGGCCGAGGCCGCCCGGCTGGAGGGCTCCAAGGCGTTCGCCAAGGACGTGATGGCCGCCGCGGCCGTCCCCACCGCCCGCAGCTACGTCTGCACCACCGCCGCCGAGATCGATGCCGCGCTGGATGCCTTCGGCGCCCCGTACGTCGTCAAGGACGACGGTCTGGCGGCCGGGAAGGGCGTCGTCGTCACCGAGGACATCGAGGTGGCCCGCGCACACGCCCTCGCCTGCGTCTCCCCGCCGCGCGCCGCGGCCGCCGGGACGGCGGACACCGGGGGACAGGCCGTCATCGAGGAGTTCCTCGACGGTCCCGAGGTCTCCCTCTTCGCCGTCACCGACGGCGAGACCGTCGTCCCCCTCCAGCCCGCCCAGGACTTCAAGCGCGCCTACGACGGCGACGCGGGCCCCAACACCGGCGGTATGGGCGCGTACAGCCCGCTGCCCTGGGCCGACCCGAAGCTGGTCGACGAGGTCATGGCGACCGTCCTCCAGCCCACCGTCGACGAGCTGCGCCGCCGCGGCACCCCGTTCTCCGGGCTGCTCTACGCGGGTCTGGCGATCACCTCGCGCGGTGTCCGCGTGATCGAGTTCAACGCGCGCTTCGGCGACCCGGAGACCCAGGTCGTCCTGGCCCGGCTCACCACCCCGCTGGCCGGGCTGCTGCACGCCGCGGCCACCGGCACCCTCGCCGCCCTCCCGCCGCTGCGCTGGAGCGACGGCGCGGCGGTCACCGTCGTCATCGCCTCCCACAACTACCCGGACACCCCGCGCACCGGCGATCCCATCGAGGGCCTCGCCGACGTCGCGGAGCAGGACGCCCCCGAGGCGTACGTACTGCACGCGGGCACCAAGCGGGACGCCTCCTCCGGCGCGGTGGTCAGCGCGGGCGGCCGGGTGCTGTCCGTGACGGCCACCGGCGCCGACCTCACCGCCGCCCGCCGGCGCGCCTACCGCGCCGTGGACCGGATCTCGCTGGACGGCTCCCAGCACCGCACGGACATCGCCGCCAAGGTCGCGGACGAGCCGGCGGAGCAGACCGCAGGCGAGGCGGCACCGCGGGCCTAGGGCCCGAGGCTCCCCTGGCGTTCCCACCGGCCCCGCCCGCACGTCCTGACCGGATGTACGGGCGGGGCCGCGGTACACCGGCGGGGCGGGATACGCGCAGGTGGGCGGGGCCGAACGGGGTCGTACGGGACTCTGTGGGGGCCGTGGGGCGGGCATATGCGAGGCGCATGCGCCCGTGCCGGCCGGGACGGGCGCCACGGCCGGTCGGCCCCGGCCCACAGCGGCCCGCGCGCGTCCCGTGGCTTTACCCAAAGCCATTCCATCGAGTGACCAAGCCGGTAACCGACTGACGCGAGCGGTACCCCCAACTAGGGTGCCGCGCAGGCGTTCTGCGGCCGCCGTACCGGAAACCGGCGTGGTTGCCGCAGTGGCGTCCGGCAAGTGGCTCACCGGCATTGCGATGTCAGTGGCCGGTGCCACAGTGGTGGGGGAGTGGGCAACGACCACGGCGGACGTCCGCGTCCGCCCGCACCGTCGCCGCACTCCCGCGGCTCACGTACTTCCGTCCCGTGTTCGCTCCATCCGCTCGACCAGGACAGCAGGGGGTGTACAGACTCGTGGCAGGTCCGGAAACAGGTGTCCTGGCGGCGCGTGCCCGCGCCCTCGCCGTACTGCGGATCCGCGGTGCCGCGCTGGGTGTCGCCCTGCTGCCCGCCGCCGTCGCCGTGGTGCTGCTCTTCGGCTGCGCGACCGGCCGGTTCGGTGCGGCCCCCGGCTGGGGCGTCGCGTGCTGGACGATCGGCGCGCTCGCCGTCCTCGTGCTGCTCCTGGGGGCGCTGGTCGCCGTGGTCGTCGCCCGCGCCCGCCCCGCGCTCAGCCCCTCCGTACCGGTCGCCGAGAAGTCGGCCCCCGACCTCTACCGCCTGGTACGCGATCTCGCCGACCGCCTCGACGTCCCGGTGCCGTCCGCGATAGCGCTCACCCCGGACTGCGACAGCTGGCTCGAAGACCGTACGCACCCCGCCCATGCCGCGCTGCACCGCACCCCGCACCCCGCCGACGGCGCGGGACGGCCCTCCGGGGCGCCGGTCCTCGTCATCGGCTCGCCCTTCCTGTGGTGGATGCGGGTCGCCGAGCTGCGCGCCCTGCTCGCCCCGGTCGTCGCCGGCACCGGCCCGTCCGCGCACCCCGACATAGCCGCCGCCCGCCGCTTCATCCGCGGTCTGGACGCCGCCGCCGCGGTCCCGGCCCGCCCCCGGGGGCCGCTGCGGGCCCTGCCGCTCCGCTTCACCGGCCGGATCGCGCGACTGCTGCTGCGCGCCTGCCGCGACCACGCCACGCTCATGGAGCGGGGCGTCGCGGCCGCCGCCTCCGAGCGCGCCAGGACCGTCGACTACGGTCTGCGGATCGTCGCCCAGGAGCAGGTCGGCCTCGCGTACGCGGGCTGGGACCGGCTGCTGACCCGGGTCGCGCTGCCAGCCTGGCGGATGGGCCGCTGGCCCTCCCGGCTGGACGCCGGCGTGGTCTCGGCGCTCACCGAACTCTCCCGCCGCGACCGCCTCGCCGAGGGCTTCGCCTCCCGCCTGGGCGAGCGGCCCGCCTGCGATCTCCTGGAGGAGCCCGGCACCTTCGACCGCGCCGCCTCGCTGCTGGCCGCCCGCCTCTTCCACGGCGGCCCCGCCGAGGCGGGCCCCGACTGGTCACCGGTCGGCTGGCACCAGTACCCCCAGGAGGTCGTGGACCGCAAGTGGCGCCTGGAGGCCGCCCGCCTGCACCGCGTCCTCGACGACCTCCCCGTCGCACCGCCCCCGGACGCCCCCGCTCCCGGCGCCGCCGCCCCGTCCCTCTCCTACGCCCGCACGGCGGCCCGTACGCCCGTGGTCGGCGCGCCCCTGGACGCCCGGCCCGCCGGCCGCGCCTCTGCCCCGGGTGCGACGCCTCCGGGGCCGACGCTCGCCCGCGTCCTCGACCGGCTGGCCCACGACGACCGCACCGGTGACCTCGTGGCCGCCCGGCTCGGGGCCGAGGTCGAGCGCGAGGAGCGTGCGGAGCGCGCGGCAGCGGCCCGTTCGACCGGCCGCGGCGGCTCCGTGTCGGACGCCGCCGCGGGCGTGGCCTGGGGCGACGGCCTGGCCGAGGGGGGCCTCCCGCTCTTCCCGCTGCGGCCGCCCCGTACGGCCCGTGAGCTGCTCGCCGACCACGTCACGGCCATGGTCTGCTGCGCCGCTGTCGACACCGCGGGCGCGGCCCCCGGCCTGGACTGGCTGGACGGCCCGGCGCTGCTGGTGGACGGCGCCCGCCGGTCCGACCTCGGCAGCCCGGTGCTCAGCCTGGTCGACGACGGTGACGCCGAACCGCTCCGCGGCTGGCTGACCACCGTCGGGGTACGCCCGGAAAAGCCGGTCCGGCTCGGCTGACCAGCACGCGCGCGGGCGCACCGCGCGCGCCGTGCCCGCCCTGCTCGCGCCGCTCCCGCGCACCCCGGAGCGCGCCGCCGGCCGGCACCCCCTCGCCCCATCGGCTGAATGTTCCCCTCCAGTTCGTGTTTCGGGGCCCAGAGGCTCTAAATTCACGACGAAGGGTGACGAAGTGAGTGCGTAATGTGATGTGCTGGGGGCGGCCGCGTTCGTCCAGCCGGACCAACGGACCCCGTCCCGCGCCGCGGCGACGGCCCCGCGGGCGGGCGAACGGAAACACCGGTCCGCCGTGGCCACGCGGGACGCGGGAGGGGAGTGGAAGGTGGGGACGGAAGAGATCAGGCGCTGGGAGTCGGGCGCGCTCGCCCACGCGGTCACGGACCCGTTCGGGCAGGGCCCGCTGCCCTGGCTGCGCGGCAGCGAGAACTACTTCGAGTCCGGCCAGGTGGTGCCCTGGTACGTGGACCCCGCCGTCGCTCAGGGCGATCTGCGCGTCCCGCCACCCCGTAAGCACAACGGCCCGCGCACCGCCGACGACGTCCGCCGGCAGATCAAGGGCTTCGCCAGCACCGGCGCGGTGGCCCCCGGCGAAGCCATCGACTTCCGCGTCTCGGTCGACCCGCCCCAGCCGTTCAGCATCGACGTCTACCGCATCGGCCACTACGGTGGCGCCGGCGCCTCCAAGATCACCACGAGCCCGCGCCTCGCCGGTATCGTCCAGCCGGCCCCGCTCACCGTCGACCGCACGGTCTCCTGCCACCACTGGTGGCTGTCCTGGCGCCTCCAGGTCCCCGAGTACTGGAATCTCGGCGCGTACGTCGCCGTGCTCACCACCGCCGACGGCTACCGCAGCCACATCCCCTTCACGGTCCGCGACGACCACCCCGCCGACCTCCTCCTGCTGCTGCCCGACATCACCTGGCAGGCGTACAACCTCTACCCGGAGGACGGCCACACCGGCGCCAGCCTCTACCACGCCTGGGACGAGAAGGGCGCGCTCCTCGGCGAGCAGGACGCCGCCACCACGGTCTCCTTCGACCGCCCCTACGCCGGCGCCGGGCTCCCCCTCCACGTCGGCCACGCCTACGACTTCATCCGCTGGGCCGAGCGCTACGGCTACGACCTCGCCTACGCCGACGCCCGCGATCTGCACGCCGGCCGCGTCGATCCGACCCGCTACCGCGGTCTGGTCTTCCCCGGCCACGACGAGTACTGGTCGGTGCCGATGCGCAGCACCGTCGAACGCGCCCGCGACAGCGGCACGTCCCTCGTCTTCCTCTCCGCCAACACCATGTACTGGCAGATCGAGCTCTCCCCGTCACCCTCCGGGCCGGACTCCCTGCTCAGCTGCCGCAAACGCCAGGGCCCGGGACGACCCGCTCTGTGGCGCGAGGCCGGCGACCCCGAACAGCGCCTGATGGGCGTCCAGTACGCGGGCCGGGTGCCCGAACCCGCCCCGCTCGTCGTCCGCAACGCCGGCCACTGGCTGTGGGAGGCCACCGGCGCCCACGAGGGCGACGAACTCCCCGGCCTGGTCGCCGGTGAGGCCGACCGCTACTTCCCGCGCATCAGCCTCCCCGACCACACCCACCGCATCCTGCTCGCCCACTCCCCGTACCGCGACACCGAGGGCAACCGCCGCCACCAGGAGACCTCGCTCTACCGCGCCCCCAGCGGCGCCCTGGTCTTCTCCTCGGGCACCTTCGCCTGGTCCCCGTCCCTCGACCGCCCCGGCCATGTCGACCAACGCGTCCAGCGCGCCACCGCCAACCTCCTCGACCGCATTTGCAAACGCGACTGAGGGGCGCGTGGGTCCCCGTTGCCGCATGCGTCCGCGGCGGCGGACCGGCGGTATGTGTGCCGGCGGAGAGTCCGTGTGCGCGCTGTCGGCTGCGGGTCAGACGCGTACGTACGCCGCTGGAGTCCCTGCCACGCACCTGTCGGTCAGCTGGGGGCGGCCCCGCCTGGGCGTCCTAGCCGTTCCGGGAGCCCTAGCCGTTCCGGGAGTCCTGGGCGTCCTGGGATTCCCGGGCCAGGAATGTTCCGACGGTCCGGGCGAAGCCGACGGGGTCGTCGAGCCAGGGGAAGTGGCCGCCGCCCGGCTGGACGGCCACTTCGGCCGTGGGGAACAGCTCCGCGATGGCGGCGGCAACGCGGGGGCGGGGGCCGCTGTCCAGCTCACCGGCCAGGACCAGCACCGGTGCGCGCAGCGCGGCGATGGCGGCGCGTGCGGCGGCGGGCTCGAAGGCGCCGGGAGACGCGTAGACCTCGGCGGCCTCCGCGTTGCTCTGCGCGACGTCGGCCGCGGCATGGGCCTGAGCGACCGCGTCCCAGCGGCCGTAGAAGAAGGGGGCGACGGTGTCCCAGTCGGCGTCGTCCGCGGTGCCGGCCCAGACGGCTTCGTACGCGTCGTGAGCGGGTCCGAACCACGGCTCGGCCATGCGCAGGGCGGCGGCCTCCCGGCGGTGTTCCTCGGTGAAGTCGACGCCGAGCGCACGGGCTCGGGCGGTGATCAGGGTGAGGGTGCGGACGCGCTCGGGGTACCGGGCCGCGTAGAGCAGGGCGAGATCGCCGCCCGCCGAGTGGGCGAGAACGTCTACGCGGTCCCGGCCGAGGTGACGGCGGAGGGCCTCGACATCGGAGACCTGCCGGTCGCAGCGGTACGTGGCCGGGTCGGCGGGGATGCCGGAGGCGCCGGTGCCGCGCAGGTCGAGCATGATCAGCCGGCGCTGCTCCGACAGCCCGCCGAGGTCACCGAGGTAGGCGGAAGCGCGCATGGGGCCGCCGGGCAGGCAGAGCAGCGGCTCTCCCTCGCCCATGGCGTGGCAGGCGAGTTCTGTTCCGTCGAGAGCGGTGAAGGTGGGCATCGCGCCATCCTCATGACCGCGCGACGATCACGGCAAGCGGTTTGCGCCCGCGCCGGTCAAGATCGCCCGTGCCGCCGCCCGGCCACGGCGGCGAAGTACAGCCCGGACCCGCCGCCTCCGCCCCCCTCTGTGGTCTCTCCGCCTCCCGTCCACCACCCGCCTGCCCCACCGCCCGGGCACGTGCTGCGCCCCCGACCAGGCCGTCTCACCTGGCCGTCGCCGGCGCCCTGACCGCCCGTTCCGTCCGACCGGCCCACCCTGCGGCATCGCCGGACCCTCGCATACGGGAGAATCGGAACGACTCCTGGATCAACCTACGCGGAGGCAGCGTGTCCGGTTTCGTAGAAAAGCCCGAGCCCGTGCAGGTACCGGGTCTCACCCACCTGCACACCGGCAAGGTGCGCGACCTCTACCAGAACGCCGACGGCGAACTGATCATGGTCGCCAGCGACCGCACCTCCGCATACGACTGGGTGCTCCCCACCGAGATCCCCGGCAAGGGCCGCATCCTCACCCAGCTGTCCCTGTGGTGGTTCGACCAGCTCGCCGACCTGGTGCCCAGCCATGTCCGCTCCACCGAGGTCCCGGACGGCGCCCCGGCCGACTGGGCCGGCCGCACCCTCGTCTGCACGTCCCTGGCCATGGTCCCCGTCGAGTGCGTGGCCCGCGGCTATCTCACCGGCTCCGGCCTCGCCGAGTACCGGCAGACCCGTACGGTCTGCGGTCTGGCGCTCCCGGAGGGCCTGGTCGACGGCTCCGAACTGCCCGCGCCGATCTTCACCCCGGCCACCAAGGCCGCTGTCGGCGACCACGACGAGAACGTCTCCTACGAAGAGGTCGCCCGCGAGGTCGGCCCCGAGGTCGCCGCCCGGCTCCGTCAGACGACCCTCGCCGTCTACGGCAGGGCCCGCGACATCGCCCGCGAGCGGGGGGTGATCCTGGCGGACACCAAGTTCGAATTCGGCTTCGCGGGCGAGGAGTTGACCCTTGCCGACGAGGTCCTGACGCCGGACTCCTCGCGCTTCTGGCCGGCCGACCAGTGGCAGCCGGGCCGCGCCCAGCCGTCCTTCGACAAGCAGTTCGTCCGCGACTGGCTGACCTCGCCCGCCGCAGGCTGGGACCGTACGGGCGAGCAGCCGCCGCCGGCCCTCCCGCAGGACATCGTGGACCGCACCCGCGCCAAGTACATCGAGGCGTACGAGCGCCTCACCGGCCTCACCTGGTCGTAACCGCCGCCCCGCGTGCAGACGAAAGGCCCCGGCCGGTATCGCTACCGGCCGGGGCCTTTCCTTCGCTGAGCGGACGACGAGGCTCGAACTCGCGACCTCAACCTTGGCAAGGTTGCGCTCTACCAACTGAGCTACGTCCGCAGGCGCCGCGCAGAACGTCTGCAAAGAGTCGCCGACGCGCGGTGCGGGGTCCACTATAGCCAACCCCGCTCGCGGGCGATGCGCGCTGCCGCGTGGCGGTTCTCGGCGGACAGCTTCGCGGTGGCCGACGAGAGGTAATTGCGTACCGTCCCCGGCGACAGCGCCGCCCGCTCCGCGATCTCCGCGACCGGCGCCCCGGTCTCGGCGAACTCCAGCACTTCCGCCTCCCGGACCGTCAACGGGGAATCCCCGGCGCTGATCGCATCCGCCGCCAACTCCGGATCGACATAACGGTTTCCGGCGTGCACCGTGCGAATGATCTCCGCGAGGCGCTGCGCCGACACCGTCTTCGGCACGAACCCCCGCACCCCGGCCTCCAGCGCCCGTTTCAGATGCCCCGGCCGTCCATGGCTCGTCACGATCATCGACCGGCACTCCGGCAGCTCATGCCGCAGCGATGTGGCCACCGACACACCGTCCGCCCCCGGCATCTGAAGATCCAGCACCGCCACATCGGGCGCGTGCGCCCGCGCCATCGCCAGTGCTTCCGGCCCCGACGCCGCCTCCGCCACGACCAGCAGATCGTCCTCCAGCGACAGCAGCGCCGCCAGCGCCCCCCGGATCAGATGCTCGTCGTCCGCCAGCAGCACGCGGATCACCCCCTCACTCACCCCGCCTCCCCACCCCGGCCCGGCCGTCCCGCACGGCGCCGTCGCCCGGCACAGCCCTGCCATCCACCACGGCCCCGTCTCTCGCGTGTCGTCTCGCCACTCGATTCCTCCCGCTCCGTCCCCCCGTGACCGCCTTTCGCGGACCTGCCCTCCGCGGGCGCCCGCCCGCAGGCCCCCTCGCCCACGGCGTCTCACGCACGGCACCTCACCTCCGCGCGCCGTTCACCACCTCACCGGCGCTCGGCCGCCCGTCCGCCGGCATCGGGAGTTCGACGGTCAGGCGGTAGGAGCCGTCCGCTCCCGGTCCCGACTCCAGCGTTCCGCCCAGTGGGTACAGGCGTTCCCGCAGGCCCCTGAGGCCGCTTCCGGACGGCTGCGCGGGCCGGCCTTCCAGGGGAGTCACGACACCGTCGTTCTCCATGGTCAGCACCAGCACCGCACGCTCCGGGTCGATACGGGTCCGCAGGACGCAACGCCGGGCATCGGCGGCATGCCGCAGCACGTTCGTGGTGCCCTCGCGGACGACCCAGCCGAGCGCCGACTGCACCTCCGAGGGCAACTGCGTGTCGTCCTCGCCCTCGACCCGGCAGTCGACCCCGGCCGCCCGCAATATGGACCGCGCACCGGCCAACTCCGCCTGAAAGTCGGCCTTCCGGTACCCCCGCACCACCTCTCGCACCTCCCGCTGCGACTCCTGCGCGATCCGCTGCACCTCCACCATCTGCTCCACGGCCTCCGGCCGCTCCCGCCGCGCCAACTGGACCGCCAGCTCGCTCTTCAGCGCGATCACCGCCAGGTTCCGTCCCATCACGTCGTGCAGATCGCGGCCGAACCTCAGCCGCTCCTCGGCGACCGCGAGCCGCGCCTGGTTCTTGCGGGCCGCGTCCAGCTCCCAGAACACGGCGAGCAGCCAGCCCGAAGGGCGCGCTATGACGAAGCTCCACAGACCGGCGACGATCAGGAGGATCGCCAGATACAAGCCGAGCTCCCACACATCGGTCACCAGACCGGTCAGCAGCACCAGCACCACCGCCCCCGCGCCCAGTGACGCCATGTACCTCCGCTTGGACACGACCAGGGAGTAGACCATGAAGAACGGGGTGAGAGTCGCGAGCACCGCCAGCGTCACCGAGCCGATACTGTCCGGGCTCCGGATCCCCTCGACGATGACGAGCTTGAACAGGGCGGCCTCGGCCGCGAGCGTCAGCACGCCCGAGACGGCCATCAGGCGGTGCGGTGTCGGGCCCCGGTCCAGATAGCGCTGCAACGCGCGGTTCAGCAGGCTGATCGTCAGGACGCTCTGCACGATATTCAGCCCGAGGGCCGTACCGGCCAGGGTGACGGGCAGCGTCCCGCCGGTGGTCGCCCGGGCGACCGGCGTCACTCCGACGGTGACGGCGAACCAGGGGATCAAGTACAGCGTCCAGCGGAAGTACGTGTCGACCTTGGACAGGGTGTTCTGCCGCCGCCACTTCGCCTGTACCCGTTCGATCATGAGCCCCGTGCCCCCGTCGTCCCGATCGCCGTATGTCGCGCGCTACGGCTGTGCCGCCTACCGCCGCGGCTCCCAGCGGAACCACCGCTTCACAGCAAACACCGCGATTCCTACCCAGACCAAGCCGATGACCAGCCGCTTCAGCGTCTCTCCGGCGTCCGCACCGCCGATCCAGCCGTCGCGTATCAGCTGCATCACCGGTGACAGCGGCAGGAGCCCGAGGACGGTGGCGAAGCGGTCCGGCAGCATGTCCAGCGGCAGCACCATCCCGGATCCGGCCAACGACAGAAAGGTGATCGGGAGCACCACGAGCTGTGCGGACTCCGCCGACTTGGCGAGCGCCGACGATGCCGCGGCGAGTCCCACCACCATCACCATGCCGATCAGGACACCGGCGATCAGCAGATGCGGGGCATCGGGCAAACCGGTGTCCAGCACGATTCCGCCCAGCATCACCAGCAGCGCGCACTGCGCCAGTCCCATGGTCACGGAGGGCAGGGCGGTACCGGCCAGGATCTCCGGATCGCGCAGCTCGCCGGTGCGCAGTCGCTTGAGCACCAGTTCCTCGCGCCGCGCGGCGTAGGCCCCGGTCAGATTGGAGTAGACGGCGAAGAGCAGGACATAGCCGAGCGTCGCCGGCAGCAGGACCGTCCCCACCGACAGGCCGGTACCCGCGAGGTCCATGCCGCTGACCGCCTGCTTCATGGCGAACGCCATGGTGAGGGGCATGACCAGCGTCATGAACAGCGCGGTCTTGTTGCGGACGAGAAGGGTCAGCTCCGCCCGCCCCAGGGCGATCAGCCGGGCCCCCGCGCCGGTTCCCGCGGGCGCCCGCTCTTCCGCGCGGGCCGCCACCGTGTTCGCGCTCATGCGTTCTCCAGTCCCTTCGCGATGTGCAGGAATGCCTCTTCGAGAGATGCGGTCCGGACGTCCAGGCCGGTCAGCTCCAGCCCCTGGTCCCGGGCCCAGATCAGCACCCCGGTCGCGGTCCGCTGCAGCTCGTCCGTCCGCAGCCGGACCGTCCGTCCCACCGTCTCGTGTCCGATGACGCCCAGTTCTGCCAGCGGCGGGAGGTCGCCGAGATGGAAACCGGCCGGCAGCTCGAAGGAGATGTGTGAGGGATGCGCGGCCACCACATCCGCGACGTGTCCGGCTTGCGCTATCCGTCCTCCGTGCAGAATCGCGAGCCGGTCCGCCAGCTCCTCGGCCTCTTCGAGGTAGTGCGTGGTCAGCACGATCGTCGCCCCGGCGTCCCGCAGCTCGCGGACCAGCTGCCAGGTTTCGTGGCGCGCCTCGGTGTCCAGTCCGGTCGTCGGCTCGTCCAGAAACAGCACCTCGGGCCTGCCCAGCAGTGCCAGGGCGAGGTCCAGCCGCCGCCGCTCGCCGCCGGACAGCTGCTTGACGCGGACGTCTCTGCGCCGGGACAGCCCGACCGAGCTCAGCGCCTCGTCGACCGGCCGCGCCCCGCTGGTGCAGCCCGCCCACATCCGCAGCGTCTCGGCCGGGGTCAGCTCGGCGGGGAAGCCGCCTTCCTGCAGCATCATGCCGATGCGCGGCCGCACCCGGTGCCGTTCGGTGAAGGGGTCGTGGCCGAGCACCCGCACCTGGCCCCCGGTGGGCGGGGCCAGGCCCTCCAGCAGCTCGACCGTGGAGGTCTTGCCCGCGCCGTTGGTCCCCAGCAGCGCGAACAGCTCGCCGCGCGCGACCGAGAAGTCGATCCCGCGCACCGCCTCGAAGCCCTTCCCCGCGCTCGCGCGCCGGCCGGCCGTGCCGTAGCGCCTGCGCAGACCGGTGACCTCGATCACGCTCTCGCCCGATCCGGCGCTCGCGGCCCCGCTGGGGCGGGCGCCCCCGATGGTTTTCTCCCCGATGTTCATGTGTCCAGCGTTCCGCCGGCTCATGGCTCCGGGCAGTGCGTCCTGTCATCGCAGTCGATGACAAATGTCAGTTGCCGGACCGGCGGCGGCCGGATGAAGGGACGGAAGGGAGCGAAGGGAAGAGAAGGGAAACGAAGAAGGCCCCGGTCGTGATGACCGGGGCCTTCTTTTTCTGAGCGGACGACGAGGCTCGAACTCGCGACCTCAACCTTGGCAAGGTTGCGCTCTACCAACTGAGCTACGTCCGCAGGCATCCACTCGGCTTTCACCGAGCGGCGCGACAGCTACTCTACCTGATCCATTGGACTGGTTGAGCAGTCAGAGCGGGTGACAGGGATTGCACACTGCGCCTCCCCCTTGGAAAGGGGGCGCTCTACTACTGAGCTACACCCGCGTGACTCCTTGGGGTTTGGCCTTTCGGCCTGGCCCCTCGGCGTGCTCCAGACTCTAGCTGATCAGTAGGGGTGCTGTGCAAGTCGGCTCCGCGCGGCCTGCGGGGCGCCGGCAAGTCGGCTAGTGATTGGCGGCGTTGAACGCCTCATAGACCTTCTTGGGGATCCGGCCGCGCGGCGGGACGTCCATGTGGTGGGAGCGGGCCCAGGCGCGGACGGCCGCCGGGTCAGGGGTGACCGCGGTCCGGTGGTACGCCTTGCCGGACTTGGACCGCTTGCGGCCCGCCGCCACGAACGGCGCGAGGGCGTCGCGCAGTTTCTTCGCATTGGCGGGATTGAGGTCGATGTCGTACGACTTCCCGTCCAATCCGAAGGTGACCGTCTCTGCGGCTTCTCCCCCGTCGATGTCATCGGAGAGCATTACTACTACGCGCTGCGCCACGGATATCGGTCCTTTCAAGGAGCGACCCCGGGTTGACATGGGGTGATGCTCCAGATCCGGCTGATCGGGATCAATGCTTTTTCATTTGTACAGCGGTGGGCAATGCATTGTGAAGCCCAGTTAATTTCGTCAGCGTGTCACCCCGCAATCCGGACCCTGGATCTTTTCGAGGATTTTCCCCGGCAGGCGTCCGCGCCGACGCCCGGCCATGATGCACGCCACGGGTATCTATGCGCGTAGATTTTCGAACACGGTACTGTGAGGTCACCGCCTTACGCACCACACCACCGGGAGTGCCAGTGGCACGCGTCGTAGTCGACGTCATGCTCAAGCCGGAGATCCTCGACCCGCAGGGGCAGGCGGTGCAGCGTGCACTGCCACGCCTGGGTTTCGAGGGAATCGCCGACGTCCGTCAGGGCAAGCGCTTTGAACTTGAGGTGGAGGGACCGGTCGACGACGCCGCCCTCGCCCGCATCCGCGAGATGGCCGAGACCTTCCTCGCCAACACCGTCATCGAGGATTTCACCGTGCGGGTCGACTCATGACCGCCCGCCCGTCGCCCGCCACCGCCGGTGGCGACGGCCCATCGGGCCGCGGTAACACCCGGGTCGGTGTCATCACCTTCCCGGGCACGCTCGACGACCGCGACACCCAGCGCGCGGTCCGGCTCGCCGGAGCCGAGGCGGTGCCGCTGTGGCACCGCGACAAGGACCTCAAGCAGGTCGACGCCGTGGTGCTGCCCGGCGGCTTCTCGTACGGCGACTACCTGCGGGCCGGGGCCATCTCCCGGTTCTCGCCGGTGATGGAGACCGTGATCGAGCAGGCCAGGGCGGGGATGCCGGTCCTCGGTATCTGCAACGGCTTCCAGGTGCTCACCGAGACCCACCTGCTGCCCGGCGCGATGCTGCGCAACAACCACCTGCACTTCATCTGCCGCGACCAGAAGCTGCGGGTGGAGAACGCGAACACCTCCTGGACGGCGGAGTACGAAGCCGGCCAGGAGATCAGCATCCCGCTCAAGAACATCGACGGCCGTTACGTCGCGGACGAGCGCACCCTCGACATGCTGGAGGCCGAGGGCCGGGTGGCGTTCCGCTACCTGGACACCAATCCGAACGGTTCGCTCCGCGACATCGCCGGTATCACCAACGAGGCGGGCAATGTCGTCGGCCTCATGCCGCACCCCGAGCACGCCGTCGAGCCGCTGATCGGTTCGGGCCGTACGGACGGTCTCGGATTCTTCACCTCGATCCTGAAGAAGCTGGTCAACGCCTGATGACTCTGGACACCGTCAAGCACGCGACCGAGACGCCGGACATCGACCAGCCGTGGGCCGAGCTGGGCCTGAAGCAGGACGAATACGAGCGCGTCCGGGAAATTCTCGGCCGCCGGCCCACCGGCGCCGAGCTGGCCATGTATTCGGTCATGTGGTCCGAGCACTGCTCCTACA
Organism: Streptomyces celluloflavus; assembly: GCA_000720995.1. Classification (GTDB taxonomy): domain Bacteria; phylum Actinomycetota; class Actinomycetes; order Streptomycetales; family Streptomycetaceae; genus Streptomyces; species Streptomyces celluloflavus. The sequence continues at coordinate 68,285 of JOEL01000021.1, forward strand.
AGAGCAGCAAGGTCCATCTGAAGCAGTTCGGTGAGAAAGCCCCCCAGAGCGACGCACTGCTCGTCGGTATCGGGGAGAACGCCGGTGTCGTCGACGTCGGCCAGGGTTACGCGGTCACCTTCAAGGTGGAGTCGCACAATCACCCCTCCTATGTGGAGCCCTACCAGGGCGCGGCCACCGGCGTCGGCGGCATCGTCCGCGACATCATCGCGATGGGCGCCCGCCCGATCGCCGTCGTGGACCCGCTGCGGTTCGGTGCCGCCGACCACCCCGACACCAAGCGCGTCCTGCCGGGCGTGGTCTCGGGCATCGGCGGCTACGGCAACTGCCTGGGCCTGCCCAACATCGGCGGCGAGACCGTCTTCGACGCCTGCTACCAGGGAAACCCGCTGGTCAACGCCGGTGCGATCGGCGTCATGCGGCACGAGGACATCCACCTCGCCAAGGCGTCGGGCAGCGGCAACAAGGTCATCCTCTACGGCGCCCGCACCGGCGGCGACGGTATCGGCGGCGCCTCCATCCTGGCGTCGGAGACCTTCGACGAGGCGAAGCCCAGCAAGCGCCCGGCCGTCCAGGTGGGCGACCCCTTCCAGGAGAAGCTGCTCATCGAGTGCACCCTGGAGGCGTTCGCCGAGAAGCTGGTCGTCGGTATCCAGGACCTCGGCGCGGCCGGTCTCTCCTGCGCCACCAGCGAGCTGGCCTCCAACGGCTCGGGCGGGATGCGCGTCGAGCTGGACGACGTACCGCTGCGCGACTCCACGCTCTCGCCCGAGGAAATCCTCATGAGCGAGTCGCAGGAGCGCATGTGCGCGGTCGTCGAGCCGTCGAAGGTCGAGCGCTTCCTCGCCATCTGCGAGAAGTGGGACGTGACCGCCACCGTCATCGGTGAGGTGACCGACGGCGACCGGCTGGAGATCTTCTGGCACGGCGAGATGATCGTCGACGTCGACCCGCGGACGGTGGCCCACGACGGCCCCGTCTACGAGCGCCCGTACGCCCGTCCCGCCTGGCAGGACGCCCTCCAGGCCGACGACGCGAACAAGCTTGCCCGCCCGGCGGACGCGGACGAACTCCGCGCCCAGGTGCTCCGGCTCGTCTCCTCGCCGAACCAGGCGTCCAAGTCCTGGATCACCGGTCAGTACGACCACTTCGTGCAGGGCAACACCGTCCTGGCGCAGCCGGAGGACTCCGGCATGATCCGTATCGACGAGGACACCAACCTCGGCGTCGCGATCGCCACGGACGGCAACGGCCGGTTCACCAAGCTCGACCCGTACACGGGCGCGCAGCTGGCGCTCGCCGAGGCGTACCGCAATGTCGCCGCGACCGGCGCCAAGCCGCTGGCCGTCTCCGACTGCCTGAACTTCGGTTCGCCCGAGGACCCGGCCGTCATGTGGCAGTTCGCCGAGGCGATCCGCGGTCTGGCCGACGGCTGCCTGGAGATGGGCACGCCGGTCACCGGCGGCAATGTCTCGCTCTACAACCAGACCGGTGAGGCGGCGATCCACCCGACGCCGGTGGTCGCGGTGCTCGGCGTCATCGACGACATCAGCCGCCGCACCCCGATCGCGTTCGCGGACGAGGGCCACCTCATCTACCTCCTGGGTGACACCAAGGAGGAGCTGGGCGGCTCGGCCTGGTCGCAGGTCGTCCACGACCACCTGGGCGGGCTGCCGCCGGCGGTGGACCTGGGCCGCGAGAAGCTGCTCGCGGAGATCCTGATCTCCGCGTCCCGGGACGGCATGGTCGACGCGGCGCACGACCTCTCCGACGGCGGTCTGATCCAGGCCCTGGTGGAGTCGTGCCTGCGCGGCGGCAAGGGCGCGCGCATCGTCGTCCCGGACGGCGTCGACCCGTTCGTCCTGCTCTTCTCGGAGTCGGCGGGCCGGGCGATCGTCGCCGTACCGCGCAGCGAGGAGCTCCGCTTCAACGACATGTGCGGTGCGCGTGGCCTGCCGACGACGCGGATCGGCGTGATCGACGGCACGGAGATCGACATCCAGGGCCAGTTCAGCATCCCGCTGAGCGAGCTGAAGGTGGCGCACGAGGAGACCATTCCGGCCATCCTCGCCTGAGCGTTCGCCGCTGTTACGACGGTCCGTCCCCGCTCCGGGGGCGGACCGTCGTCGTCGGCGGACGGCCCGCGGCCCCACCGGACGCGCCCGGTAGCCTCGGCGCCATGTCTCCGGCCCGCGGCAGGTCCCGCACCCGCAGTTACGACCCCGCCAAGACCCGTGCCGCCCTCACCGCGCAGTGCGCGCACGTGCAGGCGGCCGTCCGGGCGCTGGCTCCCGGGCAGTTCGCGCGGCCGACCCGGCTCGGTGACTGGACGGTGCGCGAACTGGTCGCGCACCTGTCGATGACGCTGGGCGGTGTGGCGCGGAATCTGGCGCGGTCGGCCCCGCCGGAGCAGCGGGTCGCGCTGCTGGACTGGCCGTCCGCGACCGCGCCGCACGCGGCCGGGATCGACGCCGACACCCGCGCCCTGGCCGCCGACGACCCGGACGCGCTGCTGACGCGTACCGCGGAGCAGCTCGCCGAGGTCCTCCCGGCCGCCCCCGCCGACCGGCTGCTGGCCACCCGCTTCGGCGCGATGCGGCTGGACGACTACCTGGTCACCCGCTGTGTCGAACTGGTCGTGCACACCGACGACCTGGCGGCGGCGACCGGTACGGAGATCCCGTACGACCGCCAGGCCCTGGCCATCGCCACCCGCCTCCTCGCCGACGCGCTCGCGGTGAAGGCCCCCGGCGGGTCGGTCGAGGTCCGGGTGCCGCCGTTCGCGGTGGTGCAGTGCGTCGAGGGCCCCAAGCACACCCGCGGCACCCCGCCGAACGTCGTCGAGACCGACCCGCTGACCTGGCTCCGGCTCGCCACCGGCCGCAGCGCGTGGCACGAGGCGCTGGACGCGGCGGCCGTCAGCGCCAGCGGCGAGCGCGCCGATATCGGCGGCTACCTCCCCGTACTGCGCTGAACCCGACCGAGCGAATCCGGCCACCCCGGACGTTGCGCATCTCACACCGGTGAGCCGCCGGCCCGGGTGACGCAAGCCGCGCACGGGGTGGAATCCGGCGTTCCGTACGAGCGGCGGAGGCGAGGACGGCAACGGCCGGGGAAGCCGCCCCGAGGGTCGCGCCGGGCGGGCGGACCGGCCGGGGACCAGGTGCGCCAAGGCAGGCGCGGCAAGGCCCGTGGAGCCCGCCGGGCCGGGAATCCGGGCTGCTCGCGCACGGTCGTGTCAAGCACGCTGCCCGCGCCATTTGTGCACGCGTCCAAGAGAGCGGCCATCCCCGGTTCGGATGAATCCGCGACCTGCCCTAGACTCATGGATGTGCCACGTGGTGACGGACGACTCAACCACGACCTGCTCCCCGGCGAGAAGGGCCCCCAGGACGCTTGCGGCGTCTTCGGTGTCTGGGCCCCGGGGGAAGAGGTCGCCAAGCTCACCTATTTCGGGCTGTACGCATTGCAGCACCGTGGACAGGAGTCCGCGGGCATCGCTGTGAGCAACGGCTCCCAGATCCTCGTCTTCAAGGACATGGGCCTCGTGTCCCAGGTCTTCGACGAGACCTCCCTCGGCTCCCTCCAGGGCCATATCGCCGTGGGCCATGCCCGCTACTCCACCACCGGTGCCTCGGTGTGGGAGAACGCCCAGCCGACGTTCCGTGCCACCGCGCACGGCTCGGTCGCGCTCGGCCACAACGGCAACCTGGTCAACACCGCCGAGCTGGCGGATCTGGTCGCCGCGCTGCCCCGTGAGGGCGGCCGCGCGACCCAGGTCGCGGCCACCAATGACACCGACCTCGTGACGGCGCTGCTGGCCGGCCAGGTCGACGAGGACGGCAAGCCGCTGACCGTCGAGGAGGCCGCGCCCCGCGTCTTCCCGAAGGTGCAGGGCGCCTTCTCCCTCGTCTTCATGGACGAGCACACGCTGTACGCCGCCCGCGACCCGCAGGGCATCCGCCCGCTGGTCCTCGGCCGCCTGGAGCGCGGCTGGGTGGTGGCCTCCGAGACCGCCGCCCTCGACATCTGCGGTGCCAGCTTCATCCGGGAGATCGAGCCCGGTGAGATGGTCGCCATCGACGAGAACGGCCTGCGCAGCACGCGGTTCGCCGAGGCCAGGCCCAAGGGCTGCATCTTCGAGTACGTCTACCTCGCCCGCCCGGACACCGACATCGCCGGCCGCAATGTGTACCTCTCCCGGGTGGAGATGGGCCGCAAGCTGGCCGCCGAGGCGCCGGCCGAGGCAGATCTGGTGATAGCGACGCCGGAGTCCGGCACCCCCGCGGCCGTCGGATACGCCGAGGCCAGCGGCATCCCGTACGGCTCCGGTCTGGTCAAGAACTCCTACGTCGGCCGGACCTTCATCCAGCCCTCGCAGACCATCCGCCAGCTCGGTATCCGCCTCAAGCTCAACCCGCTCAAGGAAGTCATCCGCGGCAAGCGCCTGGTGGTCGTCGACGACTCGATCGTCCGCGGCAACACCCAGCGCGCGCTGGTGCGGATGCTCCGCGAGGCCGGCGCCCGCGAGGTCCACATCCGGATCTCGTCCCCGCCGATCAAGTGGCCGTGCTTCTTCGGCATCGACTTCGCCACCCGCGCGGAGCTGATCGCCAACGGGCTGAGCGTGGAGGAGATCGGCAAGTCGCTAGGCGCCGACTCGCTCGCGTACATCTCCATCGACGGCATGATCGAGGCGACCACCATCGCCAAGCCGAATCTCTGCCGGGCCTGCTTCGACGGTGAATACCCGATGGACCTGCCCGACCCCGGGCTGCTGGGCAAGCACCTCCTGGAGTCGGAGAACGCCGGTCAGGCCAAGCCGGACCTGGACGGCGTCGGGACGCTGACGGCAGGTGTCGGCGGCGCCGACGCGCTGCGCCGCCCGTAGCCCGCACACACACGACACGAAAGTTCTGGGCCATGCCTACCGAGTCCTTTGAGCCTGCGCAGTCCGCGGGCACCGGTGCCAGCTATGCCGCGGCGGGTGTCGACATCGAAGCGGGCGACCGCGCCGTGGACCTCATGAAGGAGTGGGTGAAGAAGGCCACCCGCCCCGAGGTCGTCGGCGGGCTCGGCGGCTTCGCCGGCCTCTTCGACGCGTCGGCGCTCAAGAGGTACGAGCGCCCGCTGCTGGCCTCGGCCACCGATGGCGTCGGCACGAAGGTCGACATCGCCCGCAAGATGGGCGTCTACGACAGCATCGGCCACGACCTCGTCGGCATGGTCGTCGACGACCTGGTCGTCTGCGGCGCCGAGCCGTTGTTCATGACCGACTACATCTGCGTCGGCAAGGTGTACCCGGAGCGCGTCGCCGCGATCGTGAAGGGCATCGCCGAGGGCTGTGTGCTGGCCGGCTGCGCGCTGGTCGGCGGCGAGACCGCGGAGCACCCCGGGCTGCTGGGCGTGGACGAGTTCGATGTCGCGGGCGCCGGTACCGGCGTCGTCGAGGCCGACCGGGTGCTGGGCGCGGACCGTATCCGCGCCGGCGACGCGGTGATCGCGATGGCGTCCTCCGGACTTCACTCGAACGGGTACTCGCTCGTCCGGCACGTCCTCTTCGACCGGGCCGGGCTGGCGCTCGACCGGGAGATCCCGGAGTTCGGCCGCACCCTCGGCGAGGAGCTGCTGGAGCCCACCAAGATCTACTCGCTGGACTGCCTGGCGCTGACCCGTACGGCAGAGGTGCACGCGTTCTCGCACATCACCGGCGGCGGCCTCGCCAACAACCTCGCGCGGGTGATCCCGGACGGTCTGCACGCCACCGTCGACCGTGCCACCTGGACGCCGGGCGCCGTCTTCGACCTGGTCGGCACGGCCGGCTCGGTGGAGCGCCGGGAACTGGAGAAGACCCTGAACATGGGCGTCGGCATGATCGCCGTCGTACCTCAGGAGTCGGTGGACGTCACGCTGAACGTACTGGCCGACCGCGGCGTGGACGCCTGGGTCGGCGGCGAGATCGTCGAGCGCGGTGACCACGCAGAGGCAGTGACGCTGACCGGTGACTACGCGAGCTGAGCCGCGGGGCCGCCAAGGCGGCGGTCACCAGAGCAGCACAGAACCCGGTCCGGGTGATGCTCCGGACCGGGTCGGTGATGCTGCTGTCAGTGCCTTGAACGCACAGTGCGTCAGGCGCGACGACGCTGGTGGGACGAGTCGCCCTCGTCTTCATCGTCGTTGTTGTACCGATCCGCGTACTTTGCGTACGGGTCGTCGTCGTCCTTCTCGCCCTCGAACGGTTCCCCGTTCGGAGGCTGCTGGTTCGACGTCGATGCACCCAGCTCGTCGGCCAGTCGTGAGAGATCCGTCCCACCGCTGCTGTACTTCAGCTGGCGGGCGACCTTTGTCTGCTTGGCCTTGGCCCGGCCGCGCCCCATGGGTCGACCCCCTCAATGACGGGGCTCGTTGGCCCCAGAGTCTTGACACGCGTTCATGATTCGGAGCGGGCTCTCGGCAGAGAGACCGGTCCGTAGAGCTTTAACGGTACCTGCTTCCGCGGCCATACGGTACGTCGCCCGTATCACCCACCGCTCGGCACAACCTTCGGTCGCCCTGTCCCCGCTGGTCAACTGCGATTTTAACCTGTCCTGTACGGCGACCCGCCGACGGGTGGTGAGAGATGTCTCCCTCACCCCCTCGCGGCGGGCCGCACAAGGGTGCATTTTCGGCCTGTGGAGCGCCCAGGGGAGCCGCCAGGGACCCCGAGGCGCCGAAATGACGGCCGTCCGGTGTGACGCCTGTCAGCCGCGCCGGCCCTCCGCCATCCGCTGTTCGGCGAGCCGGTCGGCCGCCGCGGCGGGCGGAATGCCGTCCGACTTCGCACGAGCGAATATCGCCAGCGTGGTGTCGAAGATCTTCGCCGCCTTGGCCTTGCAGCGATCGAAGTCGAAGCCGTGCAGCTCGTCGGCGACCTGGATGACGCCGCCGGCGTTCACGACGTAGTCCGGGGCGTAGAGGATGCCGCGGTCGGCGAGGTCCTTCTCGACGCCGGGGTGCGCGAGCTGGTTGTTGGCCGCGCCGCACACCACCTTCGCGGTCAGCACCGGCACCGAACCGTCGTTCAGCGCACCGCCCAGCGCGCACGGCGCGTAGATGTCCAGCCCCTCGGTGCGGATCAGCGCCTCGGTGTCCGTGACCGCCGCCACCTGGGGGTGCTTGGCGCGGACCCGCTCCACCGACTCGGCGCGGACGTCCGTGATCACGACCTCGGCGCCGTCCTCCAGGAGGTGCTCGACCAGGTGGTGGCCCACCTTGCCGACGCCCGCGATACCGACCTTGCGGCCCCGCAGCGTCGGATCGCCCCACAGGTGCTGGGCCGAGGCGCGCATGCCCTGGAAGACGCCGAAGGCGGTCAGGACGGAGGAGTCGCCCGCGCCGCCGTTCTCGGGCGAACGGCCGGTGGTCCACTTGTTCGTCCGGGCGACGACGTCCATGTCGGCGACATAGGTGCCGACGTCGCACGCGGTCACGTAGCGGCCCCCGAGGGAGGCCACGAACCGGCCGTAGGCGAGCAGGAGTTCATCGGTCTTGATCAGATGGGGGTCGCCGATGATCACGGCCTTACCGCCGCCGTGGTCCAGCCCGGCGAGGGCGTTCTTGTACGACATACCGCGCGACAGGTTGAGGGCGTCCAGCACGGCCTCCTCCTCGGAGGCGTACGCGTGGAAGCGGGTGCCGCCCAGGGCGGGTCCCAGAGCGGTGCTGTGGAGGGCGATCACAGCCTTGAGGCCGCTGGCGCGGTCCTGGCAGAGAACGACCTGCTCGTGGCCGCCCTGCTCCGATCGGAACAGGGTGTGCAGGACGCCACCGTCGGCACTGACGGAGGCAGGACGTACGTCGGTCACTGTAGTGACTCCCATATGTCGTGAAGGACGCCCTCTGCGGGTTCTCCCGCTTGTGGCAGGAGGTGAGGAGGGCCGGTCGGGAAGAGCGTAAGACTTCCGGGGCGCACTGGTCCGGCAGGTGCGGAGGATCACTCTCGCGCGGGGGGCGGGCATGGCACGATCTGCCGTATCCCGGGCCGGGCGGGGTAGGCAACTCCCGGCGGTGGACTTTCCTTTGAAGGAGCGGGCGTGGCCCTGGCGTCGTCGGTGATGGTCCCGTATATGGCCTATTTGCGGGTTTACGAGCCGTTGGCGGCATTCCCCGAACCGGAGCGCTCCCACTGGGCGCGCTACGCCAAGCGCGCGGACACCCCCACGGCGCAGGACGAGCAGCGCCGGGCGCTGGCGGACCTGCTGCCGACCCCGCCGGTGCCGGTGCCGGTCCACGAGAGCGCCGACGCGTTCGTCGCCGTCGTGGACGGTGTGACCTGCGTCTGCCCGTGGCGCACCCGGCTGCGCGGCTGGCAGGCGCTGGAGGGGCTGGCGGAGCTGCTGCCGGCGCCGGTGCTGGACGCGGCGCTGCCCCCGGTGGTGCGCCGGCAGGCGGCGACCGACTACGAACGGTGGCTGGCGCGCAATCCGGACGCCAGGCCCTGGATCCGCGGGGCGACCTGGCACGTCCCGGTGCGGTGGTTCGTGCTCTTCGATGACGCCGAGCGGGAGTACGCCAAGAACGGCCAGGGGCTGCTGCTGCGCTACCGGACGCCGATGGCGCAGGCCCGCCGCCGGGTCGCGCGCGGGCTGCGGACGCTGCGGGACGCGCTGGAGGAGGGGCCGCTGATCGACGGCCTGGTGGAGGTGGGGCGCTGGCTGGAGGAGTTCCACCCGCGCTCGCTCGTGGAGCTTGATTACGGCGGGCTGGTGCACGCGGTGCCCGAAGGGCGGCTCGCCGATGACCGGTCCGCCGCGGAAGTGGCGGAGGGGCTGGCCGCGCTGCGCGACGGGGACGGTGCCCGTGCCGGACTCGCGTACGAGAAACTGTCGGAGCGGTGGCGGGCGGTGCGGGAGCGCCAGTTCTCCAGCTGAGTGCCCCGGGCGGGTTCCGGAGGCGCGGGGTGCGGCGAATTGCGGCCATCATGATCGTCGCGGCCCGTTGTGGCCGTCGTGATGCGTCACGATCCGCCGGATCCGACACCGCGGGACGTAGGTCCCGATCCGGGCGATTGCCTCAAGGGTGACCTAAAGCACTGACTTCGGGCCTTGCCCACAAGCCATACCCTCGTGCCAAAATAGGACAAGGAGCCTGACAAAGGTTCCTTCCGCCCAAGTATGGGCGGATAGATCGGTATTGCGTTCCTTGAGGGGTCTAGTGACGCCTGATCACGTTGTGACTGATCGTCACGACGGTGTGACTGTCCGCTATGGCATGGTCCATCGGCTTCCGCCGAGGTTGAACACCTGAGAGGGCAATTCCATCGGTTTGGCCGACGTGGTTGGACAGATGGTGTAGTTGTAGTGCCGAGGACAAGCCGTTCGTCCTATAACCGACTCGGCCCGCGTCTGCCATTTCGGGCAACGTGGGTCAAGGTGCAGAATTTAGAGGAAAGAACCGTGATGGTTCGGTTCTCCCGAGGAGGCCGCTCATGACCGCTCGCACCCCTGACGCCGAGCCGCTGCTTACGCCCGCCGAGGTCGCCACGATGTTCCGCGTGGACCCGAAGACGGTGACCCGCTGGGCCAAGGCAGGCAAGCTCACGTCCATCCGCACGCTCGGAGGACACCGGCGTTACCGCGAGGCTGAGGTCCGCGCACTGCTCGCGGGTATCCCGCAGCAGCGCAGCGAGGCCTGAATAACCGCATAACCGGGCTGTTTCCGGGCCCCCCAACCCGTAAAAGCCCACTTGGCACCACCTGCTCCACCTGCTCCACCAAGCTCCACACAGCTCCATACGACGCGGCGCCCGACCCCATGGGCCCACACCCGCTTCATCCGGGTACGTCATGAATCGCGCTGGACTCCGCCGGGTCCAGCGCGATTTTTTTGTCTGTACGCCCGTCAGTTCGCCTGCGGCCGGCCCGATGGCGGTCCGCTGCCGGGGCTGCGGCGGCGGTGCCGCAGGGGGTGTTGTGCGGCCCTGTGGGGGCCCGTCTGTACCGACCCTGCGGTCTTGTTTCGTGCCGCTGGAGGGCGGTGCAATTGCACATATTAAATTGACCGACTGTAGGGAGGGAGTAAGTTCCCTCTCTTGTGAAACTTGTTGGGTGACGCCCGTCACATGGTGTGGTGCTTGAAGATGATACGGCCGCTGCGGTAGTGAACTTTCGCCGCCACCGTTCAACAGCCTCCCACCGCACGGTGGGAGGGGAGGGCGCCGATGGTCACCGGGCCGAGGGACTTTCGTCCTCCGCCGCTGACGGCCCGCAGACGGCCGGCGGAGGGGCGGGGGCGACCGCGGGCGCCTCGTCCTGTGAGCGGGCCGTCTGCGGCTCCATGGCGAGCCGCAGGAGCTGATGGCAGATCGGACAGTGCCGCGTCAGATGGCGGTAGCCCGTCGCGGCCGCCAGGTGGGCGCGTAACAGCGCCCTGGTCTCGTGCCGCACCGCCGTCGTCATCGTCGTCATCGCACGCGCCTCCCCGGCCCCCACGTCTCCTCTGTGGGTACCCGCGGTACGTGCCGCAGTCAAGATGCCCGACGGAGCCTGTCCGGTCCGCCGCACCCGGCGGGCCGGGCCCTCACCGGCACAGGGTCCGGACAGCACAACGGCCCGCATCCGATGAGGATGCGGGCCGAATCGATGCGGTCCTGACGGGATTTGAACCCGCGGCCTCCACCTTGACAGGGTGGCGAGCACTCCAAACTGCTCCACAGGACCTTGCTTTTTCGCTTTCCGCTTGCGGCGGGCTGCGAAGCAAGACTGTACAGCAGGTCAGGGGGTGTGGTCGAACCCGATGCCGGTGGCCGCGCCGGTGACCGTGCCGGAGGCTAGGGCGCCGCCGCGTCCACCGCCTTCACGATGCGCTTGTCCGAGACCGGATACGCCGTCCCCAGCGCATGCGCGAAGTAGCTCACCCGCAGTTCCTCGATCATCCAGCGGATCTCCAGGGCCGCGGCCGGCACCGGGCGGCCCGCGGGGAACTGCTCCAGCAGCCAGGCGAATTCGTCCTGCATCTCCTTCACCTTCGCCATCCGGGTGCGGTCCCGCTCGGCGTTGGTGGGCAGCTGCTGGAGGCGGCGGTCGGCGGCCACCAGATAGCGCAGCAGGTCCGGCAGCCGCTTGGCGCCGTGCGCGGTCACGAAACCCGGTTTGACGAGGGCCGCCAGCTGCTCCTTGACGTCCGCCAGCGACGGCAGCAGGGAGGGGAACGCCGTCGCCTTCAGCCGGCGCTCGCACGCCTGCCAGGCGGCCAGCACCTCCTGCACCTGCTGGATCGTCCGCAGCGTCGCGTCCACCAGATCGGCGCGCACCGCGTCGAACAGCTTCCGGAAGGACTCCTCGTCCCACGCCGGGCCGCCCCGGGCCGCGATCAGCCGGTCGGCGGCGGCCGTCACGCAGTCCTCGAAGAGGGCCGGGATGGAGCCGTGCGGATTGCGGGACAGTGCGAGCTTCTGCTGGTTGGACAGCTTGTCCTGGGCGAACTTGGCGGGGTTGGAGGGAATGTTGAGCAGGATGAGGCGGCGGGTGCCCGCCCACATCGCCGTCAGCTGCTCCGCCTCGGTGTCGAAGAGGCGTACGGCGACGCTGCTGCCCTCGTCCACCAGCGCCGGGTACGCCTTCAGCGGCTGGCCCGCGCGGCGGGTCTCGAAGGTGCGCGGCAGCGCGCCGATCGTCCAGGAGGTCAGCCCGGTCCGCTGCTCCGGGCCCGCCGGCGCCCGGCCGTCGCCCGCGCCGTCCCGGGCGGGCCGCTCGGCGGCCTGTTCGAACGCCTTGGAGATGGCGGCCCGGGTCTTCGGCTTGAGCTGGAGCCGCAGCGCTTCGAGGTCCTTGTTCTCGGCCATGTTGCGGCGCCGCTCGTCGACCACCCGGAAGGTGATCTTGAGGTGGTCGGGGATCTTGCCGGGGTCGAAGTCCGCGGCCGTCACGGGCACCCCGACCATCCGTTGCAGCCCCGCGGCCAGGGAGGCCGTCAGAGCGCCTTGCAGCGGCACCGTGGAGTCCAGGAAGCGGGCGGCGAAATTCGGCGCCGGGACGTAATTGCGGCGGATCGGTTTGGGCAGTGACCGGATCAGCTCGGTCACCAGCTGCTCACGCAGGCCCGGGATCTGCCAGTCGAAGCCCTCGGCGGAGACCTGGTTGAGGACCTGGAGGGGGATGTGGACGGTCACACCGTCCGCGTCCGCGCCGGGCTCGAACTGGTAGGTGACCTTGAACTTCAGCTTTCCCTGGCGCCACGAGTCCGGATAGTCGTCCTTGGTGACGGCCCCGGCGGATTCGTTGATGAGCATCGAGTGCTCGAAGTTCAGGAGCTCGGGCTCCTCCTGGCGCCGCTTCTTCCACCAGGCGTCGAAGTGCGCCCCGGAGACGATGTCCGCCGGAATGCGCTGGTCGTAGAAGTCGAAGAGCGTCTCGTCGTCCACGAGAATGTCGCGCCGCCGGGCGCGGTGCTCCAACTCTTCGACCTCGCCGAGAAGTTTGCGGTTGTCATGGAAGAACTGGTGATGAGTACGCCAATCACCCTCGACCAGGGCATTGCGGATGAACAGATCGCGGGAGGTCTCCGGATCGATGCGCCCATAGGTGATCTTGCGCTGGGCGACGATCGGAACGCCGTAGAGCGTCACCCGCTCGTACGCCATCACCGCGGCCATCTTCTGTTCCCAGTGCGGCTCGCTGTAGGTCCGCTTCACCAGGTGCTGGGCGAGCGGCTCGACCCATTCCGGCTCGATCTTCGCGTTCACCCGCGCCCAGAGGCGGGAGGTCTCGACCAGCTCCGCAGACATGACCCAGCGCGGTGGCTTCTTGAAGAGGGCGGAGCCCGGGAAGACCGCGAACTTGGCGCTCCGGGCGCCCAGGTATTCGTTCTTGGCGTCCGCGTCCTTCAGGCCGATATGCGAAAGCAAACCGGAAAGCAAGGAAGTATGGATGTGCTCGGGAGCCGCATCGTCCTCACTGAGGTGAATGCCCATGGTCTTGGCGACCGAACGCAGCTGGGAGTAGATGTCCTGCCACTCGCGTATCCGCAGATAGTTCAGGAACTCGTTACGGCACATCCGCCGGAACGCGGAGGACGAGAGCGCCTTCTGCTGTTCGCGGACATAGCGCCACAGATTGAGGAAGGCCAGAAAGTCGCTGGTCTCGTCCTTGAAACGGGCGTGCTGCTGATCGGCCTGCTGCTGTTTGTCCGAGGGCCGCTCGCGCGGGTCCTGGATGGACAGCGCCGCCGCGATGACCATCACCTCGCGGACGCAGCCGTTGCGGTCGGCCTCCAGCACCATCCGGGCCAGCCGCGGGTCGACCGGCAGCTGGGAGAGCTTGCGGCCCATCGGGGTGAGCCGCTGGCCCGTTCGCGTACCGGCCGGGCCCGAACCGCCGGGCGCCCCGGCTTTCGCCCTGCCCTCCAGCGCGCCGAGCTCGTGCAGCAGATCGATGCCGTCCTTGATGTTGCGGCGGTCCGGCGGGTCGATGAACGGGAACTTCTCGATGTCACCGAGACCGGCCGCGGTCATCTGGAGAATGACGGAGGCGAGGTTGGTCCGCAGGATCTCGGCGTCGGTGAACTCCGGACGGCTCAGGAAGTCGTCCTCGGAGTACAGCCGGATGCAGATGCCGTCGCTGGTACGCCCGCAGCGGCCCTTGCGCTGGTTGGCGCTGGCCTGCGAGACCGGCTCGATCGGCAGCCGCTGCACCTTGGTGCGGAAGCTGTAGCGCGAGATCCGGGCCATACCGGGGTCGATGACGTACCGGATGCCCGGGACGGTCAGCGAGGTCTCCGCGACGTTCGTGGCGAGCACGATCCGGCGGCCGGCGTGTTTCTGGAAGACGCGGTGCTGCTCGGCGTGCGACAGCCGCGCGTACAGCGGCAGCACCTCGGTGGCCCGGAGGTTCTTCTTGATGAGCGCGTCCGCGGTGTCGCGGATCTCGCGCTCGCCGGAGAGGAAGACCAGGATGTCGCCGGGGCCCGCGGCCTGGAGCTCGTCCACGGCGTCGCAGATCGCGGTGATCTGGTCGCGGTCGCCTTCCTGGCCGCCCTCCTCCAGCAGCGGGCGGTAGCGGACCTCGACCGGATACGTACGGCCGGAGACCTCGACGATCGGCGCGCCGTCCGGCGCCGTGCCGCCGTCCCCGGTGCCCACCGCCGCGAAGCTGCCGAAATGGCGGGCGAACCGCTCCGGGTCGATGGTCGCGGAGGTGATCACGACCTTCAGGTCCGGCCGCTTGGGCAGCAACTGCGCCAGATAGCCGAGGATGAAGTCGATGTTGAGGCTGCGTTCGTGTGCCTCGTCGATGATGATCGTGTCGTACTGGCGCAGCTCGCGGTCGGTCTGGATCTCGGCGAGCAGGATGCCGTCGGTCATCAGCTTGACGAGGGTCTCGCCGCCGACCTGGTCGGTGAAGCGGACCTTCCAGCCGACCGCCTCGCCCAGCGGGGTCCGCAGTTCCTCGGCCACCCGCTCGGCGACCGTACGGGCCGCGATCCGGCGCGGCTGGGTGTGCCCGATCAGACCGCGGACGCCCCGGCCGAGCTCCAGGCAGATCTTGGGGATCTGGGTGGTCTTGCCGGAGCCGGTCTCGCCCGCGACGATCACGACCTGGTGGTCCCGGATCGCGGCGAGGATCTCGTCCTTCTTCTGGCTGACCGGGAGCTGTTCCGGGTAGGTCACCTCGGGTACGGCGGCGCGCCGCTGGGCGACGCGCAGCTCCGCCTCGTCGATGCCGTCGGCGATCTCGGCGAGCACGGCGGCGCGGGCTTCGGGCTTACGGATCCGGCGCGCGCCGTCGAGTCGGCGCCCCAGCCGCTGCTGGTCGCGCAGCATCAGCTCGGGCAGTCGCTCCAGCAGGGCGGGCAGGGCGGGGGCAGGCTGACTGGTCATACGTCCTCCAGGATCTCACCTCGCCGAATCGACTGGCGAACCATTTGCGGGCGTCCGGCGGAACCGGGCGCCACGGGCGGGGCGTGGCGGTGCCGGGCGGGGCGCCGCCGGAGCATGGACCGGACCGCACCGCCGGGGCACCTGCCCGAGTATGTCCGGCAAGGGTGCTTTAGCGTGTTCATATGTCTGATCAGCGTGGTGATCCTGTTCCGCCCGGTGATCCTGCTTCGCACGGTGATCCGGTTCCGCACGGGGCGCACGGACGGCCGCCGACCTGGCCGCGGAGATGGGCGGCCGCCAAGAAGTCGCCGTTCCTGCCCGCGGTCGTGCTGATCTTCATCCTCGCCGCAGCGGCCGGCCTCTTCGCCGGGTCGTACACCTACACCATGGCGAACCCGACCCCGCGCCATATCCCCACCGCCGTGGTCGGCTCCGGTGACGCCGCGCGGCAGAAGGCGTTCGCCGACGGGATGGAGCAGGCGCTGAACGCCTCGCTCCGGCTGACGCTCTACCCCACGTACGGCGAGGCCAGGAGGGCCGTCGAGGAGCAGCAGGAGTTCGCGGTCCTGCGGTCCCGCGGCGACGGGGTGGAGCTGGACGTGGCCGGCGCCTCGGGCGCGTCGGTGGCGCAGCTGCTGGCCGAGACCGGTCCGAAGGTCGGCAAGGAGGTCGGCGTGCCGGTCACCGTCCGGGACATCAAGCCGCTTCAGCAGGGCGATCCGCGCGGGCTGGCGCTCTTCTACATCTCGCTCGCCGCGGTGATCGTCGGCTTCGTCGGGGCGATCCAGCTCAGCGTGCACGCCGCCCGGCTCCGGCCGGCCGAACGGATCGCCTGCACCGTCGTCTACGCGCTGCTGGGCGCGTTCGCCATCGTGGCGGTGGTGGACTGGTGGCTGGGCGCGCTGCGGCTGCCGTTCGTGGAGTCCTGGCTGATCCTGGCGCTGACGATGTTCACGACCGGCATGGTCTTCACGATGTTCAACACCCTGATGGGGCGCTGGGCGATGCTGCCCACCTGGGGACTGATGGTGCTGCTGGGCAACCCGTCCTCGGGCGGCGCGGTCTCCTGGCCGCTGCTGCCGTCCGCCCTCGGCTTCATCGGCCGCTGGCTGCCGCCGGGCGCCTCGGTCAACGCCCAGCACACCGCCGTCTACTTCAGAGGCTCCCAGCACCTCTTCCCGTTCCTGGTGCTGGGAGCCTGGGCGGTGGTGTCCTGCACCGTCTTCTGGGTCCTGCGGCACCGTCATCCGGGCGGCCGCGAGCCGGCACCGGCCCATGCGGCGCCCACGGCCTGAGCCGGCCGCGGTCCCCGTACGCACCTCGTACGGGGGCCGCGGCCGGGTTACGAGAGCAGAAGCACGAAGAAGGCCCCGATCCGATGGATCGGGGCCTTCTCCCAATGGGTGTGGCTGGGGCCGGGGTCGAACCGGCGACCTATCGCTTTTCAGGCGATCGCTCGTACCAACTGAGCTACCCAGCCGCAGCGGTCCTGACGGGATTTGAACCCGCGGCCTCCACCTTGACAGGGTGGCGAGCACTCCAAACTGCTCCACAGGACCTTGCAATGTGCGAAAGCGGCCTGAGCCATTCTCGCACACGGTAATGCGTGCCCCCAACGGGATTCGAACCCGTGCTACCGCCTTGAAAGGGCGGCGTCCTGGGCCACTAGACGATGAGGGCTGATGGCCCACCTTGGCGTCTTGGCGACGCCGTCGGGGACGTGAGAAGCATATGGGATGGGGGGACGGTTCGCCAAAACGGATTACCGGGGGCCGAGGAAAGGGGTTCGGAAAGGGTCGGGGGAGGGGTCCGGGACGGGGTGGCGGAGAAGGCCGTCACGGGGTGGCGCGCCCGGGTGACCTGGTCGTTGTCCGGGGTGGCGACGTGTTCGTGGTCGGCCGGGTATGTCCGTACGCCGCGTGTGTCGTGGCCGGTGTGGACCCGGCGTACGGGGTGCTGTGGCCTGGGGCGGGAGCCAGGAAGCGTGTCCCGGTGTCCGGGCCGGGGCCGGCTGGATGGCGGCGCCGAGCTCGGTGGCGTCGGCGGCCGGGTGTGCCAACTTCCTGGGGCGGATGGTGCATTCGGCGCCGGTGGTGCGGGTGTTACCGGCCGTCGGCGGGGCGGAACGGGCGGAGCGGCGCGGATGGCCGCGGGCGGGGGCCGTGCGGCCGTGGTTTCGCGTGGTGCGGTGCGGCCGTGACGATCGGTTGCGGGGCCGGTGGCGGAGAATGGGGGCGTGCTGGAAATGACGCGCGAGGAGTTCGAGGAACTGGTCGCCGAGGCGCTGGACCGGATCCCGCCGGAGCTGACCCGGCTGATGGACAACGTGGCGGTGTTCGTCGAGGACGAACCCCCGGCCGACGACCCCGGGCTGCTCGGGCTGTACGAGGGGACGCCGCTGACCGAGCGCGGGGAGTGGTACGCCGGGGTGCTGCCGGACCGGATCACGGTCTACCGGGGGCCGACGCTGCGGATGTGCGAGACGCGGGCGGATGTGGTGGCGGAGACCGAGGTGACGGTCGTCCACGAGATCGCGCACCACTTCGGGATCGACGACGAGCGGCTGCACGCGCTCGGTTACGGCTGAGGGGATCGGGTGCCCGGTGCGCGTGTCCTCAGGCGGGGGGCGGGAGTTGGGCAGGGCGCCCGTCGCCGCTTCCCCGCGCTCCGGAGGTCCCGCCCGTGCGCCCGCTCACTTCGCGCCAATCCGACCTGACATCACAGCCACATCCGGGCCCGCTGCCCGCCGCCGGCCCGGATCCGTCGCCGGTGCCGGCCGCGCCCGCCGGCCGGGCGCTGGGCCGGGTGACCGCCGCCGCGGTGGCCGTCTCGGCGCTGGCCGCGTCGCTCGCCGGGTGCATGAGCGTGAGCGATCCGGAGTCGCCGAAACCGTCCGGCCGCGCCGCGCCGCACGGCGAGGGGAAGGGGGCCGGCCGGGGGCCCGGCGGGCTGACGACGGACGGGCGCGGCGAGGGGCCGCGGCGGATGGGCCGTACCGCCGGGGACGCGCAGCACCCGAACGGCGGTGAGAAATCGGAGCCGTCGGCGGGTGCGACGCCGACGGCATCCGTACGGGGTACGCCGGTGCTGCCGGTGAAGCCGTCCGGTCCGGTGCCCGGTGCGGGCGTGGCGCACGGCGGGTCCGCGGAGCACGGCGGTGAGCACACGGAGCGGCCCGCGGACCCGCCGCCCTCGCGGGCCGGCCGGCCGACGCCGCCACCGCCCTCGCCGACCCCCACACCGTCGGCCACGAAGCCGGAGCCGGAGCCGAGCAGCTCCCCGCCGCCGAGCGTGCACGCGTCCGGCCCGTCGGCCGTCTCGCCGGTGTATCCGCAGATGGAGATGGATGCGTGAGAGGTGCGTGAGGGGCGCGTGAGGTAGCGGGGGAGGGGCTGGAGGAGAGGGGAAGCGGGGGCGGGAGAGGGGGCCATTTGCCTTCCGGGGGGAGGAGTGCGTATGGTGGTAGATCGTTTGATCCCATTTGCCCGGCGCCAGAACAGAAGCGCGCCGCGTGGCGCGTTCTCTCCCTTGCCGTGGCTGACCGCATAGAGGCGGTCTTTGCGAAATCACACGGAGTTTGGGCGCGTGCCGAGACTCCGGAAGGTTTCGCATTTCGCATGTCAATTTCCACTGAGCAGTCCGTCATGCCCGCAGACGACGAGCAGACGGCTCCCCAGACGCACGAGTCGGCCGAGACGGCCGCCGCGGTCGAGACGGCCGACACCACCGAGGCGACCGAGGCCGCCGAGCCCCAGGCAGAGGCCGCTGAGCCCGCCGAGCCGACCATCACCTTCGCGGACCTCGGTCTGCCCGAGGGCGTCGTCCGCAAGCTGGCGCAGAACGGTGTCACCACCCCGTTCCCGATCCAGGCGGCGACCATCCCGGACGCCCTGGCCGGCAAGGACATCCTCGGCCGCGGCCGTACCGGCTCCGGCAAGACCCTCTCCTTCGGTCTGCCGCTGCTGGCCACGCTGTCCGGCGGCCACACCGAGAAGAAGAAGCCCCGCGGCGTCATCCTGACCCCGACCCGCGAGCTCGCGATGCAGGTCGCCGACGCGCTTCAGCCGTACGGCGACGTCCTCGGCCTGAAGATCAAGGTCGTCTGCGGCGGTACGTCCATGGGCAACCAGATCTACGCCCTGGAGCGCGGGGTCGACGTCCTCGTCGCCACCCCGGGCCGACTGCGCGACATCATCAACCGCGGCGCCTGCTCGCTCGCGAACACCCAGGTCGCCGTCCTCGACGAGGCCGACCAGATGTCCGACCTGGGCTTCCTGCCCGAGGTCACCGAGCTGCTCGACCAGGTGCCCGAGGGCGGTCAGCGGATGCTCTTCTCCGCCACGATGGAGAACGAGATCGGCACCCTCGTCAAGCGCTACCTGACCGACCCGGTCAGCCACGAGGTCGACAGCGCCCAGGGCAACGTCACGACCATGACGCACCACGTCCTCGTCGTGAAGCCGAAGGACAAGGCGCCGGTCACGGCCGCCATCGCCGCCCGCAAGGGCCGCACGATCATCTTCGTCCGCACCCAGCTGGGCGCCGACCGGATCGCCGAGCAGCTCGTCGAGTCGGGCGTGAAGGCGGACGCGCTGCACGGCGGTATGACGCAGGGCGCGCGTACCCGGGTGCTCGCGGACTTCAAGGACGGTTACGTCAACGCGCTCGTCGCGACCGACGTCGCCGCCCGCGGTATCCACGTCGACGGCATCGACCTGGTCCTGAACGTCGACCCGGCCGGTGACCACAAGGACTACCTGCACCGCTCGGGCCGTACCGCCCGCGCCGGCCAGTCCGGCACGGTCGTCTCCCTGTCGCTGCCGCACCAGCGCCGGCAGATCTTCCGCCTGATGGAGGACGCGGGCGTGGACGCCTCGCGCCACATCGTCGGCGGTGCCGGTGTCTTCGACGACGACGTCGCCCGGATCACCGGCGCGCGCTCGCTCACCGAGGTGCAGGCCGACTCCGCCAACAACTCCGCCAAGCAGGCGGAGCGCGAGGTGCAGGAGCTGACCCGCGAGCTGGAGCGTCTCCAGCGCCGCGCCACCGAGCTGCGTGAGGACGCCGACCGGCTGACCGCGCGGGCCGCGCGCGAGCGGGGCGAGGACCCGGCGGAGGCGGTCGCCGCCGCTGCCGCGACCGACGAGGCCACCGAGACCACCGAGGCCGTTGTGCCGGCCCAGGCGTCCGCCGCGCCGGACGAGGCGCCGCGCCGCTCCGCTTCCTACGAGCGCCGGGACGACCGCCGCGACGACCGTGGCAACTTCGACCGCCGCGACCGCCGCGACGACCGTCGTGACGACCGCTCGGGTGGCGGCTTCAGCCGTGACCGTCGCGATGACCGCTCGGGTGGCGGTTACGGCGGTGGGTTCAACCGTGACCGTCGTGACGACCGTTCCGGTGGTGGGTTCAACCGTGACCGTCGTGACGACCGCTCGGGTGGCGGTTTCAACCGTGACCGTCGCGATGACCGGTCCGGTGGCGGTTTCAACCGTGATGACCGTTCCGGTGGGTTCAACCGTGACCGTCGTGACGACCGTTCCGGTGGCGGTTTCAACCGTGACCGTCGTGACGACCGCTCGGGTGGCGGTTTCAACCGTGACCGTCGCGATGACCGTTCCGGTGGCGGTTTCAACCGTGACGACCGTTCCGGTGGTGGCTTCAACCGTGACCGCGGCGACCGCCCCGCCCGCCCGTTCAACCGCGATGACCGTTCCGGCGGCCGTCCGGCCTCCGGTGGCTACCGCTCCGGCGGCGGCGACCGTCCGTTCAACCGTGACGACCGTTCCGGTGGGCGTCCGTCCTCGGGCGGCTTCCGCTCCGGCGGCGGTGACCGTCCCTACGGCCGCCGTGACGACCACCGTGGCTCCGGCACCTCGACCGGCTCCTTCGGCCGCCGCGACGACAAGCCGCGCTGGAAGCGCAACGGCTGATCCGGTCCGACCCGATCTGATCCGACTTGATCTGCTGCTCCGACCTGGGCAGATCAGATCGATCGCTTCCGCCCGGTCGCCGAGCGGATGAGCTGATCCACTGCAGGGCCCGTACGACACACAAGTGCCGTACGGGCCCTGTGCGTTGTGCGGGCGGCGGGCGCGTGCCGGGGTGCCGGGGGCGCCCGGTTCCGGTGTGCCGTGTCGGCCGCTCGCGGCCCGCCGCCGACGTCTCCCGCACCTCGGTGAGTCCGCCGGGGGCCCATGCCTTCGGGCTTCGGCGCGTCCTCGGGCTATGCTGCTCGGTGCGGGCCATTAGCTCAATTGGCAGAGCAGTGGACTTTTAATCCATTGGTTCAGGGTTCGAGCCCCTGATGGCCCACCGCGAACGGTGGCGCCTTCGATGCCCTGACCTGCTGCGATGCATGCAGGGGCGGGCTAGGAGGCGCCACCGTCGCTGTATTGAAGCTTCTCGCTGGCCCGCCGCTGGCCCGAAGTGCACGTGGCATCGGGGGGCGAGAGTTCGTGACTTTCGAGATTCCTGCGCCGCCGGTAACCGGGTGGCCCCTCTCGCAGGGGTGAGATGTACGTCACTTGGTAAGGAAAGAGCCCGTTCGTATGCGTCGGCATGACTCGTGCAGGGCATGACAGCGGCCCCCGCCGCTTGGTGAGGGCCGCTTGCTCGGGAGTCTGCTGCGGGATCTCAGGCGTCGAGCTCTCCACCCCGGACGGCCGAGACGAACGACGACCAGGCGCCCGAGGTGATCGTGAGCACGGGGCCGTGCGGGTCCTTGGAGTCACGGACGGGGACGGCGCCGGAAGGCGCGTACGCGGGGGCCCATTCGACGCAATTCCCGCCGTTCCCTTCGCTGTAGCTGCTCTTGACCCACTCTGCGCGGGAGAGGTCGGGGGTGGTGCTCATGGCTGTACGCCTCCGTAACGTGCTGGATAAGGGAGAGTGAATCGTCTCGTGACAGGGCGTCGGCACGTAATCGCTCGTAGGCCGCTCGCGCTTCGGCTACCGCTTCCGCCGAGTCGTCCACCTGCCCTCGTTCATAAGTCTCCTCGTACAGGACTTCGGACCCGTCCTGCTGAGTCAGCACGATAAACGGCACTCCGCGTGATGCGGTGCCCGCGCTGAAGGGGAAGACCTGGACTGTGATGTGCGGAGACTCGGATGCGGCTAGCAGGTGCTGGAGCTGCCCCCGCATGACGTCTGCGCTGCCCACGCTGGACCACAGGACCGCTTCGTGCAGGATCAACCACAGCGATGGTTGGTGGGGCCTGTCGAAAAGCTCCCGCCTCCGCATCCGATCTTCTACCTGCTTTTTGATCTCGATTGCCGAGTCCTGCGGGCGCGCTGATCGGTATACGGCTTCGGCGTACTGCGGGGTTTGCAGTATGCCCATTACGCGCGTGGTGGAGTAGTCACAGATGGCCAGCGCCTCACGCTCCAGCTGGAGATACGGCACGAACCACACCGGGCTGCCGGCGTCGGCCGCTCGCTGCCGCATGCGCGCGTAGGTGCCGGGCGTGCCGAATACGTGGTCGCACTGTTCGGCGAACTGCGCTGACGGTAGCTGTCCGTTCTCCGTCTTGCTCACGTACGGCTGCTGACAGCAAAGCCGAACAGCTAGCTGAGTCTGCGACCAGCCACGGGCTTCACGGGCGTACTTGATCTCCTTGCCGAACTCCGCCGCTGGCGTCTCCGGCTCATCGCTCACGTGTTCAACCCCCAATATTCCAAGCGTAGTTGGAATGGCTAGAGCCCTGGTCAGCGTATCCGGACCGGTGGAACCTAATGATGCCCGGTCCCCATGAACGGGACACGCGGAGGCTCGAACAGAAGGAAGCTGCGCGGATGACCTTAGGAGGGTGATCCATGAGTGACTACAGGCCCCCGTCGGTGCGCGTCTCAGGCGTTGGGCTTGCTCCCGTGGGTCACGGCATGAAGGGCACGAAGACCACGGCGCACGACGTAACAAGGGTCGTGGCGGGCACGGTGGGGGATGACGTGCTGATCGTGCACAAGCTTCGGATCCTGGACGAGAGGGCGGGGAGCCGGCGCGCTGCCTGCGGAGTCGGCAAGCCCAAGGACGAGACCGATGAATGGGCGAGGGCCGTGAACTGTCCGGCGTGCCTTGCCATCGACACCGAATGAGACTCCCGTCCCTGCCGGACGGAACCGAACCCGGCTCCCTCACAGCCATTCGGAATCCCGGCAGGGACGGGGTACGACGGGCCCGCCGACAAGGCGCGGGTCTTGGAAATGCACGATCCCCAAGGAGGAGCAACATGGAGAACACCGCCCCCGCCGCAAAGGCGGACGGCACGTCCCAGGGGCCCGGCCTGGTCAAGGCCCGGCGCAACATCAGCGCCGCCCGTGAGCGGGGCGTCACCCCGTCCGACGGCGGCGGCACCGGCCGTACCGACAGCAACGACTAGTCCGGAGGACATGCGTTGTTGCCGCTGAATCTGGCGGCGCACCTGGGCCGGGACGAGTTCTCGGCCCGGGTGTACCACCGCCGCTACCTTCACGTGCCGGGCGCCCTCCCGGCCCCGGCTGACCTGATCACCTGGGACGACCTCAACACCATCCTCGCCACTCACCGGCTGGACCCGCCCAGGCTCCGCCTGTCGATGGACGGGGAGATGCTGCCGCAGTACCGGTACAGCGCTCCCGTCACGACCCGCCGGCACACCGTGTGGCAACGCCTTCACCCGGCGGAGCTTCACGAGCGACTGACCGAAGGCGCTTCACTGGTCATTGACGCCGTTGACGAACTCCACCCCGCCGTGGGTCGCGCGGCCATGGAACTGGAACAGTGGCTCCGCACCGGTGTCCAGACCAACCTGTACGCGTCATGGACCGCCCGTGAGGGCTTCGGCGTTCACTGGGACGACCATGACGTTGTCGTGGCTCAGGTAGACGGCTCGAAGCGCTGGAAGATCTTCGGGCCCACCCGCACCGCCCCCATGTACAAGGACACGGAAGAGCCGGAGCCCCCGCCGGAGGAGCCGCTCACCGAAATCGTCATGCGCCCCGGGGATCTCCTCTACCTCCCGCGTGGGTGGTGGCACTCGGTTGCTGCCTCCGAAGGGGAGCACTCTCTCCACCTGACCTTCGGCATCCGGACGACCACCGGCGCACAGCTCCTGTCGTGGCTCGCTGACGACTTGCGCCGGCAGGAAGTGTTGCGGCTGGACCTCCCCGTTCACGCCCCGCCGGAGGAACAGGCGGACTATCTGGAGCGGCTGAAGAAGGAAGTGGTAGCCGCCCTGGGGAACCCGGGAGTCCTAGCCCGGTACATGGCCGCACGGGACGCGGAGGACGTGACCCGGATGCGTCCCAGCCTCCCGCACATCAGTGGCGTCCCGGCTCTCCCGGAACTGCGCGTCAGGCTCACCACGGCCCGCGCTCACTGCGCCGACACGGACGACGGGGTCTCCTTCCGTGCGTGCGGCAACGAGTGGGACATGGCGACGGAAGCCGCCCCGCTGTTGCGCCGCCTGATCTCCGCCGTGCCGAACGCGGTAGCCCTGGGGGAGCTGGCCACCACCGCCGGGGTCTCCGTGGAGGATGCGGCTCAGGTGATTACGGAGTTGGTCAACGGCCAGGCGGTAGCGGTTGAAGGGGGCAGCGCATGAACACGGCAGCCCTGGGCCTGGGCACCTACCGCCTTCGTCCTCCCGCCGTTCACGAAGCCGCCTGCCGGGCATGGGAGGACCCTGGGACCGCCTGGGTGGACACAGCCCCCAACTACCTCGGAGGCCGCGCCCAAACACTTCTGGCCCCGGCCCTGGCCCGCCACCCCGTCCCGGTCTCCACAAAGGTCGGCTTCGTCGCCAGCGGCACCGGCACGGCGGCAATCGCGGCCGGAGTCCTTACCTCTTCTGAAGCTCACGCCGGACACTGCCTCACGGCTCCGTTCGTCCACTGGCAGTGCGCCCGGAACCGGGCGGAGCTGGGCCGGGCCCGTCTCAACATGGTCTTCGTCCACAACCCGGAGCGCGCCGCCGGCGACCCGGCCGAAGCCCTTCTTCGTGCCTTCACCGCGTTGGAGGAGGAGGTTGAGGCGGGAGCGCTGGAGGCGTATGGCGTGGCGACCTGGGAGGGCTTCGACACGGGAGTCTTCACCGTGCCGAACCTGGACCACATGGCTTCTGTGGCGGCCGGCTCGAAAGCCCACCACCTTCGAGCCGTACAGCTCCCGGTGTCGCTCGTGACTGCCACCGCCTTCACTCAGGCGTTGGGCGGCAGAGGTCCGATTGCTCAGGCGGCCGAGCGTGGGTGGCAGGTGTATGCGTCCGCCTCCCTCTTCGGTGGAGAACTGCCCGAACTGGCCACTCAGGAACTGACGGACCTGATCCGCCCGGATCTCAGCGTTCCGCAAGCGTGCCTTCTCGCCGTGGCGTCATGCCCAGGGGTGACGCGGGTTCTTCTGTCCACGTCTGACCCTGCACACTGGGCCGAAGGCCGCGCGGCACTCGCTGAGCCGCCGGTCCCAGTCCCCGTGCTGCGAAAGGTGCTTGATGTACTCGCCTCCGACTGAGAGCGCTGACCAACAGCGGATGACGGAAGCGTTCAACCTGGCCGTGGACGAGTTGGACGCCACGGTGGACGGCCCGGAGGTCTGGGGGTGGTTCGGACGCACCCTGAGCGCCCGCGTGTGCACCCAGAGGTATGAGCGGTGCTGGCTTCGGCTGATGACCGCCCCGGCGGAAAAGGCGACGGGGAAGACCTGGGATGGGAACCTCAAGGCCGCTGAACTGTTCGATCTTCGCGTAGCGAAACCTGGCCTGTACGAGACCGTGGAACATGTCGAAGGCGGTTACGGGTACCGAGCCGAACTGAGCCAGTACATTCCCGAGCCGGTCTATTCTCCGTCGCCGGTGCTGAGCCCGGACGCGGCGGTTCCTGCTGCCCCGTGGTGGGAGTCGCTCCGCACGGATCTCGGCGCCGTGGCGAAGACTGCAACGGACCGGGCTGCCTTCCGGCAGGAATGGGCTGACCGAAGCGTCCCGCGCTTCCTCGGCATCCCGGCGCCTCAGATCAGCGAATGGGAAACCGCCCACGGCGACATGCACCCGGCGAACCTCACGGCCAACACGCCGTATCTGCTGGACTGGGAGGGCTTTGGCCGGGCGCCGGTCGGATACGACCCAGCCATGTTGCTGGCGTATTCCTTGCTGGCGCCCGCATTCGCCACGCGGGTCCGTGAGACCTTCCCCGTGCTCAACACGGAGGCCGGCCGGAACGCTCAGATCATCGTCATCACGGAACTCATGCAATCCGCCTCACGCGGGGATCACCCGGAATTGGTTCTCCCACTCCGGGCTCTGGCCGCAGAGTTGGCCTGACCCTCAAACCGCCCCGTCTGCCTGCCCTCCCCGCGTGGCGGATGGACGGGGCTTCTCGTCCTCCGTTGGCCTCTCCGCTACGTAGGTCCCGCGCTGAGGGACTGTGAACACCCAGCCCCCTTCCCGGAGGTGTTTGACCGCGTTGCGGACGGTCTCACGGGCCACGCCGAAGCGCTGAGTCAGGGCGGACTCACTGGGAATCTTCCTGTTGACCGGTAGGGCGCCGCTCTCGATCTCGTCCCTGATCAGGGCGGCAATCTGCTGGTACACCGGCGTGGGCGACTCGTGGTCGATTTCGGGCATCCCACCAGCGTAGACAACCGCCTACGTGTGGCCTGCGCTCCATACGTCCCCCTACCTCGATAGACGAAGGTAGACAAGTTTGGGTATGGTCCTGCCCAGATAGAACCCCGGCGACGGAGGCGGCTGGTACCCGCCTTGATCCATCCCGGGGCATGGCCAACAGCTAAGAGGAGCTGTGACATGCGAGACCTTATCGTGCGCGCCCTGAAATTGGTCAGCGCTCTGTTCGGCATCAAGCCCGGACGCCACAGCGAGGAATACCTCGCGGATCAGACCTTCACCCTCACTGACACCGCCCCCGCGTCCCCCTGGACCCGCCCCTGGGCCGGACCAAGCGCCACGGAAGTCCGCGAGATCTTCCACGCAGAAGAAACCTTCCCACTCACCCCGGAGCAGCGCGAACGACGGTGGGCGCTCCAGTTTGCTGACATCGGCATCGAATACCCCTACCGATACCCGGGCGACCAGTTCGCCGTGCGGGCGGTGGCAGCATGACCCGCAACGCACTCACCGGACCCGCCCCACAGACATCAACCGCCATCTGCTGCCGCTGCGGCAGAGTCACCGGGGCCCCCGTTGCCGTGCGGTGGATGCAGAGCGACAGTGGCCCCGGGGTGGTCTTGTACAGCTGCCCCGAGTGCGCGCCGCAGCTTGTTCTCGGACCGACCCCCGGCGACGTCATCCGTACCCCGTAGATCAGCCGCGAGGCGCAGACCCGCCCGGTCTGGTCGCCGTGCCGGGCGGGGCTTTCTGCTTCCCGGAGCGCTCCTGCGCGGCACCGGGGTATGGCGGTACCCCGCCCGGCGGGGTGCTTGTGCCGCGGGGCCGTGCAGGGGGCGGAGGTTCAGGCCGGCGGAGCAGCGGGGGCTGCGCCTGCGTGCTGGTCGGCGAGGTGGCCGGCGGGCGGTCCGTCGGGTGCGGTTTCCTCGGTGATCTGCTCGCCGGTCTTGCGGGCCTGGGTGTGGATGAGGTCGAGCCATCGGGCGTTGTCGGTGTACAGGACTCCGTCGGCCCACCACAGGGCGGTGTGCACCATGCCGTGCTCGGCCATCACGGGATGTGTGCTGAGCGATCCCGATCGGGCGTCGGATGCGGTGATCTCGCGCTATGGGATCTCGCGGTCGTCGGGGGTCGCGTCATCCCGCTGGGAACGGTCAACGTTGGCTGGAGCCAAGGGAGGTCGTTGCCTCTGCGGTCGGGGCGGGGTCAGGACGTGCGGTCGGTGAGCCGGTCGTACAGGGCTCGGTCGGTGGTGTGGACGCGTACGCGGTCGGGGTAGCTGAGGGCGTCCAGCTCGGCCGGAGTGGTGGGCATGGTGAAGGTGTCGGCCGGCGGGCGGGCGTCGCGTTCGATCTGCTCGGCCCAGCGGCGGTAGGCGGGCGACACGTAGTGCTCGCTCGCCGTGGCGCCGCGATACGGGGTGGCCTCGGCCTGGTGGTGGTTGTCGTCGGTGATGTGCTCGCGTCGGGTCACTTGGTCGCTCCGTCCAACGTGGCGGCGAGGCAGTCGAGTTGGGGGCTGAGTGCGCCGCGCGCTCGGCGTGCCTGGTCGATGACGGGGGTTCGGGTGAATGCCGGGTGGCCTGCGGCCGTGCGGATACCCGCGGTCCGGTCGAGGTCGTCGAGCAGAACGGCGAGGCGGGCGGCGGCTCCGTCCGCGTGCCGGATGCCGCCCTGGCCGAGGTCGACGGTTGCGCCGCTGAATCCGGCGTACCAGCGCGGGGCGGTCGGTGACGCGGACGGGCCCTGCATGTCTTCGGGGGTTCCTGCACACTGGGGTGCGCCTGCGGACCGGAGCAGCGCGGCGGCCTTGGTGACCGTGCCGTCGAACGCGTTGGATGCGGTGAGGAACGCGGCAAGGGCGTCACGTGCAGTGGCGTAGGTGGCGGCGAGGGTCTGCGGGCTCTGCTCGGCGAGTAGCGCGAGGGCCCGCTCGGTCTTGCGCTGGCGTTCCTGCTCGGCGGCCTTGGCGGCGGCGCGGTCGGCCTTGCGGCGTGCGGCCTCGGCGCGCAGCGTGGCGAACCTCCCGAGTTCGCGTGCGTCGGCGAGCTGCTGGGAGGTGACGTGTTCGTCTCCGTCACGTACGCGTTCTTCCAGGGCGGCGAGCAACTGCTCGGCTTCGGCCGCTTCCTGCTCGGCCTGCCCGACGGCGGGCCGGTCGGCCGGTGCGGTGGTGTTCGTGGTGGTCATGCTGCGGTCTCTCCTCGGTGGTGTCGGTAGTGGTTGAGGGCGGCGGTGTCGATGGCCCAGACACGCGCCCCGACCCGTTCGGCGGGCAGTCGGCCGGCCGCGATCAGGGCGCGGACGTGGCGGGGCGTGCAGCCCATCAGGGCGGCGGCCTCAGCCACGCACACTGTGCCCGACGGGCCGGCCGCGCTTCCGGTAGCGGAAGAATCGAACGGCACGGTAACGGAATCGAACGTCTCGGCGTGCTGTGCGGCCGTGTGGAGGGCGTAGAGCACGCGCCGCACCTCGGGGGCCACCTCGCCCCCGTCGGCGCGTACACGGGCTGTCAGGTCGCGCACGAGGGCGCGCAGCACCTCACCCGCGATCGCGGGCGGGACGATCACGGCCCCGTCCGGGCGCGTCAGCCGTTCGGCGTCGGTGTGACTCACCCGCCGGCCCCCTCGTCGCTGTGGAGCGACACGGGGCGGTGTTCGTCGTAGGCGGCACACCACTCGGCCGCTACGGCGCGGGTGGTGCGGCCCATCATCGACGTGTCGTCGCCGGGGTCGAGCAGGGACAGGTAGCGGACCACGTCGGACGGTGGTTCGGTGACGTGCTGGCCGTGGAGTGCGAGGCCCTCGTGTACGGCGCCGAGTACGTCGAGCAGGGACAGGCGTACCGTGCGGCCGTCGGTCAGTCGGTAGGTGTGCATCAGGCGGCGGCCGTCGCGCCGCTTCTCGACGGCGGACAGGCGGCGGGCGAGCGGGGTCGGGCGGCTCATCGGCGGCGCCCGTCCTCGTCGGCTTCGAGCGCGGCGAGGCGCTGTTCGAGGTCGAGGGATTCACGCAGGGACAGAACGGCGTCGAGCAGGGTACGGGCGGCCTGTACGCGGTTGCGGCCGTCGTCGTCGACCAGCGCCGCGCGCAGCGCGGTCACGGCCTCGGCGGCGCCGGCGGCGAGTTGGCCGACAGCACTCGACAGGATCTCGGTGCGGGTGTCACGGACCTCTATCGAGAAGTCGGGGTCTTCCATCCAGCGGCGGACGGTACGCCCGGATACGCCGGACTCACGCGCGGCTTCCTCGGAGGTGGCGCCGCGGGCGAGCGCGACAACGGCGGCGGGGCGGGACTGCTTGGCCACGGGTTCAATCTCCATTTCTACGCGCGCGCGTGAGGCCAGGGCCGGGCGCGCGCGGACATCGGACGGGGTGGTGGTGCGCGGGGCGTCGCGTGGAACGGCTGGGGGCGCAGGGGTGTTTGTGCAGGTGAGGGGCGGCGGATGTAGGGGTGTAGGGGTGTGCTGGGGTTTCCGTTAATGCCTGTACACACCCGCGTAAGGGAGTTTCGGAAACCCCTGCATGGCCCTACATTCCCGCTGGTCAGGGCGTGTCGTCGTCGGTTCCTGCGAGCATCAGACCGAGGTAGAACTGCCCGGCGGCGCGGCGGGTCTTGTCGTGGCCGCGTTTCTTCATGGACTCGGCGAACGCGGCCTCGTTGCCGGGCTGCTCGCCGTTCTCCGCGCACCATCGTGACCACGCGGAGAACAAGTCGCGGGCCTTGACGGTGCTGTGCGGGTTCGTGATCGCTCGTTCGTCGAGGAAACGGGCCAGGGTGTCACTGTCGGCCTGGTAGGCCGCTGTGCGGGCGCGTACGGCCTCGGGCGGGTTCAGTCCCTGCCGCTGGTAGTCGCGCCACCCCTCGTACGCCCACGTGAGAACGGCCGGTGCCGCATTCTTGAGCCGGTCGGGCAGGCCGGGGTCGCGGTCGGTCTCGGGGATCGTCACGTCGAACGGCACGATCAGGATGCGCCGCCATATGGCCGGGTCGTCGCCGGACACCTGGGGCAGGAAGTTGGTCAGCATCACGAGTGTGTGTGCCGGGTCGAACGTGATCGGGTTGCGGTGCATGAGGTTCGCCTCGATCGGGTCACCGCCGACGAGTCGTTTCATGGTGGCCTCGGCGAACCGCCGGCCTTTCTCGGTCTCCGAGCAGAACGCGAGGCGCGCGCCTCGCAAGCGCATCTTGAACGCGCCGTGCCGCTCGTGCTTGGACTCCATGAGGATGGCCGGGTCGACTTCGATCGCGTAGTCACCGAATGCCGACATGAGCGCGTCGCGCAGGGTGCCTTTGCCGTTGGCGCCGGTGCCGGTGAAGATCGGCATGACGTGTTCGGTGACCTTGCCGAGCATGGCGTAGCCGAAGAGGCGTTGAACGAAGCTGCGTACGTCCTCGTCGGGCAGGATGCGGGCGAGGAAGGTCTGCCACTCCGCGTTGTGCTCGGGGGCGAGCGGCCCGCCGGCCACCTTCGTGAGCAGGTCGGCCCGGTCGTTGGCCCGGACTATGCCCGTGTGCAGGTTCACCGTGCTGGTAGGGGTGTTGAACAGGTACGGGTCCGCGTCCAGCCTCTTGGAGGCGGTGGAGATCGGCGGCAGTGCGGATGCGATGCGCACCATGCCGTCAATGCCGGTGGCTGACTCGGCCTTGCGTACGTCCATGAACAGGGCGGTGCGCTCCGGGCCGTCGAGGCGGTCGAGTTCGCCGAGCGCGGCTTTCACCGTGGCAACGGCGGCCTCTACGTCGGCGCGCTTCTCGTCGACCGCCCACCGCGCCCCGTCCCACCGGAACCACCCGATCCCGTGCACGTGCCGCAGACGGTCGGCGTGCTCGGCCACGAAGCGTTCGGCCATCCGCAGGTGTCCCCGGTGGCGCTCCGGTACCGGCACGGGCGCGGCAGCGGACGGGGCGTCATTCGCGCGCGCAGGCGCGGCCGCGACCGGTCGCGCGGGCTCGCCGTAGGGCAGGGCGGTGAGCATCCGTATCACCGGGTCAAGCGGCGGCGGCCCGTCCGGCGGCGCGCAGGTGTCGGGGTGGTGCGAGGTCACGCGGGGGCTCCTGGGGCTGGTTGCGGGGGCGGTCAATCTGCCGTCCGTCGGGGGTGAGGGTGCGGACCCAACCGGGGCGTCCGGGGATGGCGACGGGCGGCCACCCACGCGTAGCGGCCACGGGACGGGCGCGGGCGGTGGAGGCGCGGCGGCGGGCGGCGACTTCGTCGTGGGTCGGCCGGCGGGCGAGGCCGGGCGCGATGGTGCGGGCGTAAGCGTTGGCGTCCGCCGTGACGACGCGGAACCACTCGTCGGGGTCGGCGTCGGCGAGATGGTCGAGCCACTGCTCGCGGGCATTGCGGCGGCGCCACTGCTCCGCGGCCGTGATGAGCGCGACCGCACGGCGAGGGTCGGCGGCGCGTAGTGCGCGCCATGCTGGGCTGCCGTACTCGGGCGCACTGCCGACGTTGAGCGCAGTCACCTGGGCCGACGCCCACAGGGCCACGGCGTCGTGTGCGATCACCTCGGGCGGTACGGATGAGCCTTGGACTCCGCGGCGACCGAGAGGCGTCTTCACCGCGGCTCCGTCGGTATGGGCCCCTTTACGTCTTCCGCCCGAACGCCGAGCAAGTCGAGCAGGTCGGCGGTGGGAACGCGGTACGAGTTGCCGACGCGGAGCAGTCGCACCGGAAACTCTCCGCGCTGAGCAAGTTCGTACGCCTTCGACCGGCCCAGAGACAGGGCACGGCCCGCCGTGAGCAGGTCGACGGCGGCGGGAAGTGCGAGCAGATCGGAACGGGTCATGCCAGGCTGTGTCA
Source organism: Streptomyces celluloflavus (assembly GCA_000720995.1). Classification (GTDB taxonomy): domain Bacteria; phylum Actinomycetota; class Actinomycetes; order Streptomycetales; family Streptomycetaceae; genus Streptomyces; species Streptomyces celluloflavus. Next base: position 100,540 of record JOEL01000021.1, read on the forward strand.
CAGGATGCCTACCTTCGTGGGTTTGGCCACTAGTGATCACAACCCTGCCTAGATCCACTGGACGATGTCAATTAGTTTGAGTACTGTGCTCTCATGACACAAGATGACTGGTCGGGGCGGCTAGCTCGCCGCATCGCAGGCGAGGTGCGGCGTTTTCGTCGACACCGGGGAATGAGCGCTCAGCAACTCTCTGATCGCTGCACAGAACTCGGGATGCCGATCGCGCGATCGGTCCTGGCTAACTTCGAGAGTGGTAGACGCCCGACGATTTCGGTCGCTGAAATCCTCGTTATTGCGCAGGCTTTGAGGGTGCCGCCGGTGGCGCTGATCTTCCCTGTCGGGTACGAAGGGAGCGCCGAGGTTCTTCCTGGGCAGACCGCCGACGCATTCGAAGCCGCCCAATGGTTCACAGGAGAGGCGCCAGGGCACACCGGCCCTGAAGGCTGGCGGTATACGGATCCCGACGCGGACGACTTCGAGGATACGCCTTTCGGTATCTATCGATTCCGTCGGCACGAGGAACTTGTGCGGGCCCTCGTCTCTCATCAGCTAAGAGCCGACGAAAAGATGAGGCGCGCAGCACAGATGACTGACAAGTGGCCGGAAGTCGAGCTACGGCGTGCCCTTATCGATGTCGCGGAGGAGATGGAGGAGGCGACACACCGTGGCGCGGAGGAGGTTGAATCTATCCGCCGTGAGCTACGTGAGGAAGGTATGACGCCCCCGCCGCTTCCCTACTACCTTGCCCCCTATTTCCGTGAAGACGTTGAGCGGCCGGCCTTTGCGGACCCGCTTCGCCGGCTTCTCGAAAAGAAGAGCAGTGCCGGCGAAGATAACGAAGAGGAGTTGCAACGGATAGAAGAAGGCGAGTGACACGGTTAACGAGACTGGCCTCACAAGCGAGGGGGATTAAATCAATGGCTGCTAGCCGTCGTGGTGGAGCTGTATACAAGCGGTGCGAGTGTCGCGGCGAGAACGGAAAACTTCTCGGGAAAGATTGCCCGAGTCTGAAGAAGCGTAACCACGGCCGTCCGGCGATACGCCAGGAATTGCCACGAACGGAGGACGGCGCGCGGCGCACTTTCCGCCGCACGGGATACGAAAAAGTCAAGGAAGCTCAGAGCGACCTCGATCGCGTGCGTGCAATCCTTGACCTTGCCGGAGACGACGAGAACGACCGGCGCCGAGTGGCGGATCTTCTAGCCGACGTCTCGAAAAGGCGGCTGCCGATACCTGATCCGACCGAGGTTACCCGGCGGCTCGGAGTTGGTGTACCGCTGGACGGTAAAGCCACCGTAGGTGACTGGCTTGATAAATGGCTCGCCAACAAGAAAACAAGACAGACAACCAACAACGGCTACGCTTCGCACATCCGCGTGCACCTGAAACCGCGGATCGGGCACATGCGTCTTGATCGCCTGTCTGTTGCCCATGTTCAAGACATGTTCGACGCCATCGCGGACGAATCCGACGTGATACGTGCTGAAAACGAAGCACGGCGGGCGCAGGAAGCGCGCAGCCGATGGGGTAAACCCGGTGCTCCGCCAGCCAAGGAGCGCCCGCGCCTGGCCGAGGAGCGCGCCAAGCTGGCCGATCTGAAGCCGTACCGCAAGGCAAACGGTCCGGCAACGCGACAGGCGATCCGCCGCACACTGCGGACCGCGCTGAACAAGGCGATTGCCGAGCAACTGATCACCTTCAACGCCGCGACGCATGTGGAACTTGACGTTGCGGCTCGCCCGAAGGGGCTTCTGTGGACCGCTGAGAGGGTCGCTCGTTGGCGGGCCACGGGCGAGATTCCGAGCCCCGTCATGGTCTGGACGCCTGAACAGCTCGGCTGTTTTCTGGACGAGGCAGAAAGCCACCGGCTCTACGCCTTCTATCACTTGGTCGCGCACCATGGCCTACGCCGCGGCGAGGGCGTCGGCCAGGAGTGGCGAGACGCCCACCTCGATCAGAAGCCTCCCCGCATCGAAGTCACCACTGAAATCGTGGTCGACGGGTGGACACCGATCGAAACTGCGCCGAAGACCGATCAGTCGGCGGCCGCGGTGATGATCGACCGGGGCACTGTGAAGGTGCTCAAGGAGCACAAGAGGCGCCAACTGGCAGAGCGGGACGCCTGGAACGAGAACGCCGTGCAGGAGCGGGAGGCCGGCAAAGAGACGTCGGACTGGACGGACACGGGCAAGATGTTCACCGCCGAGGACGGCAGTTGGCTGCACCCGGACGTGGTCAGCCGGGAGTTCAAAAAGATCAGCGATGCGGCGGGCCTGCCGCCCATCAACCTCCGCGACCTTCGGCACGGCGCGGCCGGACTCGTGAAGGCGGGCGGGGGTGACCTGCACGACGCCAAGGTGAAGCTGCGCCACTCCACCATCACGCTCACCTCGGACACCTACATGGCCATGTTCGAGGAGTACGAGCAGGAACTGACGGAGCGGGCGGCGGCAGCGGTGCCGCGGGCGCGCCGCAGCCGCAAGAGGGCTTCTGCCGCGTAGCCTGGAAGACGTCACACAGAGCCCCATTACCGCAGGTCACCGGGCCTTTCTGCTGGCCCCCTGCTGGCCCGGATGCTCTGGAAAGAGGCGGTAGGGCGCGGTACGAAGCAGGCTAAGCGATCACATGTCGAGGCAGGTAAACGGCCTCTGAGCTGCACATACAGGGACTCTTCCCGATCATGAGGCACTCTGCGGCACAGGCCGGTTTGGGTGCTCCGCAGACTTTTAATCCATTGGTTCAGGGTTCGAGCCCCTGATGGCCCACCAGAAGCTTCGCGATACAGCGGCTCTGACCTGCTACGCAGCGCCCCGTCCGGGATCTCTCGGACGGGGCACTGCGTCGTTGGGGGCGGGTGTGGGGTGTGTGATCTGGTTCACGGGGTGCTCCGGGCGCGCGCCGCGTACGCCATGGTCCCCGCGTTCCCCACGTTCCCCACGGTGGTGCCGGCCGGGTTCGGTGGCCGCCGGGGTTGCCGCGCGTGTGGCATGGGCCCGCCGGCATCCGCTCGTTCGCCGTCCGCTCGTTCCCCGTTCGCCGGAGCTTCGTAGCTGCGGTAACGCGCTTTATCCTTGCCCGAGTTCAGTCGACCGCATGGGGACGATCGCCGGGGGAACAGATCGACATGAGCAGTGCCAAGAGCGGCGAACCGGACGATGATTTCGGGCGGATACCGCCACTCGCCCCGGGTGACCCGCAACGGATCGGGCCCTATCTGCTGCTCGGCCGGCTCGGGGCCGGGGGGATGGGCCGGGTGTTCCTGGCCCGGTCCGGTGGCGGGCGCACGGTAGCCGTCAAGGTGGTGCACGAGGAGCACACGTCGAATGCGCACTTCCGGGCCCGCTTCCGCCGGGAGATCGATGCGGCGCGGCGCGTCGGCGAGCGCTACACGGCGCCCGTACTCGACGCGGACCCCGACGCCGACCGGCCCTGGGTGGCCACGGGCTATGTGCCCGGTCCCTCCCTGGAGCAGGTCGTCCGCCGGTACGGCCCGCTGCCCGCGGACTCCGTACACGCGCTGGCCGACGGGCTGCTGCGCGCGCTCCGGGACATCCACGCGGCGGGGATCGTGCACCGTGATCTGAAGCCGTCCAACGTGATGCTCACCGTTGAGGGCCCCCGGGTCATCGACTTCGGCATCGCGCGCGCTCTGCAGACCTCGGTGGACTCCCTGCTGACCAGCACCGGAATGGTCATCGGCTCGCCCGGATTCATGTCGCCCGAGCAGGTCCGCGGCCAGGAGGCGGGGACCGCGAGCGATGTCTTCACGCTCGGCTGCGTCCTGATGTACGCGGCGACGGGCCTGCTGCCCTTCGGGCAGGGCGCGGGCAATCAGCACGCGGTGATGTACCAGATCGTCGAGGACGAGCCCGATCTGAGCGAGGTGCGGGACGAGGCCCTGCGCACCCTGATCGCCCGTTGTCTGACGAAGGACGTCGCAGGGCGCGCGGGCGTGGACGAGCTGCTGGCGGATGCCCCGCGGCAGGCGACGGCCAACGGTGTATGGCTGCCCGCGGAGCTTGTGGCGCACCTGGCACGGCAGGCGGCACGGCTTCTGGACGTGGAGGCGTCTCCCGTACGGGAGACGGACGCGGCTCCGGCGGCGGACGCGTCGGCTTCGCCGGCCCCGGGGACCCCCGACCGCGCCACGGTCGGCCTCCGGGGGAAGTCCCCGGACCCGGCCCTGGCACCGGCCCCGTCCTCGGACCCGAACCCGGACCCGGACCCGTCCCGAGCCCCGGCCGGCGGCGAATCCGGGAAAGCGGCGCCCGGAGGCGGGGAGGCAGGGGATCAAGGGGGGCAAGGGGAGCCGGGGCGGTCACCGGCCAAGACCTCGGAGCGGGAGCGGCGTTCTCGTCGGCCGGTGATCATCGTGGCCGCGGTCGCCGTGGTCGGGGTCGGTGGCGGCGCCGTGACCCTGCTCCAGCCCGGCAGCGTTCCGCAAGCCGGGCGCCCCGGCAACGTCCGGACCGCATCGCCGACTCCCGGTAACTCCTCGGGGCTGCCCCGTTCTTCACCGCCCCAGGGTGCGAGCTCTCCGCAGGGCTCCGATGACAAGGGCAAGAACGAAGCCACCGACGGAGGCGGAGCGGGAGGTGGTGGTGGAGGCAAGGAGAAAGAGGGCCAGGGCAAAGGCGGTACGGCGGGCGGGAGCGCGGGGTCGGCGGGGCAGGCACCGGCGTCCGGCGGCTCGAACCCTGGAGGCTCCGGCGGCTCCGGTTCCTCCGGCGGTTCGAACACCGCGAGCTCCGGCGGCGGTGCGGGCGGTTCCGGTACGTCGGGAGGTGGTGCGTCCGGAGGCGGTACGGCCGACGGCGGCAAGGTCCCCTCGTCCTTCGTCGGCACCTGGAGTCTCACCGGCCAGTACGCCATCCAGCCGGGCACGCTGATCATCTCCCGGGCCGCCACGGGCGGTCACGCCGTCCGGCTCATCAGCGATATCACCGGTACGGGCCACTGCGAGAGCGTGGCCAAGCTCGTCTCCGTGGCGGGTGGCGGGAACCGCATCAACATCGGCCCCGCCGTCGTGGACCAGGCCCGGTCAACGGGAATCTGCGGAACCTCGGACCCCTCGTACCTGATCCTCGACGACCCGAGCGGTATCCGCCACAACGTGGGACCCGCCCACGGCGACGGATACCACTACGAGCGGGCCAACTGAGGGTCGGCGCGGCCGCGGCCCCTCACTCCGTCCGGGGCCGCGGCTGCCAGGTCGCCGTGATGGTGAGGCTCGCCCGGCCGTTGACCCCGACGATGCCGAGCTTGAGGTCCTGGCCGACCTGCACACCGAACTGCACCGACAGCTCGTTCGGCGGCCGCTCGGCTGTGGTGATCACGTCGTGGATCTCCTGGAGCAGGGGGCCCAGCGGGCGCAGGGTCGTCCGCAGCGTCGCGACGGCGGCCGTGGCGGCGCCCGCACCGCTCCGGGGCACCGGCAGGGTCGGGCCGGCGCCCTCGGGCGGGTCCGCCACGTCGGGCAGGTCCGCCTTTCCGGGCCGGTCTTGAGGGGAAGGGGCGGGACCGGAGCCGGTCGGGGTCAGTTCCAGGCGGATCGTCGTCCCGTCGCGGAGGCTGAGTTCGGCGAGCTGCGGTTCTTGGGGCTGCGGTGCGGCGAGATGCGGTTCGGCGCGATGCGATTCATGGAGATCCGGCACGTTTTCATTGTGCCGATCGGCCGTGGGCGTGACGGGGGAACGGGGGGAACGGGGGGCCTGCCCGGTGGGCGGTACCCGGTGTCCGGTGGAGGCGTGGGGTTGCCGGGGAGCACATGGGTTACCCCAGTGGGGGATGTGTGCGATGCGTCGGGTGCGCAGAGTGTCGGACTGGTTACGATGCGCGGCGATATCAGGGAACACCCTGACACGTCACGAAGGACGACCATATGTCCAGACCTCGTATGCCCTCGCTCGTCCGCGCGTCGCTCGCCGCGGCCGCCGCGTTCGCTGCCGTCCTGTCCGTGTTCGGTCCGGCTCCGGCGGCCCGTGCCGCCCGTGAACCGAGCTATGTGGCCCTCGGCGACTCCTACAGTGCCGATGTCTTCGTACGGCCGTGGGACGACAGTGACGGCTGCGGCCGCTCGTACCGCAGCTACCCGCACCAGGTCGCCCAGGAGCTGGGCCTGCACCTCACCGATGTCACCTGCGGCGCGGCCGAGGTGCGGGACGGCATTCTGGAGCCGCAGCCGGCCTCGAAGCTGCACGGCCCGCCCTCCGTACCGCCCGCGGGCGGCTGGCGGGAGAAGCGCCCGCAGATCGACTACCTCCACGACGACACCGACTACGTGAGCGTCGGCATCGGCGGGAACAGCCTCGGCTTCGGGGACATCGTGACCCAGTGCCTGGAGCGCGGCGCGCGGTCGATCGGCCTCGGGACGCCGTGCACGAACTACTTCACCACCGGTGAGGGGCGGGAGTGGCTGGCGGGCAAGTTCGCCCAACTGGACCATGATTTCGGTCAGATGATGACCGAGATCCGGGACCGGGCGCCGGGGGCCAAGGTCCTGGTCGTCGGCTATCCGGCGATCGTTCCGACCAACTCCGGCTGCAGCTGGGGCGTCTGGCGTCAGCTCGGCACCACCGCCAAGAAGGACATGCCCTGGCTGGACGGCCTGGAGCGCGAGCTCAACGAACTGATCGAACGGCACGCCGTCGAGCACGGCGCGACCTATGTCGACATCTACGGGCCGAGCGCCGGCCACGGGCTGTGTGAACCCGAAGGCCAGAGGTGGATGTACGGGGTCAAGGACGACCTCACGGGAGACGGGGACCAGACGGATACGCCGTCCGAGCTCTGTGACGAGATCCCCGGCAACGGTGCGGCGTGCACCTTTGTGCACCCCAATGCCCATGGCGCGGACAACCAGGCACGTCAGGTCCGGGCCGCTTTCGAGCAGCGGCGCGCGCTCGTTCCGGCGGCGGGGCGCAGATTCTGACGGTACGCAGATTCTGACGGTAGGTGGATCCGGCGCGTGCCGGCGGCAGGTGAATCCGGCCTGCTCCGCCGCCAGTCGCTTCGGCGGCCGGCGGCGGGGCGGGCCGCAAGCGATTTTCCGGGCATTCACGGGAAATGTATTCATTCGCCGTACGTATGAATCGGGCGGTTCGGCTATTTGTCCGGCCTCGCGTCACCCCGTTAGTTTCGTCCGCGGTGCCGAACCGGCGGCGCCGAAAAGACGTTACGGGGCACGGTGAATGTGATGCACCTCGGTGATGAGGTGTGCGGGAATGGCGTGTACAGGGGCGGCGTGGACGGGGATGACTCGTACCGGCGATGGTGGGCATTTGCCGGAGTGAGCGTCATCAGCTTTCTCGGGTGTATCGATCTCACCATCGTCAATACCGCGGCCCCGGAGATACAGGGCGATCTGGGTGCGACGGTCATCGAACTCCAGCTGATCGTGAATATCTTTATCGCGGCGCTGTCCATGTTCATGGTGACGATGGGGCGGCTGGCCGATAGGTACGGGCGCCGGCGGGTCCTCTACTGCGGGACCGTCGTCTTCGGGATCGCCTCGCTGGCCGCCGGTGCCGCCACGGACGTGCGGCTGCTCATCGTCTGCCGCTTCGTACAGGGCGCAGCCTGCGCCGTGCTCTACACCGCCACCAGCGCGATCGTCGCGCACGCCTTCCCGCCGGAGCGGCGCGGCAAGGCCATCGGGGCGCTGTACGGCGTCAACGGCATCGGGCTGGCGGTCGGTCCCGTGCTCGGCGGGTTCATCGTCAGCGGGTTCGGCTGGCGCTGGATGTTCTGGCTGAATGTTCCGCTCATCGTCATCGCACTGGCGATATGTTTCCCGACGGTGCGGGAATCGCGCGGTGGCGGAAACGAGCGAATGGACTGGCTCGGGCTCACCTTGCTGACGGCCGGGCTGCCCGCGGTCATTCTGGGGCTTACGCTGGGGGACACCTGGGGATGGGGATCCGGACAAATTATCGGGCTGCTGGGCGGTGGGGTGCTGGCGCTCACCGCGTTCTGCGTCGTGGAGCGCAAGGTTGTTTCGCCGATCGTTGATTTCCAACTCTTCGTGAACCGTACGTTCATCGGTGCCATCGTGGCCGACTTCTCGCTGGCGTTCTTCTACTGCCTGGCGTTCTTCCTGATGCCGCTTTTTCTGTATTCGGTACGGCATTACCAGGGATACGCGAGCGGGCTGATGCTGCTGCCGTGCACCGCGCTCGTGGCGCTGCTCTCCCCGTTGGTGGGGCGGCTGGTGGACCGTTTTCCGCCACGGCTGCTGCTCTGCGTCGGCTTCGCCGCGTTCGCGCTGTCGGCCGTGCTCCAGGCGCGTTTCACCCGCGACAGCGGCGTCGCCGGCATCGTGGTCGCGTTCCTGCTGATGGGCGTCGGCTGGGCGTTCGTGCTCGGCCCGGCCACCGTCGCCGCCCTGTCCTCCGCACCGGACCGGCTGGCGGGGACGGCCGTTGGCGCGTCATGGACGTTCCACAACCTGGGCGGGGCGATCGGGCTGGCTGCCGGTATGGCGGTCTATCGCTGGTCCGCGGCGGACTCGCTGGCCGACGCCCTTGCCGCGCGGCACCTGCCCGGTGGGGCGTGGGCCGAGGCGGTGGTCGCCGATCCCTCGGCGGGCGCCGCGGCGCTGCGCGCGCACACCGGTCTGGGCGGGCGGGAGGCCGATGAACTCTTCGGTGATCTGTTCCTCCGCGGCAACCAGGCGGCGATGTGGCTGCTGGCCGGGGTGGCCGGCGTCGCCTTTCTGGTCATCTCGCTCGGGATGCGGGGTGAGCGGCGTGGGGGCTGTCTCTTATACACATCTGACGCTGCCGACGAGACCCCTTG